>NZ_CP109427.1:6109270-7331124 GCF_036250695.1 Streptomyces sp. NBC_01497 | reverse complement strand
GAGATCATCTGCCCTGGGCCGCCGGCGCTCAACGCTTCCACGGGTGTAGGGGACATCCTTCGAGACTGTGCACCTCGAAGAGGAGGGTTGCTCCGACTCCATGCGGATGACAGAAGTGAGGGCGCCGACGAGGATTCCCCACAACCGGGACCTGTCTCCGCACCGATGGGGTGGGTGTCCTGGTAGGAGCGCACGGGAGGACGCGATGGCTTCTGGTCAGGGAGGCGATGTGGCACGACGCACGGTAGTCGGCTTCGCCGGTGTGGCGTTGGCGAACCTGGCCTCGGCTGCGCCGGCTTCCGCCGGGTCGCCTGCTTCCAGAAGGGTGACATCCGATGAGTTCACCGCTCATGTCGAACCTGTGGTTGCCGTGGACCCGATTGATCCGCGTCATTTGCTCGCGGCCTGCAGGGTGTTCATCGGCTCACGGATCGGCGTGGCTACTTACCACTCGGATGACGGTGGCCTCCGCTGGCAGGCTCTGGGCCTGTTGCCCAATCTGGTGCCGGATGCCTGCGGGAACCCCACGGTCGGCTTCGACCAGGAGGGTCGTGGATATGTTTGCGCAGTGCAGGCCACCGCGGCGTCCCGGCAGGGCGATGCACTGGTCTGGCGATTTGACTCCGCGCGGAACCGATTTGCCCAGCCCGTCACAGCGGTGAGCGGCGGTGATGGGCTCGCAGACCACCCCTCGATGGTCGTCGCAGGCCGTCAACCTGGCGCCCCGGCCACGCTCCATGTCGTAGCACGACTGTTCGGCACCGCCGCCGACGGACTGGTCATCACCCGATCCGACGACGGCGGACAGACGTTCCAGGAGACGCACACGTTGCCTTTCACCGGGCCCGCCGCATCCGCCCCCGTATTGGCCGTGGGCGAGTCCGGGACCTTGTGCGTGCTTTACACCACCCCCTCCCCCACTGGTGCGCTGGCAGTGTGCGCGACCACCTCCCATGATCGCGGTGCGACTTTCCAGCCAGCGCAGACGCTGGTGGAGATCCAGGAGACCGTGCCCAACCTCAGCCCGCTGTCGGCACGCAGCGTGCCCGCGCTTGCCGCACTGGACGAGCGTGGGGCGTTTTGTGCGGTGACGACCGCGTTCGATGAAGCGACGGGCGTCTCTCGCCTGATGGCCATCCCCTTCCGCGGCCTGAACAACAGGTCACAGGAGACGGCAGTAGATGTTGCCACCAGCTCGGACACGATCTACCTGCAACCCCAGATCGCCAGCAACAACGAACACATCGCCATCACCGTCTACGCGCTGAGCCTGAGCACACGTCTCATGGACGTCCTGCTTTTTCAGGCTCCGGCACCACGAGCCGCCACTTTCGACCTTCGGTTTCGACCTCCAGTCGGGCTCACCTCAACCCCGTTCGACCCCCTTCAAGCGGTGGATACCGGCGACAGTCCCTGGCTCGGTAACTACCAAGGGCTCACCACCGGGCCGGATCAGTCCTTCCATCCGGTATGGACGGACACCCGCAACGGCACGGCCCAGATCTTCACCGCCCGGCAGATTCCCTGCCACTGACAAGCCACACCAGGCAGTCGCGACAGAACAGGCCGCGGCAGCGGGGCGCTGCTCGCGCCGCCGATGCTGACCGCTTTGGCATACGAACTGAGCCAAGGACAGCAGCAGGGCTTCACTGCAGTTGTCCCCCTGGTGTTGCTCGTGCTTGCTGTCCTTCTGGGCACCGCGCTCGTGTTCACGGAGCGCCGAAGTACACATCCCAGGAACTTGCTCCGATCGACGAGTGAATCCGCAAGGAAGCCCCTGCACGCCGAGGACCGCCGCGGTGAGTGCCTGACGCTGTCGAGGATCTTGAAAAGTCCAGGAAGGAGACCTTGCGGGCGTCGGTGCAGGCGGCCCCACCGGGCACTGCCGGCAGTCGCTGGAGGCGAACTCGGCGTTGACGTAGGGCGCGAGGGAGGGCGGTGTTGACCACCGGCGGCTGACCTTGCCCTGCGGGCAGGTGACCTGCTGGGCGTCCCAGTCGATGGTGAATGCTTCGCGGTGGAAGACGGTGCCCTTGCGGGAATGGCGGGCGCTTCTGGCTCGGATGGCTCCGACCAGGCCGAGGCCGTGCTCGCGGGCGACCTGCTGTTTGAGCGCGACGGAGAGGTAGCCGCCGTCGACGAAGTGCTCCTTCGACAGCAGGTTCCGATCATCGAGGTTGGCCAGGATGCCGGGCAGGGCCTTGGTGTCGTGGACGGGGGCCTTGGTGGTGGTCACGTCGGTGATCACGCTGGGGGTGTCGGGGTCGCTGGTCTCGGTGACGTGCGCGAGGATGCCTTTCCAGCTGGTCTCACCGCGGCGTGCGTAGCGGGCGCTCACGTCGTAGGGCGAGACGATGGCGAGAGCTGAGGGCGAGGGCCGGCCTCCTCGGGCTCGCGCCACTTCGGCCGGTCCTGCGAGGATGTAGTTCTGCACGAAGATCTGACGTAGGGCCTGAACCTGCTCGCCGTCGCGCAGGGCGGGCAGGTAGCGGTGGACGTAGCGCAGGAGCAGGCGGGCGTCCTCGCCGGTGTCCTTGATCCGGGTCTTGGGCTTGGAGGGGTTTCTTACCGAGCCGGGCCGCACGGCCGTAGCGCTTGCCCCAGTCCTCGGTCACCAGGCCGACCAGTTCGTGTGGCGCCCGCCGGGCGAGCTCTTCCAGGGCGGCGCGCATGGCCTCGGTGACCAGCTCCAGGCGGGTCAGATCGCGGACCGCTCGCCGGGACGTGGGTGGAGTCGGCGCGCTGCCGGCCGCGCTGCCGCACCAGGCCGACAGCCTGATCTTCTCCAGCGCCAGGTCGCGCAGCTTGTCTACCCGGCCCTCCACGGCCAGACGCTCGCGGAAGTCGGCCAGCACGCTGTGGTGGAAGCCGGGGTCCTCCAGATCCATGGCCAGGGCGCACTTGAAGTCGATGCGATTGCGCACGGACTCGGCGGCCTGCCGGTCGGACAGCTCCAGCAGGAACTGCAGGACCGACACGGTCGCCAACTGGGCAGGTGACAGGCCCGGCTTGCCGTCCCGCGGGAACCCCTCCTCGAAGTCCTCATCGCTCCACAGGCGGTTGCTTGCGGACACACATCTCGAACCTCCGAAATCGTGGGCGCCAACCGTCCCACTAGCCCGGATCACGGGGGCCATGGTTCCTGGAGCGGCTACCACGAACGAGTGAACGCCATCGACACACCCGTCACGACAGCAACTCCAACACGAGAGAGCACGAACGATGCGTTCGCCCAACGGTCACCAGGTCGCCACCCCGTTCTCCATCGAGCTGACGGCCTACTCGCTGAGCCTCTGAGCAGTGGAAACGGATCGCTCGCCCGGCATCTTCATCATGATCGAAAACCCCGGAAACCAAGATCCCCGACAGGTCAGGCCCTGGTACTCCACCAGCAGCGGATCGTGTCCTGAGCTGGTTGTTGTCGTTATTCTGGTATGGAGGGCATGAGTAACGTCGCTGCCTGGTCAGCGGAGTTGGAGTTGGTGCTCGCTCGGGTCGCGGGTCGGTTCGCTCGGGCGGATCTGCGGTGGCGGATGCGGGATTACGTCCGTGGCCTGCTGGGACGTGCGGCGCGCAAGAATGGCTGGCAGCTCGCGGAGTGGGCAGGTCACCGTACTCCTGACGGCTTCCAGAGGCTGTTGCACTCAAGCGTCTGGGATGCGGATGCCCTTCGGGACGACGTGCGGGAGTGCGGGAGCACGTGGCCGACACGCTCGGTCAGGGTGGCGTGTTGATCATTGATGACACCGGCTTCATCAAGAAGGGGGCTTCGTCGGCAGGGGTGGGCCGGCAGTACACCCGGGGCATCCGGCAAGATCGACAACTGTCAGATCGGAGTGTTCGCCGCCTACGCCACACCTCGTGGACGTGCCCTGGTGGACCGGGAGTTGTGTCTCCCGAAGGCGTGGATGGGTGACCGGGAGCGTTGCCGGGCGGCGAAGATCCCTGAGGAGCGGGAGTTCGCGACCAAAGGCGAGATGGCGAAAGCCATGGTCACCCGCTGTCTTGCTGCGGGTCTGCCCGCGCAGTGGGTGACGGCGGACGAGGCATATGGGCAGGAGTGGAAGTTTCGTCGCCTGCTGGAGGAGCTCGGCGTCGGCTATGTCGTCGCTGTCCCGAAGTCGCAGCAGGTCAAAAGTCTGGCCGGGTTCTGGCGGATCGACGAGCTCATTGCCCAGGCGCCGGAAGATGCCTGGCAGCGGCTCTCGTGCCCAGACGGCGCGAAGGGCCCGCGGATCTACGACTGGGCGAGGGCGAGGGTGCCGTCGATCAGCATCTTCGACGGCGACCAGCCGACCCATCACCGTTGGGTCCTGGCCTGGCGCAGTCTGGCTCGGCCTGAGGAGATCGGCTACTACTTCGCCTACGCACCCACCAGTTGCACGGTCGCCGACCTTGCGCGGGTGGCCGGTGCGCGCTGGGCGATCGAGGAATGCTTCCAGTCGGCGAAGAACGAGTGCGGCATGGACGAATACGAGGTCCGCCGCTACGTCGGCTGGTATCGGCACATCACCCTCGCCGTGCTCGCCCACGCCGTCCTGGCCGCACTGGCGGCGCAGGCAGGCCAGACCGAAAAGGGGGGTGCAGAAACGAATCACCCCTCGCCCCACTCACCCTGGCAGAGATCCGCAGACTCCTGGACGCTTTCCTGCCCCACCCGCGAGCCGACCTCGACAGGTCACCCACACACTGAACTGGTCGACCTGGAGACGGCACCGACAAGCTGTCGCTCGCCACTGCCACTACAAAAGACGCAGCTCAGGACACAATCCGCTGCTGGAGTACTAGCGAGGTCCGTCAGCCCATGTCCGTCAGGAGGGCGTTCAGTTGCTTCTCCTGCTGCGCAGGCGACATCGGCGGGTTGGAGTGATCGATGCTAGGCCGTCGAAGGGCTTTCCCAGCCACCGGGCGGCTCTGGCCCGCCTCCGGAGGAGGGGAAAAGGGCCACGTGCAAGTCCGCCGCCATCGGCGCAGCCGGGACACACCTCGATGTCATTGCGCCCACGGCGCTCCGAATGATCAAACGCTCCACCGTCGAGGGCATGCTGGACGGGCAGCCGAACGAGCCGAATCGCCGCAGTGCCGACCGACCCAGTTCCCCTCGTTTCTCGCCCCGGCTGCCAAAGTGGTCGTGCGGGACAGCGAACTGCGGGCAATCACTTGCGGCGCCGTGCCGTACCCCCGGGCCGAACATCGGCGTGGGACAGCTCCACGGCACTCTCCCTGCCCCTGCAGAGCGTCGCTCGCGCTTCGCAGACCGACTTGCGCGAGGCAGCTCCGGCAGGCTGCGTCCCGCCCGGGAGCCGGCCGGCCCCCCGCGTCCTGTGGCCGCAGGAGAGGTCAGCGGGTGTGTCGTTGCTGACGAACCCCTGTGGAAGTGGCTCAGAGCGGATCCGAGGCGTCCCAGATCTGGCCGGAGGCGTCCGAGGTGAGCCGTGCGACCAGGGGACAGCTGAAGTCTGAGGTGTGATCAGCATTCTCTGCTCGTGGTTTCGAAGAAAGCGGGCGTGGGTCTCCTCACTCACCCGTCCCGAGCCCTTGGTGCGGACGAGTTCCTGCATGGCGGTGTCCACGGATCCGGGGCGGTAGATGTTGGCCGTGACTCCGGTGCCGGCCAGTTCGGCCGCCAGGTTGGTGGTGTGCGCCTCGAGGGCTGCCTTCGTTGTGGCGTACGCGTTGCCGCCGATCATCGCTGCGGGGTGGGCCACCACGATGCTGGATACGTTGACGATCCTTCCCCACCCGGCCTCGATCATGGCGGGGAGGACGGCGAAGGCGGGGATGCCGGTGCGATCACGTTGATGCCGAGCGAGGGGGCCCATGTGGCGGGATCCATTCCGGCGCTGCGGCCGAGCGGCTCGACGGTCGCGGCGTTGTTGACGAGCATGCCGATCGGGCCGAGCGCGGAGACCGCGCGGTCCACGGTCGTGGCGAGCGCCGCGGAATCGGCGAGGTCCGCGACCAGAGCCAGGGTTTTGCCACCGCGGCCTTCCACCAGGCGGGCGGTCTCGGACAGTTCGTGTTCGGACCTCGCTACAAGGGCCGACGTCACGCCCCCGTCCGCGAGCGCGATCGCGACCTCTCTCCCAATACCGCGCCCTGCGGGCACTCGAAGCCTGGCGCGATGCCATCATCGCTGCCCAGCGGGCCGTCGGGTGCCAGGGCGGCTGTCCGATCGGGGCGTTGTCCGCAGAGCTGTCCGATCGCGACCTGCAGGCCCACGCCCGACTCGCCGCAGCTTACGGCGCGTGGGAGGACGGCCTGCACGTAGGGCTGCAGGTCATGCAGGACCGGGGTGAATTGACGGCGGACGCCGACCCCGCATACTTTGCCCTCGCCCTACTCACGGCCGTGCAAGGTGGTTTGATCATGGATCAGGCCCGCCGTGACAAAGTTTCGCTTGAAACCGTGCTGAACGCCATGATCGAACGGGTCCGCTGCCTCGCCACCGCCTGAGGCCCACGCCTGGTGTGGAAACCGCAGGTAGCTGTCCAGTGCTCCGTGGTCTATGGACAAGACCGCGTCCGGTGGATGGCTTTCAGTCGAGGCTCTGCGGTGCGGCGGGAGGCACGTGACATCGGCGGGCCGAATCTTCCGGCAAGGATCCATGCGAACTCGTCGTGGTCGGGGTTGCCTGGACGCCCGCAGAGGCAGACTCCGAAGAATCCGGGCGTGGCACGAAGGCCTGGTGGAAACCTCGCGATGGCCTGTAGTCGTGGTGGTAATGGACTGTCGGATACCGAGAACGCGTGCGGAAGGCGGGCGACGGCAGGCGAGACGCCCACCAGCCGGGCTGACCGTCACTGATGATGCCGGAATTGCGACGTAGCCGATGGCCCCCACCGTCCACGAGTGTGCCCACCGTGGCCGTGGCCTGTCCAGGAGGTGCGGGTGTCTCGTGAAGGCCGACGACGTCGGGCATCCCGTGCATCGGCCCGGAGACTGCCGTGACTGCGGCGAGCCTTCGACATGGTGGGGGCAGATACTCGGCGGTGTCGGGGCGGTGATCGGCGAAGCCTGGTCTCACATGGACGAGGTATACGGTCCGAAGTCGGCTGCCGCTGGACGGCCGCCAGATCGGAGAGAACGGATGGATCGCCAAGGGGCCTCCGGCGGTGTATTGGTGGTCGACGACGACCCGGCGACTCGCAGGTCCCTGGAGCGCGGGCTGCGACTCAACGGTTTCCGCACGCGGACCGCACCCGACGGCGAAGCCGCCCTCGCCGTGATCAGGGCCGCACCGCCAGACGTCCTCGTGCTGGACGTCTCCATGCCCGGTCTCTCCGGCATCGAGGTGTGTGCCGTGCTCCGGGCAGACGGGGTCGAACTGCCGGTTCTGATGCTCTCGGCGCTGGACGAGGCGGCCGACCGGATCGCCGGTCTTCAGGCCGGCGGGGACGACTACCTGGTGAAGCCGTTCGCCCTGCAGGAACTGGTACTGCGACTTCGCGCCCTGCTGCGCCGCAGACCGCCCTCGGACCAGGAGATCGTACGGGTCGCGGATCTCGTGCTCGACCCGGCGGCGCACACCGTGCGGCGCGATGGCCACACCCTCGACCTGACCCGGCGCGAGTTCGAACTGCTTGTGTGCCTTGCGCGCAACGCTGGTCTGGTCCTCACTCGCGGCCAGTTGCTGGAACGCGTCTGGGGATACGACGCCGAAGTGCGCAGCGACGCTGTCGACACGTTCGTCAGTTATCTGCGGCGCAAGCTGGAGTCGGAAGGCCGTCCCAGACTGCTGCACACTGTGCGTGGGGTCGGATTCGTCCTGCGGGAGCAGGACGGCGGTGTGTCGTGAGGCTGTCCACCCGTCTGGGTCTCGCGGTCGGCCTCACACTGCCCTTGCTCGTCCTCGCTTCAGGTTGGCTGGTGCTGCAGTTCGTGTCGCGAGACCTGTCCCGGGAACAGGACCAGCACCTGCGGGACCGAGTCGCTGCCGTGGTCCCCGAGGCCAGTACCGTACTGAAGGCCGCCGCGGCCGACCGTCCCGACACTGTCGAGCAGGCGCGGGCTCGTCGGCTGTACGCTGACGCGCTCGATGTGGGGGTCAGGGTCACCGGACCGGACGGTACGTTCGCGGGTGGCCCCCAGCCGGGCCCTGACGTGCGGCTGCCCGCGAAGGCCCGGCAGCCTGTCACCGTCCGCGACCGGGGGCGGCAGTGGCGAGTACTCTCCCGGTCCCTCACCATGGGCAGAGCCTCGGTCACCGGCACGCTGTGGGTGTTCTCCCCCGACACCGCGGCTCGCACTCAACTGGGTCTCGTACGTCGGCGCGTAGCCATGGCGGCACTTGTGGCCGCGCCTCTTGGCGGTGCTGTCGGCTGGGGGATCGCCACCGGCGCGACGCGCCCCCTGCGAAGACTCCAACAGGCCACCAACGGGCTCGATCCGCGGACGAGCTCGGTGCGGTTCCAGCATCGTCCGACCGGTACCAGTGAGGTGGACGACCTGGCGGACACCATGGCTACAGTGCTGGACCGTTATGACGAGCAGGCCGCGCGCATCGCCCAGGCCCTGGACACGGCCCGCTCGTTCTCCTCCGCCGCGTCCCACGAGATGCGGACACCGCTGATGTCGATGGGAACCAATCTCGACATCATCGAAGCCCATTCCGACCTGCCCGCGCAGGACCGCGCGGAGATCGTCGGAGAGCTACGCGCCGAACATGCTCGGTTGCGGAACCTGTTGGACGAGTTGCGGGCACTGGGCCGCGCCGATCTGGTGGAGTCGAACGCCTTCCATGACACAGACGTTGCGGAGATCGCCGAGTCTGCCGTCGCCGAGGCCCGCAGGCGAGCCCCCGAGGCCGTCGTGCGTCTACGGACCGGCACGGATACCGTCATGAACGCCTGGGAGCCGGGCCTGCGGCTCATGCTGGACAACCTGTTGGCCAACGCATTGATCCACGGCTGCGATCCCGCGGGCGCCGTCGAGGTGGACGTCGTCCTCGAACGGAACACCGACGAGCTGATCCTTACCGTGGACGACCGCGGTCCGGGAATACCCAGCGGGGTACGCGAGGAGATGTTCGCTCGATTCAGGCGGGGCCCCGGCAGTTCGGGCAGTGGCCTCGGGCTGACGCTCGTGGCCCAGCAGGCGGCACTGCATCGCGGAACGGCGGAGGCCGGTGAACGGCCCGGCGGGCATGGCTGCCGCGTCACCGTCCGCCTTCCGACGAGCCAGGGCATCTCCTCGGCCCCGGCGCGGTTCAACTGGTTGAGAGCCGACCCGGAACGGCCGTCCGTGCCGCCTCGTGGCCCGCGTGCGAAACCGCCGTCCTCACCGTCACAGGATTTTCCCAAGAAGCGCCTCTAGCCTCCTGATCGGTCACCGCGCCTGCGGAGGCCGCACCCTGCGCCCGGAGGCATCCATGCTCCCCATCACCGCACACCGCAAGCGGGCTGCCATCGTCGGCCTGGCAGCGGCCGCCCTGCTGGCCGGCTCAACCACCACCGCTCTCGCGGCTGCCCCTGCGTCAGGACACGCTCCCAAGAGCGATGGGGATCGGCAGATCTGCAAGCGCCTGCCGAAGGTCGACAAGCGGCTGGACCGTGCGCTCAAGCGCCTGGACGGGGGCCCCGAGGTCGCCGGATCGGTGCAGCGCCTGGACAAGCGGGTGGACAACGCGAAGTCTCAGGGCGACACCGCGATCGCGACTTACCTCGGCCACCGGCTCACGACCCGCACATCCCTCCTCGCCACCGTCAAGCAGCGCCAGGACGACCTGAAGGACGTCAAGACGTGGTGCGGGGCCCACGACAACGGCAAGAAGAACACCAAGGACGGGAGTCCCAGCCCGTCCGGCAGCAGCGACACGAGCAGCTGATGCTGCCCGGCGGCCCGCGCCGACGGCGCCTCGCCCTGTTCTCGGCCGTACCGGCACTCGCCCTGCTCGCAGGGCTGACCGCAGGCTGCTCAGGACACGAATCCACGAGTGGGACCAAGGCGTCACCGACCGCTTCGTCGTCTGCCGGCAGTGGTAGCGCGGCCGAGATGGAGAAGAAGCTGGACGCGGCGGAGTCCGCGGCCGCCCAGGCCGAGAAGGACACCGCCACGGACAAGTAGTCCCGTCCAGAGGCGTTCCACTGTCCCGCCTCCCGCGCATGCGACCGCCGCCTGCTGGTCCGAGTCCGAGCGCCACGGCCGCGGAGCCCGGGCGTGTGCCTACCCGGTTCCGTGGCCATGCGCATCCCCGTCTGGAACCTGGAGCCGGGTCAGGATCGATCCAACGGCAGCGGGGTGCGCCACGACAGGCCACAGTCATAGTGAGCCATGAGCATCACCGCACCGGTAGTCGCGATCATCCCACTGAGAGCGACGAAAGGTACGGCTGCCTCGTGGAAACGACGCCACCCCGTGCCCAGCCCACTGTCGAACAGCACGACGATCAGAGCTGCGGTGACCACCTGCTCGATCAGGCCGATCGGCACTGTGGCCCCGCCCCGGCGAGATGTTCAAGACAGCTGCCGAACCCACGGGACGTTGGGGACGCGGCTGGCGGTGGTCGGCCCTCCAGCGCGGTGTGTCCGAGCTGTTTATCGTAGGTGTGCAGCCGGCCGGGGGAGGGTTTGGCGTCGTTCGGTCCCAGGGCGGTAGGAGGCGTAGGCCCATTCGTCAGCCCATTCGTCGAGGAAGGTGACGACGCCGTCGTCTGGGACTGCCAAGACCGTGTCCTATGTGGAAGCGTCTCGTTGAGCTGAACATGGGGCGAGGTACGTGGAGTTGGATTGTTCCGGACGGTCTGTGGGAGATCGCGGAGCCGTTGATCCCGCCGTCGAAGGTGCGGCCGCAGGGCGGCGGGACGCAGGACACGCCTGATGAGACGCTGTTCGCGGCGAACATCTACGTCCTGGTCAGCGGCTGTGCCTGGCGGGCCTTGCCGCCATGCTTCGGGATATCGAAGTCGACGGCCCACCGCAGGTTCTTGATCTGGTCGAGGGCCGGTGTCTGGGGCCGGCTCCACGAGGAGATCCTGCACCGCCTGGACAACGCCGGCCTGCTCGACCTGTCCCGGGCGGTGCTCGACTCCGCGCACGTGAGGGCTAATAAAGGGGCGAACTCACAGGTCCGAACCCCGTGGACCGGGGCAAGTCGGGTTCCAAGATGCACGTCTTGTCGGACGCGAACGGGCTGCCCCTCCTTGTCGGCGTCTCCGCAGCGAACACCCACGACAGCCTCGCGCTGAAGCCCATGGTTCAGAGTCGCCAAACGAGACACGACCCTCACCGCGGCCGCTACTTCAAGCCCAACGCCTGCATGCAGACAGCGCATGTGACGTCCCTCACCTGCGGAAATGGCTATGGGGCAAGCACATCGGCGTACGCATCGCCCGCAAGGGAGTCGAGTCCAGCGAACGGTTAGGGCGTCGACGTTGGGTCATCGAGCGGACGATGTCACGGCTGACCGGCTACCGCCGCCTCAACCACCGATACGAACGCCACCCCCGCAACTACCTGGCCTTCCTCGGACTCGCCGCCGCCCTCTGCTGCTACAAGCGACTCGCCCGCCTCACCACCTAGGACACGGTCTAAGTGGCGCCTTCCAGCGAATCGTCCAGCGTTTGCGGCCCTTGCCGGTCGGGGCGAGGCTCATCAGTGCAAGGTAGACGCACTTCAGTGCGGCGGCCTCAGTGGGGAAGTGCCCGCGGGCCCGGACCGCCTTGCGTATCCGGGCGTGGACGGACTCGATGGCGTTCGTCGAGCTGACGGCCGTGCGGATCTCAACGTCGAAGGAGAGGAAGGTAAGGGACTCGGCCCAGGCGCTCTCCCAGAGCCGGATGATCGCCGGGTACTTCTTCCCCCAGACGTCCTGGAACTCTCCGAAGAGTTCGGCCGCCGCGCTCTCGTTCCACAGGTGCCGACCAGCACTGCAATGCCCCTGACGGCCCATCCGGACGAGCGTCAAGATACCTCCGAGAGCGTCATTTCAGCTCAAGATATCGCCTGTAACGCACATAGCGCACATCACGCACACCCATCAAAGCCGCAGGTCAGCGGCCCTTTGCGACAGGTTCAAGGATCGCGACGCACTCGACATGGTGGGTCATCGAGAACAGGTTGAAGAGGCCGGAGCCGACGTCGAGGCCTCCGCCCCCACGGGCGCGTCCGGGCGGGCAGAATGCGTGTCTGTTACGGGAGTTGCCAGTCGACCGGCTGGGCCCCTTGCTGTGTGAGCAGGTCGTTGGCCCTGCTGAAGGGCCGTGAGCCGAAGAACCCGCGGTCCGCCGACCGGGGCGACGGGTGGGCGGACTCGATGACCGGGCAGCGGCCGAGGTGCGGTCGCAGGCTGCGGGCGTCGTTTCCCCAGAGGATCGACACGAGTGGCTTCTCCCGGGCCACGAGGGCGCGGATCGCCTGCTCCGTCACCGTTTCCCATCCCTTGCCGCGGTGTGATCCCGGTTGGCGGGGCGCCGTCGTCAGGACCCTGTTCAAAAGGAGAACGCCTTGTTGTGTCCAGGGCGTCAGATCACCGTTGGAGGGTCGTGGCGTACCGACGTCGTGATGCATCTCCAGGAAGATGTTCTCCAGGCTGCCAGGGACGTTGCGTACGTCGGGAGCCACGGCGAAGCTGAGTCCGATGGGCATCCCCGGGGTGGGATACGGGTCCTGTCCGACGATCAGGACCCGGACATCCTCGAAGGGCTGCTGGAACGCGCGCAGGACGTTCGGCCCGGCCGGAAGGTACGTCCGGCCGGCCGCGATCTCGGCCCGGAGGAAGTCCCCCATGGCGCCGACCCGTTCGGCGACAGGTTCGAGGGCCTTCGCCCACCCGGGTTCAACAAGCTCGTGCAAAGGTCGTGGTGCCACGGCCGATCACTCTACTGGGCCGGGTGGAGCAGTCGGGCCGGGTGGAGCAGTTGCCCTCCCGGACGGGGCGACCTCGAAGGCGCTACCCTTCGTCGTCGTCGAGATCATCAAGCCGCGAGCAGAGCGCGCGGCGGCTCAGGAGGGACGGGAGGAGTCCGGTGCGTCCAGTGATCAGTCCGTTCACTCGCCGTCGTCACGCCAGGACATCCTCTCGCCCCGCATACCTGCGTCCCGGAACTCCCGCACACGCCGTGGGGGTCGGTTTCTCCGTCGCGCCCGACGTGCGCCCGCTGCCCGGCCGCCCGGAGAGCATCCACGGGGAGCCGGGCAGCGATCTGGTTCTGCCGAGGCCGTCCACCGGTGACCTCACGCCCTGGACCCGGCACGGCGTCCTGCTCCTCAACAAGGCGTTGACGACCGCGCCGCGCAGGACCGCCGCGCACCGGGGCAGGGGCCGGCAGGAGGTCACCGGGCAGGCCGTCCGCGCCCTCGCTGCGCGCGGGAAGCCGGCCGTGTGCGGGAAGCCATGGGTGTCGATCCTCGGGGGCCGCGACGCCCGCAGTTCGCGTCCACCGCTCGGCGACCGCCCGGCGATCGAGTCGCTTCACCCGTCCCCGATGTCGGCCGACGGCGGCTTCCTCGGCTCACGGCCGTTCATCCGCGCCAACGATCTCCTCCAGGGCGCGCAGCCCGTGGACCGGCGGCGGCCGTGAACCGCGTGCTGGGCGTCGACTCCGGCGGATCGGGGCTCAGGATCGCGCTGGGTCTCGCGCGGGGCGGGCCGGGTGAGACGGCCGTACGGACGGCCGGCGTCGTCACCACGGCCGAGCCGGTGCGTACGGGGGCCGGCGGCATCGACGCGGAGCACCTGCTCGAACAGGTGGTCCCGGCCGCGCGGAAGCTGCTGGCGGACGCGGACGCGGCGTCCCCCTCCTCGGCGGCCGGCGGGCAGCGGGTCGGGCGGCTCGCGGCTGTGGCCGTCGGCGCGGCCGGGATGGCGACGCTCGGCGACGACCTGCGGGCCCGGCTGCCCGGTGCGCTCCTCGACGCCCTGGGGGTCCCCCGGCTCGTTCTGGCTGCCGACGCGGTCACCGCGTACGCGGGTGCGCTCGGCCGGCGTCCCGGTGCCGTCGTCGCGGCCGGCACCGGCATGATCGCCCTCGGCACGGACCTGGTGCGGTGGCGCAGGGCCGACGGCTGGGGCCATCTCCTCGGCGACAGCGGGGGCGGCGCCTGGATCGGCCGCGCCGGCCTGGACGCGGCGATGCGCGCGTACGACGGCAGGCGCGGCGGCTCCCCCGCGCTGCTGGCCCGCGCCGAGGCGGTCCTTGGACCCGCGCCCGAACTGCCGGGGCTGCTCTACCCGCGCACGGACCGGGCGGCCGTGCTGGCCTCGTTCGCTCCCGAGGTGGCGGCCTGCGCCGGGGACGACCCGGTGGCTGACGGCATCCTCGCTGAGGCGGCCGGGCACATCGTGGACTGTGCCGCGGCGGTCTGCCCGGCCTCCGGCGCCTGCCGTGTCGCGCTCACCGGTGGCCTGTTCGGCATCGGCGCACCGCTCCTGGCCCCCGTACGGGCCCGGTTGGCGGCACGCCTGCCGCACGCTTCGCTCGCGGACGCGGCGGGCGACCCGCTCGCGGGGGCTCTGACTCTGGCCGCCGCGCTGGCCGCCGGGGCGCCGCTTCTGCCGCTCGATCCGCGCCTGTTGTCCGTAACGCACCCCTGACGCCCGGGCTGCGGCGTACGCCGCGGCGCGCCACCGGGGGCGTGCACGGCGCCCCCCGCGTGCGGGGATACCGCCGGGCGCATAACCGGAAAGCCACCTAAACGACAAATACGGACGGCTCGCTCGGATACCGCCCCTCCCCGAACAGTCGCACCGGCAAAACCAGTAGCATTCGGCGCCATGAGCACCCCCACTGGGCCCGCACCCGGCCTGCCCGTACGAATGCCGCGCCCCCGTCAGTCGGGGCGCCACCGACGCCCGGACACCGTGGCCGCTCCCCAGGGCGCGCCCACGCTGGTCCTGGCCGTGCCCGGCACGCCCGGCCCCGCGGTCCGCGCGCTGGCCGACGAACTCGCGAGCATCACCCGGTCCGAACTGCCGGGACTGGAGGCCGCGGCCGCCTACCTGGACGGCGACGACCAGGAGTACCCGACGGTCGGCGGTGCGGTGGCACGGGCGGCCGCACTGCGCGACGAGCGCCATGAGCTGGCCAAGGCCGCCGGGCGGGAGGTCGCGGAGCCCGAGGGCCCCGCCGCCGTGGTGGTACCGCTCCTCGCGGCAGCCGACGCCGCACTGATCACGCGGATACGCGAGGCCGTCGCGGGAAGCGGCGCCCAGGCCGAGGTCACCGACGTGCTCGGCCCGCACCCCCTGCTCGCGGAGGCGCTGCACGTGCGTCTGTCGGAGGCGGGGCTCGCCCGCGCGGACCGCGCCCGGCTGTTCACCGTCGCCACGGCGGCGGACGGCATCATCCTCGCCTCCGTGGGCGGCAAGGAGGCCGTGCAGACGGCCGGAATCACGGGCATGCTGCTCGCCGCGCGCCTCGCGGTGCCGGTGATGGCGGCCGCGCTGGACGAGGAGGGCGCGGTGGCCGCCGTCGCCCAGCAGCTGCGGGACGCGGGCTCCGCCCAGCTCTCGCTCGCCCCCTACGCCGTGGGCCCCGAGCTGCCCGAGGGGCTGCTCGACGCTGCGGTGAAGGAGGCGGACTGCGCGTCGGCCGAGCCGCTGGGCGCCTACCCGGCGATCGGCAAGCTGGTACTCGCGCGGTACGTGGCGGCGACGGGTGTCGTCCCGCAGACGCAGGAGTCACCCGCACCGTGAACCGCCGGTCCACCGGTGCGGTGCACGGGCGGGCGGGTGGCGGGAAGCCGGTGCGCAGGCCGGCTCCCGGGTCGTACGCACCTCCCAGTGGGGCGTACGTGCTCGGACGGGCGGCGTACGCGGACCGTGGCCGTCCGTGCGGGACCCGTGCCGGAACCGATGGTTCCGGCACGGGTCCCGCCGTAGGCGCGGGGACCGGCCGCTACGAGCGGCGATCCCGCGTCAACACCACGGTCAGTCGAAGACCACGCAGGCCGGCGCGGGCAGTTCCAGCGCGCCCGCCTTCACCGGGACTCCCGTAGCCGGGTCGATATCGAACCAGGTCACGTCGCCGGAGTGCTCGTTGGCGGCGTACAGGCGGCGGCCCGCCGGGTCCAGTGCGAGGTCGCGCGGCCACCGGCCGCCGCACGGCACGGTGGTGACGAGTTCCGCCTTCTCGCCCGAGTCGTCGAGCGCCAGCACGGAGATCGAGTCGGGGCCGCGGTTCGCGGCCCACACGAAGCGTCCCCCGTGGTCCATCACGATCGCGGACGCGTTGCTCTCCTCGCGCCCCGGGGCCGACTCCGGCAGCAGCGGCGCCTCCCCCAGCGCTTCCAGCGTCCCGGCCTCCGCGTCCCAGCGGCACACCGTCAGTGACGGGTGCAGTTCATGCAGGACGTACGCGTGCCGGCCGTCCGGGTGGAACACGAGGTGCCGGGGGCCCCGGCCCCGGGTCAGCACCGTCTCGGAGTGCGCGGCGAGCGTGCCGGCCGCCGCGTCGAGCCGGTACACGCGCACCGAGTCGGTGCCCAGGTCGACGCCGACGATCCACCGGCCGCTCGGGTCGGGCAGCACCTGGTGGGCGTGCGGGCCTTCCTGCCGCTCGGCGTTCGGGCCGCTGCCCTCGTGCGCGTGGACGCTGCTCGCGGCGCCCAGGGCCCCGTCCTCGCCCACCGGGAGCACGGTGACGCTGCCGGAGACGTAGTTGGCGACGAGCAGGTGGCCCTCGGCGAGCGTCAGGTGCGCCGGGGCGGCGGCTCCGAGCTCGCGGAACTCCCCGAGCGGCGCCAGCGTCGCGTCCGCGCCGACCCGGAAGGCGGCGGCGAGTCCGTGGTCCGTCTCGGAGACCGCGTAGAGGACTGCCGCGTCATCGGAAAGCTTCAGGTACGACGGCTCGGGCAGGGCGTCCTGCACCGAGCGCTCGGTCAGCGCCCCGGTGTCCGCCGCCACGTCCGCGACGACGATGCCGCGGCCCCCCGCTCCCGTGTACGACCCGATGAAGGCGCGTCCGCCGTGGTGCTCGCTCACGCTCAACTCCCCTTGTTCCTCGTTGCTGCCGGCCGTGCCCGGCCGCCCCTGCCCGCTGTGACGGCTGCCGCCGGGCCACCGTGCGCGCGTGGCGCCGGGCGGCGCGGTCCCGGCGACGGTAGCAGGGACGTTTGCGCTGGTACACCGTGGTGCCGGGCTGTCGCCGTGCAGGGCGGGCCCGACGCGGCAGCCGCGTGCCGAGCCGCCGCGACCGGCAGGTCGGGTGCGGCCCGGCCCGCACCGCCGGAACGGTCCTTGGCATGCTGGGGGCATGAGCACTTCGCGGACCACGGCCGTCCTCTTCGACCTCGACGGCACCCTGGTCGACACCGAGCCCCTGTACTACGAGGCGACCCGTCGGCTGCTCGCGCACCACGGCGTGGCGGACTTCACCTGGGAGCAGCACGCGGGCTTCATCGGTGTCGGGACCCGCGAGACGCTGGAGGTGCTGGCGGCCCGGTTCGCTCTCGCCGCCCCGGTGGACGCGCTGCTGGCCGAGGAGAACACGCGGTATCTGGAGCTACTGCGCTCGTCGGCCGAGGTGTTCCCGCAGATGCGGAAGTTCGTCGAGAGGCTGCACACAGCGGGTGTCCCGATGGCCGTGGCGTCGGGTTCCTCGGGTGAGGCCATCGACGCGGCCCTCGCGCACGGCGGCCTTGAGGGCTTCTTCACGGTGACCGCGTCGGCGGAGGAGGTCGCGGCGGGCAAGCCGGAACCCGACGTCTTCCTGGAGGCGGCACGGCGCCTCGGCGTGCCGCCCGGCGCGTGCGCCGTGATCGAGGACTCGGCGCCCGGGGTCGCGGCGGCGCACGCGGCGGGCATGCGCTGCCTGGCGGTGCCGTCCGTGCCGCTCGCGCCGGGCGCGGAGCCGGAGGGGGCGTTCGCCACCGCGGAGCTGCTGTTCCCGGGCGGGCACGGCGAGTTCACGGCCGAGGCCGCGTACGACTGGCTGCTGGGTACAGGCACCCAGCGGGCGTAGCGCGACGGGTCGGGGCCACCGCCGGTGCTGCCGCCCGCGGGACGTCGCGGGGCCCGGCGGGGTGCGTCCCGTACCTGACGGCGCCCTGGCCCGGCGCGCGCGGAGGCGGGGTGGGACGTGGTGACGTCAGTGGTGTCGCCGGTGACCGGGTCCCGTGGCCGCGGCATCGCGCCCCGTCGGAAGCTGGACGCCAAGGCGGTCCCGGACAACGGCGGCGCCCGGGTCTTCGAGGACCGGGCGCGGAGTCGCCGAGTTGCGTCACATCGGTGGTGAAGAGCGTCCTGACGGACGGGCGCCGCAGGGACACACCCTTGAACTCGTCGACCCCGGCAGTGATCTGATGTCTGGCCAAGAACTGATGTCCGATCAGGAACCGTGGGCGCCGCCTTCATCGGGTTCGACGGCATCCATCGGAGGGGCGGGCGGCCGTTCGCGGGTGCGGACGCGGGAGCCATGGGCGCGGAGGGCACGGACCCGCGCCGCACGCACGAGGACGGCACCGGCCTGAAGGCGGTGGTGTGGGGCTGTGCGTGACGTGGGGGTTGTGCGTGGCGTGGGAGCTGTGCGTGGCGTAGGAGCTGTGCGTGATGTGGGCCCCCGGTCAGCGGCCGGTGTCCTGGTCGAGGAGGTGGCGGAGCAGCTCCGCGTCGTCGGTGGTGAGGCCGTCGGCGAAACGGGCCAGCACGGCCGCCCGGTCAGGGCGTCCGTCGAGGACGGTGCTCATCCTGCGGGCCGCGAACCCGGGGTCGTCGGTGACCGGGGCGTACGCGTAGGCGCGTCCGCGCGGCATCCTCGTCAGCAGCTGTTTGGCGTACAGCCGGGTGAGGATGGTCACCACCGTGCTGTACGCGAGGGCACCGCCGAGGCGCTCCGCGACGTCGCCCGCCGTCAGCGCCTCCCCCGCGCGCAGGAGGAGGCCGAGAACTTCGGCTTCCCGCTCGCCGTTGGCCCGCTTCCGGCCCCGTCCGTGTACGCCCGCATCCATCGGTTTGTCGTTTCCTCGCCTGTCTTCTACAGTCGTGTAGAACTTCTACGGCGGTGTAGAAGCTGCCGTGTTTTCCGAGTCTGTCACACGCCCCTCCCACCTCCGTCCCCCTCTCCACCAGGACAGCTCCGTGAGTGCTATCAGCGTTGGCCAGGCCGCCGTGCTCGGTGTCGTGGAAGGGGTGACCGAGTTCCTCCCGGTCTCCTCCACCGGACACCTGAAGATCACCGAGGGCCTGATGAACATCCCCGTCGAGAACGCTTCGGTGGTGGGCTTCTCCGCGGTCATCCAGGTCGGCGCGATCGCCGCCTGCATCGTGTACTTCTTCAAGGACCTCGTGCGCATCATCGGCGCCTGGGGCCGGGGCCTGCTGCACAAGGAGGAGCGCTACCACCACGACTACAAGTTCGCGTGGTGGGTGATCGCGGCGACGGTCCCGATCGTGGTCGTGGGCCTGGCGGCCAAACCCCTGATCGACGGGCCGCTCGCCTCCCTGTGGGTGGTCGCGGGCTCCCTCATCGCCGGCAGCGGCGTGATGTGGGCGGCCGACCAGATGGGCCGCCACAAGCGCGGCGAGGACGACACGTCCTTCAAGGACGCGATGCTGGTGGGCTGTTCACAGATCCTGGCGCTCCTCTTCCCAGGCTTCTCCCGCTCCGGCGCCACCATGTCCACCGCCCTCGTCCTCGACCTCGACCGGATGGCGGCCACCCGGCTCTCGTTCTTCCTCGGCATCCCGGCCCTGACCGGCGCCGGGATCTACGAGCTCAAGGACGCGCTCGGCACGGGGGTGGGCGCGGCCCCGCTGGCCGTCGGCACCGCGGTCTCGTTCGTCGTGGCGTACGGGTCCATCGCCTGGCTCCTGCGGTTCGTCGCCCGCCACTCGTTCAACGCCTTCGTGATCTACCGGATCGTCGTGGGAGTGCTGCTGCTCGGACTGCTCGGTACGGGGGTGCTGAGCGCGTGAGAACCCGGTCGAAGCCGCCTGGCGCCGAAGGGCCCGACGCGCCCGACGGCGCGGCCGAGGGGGCCGGGGAGGCGGGGAAGGGCTGTGCCGTGTGTGCCGCCCTGGTACGCCAGTGCGCGCAGGCACGCGAGTGCGGCGAGGACCATCGCGCCGAGGAGTGCGCGGCGGAACTCCTGAACCACCGGCACGCCCTGGAGGACCGTTCGCGGGGGACCCGGGACGCGCCGGCTCGGACGGGGGCCGGGCCCGCTTCGTGGGCACCCGCGGGCGGTCGATCCCCACGAGCTTGACCGGCGGGCGCGTGACCTGCTGACGCGTCGGACGACGTTCGACCCGTAGCGCCGTGGGAGATTGCCTGAGATCGTCTGCCGCGCGGGGCTGAGGACGGCCCCGTCCGGGCCCTGGAGGGGTGCTTGACCGGACGCCGGCGCAGGGTCCGGGGCGGGGTTGCCCACTGTTCTCGTCCTGGGCCCGCGGCAGCCCGCTCCCGACGTCTCGAAACACTGTCCGACCTGGCCCTTCACCCGCCTCGCTCGTATGCTCGATCCCGGTCGAGAGGGGGGCCGTATGGACCGGAACGTACGCACTGTCGAGGATGTTCTCGCGCTCCTGGACGGGCTGTTCACATCTGATGCGGCGACCGGCCGCTCGACGACCGGCGACCGGGAGGGTTTCTGGGACCGCTTCTACGCGGACCGGTCACAGCCGGTCCCGTTCTTCGTGGAGAAGCCCGACGAGAACCTGGCTGCCTGTCTCGACCAGGGTCTGGTCGCCACCGGCACGGCCCTGGACCTGGGATGCGGGGCGGGCCGCAATGCCCTGTACCTCGCCGCGAACGGTTTTGACGTCGACGCCGTCGACCTCTCCCCGGTGGCCGTCGCCTGGGCCGGGGAACGGGCTCGCGCGGCCGGCGTCGAGGTCCGCTTCCTGTGCGGTGACGCTTTCGCCCTCCCCGCGGACGAGTTGAGCGGCCCCTACGACCTGGTCGTCGACTCAGGCTGTTTCCACCACCTGCCGCCGCACCGCCGCGCCGGTTACCTCGCTCTCCTCGACCGCGTCCTGGCCCCCGGCGGCCATCTCGCCCTCACCTGCTTCGCCGCAGGCGAGAGGGGGATGGGCTCCGAGCTCTCCGATGCGGAGCTCTACCGCGAACGCACGTTGGGCGGCGGTCTCGCCTACACGCCCGCGTCACTGCGCTGGATCTTCTCCGACCTGGCGCAGGTCCAGCTGCGCCGCATGCGCGCGGAGCCGCCCGAGTCGGCGCTCTTCGGTGTGCCGTTCCTGTGGACCGCGCTGTTCCGCCGGGATACGGCCTCTGCCGCGTCAGCCGATGTCCCCCCGGTGGGCGACTTCGCGCAGGCGCCCGTCCTCGGCACGCGGCACCGGTACACGCGGCGACCGGAGGAGGCGTGACCACGGGGCGAAGCCTGCCTGACGCGGCACCGGTTTCCCCACTTTTCCCCACCCGGCTCCGCCGGGGCCGCCGGGGTCCTGCCCCTGCTACGCGCATCGGGAGTGCCACGCGACACCGCGCGGCACTCCCGATGCATCGATCAAGTCAGTGACCTGCTAGCCCTTGTTCGCGCCGAGGGTCAGTCCGGAGACGAACTGCTTCTGCAGGGCGAAGAACACCACGAGGGTGGGGACCGCCACGATCAGGGCGGCCGCCGAGATGAGGTTGTTGTTGACGAAGAACTGCCCCTGGAGGTTGTTCAGCGCCGCGGTGATGGGCCGGTTGCTGCCGGTCTGCATCAGTACCGTCGCCCAGAAGAAGTCGTTGTAGATCCAGGTGAATTCGAGCGTCGCCAGCGCCGCGAGCACCGGACGGCACAGCGGCAGGACGAGCTGCCAGTACTGCCGCCAGGCGGAGGCACCGTCCACGAGCGCGGCCTCGCCCAGTTCCTTGGGGATCGTGCGCATGTAGTTGGAGAGCACGAAGGCGCAGAAACCGGTCTGGAACGCGACGTGGATCAGGATGAGGCCGAGGAAGGAGTCGTCCAGTTTGCCGGACGCCGCCAGCCACTCGGGCAGCGGTATCAGCTGGTACATCTTGAACAGCGGCGTGATCAGAGCCTGTTGCGGCAGCAGGTTGCCGGCGGTGAACAGCATCAGCAGCGCGATGTTCACCTTGAAGTTGAACCGCGCCACGACGAAGGCGACCATGCTCGACAGCCAGAGTGTGATCACCAGCGCGGGCACCGTGATGATGACCGAGTTCCAGAAGTAGTGCAGGAGCTGCGCCTGGTCCCAGGCGGCGGTGAAGTTGCCGAACCCGTAGTGGCCGCCGACGGACACGTATCCGAGGCGCTGGGTGTCGGCGTACGGCCGCAGCGCCGTGTAGAAGGCGTACAGCAGCGGCAGCAGCCAGACGACGCACGTGCCGATCAGGAAGACGTGCAGGGCGACACGGCCGGCTCGCGGGGGGCGCTCGCCCCGGGGGGCGGGCGCGGCGGTGCGGGGCCCGGTGCGCTCGGTCGTCAGCGTCGTCATTCTCGCTCGTCCTTCCGGAACATGCTGATCAGGTACGGCACGATGAAGGCCAGCGAGATCACCAGGAGGATCGTCGCCAGTGCCGAGCCGAAGCCGATACGGCTGGCCTCTCCGACGATGTTGTCGGTCACCAGCACGGACAGCAGTTCAAGGCCGTTCGTGCCCTTGTTGATGACGTAGACGATGTCGAAGGCGCGCAGCGACTCGATGACCGTGATGACCAGCACCACGACATTGATGGGGCGCAGCGCCGGCCAGACCACGTGCCGGAAGGTCTGGGAGCCGTTCGCGCCGTCGAGTGCCGCCGCTTCCTTCTGCGAGGGGTCGACGCTCTTGAGGCCCGCGAGGAAGAGCACCATCACATAGCCGGCCTGGCGCCAGCAGGCCATGATCATGACGGCCCAGATGTTCAGGTGGGGATTGCCCATCCAGTCGATGACGTGGTGGTCCGCGTGCCCCGTCAGGTTGTTGATCAGCCCCTGGGTGGGCGAGAAGATCAGCTCGGTCATGAAGCCGATCAGCGCGAGGGACAGCACCACGGGCAGGAACAGGACGGACTGGTAGATCCGGGAGAACCGGATCTGCTTGTCCAGCTGGACCGCGAGGAAGAGGCCGAACGGCGCGGGCAGCACGAAGAAGACCGCGAGCCAGATGAGGTTGTGCTCGATGGCCGGGTCGAAGGGCGGGTAGATCGTGAAGATGTTCTTGTAGTTCTCGGTGCCGACCCACTGGATCGTGGAGAAGTCGCCGAACCCGGTCCAGCTGGAGAACGACAGGACGATCGATGCCAGGGCGGGCACCCACACGAACGCCACGGTGAGCAGGGTCGGGATGCCGGCCATCAGGCTGAGGCTCACCCGGTCCCGCGCGGTGAGCTGTTTGAGATGGCGCCGCTTGGTCTTGGGGGGCGTGGTCCGCGGCGCCGCCGCGCCGTCCACAACAGTCATGTGTTCCTCGTCGTTTTCACACCGGGCACTGCCGTACGGGCCGGGTGCGGCGCCCACGGTTTCGTGAGCGCCGCATCCGGCCCAAAGGGGTGAGCAGGCAGGTCAGTTGCCGCTCGCCCAGATGGTCTTGGCCTGCTTGTCCACGTTCGACAGGATCGAGGCGATGTCACCCGGGCTGTTCAGGAACTTCTGGATCGCCGGGATCATGACCGGGTCCGCGAAGTCGGGCCGCGTGTCGCGGTCCATGAACTGCGACAGGCTCTTGGCCCCGGTGATCAGCTTGACCGCGTCGTTCTGCGGCTGTGTGTACTTCGAGGTGTCGACTCCGTTGGCGGTCGCGACGTCCGCCGGGTTGGTGCCGAGCCACAGCTGCTGCGCCTTGGCGGTGCCGAGGTAGCTCAGGAGCTTGCTCGCGCCGTCCTTGTTCTTGGGCGACTTGGACACCATGAAGCCGTCGATGGGCGCCTCGACGGCGGTCTGGCCGTACTGCGGGTCGATCTCCGGGAAGGCGAACAGACCGAGGTCCGCGGCCTTGTCACCGGTGAAGATCGTGCCGATCTGGTCGAGGCCGAGCACCATCATGCCGGCCTTCTGGTTGACGAGGGACTGGGCGCCCTCCTGCCAGGTCTGGCCGGCGAACCCCGGGGAGTAGTACGGGATCAGCTGCTTCCAGTGGTCGAAAGTGGCCTTGACCTGGGGGGTGTTCCACTTGTCGCCCTTGCGCATCAGGTCGATGTGGAAGTCGAACCCGTTGATGCGCATGTTCAGGTAGTCGAACGTACCCATGGACGGCCAGCCGTCCTTGTTGGTGAAGGCGATGGGGGTGATGCCGTCGCCCTTCATCTTCTTCGCCAGCGCGATGTACTCGTCCCAGGTGGTGGGGACGGTGTACCCCTTGGCCTTGAACAGGCTCTTGCTGTAGAAGACGGCCCACGGGTAGTAGTCGAAGGGCACGAGGTAGTAGTGCCCGTCCGGCGCCTTGCTCTGGGCCTTCATCGCGTCGGTGTAGTTGGCACCGATGTTCTTCCAGACGTCGTCGACGTTGCTGGCGAGGCCCTGGCCCGCGAAGAACTGCATGCGCTCACCGGCGAACCAGTTGAACACATCGTCCGGGTTTCCCTGCAGATAGCTGGAGATGTTCTGCTGGAAGGTGTTGTGGTCGACCCAGTTTGGCTTGACCGTCAGGCCGGTGGCCTTCTTGGCGGCGGCGAAGACGTTGACATACGCCCCCTTCGGCTGCGGCACCGCGGCGTTGGAACCGAACGTGACCGTCTTGCCACCCGATCCGCCCGAACTTCCGCTGCTGCCACCGCAAGCGGTGAGAAGCGGTCCTGCGGCGACCACTCCGGCGCCCAGAGCGGCGCCACGAAGCACGGACCGCCGGGACATGGACGGCATGTCGGGTATGGGTATGCCGGGTCCCGATCGTCGACCGTCAGTCGAGAAAAGCTTCATGACCCCTCCCGCGGGGCTCCGAATAAAACACAAACGAACGTGACCCGACAGATGTCACCAATACACCGGTCCGGTGTCAAGACTTCAGACGATTGCGATATCGAAGTGTGCCCGTTTTCCGCCGGACGGAAGCCAACTGACCGCCCCATCACGCCCGTTCGAGGCATACCGGACACCTGTTGAAAAAAGTTGGTTCCTGATCGGGAACGCGGTGCGTGGCCAGGACACACCGGAGCGGCGGGCGTCCGCGCTCGCCCGCCGCCTCACCATACCGGTGGGTAGGGCGCCGATGACGCCCGCCCTCACCTCCCGCTCCCGGCGCGGGCGACCGGCTCCGCGCGCACCCGGCGCCCGGCGGGCCGGCCGCCCGCGCGGCGGCTACGCGGCGATCACGGCCGCGGAGACCCGGCCGCCGTCGACGTCGAGGATCGCGCCGTGCACGAACACCGCCTCCTCGGAGGCGAGATAGACCACGGCGTGCGCGATGGCGTCCGGAGCGCCCGAACGGCCCGCCGGGGTGCCGTTCATCAGCACTCCTGACCCGTCCGCCGCGCCGTCCTGTTCGCGGATCACTCCGGGGGACACCGTGTTCACCCGTACGCCCCGCGGGCCGAACTCGGCGGCCCAGGAGCGCGTGAGCGTCTCCAGCGCGCCCTTGCTCGCCGCGTAGGCGACACCGGCGGGCAGCCCGAGGCGCACGACCCACGAACCGATGTTGACGATCGCGCCGCCCCCGGCCTCGGCCATCGCGGGCGCCAGCGCTGCCGTCAGGAAGAACGGCGCCTTCACGTTGACCCCGTACACCGCGTCGAAGGTCGCCTCGTCCGTCTCCGGCGTGGAGGGTCCCGGGAAGACGCCCGCGTTGTTCACCAGGATGTCCACGCGCCCGCCGAGGACACGGGTGGCCTCGCGGGCCAGCGCGCGGCTCGCGTCGGCCCGGCCGTCGAGGTCGGCGGCCACGAAGTCGGCGCTGCCGCCGGCGTCTCTGATCGCCGCCGCCACGGCCTCGCCGCGTGCCCGGTCCCGCCCGGAGACGACGACCCTGGCGCCCTCCGCGGCCAGTGCGGCGGCGACCGCCCGGCCGATCCTCCCCGTCCCGCCCGTCACCAGTGCCGTCTTTTCGCGCAGCCGTGAGCCCATGACGCGTCCCTCCTCGAAATGGATCGTACAATCCATAACGTAGGGCAGTGAGAAATGGATCGCAAAATCCATTATCGACTTGTTACGGTAAGCGCATGCCGCGTGAACTCACTGCCAAGGGCCTCGCCACCCGGAGCAGGATCGTCGAGCGCGCCTCGGTCGTCGTGTGCGAGCGCGGCGTCGCGAACGCCAGCCTGGAGAGCATCCGGGAGGCCGCGGGCGTCAGCAGCAGCCAGCTGTTCCACTACTTCCCCGAGGGCAAGCGCGCCCTGATGCTCGCGGTGGCGCGGTACGCGGCCGACGCCGTCATCGCCGACCAGGAGCCGTACCTCTCCCGGCTGACCACCTGGCGGGCCTGGGACGAATGGGCGGACGCGGTGTTCGAGCGCTTCACGCAGCGCGGGCGCACCGATCTGAGCGCGCTACCGCGCCTGCTCGAACAGGACAGCCCGGAGATGCGGGAGATCCTCGCGGTCGCGTACAGCCGCTGGGAGGAGCGCCTCGCGCAGGGCGTACGTGCCCTGCAGGCGGCGGGCAAGGTACGCGCGGACCTGGACGCGCTCGCCACCGCCACAACCATGCTCGCGTGCGTTCAGGGCGCCGTGCTGATGTCCCAGGCGACCGGCGACACGGGTCGCCTGCGTACCGCCCTGCACACGGCGATCGACCAACTGCGCCACTGACGAAGGCAGGCGCCTCCTGCCCGGGGCAGCGGCCATGGCCGCGGACGGCCGGGCTGTCGACGTCCGGGCTGTCGACGTCCGGGCGTCGGGGGCCGGTTGCGGGCCGCCGGCGGCCGACGCGCCGGCCGCCGCACGGCAGCCGGTGGGTGGCGGGCGCCGGTTGCCGGCGAACGGGAGCGCCAACTGCCCGGTATCAGACGCCGGATGGCAGGGGGCGAGGCAGCAGGGGACGGACGGGCAGCACCGGGCGCCGTTCACCGGACCGCGGCAACCGGACACCAGAAGCCGGCCGTCAACAACCGGACGCCAACGGTCGGCCGCCAACGGCCGACCGCCGACGACCCGACGTCAGCGGCCGGGCAGGTCGTACACCGTGACGGGGACGCCCCGCTCCCCCAAACCCGCCCTCAGCAGGGGCTCCACGCGCGACCACTCACCACCGGCCAGTCCGCAGCCGATCCGCGGCATGTGCACCGAGGCGCCGAGCCGCAGCGCGTGTTCCGCCAGTCGGCCCAGCGCCTCCTCGATCGCCTCGTACCGCACCGGGGGCCGTCCGCCCGCACGCCTGAGTCCGTGCTGCCCGATCATGTTGGCGACCCACATGTCCACCTGGACCGGAACCAGTTGGACGGCTCCGAGGCGGAAGTCGTTGGTGGCGCGGCCCCGGTACCAGGTCCGGTAGGCGGCCTCGGGCTCCGGTCCACGCCGTGACAGGGCCACGACGAAGCCGGCGCCCCAGCCGCCGACGTCGTTGCAGACGTGGGCGATGATGCGGGGGCCGGAGGCCACGGGCGCCGTCGCGTCGCCCTCCACGTATCGCACGGGAAGAGTCATGGGGCCATTCTGGACGGCCGCACGCGCGCTCCGCTCCCCACATGCGCCCGGCGCACGGCCGACCAGTGGCGGGGTCGGGTGTCGGGTGCCGGGTGGGCGGCCGGTGACCCGGTACACCCACCGGGGCACGGCCCTCGGGCGCCGACGGCCTCCCGGAGATCTCCCGCCTGCCCGCCCGGCCGCCGTCACGCGACCGGACCGACCCTCGCCACGGACCGCGAAACGGTCACCCCGAGAAGTGGTCCGCGCGACCGCCGGAAGGTCTACTCGCGCTCGGAGTGGGTCGCGAGTCCGCGGCTGATGACCAGGCGCTGGATCTGGTTCGTGCCTTCGAAGATCTGCATGATCTTCGCTTCGCGCATGTAGCGCTCGACCGGGTAGTCCCGCGTGTAGCCGTAGCCGCCGAAGACCTGGACCGCGTCCGTGGTGACCTTCATCGCGGCGTCGGTGGCGGTGAGCTTGGCGATGCTCGCATGCCTGCTGTACTCGCGTCCCGCGTCGCGTCTGCGGGCCGCGTCCAGGTAGGTGGCGCGGGCCGAACCGACGGCGGCGGCCATGTCCGCGAGCAGGAAGCCGAGGCCCTGGTGGTCGATGATGCGGCGGCCGAACGTGGTGCGTTCGTTGGCGTAGGTGACGGCGGCGTCCAGCGCCGCCTGTGCGAGGCCGGTGGCGCAGGCCGCGATGCCGAGACGCCCCGAGTCGAGGGCGCTGAAGGCGATTTCGAGGCCCTGGCCCTCCGTGCCGATCAGCCGGTCCCCGGACAGCAGCGCGCCGTCCCAGTAGGCGGCGGTCGTGGGCACGGCGTGCAGCCCCATCTTGTCCTCGGGGGCGCCGAAGGAGAGTCCCTCGGCACTGCCGGGAGCGAAGAAGCAGGAGACACCGTGGCTGCCTGGCGCGGTCCGGGCGAACAGCGCGTAGAAACCGGCCTTCCCGCCATGCGTGATCCACGCCTTGGACCCGGTGATGCGGTAACCGTCCGGTTCCGGCACGGCCTTGCAGACGATGGCCGCCGCGTCGGATCCGGCCTGCGGCTCGGAGAGGCTGTAGCCGCCGACCAGGGCGCCCGACAGGACGTCCTCGGCCCAGCGCTCGCGCTGGGCGTCGGTACCGAAGGTCACGAGCGGGAAGGCGGCCAGCGTGTGCACGCTCGCCGCCACCGCCACCGCCGCCCAGCGCGCCGACAGTTCCTCAAGCACCTGCAGGTAGACCTCGTAGGGCTGTCCCCCGCCGCCGAGTTCCTCCGGGTACGGCAATCCGAGCAGCCCGGCCTCGCCGAGCATCGCGAACAGCCCGTCGGGGTACGTCTCCTTGCGCTCGTGCAGGTCGACGAGCGGGGCCAGCTCGCGGTCGGCGATCCGGCGGGTCAGCGCGATCAGGTCCTGGGCCTCTTCACTGGGCAGCAGGCGGTCGACGGGCACGGCGGCTTCCTTCTGACAAGTACCGGAACCGGTAGGGGTGCACCGGTACGGGCGGACGGGCTGCGGGTGGCGCGAGCCCCGACTGCGGACCTGACGTCGGACCCTCGCCACGCTACTCGCTGATCAGAGCGCGGCACCGGAGTGCGGGCAAGTATCTGGCGCGGAATGGTCGGGAAGTCGCAAAATTTTTCCGCCAGAGACCGGTACGCCTGTAATAGTTTGCTTGCCACGACCAGATGTGTGCGTAGGGAGGGGTGTCCCATGGCCGAGTTGGACGACACGGACCACCGGCTGCTTCGCATGCTGCGCGAGGACGGCAGGAGGACCTTCTCCGAGATGGCGGCCGAGGTCGGCCTGTCCGTAGCCGCCGTCAAGCGCAGGGTGGACCGGCTGCGCGACTCGGGGGTGATCACCCGCTTCACGGTCCAGGTCGACCACGCGAAACTCGGGTGGGGCATCGAGGCGTTCGTGGAGTTGCGGTACGCGGGCACGACGCCCGTACGCGAGATCGTGGGGAGCGCGCACACGGTGCCCGAGGTACAGGCGGTCTTCACGATCGCGGGAGATCCCGACGCGCTCCTACAGGTGCGGGTGCGGGATCTCGACCACCTCCAGCACGTGATCGACGGTCTGCGCCGCTCCGGCCAGATCACCGGCACGAAGACCCTGATGGTCCTGGGGTCCTGGTCCCGGGCCTGACGATGAGACGTGCGCGCCACCGGCTTCCCGGCCACGAGGGCACCGCCGCTCCTCGGTACGGGCGCGGCGGCCTCTCCCCCGTACCGGCTCCCCCCGTACCGGCTCCCCCGGTACCGGCGCGCCGGCCCCGGTACCGGGCGCGCCACCGCCACCGCCACCGCCCCCGCTGTACGGGGGCGGTGGCCGGAACCGCGTGCGCGGTGTGAGCGGTGGCGGCGGCGTGGCACGGCGGGAGCCGGGCCACGCCGCCGGGCCGGTCAGACGGTGATCTCCACCTCGGCCGGCGTCCCGGATCCCGATGTGGTCACCTTCGTGTCCTTCGCACCGCCGCCGAAGCCGCGCAGCGGCACCTGCTTGATGAACAGCGCGACGATCACACCGCAGGCCGCGACGATCGCGGCGACCGTGAAGACCTCCACGATGCCGTGCGTCACCGCGGAGGCGAAGACATGCTGGGCCGCGGCCGGCAGCTTGCGCAGCGCCTGGGGCGTCATGGACTGTGCCGCGTTGCCCGCGCCCGCCGCGCCGCCGAGGCCGCCGAGGTGGGAGCTGAGCCCGCTCGCGTAGATCGAGCCGAGCACCGAGACGCCGATCGAGCCGCCCATGTTGCGCAGGAAGGTCGAGGCGCCGGTGGCCGCCCCGATGTCCTTGAGCGGGGCGCTGCTCTGCGCGAGGAGCGTGGTGGTCTGCATGAGACCGCCGAGGCCGATGCCGAGCGGGACCATGAACAGCCCGGTGACCAGCGACGAGGTGGCGGTGTCCATGCTGCCGAACAGGCCGAGGCCGGCCGCCATCAGGGCCGCTCCCGCGACGAGGAACATCTTGTAGCGGCCGGTGCGGCTGATGACCGTACCGCTCGCGATGGACACCACCATGGCCGCGATCATCATCGGCATCAGCAGCAGCCCGCTGTTCGTGGCCGACGCGCCCTGGACGAACTGCTGGAACTGGGGCAGGAAGGTCACGCCGCCGAACATCGCGAACCCGGAGAGGAACGCGAGCGTGCCGGCCAGCGAGAAGTTGCGGTTCCGAAAGACGCTCAGCGGCATGATCGGGTCGGCCACGCGCCGCTCGACGAACACGAAGGCGACGAACGCGGCGACGGTGAGCACCGCCAGGCCGATGATGGGCGCGGAGAGCCACGCGTACTGGCCGCCGCCCCAGCTGGTCATCAGGACGAGTGCGGTGATCCAGGTGGTCAGGAGCGCGGCACCCGACCAGTCGACCCGCTTGGTGCCGTCGTTGGTGCCCTTGGGCAGGGTGCGCAGCGTGAACCAGGCGACCACCAGCGCGATCGCACCGAGCGGCAGGTTGACGTAGAACGCCCACCGCCAGGTGAGGTGGTCGGTGATGAAGCCGCCGACCAGCGGGCCGCCGATCATGGCGACCGGCATGGCGGCCATCATCACGCCCTGGTACTTGCTGCGCTCGCGCGGCGGCACGATGTCGGCGACGACGGCCAGCACGCCGACCATCAGTCCGCCGGCCCCGAGGCCCTGGAGCGCGCGGAAGCCGACCAGCTCGTCGAAGTTCTGGGCCATTCCGCAGAGCGCGGAGCCGACGAGGAAGAGGGCGATGGCCGCGAGGAAGGTCCTGCGGCGGCCGTAGAGGTCGCCGAGTTTGCCCCAGATCGGGGTGGCGGCGGTGGAGGCCAGGATGTACCCGGTCGTCACCCAGGACAGGTGTTCCAGCCCGCCGAGATCGCCGACGATCGTCGGCAGTGCGGGCGCCACGATCGTGTTGTCGAGCATCGCCAGCAGCATGGCGATCAGCAGGGCGACCATCGCGGCCATGATCTCCCGTGGCGAGAGCCGCGCGGGGGGCGCGGCGCTCGTTGCGTCTGCGGTCATCGGGAACCGTCCGTCCGTTTCTGCCCTCGGCGGGGTGCGCGCCTGAGGGCACCCGCTTACTTACCGGTCGACAAGTAACTTACTAGCCGCCCGGCAAGTCAGCAAGCCCGTTCGCCGTCCTGACCGCTCCCGCTGTCGCCGCCACTCCCCGCCGCCGCCGTCACGCGCAGGAGCGTCACCGCTTCCGCCCCCGGGCGCGGCGAGGAGGCGGGGCCGCCCCGGGCGCCCGGACGGTTCGTACCGTCTCGGGTCGCCGTTCGGTCCGGCTGTTGGCACCGTTGCCTGTACGGGCGAAAACCACGCGGCGCTGTGAGCGCCGGACGAAGGGAGCCCGAGGTGACGGAGGAGCTGTCGGAACCGGCCGACGACGGGCCGCTGCTCGTCGTGGACGGCACCGGCACCGTGCGGTCCTGGACCGCGCGGGCGGAGCGGGTCTTCGGGCGCACCGCCGCGCAGGCCCTGGGCCGGCCGGCGATCTGGGCGACCTCGTCGCGGGACCTCGCGCTGCGCGTACGGCCTCGTATGGACCGGACCGGCACGGGCGCCCCGAGCGGGGAGGGCGGAAAGGGCGCTGATCCGGCAGGAGAGCTGCACTGGGCGGTGGACCTCGCTGAGGAACCGGGTGCGGTGGTCTGGGACGCGGCCGTGCTGGACGCGCTGTTCGGCCAGTCGCCCGTGGGGCTGCACGTACTCGACCCGGACCTGTGCGTCGTACGCGTCAACACCGGTGCGGGCACCCGGCGCCAGGAGCACGCGGAGGAGTTCGTCGGCCGGCGCTTCGACGAGGTGTACCGCCTGGTGGAACCGGCGGAGCAGGAGGCGGTGGCGCGCCGGATCCTCGCCACGGGCGTGCCCACGATCGAGCGAACGGTCCGGGGGTTCGAGGACGAGGACCGGACACGGGAGCGGCTGTACTCGGTGTCGGGGTTCCGGCTGCACGCCACGGACGGGCGGGTCCTCGGCCTGGCCCTCGTCGTGGTGGACCGCACGGAGCACGAGCGCGCGAAAGTGCTGGCCGACCTGCTCGCGGCGGAGCGCGAGCGCGTCGGCAGGACGCTGGACGTCGTGGCGACCTGCCAGGACCTGGCGGACACCCTCACCCCCGGGTTCGCGGACCGGGCGGAGGTCGAGATCGCGGACCCGGTGATCCGGGGCGCCGAGCCACCCGTACCGGACAGCGCGTCCGCCACACTGCTGCGGTGCGCGGCGGTGGCAGGCGCCCCGGTCGAGGACGGTGACGATCCGACGGCCGACAGCGGCGGGACCCCCCTGGATGACGGCGCACGGGAGGGGCGCGGGACCTCCGCGAGGGGCGGCGACGAGCACCCGGCGGCCGGCGACGCCGAGGGCACGGCGAACCGCGCCGGAGCCGGATCCGGCCACGGCAGTGACGGCGGCGAGCGGCCCCCGCGAACCCGGGGCGGTCCGGACGGCCGGAACGCCGGTTGCGGCGTGAACGTGGTGTCCCCACTCGTCGGCGAGGGCCGGGACGCGGAGACCGAGGGCCGGGACGACGGTGGGGCCGTACACGGCGACCGGGTCGGGGAGGCCCGCGTGCTGCACGGCCCGAGCCCGGAGACCCTGGCACTCGCCGACTTGCAGCCGCGCCTCCTCGACCTGCGGGCCGGCACTCCCGTACCCGACGACGCCAAGGGCGTCCCCCACGGCGCGCACAGCCTCCTCGTGGTCCCGCTGTCCCTGCGGGGCGGCGCGCTCGGCCTGCTGACGCTGTACCGCGTGGGCACGTCGGAGCCGTTCCTCACGGACGAGGTCGCGACGGCGACCGAGATCGCCGCTCACGCGACGCTCGCCATCGACAACGCCCGCCGCTACGCCCACGAAAGGGCACTCGCCGCGACGGTCCAGCGCCGTCTCCTGCCGCAGTGGGCGACGGAACCGCCGCTCGGCGTGCGGACGGCGCACACCTATCTGCCGGGCGCCGAGGGCGGCGGTGCCTGGTACGACGTGATCCCGCTCTCCGGAGCGTGCAGCGCCCTGGTGGTGGGCGAGGTGGCGGGCGACGGTATCCACGCGGCGACGGCGATGGGCCAGGTGAGGACGGCGGTACGGGCCTTCTCGACGCTCGGTATCGAGCCGGACGAACTCCTCGCCCGGCTCGACGAGACGGTGTCGCAGCTCGCCTCCGAACGGCGCGCGCTGCCCGCGCACGATCCGTTGCGGGACCAGCCGCTGACCGTCGCCTGCGCGTACGCCGTGTACGACGCGGGCGAGGGGATCTGCACCGTCGCGCGCGCGGGCGGGGCGGACCCGTGGCTGGCCGGTCCCGACGGCCTGTTCGCACCGCTCGGGGCGCCGGACGGGCCGGTGCTCGGGGACCCGGACGTGACACCGTTCGCCTGCCTCAGCGTCGAACTGTCCGAGCGGAGCACCCTGGTGATGCCGGCGTCGGCCGAGGCCCGGGTCGGCCGGGCGCTGCGGGAGACCGTCGCCCCCGGCTCCGTACAGGAGGTGTGCGACGTACTGGCGCACGCCGGGGAGACCGGGCGGCCCGGGGGCGACACCGTCTTCCTCGCCGCCAGGACGACGGCGCTGCCGCGGGACACCTCGGCCTCCTGGCCCCTGGACCTCGACGAACAGGCACCGGCCCGGGCCCGCGGCCTGGCCGACGCGTGGCTCGCGGACCGCGTCGGGTCCGAGAGCGTGTTCAAGGCGGAACTGGTCGTCAGCGAACTGGTGACGAACGCGGTGCGGTACGGCACGCCACCGGTGAGCCTGGCCCTGATCCTCGGCCGGGTCCTGACGGTGGAGGTCAAGGACTCCTCACCGACGAGCCCCCACCTGCGCCATGCGCGCACGCTCGATGAGAGCGGACGCGGCCTGCTCATCGTCGCGCAGCTCACCGACCGCTGGGGAACCCGGCACACACCGCACGGCAAGACGATCTGGGCGGAGACGTCACGCGGCTGACCTCCGCCCGCGGGCGCGGTCGGCGTCACCGGGAGGCGCCGGCGCCTCCCGCTGGGGATGAGCCGAGCCGGACGGATCCGCCACCCGCCGCCCGCGCGGGGGCCCCCGGCTGACGGCCGCGCGATCCGGTCCGCCACCGGCCGCCCGCCCCGGAGGGTCCCACCCGACGCGCCGCGCGCGACGGGTCGCGCCGAGGGGCGGACTCGCCCCGGGCTCTCGGGCGTATCGCGGTCAGTCGCCGAGGTAGGTCGCGAGGTGCTCGCCGGTGCGGGTCGAGCGGGCCGCGACCAGATCGGCGGGGGTTCCCTCGAAGACGACCCGGCCACCGTCGTGCCCCGCGCCGGGGCCGAGGTCGACGATCCAGTCGGCGTGCGCCATGACCGCCTGGTGGTGGGCGATGACGACGACCGACTTACCGGAGTCGACGAGCCGGTCGAGCAGGCCGAGCAGTTGCTCGACGTCGGCGAGGTGCAGGCCGGTCGTCGGCTCGTCGAGGACGTAGACGAGCTCGTCGCCGCCCTTCTTCACGAGGTGGGTGGCGAGCTTGAGCCGCTGCCGCTCGCCGCCGGACAGGGTGGTGAGCGGCTGGCCCAGAGTCAGGTAGCCGAGCCCGACGTCGGTGAGCCGGCCCAGGATGCTGTGCGCGGCCGGCGTGCGTGCCTCGCCCGTACCGAAGAACTCCTCGGCCTCGGCCACCGACATCGCCAGCACCTCGCTGATGTCCCGGCCGCCGAGCCGGTGGTCGAGCACCGAGGCCTCGAACCGCTTCCCCCCGCACTCCTCGCAGGTGGTGGCGACACCGGCCATCATCGCCAGGTCGGTGTAGATGACGCCGGCACCGCCGCAGTTGGGGCAGGCACCCGCGGAATTCGCGCTGAAAAGCGCCGGCTTCACGCCGTTGGCCTTCGCGAAGGCCTTGCGGATCGGGTCGAGCAGTGCGGTGTACGTCGCCGGGTTGCTCCGCCGCGAGCCCCGGATCGCGGCCTGGTCGACCGACACCACCCCCACCCCGGCGGCCGCGGGCCCGCCCACCAGCGACCCCTGGACGAGCGAGCTCTTGCCGGACCCGGCGACCCCGGTGACGACGACGAGAACGCCGAGCGGGATGTCGACGTCGACGCCGCGCAGGTTGTGCGTGGTGGCGTCGCGGATCTCCAGCGCCCCCGTGGGTGTCCGCACCTTCTCCTTGAGGACGGCCCTGTCGTCGAGGTGGCGGCCGGTGAGGGTCCCACTGGCCCGCAGCCCCTCGACCGTGCCCTCGAAGCAGACGCTGCCGCCGCCGGAACCGGCCCCGGGGCCGAGGTCGACGACGTGGTCGGCGATCGCGATCGTCTCCGGTTTGTGCTCCACGACGAGCACGGTGTTGCCCTTGTCCCGCAGCCGCAGCAGCAGGTCGTTCATCCGCTGGATGTCGTGCGGGTGCAGCCCCGTGGTGGGCTCGTCGAAGACGTAGGTGACGTCGGTGAGCGACGAGCCGAGGTGGCGGATCATCTTCACCCGCTGCGACTCGCCCCCGGACAGCGTGCCGGACGATCTGTCGAGCGAGAGGTAGCCGAGCCCGATCTCCACGATCGAGTCGAGCGTGCGCCGCAGAGCGTCGAGCAGCGGCTCCACCGAGGGCTCGGCGAGAGCGCGGACCCAGTCGGCCAGATCGCTCACCTGCATCGCGCACACGTCGGCGATATTGATCCCCGCGATACGCGACGAGCGGGCGGCCTCGCTGAGGCGGGTGCCGCCGCACTCGGGGCAGGCGGTGAAGGTGACCGCCCGGTCCACGAAGGCCCGGACGGCCGGCTGCATCGACTGCCGGTCCTTGGACAGGAACGCCTTCTGGACCTTGGGGATCAGCCCTTCGTAGGCGACGTTCACGCCGTCGACCTTCACCTTGGCCGGCTCGTGGTGGAGGAAGTCACGCAGCTCCCCCGCGGTGTAGTCGCGGATCGGCTTGTCCGGGTCGAGGAAGCCGGAGACGATGAAGGGCCGCACCGTCCAGTGGCCGTCCACGGTGTAGCCGGGAACGGTGATCGCGCCCTCCGCGAGCGACTTGGAGTCGTCGAAGAGCTGCGCGAGGTCGATGTCGGAGACCCTGCCGAGGCCCTCGCAGTGCGGACACATGCCGCCGGTGCGGGTGAAGGACTGCTTCACGGTCCTGCCCGCACCGCGTTCGACCGTGATCGCGCCGCTCGCCCGGACCGAGGCGACATTGAAGGAGAACGCACCGGGCGAGCCGACGTGCGGCTGCCCGAGCCGGCTGAACAGGACGCGCAGCATCGCGTGGGCGTCGGTCGCGGTGCCGACCGTGGAGCGCGCGTCGCCGCCCATCCGCTGCTGGTCGACGACGATCGCGGTCGTCAGCCCTTCGAGTACGTCGACCTCGGGTCGCGCCGTCGTCGGCATGAAGCCCTGCACGAAGGCGCTGTGGGTCTCGTTGATCAGCCGCTGCGACTCGGCGGCGATGGTGCCGAACACCAGGGAGCTCTTGCCGGAGCCCGAGACGCCGGTGAACACCGTCAGCCGCCGCTTGGGGATCTCGACGCTGACGTCCTTGAGGTTGTTCTCGCGCGCGCCGTGCACACGGATCAGGTCATGGTGGCCGGCGTCGCGCGGCTCGGGCGACGGCGTGGCCGTCCTCGTGGCCCTGGTCATCGTCTCTCCATCGTTTCGGGGCCGGGACCGCGTTCGGCGGTGCCCGCCGGCATCGCCCGGCCCGCTCCGACCGTCTTCGAGCAGCTTCGAACAGTACGTCGCGACCTCGGCCGGCCGCACGGTCGCGGTGCCGTCGGCCGCCGGCCCGGCGGGTCCGGCCGGGGCCGGCGACGGCAGCCCCGGAGCAGGCGCCCGCGCTCAGTGGTCCTGAAGGACCCCGAGGACATTGCCGTCAGGGTCGGTGAAGGTGGCCACCAGACGGCCGCCGCCGACGTCGTGCGCCGCCTCCCGCACGGTGGCACCGGCGGCGGTCACCTCGGCCAGCTTCGCCTCGATGTCCGGCACGTGCCAGTAGGTCACCGGGGAGGTCATGGCCCGGGAGCCGCCGCCCGGCACCAGACCGATGTTCTGGCCCGCGGCCTCGAAGCCCACGTAGTAGGACTCGTTCGTCGTCGGCTCCACGCCGAGCAGCGCGGCGTACACCGCTGTGGCTTTCGCCAGGTCGGACACGGGATGCAGCACGGTCTTGATCCCCTGGGTGGCAGAGCCGGTCATGGTCACTCCTGAAGTCGTGGGCCGCGTCGGCCCGGTGTCGCACGGTCGTGCGGGACGGGCGGCGCGGCGCGGAACCGAGGGCCGGTTTCGCGACCGCGACGTCCAGGAGACGTCCCGGTCGGTGTGCGGACGGAAGGTCCGGCGAACGGTGTCGGTGTGTCAACGACGCTCACGCTAGCCGCGGCGCCCCCAGACGCGCTTCTCGAATCCTGATCGGTCCGCCCGTCACTCTCCGGGCGCGACGGCGTCCGCCTGTCGCGGAGAGGACGCGGCCCCGGCTCGACGGCCGGGTCCGGCCCACGGCGCACGGATCACGGCAGACGGCAGACGGCGCACGGCGCATGTATCCAGGCCGGCCGGCCGGCCGGCAGCGGAGTCCAGGACGAGTGTCCGGGACGGCGGACAACACTCCCGCCGCCATGACAAACTGATCAAATGAGACAGCAGGACCTCGACGACCTCGTCCGGCTGCGGCGCACCCGCGACCGGATGGACCGGGACTACGCGCAGCCGCTCGACGTGCCGGCGCTCGCGCGTGACGCCCTGATGTCGGCGGGCCATTTCTCCCGCAGCTTTCGCGCCGCCTTCGGCGAGACCCCGTACAGCTACCTGATGACCCGCCGCATCGAGCGGGCCAAGGCCCTGCTGCGCCGGGGCGACCTGAGTGTGACGGAGGTCTGCTTCGCCGTCGGCTGTTCGTCGCTGGGCTCGTTCAGTTCGCGCTTCACCGAACTGGTCGGCGAGAGCCCGAGCGTCTACCGGGCCCGGAACCACGACGCGAGCGCCGCCATCCCGGCCTGCATGGCGAAGATCCACACGCGACCGGTCAGGAACAGAGAAGCGGGCCCCGCGCCCCGGCCGTAGCGTGTGCGGCATGGACATCAGGGTTTCGCAATGCTTCATCGCCGTGGACGACCACGACAGGGCGCTCGCCTTCTACCGGGACGTGCTCGGCTTCGAGGTACGCAACGACGTCGGGTTCGAGGGCATGCGCTGGGTGACCGTCGGGGCGCCCTCGCAGCCGGACGTGAACATCGTGCTGGAACCGCCCCTCGCGGACCCGAACGCCTCGTCGGCCGACAAGCAGGCCATGGCGGAGCTGATGGCCAAGGGCCTGTTGCGCGGAGTCATCTTCGTGACGGACGACTGCGACGCCACTTTCGAGCGCATCAGCGCCGCGGGCGGCGAGGTGCTGCAGGAGCCCATGGACCAGCCCTACGGCGTCCGCGACTGTGCGTTCCGCGACCCCGCGGGCAACCTGTTGCGCTTCAACCAGCCGCTCGCCAAGTGAGGCCGTGACGCCCCCCGGGCCAGGGCCCGGCGAGCGCTCCTCCCGCAGGACCTGGACACGGTCGGGGCACCGGACCCGGTCGGCTCGGCTCCCGCGGTAATCTGGTCGACAGGATCTGGACTATCTGGTCCAGTGAGTCGACCGCGAGATCCCGGGAGGACCCGATGACAGCCGCCCTGACCGCGAAGGGCCGGGCCACCCGCACCCGGATCGTGGAGTCCGCGGCCCTCGTCCTGCGCGAAGCGGGGGTCACCGCGACCCTGGACGACATCAGGGAGCGGTCCGGCACCAGCAAGAGCCAGTTGTTCCACTACTTCCCCGAGGGAAAGGACCAGCTCCTGCTGGCCGTCGCACAGTACGAGGCGGACCGCGTCCTCGACGACCAGCAGCCGTACCTGGGCTGCCTGGACTCCTGGGATGCCTGGTACCGCTGGCGGGACGCCGTCGTGGCGCGGTACGAGGCGCAGGGCGACACCTGCCCGCTCGGCTCCTTGTTCCAGCAGGTCGGGCGGTCGACGCCGGGCGCCCGTGCCATCGTCGTGGGGCTCCTCAGCTCCTGGCAGGAGCACCTCGCGACCGGCATCAGGGCCCTGCGGGACGGCGGCCTGCTGCCCGAGTCCTACGACGTCGAGGCCGCGGCGGCGGCCCTCCTCGCCGGTGTCCAGGGCGGTGTGGCGATCATGCTGGCGACGGGTCGGTCGGAGCACCTCAAGGCCGCCCTGGACTGGAACATCTCCCGGATGCGCGAGGCGGCGGCCGTCCCCGTGCGGTGAGCGCGGGGACGGCCGCCGGTCAAGCGGGTCCGACCGCCCGGGCGGTCAGCGGGCGATACGCCGGGCCCGCTTGTCGTCCAGCGCGGACGGCACGAACATCCGGTCGTTGTGGTTCAGGTCGGTGCCCGGCGGAACGATCTCGTCGATCCGGTCGAGCACGTCGTCACCGAGCACCACGTCCGCGCCCGACAGCAGGCCCGCGAGATGCTCCGGCGTGCGCGGCCCGATGAGGACGGACGTGACCGCCGGGTGCGCCCGCACGAAGGCCGTGGCCAGGTGCGGCATCGGCAGGCCCGCCTCGTCCGCCACCTTCGACAGCTTCTGAACGGCCTCGGCCTTGGCACGGTTGCCCGGGTCCGACTGGTCGAACAGCCGCGCACCGGGGCCGGCGTTGCGGTGCCCGGCCGTCGGATCGGCACGGCCGGAGAGCCAGCCGGAGCCGAGCGGTCCGAACGTCAGGACGCCCATGCCGTAACGCTGCGCGGTCGGCAGGACATCGGCCTCGATGCCGCGCAACAGCATGTTGTACTGGGGCTGTTCCGACCGGAAGCGGTGGTGGCCCCGGCGCTCCGCGGTCCACTGGGCCTCGACGGTCTGCCCGGGGTGGAACATCGACGAGCCGAAGGCCCGCACCTTGCCCTCCCTGACGAGGTCCGAGAGCGCGGAAAGGGTCTCGTCCAGTTCCGTGACCGGGTCCCAGCGGTGCATCTGGTACAGGTCGATGTGGTCGGTGCCCAGGCGGCTCAGGCTCCCCTCCACCGCACGCATGATCCACTTACGGGATCCGCCACGCTGGTTGTCGTCGGCGCCCATCGGCATCGCGAACTTGGTCGCGAGCACGACCTCGTCGCGGCGTCCCTTGAGCGCCTTGCCGACGATGGTCTCGCTCTCCCCGGCGGAGTAGACGTCCGCCGTGTCGATGAAGTTGATGCCGGCGTCCATCGCCGTGTGGATGATGCGCACCGACTCGTCGTGGTCGGTGTTGCCCATCTCCCCGAGCATCATCGTGCCCAGCGCGAACTCGCTGACCGACATGCCCGTACCGCCGAGGATTCTGCGTTCCATTGCCCTCTCCCGCCGCTCTCGTCTGTTCACGTACCAGCCAAACACCGGCGGAGGGCGGTCGCAGCGCGCGAGCCAGGTACCAGGAGAACCCCCCGGGCACCGCGGGCGGCGGGAATACCCTGGCGGTATGCGCGAAGCGGACGAGGCGGACCATGACGCGAACACGGAGCTCAGGGAGTTCCTCCGCAGCCGGCGGGCCAGGATCTCGCCCGGCGAGGCGGGCCTGTCCGCGCTCGCCGGGCAGGGTCCGCGCCGGGTGCCGGGACTGCGCCGCGAGGAAGTCGCCCGCTTGGCCGGGGTGAGCGTGGACTACTACGTGCGTCTGGAACGCGGGCGGGGCGCGAACGTCTCGGACGCCGTGCTGGCCTCACTCGCCCGCGCGCTGCGGCTGGACGACACGGAGCGCGCGCATCTCTTCACCCTCGCGGGGCCCGCGCACCGGCGCCGCCGCGGACGCGGTGCGGCCCGCGCGCCGGTGGACGCGGTGCAGCGCGTACGGCCCGGACTCCTACGGCTCCTCGACGGGCTCGACGACGCCCCGGCGCTCGTGCTCGGCCGCCGCTACGACGTCCTGGCGAGCAACGCCCTCGCCCGCGCCTTCTACACCGATTTCGACGCGATGCCCGCCCCGGACCGCAACATGCTGCGTTATCTCTTCCTCGACCCCACGGCACGGAGCCTGTACGTGGACTGGCCGGCCGCCGCGCGCAGCACCGTCGCCGCTCTGCGCCTCGACGCGGGGCGGCATCCCGGCGATCCCCTGCTGGCGGGCCTGGTCGCCGAGTTGTCCGACCGGGACGGCGATTTCCGGCGGTGGTGGGCCCGGCACGACGTGTCGGAGCGTGGGTACGGCGTGAAGCGCTATCACCACCCGGTGGTCGGCGACCTGGTCCTCGGCTACGAGTCGCTGACCCCGACCACCGACCCCGACCAGATCCTGGGCATGCACACGGCGGAGCCGGGCTCACCCTCGGAGGCGGCGCTCCGGCGGCTGGCAGCCCGGGCACCGGTGCGGACCGCGCTCTGAGGGGCGCGCGGGGACAGCAGGCCGCGCGCCCGTGGGGGCATCTCAGTCGCCGCAGAGCTCCGCGAAACGGCGCGCGTCGATGTTGCCGCCGGAGATGATCACGCCGACGCGTCCGGGGCTCCGCACGCGGCCTGTGAGGAGCGCGGCCAGGCCGGTGGCTCCGCTCGGTTCGATCACGGTCTTCAGCCGCTCGAAAGCCATCCGCATCGCGTCGCGGATCTCGTCGTCGGAGACGAGGACGATGCCGTCCACCAGCCGCTCGTTGATCGAGAACGTCAGCTCGCCGGGCGTCTCGGCGGCCTGGCCGTCCGCGATGGTCCTGGGGACCGGGACCGTGACACGACGGCCCGCAGCGAGGGAGCGCTTCGTGTCGTCGCCCGCCTCGGGTTCGACCCCGATCACCCGGATACCGGCGTTCAGCCCCTTGGCCGCGGTCGAGGCCCCGGCGAGCAGCCCGCCGCCGCCGACCGGCACGACGAGCGTGTCGAGCCCGTCGACCTCCTCGATCAGCTCCAGCGCGGCCGTCCCCTGCCCCGCGATGACGTCCGGGTGTTCGTACGGCGGGATGAGGGTCAGCCCCCGTTCGGCGGCCATCGCCTCGCCGAGGGCGACCCGGTCACCGGTGTAGCGGTCGTACGTGAGGACCTCGGCGCCGTAGCCGGCCGTGGCCTCCCGCTTGGAGCGCGGGGTGTCCTGCGGCATCAGGATGACCGCGGTACTGCCGAGCTCCCGTGCGGCGAGCGCGACGGCCTGCGCGTGGTTGCCGGAGGAGTACGCGGCGATGCCGGCGGCCAGCTGCCGGGGTGACAGCCGGGACGCCGCGTTGTACGCGCCGCGGAACTTGAACGCCCCGACGCGCTGGAGGTTCTCGCACTTCAGGAACACCTCCGCACCCACCAGCTCGTCCAGGGTCCGGGAGCGCAGGACGGGCGTGCGGTGCGCGACACCCTTGATCCGCTCGGCGGCGTCACGGACGTCGTCCAGGGTGACCGGCGGCGTCTTCGTCATACTGGCCCTCCAGGGCGGCAGGAGACGGCCGGGACCGGCCGTACGGGTTACCGAACAGCCTCGAACGTATCCCATGCCATCCCCTCCCCGGCCAGTGGGTTTTCCCGGTTCCGGGCAGCCGCGCCGACGCCGCGGCGCGGGACCGGCCGAGGCCTGGGGCATCGGGCATCGGGCATCGGGCACGGCCGGTCGCCCGGCACCGTGAGCGGGCGGGGCCCGCACACTTCCGGTCCGGGCCGCCGAGCTCCCGCGACCACGCGTTAGCGTCTTAGGTGTAAAGGACACGGACGCGGGTGCGCGGCCGGACGCGCGGACCACCGCGGCCGGGACGCCACGCACACACGCCACGACCGAGGAGGCACGCCATCACGACCGCAGATCCCCGTACAGCCCTCGCCGCGGCGCTCCCGGACAGCGAACTCGTCACCGATCCCGATGTGCTGGCTTCCCTGAGCGCGGACGACGCCGAATGGGCACCCGCGGGGCGCCCGCTGGCCGCGCTGCGCGCCACCTCCACGGCGGAGGTGGCGGCGGCCGTCGCCGCCTGCGCGGACTTGGGCGTCGCGGTGGTCCCCCGCGGCGCGGGGACGGGACTGTCCGGCGGGGCCAACGCCACGGACGGCTGCCTCGTCCTCGACATGTCCCGTATGAACCGGGTTCTGGAGATCGACGAGGAGAACCTGATCGCCGTCGTCCAGCCGGGCGTCGTCAACAACGACCTCAAGGCCGCCGTGGCCGAGCGCGGCCTGTGGTACCCGCCGGACCCCGCGAGCGCGCCCTGGTCCACGATCGGTGGCAACGTGGCGACCAACGCGGGCGGCCTGTGCTGCCTCAAATACGGGGTCACGCGCGACTACGTGCTCGGCCTCCAGGCGGTCGTGGGCGGCCCCGCGGGTGCGTACGGCACGGTGGTGCGCCTCGGCCGGCGCACGACGAAGGGCGTGTCCGGGTACGACCTCGCCGGTCTGTTCGTCGGCTCCGAGGGAACTCTCGGCGTCGTCACCGAGATCACCCTCAGGCTGCGCCCGGCGCTGCGCGACGCCCCGCACACGGTGGTCGGGGCCTTCGACGACCTGGTGACGGCGGGCGAGGCCGTCGCGCTGTGCACGCGGCGCGGACTGCGGCCCGCCGCGCTCGAACTCCTCGACCGCGCCTGCCTGGAGGCCGTGGAGGAGTGGAAGCATCTCGGAATCGGTCCGGAGGCGAACGCGCTGCTGCTGGCACGGCTCGACGCGCCGGGGCAGGCGGGCCTCGACGAGGCGGAGGCGGTCGCCGCGGCCTTCACCGACTCCGGCGCCCGCTGGGCGGAGCGCTCCACGGACGCCACGGAGGCGGAGGCGCTGTTCGAGGCGCGGCGGCTCGCCTACCCCGCACTGGAACGACTGGGGCCGGTCCTCACCGAGGACGTGTGCGTGCCCCTCTCGGCCGTCCCCGAGATGCTCGCCCGCACGGAGGAGATCGGCGCGCGGCACGGCGTACGGATCGCGACCATCGCGCACGCCGGAGACGGCAACCTGCATCCGCTGCTGATCACCGCACCCGGCGACGACACGGCGCGCCGGGCGGCGCAGGCCGCGTTCGAGGAACTGCTGGTGGCGGCGGTGGCACTGGGCGGCACGGTCACCGGCGAGCACGGGGTCGGGCTGCTCAAGCGCGGCGGCATGCGCGGGGAACTGGGGCCCGAGGTCTGCGCGATGCAGGACGCGCTCAAGCTCACGCTGGACCCGCTCGGCCTGTTCAACCCGGGCAAGGTGACGGGGGACCCAAGGTGACGGGGGACCCCACCTCCGCCCCCGTGGGGGCACCGGGCCGGATCGCGGCGCCCGGGACGTCGCCAGACGCGGCGCTGGGGGCATGACGGAAAGGGCCGGGCCGAGGGTCGCCCGCCGGGAGGGCCGCCGGGGCAGCCCGGCCGGGTGGCGGGCAGTCCTCCCGGGTGCCGTCGGCGAAGGGCCGGCCTCCGCCGATGTGACACGGCAACCGATGGAAGGGTGTGGTCCATGAAGTCCGGCCCCGGCCCGTGCCGGGACGTCCGTCCGGAGGGGTTCGACGAATCGGACGCCGAGACCCAGGTGCATCGCATGCGAGGAAGCTGTTCCCCGCCGCGACGGCCGCGGAGGCCTTCAGGAAAGCCTGTGAACGGGTCGGCGCGCAGCAGGTCTTCCTGGTGGACGTCTCCTGGGACTTCGCGCACGACGAGGACGAGCCGTACACGCTGGGCATCTGTCCCACCTTCGAGCAGGACCCCGAGGACGACTGACGGCGCTTCGTCCGGCGAGGGCCGCCGCGCCCGGCTGCCGCCGCCGGTCGCGGCGGCGCGGGTCGGTCACCGGAGGCGGAGGCGGAGGTGGCGGACCAGTACGCCGTGCCGCCTCCGGCCGCGAGCCGGCCGGAGGGGTCAGGCCGCCGCCGTCGCCTGCGCGATCTGCTTCTCGTCGGGAGTCAGCCGGGGCGCCATCAGCGAGACACCGATGTTGATCAGTGTGAACACGCCGGCGATCAGCAGACCCCGGTGGAACCCGTCCACCAGCGCCTGCTGTGGAGAGGAGCCGGACCCGAGTGACGCCGTGGTGGCGGAGAGGGAGAGGGTGGTGACGATCGCGAGCCCCAGCGCGCCGCCCACCTGGTAGAAGGCCGTCACCACTCCGGACGCGGCGCCCGCCTCCTCGTTCCGCACGTCCACGACGGCCGCGATCTGGGCCGGCACACCGACCGTGATGATCCCCAGTCCGAACAGCACCAGGCCCGGCAGCAGTTCGCTGACGTAGCTGCCGCTGGCGCCTGCCCCCATCAGCAGTGCGAGGCCGCCGAGCATCAGCACCGCGCCGGCCAGTTGGACCGGCTTGGTGCCGAACCGGTGCACCAGTTGCGTGGAGAGCACGGCAGCCGCGATGGCAGCGGCCCCCATGGGCAGGAACTGAAGTCCCGCGTCGAGTGCCGAATCACCGCGTACCTGCTGCAGGTAGAGCGACGTCAGGTAGAACATGCCGAGGAACGAGGCCCCGTTGAGAGCCAGCGCCGTACTCGACGTCGACAGCGCGCGGGAGGTGAAAAGGCGCAGCGGCACCAGCGGCGCCACGGACCGGCGTTCGACGGCCACGAACGCCGCGAGCAGCGCCACGCCGCCCACAAGGAAGCCCAGGACCTCCAGCGATCCCCACCCCGCGGGCTCCGCGCGCACGACCCCGTAGACGACGGCGAGCACTCCCGCCGTGCCCAGTGCGGCGCCGGCCGCGTCGAAGGAGCGCCGGCCGCTCGCGCCCGGCACGGGGCTGATGAACCGCGGCGCGAGAGCCATGATCAGCGCGACGACGGGGACGTTGACGAAGAACACCCACCGCCAGTCGAGCGCGTCCACCAGCAGGCCGCCGACCACCACACCGAGGGTGCCGCCGAGCCCCGCGAGGCCGCCCCACACCCCCATGGCGATGTTGCGGTCCCGGCCGTGCGGAAAGGTCACGGTCAGGATCGACAGGGCGGCCGGCGACAGGATCGCCGCGCCGAGCCCCTGGACCGCGCGAGCCGCGATCAGGACCCCGGGCGATCCGGCGAACCCGCAGATCAGCGAGGTCGCACCGAACAGTGCGAGGCCCGCGACGAACACGCGACGCGAGCCCAACAGGTCGGCGGCGCGGCCCCCGAGGAGCAGGAAGCCGCCGAACACGAGGGTGTACGCACTGATCACCCACGGGAGGTTCGCCGGGGAGAAGTGCAGGTCGGTCTGGATGTGCGGGAGCGCGACATTCACGATCGTCACGTCCAGCACCACGATGAACTGCGCGAAGGCCAGGACGGCCAGAGTCGCCCAGGGATTGCGTCGCACGGTGCGATCACCTCGTCCTCAGGAAGCGGCAGGGAAGGGAGGGGCGCGGCACGCCCACCGCGGCACGGCACGAGGTCCACCGCGCGGCGGACGCGGCATCTCGCCCGTCCTCGACTGCGTACGCCCTATGCGTACGCTGAATGCGTGCGACGTATGCATACGCCGTACACTTCATGGTTTACACAGTACACTCAGTGCAGGGGCGAACGAACCACGGAAGGTCGGACGGCATGGCAGCCACAGCACGCCTGAGCAAGGAAGCACTGGTCACCACGGCCATGGAGATCGCAGACGCACAGGGCCTGGAGGCCGTGACCGTGCGCCGGCTCGCGCAGGAGCACGGCGTGACCCCCATGGCGCTCTACCGCCATTTCCGGGACAAGGAAGACGTCCTGGACGCCCTCGCGGCACGCCTCTTCGAGCAGGTCGAGATGCCTTACCAGGACGACCGCCCATGGGACGCGCAGATGGCGGACGTGTTCTCGGCCGTCGTACGGGCCCTGCGCCCGCACCCGGCGGTCGCCGCGCTCGTGGTCACGCGCGGCCTCGACTCGGAACCCGCGCTCACCCTCGCGGAACGGGCGCTGGGACTGCTCGCGAACGCCGGGTTCCCGGTGGAGGACGCGGCACAGATCGCCGGACAGGCCCTGTGCTCCCTCGGGGCGCTCGTGGTCAGCGAGCCGGGCGGCGGCCCGGCCGCACCCGTCGACCCCGAGGAGCGGGAGGCGGCGGTCCGCGCCCGGCGGGCGACGCTCTCGGCGCTGCCCCCGGCCCGGTACCCGCACGTCGTCGCGGCCGCCGACGTGCTCGCGGACTGCCCCAACGGCGACGCGTACTACGAGCGGGGCGTGCACGCGATCGTCGGCGGCATGCGGCACGTGCGCGTGCCCTGACCACGCCGCTGGGCACGGGCACGTGGCCTGCATCCGACCGACGAGACGGATCGCCGCGCCGGCTGATGGCGTGTGACATGCCGCCGATGGCGTAATCGGGGCTTCGGGGCGTCGGACCGGTCACGCTGTGCTGCGGTGGTCACGGTCATTCCAGGGGTCCGTGGGTGCACAGGCCGCGTGGGGGGATCGTGGAACGGATCGGTCCTGATCCCCGGTGGGAGGCGACCGTCCCGGGGCGGATGGTGGCTCAGCGCTACGAGGCGTCGTGGAACACGGCCGCGAAGGCGCGGGCGTCCGCGGTGCCTTCAGGCCGGAAAACCACTCCCGCGCGAGCGTCCTGGAAGCGGTCAAGGGCTTCTTCGACGCGATGCTCCACGAGGACCTTCAGACCGGGAAGAAGCGGAAGCACACCGTCGACCGAATTCTCCAACACCTGGCGGGCGAGCACCGCTTTCAAGCGGGGTCGTACCCACGGTCCGGCACGACACGCGCGGTGGAGTGCCCGGCCCGAGGAGCCCGCGCGGTCGGGGCCGATGCGCGGCAGCGCCCTTCAGTAGGCTGACGCGTCGAGCAAAGGAGCACCGCTCATGAGTTTCCGCCTCAAGGCGATCACCCGTGAGGAGCATCTCGCCTTCATCATGGCGCTGCCCTCGGCCAGTCACATGCAGGTTCCGTCCTGGGGCGATGTGAAGCCGGACTGGCGGGCGGAGAGTCTGGGCTGGATCGACGAGAACGACCGTCTCGCCGGTGTGGGGCTGGTGCTGTTCCGGCCGTTGCCGAAGCTCAAGCGGTACCTCGCCTATCTGCCCGAAGGGCCGGTCATCGACTGGCACGCACCGGATCTTGAGCAGTGGCTGGAGCCGATGCTCACCTATCTGAAGGCCCAGGGCGCTTTCTCCGTGAAGATGGGGCCGCCCGTCGTCACCCGCCGCTGGAGCGCGGAGGCGGTCAAGGCCGCGATCGCCGACCCGCGGGCCGGACACCTGCGTGACGTGAAGGCCACCGCACACGAGCCAGGCGCCTTCGACGTCGCCGACCGGCTCCGGGGGATGGGCTGGCAGCAGACCGAGCCCGGCAATGAGGACAGCTTCGCCGCCGGTCAGCCGCGCTATGTGTTCCACGTCCCGTTCGCCGGCCGCTCGCTGGAGGACATCCGGCTCGGACTCAACCAGCAGTGGCGCCGCAACATCAAGAAGGCCGAGAAAGCAGGCGTCAAGGTCGTCCTCGGGGGGTACGACGATCTGCCCGTCTTCTACCACCTCTACGTGGAGACCGCCCGACGTGACCGCTTCATCCCGCGCCCCCAGGCCTACTTCCAGCGCATGTGGACCGTACTGACGGCGGAGGACCCCGACCGTATGCGGCTCTACCTCGCCCACCACGAGGGTGACGTGCTCGCGGCGGCCACCATGCTGACTGTCGGTGAGCACGCCTGGTACTCCTATGGCGCCTCCACCGACCGGAAGCGCGAGGTCCAGCCGAACAACGCGATCCAGTGGCGGATGATGTCCGACGCCCATGAACTCGGCGCGGGCATCTACGACTTCCGCGGCATCACCGACACCTTGGAGGAGAGCAACCACCTGCTGGGCCTCCTCCGGTTCAAAGTCGGCTCCGGCGGTGAGGCCGTGGAATACCTCGGCGAGTGGGACTTCCCGCTCAACAAGCTCCTGCACAGGGCCCTCGACCTCTACATGTCCCGCCGCTGACGCAGGCCGTACCGCACACCCGCCGCTTCGCGAGGCGCCCTCGCGCCCACCTGTGCCCACCCGTGCCCTCAGAGGTTCAGAAGTGGTCGGCGACGATAAGTTCCGCCTCCCGTTCCGCCACCGCGAGGACGGTGGGGTGGGGGTTGGCGGCGGGGATGGACGGCATGACGGATGCGTCCACCACACGTACGCCGTCAAGGCCGTGCACGCGGAGGCGGGCGTCCGTGACGCCGCCCATGCGGCAGGTGCCGACCGGGTGGAAGTAGGTCGAGGTCTTCTGTCGGAGCCAGGAGCGGAGTTGGTCGTTCGTCGCGACGGACGGGCCGGGCAGCGCCTCGTGCCCGCGCCAGGCGTCGGCGCGGGGGCGGCGGCGATCGCCCGGGCCGTGCGGGCCGCCGCGACCATGGTCGTCAGGTCGCGCTCGTCGCTCAGGAGCCCGGGATCGATCGCCTGGGCGACGCCGGGATCACAGGAGCGCAGCGACACCGAACCACGACTGTCCGGTGTGATCGCGCTGAACCCGAAGGCGTAACGGGGCTGTCCGGGCAGCGGACGCCCGCATGGGCCCGCCCGACAGGCAGGCACGCAGGCAGGCAGGCAGAGCAGCGGTTCGCCCCGGGCCTCGCCCCGCTCGTGCCGGGCGAGCGGTGCCCCGTCGGATGCGGTGAACGGGATGGACGGGGTGAACGCGGTTTCGGCGGCCGGCATGGCGGTCATCCTGGCCAGCCGCCCGGCTTCCCGGCAAGCGCGGGGGACGCGGCCGGGAGCGGGCCCAGGGGGCAGCCGGCCCTGCAGCACATCAGGTCGTAACGAACATGTTCGCTACGACCTTGTTCGTAACGAACATGTTCGTTACGCTGAGGCCATGACAGCGCACCCCGAAGGATCCCCCAGCCGCCGCGAGCGCCCCGCCAAGCCGGCGCTGACCCGGCCGGGCATCGTGGCCACCGCCCTGGAGGTCATGCGGGCCGAGGGCCTGGCCAAGGTGACCATGCGCCGCCTGGCACAGGAACTCGACACCGGACCCGCCTCGCTCTACGTCTACGTGAGCAACACGGCCGAACTGCACGCGGCGCTCCTGGACGAACTGCTCGGCACGGTCGCACCGGCGCCGGCCGCCGGCGACTGGCGGGCCCGGCTGCACGCCGTGCTCACCTCGTACGTCGAGACGCTGTTCGCCCATCCGGGGCTCGCCCGCTCCGCGCTCACGGCCCGCCCCAGCGGCGAGCACTACCTGCGGCTGATCGAGACGCTGCTCGGCCTGCTGGACGAGGGCCGCGTGCCGCGTGACCGCGCCGCCTGGGGGGTGGACCTGCTGACCCAGTACGCCACGGCGACCGCCGCCGAGCAGGCCACCCGCGACCGCTCGCCCGAGGCGGAGGGGGACTGGGACACGCTCACCCGCGTGGTGGACGGCCTGTCGGACCGTACGCACCCCCACCTCGCCGCCGCCGCGCCCCACCTCCTGTCCGGCGCCCCGCGCGAGCGGCTCGCCTGGGGATTCGACGCGCTGATCAACGGCATCCTGCACACCCCGACGCCCTCCGCGGCGTCCGCACCCACGGGAGACCCCGCATGAGTTCCCACCACCCGGCCGATCACACGGATCCCGCTCACCCCACGGCGTCCGCTCCCCCGCCGCCCCATCACCGCGTCGCCGTCGTCGGCGCCGGGCTGGGCGGTCTCACCCTGGCCCGCGTCCTGCACACGCACGGCATCGACGTCGCGCTCCACGACCTGGAGGCGTCCCCGGACGCCCGGGGCCAGGGCGGCATGCTCGACATCCATGAGGACTCCGGTCAGTTCGCCCTGCGCGCCGCCGGTCTGCACGACGCGTTCCGCGAGCTCGTCCACCCCGGCGGTGAGGCCATGCGGGTCCTCGACCGGCACGGGTCCGTTCGCATGGATCAGAAGGACGACGGTGACGGCACCCGGCCCGAGGTCGACCGCGGCCACCTGCGCGACCTGCTGCTCGGCTCGCTGCCCGAGGGCATGATCCGCTGGGGCGCCAAGGTCACGGGGGCGCGGCGGCTCGCCTCCGGCGTCCACGAGGTGACCCTCGCCGACGGCTCCGTGTTCACCGCCGATCTGCTCGTCGGCGCCGACGGCGCGTGGTCGCGGATCCGTCCGCTGCTCTCGGATGCCGTACCCGCGTACACGGGTGTGTCGTTCGTGGAGTTCGACCTGCGGGACGCCGACGCCCGCCACCCGGCGGCCGCGGCGGTGGTCGGGGGCGGCATGCTGTTCGCGCTCGGTGCCGGCAAGGGCTTCCTCGCCCACCGCGAGAGCGACGGAAGCCTGCACGTGTACGCGGCGCTCGTGGTCCCGCAGGACTGGGCCCCGGGCGTCGACTTCCGCGACCCGGGCGCCGCGAAGGCGGCGCTGCTCGGCCACTTCACCGGCTGGGACGCGCGCCTGCGGGCTCTGGTCACGGACGCCGACGGCGACCTGGTCCCGCGTCCGGTCCACGCACTGCCGGTGGAGCACCGCTGGCCGCGGGTGCCGGGCGTCACGCTACTCGGGGACGCCGCGCACCTGATGTCCCCGTTCGCCGGGGAGGGCGCCAACCTCGCGATGCTGGACGGTGCCCGCCTCGCCGAGTGCCTGGCCGCGCACCCGCGGGACACGGAGGCCGGACTCACCGCGTACGAGGCCGAGTTGTTCGTGCGCAGCGAGGCGTCGGCAAGGGAGTCGGCGGACAACCTCGTTCTCTGCTTCCGCGAGGACGCGCCGAGCGGCCTGCTGGAACGGTTCGCCGCCTACGCACAGCGGCACTGAGCGGCCGCCGGCCGGGTAGCCTTCCCCTCCGCCACCGGGCGGTCAGCGGCCGCCGCCCGGTATGACGAACTTCCTTTTCACGCTCCCAGGTTACTTCGCGTTACTCCAGGTGACCGTTGGGCAGTGTTGTGTCCAAGCCGGTGATGTCCGGCTGTTCAGTGATAAAGGGAGAGAAGAGATGCTTCTTCCGGCGGACGACTGGAGCCCGCACGACGGCCCGGTCTCAGACGCCTCGGTGCCCCGGTGGATCGCCGACGTCTACGAGGGTGACCAGAACTGACGACCTGTCCGCCCCTGGCGGGTCCGGTTCCCGCGGCGTGGTGGCGCGGCGCGGCGGGTGGCGTGGGCCTCCCGGCGTCGCTCGCGCCCCTCGTCGGCTCCCCCATTTCTTCGACCGAGAGGCCAAGGCCGCCACCGATGTGCGCATCCCGCTCCGACGACGCGTTCCGTCCCCCCGACGCCTACCGCCAGTTGCTCGTGGAGGAGATCCACGGCTGCCAGGTCCCCGATCCCTACCGCTGGCTCGAAGCGCCCGACAGCTCCAGGACGCGGACCTGGGCCGCCCGGCAGGACGCGCTGTTCGGCGCGCACCGGGCGACCTGGATCGACCGTGAGGCGTGGAACCGCGCGCTGGCCGACGCCGCGGCGCCGTTCCGGATGTCCGCACCGGTCAGCCGGGGGCGGCGGTCCTTCACCGAACGCCTGCTGCCGGGCCAGGGGCAGGCCCAGCTCTTCGCGGCGGAACCCGACGCGTGGGACCAGCCCCGCGAGTACCTGGTGGCGGACCCGGCGGCGGATCTCGGCGGCCGCACCCGCCTCGCCCTGTGGCGCCCGTCGTGGGAGGGCGACCGGGTGGCCTGCCAGTTCGCGCCCGACGGCGGGCACACCACCGTCCTGCTGGTGTACGCGGCGGACGGCAGCGGCCCGCTCGGTGAGCCGATCCCCGGCCTGCGCCACTCCCCCGTCGCCTGGCTCCCCGGCGCCGGCGCCTTCTACTACGTGTCCGGCTCCGAGGCGGCGGACGACCCGCTGCGGGTCAGGCTGCACCGGATCGGCCGCCCGGCCGCCGAGGACGAGGAGGTGTTCGGCAACACGGTGGGCCGCGCCACGCACTTCGGACTGACCATCGCCCCCGACGGCAGGCGCCTGATCGTCTCCGTCGTCACCGGCGCCGCGTCCGGGAACGACCTGTGGCTCGCCTCGGTCTCCCCCGAGGACCCCGCACGGCCCAGCTGGCACAAGATCGTGAACGGCACGCAGGGCGCCGCGCTCGCCTCCGTGCGCCTGCACCCGGACGGCACGGCCAGGATGCACACCGACCACCTGGCCCCGCGCGGGCGGATCCTCGCCTCCGCCGGGCCGCTGAGCCCCCGCCACGGCGCCGACCAGTGGCGGGAGCTGGTGCCCGAACACCCGAGAGCCGTCCTCGGTGACAGCGCGATGCTGCACCACGCGTCACTGGCCGCCCCGGTACTGCTGGTGCTGCGTACGTCGGCGGCGGTGAGCCGGCTGACGGTGCACAACGCGACGGACGGTCAGGAGATGGCCGAGGTGCCGCTGCCCGGGACGGGCACGGTCACGGCGTTGCGCGCCGACCCGTCCGGCGGGCCGCGCGCCTGGTTCACGTACTCCGACTTCGGTACCCCGCCCCGGGTGTACTGCTACGACGCCACCACCGGCACGGTCTTCCTCTGGCAGGAGTGGTCGGAGAGTCCGGCCCCCGTCGTACCGGCCGACGTGCCCGCCGACCCGCCCCCGGATACGGCGTACGCGCCGGCGGTCCACACCGTCGCACCCTCGGTGCGCACGGGACTGGCGACCCGCCAGTTCACCTACTGGGCGAGCGACAGTGTCCCGGTCACCCTCTTCCTGCTCAGCCGGGGAGACGCCGACGACGGCCCGCGCCCGCTCATGATCACGGGATACGGCGGATTCGGGGTGCTGATGAGACCGAGCTACCGCCCGATGGCGTACGCGTGGGCCACGGCGGGCGGGGTGTTCGCGGTCGCCTGTGTCCGGGGCGGCGGCGAGGGCGGCCGGGCCTGGCACGAGGCGGGCAGCGGCCCGTTCGGCCGGGCCCGCGCGGCCGACGACCTCAACGACGCGGCGGAGTGGCTGATCAGGGAGGGCTGGACGGACCGGACCCGGCTGGCGGCGTTCGGCGGGTCCAACGGCGGTCTGCTGGTCACCGCCGCCGTCACGCGCCGCCCCGACCTGTACGCGGCCGTGTCGGTCAACGGCCCGTTGACCGACATGCTGCGCTACGACCGCTTCGGCCTGGGCAGCACCTGGATCCAGGAGTACGGCACACCCGCCGGCCCGCGCAGGACCGCCGCGCTCCTGGAACTGTCCCCGTACCACCGCGTCACCCCCGGTGTCCGCTACCCGGCCACGCTGCTGTGCGGGTCGGCCGACGACGAGCACACCGGCGCGGAGCACGTACGCAAGATGTGCGCGGCCCTGCAGCACGCGACCACCGGCCCCCCGGTCCTGATGCGCCGCGACCACCACGCGCCGCACGGCACGACGTCGTCGGCCCTGGAGGCCGACATCCTGACCTTCCTCGCCCTGCACACCGGGCTCGCGCCGCAGGGCGCCGTGCCCGAGCAGCGCACCGGTCCCGGGCGGGGCAAGCACCGGGCGGTCCCCGGGCCGTCCCCCGCGGTCCGGCTGTGGCGCTCCACGACGACCCACCTCCAGCACCCGGACGGCTGAGCGTCCCGGCGGCCGGAGCGCCCCGGGGGCGGTGGCCGGCCCTGCGGACCACCGCCCCGCGCCGGCGGCCCGCCGGACCGGTGCCCTCGTACGGTCCACCGCCGGCCGGTCCCGTTACCGGCGTGCCGGCCGGGCGGTGCCGAGGATGCCGCGTCCGCCGGGCGGGACAGCCGGGGCACATACTTCCCGGAGGCCTTCTCCCGCGCACTCGTCCCCCGGAGGAACCGTCGATGGACATACGGCACGACGCCCCGCTGCTCCTGGCCCTTGGAGAGGCCCGCCCCGAGGTCGAGGAGAGTGCCTGGATCGCCCCGGGCGCCCGGCTGCTCGGCGAGGTCACGGTCGGGAGCGGATCGTCCGTCTGGTACGGCGTGGTGCTGCGCGCCGACCTCGCGCCGATCACGATCGGCCGCGACTCCAATCTCCAGGACAACGCGGTCGTGCACAACGACACGGGATGCCCGACCGTGCTCGGCGACCGGGTGTCGGTGGGGCACACGGCGGTCGTGCACGGCGCCGTCATCGGCGACGACTGCCTGATCGGCATGGCGGCGGTGGTCATGAACCGTGCGCGGATCGGGGCGGGCACGCTCGTCGCGGCCGGCGCCGTCGTCCCCGAGGGGTCCGTGGTGCCGCCGGGTTCGCTGGTGGTGGGCGTGCCGGGCAGCGTACGGCGTCTCCTCCGCGCGGAGGAGACGGCGAAGATCCGGCACAACGCGGAGCTCTACCGGGAACTGGCGGGGCGCCACCGCGCCGCCCTGTCCTGACACCGTCCCCCTGCCCGCTGTCCCCTGTCCCCCATCGTCCTGTCGCCCGTCCCCGCCCCCATCGTCCTGTCGCCCCGCCACAGGGCTCCGGTCGAGGTCCCCTCGCAGAGCCCGGGGACGGCTTCGCTCCCGGCGGGAGCCCCACGGCGGTGGGGAGGTACGGGCGCCGCGCCCCGGCCCGCGCCGGAGCCGGGGCCAGGAGCAGTGAGCCCGCGCCGGAGCGGGGGCCGGGGCCGGGAACAGGGAGCCCGCGCCAGGCCGGGAACCCGAGCCGGGAGTCAGCCGGCCAGGGCGCTCACCGCGGCCATGCTGTCCAGGACGCGCAGGGTGTCCGCCTCCCCTTCGGTGGGCAGCTCGAACAGCAGTCGGTCCACGCCGAGTTCCGCGTACGCGGCGATGTCCTGCGGCTTGTGCGTCGCGTCGAAGACGGTGACGGGGACCTCGCGGCCCGCCTGTTCGTTCAGCCGCCTCATCTGGGGACCGAGTTCCTTCGGGGGCACCCCGTTGGCGAGCCAGGCGTCGCCGTACTTCACCACACGGCCGAAGGCCCGTTCGCCGCCGCCCACGAAGACCAGGGGGTGCGGCGCGCGGACGGGCTTGGGCCAGGAGTACACGGGGTCGAGGTCGATGAACTCCCCGTGGAACTCGGTGGTCTCCTGCGTCCACAGCGACAGCATGACCGCCAGCCGCTCGTCGACCAGCCGGCCCCGGGTGGTGGGGTCGGTGCCGTGGTTCTCCATCTCCTCACGGTTCCAGCCCACCCCGACGCCGAACACGGCCCGACCGCCCGACACCACGTCGAGGGAGGCGACCTCCTTCGCCGTATGGATCGGGTCCCGCTGGGCCAGCAGGGCGACGCCGGTCCCCACGAGGAGCCGTTTCGTCACCACGGCGACCGCCGTGAGCGCGACGAACGGATCGAGCGTCCGGTAGTACTTCACCGGCAGTTCGGCGCCTCCGTTCCACGGGGAGCGCCGCTCCACCGGGATGTGCGAGTGCTCGGCGATCAGCAGCATGTCGAAGCCGCGTTCCTCCAGCGCCCTGCCGAGGGCGACCGGGGCGATGCCCTGATCGGTGATGAAGGTGGAAATGCCGTACTTCACTGGCGGTCCCTTTCCCGTGTCCGTCCTGCGACGACCCTACGAGCAGCGGGGCGTCACGGCACGGCCACCGCCGCCGGCGCGGTCCTTTTGGTCCCGCGCGGCAAGGCGGCCTACCGTCGGTGGGGCGCGTCGGCGGCACGGGCCGTCCGGCGGACCGGCGGGACCCGCCGGTCCGGTGGCCGGGCCCCCTCCGGCGCGCACCACGAACGCCCGCATTCTCGGAGATGAGCTACATGGCAAAGATCCTTTTCGTAGTGACCGGCGCCGACAGCTGGACCCTGGCCGACGGCACAGGTCACCCGACCGGCTTCTGGGCGGAGGAAGCCGTCGTCCCGTACCAGACGTTCAAGGAGGCGGGACACGAGGTCGTGGTCGCCACACCCGGCGGCGTCGTACCCACCGTCGACCGGGGAAGCCTGGCGCCCGGGGCCAACGGCGGGCAGGAGGGCGCGGACCGCGTGGCGGCCGGCCTGGAGGCGTTCAAGGAGTTGCGGCAGCCGATCGCCCTGGAGGACGTGGACCCCGACGCGTACGCGGCGGTCTTCTACCCGGGCGGCCACGGCCCGATGGAGGACCTGGCGGTCGACGCCGTCTCCGGCCGGCTGCTCGCGGGCACCCTCGCGTCGGGCAAGCCGCTCGGTGTGGTCTGCCATGCCCCGGCCGCGATGCTGGCGGCCCGTACCGACGACGGCGGCAACGCCTTCTCGGGGTACCGGCTGACCGGCTTCACCAACGCCGAGGAGACGCAGGCCGGCTTCGCCGACCGCGCCAAGTGGCTGCTCCAGGACCGCCTGGTCGAGATCGGCGCGGACTTCCAGGAGGGTGAACCCTGGGCCCCGTACGTGGTGAGCGACCGCAATCTGATCACCGGCCAGAACCCGGCCTCCTCCGGGCCGCTCGCCAAGGAGCTGCTGGGCAGGCTGGCCTGATGACGGCGGTGACGGGGGACGACGAGGCGCTCACCACCCCGGACCTCGCTCTGCGGCGGGCCAGGGAGCTCCACGAGCGGGACGGTACGTGCGCGATGCTCGGGATCACCCTGCTCGACGCGGGTCCCGGGCGGGCCGATGTCGCGATGCAACTGTCCGACACGATGGTGAACGGCCACGGCACCGCGCACGGCGGCTTCCTCTTCCTGCTCGCCGATGCGGCGTTCGCCTTCGCGTGCAACACGCACGGCCCCGTGACGGTGGCCCAGTCCGCACAGGTCACGTTCCTGCGTCCGGCGCGTCCTGGCGACGACCTCAGGGCCGAGGCCAGGGAACGCGCCCGGTCGGGCCGTACGGGCGTGTACGACGTGACGGTGCGCCGGCCGGCGGACGGCACGGTCGTCGCGGAGTTCCGGGGGCAGAGCTGCACACTGCGGCAACGGGATACCTGAGCGGCGGTAGCGGCACGGCCCGGCGGCGGTGTGCCCCGGCCGCGGCCGGGCCGTCCTGCCGGACGGCATCGGCCCGGTGGGCCCGCCCACCGCTCGCCGGCAGGCGGAAGCCACCGGCTCCCTGGCTCACCGGGAGCCGTCCCGGCGGCGCTCCGTACCGACAGCGGCGCAGTGCCGTGCACGCCGTCGGTGCGGGTACCACGGGCTCTCGCGTCCGTCGGTCACGGGAGCCATCCCGGCGGCGCTCCGTACCGACGGCGGCGCAGTGCCGTGCACGCCGTCGGTGCGGGTACGACGGGCTCCTGCGGCCGTCGGTCACGGGAGCCATCCCGGCGGCGCTCCGTACCGACGGCGGCGCAGTGCCGTGCACGCCGTCGGTGCGGGTACGACGGGCTCCCGCGGCCGTCGGTCGCCGCGCGACCGGCGTCAGCTCCGCGCGTGGTGGCAGGGTGCCGCGGCCCGGGCCGGGGCACCCGCCATGTCGAAGATCTGGTCCATGTCCTGGGCGGACAGCACCAGGCTGACGCAGCAGGCGAACAGCAACGCGGCGTGGGCGAGGATCAGGTGGCGCCGCATCGGCGGTGGCGGGGCCAGCAGGGCGCGCACCCGCTGCGGGACGGGCCCGCCCGTGACCGCGAGCCCCGGCTGCGGGCGGTGGGCCGCCGCGAGCGCGGCGCGGGCGACCGCGCGGGCCACCAGGGGACGGTCGGCGAGAGCCGCCGCCGCGTCCTCGTCGGCCCAGCGCTCCAGGGCGAACGCACCCGCGGTGGCGACGGGCCGCAGCAGCGGGTCGACCGCGGCCGCGAGGTGCAGCACCAGCAGGAAGAGGTGGTGGCGGTGGCGCAGATGGGTCCGTTCGTGGGCCAGCAGGGCGCTGCGCTCACGGGCGTTCAGCGTGCGCAGCATGCCGGACGTCACCACGATGCGCCCCGGCGTGCCCGGCAGGGCGTAGGCGCCCGGCTGGGGATCGTCCACCACCGCCAGTTCCCCGCCGGGAGGCAGGAGCCTGCCCTCGCGCCGGGCGGCGAGAAGCAACCGTGTCCTGCGGCTGGCGGACGTGACGAGCAGAGCGGCGCACACCACGAGCGTCGCGGCGCACACCACGCCCACCGGCCAGCCGATCGGGGTGTGCGCGACCAGCACTCCGGACGACCAGCCGCCCTCGGCTGCGAGGTCGGGGAAGCGGTCGATCAGCGTGAAGGCGAGCATGCCCAGTGCCGCGGCCCAGCCGCCGCCCGCGATGACGGAAGCCACTGCCAGCAGCCAGGACGCCATCCGCGGTGGCAGCCGCCGGGCCGCGCCGGGCGCGGTCAGGGCCAGCACGGCGCTGACCGCGAGGGGTGTGCACAGAGCGATCCGCATGTGTCCCAGTCCTCTTCGGCCGTCGTCGGGGTCCGCGTCGGGACCTGTGCGGGTGTCCGGATGCCGGGAGTCCGGTGCTTGCGGGGGGCAGGGTCCGGTGGCCGGCACCCTCGTGACCGGTGCGGGTGGGGTGCCGGGGTCGGTGACAGCTGAAGGTACCGCCGCGGCCTGTGGCTGACGACGTGAGGCCGGCGGTCACGGTCCCGGGACGGGGCACGGGGCACGGGGCACAGGGCAGGGGGCACGGGGCACAACGTCACGGACCAGGGCATACGGGTCGCAGGGCATGCCCGGCGCACGAGGCTCGCGGCGCGGCGTCGACCGGCCGTTCCGGCGGCCGGCTCCACGTCGCCGGCACGTACGCGCTCGCCCGCTGTCAGTCCTCGGTCGCCGCACGCAGCAGCTGTTCGAGCAGCCGCTCGTCCTCCGCGGGGAGTTCGGAGACGAAACGGGCCAGCACCGCGGCCCGGTCGCCGCCTTTCTCCAGCAGCGCGCGCATGCCCGCCGCGGTGTGCCCGGCTTCGTCCCGCACCGGCGTGTACAGGTAGCCGCGGCCCGCGCGTTCGCGGGTGACGAGCCCCTTCTCGTACAGCCGGGACAGGATGGTCAGCACCGTCGTGTAGGCGGGATCGCCATCGACCTGTTCGCGTACCGTCGCGGCCGACGCGGGGCCGCCCGCCGCCCACAGGGCACCGAGCACCTCGCTCTCCAGCTGCCCCCGCGCCCGCCTGCCCGGCGGCGCCGTGCCGTCTCCGCTCACACTGCTCCCGCTCGTCCCGGTCCGTGCGGGTCACGGACCGAGCCAGGCTACTACGGCCTGTAGAGCTCGGGCGAGCCGTGGTCCCGCAGCGGCCCGACCCCCGCCCGCGGCCCGCGCACGGTCCGGGACCGCCGCTCCGACCCGGCCCGGCACGACCGCGAACGCGCGAGGACGCTCAGAGGGAGTGCGCGGGCTCCCCGGCGCCGGCACTCCTCGGCTGCTCGTCGCTTTGCGGCCCGTCGCCCTGAAGGGCGGCACGCACGGCGGGGATGACCGCCGCGATGGCCACGGCGACGACCGCCATCGCGATGCCGACGCCCAGGGCGGTGCGGAAGCCGGCCTCCGAGGTGAGGCTCCGGCCGTCTCGCGAGGCGGTCGTCAGGTGGGCGAGGAGCAGGCCGATCACGGCCGCACCGACGGAGGTGCCCAGGGAGCGCATGAGCGTGTTGAAACCGTTGGCCGCGGCGGTCTCCGAGCGCGGGACGGAACTCATGATCAGGGCGGGGATGGAGCCGTAGGCCAGGCCGACGCCGCTGTTGATCACCATGACGGCGAGCATGATGCCCCAGGCCGATCCCATCAGCATCAGACTGACGCCGTAGCCGGCCGCGATGACCAGGGCCCCGCTGATCAGGGTGACCTTGGGCCCCTTTGCGTCGCTCAGCTTCCCGCCGAGCGGGGAGATGAGCATCATCATGATGCCGCCGGGCGCCATCCACAGGCCCGCGGCCAGCATGGACTGCCCCAGGCCGTAGCCGGTGGCGGCGGGGAACTGGAGCAGCTGCGGCAGGACGAGCATGCTGGCGTACATCGCGAAACTGGTGAAGATTGAGGCGGTGTTGGTCAGCAGCACGCGCGGCCGGGCCGTGGAGCGCAGGTCGACCAGCGGATCGGTGGTGCGGATCTCCCACGCTCCCCATGCGAGCAGGAGGACCACGGCGGCGACGAACAGCCCGAGGGTGGGCGCGGAACCCCAGCCCCAGTCCGCTCCCTTGGAGATACCCAGGAGCAGGCAGACCAGCCCGGCGCCGAGCCCGAGGGCGCCGACAAGGTCGAAACGCTGTCCGCGCGCAGTGGCCGGGACATCGGGGACGACCGCGAGGACCAGGCCAGCGATCAGCACGGCCAGGGCGGCCGAACCCCAGAACAGGACCCGCCAGTCGGCGTACTGGGCGATCGCCGCGGCGAGAGGCAGCCCGAGCCCGCCACCGATGCCCATGGAGGCGCTGACCAGGGCGATGGAGGAGCTGAGCTTCTCCTGGGGAACGACGTCACGCAGCAGGGCGATGCCGAGCGGGACCATCCCCATGCCCATCCCCTGCAGCCCCCGCCCGACGATCATCGGTATGACGGTGGAGGAGAGCGCGCACACCACCGAGCCGACGATCAGCGGGACCGAGCAGGCCAGCAGCATGCGTCTCTTGCCGAGCAGGTCTCCGAGGCGTCCGGTGACGGGCACGCACACGGCCGACACCAGCAGGGTGGCGGTGACGATCCAGGTGGCGTTGGACGGCGTGGTGTCCAGCAGGCCCGGCAGGCGCGGCAGGAGCGGTGTGACAAGGGTCTGCATGATCGCCGCCGTCGTGCCCGCGAGTGCGAGCACGGCGATGACACGCGTCGCACGGGAGGGGTCGGCTGTTTGCTTCACGGGCTCTCCTCGAAGGACTTGGTTGCTCGCGGCGACTTTAAGTCATGCGATTGACTTAGTCGAGGGCGGGCATTTGACTGGGCCCCGGAAGCGACTTCGCGACAAGAGCGGCCACAGGAGGTCTGCGTGACGGACACGGACGCGACGAAGGCCCTGCCCTACCCCCTGAAAGCCCCGTCGGCGCTGGCGCCCCCCGAGGACTGGGAGAGTCTGCGACGTGAGTGCCCCGTCGCACCGGTGACCTTGCCCAGCGGCGACGGGGCAACACTGCTGACCCGGTACGAGGATGTGCGCACGGCGTTGTCCGATCCGCGCTTCAGCCGGGAGGGCCTGACCCGTCCGGACGCGGCGCGTGTGGCGGCCGGCGGCTCGGAGGGCATCTTCAACAGCCCGATGGCACGCACACTCAACGCGCTGGGGCCGGGCCGCTGGCGGTCCATGGTCGTCCGGTACTTCACCGCCAAGCGGATGGCCGCCCTGCGCCCCGACATGGAGGCGGTGACCGGTCGGCTCGTCGACGGTATGACGCGAGGCGGCACCTCCGCCGACCTCGTCGCGGAACTCGCCTTCCCGCTGCCGGTGTACATCATCTGCCAGATGCTCGGCGTGCCCGAGAGCGACCGCGACCGCTTCACGCTGTGGTCGGACGCCTTCTTGAGCACCACCCGCTTCACCCGCGAGGAAACCGACGCCGCACAGCGGGACTTCGCCGCCTACCTGTCCGGCCTCGTCGCGGCCAAGCGGGCCGACCCCGGCGACGACCTGATCAGCGTGCTGATGACCGGCGACGGCGGCGCGGGCGAGCCGATGGACGAGGACGCCCTGGCCGCAACGGGTCAGGCCCTGCTGCTGGCCGGCCACGAGACCACCGCGGGCTACATCGCCCTGATGCTGGCGCACCTGCTGGCCGACCGCACTCGTTGGGAACAGCTCCTGTCGGACCGCTCGCTCGTCCGCCACGCCGTCGAGGAGAGCCTGCGCTTCGACCCCAACGGCAGCAACTTCGGCATGCTCCGCTACACGCACGAGGACACCGAGCTCTCCGGCACGGTGGTCGCCGCGGGGACCACCGTGGTGTGCAGCATGGCGGCGGCCAACCGGGACGAGAGCGCGTGGCAGCACGCCGACACGATGGATCTCTCGCGCAGCCCCAACCCCCACCTCACCTTCGGCGCGGGTCCGCACTCCTGCCTCGGCCAGCCGCTGGCCCGGACCGAGTTGCACTGCGTCCTGGACGTCCTGCTCGACCGGCTGCCCACTCTGCGCCTCGCCGTGGACCCGGCCGAACTGCGCGCCCACGACGGGCTGCTCACCGCACCCCTTCGAGAACTGCCGGTGACCTGGTGAGCGCGACGGCACCGTCGGTACGGACCGAGCGCGCCCTCGTCACCCGGGAGGCGATCCTGGCCGCCGCCGAGCGGCTGTTCGCCGAACACGGCCTGTCGAACGTCTCGCACCGGCAGATCGCCGAGGCGGCCGGGCAGCGCAACGTCGCCGCGGTCGGCTACCACTTCGGCAGCCGGACCGACCTGGTGCGCGCCCTCATGGCCCGGCACGGCACCCCCGTCGACGAGATCCGGAGCCGCTACGTCGCCCGGGTCGAGGGCAGCGAGGACATCCGGGACTGGGTCGGCGCCCTGGTCCGGCCCGTGACCGACCATCTCGGCTCCCTCGGTGTCCCCTCCTGGAACGCCCGCCTCTCCGCGCAGGTCCTGACGGACCCGCAACTACGGGCCGTGGTCATCGAAGAGGCGGTGGAGCGCCCCCGCCTGCGCCCGATCCTCGACGGCCTCGGCGCCCGTCTCGCCCATGTCCCCGCCTCCGTCAGAGCCGCGCGGGGCGACATGGCTCGCCACCTGATCATCCACACGTGCGCGGACCGCGAACGCGCCCTCGCCGAGCAGACGACGCCGCTGCACGGCTCGTGGAACGACACGGCCGACGCGCTGACCGACGCGCTCGTGGGGCTGTTCACCGCACCGGTCACCCGCCCGCCGACGTGACCACCACGCACGGTCGCCCGTTCAGGCGTGAGCACCGCACACCGGCCACCCGCCCGCCGGCCGACCACCGGTCGCTCACCCATGACGTGACGCGACCGGCGGCCCAGCCCCTACAGGAAGGAATCACCATGAAGATCAGCGTGGACGAGGAGAAGTGCTGCGGCGCCGGACAGTGCGTCATGATCGCTCCGGGGGTCTTCGACCAGCGCGACGACGACGGCATCGTCATCCTCCTCGACGAGAACCCGCCCCGGGACCACCACGAGGCCGCGCGTGAATCCGCCGGCGTGTGCCCCGCAGCGGCGATCCACCTGCGCGAGGACGCGTGAACACGGACGGCAGCGTGCTGGTGGTCGGCGCCTCCGCCGCCGGCCTCGCCACGGTGGAAACCCTTCGCGGAAAGGGCCACCGGGGCCGCGTCACCGTCCTGGACGCCGCCACGGGTCCCCCGTACGACCGTCCCCCGCTGTCCAAGCAGGTCCTCTCCGGTGCCTGGGAACCCGAACGCGCCCATCTGCGCACACGGGAGGCGCTCGACGCGCTGGACGCCGAGTTCGTCCTGGGTGAGGCGGCGGCCGGTCTCGACGTCGCGGACCGCACGGTCCGCACCGCCTCCGGCCGTCTTCTCACAGCCGAGGCTGTCGTCGTGGCGACCGGCCTGCACCCGCGGCGCCTGCCCGGCCAGGACGCACTGCGCGGCGTCCACGTCCTGCGCACCCTCGACGAGGCGCGCGACCTGCGCCGCGCGCTGGGTTCGGCCCGTCGTGTCGTCGTCGTGGGCAACGGGGTGCTGGGCTCCGAGATCGCCGCCACCAGCGCGACGCTAGGCCTGCACACCACTTTGGTGGGAGTCCGGGCCGCCCCCATGGAGGACCGGTTCGGGCCGTGCGTCGCCTCCTTCCTGGCGGCTCACCACGAGCGCGGGGGCGTGCACCTCGTCAACGGCACGAGCGTCGCCGCCTTCTCCCATCGGCAGGGCCGCGTCACCGGGGTCCAGCTGTCCTCGGGACCGACCCTGCCCGCCGATGTCGTCGTCGCCGCGATCGGCTGCGTACCCGCCACCGGCTGGCTGGCCGCCAGCGGCCTGTCCCTGGACGACGGAGTGGTCTGCGACGCCGCGTGCCGCGCCGCACCCGGCGTCTACGCGGTCGGCGACGTCGCTCGCTTCCACCACGACGGCCTCGGCAGGCACCTGCGGCTGGAGAACCGTACGAACGCCACCGCACAGGCCGCGGTCGTCGCCGCGAACATCCTCGGCGACAGCCTCACGTATGCGCCCGTGCCCTACTTCTGGACCGACCAGTTCGACGCGAAGATCCAGCTGTACGGCGTCCCCGCCGCCGGCGCCGACGTCACCGTCGTCGAGGGCGCGCCGTACCGCGGCGCGGACGACCGCTTCGTCGCCCGCTACGAGCAGGGCGGCCGGACCGTCGCCGTCCTGGGCTGGAACATGCCCAAGCAGGCCCGGCTGCACAGCGGATCGCTGGCGGCGCCCGCGTCCGCCGCCACCACGGGCCCGGCGAGGACTCTCAACGCCGCGCCGCCCCCGGCCCCCTGAGCCCGGCCACTCCCCCGAGGACCACGCACACCCCCACCGTCAAAGGACGCACATGAGCACCGCCCCCCGCACAGAGCCGGCCCCCTCCGTCCCCGAATTCCCCCACCCGCGCGCCGTCGGCTGCCCCTTCGGCGTCTCGCCCGCCATGCGCTCCCTCGTCGGCCTCGGACCGGTCAGCCGGGTCATCTCCTGGGGCGGCAGCAGCCCCTGGGTGGTGACCCGTCATGCCGAGCAGAAGGCACTGCTCGGCGACCCCCGGCTCAGCGCGGACTTCACCAACCCCGGCTTCCCCAGCCCGGTCGACCCCGCCCATGCCCACGCCGGATCGGCGGACATGAGCTTCGTCGGCATGGACGACCCCGAACACGCGCGCCTGCGCCGCATGGTCAGCGGCGCCTTCACCGTCAAACGCATCGAGGCCATGCGGCCCGCCGTGCAGAGGATGACCGACGACTTCATCGACGGGATGCTCGCCGGGCCCAAGCCCGCCGACCTGGTCCAGGCGCTCGCGCTGCCCATACCCTCCCTGGTGATCTCGGAGTTGCTCGGCGTCCCCTACGCGGACCACGAGTTCTTCCAGTCGAACAGCAAGACCATCGTGTCCTCGACCGCTACCGCCGAGGCGCGGCACACCGCCCACACCAACCTCGCCACGTACCTCGACGCACTCGTGGCGAAGAAGGCCGGCGACCCCGGTGAGGATCTGCTGTCCCAGCTCGCCCTGCGCGTCGAAGCCGGTGAGGTCACCCGCCGGCAGGCGGCCGCGATGGGCGTCCTGCTGCTCCTCGGCGGCCACGAGACCACCGCCAACATGATCAGCCTGGGCACCCTGCTCCTGCTGGAGCACCCCGGGCAACTCGCCGCCATCCGCGACACGGACGATCCCCAGGTGGTCGCCGCCGCCGTCGAGGAACTCCTGCGTTACCTCTCCATCGTCCATCTCGGCCGCCGTCGCACGGCACTTGAGGACATCGAGATCGCGGGCCGGACCATCCGCGCGGGCGACGGCGTCATCCTCCTGAGCGAACTCGCCAACCGGGACCCCGGCGTCTTCCCCGACCCCGACACCCTCGACATCACCCGCGACGCCCGCCCCCACCTGGCCTTCGGCGCGGGTACCCACCACTGCGTCGGCCAGCCCCTGGCCCGCATGGAACTCCAGATCCTCTATCCGGCCCTCTTCCGCCGCATCCCCACGCTGCGCACCGCCGTCCCCATGGACGAGATCCCCTTCAAGCACGACGCCGTCATCTACGGGATCCACCGACTGCCCGTCACCTGGTAGCAGGCGGCGGGACGAGCAGCCCTCCCGGGCGGCAGGCGGCCCCCTCGACATGGCCGCAGGACCGCCCTGCCGCCCGACCGGCGTGGCTCCGGGCCGTGGCGGCCGAAGACCTCGTGCGAACTCGGCGGCGGCTACATTGCGGGGGGAGCCCGCTCGGGGGTTCGCCGGGTTCGGTCGGAGCTCTTCGAAGCGGGGGTGGTCATCGGTGGCCGTGGAGTCGATACCGGTGAAGGCGACACCGAGGTCGCTGCTGTGGCAGGGCGAGGAGCTGGTGTCCTGGGCCGGGGGCGGACGGCGGTGGGACCGCGACGGGGTGGAGCACGACCCGCGGTTCTGGTGGAGTTTTCCGTTCGACTCCGGGACCGCCTCGGAGTCGGGACCGTACTCGGCCGTGTACCAGGAGCGGGGCACCAAGGGCGTGTTGCTCGAAGGCGGGCGGGTGATCCGAGAGCTGAACCGCAGCTACTACCATGCCCCGGCCACCGACTACCCGCTCGCCCTCGGGGAGCTGGGCGACGGCCGCCAGGTCGTCGTGCACTGCCCCGAGGAGTACAACACACTGCAGATCGAGGACGCGGCGAGCGGTGAGCGGCTGACCGCCGGCAGCCGCTCACCGCAGGACGTCTTCCACTCCAGGCTGAGCCTGAGCCCGGACGGCCGCCATCTGCTGTCGGTCGGCTGGATCTGGCAGCCCTTCGGGACCGCTCTGGTCCACGACACCGCGCGCGCACTCGCGGACGCGAACACCCTCGACGCCGACGGCCTGTTGCCGACCATGGCCACCATGGGCGGGGAGGTGACGGCCGGTTGCTGGCTCGACGCGGACCGGCTGCTCCTGGCGACAGGCTCGGAGGAGTGGTACGACGACGAGGCGATCGCGCTGCCGCCGCGCCACCTCGGCGTGTGGTCGCTCTCCGAGGGTGACTGGCTCCACCGCAGCCCCGTCCCCGATGCCGACCCCGGTGTGCTGCTCCTGCCGCGCGGCGATCAGACCGTGACGCTGAACGGGCATCCGCGGTTGCTCGACACGGCCACCGGGCACGTCGTCGCGGAGTGGCCCGAGGTCGGTGTGTCCACCAAGACCCTCTGCTACGGCCAGCGCGGCAGGCCCACCCCCGTCGCGGCGATCCATCCCGACGGCACGCGGCTGGCGGTCGCCCAGGCGCAGAGTATCGCCCTCATCACACTGCCGTGAAGCGGGTCGGTTCACGCTTCGTGAGCCGACCCGGATGGACGCGGTGTGATCCTTCCCAGGGGACCCCGGAGCCGCGCCGTCGCGCGTCGGATCGGGGTCGTCCTCGCCGCCGCCCGCGAGCAACGCCCACAGGCACAGGGCCGGTTCGCCCAGGGCGTGCATCAGACCGCGGAGACGGTCCGATGGGTACCCGTCGGCCGGACCGCCACTGCCTCCGCGCCGGCGCACGCGGGCGGGGGCGTCCCCGGCGCCGGGTGGGTGCCGGGGACGTCCGTACACGGGCGCACCGGTCAGGCGCACGTGTGCGACAGTCAGGCGGACGCCGCGTCGCCGCGCAGGGGCTCCAGAGCCTTCGTCCAGGCGATGAGCTGGTCGAGCATTGTCTCGACGGCCGGCAGCTGGTAGTCGCCGGGCTTGAAGACGCTGAAGTTCTCGAACTCCGTCATCAGGGACAGCGCCACCTGGGCGCGCACGTGGGCGACCTGCAGCTCGGACATGATGAGGCGGAGGTGCTCCACGGCACGGGCGCCGCCCACGCCGCCGTAGCTGACGAAGGCCGCGGCCTTGTTGTTCCACTCCTTGTACAGGTAGTCGATCGCATTCTTCAGTACGCCCGACGTCGAGTGGTTGTACTCGGGCGTGACGAAGATGTACCCGTCGAACTCGGCGATCTTGGCCGCCCAGGCCTTGGTGTGATCGTTCTGGTACTGGCCCAGCGACGGGGGAACGACCTCGTCGAGGTGGGGCAGCGGGAAGTCGAGCAGGTCGACGAGTTCGAACTCGGCCTCGGGACGTTGCCTGGCGATGTCGAGGACCCACTTGGCGACGGCCTCGCCGTTGCGTCCCGGGCGGGTACTGCCGAGGATGATGCCGATCTTGGTCATGGCAAGCGTTCCTTTCGCCCCTCCGCGTTCGGCCCCGGCGCGCAAGCGAGGGACAGAACGGCACGGGGGCAGATGGGGTGCGGTGGCCCGCCCGGAACGGCCTGCCGGCCGGCCGCGGCGCCGATCGCTCCGCCGGGGCCCTGGGACCGGACGTGCACGGCACCAGCGAGACCGGCGGGGCCCGCAACAGCAATTGACGTGTCAATCATATGGCGAATGATTGACGCGTCAAGCAGGGTCCGGTGTGACAAAGCTCCCTGAACCCGGACGGGCGAACCGGCGGCGCCCCCGCTTCCCGGCAGCGCCCCCCACTTCCCGCCGCCGCCCGCAGGACCGACCGGAACCCGGGGCGCGCAGCGTGCGCCGCTCGGCGGACACCGCCCCCCGGCCCCGACGGCCGGAACCGCGCGGCGCCGACCTCCGTCCTTTCTATCGTCTACAGTCTCGTAGACGACAACGACGGACACGACGGCGCCCGGCGCCGGAACGGTGAAGGTGATGACGAATCAACCCGACGGCGGCGCGAGGACCGAGCCGGCACCGAGGCATCGGCGACCGGGCGGCGGACCGTCCGGGCGGACGGCCGCCGGCGGCGCGGGGCCCGCCGGCAGGGCGAACCGCGCGGGAGCCACCGGGGCGATCAAGGTTCCCGCCGTCGCGGCGGTGTTCTGGGTGGTCAAGATCCTCACGACCGGCATGGGCGAGACGACCTCGGACTTCCTGGCGAAGACGCTCGGGCCGGTCGTCGCGGGCGCGCTCGGCGCCGTCGGTCTGGCCGTGCTGCTCTGGCTGCAGTTGCGCACGCCCCGCTACCGCGCCTGGGCGTACTGGTCGGCGATCGTCATGGTGAGCGTCTTCGGCACCATGGCCGCCGATGTGGTGCACGTCGTGGCGGGCATCCCGTACGCGGTCTCCACCGTGGCGTTCGCGGTGATCCTGGCCGCCGTCCTGATGGCCTGGTACGCCGTGGAGGGCACGCTCTCCATCCACGCCGTGCGCACCCGCCGCAGGGAGTACTTCTACTGGTCCACCGTCCTTGCCACCTTCGCTCTCGGCACGGCCGCGGGCGATCTGACCGCTGGCAGCCTGGGCCTCGGCTACCTGCCGGCGGGCATCCTGTTCGCCGCCATGATCATGATCCCCGCCCTCGCATGGCGCTTCCTCGGGCTCAACTCCGTGGCCGCGTTCTGGTGGGCCTACATCCTGACCCGGCCCCTCGGGGCGTCGTTCGCCGACTGGATGGGCGTGGGCAGCGCCCGCGGTGGGCTGGGCTGGGGCACCGGCCCTGTGAGCCTGGCACTCGCGGTCCCGATCGCCGCGCTGGTCGTCTGGCTGGCGGTGAGCCGGGCCGACTCCCCGGACCGCGCGCCGGACACCACGCCCGGCGGACGCCCGTACGGCACGCCGACCGCCCCCGCGCTCCGCGGCGGTGCCGGGCCCGACGCGCCGCTCCGCAACGGAGAGGGAACGGACGGTGCGGCCGAGAGCGCCCCGCGCCACTGGTGACACGGGCGCCCGGTGGCACGGATGCCCGGCGGGACCGGGGCCCGGCGACGCGGCAGCCCTGGGACGGGAGCCCGGCGGCGCGGCAGCACCGTGGACCGGGTGCCCGGTGACCGGGAGCCCGGCGGCGCGCCCTCCCCCGGGCGCCGCCGGGACACCGCCGCCTCGCCCGTTCCGGCTCAAGCTCCGCTCGGACGGGGGCGCGGCTCGTCAGCTCACGCCGCCCTCGCGCGCCGCGCGCCTGCGGGACCTGAGCAGTTCGACCCCGAGCGGCACCAGGGACACGACGACGATCAGCGCGATGATCGGCAGCAGGTACCGGTCGACGTTCGGCACCGAGGAACCGAGCACGTATCCCGCGACCACGAGGCCCGCCGACCACACCAGCCCACCGGCGGCCTGCCAAACGGCGAACGTGCGCGGCGGCACGTCGAGCACGCCGGCGAGGGGGTTGAGCACGGTCCGCACGACCGGGATGAACCGGGCGAGGACGATCGCCTTGGCGTGCCCGTACCGTTCGAGCAGTTCCTCCGCCCTGACGGCACCCTCCCGCAGCCGTGCGGAGCGGCTGCGCTCCAGCAGCGCCCGGCCCCCGCGCCGGCCCAGTACGTATCCGACCTGCGCTCCGGCCAGCGCCCCGGCAACCGAGGCGACGATCACCTGCGGCAGCGACATCGTGGGCCCGTGGCCCGACGTACCGGCGCACAGGAGTCCCGCGGTGAACAGCAGCGAGTCACCCGGGAGGAAGAACCCGATCAGCAGACCCGTCTCGGCGAACATCACCAGGGCGATGCCGAGGACACCGAACGCGGAGAGCACGGAGCGGGCGTCGAGCAGATTCACCGCGAGCTGTGTCGCGGTGAACAGGGGTACGGCCATCGGCGGGGACCTTCTCATCATGGGGCGGCCGGGGCGCGGTGCACGAGGACCGCCGCCCGGTGCGTGTGACAGGCGGCTTCGACCGGCGGGCGGAGCCGTTCCACGAATGTCTACAACACTGTAGTCGATAGCGCCCGGCCACCGGCACGACCGGCCCGGCACCATCGATGGACCCCAGTCGACCCCGGACCCGGCCCCGGCGCCGCGCCACCGGCGCCGCATCGGCCGCGAAACAACGCGAACGGCCTACGCCCCCCGACGAAGAGGAAAGGGACGGCACCATGCGCCACACGAAGGTCACCGCGTCCTGACTCCCGCCCGTCAACCCGACGCCCGGCATCATGCCGGCGGTCCTGCTGCCCGCGGCGGTCGTCGTCTGCGCCCGCTACCACCTCGGCCCGGAGACCGGCCCTCCCCCGTGGCGGCAGATCGCGCCGGCCGGCCCGCGGGCGGCGGTGCAGCCGGCCGCCGTCTCCGTGGTGATCACCTGGGTGATCCGCTCACTCCGGGCCCTGGCGGCCTTCCTCCTGCTGATGCTCGCCACGGCGGCGCGCACGGCGGGACGCAGGCTCACGCCCGACCGGTCGTGGTGGCTGACAGCCGTTCCGATCGCCGCGGGACCGCCCCGGTCGCGGCCGCGCCGCGCCGGCCGGGCTCGTCCCGCTGAAGGGCATCGCGCCGGTCCCCGTCGCGGGCATCCTGCTGGGCGGCGCGCCCACCGCCACCGTCCTGGCCGGGCGGCGCGCACCGGACGAGCCGACGCACCGCCGCGGTGAGGTGGAGGCGGCCCTGTCCCTGGGATTCCTGGACCCGGTCGCCCGGCTGGAGGCCGTCCGTCCGGCCGCTTGCGACGCACAGGTGGCCGGGGCTCGACCAGACCAGGACCATCGGGCTCGTCACCCTCCCCGGCGCTTTCGTCGGGGTGCTGCCGGGCAGCGCGAGCCCGATCATGGCAGGGGCGGTGCGGTTGTTCGTCCCGATCGCCCCGATGGCCGTTCAGACGGCGGCCGTGAGCGTGACGACCGAGACGGTGGCGCGCGGCGGGCCGCAGCGGCCCCCCGCGTGAGGAGTCGGGCGTGGCGCGCGCGCCGGGCGCGTCGGGCGCCTGCTGTACGGCGGGCACGTCGGGCGCCTGCTGTACGCCGGGCACAACGGCGGCGGCGCCCCACGCGACGGGCGCGGCGCCTCACCCGATGCGCGGAACCCGGCGCGCGCACATTCCATCTACATGATGTAGTAGCAACTGCCGGGTTGCTCGCACCACGTAAGGAAGCCGCTGTGGACGACACCATGCCCACTCACGCGGAGAGACCCGGCCCCCGGCGGCCGGCCGGCCCGTCCGCCCAGAGCGCTCCGCCGGACGGCTCCGCCCCGGGCGCCTCTCCCCCGCAGTGGCATCGGGGGATGACGATCCTCGCGACCGCCAGTCTCTTCATCGGCACCCGCGCCACCTGGACGACCGCCATGCGGTTCGACCCGCCGGTCGCCGGGGCCATCTCCCTCTGCTACGCCGCGATCCTCCTCTGCGGCGTCCTCGCCCTGTGCGTCCGCGGGCGCCGGGCACTGGGCCGGGTGGACGCGGCCGTGCTCGCCGTGGCCGTCGCCCTGGCGGTGTGCGCCTACTGGCTCGATCACGGGGGCACCGACGAAGGCGTGCTGACCGCGCAGGCGGCGACGGAGATCCTGCACGGCCGGCCCGTCTACGGCAGCCCCTGGCCGTGGCTGTTCGGCACACCCCGGGTCGGCCTGACGAAGACCATGGGGGGCGGCGGCGACTACACGTACGCCTATCCGCCGCTGGCGGCCCTGCTGACCGCGCCCGTACGGCTGATCGTGCACTCCACGGCGGCCGCGACCCTGGTGACGAGCGGGGCCCTGGTCGCGGGCACCGTCACCCTCTGGAAACTGCTGCCCGCGCCGTGGCGCTCCGCCGCGACCGCCGTGTGCCTGGGCTTCGGCCTGCTGCCGCACTACGCGCGCGCCGGCTATCCCGCCCTGATCGCGTTCGCCCTGCTCGTCCCGGCCGTGGTGCGCTGGCCGGGGACCGGCGCGGGCGGCCGGCTCGGGCGGTACGGGGTGCTGCGCGCCTGCTGCCTCGGCGCGGCCTGCGCCGCCCAGCAACTGGCCTGGTTCCTGGCCCCGTTCCTCCTCATCGGCATCTACGCCGTCCGGCGCGGCGATCTTGCCGCGGGCGCCACCACGCCGGGCGGCCGGACGGCCCCCGCCGCCCTCGCCCTCACCGCGCGCTACGCCGGGTCCGCCGCGCTGACCTGGCTGCTCGTCAACGCCTACGTCGCGGTCCAGGACGTCCCCGCGTGGTTCAAGGGGCTGCTCCTGCCGATGACCCAGGGGGCGATGCTGCACGGCCAGGGCCTGATGGGCATCTCGTACTACTTCACCTCGGGCAGTGCGCACCTGGCCTTCTACTCGTACGCGAGCCTCCTGCTGCTGCTGGGGCTGCTGGCCGCGCTGACGTTGTTCATCCGGCGGCTCGGCCCCGCGCTGACCGTGCTGCCCTGGCTCCCCTTCTATCTGGCGACCCGCTCGCAGGACGGCTACTTCCTGCTGATGACACCGCTGTGGCTGGCGGCGGCCGCCACCGTGCCGGCCGGCGCGCTCGCGACGGCGTGGCGGCCCCGCCTGCCGCGGCCCCTCGCCGGCCGCCGGGGGCGCGTCGCCCTCGCGGCCGCTCTCGTCCTGCCCGCCGCACTGTGCGCGACAGTGGCGGCCGCGAGCCCGCCTCCGCTGCGCATGAAGGTCACCGCACGGTTCGCGGAGGGCGCCCGGCACGGCGTCACCTCGCTGGCCGTACGGGCCGAGAACACCACCGGCGTCCGGCTCACCCCGCACTTCGCGAGCCGGGCGGGGCAGGGGGCGTCCGCCTGGTGGCCGGTCAGGTCCGGACCCGGGACCCTCGGCCCGCACGCGTCGGCCTCGTACGTCCTGCGTCCGCCGCACGGCCTGTACGCGGTGCCGCGCGGCCCTCACGTGCCCGTGCATCTGATCGCCGTGACGGACGGGCCGATGACCATCACCACAGCGCTCCTGCCGACCACGCACGCCCACTGACACCCGCACGGTGAGCCCCGCCACCGCCCGGCCGGACCGGCGCGGGTGCCGCCCGGCAGGCCCCGGCCGCCACGCGCGGTGGCCGCTCCTGCGGCGCCCCGGGACCCGGGAACCCCTTGCGTTCGTCCTTCGTTCATGATTTGGCCACCCGGAATTCATCGTCTACTCTCGCGTAGACGAATGTGGGGCCGGGAGGTTCGACCCGCCGCGCCCGCGCGACACGCACGCAGGAAGCGGCCTCAATGACCACGCACACGGCGGCCACGCTCGCCTACGACGGCTCCGGTATCGACGGTTCGCTGTTCACCGATGTCACCGGTCTCGCCCGGCACACCCCTTGGCTGAACGAACCGGTCGCCCTCTGGACCAACGCGGGCCTCGCCGTCTTCGCGGTGCTCATGGTGATCGGCTGGTGGAGTGCCCGCAGGCGCGGCGCCCGCGCGATGACCCTGGCGCTGGCCGCGCCGGTTTCGGTGGCCGCCACGTTCGCCGTCGCCGAGGTGGTCAAGAAGCTGGTCACCGAGGTGCGCCCCTGCTACTCCCTGCCGCACGACTTCTTCGTCGAGGCGTGCCCCGTACGCGGCGACTACGCCTTCCCCAGCGGGCACAGCACCACGGCGTTCGCGACGGTCGCGGCCCTGTGGCTGCTCGACCGGCGGCTGAGCGCCGTCGCCGCCGTCTTCGCACTGCTCGAAGGGTTCACCCGGGTGTACGTCGGCGCGCACTACCCGCACGACGTGCTCGGTTCGGCGCTGCTGTCGCTGCCGCTCGCGTACGTCGCAAGCCGCCTGCTCGCCCGGACGGCAACGCCGCTGGTGGCCCGGCTCGGCGGCGGCCCGCTGAGGCCGCTGCTCGCGTCCGGGGCACCGGACGCCGCCCCGGGGCCCGACGCCATCGGCGGGCGGGCGCGGCATCGCCGCAGCGGGCGGGACCGGGAAGGAATGGGCAGCGCGTAAGGCCACCCCGCCCCCCGGCAGCCACGCCCGGGCAGCCGTCCGGCCGGTCCCCCGGTCCCACCGCGTCCCGCCCTGCGGCGCGCTCGTCGCCACGCGGCCGGAGTCACGGCGTGGCGACCGCGCGGGCCGCCACGCCACGCCACGCCCGGCTCAGGCGTTGTTGGCGAGGTTCGTCAGGCCGCTGAGCGGGCCGTTGAACCGGTCCTGGTCGCCGGGGAACGTCCCGGAGTCGGCGTACTGCCAGAACGTGTAGAACGGCCAGCCGGCCGGCAGCGTCCCCACACTGGAGGCGTAACGGGCGATGAACAGCGGGTCGTTGGCCGAGAAGGCCGCCGTGTTGCCGGTGCACGTCGTCCACCAGTCGGTGGTCGAGTAGATGGTGGGCCAGCGGGTGGTCTTGGCGTGCACCTCGTTCACGAAGGACGTGATCCAGCTGACCATCGCGGACTGGCTGAGCCCGTAGCACGTCGACGTCGAGCCGTACTCGATGTCGAGCATCGGCGGCAGGGTCTTGCCGTCCTTGGACCAGCCGCCCCCGTGCGCGACGAAGTAGTCGGCCTGCGCAGCGCCCGTCGACGAGTCGGGAGTGGCGAAGTGGTACGAGCCGCGGATGAACCCGGCGTTGTACGAACCGGTGTAGTTCGCCGAGAAGTTCGGGTCACGGTACGTTGTGCCCTCGGTCGCCTTCATGTACACGAACCGGGCGCCGTTCGCGTACGCGGACGTCCAGTTGATGGTGCCCTGGTAGTGGCTGACGTCCATACCGGCGGTCTGGGTGACGAGCGGGCCCGGGCTCCGGTCGGACGGGGGCTGCGCGGCGCCGCCCTCGTGGGCGCGGACGGTGGAGCCCATCCAGTCGAGTCCCGGGTCGTGCGCGGCCGGTGCGGCGGGCGCCGCGGGGGCCGGGGCGGCGGACGCCGTCTGGGGTACCGCGACGAGCAGGCCCGCGAGTCCGATCAGGGTCCCGGCGGCGCCGGACAGTACGCGGCGGGCGGCGGATCTGCGGCGGAACGTGCGTGCGAGGTCCATCAGTGCCTCCAGCAGTGGGGGGAGATTCCGGTGCGCTCACGACGTGCCCACCGTGCGGGCGTCGCATGCCGAAAGAGTGGGGCCTGAGGGAAGCGGCTGTGAAGGGGCATCGGCCCACGCCGTTGGTCTATACCTGCGAAAGCGGCGACCACCACGGACGCTGAAAGAAACTTTCACCGGCCTGGCGGCGCAACACGCTCAGTCAACTCGCCCCGTTCGTACGGAGTTTGGCGCAGCGTCGGCTTTGCCCCGCCACCCCTGGGGCCCCGCCGCGGCCGGCTCGGGGCGGCAAGCGCGGCGGGGCCCGTGGGTGAGCCGATGCCCGGGAGGGGATCAGGCGGTCAGCGGATGCGGGCCACGGCCGCGTAGATGCCGGACACCTCGTCCTGCGGCGCCGCCGTGTCCTGGTACCACCGCGGCGCGGGGACGATGCCGGGCGCGACCAGTTCGAGGCCGTCGAAGAACGGTTCGATCTCCGCGAGGGTGCGCCACTTCGAGTCGATCCGGGACGAGTACGCGTCGTTCGCCGGATGGAAGTCGAAGGTGCCGTGCGAGAACACGAGGACGCTGCCCGCCGGCATCGCGTCAACGAGGGTACGGACAATGCCGTAGGGATCCTGGTCGTCGGTGACGAAGTGCATCAGCGCGATCAGCGACAGGCAGACCGGCCGGTCGAAGTCGAGCACGGTACGGGCGTGTTCGAGGATGGCGCCCGGTTCCCGCACATCGGCCTGGATGTAGTCGGTGCTCCCGCCGGCGGCGCTGACCAGCAGGGCCTCCGCATGGCGCAGCACGATCGGGTCGTAGTCCGTGTACACGACGCGCGCTGTCGGCACGGCGCGCTGGACGATCTGGTGGAGGTTCGGCTCGGTCGGGATGCCGGTGCCGATGTCGAGGTACTGGTCGATCCCGGTGCCGGCGACCCAGGCCAAGGCGCGGTGCATGAACGCCCGGTTGTGCCGGGCCCCCTCGGCGACGGCCGGGGGCAGCCGCTCCGCCATCTCCTTGTCGACGCGGTAGTTGTCCTTGCCGCCGAGAAGGTAGTCGTACACGCGCGCCGGGTGGGGGGTGCTCGTGTCGATGGGCGATGCGGGTCTGTCGGTCGTCATGTCCTGCTCTCCGGTGTCCGTCTGTTCTCGTGCGGGCCCCTCGTCGGGACCCCGCGAGGGGACGGTACCGGGTGCTCGACGCGCCCGGTACCGTCCCGATCATGCCCGGTCCCGCTCACCGGCCGGGCGCCGGTCCCGGCGGGACCACCAGTACGCCCGGTGGCGCGGGGTCAGCTCTCCGCCGCCTCGGCCAGCGGCGCGATCCGCCCCTCGGGGACCCCGGGGGCATCGTCAGGCCCGGGTGCCGCGTCGGTCCCCACGGCCGCGCTCGGCCAGCTGATCCGGGTCGCGCAGAGCGTGACGACGAGGGCGCATCCGGCCACCGCGCCCATGCCCCACACCAGGCTGCCGGCGTTCGCGATGAATCCGATGACCGGCGGACCGCCCAGCAGACCCGTGGTCCCCATGGCGGCGACGAGGGTCAGGGCGTCCGAGCCCTGCGCCGCGGCAGCCACGTAGACGCAGGGGGTGACGGCCGCGATGCCGAGGCCGACACAGGCGAACCCGATCAGCGCGGGCACCGTGCCGCCGCTCAGCAGGGCGAGCGCGAGGCCCACCCCGGCCAGGGCGCTGCCGAACGTGACGATGCGTCCGTCGCCCCAGCGGCTGCGCCAGCCGTCCGCGAAGATGCGGGCCAGCACCATCATGCCGGAGACGACGGCGATGCCCAGGGGCGCGAGTTCCGCCGACGCCTTCGCGACGTCCTTGAGGTAGAGGGCGGACCAGTCGTTCATGGCGCCCTCGGTCACGGTGCCGAACGCCATCGCGCAGCACATCCACAGGGTCATACGGGTCGGCAGGGACCACCGGCCGGATTTCTTCGCCGGCTTGTCCGCCCCCGCGGCGGCGACCTGCCCGTCCTGCCCGTCGGCGGCCCCTGCTCCCTCCTCCGCCATCAGCCCGGATCGCGCGTATCCGACCAGCAGCAGCAGGAGGACGGCCGCCACGGCGAAGTGCGTGAGGACGGCGGAGGTCAGGGCGTTCATACCGGACGCGAGCAGGGCGGCCCCCAGGGACCCGGCGCTGAACGTGGCGTGCAGCCTGGCCATCGCGTTGCGCTTGTACCGGACTTCGAGAGCGGCTCCCTGCGCGTTCATCGAGACGTTGAGCCCGCCGACGAGGACACCGTCGGCCAGCATGATCACCAGGGCGACCGGGTAGTTCGGCGCCGACGCGAGCGCGAACAGCAGCAGGGCGAGGCCGAGGGCGGACAGCAGCGCGAGCCGCTGGGATCCGAGCCGCCTCATCAGCCATGCCACCAGCGGGAAGGAGGCGGCCGCCCCCACCCCGGTGGCCATCAGCAGCAGGCCCACCTCGGCCGTGCTCAGGCCCAGGTGCGCCTTGATCGCCGGGACCCGTGAGGCCCAGGTGGCGTACTGGAAGCCGAGGGTGCAGAACAGCGCGGCGATCGCCAGCTGTGCCCGTCGGAACGGATCGTGGACGCGGAACACGCGTATCAGCCCTTCTGTCGGTGCGTTGACGAGCCGCGCGGCGCGCTCATGTTGGCGGCGTGCGGCTTCCCGGCGCCGGGCACCGGCGCGGGCACCCGCACGGCCCGCGCCTCCTGCCCGCCGCCCCGGGCGGCCGCGGGAGTCCGGTCCAGGGTCACGGTCACCGCCCCGGCCACGGCCCGGCCGGCCGTGGCCGTCATGCCCGCGGTGGCCGTCCCGTCCACCGCCTGCGCCCGGCCGGCCACCACGGTCCTGCTCATGTACACGGCGTCGGCCCCGTAGCTCCCGGAGGGCACGATCCCCTGGTGCGCGGTGAATCCGTTGCCCGCCCAGAAGGTGTCGCTGCCGCCGACAGCGACCAGGGACATCCGCTCGAAGCCGTGCGCGGCGGCCGTGGCACTCAGGTGGCGCAGCAGGTGCCTGCCGAGGCCGCGGCCGCGCAGGTGCTCGGCGATGACGAGGTCGTGCAGATGGAGGTTGCTCGACTCGAACGCGGTCTCGTCGGTGCCGGCCAGCTCCGGGTAGGCGGACTCCGGGTAGGGCAGCGCCAGCGCGTAGCCGGCGAGCCGCCCCTCCAGGTGCAGGACGAAGCACGTCGACGGCGACGCGCGGACCCGGGACTCCAGCGCGGCGCGGCCCTCCGAGAGACCGGCCGGGTCGTAGGTGTGGAACTCCAGGGCGACGACCGCGTCCCAGTCGTCGTCCGACAGGTGCCGTACGCGTACGCCGTGGCGGGTCGGGCTCATCCGAGAGGCACCTTCCGCGCGGCCGGCTCGTGGGGAGGGGACGCCTCGGTGCTCCCGTCGCCCACGCAGACGTACGGCAGTGGGCTGAAGCCGTTGAACCCCTGCGTCATGTAGCTGGTCGCATAGGCGCCCGCGGAGATCACCCACACCGGATCGCCCGAGGCGAGCGCCTCGGGCACCTGGACGAGGCCGTGCTCGTGCGCGTAGGCGTCATCGCTGTCGCAGGTGGGCCCCGCGACGACCGCCGGTACGTACGGGCCGTCCGGGTGCGTCGGGAAGACGAGCCGGTACTGCAGCGCGTCCATCTCGTAGAGGCCGTTGAACTTGCCGCAGCTGAGGTAGAGCCAGTGCGCGCGCTCACCGCCGGGCTGCTCGCGCGAGGTCAGCCGGGCCACGTGCGCCCGGATGGCGCCCTGGTCGGCGACGAGGTAACGGCCCGGTTCCGCCAGGAACGTGAGGTGCTCCCCGAACTCGTCCCGCAACTGCTGGGTGCCTTCCCTGATCACCGCGAATATCTTGTCCGTCGGCGGATCGAGCGGCCTGCCCCGCGTGTCGAGGTATCCGGACGCGGGCAGCCCGCCGCCGAGGTTCACCTGGTCCAGGACCATGCCGCGGCGGCGCAGCGCGGCCAGCACATCGCCGATCCGCTCGAAGGCGCTCCGCCATGCCCCGGCCGTCATCTGCTGCGAACCGACGTGGACGGAGAGCCCCGAGGGGACCAGCCCCGCGTCCCGCGCGGACTCCATGACGCGCACCGCGTCGTCGGCCGAGCAGCCGTACTTGTTGCTGAGGCCCCACAGGGCCCCCTCCCCGTCGGTGGCGAGCCGGCAGAAGACCCGGGAGCCGGGAGCACGGGCGGCGATCGCCGCGACATCCTCCCGGCTGTCGGTCGCGAAGTCCCGGATGCCGAGGCGGTAGGCGTCGGCGATGTTGTGGTCGGACTTGATGGTGTTGCCGTAGTGCACGGCGTCGGCCGGCACACCGGTGGCGAGGGCCTGGACGATCTCCCGCGGGCTCGCCGCATCGAATCCGGCCCCGCACTCGGCGAGGCAGTCGAGCACCTCGTCGACGGGGCAGGCCTTCATGGCGAACCGGACGGCCACCCCGGGCAGTTCGCGGACCAGGCTCTCGTAGCGCTCACGTACGCCACCCAGGTCGAAGATGATCGTGTCCTCGGCCGAGTCGGCCAGCGCGGCGCGCAGGGACGCGTTCGGTCGCGTCATCGGCGGTCTCAAGCCGGCTGCCCGTCCCCGGGGCGGGCCGGGTCCGGTCCGCCGGTCCCGCCGAGTCCGAGGGCACGGCTCGCGTCGATCAGCGGGCCCCACTCCTCGATGAGGAACGCGAAGTCCTCGATGTCGCCGCGCGCCTCGTCCAGCAGCCGTTCCCTGCGGCCGGCGAGGGAGTCGGCGAAGTCGGCGTACTTCCCGCCCAGTTTGCGGTAGGCCGCATCGAGCGTGTCCAGCCGCTCGACGTTCTCCGTACGGTCGTGAGCGGCACTCTCGCGGACCATCTCCGCGATCAGGGGCACCCGCAGCCGGTGGTCCGCGTCGAGCAGCGCCCCGCCGGTCCGCGCCATCCGGTCGTACAGCGCGTTGAAGTAGAGCATCGACAGGAAGAACTTCACGAACCGCGTCTGGTACGCGGTGAAGCCGGCGCCCGTGCGGCGCTCCGGCGTGTAGAAGTTGACGATGTCGCGGTTGTGCAGCACACCGGGCAGTCCGGCGTCATGCACGACGTGCATGAGGAAGTAGTCGCTGCCGATGGTGTCGGTGGCCGGCGGCAGCGGCAACTGCTCCTGTACCGCGTGGAAGCTGATGTTGCACATGTCGATCCGCATCGGGTCGACGACGGTGAGGGTCGCCCGGTCGGCGGTGAACGCCTCGGTGCCCGCGCCGCGGAAGGACTCCGCGACGAGGTCCCGCTTCTGCTTGTCACTCCAGTCGACGGGCGCCCAGAGGCTGACGACGTCGACGTAGACCTCGGGGTCCAGCTCCTGGATCTCGCCGATGTCGACGGAGAGCTCGCCCACGAAGGAGCCGGCCACCATCGACACCGGCCGGTCCGCGTACCGCGGGTCAAGGTCGCTCGACGTGACGCCGCCGGCCGCGTCGCCGGCCCGCTTGCCGAGCGACATCAGCTCGTGGTGGATGGGGAACACGGGTGCGCCGTCCAGCACTTGGTAGCGGCTGTCCGAGTCCCTGCGATGCACGGACCGGCAGCCGAGCGCTGCGGCGATCAGGAACGCCCGGTTGGTGCACGCACCGTAGGAGACGCCCCCGGGGAGCATGAGGTCGAGCATCAGGTCCGGTTTGGGCACGTCGGCGTGGCGGATCACCCGCCTCAGGAAGTCGCGCTGTCCGCTCTCCCCGAGGTGGTGCACGACCACACCGGGCACCCGGGGCGCCCGCCGGACGGCCTCGGCGTGCGCGGCGAAGTCGGCGGCGCCGGAGGAGTCCAGGACGAGCAGGTGCACCTCGACGTCGAAGTGGCGTGCGGCGTGGGCGGCTTCCTCGTGCACGGCCGCTATCGTCCCGGCGCACTCCCGGTTGGTGGGGAGTGTCAGGCAGATTCTGCGCATGTCCCGTCCCCGGTCGACTCGTCGAACCGCTCACCGGTCCAGGACGTGAGGCCCAGCAGCTTGGAGCCCAGATCGCTCAGTTCGGCCGGGCCGTACCGCAGCGACTCGTGCTTGTCCCGGTCGCCGAGCAGTGTCCCGTTCCATTCGGGGGTGCTCAGGGTGCGCCACGAGTTCACGCGGGAGCGGCGCAGCTCCTCGTGGGACTCCAGCGCGGGCATCATCGAGAGGTACTGCACGGCGCGCACCCCGTCGGTGGAGATGTTGGGTGCCACGCCGTGGGCCAGGGCGCCGTTCCAGATCAGCAGGTCGCCCGCCTCCAGGTCGGGACGTACCACCGGGAACTCGGCCGGGTCGTATGCGGGCCTGATCGGGTCCCGGTCCGCGGGCTGGTCCACCTTCCAGCGGTCGAAGTGGCGGAACAGCTCCGGGTTGCACTGGAAGCCGCCCTGGTCCGGCTTGGTGTCGTTGAGCGCGATGATGCCCTGCACGCGCTGCGGCACGACGCCGAGCGTGGAGTCGATGTCCCAGTGCAGCTTGATGTCGAAGCCGCGCTCGGTGGACGGGATGAGCGCGCGGTCACGGGTCCTGACGTTGGGCGGGTTGAGGTTGAGCCGGTCCAGCGTCACCCAGAGCTCTTCGCAGTCCCAGACGTCGACGAAGGCGTCGTAGACGCGCTGCGCCTGGCGGTTGTCCCAGATGAGCTGGTGCTGGTAGGCCTCCACGAAGCCGTAGATGTGCAGTTCGCGGTCGAGGTCCGAGCGGTATTCCCGCTCCTCGTACCAGGTCTCCGGCCGCTGGGGGTCGAGGCCCTGGAAATCCCAGGCGAATTCCAGCAGTTGTTCCGCCACCGCGGTCGGTACGGCCTGCTTGACCACGATGTAGCCGTAGGTCTGCCAGAAGGTGAAGTCCTCTTCCGACAGCACGCGGAGCTTGTGCTCCTTGCGGAGTTCCCGCAGCGGTGTCTGTGCCAGATAGGTGTCGGCGTCCCTGCTGAAATACGGGACGTCCGACGGGACCCGGTACAGATAGCGGTCAGATGCCTGCATGGAGTCGCTCCAAGGCTCGTTCTTGTGTCGATGTCACTGAACGGATCGCCTCCGGCACGCGAACGGGGCCGGGAGGGATCCGGTGTGGGGGCACACACGGTCAGTGGGGGGAACGGCTTCCGAGGACCCGTCAGGTTCGGAGCCGGGCCGGTGGCTGCCGCGCACAGCCGTGGGACAGGGCGCCGTTGTCACACCGACTGGTGGGGGCCTCTCCGAAGCCTCAGACGGGCGGTCGGACAGACGGGCAGAGGGTGGGCGCCGGCGCTGGGAGGCGGGGTTCAGAGCGACGGGGAGTCGGGGGGCGCGCACTGCCGCGTCGAGCGGTCAGCCGCAGTCGGTGTGGTTCTCCGCGCATACAGCACCAGCTTCTCGCCCCTTGCACTTGCCCTTGCGCTTGCTGCCCTCGACGGGCCATGGACACCCGAGGGTGTCCGTTCGGTTCCGCTCGGTGAATGGTCGGGACCGGGCGGGCCGGTTCGTCACATCCGTTTCTTGCGTCACTCGCGTCCCACCAAAATGGACTAGACCAACTTCCCCTGTCAATAGCGAAATCGGGCACATCCGTTACCCGGAACGCACAAGCGTCACACCCGTTCGAAACGATCCGGGCCAGAACGGAGCGTTGTCGCGGAAGAACTGCCCACCCGTCAGACGTGGGCGCAGCCGCGAAGGTTCAGTTCCGGGGTCGAGAAACGGGAGCCCCGGGACCCCGGGCCCCGAGTTCCCGAGCACACACGCCCGCCCGGCGTCGGGGCCCGCGGGAAGGCCCGGCGTCGGGGCCCGTGGGAAGGAGCGGCCGGCTACCGCAGCGGGGGCGATCACGCGCGAGGCGCACCGCGCACGACGCCTCGCACCCTTGACACCCCGATTGGCCTAGGCCAATATCCCTTTGGCCTGTACCAATCACACCGCTGCTCTCGATATGTCCCGCACTCCCCCGGAAGGCCCGGTCGATGTCCTCCAGCAAGCACAACCAGGACGTGCGCGCTCTCGCGCTCTCCGTCCTCCAACCGGGCTTCGCGGGCACCGAGGCACCGGACTGGATCCTGCGCGCGATCGGTGCCGGGCTGTCATCGGTCGTGCTGTTCACGCGCAACATCGCCTCCCCCCAGCAGGTCGCGCGGCTGACGGCTCAGCTCCGCGCCGAGAATCCGTCGTTGATCATCGCGATCGACGAGGAGGCCGGGGACGTCACCCGCCTGGAGTCCGCGACCGGTTCGACCCGGCCCGGCAACTTCGCGCTCGGCGCCGTGGACGACGTCGAGCTGACGGAGTGCGTCGCCCGCGACCTGGGCCGCCAGTTGCACGCCGCCGGGGTGAGCCTCGACTACGCGCCCAGCGTCGACGTCAACTCCAACCCGGACAACCCCGTCATCGGAGTCCGGTCCTTCGGCATCGAGACCGCCGTGGTGTCGCGGCACGCGGGCGCCTGGGTGCGGGGGCTGCAGTCCGCCGGTGTCGCGGCCTGCGCCAAGCACTTCCCCGGCCACGGCGATGTCGCCGTCGACTCGCACCACGGCCTGCCCAGCTACGAGGCCGACCTGGACCGGATCGCCGAACAGGCGCTGCCGCCGTTCCGCGCCGCCCTCGACGCCGGCGTGCGCGCCGTCATGAGCGGCCACCTCCTGGTACCGGCCTACGACCCGGACCTGCCCGCCACCCTCAGCCGGCGCATCCTCGTCGAACTGCTGCGCAAGGAACTCGGCTTCGACGGCCTCATCGTCACCGACGCGATCGAGATGGGTGCCGTCACGAACCTGTACGGCATCGGCGGTGCCACCGTGAAGGCCGTCCTCGCGGGCGCGGACGCGGTCTGCGTCGGCGGCGAGAGCGCCGAGGAGTCCACCACGCGACTGCTCGCCGACGCCCTGGTGGACGCCGTCCGCTCGGGCGAACTGCCCGAGGAGCGCCTCGTGGAGGCAGCGGAGCGGGTGCGGGAGTTCGCCGACTGGTCGGTCCGCCTGGGCAGCGCCGTCCCGGTGGACCCGGTGAGCGGCGACATCGGCTACGTCGCGGCGCGCCGCGCCATCCGGCTCAGCGGACCCGCGGACGACGTCCTGCCGCTGACCGCGGCGCCGCACGTGGTGGAACTCGTGCCGTCGACGAACCTCGCCATCGCCAAGGAGACACCCTGGGGCGTCGCCGTCCCGCTGCGCGAGCGCCTCCCCGGAACGACCTTCGTCCGCGTCCACCCGCAGGAACTCGCGGAGCGCGCCGCGCTCCTGCAGGAGTACGCGCTGGCGCCCGCCGCGGGGCGCCCCATCGTGGTGGTCGTCCGGGACGCGGCACGCCACGCGTGGATGGGCCGCGCGCTCGCGGACCTCACCGTGGCACGGCCCGACGCGATCGTGGTGGAGATGGGCCTGCCCGGCGCCTGCGCCCCCGGCGCGCTGCACATCTTCACGCACGGCGCCACGGCGGCTTCAGGCGTCGCCGCCGCCGAGGTACTGGCGGGCGCGCGGTAACTCCCGCGTCCCCGCGCGCGACGGCGCGCCGGACCGGATGCGCGACGGGCCCCGGTGGGCGAGGCCCGATCGGACGATCCCTCAGCGGGCCCCCACCGCCGCCCTGCCGCGTATGCGGGCCACCAGCAGCGCCGCGTCGTCCTGCGGCTCGTGGCCGGTCATGGAATGGGTCACGCCCCGGCAGTAGGCGCCGAGGTCGTCCGCCGGACGCGCGAGCTGGGTGCGCAGGCGCTCCAGACCCCGGTCGAGGTCCGCCGCGCGGCCGTTGAGGAGGCCGTCCGTGAACAGCGCGACGAGCGTGCCGTCCGCGACGGGCACGGCCCTCTCCTCGTACCCGCCCTCCCCGAAGCCGATCGGCGTACCGGCCGGCAGATCGAGGTGGCGCACACCGCCGTCGGGGTCGACCAGGGCGGGCGGCGGATGCCCGGCGCAGGAGAACGTGCACAGCCCGGTGGCGGGGTCGTACTCGGCGTACACGCAGGTGCCGCCCACCATGGGTTCGGCGAAGCCGTCAGGCCGCCTGTTCTCGTCGGAGAGCTTGACGGCGGCCTGGTCGAAACAGGTCAGCACCTCGGCGGGCGGCAGGTCGAGGAGCGCGAGGGCGTGCACGGCCGTCCGCAAGCGGCCCATCGACGCCGCCGCCTCCACACCGTGGCCGACGACGTCCCCGACGACGAGGCCCACGCGGCCGCGCGGCAGCGCGATGGCGTCGAACCAGTCGCCCCCGACGGCCTCGTAACCGTCCGCGGGTACGTACTCCGCGGCCAGTTCCACCGCGTCCCCGCCCCGCAGGCCGCGGGGCAGCATGTTGCGCTGGAGGGCGAGCGCGGCCCTCCGCTCGCGCGTGTAGCGCCGCGCGTTGTCCAGGTGCAGCGCGGCCCGCACCGCCAGTTCCCGCGCCAGCTCCAGGTCGTCCCGCGTGAACGGGTCCCGGTCCTTCGTGCGGATGAAGACGGCGACCCCCAGGATGGTGCGGCGCGCCTCCAGCGGCATCACGATCATGGAGTGCATGGCGAAGGCGTTCGCCAGTTCCGCTCGCACGGGGTCGTGGACGAACCACGTGCTTGTCGAGGTGTCCATGGCGGGCGCGTAGAAGGGTTCCCCCGTCTTCAGCACCTCCAGCAGCGGCGAGCCCTCCGGCACGTAGACGGGATCCCCGACGGCGTACGCCGATTCCGGGGTGCCTTCGTGCAGCGAGGCCGCGCCGGCCCGCCGGAACGCCGGTATGTGCTTGCTGCGCGGGCGCAGGTGATCGAGCGGTTCGCCACCGAGGCGGACCGACTCGGCCAGATCGACGGTCGCGAAGTCGGCCAGCAGCGGCACCGTCACATCGGCCAGCTCCTGCGCCGTGGTGGTCACGTCGAGGGTGGTGCCGATGCGCAGGCCCACGTCGCTGAGCAGGGCGAGCCGCTCCCGGCTGCCGCTCCTGGTGATGTCCGTGGAGAACGTGCAGACCCCGATGGGGGTGCCGTCCGCGTCGTCGAGCCTGAACAGGGTGGAGGAGGTCACCTGCTCCCGCTGCTCGTTGTCCTCGGTCAGCCACCGGAACTCGTGGTCGATCACGGGCCGCCCGTCCAGGAGGACCTGCCGCATCACCGCCTCGACGTTGTCCGGGTCGTAACCGGGCAGGGCCTGCCGCACCGGGACGCCGATCCGCCGGTTCCGAAACGGGCTCCGCGCGTGGTTCACCGTGGTGTTCATCCACCGGCACCGCAGGTCGGCGTCCCAGATGGCCAGCGCCACCGGCGAGTTCTCCAGCAGGCAGCGGCCGATCGGACCGAGGGGGAACACGGACTCGTCGAAGCCGTCCGCGCCGTCCGCGCCACTTTCGCCGTCCGCGCCGCTCTCGCCGTTCTGAGCCGTCGCGCCGTCGGCGGCCCTTCCCCCGTCCGGGTCCCCCACGCAGCCCAGGTCCGCCACGCCGTTCGCGCCGCCCCGGCCCTGGCGGAGCCTCGCGCCGTCCACGCAGCCCTGGCCGTGGCGGAGCCCCTCACCGTCCACACCGTCCACGGACCTCGCGCCGTCCTGCGCCCCCGCGCCGTCCCCGTCCGGCGCCCCGCCCAGGAGCACCATCCACCGGACCGCGTCCGTGCCGCTCCGGAGCGGCACGGACCGTGCCCGCACGCGTACGGTCCTGCCGTCGCGGTGCCGCAGTGCGAGCGCGCCGGCGGTCGGCTCCACCGCGGCGATCGCACGCGGCACGCCCGGCCGCCGGGCGAGCGCGCTCCCACCGGAGCGAGCCGTCCGCGCGTCGGCCCGTACGGCGCCGGGCCCGGTCACCACCTGCTGCCGCTTACCGGAGACCGCCGCCTCCGGCACGTCGTCGGGGTTTCGCTCCCCCGGGGACGGCTGCGGTACCCGCGTCGTCTCCCGCGTCTCCACGACGAGTTCGGCGAGAGTCAGGCCCACGGCCTCGGACGCCCGGTACCCGAGCAGGCGCCCCGCGCCGCCCGTCCATCCGGTCACCCTGCCGCGCTCCCCCTCGACCAGCATCACGGCGGCGCCGGCGGAATCGCACGGTGTCAGTGCCGTCTCGGACGTGGCCACGGCCCCTGGCTCCCCTTGCTCGACCATGTGCCCGCCTTTCCCGCAGGGAAATATGGTCCTTAAGGTGACAAAGATGCCTCAAAAGAACACACAACAAAAACGGCCTGGTCACAGGCGCCGGCCGGGAGCGGTGGGGCCCGCACGTGCCGATACGGAGCGTCGTCGGCCGGAGGGGGCGCCGCGCCGGGTCCACCAGACCCGCCGTCGCGTCGGCCGGAAGTGGACGGCCCGGCGAACACACCGAGCGAGCGCTGTCATACCCCCCGTGTAGCGTCCGGGTCACAGTCACTTTGATGCTCTGCGGTTGACGGAGGAGCGGGGATGGCAGGTACGACAGGCGAGGCCGTGGTGGCGGTGTCCCGGCGCATCGGGGCCCGTGCGGGGGAGGTCTTCGGGATCCTGAGCGACCCCGGACGGCATCTGGACCTCGACGGCTCGGGGATGCTGCGCGGTTGCGTCCGAGGCGGCGCGGTGAGCGGTGTCGGGGATGTCTTCGTGATGCGGATGCACTACGAGCGCTACGGCGCGTACGAGACGAACAACCACATCGTGGAGTACGAGCGGGACCGCCGCATCGGCTGGGAGACGAGGCCCGGTCGCGGACACCCGGACGCCACCGCGCCCGTCCGCGCGTGGGGCCACCGGTGGATCTTCGACCTGCTCCCCGACGGAGCAGGGGCCACGGTCGTGACCGAGACCTTCGACGGTTCGCGCATGCCCGAGGACAGACGCACGGAAGTGACCGAGGGGCGTGCCTGGTGGCAGACACAGATGGCGGGCACCCTGGAACGGCTCGCTGAACTGTGCGCTGCCCGGTGAACGCCGGACTCGACGCGCTCAAAGCCGCCTTGGACCGTCAGCGTGCCCACGTCGTCGGCATCCTCGAAGGGCTCACGGAGGAGGATCTGCGGCGGCCGGTACTGCCGAGCGGCTGGAGCTGTCTGGCGTTGCTGCGTCACCTCACCCTGGATGTCGAACTCTTCTGGTTCTCCGGGGTGATCGCGGGAGATGCGGATGTGGCCGGTCAGTTGCGGGCGGGTTCGGCGCCGCACTGGTACGTCCCCGAGGGGATGAGCACCGGAGAGGTCTTCGCCGGCTACCAGGCGGCCATCACGCGCGCGGACGCCGTGCTCGCCACCGCGGGACCCGAACAGGAGCCCGCCGCCTGGCCCGTGAAGATCTGGCCGACCTGGCGGCTGCCCGACGTGCGGCACATCCTGATCCACGTACTGACCGAAGTCGCCTGCCACAGCGGGCACCTGGACGCGGTACGCGAACTGATGGACGGCACCACCTGGCTCGGCGGGGATCCGTACGCCGCCCAGTGAGTGGTGGCGAAGGAAGCCGGTGAGCCGGGTGCACCCCGGACGTCGGCGTCGGGCAGCGTCATTCCCAGCACGGGCCGCACCTCCCGCCTGCGACGGTGCAGCCGCGTGGCGTCCATCTCGCTGCGTGAACTGTCGGCCCGGATGCCCGTAAGTGAGGGCTACGCGTACACTGACGGTTTCCCGTTCGACCCGAAGGACCGAGCCGTGCCCGACCGACCTGAGATTGTCTGCATCTGCGGCTCTGCCCGGTTCGTGGACGAGATGAGCGCGGCGAACCGTGATCTGACCTTCGCAGGTGCCATCGTCGTCGCGCCGGGCGTCTTCCTGCACGCCGAGGATCACGAAGCAGACGAGTTGATCACCGACGAGCAGAAGACCGCGCTGGACGCCCTCCACCTGCGCAAGATCGATCTGGCTGACCGGGTTCTGGTCGTCAACCCAGGCGGATATGTCGGCGAGTCCACGAGCAGGGAGATCGCCTACGCCCACGCCACAGGCAAGCCGGTCTCGTTCACCGATCCCCTCTGACCAGTGGGCCTTCGTGGTGCCCGCGGACAGCGAGCCTCGATCAGCCGTCCAGGGCACGGACGGGTGGGGCCAAGTCCGGCGCGGAGCGGGGCCGCCGGGCCGGCCCACCAGCCGCCCCGGTGGCCCCCGCTCCGCGCCGCCCCTCCCCCGGGCCGGTGTCCCCGGGACCTGTGACCGCGCGGTCAGCCCGTGGCCGCGTCGCCGCCGTGCCCCCGGACGATCTCCTTGACCTTGGCCACCGCGAAGCCCCAGCCCTGCTCCGCCGTCGGCTTGGCGGGGACGGCGATCTCATCGGGATTTGTAAGGACGTCGAGCAGCACCGGGCCGGGCGTGTCGAACGCCCTGCGCACGGACTCCTCCAGATCCGCCGGGTCACTCACCCGGATGCCGGTGATGCCCATGGCCGTGGCGACCGCCGCGAAGTCGGGGTTGTCGAGCACCGTGCCGAACTCCGGGAGCCCCGCCTGCTCCTGCTCCAGCTTGACCATGCCCAGACGACGGTTGTCGAAGACGACCAGTTTGACGGGCAGTCGGGCCGTCTTGAGCGTCATCAGGTCGCCGAGGAGCATGCTCAGCCCGCCGTCCCCGCAGAACGCCACCACCTGCCGCTCCCGGTCCAGGCACTGCGCTCCGAGCGCGTGCGGCATGGCGTTCGCCATGGAGCCGAGGTTGTACGAGCCGATCAGGCGGCGCGTACCGCGCATCTCGACCAGCCGGGAGAGCCAGACCGTGGCCATCCCCGTGTCGGAGGTGAAGATCGCGTCATCGGCGGCGATCCGGTCGACGGCCGTCGCGAGCGCCTCGGGCCGGATGTCGTGCTCCCGGTTGTCCAGCGCTGAGCGGATCCGGCCGACACCGCCCTTGTCGTGGCGCGGATCGGCGAGCCGCGCCTGGCCCTCCTGCCAGTGCACGAAGTGCTCGCGGGCGCGGTCCAGATGCTTGCGGTCGCGGACCTTGTGCGCCGGGGCGGTGCCGGTGAGCGCCGGGCCCTCGCCTCCCGGGTCCACGGCCGTCCGGCCGGTGCCCGCCGTGTCCGTACGTCCCGGGTCCGCGCCCTCAGCACTCCCCTGGTTCCCGCCGCCCTCTTGGCGCAGGTAGTGCAGCAGGTCGCGAACCGTGGCGCCGACATCGCCGACGAGCCCGGCCGCGACGGGGACGCGGCGCCCGATGTGCGCGGGGTCGGTGTCCACCTGGATGACGGTCCTGCCCTGCGGATACCACTCCCGGTAGGGGAAGTCGGTACCCAGCAGGAGCAGGGTGTCGGCGTCGTGCAGCGCGGAGGCCGCAGCGGGATTGCCGATCAGGCCGGTCTGGCCGACCTGGAAGGCGTTGTCCGGCCCCTCGAATCCCTCCTTCGCCTTCAGGGTCAGCACCATCGGGGCCGCCAGCCGGTCGGCGAGCGCGAGGACGTCCGCGCGGGCGGCGCGGGCGCCCTTGCCGACGAGCAGGGTGACGCGTTCCGCGCTGTCGAGGAGCCTCACGGCGTCGCGTACGGCGCTCTCCTCGGGCCGGGTCACCGTGGAACTGAGCGAGAAGCGGGCGGGCCGGTCCGTTCCCAGTTCCCGGCCCCCGATGTCCGCGGGCACCGTGAGGACGGCGACCCCCTTGCGGCCGAGCGCGTTGCGTACGGCTGACTCCAGCATCGCGGGCAGCTGGTCCGGTGAGGAGATGGTGGCGCGGAAGACCGCTACGTCACTGAACAGGGCGTCGTTGTCGACCTCCTGGAAGGAGTCGCCGCCCATCTCCGGCAGCGCCACCTGGCCGGCGATCGCCAGTACGGGGGTGTGGCTCTTGGCCGCGTCGTAGAGACCGTTGAGCAGGTGGACGGAGCCGGGTCCGACCGTCCCCATGCACACGCCGAGGTTCCCGGTGAGCTGGGACTGCGCACTGGCGGCGAAGGCCGCCGCCTCCTCGTGGCGGCACCCCACCCACTCCACGTCCTCGGTGGTGCGGATGGCGTCGGTCAGCGGGTTGAGCGCGTCCCCGACGACGCCGAACACCTGGCGGACGCCGAGTTCACTGAAGGCGTCGACGATGACGCGGGCTACGGTGCGGGCCACGAATTCCTCCAACTCGAACACAAGAATCAGCTTGGGCGTGCAAAAGAGATAGTCATCCGTCAGGAAGCGGTCGGAGCGCGGTCCCCCGCGACCCGGGCCTGCCGGCCCCGCGTCCGCTCGGACGAGGCGCGTCCCCGGGCTGCGCACGCCCCTTGGCGGACTCACCCGGCTCACACGGTGAACCGGTCGGGGTCGGCGGCCTCCCAGTCGGCGGCCCAGGCGGTCGGCGGTTCGCTCAGCAGCTCGCCGGGGGTGAGCCACTCGTAGAGCTCCTCGTAGGAGAGCACGGTCCCCGGGTCGACGCGCCGGCGCAGCATGTGCGGGCGCAGGTGCGCCGGGTCGCGGACGCCCATGGACGCCATGATCTGCAGCGCGCCCGCCACCGTCGCCTCCTGGAGGCGCCGGACCCGCTGGGTCTTGTCCCCGACGTCGAGTGCGCGGGCCCGGCGCGGGTCCTGCGTGGTGACGCCGGTGGGGCAGGTGTTGGTGTGGCAGCGCTGCGCCTGGATGCAGCCCACGGCGAACATCATCGCGCGCGCCGCGTTGCCGTAGTCGGCGCCCTGCGCGAGCCGTTTGACCAGGTCGGCGCCGGTCGCGATCTTCCCGCTCGCGCCCACCTTGATCCGGTCCCGCAGCCCCGTGCCGACGAGGGCGTTGTGCACGGTGAGCAGACCCTCGGTGAGGGGGGTGCCGAGATGGTCGGCGAACTCCAGGGGTGCCGCGCCCGTACCTCCCTCGGCGCCGTCCACGATGATGAAGTCGGGTGTCGTGCCCTCCTGCAGCATCGCCTTGCACACGGCGAGGAACTGCTGCCGCGACCCAGGACAGATCTTGAACCCGGCCGGCTTGCCACCGGACAGTTCCCGCATCCGCGCGACGAAGCGGACCAGCTCGCGCGGGGTGGAGAACACCCGGTGGTAGGGCGGCGAGACGACGGTCTCGCCCTGGGGGACACCTCGTACGCTCGCGATCTCGGCGTTGACCTTCGCGCCCGGCAGCACGCCGCCGATGCCCGGTTTCGCGCCCTGCGAGAGCTTGAGCGAGACGCACTTGACGTTGTCGTGCGCCGCCTTCTCGGCGAACTGCGCGGGGTCGAAGTCCCCGTCCTCGGTGCGGCAGCCGAAGTAGCCGGTGCCGATCTCCCAGACGATGTCGCCGCCCGGGCGCAGGTGGTACTCCGACAGTCCGCCCTCGCCGGTGTCGTGGGCGAAACCGCCTGCCGCGGCGCCCCCGTTGAGCGCCAGGACGGCGTTCGCGGACAGGGAGCCGAAGCTCATGGCCGACACGTTCAGCAGCGCCATGTCGTAGGGCCGGGTGCAGTCGGGCCCGCCGATCCGCACACGGGGCGGCGTGTCGGCCACCGGCAGGGGGGCCATCGACGGCACCAGGAACTCGTGACCGCTCTGGTACACGTCGCGTTCCGTGCCGAACGGTTCCTCGGCGTCCGTGCCCTTCGCGCGCTGGTAGACGATGCTGCGTGTGTCCCGGTCGAAGGGGCGGCCGTCGAAGTTCCGCTCCACGAAGTACTGCTGCATCTCCGGGCGGATGCTCTCCATCAGGAACCGGGCATGTCCGACGACCGGATAGTTGCGCAGCACCGTGTGCTTGCGCTGCAGGAGGTCGTACACACCGAGCAGGCCCAGCAGGACGAGAGGGACACCGGCGAACCACCACCACGGGGAGTCCCCCACCGCGAGACCTACCGCGGCCAGCGCCGCCACCACCGAGAGAACCACCAAACCTATGCGCGTCACACGTGCCGGGTTTCCGGGCAACGGCCGTCCACACCTGCGGGACGGGCCAAGACTCTCTCAAGAGACCCGCGTCACCTCACGCGTCGGAGCCCGACGGCGCCCGGCCGGGCGCCGGGCTCTCCTCCTGCGCCGCGGCCCGGCCCGTCGGCGGCCGGAAGCACGCGATGACCGTCTTACCGTTCGGGCAGGGCCGCGTCTCCCAGCTGTCGGCGAGCGCCTCGACGAGGTACATGCCCCGGCCACCGAGGCGGTCCTCGCTCGGCGGCCTGGCCTGCGGCAGCCGCGGGGACGCGTCGTGCACACTCACGTGCAGGCAGTCGGTGTCCCAGGTCAGCACGAGCTGAGCGCTGCTGCGCGCGTGCACATGGGCGTTGGTGACGAGTTCGGAGACCGTCAGCAGCACGGCGTCCACGGTGTCCGGGGCGCTTTCGGTCCAGCGAAGCGTCTCCAGGTGCTCCCGCGCCCAGTGCCGGGCCGCCCGTACCCCGCTGGTCAGGGGCAGCGACCGGGCCCACCCCACGGCCCGTACCTCCGATTCACGCATGATGTCCTCCTTGAGTGAGCCTGGCATCCGGCTACCCGGCCCGGCGGAGTCGATGGCCCCCGATCCGGGGGACACGTGCCAGGAGGCCGCGGCTGACGGGCCGCGGCCTCCTGGCCGGCGTCGTGGAACGGACCCCTCAGTCGCAGGTGACCTGCGGGTCCGCCCAGTCCGCGTGGTCGCTGTCGGTGCCGTCGCCGCCGTCCGTGACGACGAGACGGACACTGTCGGCTCCCGTGACGTCCGCGTGCAGTTGCTTCGCGCCGTCGGCGTTGTGCAGGACGCCGCTGTCGGCCACCTGCTTGCCGTCGGCCTCGACCTCGAACTCCACGCTTCCCTTGCCGTCCTTCTCGTCGTCCACGCCGACGGTCGCGTCGAGCGTCGTGCATCCCCCGCCGAGGTAGTAGGTGACGGCGCTCGGCGCGTTGGTGCCGAGACCCTTCGCATAGACCTGGCCACCGATGGTGATCGGGTTCCCGTCGCCCGCCGCCGTCTCGCCGTTGCTCCGGTCCTTCTCGACCGGTCCCCAGCCGTTGGTGGCGGAGACCCAGTCGAGATCGCTGAGGGCGCTCGTACCGGAGGACGGCGGCACCGCCACGAGGACGCTGCCGGTGAGCGGTGAGGTGACGCGTGCCCGGCCGGGGATGCCGGTGTACGAGACGGTGCCGGTCAGCGGGTAGTAGCCGGGTTTCGTGCCGGCCGGGGCACTCACCCGCCAGGGCGTGGTGAGCGTTCTGCCCTTCAGGAGGACGGCGCCCTCGGCGGCACCCGTCGCCTTGGCCGTCCAGCCGTCCGGGGCGTGCAGGGTGACGCTCACACGGGAGGCCGGCAGTACTCCCAGGTCGGTGGCGTACGTGTCGACGGTGCCGCTCTGACCGGGCTGGAGGGCGCCGGGTGTGTGGGAGAGGCCGGTGTCGAGCAGCGGCGGGTCGAGGAGCGCCCCGGCGCCCGCGACGGCGCTGCCGCTGACGCGGAGCAGCACGGTGCCGTGGGCGGGCACGGTCGCCGCCAGGGTCCCGGCGGAGTTGTACGCGGTGTGGCTCCACAGGTCGGTGACCGCGTAACTGGCGTGCCGGGGAAGGCCGGCCGCGGTGGCGGTGGTGGAGATCGGCTGCGCCTGGTCGCCCGCGTTGAACAGGGCGACGGCGCGGTCACCGTTCGCGAGCTGCTTCGTCATCACGTAGCGGTCGCCGTCCGACGACAGCACGGTGGCCTGCTTGCCCAACGGGTCCTGGTCGAGGGCGATGACGTCCTTGTTGTTGAGGATCGCCAGGGTCTGCGGCGTGGCCTTGCGCAGGTCGGTGCCGATCAGCAGCGGTGAGTCCATCATCGACCACAGTGAGAAGTGGCTGCGGTACTCGGTGTCGGTCATGCCCCCGTTGCCGACCTCCAGCATGTCGGGGTCGTTCCAGTGGCCCGGTCCCGCCGCCGGGGCGAGCGGCATGTTGCTCTGGGCGATCGAGAGCATGCTCGACCAGTTGTCGCTGATGTCGCCGGTCGTACGCCAGGAGTTGCCGACGTCCCCGGCCCATTCCCACGGGGACTGCTCGCCCCATTCGCACAGCGAGTAGACGATCGGCCGGCCGGTGGCGGCGAGCGCGTCGCGCATGGCGGTGTAGCGCTTGACGTAGTCCGCGCGGGAGCCGTCGCTGTTGTTGTTGCAGTTGTCGTACTTGAGGTAGTCGACGCCCCAGTCAGCGAACGTCTGCGCGTCCGTGCCCTCGTGGCCGAGGCTGCCGGGGTACCCGGCGCAGGTCGCGGTGCCGGCGTCCTCGTAGATGCCGAGCTTGAGGCCCTTGGAGTGGACGTAGTCGGCGGTGCCCTTGATGCCGTCGGGGAACTTCACCGGGTCGGGTACGAGCCGTCCGTCCGCGTCGCGGCTGTGTGTCTGCCAGCAGTCGTCGATGTTGACGTACGTGTAACCGGCGTCCTTGAGGCCGGAGCTGACGAAGTAGTCGGCCGTCTGCTTGATCAGCGCCTCGTCGACGTCGCAGCCGAAGGAGTTCCAGTCGTTGAAGCCCATCGGCGGGGTCAGGGCGAGGTGGTTGTCCAGTGCTGCGGCGGGTGTCGCGGTGACGGCGACGTCCGTGGTCACGGCCGCGAGGGCCGGCAGGCCTGCCCAGAGCGCACCGGCGGTCACGCAGGCGAGCAGCCTGCGGACGGATCTTGGCATGGCGGATTCCTCTGTTCGCTGTGCCCCACGGGCGAGCGGCCGCCCGGGGACGCGTGCGGATGTGTGCGGACACCTGGCACTGCAGGAGCGTGCGCCCCTTGAAATCAACGGAATACAACAGAGTCGAGCATTTTCTTACGCCGCCACACGGTAAGAGCCCTGACGTGGCTTTGACAAGATGCGTGCGTACCGCGGGATCCGCCCGTGGCTGACATCCCTGTCCAACGCCCGTGCCCCGCACGGATGTACGGGGCACGGATGTACGCGGGACGGCAGGACGGGGGCACGGCAGGACGGCACGGAAGGAGCGGGCGCGGGACGCCGCGCCTCGCGCCCGTACGGCGTCCCCGTCGAACGCGCACGGCCCGGGAAGGACCCGTCGGCCGCCGCACCGGCGGCCCTGGCGGGTCACACCACCGGCGTGGCGGCCTCACGTGCGGCACCGGAGCAGGCCTCGGCCGGTGTCACCAGGCCGGACCCGGTGGTGGACAGCGTCGCGAGGAGCAGAGCCACATCGTCCTCCTGCGCACGGCTGTCGGCCGTGGCGTGGACGATGTACTGGGCCAGCGCGCCCAGTTCGGACGGTCCCCGGCGCAGCGCGTCCAGCACCTTGCGGGAACCGTTGTCGATGCTGCGTCCGCGCGACTCCAGCAGCCCGTCGGTGCACAACAGGAGTGTGTCGCCGCGCCCGAGCGAGCAGCGGGTGGTCGGGAAGGGCGCGTCGGCGGGGCCCGTGACCCCGAGGGGCAGGCCGCCCTCGACGTCGAGCTGGACGACCCTCCCGTCCGCGTACCGGACGAAGGGGTCCGGGTGGCCGGCCCGGACGCACATGGTCTCTCCGGTGTCGGGCCTGACGGCGACGTAGACGCAGGTGGCGAGGCGCTCCGTGTCCAGTTCCGCGAGGAAGGCCGACGCACGTGCCATCACGGCCGCCGGGGGATGCCCCTCGGTGGCGTACGCGCGCAGGGCGGTGCGCAGTTGTCCCATGACCGCCGAGGCGTCGATGTCGTGGCCCTCCACGTCCCCCACGACGAGGCCTGTGCACCCGTTCGGCAGCGCGACCACGTCGTACCAGTCCCCGCCCACCTCCTGGCTGTTGCTGGACGGCTGGTAGTGGACTGCCGTCGCCAGGCCGTCGATCCCCGGGATGCGCGCGGGCAGCATCGCCCGCTGGAGCCCCACGGCCACCGCGTGCTCCTGGTCGTACAGGCGCGCGCGCTGGAGGGACTGGGCCACCGCCGCTCCCAGCGCGAGCAGCAGGTCCCGGTCCACGGTGGTGAAGTTCGTGCGCCCCTCGTAGACCACGGTGAGCGCGCCGGTCGGGCGTCCCTGGGCGACCAGCGGTACCACGGCGAGGGACGTGATGGCGCTCTGCTCGATGGCCGGCCACACGGCGGGGTACTTCTCCTGCGCGTCCTGCCGTCGCACGAAGAGCGGCTGCTGTGTGCGTACGGCTTCGGGGATGGGCAGCGGCGCCTGCACGTCAAGGACTTCGAATGCCCGGAAGGGTGCGCCGGGCATGCCCTTCGTTACGAGGTAACGGCCGCCGTCCTCGACGAAGGTGCTCAGCGCGATGCCCGCGGCCCCGACACCCCGGAGCGTCTCGGGCTCCGTCAGCGAGGTCAGCACGTCGTCGAACGTCAGCGCCTTCGCGAGGGCGGCGGTCGTCGCGTGGACCACGTCGCTCTGCCGGCGGCGCACCGTGTCCGTCGTCGCCTGGTCGATGGCGCCCTGGAGTTCGGCGGAGGCGTCCCTGATCACTCCGACGACCTTCAGCGCGTCACCCGCCTCGTCGCGGATCACCTGCACCTGTGCGTGCGCCCACCGGTTGTCGCCGTCCGGTGGGCAGCACGCCCTGAAGTGGAAGCTGAGGCCCGAGCGCGCACAGCCCCGGCTCACCACCATCTTCCGAAGTTCCGCGACCTCCCTGGGGATCACCCGTCCCGCGAGCGTCGACACCTCCCCGTCGAACTCGTCGGGGGTCAGACCGAACACGGCCAGCGCCCCCGGATGCATGAACACCCGTCCGGAGCGCACGTCCCACAGGAACGCCCCCATGCCGCTGAGTGCCATCGCGCCGGGGAGTTCCGCGCGCAACTCCGCCTCAAGATCGTCGGAGTACTCGGGCGGTCCCGCCCGGGAGGTGGGGACACCACGCATCGCACCCTCCCTGTAACTATATAAAGTAGTATTTATCACCCTTCCCACCCTAACGCCCTCATCCGCGCGGCGGCCCCGAGAGCGGCTTCCGTCTCCGGGGCCGGGAAGCGCGGCGCGGCCGGCGGGGCAGGACCGTCCGCCTACGGCACCTCGCCGAGGGGCGACAGCGAGCGCCGACGCACCCACGCACGGCGACCGCCCCCGTGCGGCGGGTGGCCGGTCCCGCGCACCGGCCGGCCCCGCGCAACCGGCCGGTCGGGACGCCCTTCCCCCCGCCCGTATCGCTCCGCGCGGCGCGGTCCGGCCCGGGACCGCGGGGCACCTCGCCTGCGGTGGCCGCTCGCGCGCGCCCAGGCGCCAGGGCCGGACTCCTGAACGAGTGGTCACCCGATGGGATGACCTGGGCCGTGTCGGCCTGCCCACCTGGGCAGGCTGCGTCCGTGAGCCGGGCGGGCCGGAGCGCGGGCGAGAGGGCGGGGATGGTTCCGATGTCACAGGATGCGCGAAGAGGCGAGGACACCGGTGACCGGGCGGTGCTGCTGGCGGCCGGTCTCGCCGACCTGACACTGCGTACATGTGCGGCGGCGCTCGGCGCGGCTCGCGGCTTACTGGGCCGCTCCGACCTGGGCGAACTCGCCTCGCAGGGACAGCGGGACCTGAGGGCTCGCGGCCGGCTGGCCCTGGACCGCATGGGAGCGGGTGGCGAGGCCCATATGGAAGTGCTGGCCCGGCACGCGCGCTCCCAGGGCGGCGACGGCGGCTCCGGTGCCTGAGGCGTGGGACCACACGGCGCTGAAGGCCCGCGTGGACGGAGAACTGGAGCGGTTCGTCGGGGCCGAGATCGAGGCGCTGCTCAGGGTCGACGGCGACCTGGCACCGCTGGGCGAGGTACTCAGGACGGTCACCGCGCACGGCAAGCGCCTGCGGTCCGCCTTCTGCTACTGGGGCTGGCGGGCGACCGGACAGCCGGACAGCGAGGCGGTGGTACGCGCCGCGGCGAGCATGGAGCTGGTGCACGCCGCGGCGGTTGTGCACGACGACCTGATCGACGACAGCGGCCTGCGACACGGCCTGCCGACCGCACACATCGTGCTGCGCGACACGCTCGCCGGCCGGCCGCGCCCGAGTACCCGCGCACGGTCGCTGGCGATGCTCGCGGGCGACCTGCTGATGTCCTGGGCCGGTCAGTTGTTCGCGACCTGCGGCCTGCCCGCCGCCTACCTGGCCCAGGCCCGCGGCGCGTGGAGTGTGCTGGCCCGTGAACTGATCGCCGGAGAGGCCCTGGAGATCCTGCACACCGCCGGGGAACCCGATGTGCGGCGGTCGTTGAAGGTGATCCGGTACAAGACGGCCAAGTACACCGTCGAACACCCGCTGCACATCGGCGCGGCGCTCGCCGGGGGCGATCCGGGCCTGCGGGAGGTCTTCAGCGACTACGGCCTGCCGCTCGGTGAGGCGTTCCAGTTGCGTGACGACCTCATGGGCCTCTTCGGCGAGCCGGCCACCACGGGCAAGGCGAACACCGACGATGTCACGGGCGCCCGGCCCACCGCACTGGTCGCCCTCGCGCACGAGGCGGCCGGCCCCGCCGAACGGCGCGAGCTCGCGGCCCTGCTCGGCCGCAGCGGCCTGACGAGCGCCCAACTGGAGCGCGTGCGCGCCGTCGTGGACCATACCGGCGCACGCACCCGCGTCGAGGACATGATCACCGAACGGGTCACCCTCGCCACCGCCGCCCTGCGGGGCGCCGGTCTCTCCCGTACCTCCCACCTGGCCCTGACACAGCTCGCGGTGGCGGCCACCGACCGTCAGGGCTGACCGGAGCCGGTCGCGGCACGGCACGACCGCCCGCCACGGGCGGGCCCGAGCCCCGGGGGCCGGAGCTCGGAGCGTCCTTCGGACGGACACCGTTGCGACCCGTTCCGCCGCCCCCACCCCCGCCCCCACCACCCACCACCACACGCGTCCCCTCGCCCGAAGGAGCCGTCCATCATGACCTTCACCGATCAGTCCCTCGACAGCCTGCGCACCGTCGGCGACGAGCTGGCCGACGCCACGGTGGCCACCCTCTTCGAGCGCGGGGAGGTCGGGAAGTTCAACACCCTGATGCGCTATGTCTCCACCGCGGGAGCGGAGTTGCCCGAAGGGCTGCCGGAAGTGGCCCGCGCGTACCTGCACGAGACCAGCACCCCGCCGAGCTGGGTGGACTGGGGCGAGATGGAGAAGGCCCGGCTGTTCTTCATCGACAACAACGTGCACATCTCCACCGCGCTGTCCTTCGCGGCCATGCCCGCCTGCTACGTCGTGCCGCACATCGCGAGACTGCTGTCCGCGACCCACTCCCTGAAGTACCCCTCCAAGCGCATGGCCGAGACCGGGCAGTTCACCGTCCAGCTGATGCAGCCGAACGCCTTCGAGGCCGGAAGCCGTTTCATCCCCGCCGCGCAGAAGGTGCGGCTGCTGCACGCGTCCATCCGCCACCACCTCACGCGCGAGGACCGCTGGGACGTGGCGGCCCTCGGCACGCCGATCTGCCAGGAGGACATGATCGGCGGGCAGATGATGTTCTCGATCCAGGTCCTGGACGCGCTGCACCGCCTCGGCATCCACATGAGCGTCGACGGGGCGGAATCTTACTGCTATGCCTGGCGGGTCGTGGGCGCCATGCTCGGCGTCGACCAGGACCACGTGCCGCGGGACGTGGCCGAGGCCCGCCAGTTCTCCGACCTGTACATGACGCGCCACATGGGCCCCAGCACGGAGGGCGCCGACCTCACCCGGCAACTCATCGACCTGTACGAGGAGGTCGTCCCCGGCACGTTCCTCGATCCCGTCGTCGGCGCCCTCATCCGCTACCTGGTCGGTGACACCGCCGCGGACTGGCTGGAGGTGCCCCGTACGCCGTGGGACACCCTCGTCAAGGCGGCCCCCGCGCTGCTCAACGTCATGGAGACGATCGAGGACCGGTCGCCGCTGGGGGCCAGGGCCCTGGACCGCCTGGGCCACCTCACCACCCTGTTCGAGCTGTCGTCCCTCACCCGGGGACGCGTCATGCACTACGCCGTCCCGGAACACCTCAGGAAGGACTACGGCGTCTCCTCCGCGATCCCGCGCACCAAGCGCTGGACACCGCCGGGTCCGACCGTCACGGCCTGAGACGGCGTGGCGCGTAGGGACTCCCGGGAGCGGCCCGACCCCCGCTCCCGGGCACGTGGCCACCCCGTGCGTTGACCCGGTTGGCCGACATCGACACGTCCTTGATGGAATGGCACGTCACCGGCCGCCTTCCCGCTGCTGATATGGATGCACTGCTCTTGACCGCAGACACCGGCAGCAGGGAATGCGATGTTGCGATGGACCCGTTGGTGTTTCGAGCACCGCCGGAGCGTGCTCGCATTCTGGCTGGTGGCCGCCGTCGTCACACTGGCCCTGAGCCAGCTCTACGGCAGCCGCTACAACGAGAGCGTCAGTCTGCCGGGAACGGATTCGCAAGCGGCGGTCGACCTGCTCACCCACAACTTCCCCTCCGCGTCGGGAGAGGCGGACCAGGTCGTCATCGAGGCGCTCGGCGGCGCGCGCATCCGCTCGTCCTCGGTGCGCGACCCCGTGACCGCCGCGCTGCGGAAGGTGGCGCGGGTCCACAACGTCGAAACCGTCGTCAGCCCGTACAGCGTCCGCGGCGCCTCGCAGATCAGCCAGGACGGCACCGTCGCCTTCGCGACCGTCACCTGGTCCACGGTGTCCGCCGATGTGACGCAGACCGACGCCCTTCACCTGATCGACGCGGCGAAGTCCGCCGACGGGCCGGACGTGCGGATCTCGCTGGGCGGCCGGGCGATCACCACCGAGGAGAGCGCGGGGCCCGGAGTGTCGGTGGCGGTGGGCGTGGTGGCCGCGCTGGTCATCCTGCTGATCGTGTTCGGCGGCGCCCTCTTCGCCTCCTTGATGCCGCTGCTGACGGCGATCATCGCCCTAGTCATCGGTACGTCCACGATCAGCCTCCTCTCCCACGCCCTGGACACACCGAGCGTGTCCAGGGACCTGGCCGTGCTCATCGGCCTCGGTGTCGGTGTGGACTACGGCCTGTTCATCACCAGCCGGCACCGGTCGGCCGTGAAGGCGGGCAGGAGCTACGCGGACGCGGCACAGGAGGCGGTGAACACCTCAGGACGGACGGTGCTGTTCGCGGGCATCACGGTGTGCATCGCGCTGCTCGGCCAGTTCGCGCTCGGGGTCAACTTCCTCTACGGCCTCTCGGCGGCCTCCGCCCTGACCGTGGCCCTGACCATGGCCACCGCGCTGACCTTCCTGCCGGCCGTGCTCGGCTTCCTCGGGCCGAAGGTCCTCTCCCGCAGGGAAAGGGCGGCGCTGGCCGCCGCGGGACCGAGCCCCGACGAGGCCGCCGGCCCCTGGCTCCGCTGGGCCCGCCTCGTCGAGGTACGCAGCGCCTACGTCGCGGTGGCCGCCCTGGCCGTGGTCGTGGCGATCGCCCTGCCCACCTTCAGCCTCCGACTCGGCTCCTCCGGCGCGAACACCGATCCGCCGTCCTCGACCACGCATCAGGCCTACACGGCCCTGGCACGAGGCTTCGGACCCGGATTCAACGGACCCTTCCAACTGGTCAGCGAGGTGTCGACGCCGGCGCAGCGTGCCTCGTTCGCCTCCTTCCTCAAGGCCGCGGCCGCGACGCCGGGCGTGGCGAGGGTGACCCGGGCGATCGTCTCGCCCAACCGCGAGGTGTCCCTCGCCGTGCTCTACCCGGACACCGGGCCCGGCGCGAAAGCCACCGTCTCGCTGGTCTCCACACTGCGCGACCGGCTCATCCCCGCCGCCGAGGCCGGGAGCGGGCTGAAGATCCACGTCGGCGGCGCCACACCCACCAACATCGATTTCTCGCGGGTGCTGAGCGACAAACTGCCCCTGTTCATCGCGGTGGTGGTCATCCTCGCCTTCCTGCTGCTGATGGCCGTCTTCCACAGTGTCCTGATCCCCCTGGTCGCGGCCGTGATGAACCTGCTCTCGGTGGGCGCGGCGCTCGGCGCGCTGAACGCCGTGTTCACCTGGGGCTGGGCCCAGGGGGCACTGAACATCAACGGGACCGGGCCGGTCGACGCCTTCATCCCCGTACTGCTGTTCTCCGTACTCTTCGGCCTGTCCATGGACTACGAGGTCTTCCTCGTCGGCCGCATCCAGGAGGAGTGGCACCGCCGGCGCGAGGCGGCCGCGGGCCGTGTCCAGCGCGTACGCCGCAACCACGAGGCGGTGACCCTCGGCCAGGCCAAGAGCGGCCGCATCATCGCGGGCGCCGCCGGGATCATGATCCTGGTCTTCGGCTCCTTCCTGATCGGCGACCAACGGGTCCTGCAGGAGTTCGGTTTCGGACTCGCGTTCGCCGTCCTCGTCGACGCGCTGATCATCCGCGGCCTGCTCGTCCCGGCCCTCATGCACCTGATCGGGCCCGTCAACTGGGCGATGCCCGCGTGGTTGCGGCGGATCGTGCCGAACTTCTCGATCGAGGCGTCCGGTTCCGTGCACGACTGACGGGTCATCGGATGGGACGACGCCGGACGGCCCGGCGGGCCGGTGAGCCGGTGGCCCCCGACCTGCAGCCGACGGCACGGCAGTTCGGCAGTTCGGCAGTTGGGCGGCCAGGCACCTCGACGGCCCGACGACCCGACAACTGGGGCCAGCCGCCCGACGGCGATCCGTCGGCGTACACAGGCGCGTCGACGGATCTGCCCGTGGGGCGCAGTGCTATAGCGCTGATCTAATCAGCGCTATAGCATCACGGCCGGAAACATCACGGCCGGAAAGGGGGACGCCCGTGGATCTACGACAGATCTTCGACCACCTCGTGCGCCTCGAAACCGACCTGTGGAACGGGATCGATACCGCACTGCGCCGCGAGAGCGACCTGTCGTTGGGCGGCCTTGAGGTACTGCGCGTGATCGACCGTCTGCAGGACTGCCGCGTCAACGACATCGCGGGCGCCCTGTCGATCACGATCGGCGGCGCGAGCCAGGCCGTCGACCGCCTGGAGAAGCGGGCCCTGTGCGTGCGGCAGCCCCATCCCAGGGACCGCCGCTCCTCGCTCGTCCGGCTCACCCGGACGGGCCGGGACCTCGCCGAGTCGGCCGGGCGGATCTTCGACCGCGAACTCGCGGCACGGCTGGCGGGCCCCCTGCCGAAAAGCGAACTGGACCGCCTCGGCGCCGCACTCGCCACGCTCCGCACCCCGGTGCCCCACGGCACGGGCCCCGGACCGGGCGCCGGACAAGGCACCGCCACCCCAGAGGAGTTGTCATGAAGGAAGACCACCAGCGGGCGCGCGTCGTGCGCATCGACCAGTACGGCGACCGCGACGTTCTGCGGATCGCCGACGTACCGATGCCCCGTCCCGCCACCGGCGAGGTCCTCGTCGAGGTCAGAGCGGCGGGCATCAACCCGGGCGAGACCTCGATCCGCACCGGCGCGCTGCACGAGAGATTTCCCGCGCCCTTCCCGTTCGGGCAGGGCAGCGACCTCGCCGGTGTCATCGTCGCCGTGGGGGACGGCGTCAGCGACTTCGCCGTCGGCGACGAGGTCCTCGGCTACTCCTGGCGCCGATCGAGCCACGCCACCCACACCGTCGTGCCGGTGACCCAGCTGATCCGCAAGCCGGACGCACTCGACTGGGCCGTGGCGGGCAGCCTCTACGTCGCCGCGTCGACGGCGTGGGCCGCCGTCGAGGCGATCGGACCGGCCGCGGGACAGACCGTCGCCGTGTCGGCGGCGGCCGGAGGTGTCGGCAGCATCGTCGTCCAGCTCCTCGCCGTGCGCGGCGCCCGCGTCCTGGGCATCGCCTCACCGGCCAACGCTGCCTGGCTGAGCGCGCACGGGGTAAGACCGGTCGGGTACGGCGAGGGGCTCGCCGCGGATCTCGCCGCGGCGGCGCCCGGCGGGATCGACGCCTTCATCGACCTGTTCGGGCCGCAGTACGTACGGCTCGCCATCGACCTGGGGATCCCGCCGGAGCGCATCGAGACGATCATCTCCTTCGAGGAGGCGGCGAAGTTCGGCACGAGGAGCGCGGGCAGCGCCGAGGCGTCCTCCCGGGAAGTCCTCACCGAAGTGGCCGCGCTCGTGGCGGCCGGGCGGATCGAGATCCCGATCGCCGCCACCTTTCCCCTCGAACAGGTCCGCGACGCCTTCGCGACGCTCGAACTCCGCCACACGCGCGGCAAGATCGTCCTGATCCCCGGGCCCGACGCGTAGTACCGGGCGGCGGGCCCTGCGAAGCGGACGACAGCCCCCCGCGCAGGGCCCCTCGTGCCGGACGTACGAGGACGGGTCCGCCGGCCGCCCCCAACAGCGCCCTTCAAAGGGCCGATTGTCAGTGGGTGCTCCTAGCCTCTGCGGTACCGGAGTCGGACACAGAGCGTCAGGAGCTCAGCATGACGGCAACACCGCGGGCCTTCGCCTTCCGCACGGAGCGGCAGCGGCCCGGATCAAAGGAGTGGGTGGGTGACCGACGGGTCACACTGATGCTCGCGCCCGGGGAAGCCGTCGCCCTCTCCCAGCTCGGCTGGCGGGACCGGGACGGGGCGGAGGCCACCGTGGACTTCGACGGGGGCATGGACCGGTTCCTCGGGGTGCGGCTCGACCCGGACGGGACGTCGTACGCCTGGCGGGGCCTGCGGGACAGCGAGCCGCCGGAGCGTCCCCCGTACCGGTTCCGGGCCCTGCGTCCACAAGGGGCGGGCGAGCTGCGGGTGCTGATCGAGGACGGCGGCGCGCCGGTCGTACGCATCTGCTGGACCGACCGCTCCGGCGGCGGTGGCGCTGTCACACTGCACACCCGCGACCTCGATGGCGGCGAACTCACCGCCCAGATAAGGGCAGTGGAGGCGAGCGGCGAGCACCCCGCGGCCGGCGAGGTCGCGGAGAACGTGCTGGACAGGACGAGCAGCAAGTGGCTCACGGTCCGGGGCCGGGGCGGCGACTGGCTCCGCTTCACCCTGCTCAGGCCGGTCACCGTCCGGCACTATGTGCTCTCCTCGGCCAACGACGCGCCGGACCGCGACCCGCGCTCCTGGATCCTCAAGGGCTCGGCGGACGGGCGGACGTGGGTCACGCTCGACATACGCACCGAGGAGTTCTTCCCCGGCAGGCACATGGAGCGCGGCTTCGACATCACCGAGCGGGCGGGGTCCGAGCCCTACCGGTACCTCCGGCTGGAGATCGTCGGCAACTCCGGCTCCCCGCACACCCAGCTCTCGCAGGTGCGGTTCCACGCCACGGGTCCTGTCCCGGTCTCGTTCACCGGCCACCACCGCCGGGCGGGGCAGGCACCGGTGCCCTACGAGGGGGTGGCCGGTGAACCGGGGTCGGTGCGGCTCGACACCGTCGAGCGCTGGCGTCCCTACCTCGCCGAGTACAGCCGCGACATGCTGCGCGTCGCAGCGGACGGTGAGCTCGCCGACATCACACCGCGACAGCGCGACGCGTCCTGGCTCGGCCGTCCGGGAGCGTCCGAGGAGCAACTGGTCGCGCTGGAGAAGCGGCTCGGCTCCGTCCTTCCACCGAGCTACCGGTCCTTCCTGGCGACCTCCGACGGCTGGCGGAACATCAGCCTCTTCATGGCGGAACTGCGCGACACCGCGACCGTCGGCCTGCTGCGCGACGCCGAACCCGACACGTGGGAGATCCTGCGGGGCGAGGACGACGAGGACGCGGACGACCGGGAGTTCATGGACCGCGTGGTCCTGGTCTCGGGGCAGGGCGACGCCCAGTACTGGCTGCTCGACCCGGCCGACGTGTCGCCCGACGGCGAGTGGGCCGCCCACATCTGGGCCAGCTGGTATCCGGGACTCGGTGAACGTTTCGCCTCCTTCGCCGAACTCATCGCCGAGGAGCGTGCCTCGTTCGAGCGGATACGGGGGCAGGAGGGGCGTCCCGTCCGTCCGGAGGGCGCCGAGGAACACCTCGCCCTGGGCCGGGACGCGGCGCTGCGCGGCGAGGTGGACGTGGCGCTCTCGGCGTTCGGCACCGCCGCGGAGAAGGGGTCGGGGGCCGCGGCGTACCTGAAGGTGATCCTCTCCGCGTTCCTCGACAGCAGGTTCACCCACCACGAGTTGCGGGGTGTGCTGCACCGCCCGCACGTGGTGGCCGCGATCGGCCGCGAGCAGATCCGCGCCGAGGCGGTGCCGCTGTTCCTGCGGTGTGCCGCCGCCGACCGGCCCGGTGCGGCCGGCTGGGCGGCCCGGGTCCTCGGCGATTTCCTGCCCGACCTTCCCGGTCTGCCACTGACCGCCACCGGAGCCGCCATCGGACCGGCCTGGGAGGAGTGGGCGACGCGCTATCAGGCGCCGCCCCTGCCGGAGCCGCCGGCCTTCCAGCAGGCTCTCGACACCGCGCGGCTGCTGGCGTCCCGCGGATCGGGAGACGAGGCCTGGACCGTCATCGAGTTGGCTCTGCCCGCGTGGCAGGCAGCGTCACCGCACCGGATCGCCCCCGTCGTCCTCCTGACCGACCCGGTGCTGGCGCCGGTGATGACGCCGCGCCGCGCACGGGCCGTGGTCTTCACGGCGCGCGGGGCCCAACAGGCCTGACACGCGACTGATGCGGCCCGGGCAGGGCACCGCGCCCCACCCTGCCCGAGGTCTGTCGCATGACGGATCATCGTTCACCTATATGAACATTCACGCGCGCCCGAAGAAGCTTTCCGGAGGGTCGCGAGTCTCCGACCAGGCAGCGAACGTCTCTTTGTCACGCTTCTCCTTCCCCCAGCTGGGCGCGTTGAGCTGCGAAGACCAACTCCGTTGCGTGCGCGATTCGTTGACGGCGGGAAGGGGTCGTGCTATCCAGATCAGGCGCCTCGTTGGACTAGACCTAGTTCACATAGCTGAACTTCGAGCGTCGGAAGGGCCCCACATGAAACTCCACTCCAAGCTCCTCGCCGCAGCCGCCGCGGTCGGCATAGCCGGCGTGCTCAGTCTCGGCGGCAGCGCCAGCGCCGCGTCCCCCACGGTCGCGCCCGGCGGCAACTTCGACCTCTCCAAGTGGGAACTGCAGGAGCCCGTCGGCTCCCCCGGCTCCCCGACCACCATCTCGTCCTCACGGCTGCAGGGGGACGACGGCTTCCAGGACTCGTACTTCTACACCGACACACGCGACGGCGCGATGACCTTCTGGGCGCCGGAGAAGGGTGTGACCACACCCAACTCCAACTACGCCCGCTCCGAGCTCCGCGAGATGACCAACGGCAGCGCCGCGAACTGGTCGCTCAGCGGCAGCCACAAGCTGAGCGCCACCCTGCGGGTGGTGTCGGTGACGTCGAACGTGTGCGTCGGCCAGATCCACCTGGGTACGGGCGGCTCGTCCACCAAGCCGCTGATCGAGCTCTACTACCACGCGAACGGCGACATCATCGCGGGCACCGAGAACTCGCCGTCCGGCGGTCAGACCACGCACACCGTGGGCCACGTGTCGATCGGCAAGACGTGGACCTACACGATCGCCGTCTCCGGTGGCAACACGATCGATCTGACGGTCAACGGCACCACGACGCACTACGCCATCCCGTCGTCCTTCGACGCCTACAAGCAGTACTTCAAGGCCGGCTCCTACAACCAGTCGTCCTCGGACAGCACCACCAACGGAGCGCGCGTCGCCTTCTACGGACTGACCGTCTCCCACAGCGGCTGAGCCGAGATCCGGCGCGGCACCCGCCAGGCCCGGCGCACACTGCCGGGCCTGGCCCGCGAGTGGGACCTCCCCGGCGGCGGCCGGGCCGTTCAGGCGATGCGCCCGGCAGCCGGTCGCCCCGTACCGTCACAGCCGCGCGCCGGTATCCGCGAGCGTCGGGGCGGGCGCCGCGCGACGAGCGGACCGCGGTGGGGCGGATCACCCACCGCACGGGTCACACACCTGTGTGCGTTCGACGCCGGCGCACCGTACCCACGGCTCCGGCGGCGCGCCCCCCGCGTCGGCCACCGAGCGGACCCTCCCGTGCGCGGCCGTGACCAACAGGCCCCGACGGGCGAGGAAGACGGCCTCGGGCCGTGACGTCGCGTCCGACCTCCCCCAACGGGCCGCCGGTTCCGTCCCGCCCGCCCGGGAGCGGCCCTGTGCCGGGGCCCCCGGGCAGCGGTTGCGGACACACCCCCGCTCGCCCGCCCGGCGACGCACCCACCACCCGCTGACTCAACACCCCCGCCTTCAGGAGGTGATGGACGCCCGGAAGCGGTAGCGGTCGCCGCGGTAGATGGCCAGGGTGAGTTCGAGGGGACGGCCGTCCTGGTTGAACGCGAGCTGGTGCGCGAGGAGCACCGGAGTCGCGTCGGTGATCTCCAGGAGTTCGCGTTCGGTGGCGTCGGGCTGTCGAGCCTCCACCGAGTAGTCCGCGACCCTGGGCAGTTGGGGGGGCCGGCCACCGCGCAGCGTCGCGAAGAGCGATGCCTCGGTGAAGTCGGTCTCGGCGAGGGCGGGGCAGAGCGCCAGCGGCAGTCGGTTGTGTTCCAGCACGACCACGATGTCGTCGAGGAAGCGCAGCCGCCGCATTTCGAACAGGGCGGCACCGGGGCCGACACGCAGCGTCTCGGACTCACTGACGGTCGCCGGCCGGACCACGGACTGCAGGACCCGACTGCGGGTGACCAGCCCGTGTTTGGCCGCATAGTCGGCGAAGCCCTCGACAATGTGCGCGTCCGCACCGGGAGTTGCGGAGGCCGCGAAGGTGTCGACCGGGTCCGGCGAGACGGCCGGTCCCGCGACGAACCAGCCGCGGGCCGCGGCGGACTCGGCCATCCCCCTGGCGGCGAGGTCCGTGAGCGCCGCGCGCATGGTGACGCGCGACACCCCGTACCGGGCGGCGAGGGTGCGCTCCGACGGCAGACGGTCCCCGGCCCTGGCCCCGTCGGCCGACACATCGGCCCACAGTCGGGCCGCGACCTGGGCGTACAGCGGCAGGGTGTCGTCAGCCAGCAGGCCCCGGGGAAAAGGCGACGTCGATTCCGTGGAAGACATACCAGAAGCATACCAGATATGGACCATTGACGGCCACCATCAAGACCAGTACTGTTCCATTCGAGTTCCGGGCTAAGCGGTCAAATGCGCCCAGAACGTGGCAAGAGAAGGCGAGGAGCGCGCTATGCGCAGTCCACTGGACAAAGTGGTCGAGCACCAGAAGGCGGGACGGCCGCAGGGCATCACCTCCGTGTGTTCGGCCCACCCGCTGGTCATCGAGGCGGCCGTGGTGCAGGCACTCGACAGCGGCGGCGACGCGCTGGTCGAGGCGACCTCCAACCAGGTCGACCAGTACGGCGGTTACACGGGTATGCGACCCGCCGACTTCCGGGACCTCGTGCACGGCATCGCGGCCGACCATGGTCTGCCACTGGACCGGGTGATCCTCGGTGGCGATCACCTCGGCCCGAACCGGTGGCGCGCCCTGTCGCCCGACGAGGCGATGGAGCGGGCGTGCGCCCTGGTCGCCGCCTACGCCGCGGCCGGCTTCACCAAGATCCACCTCGACTGCAGCTTCCCCTGCGCCGGAGACCCCGCCCCGCTGACCGACGACGTGGTCGCCGAGCGCGCCGCGCGGATGATCCGCGCCGCCGAGGACACCGTGGGCGAGCGGGAGGCCGAGCGCATCCGCTACGTGATCGGGACCGAGGTCCCGACCCCGGGCGGCGCGCACGAGGACCTCGGCGTCCTCGCCCCCACCACGGCGGAGGCCGCGCGCACCACCCTGGAGGAGCACCGGAAGGCGTTCGCCGCACACGGCATCACCGGCGTCTGGCCGCGGGTGATGGCCCTGGTCGTCCAGCCCGCGGTGGAGTTCGACCACCTGCGGGTCGTCGACTACCGGCGGGAGGGGACGGCCGAACTGCGCCGGGTCCTCGACGACGAACCCGCGATGGTCTTCGAGGCGCACTCGACCGACTACCAGAGGCCCGAGGCGCTCACCGCGCTGGTCGAGGACCACTGGGCGGTCCTCAAGGTCGGCCCCGGGCTCACCTTCGCCCTGCGTGAGGCGCTGTTCGCGCTCGCCGCGATCGAGGACGAGCTGGTGCCGGCCGCCGACCGCTCACGCCTGCCCGAGGTCGTCGAGCGGCGGATGCTCGCCGAACCGGCCATGTGGGAGGGCTACTACCCGGGCAGCGCGGACGAACAGCGCCTCGCCCGCCGCTACAGCTTCAGCGACCGGCTGCGCTACTACTGGCCCGACGCCGAGATCGCCGCGGCCCAGACCCGGCTGCTGGACAACCTCGCGGCGCTGGAGATCCCGCTGCCGCTGCTGAGCGCCCACCTTCCGAACCAGTACGCCCGCGTCCGCCGCGGAGAGATCGCCGCCGGCCCCCGAGACCTGGCCGTGGACCACGTCCGCGATGTCCTTCGCGACTACGGCCAGGCCTGCGACCCGAATCACAAGGAGTGCGCGTGACTTCCCTTTCCGGCAGCCTGCCCGTCGACAACGGGGCCGCCAACACCGTCCGCGAGATCGCCCAGCAGCCCGCCCTGTGGCGGGAGGTCGACCGGATCGTCGCCCAGGCCCGGCCGTCGCTGGACGCGTTCCTGCTCCCGCTGACGGCCCGCGCGGACCTGCGCGTCGTGCTCACCGGCGCGGGTACCTCCGCGTTCGCCGGCCGGGTGCTGCAGAGCGCACTGGGGCGGCGTCTGGGACGGCGCGTCGACGCGGTGTCCACCACGGATCTCGTCGCCGACCCCCGCGGGTGCCTCGCGGCGGACGTACCCACACTGCTGGTGTCCTTCGCGAGGTCGGGCGACAGTCCCGAGAGCGTGGCCGCCACCGACCTGGCCGACCAGGTGCTCTCCGATGTGCACCACCTCGTGATCACCTGCAACCCGCAGGGCAGCCTGGCGCGCAACCACGCCGACCGGCCGAACTCACGCGTGCTGCTGATGCCCGCCGCGTCGAACGACCAGGGCTTCGCCATGACGTCGAGCTTCACCTGCATGACGCTCGCGGCGCTGCTCGCCCTGGGCGGCGAGGCCCCCGGTGGCATCGCCGAGCGCCTGGCGCGCGCCGCCGAGTGGGTCCTTGAGGACGCCGGTGTCGAGCGCACCATCGCCGCTCTGGTCGACCGCGCCCCCGAGCGCCTCGTCTTCCTGGGCAGCGGGGCGCTCAAGGGCCTCGCCGAGGAGTCGGCGCTGAAGGTGCTCGAACTCACTGGCGGTGCTGTCGTGGCCATGTCCGAATCGTCACTAGGCTTCCGACACGGGCCCAAGGCGGTACTTAACGGACAAACGGCCGTCGTCGTGTACGTGTCGAACGACCCGTACACCCGCCAGTACGACCAGGACATCGTCGCCGAGCTGCGCGCGGGCCTCGCGCCCGGCAGCGTCGTGACAGTCTCCGCCGGCCCCCGCACCCCATCGCAGGCGGGCAGCGCCGACACCTGGCTGCTGCCGGACCTCGAAGGCGTCGACGATGTCGCCCTGGCCCTGCCCGCCGTGGTGTGCGCCCAGCTTCTGGCCCTGCGCTCGTCGCTGGGCCGGGGAATCCGACCGGACAATCCGTTCCCCTCGGGTGAAGTCAACCGGGTGGTGCAGGGCGTGATCCTGCACTCCCTGCACAACTGAGTAAGTCGGCTAGACGGCGTCGAACACGGACGCCGGACGGAGGTACAACGATGTTCCTGGGTGTCGATGGCGGGGGTACAAAGACCGCGTTCTGCCTGGTCGACCGGTACGGTCAGGTGCGCGGGCGGGCGACGGCGGCAAGTTCGTACTACTTCTCGGAGGGTATCGAGCTGGTCGGACGCGTCCTGAAAGAGGGCGTGGACAAGGTCTGCGACGCGGCCGGGCTCGCTCCGGCGGAGATCGACTACGCGTTCTTCGCCATTCCCGGCTACGGCGAGTCGTCCGGTGACGTCCCCGTCCTGGACGCAGCTCCGCGAGCGGTGCTGGGACACGACCGCTACGCGTGCGACAACGACATGGTCTGCGGCTGGGCCGGCTCGCTGGGCGCCGTCGACGGCATCAACGTGATCAGCGGAACCGGCTCGATGACCTACGGCGAGCGGCTCGGCCGAGGGGTGCGCATCGGCGGGTGGGGCGAGCTGTTCGGCGACGAGGGGTCCGCCTACTGGATCGCGATCCGCGGCCTGGCGGCCTTCTCCCGGATGAGCGACGGCCGACTGCCCGAGGGCCCGCTGGCCGGAGTACTCCGCCAGCACCTCGACACGGGGTCCGACCTCGACGTTATCGATGTCGTCTACAACCGCTGGAAGGGCAACCGCGGCCAGATCGCCGCGCTCAGCCGCCAGGTCGCCGAGGCCGCCGCTCTCGGTGACGAGAGCGCCGCGGCGATCCTGACCGAGGCCGGCCGGGAACTCGCCCTGCTCGTCGACGTCACCCGTGAGCGGCTGGGGTTCGCCCCGGACGAGACCGTGCCGGTCTCCTACTCCGGCGGCACCTTCGCCGCCACCGCGGTCCTGGAGGCGTTCACCACGGCGCTGAAGGCTCACCGCACCACCGGCTACGAGCTGCGGCACCCGCTGTACGAACCGGTCATCGGCGCCGCGCTCTACGCGGCGAAACTCGCTGGAACCCCACTGGACCGGAACGCGCTCGACGCTTTGCGCACAGCCCCGGTGCCCCCTGCCTCGGGAGAGGACCACTGATGCTCAACGCCAAAAAGGGCTGGATGCTCTACGCGACCCTGCTGGTTGTCTTCTGGGGTGTCTGGGGTGCCTTCTCCAGCCAGCCGAACACCCGGTACGGGTACCCCAACGAGATGATCTACGTCATCTGGGCCTTCACCATGCTGATCCCCGCGTACTTCGCGATGCGGGGCAAGCGGTTCGACCGGCGGCCCTCGGCAGCGCTGTGGGGCCTGCTCGCCGGACTGACCGGAGCCGGCGGACAGCTGCTGCTGTTCAAGGCCCTAGCCGACGGCCCGGCGTACCTGATCTTCCCCGTGGTCTCCCTCTCCCCCGTGATCACCGTGCTCATGGCGACGGCCCTGCTGCGTGAGCGGATCGCCAAGCTCGCTGTCCTGGGCGTGGTCGCGGCGCTGGCCGCCATCGTGCTGCTGAGCATCCCCGGCGGCGGCGGGAGCTCGAACTCGCACGGCCCGTGGCTGCTGCTGGCCATCCTGATATGCGTGGCCTGGGGCGCTCAGGCCTTCTGCATGCGCAAGGCGGCGCTCATCGGCGTCAACGACGCGACGACCTTCGGCTGGATGACCATCAGCGGCCTGCTGCTGGTGCCGGTGGCCTTCGTGATGATGGGCGGCTTCCCCTCCGGTGCCCCCTGGCAGGCCCCGGCGCTCACCGCCGTCACACAGGTCCTCAACGCGGTCGGCGCGCTGTTCCTCGTCATGGCACTCAGCCGCGGCAAGGCCTCCGTGGTGGCTCCCGTCACCAACGCGCTGGCCCCGGTCCTGACGATCGTGCTGTCACTGGCGGTCTACCAGACCCTGCCCAGTGTGTGGGGCACCATCGGCATCGTGCTGGCCCTCGTCGGCTCGACCCTGATGGTCTACAGCGACGAGAAGGGCGGGGAGGACCCCGTGGCCCCGGGAGCGCAGGCCGACATCCCGGACAGCGTCCCGGTCGTCCAGAAGACCTGACCGCCTCCACCCAGGGACCGGCCGGTACGGATGTGCGTCATCCGTACCGGCCGCTCCCACGCGGCGGGCCGACCACACAAGCGAAGGGAAACAACCGATGTCCTTGGTATCCACGCGAGAACTCGTCGCGGCGGCCGCCGCCGAACGGCGGGCCGTCGCGGCGTTCAACGTGATCACGCTGGAGTACGCCGAGGCGGTCACCGCGGGCGCCGCGGCAGCGGGCATCCCGGTGATCCTGCAGATCAGCGAGAACGCCGTACGGTTCCACGGCGGGCAGGTCGCGCCGATCGCGCGGGCCGCCGCCGAGGCCGCCCGCGCCGGCGGCGGCGACGTCGCACTGCACCTGGACCACGTCACGGACATCGAGCTGCTGCACAAGGCGGCCGACGCCGGGTTCTCCTCCGCGATGTTCGACGCGGGCGCCCAGCCGTACGCCGAGAACCTCGCCGCCACGTCCGCCGCGGCGCGCTGGGCGCACGGCGCCGGACTGTGGCTGGAGGCCGAACTCGGCTACGTGGGAGGCAAGCCGGGCGCCCCGGCCAGCGCGCACGCGGCCGGTGTGCGCACCGACCCCGAGGAGGCGGCACGCTACGTGGCCGACACCGGTGTCGACGCCCTGGCTGTCGCGGTCGGCAGCAGCCACGCCATGACGGAGCGCTCGGCGACGCTGGATCACGCGCTGATCGGGCGCCTGCGGGAGGCCGTGCCCGTACCCCTGGTCCTGCACGGTTCGTCCGGTGTCGCCGACGACGAACTGCGCCGGGCCGTCGCGGCCGGCATCGCCAAGGTCAACATCGGCACCGCGCTCGGCATCGCCTTCACCCGCGCGGTCCGCGACGCGCTGGCGGCCGATCCCGCCGCGAGCGACCCCCGGCGCTACCTGTCCCGCGGTGGCGAGGCCATCGCGGAGACCGTACGTCAGCTCGGCGCGGTCGTCAGCGGCTGATCCCGGACGGCAGGCCGGCGGCGGGCCCCCGTCGGGGCACCGGAACCGTCGGTTCCCGCGCCCCCGCCATCGCGCCGCCGTCGCCATGAGCGGCCCGGTCGTCCGCACGACCCGGCCGCTTCCGGCTGTCCAGAGCCGCCGGAGCGGCCCGGACGGTCAGCCGGCGGCGAGGAGCTGGAGCGTGTCGACCACGCGGTTCGAGAAGCCCCACTCGTTGTCGTACCAGGCGACCACCTTGACGTGGCGTCCGTCGACACGGGTGAGGGCCGAGTCGAAGATCGCCGAGGCCGGGTTGCCCGTGATGTCGGACGACACGAGCGGTTCCTCGGAGTACTCCAGGATGCCGGCGAGCGGCCCCTGGGCGGCGGCGCGGTACGCCTCCTGCACGTCCTCGCACGTCACGTCGCGGCTGACGGTGGTGTTGAGTTCGACGATCGAACCCACCGGGACCGGTACGCGGATCGAGTCGCCCGACAGCTTGCCCTCCAGGTTCGGCAGCACGTGGCCGATGGCCTTGGCGGCACCCGTCGTGGTCGGCACGATGTTGACCCCGGCGGCGCGGGCGCGGCGCGGGTCACGGTGCGGACCGTCCTGCAGGTTCTGCTCCTGCGTGTAGGCGTGCACCGTCGTCATGAAGCCGTGCTCGATGCCGGCGAACCGGTCGAGCACCGAGGCCAGCGGCGCGAGCGCGTTCGTCGTGCACGACGCGTTCGAGACGATGGTGTGCACCGCCGGGTCGTACGCGTCGGTGTTCACGCCGAAAGCGAGTGTCACGTCGGCGCCGTCCGACGGGGCGCTGACGAGGACCTTCCGCGCGCCCGCGTCGAGGTGTGCGCGGGCGGCCTTGGCCGACGTGAAGCGGCCGGTCGCCTCAAGCACGAGGTCCACGTTGAGCTCGGCCCACGGCAGTTGGGCCGGTTCGCGCTCGGCGAGCACCTTGATGCGGTGTGTTCCGACGACGAGGGTGTCCCCGTCGACGGTCACCGGCCGGCCGAGCCGGCCGGCCGTCGAGTCGTAGGCGAGCAGACGCGCGAGGGCGGTGGGTTCCGTGAGGTCGTTGACGGCGACGACCTGGAGGTCGCTGTCGCGCTCCAGAAGCGCGCGCAGCACATTGCGTCCGATGCGACCGAAGCCGTTGATGGCGATGCGAGTCATGAGTGTGTCCCTTCCGTTCACTGTCCATGCTCGCGCGCACTCTCCCTCGGGGACAGCGGTGTGAGCGCCACGGTTCGAAAGGATCTCGCCCGGCGAGCGCGCGGGCTACTCGCCGCTGGCGAACGTGCGCCGGTACTCGCTCGGCGTGGTGCCGAGGATCCGCTGGAAGTGCAGCCGCAGGTTCGCACCCGTGCCGAGGCCGACGTCCCCGGCGATCTGCTCGACGCTGCGGCCCGAACGCTCCAGCAGTTCACGGGCCACGTCGATACGCGCGCGCATCACCCACTGCATCGGCGTGTACCCGGTGTCCTCGACGAAGCGCCGTGAGAACGTGCGCGGCGCCACCGCCGCGTGCCGGGCCAGCAGCTGGAGGCTCAGGGGCTCGCCGAGCCGGTGCAGCGCCCACTCGCGGGTGCCGGCGAACCGCTCACCGAGTTGTTCCGGCACGCTGCGCGGCACGTACTGCGCCTGACCGCCACTGCGGTAGGGAGCGGCCACCAGGCGCCGGGCCGCGTGGTTCGACGCGGCCACCCCGAGGTCGCCGCGCAGGATGTGCAGGCACAGGTCGATTCCGGACGCGGCGCCGGCCGACGTCAGCACACTGCCCTCGTCGACGAAGAGGACGTTCTCGTCGACCTTGACGAGCGGATGCTTCGCCGCGAGCGCCCGCGTGTAGTGCCAGTGCGTCGTGGCGCGCTTGCCGTCGAGCAGCCCGGTGGCGGCGAGCGCGAAGGCGCCGGTCGAGATGGCGGCGAGCCGGGCGCCCCCGGCGTGGGCCGCGATCAGCGCGTCGGTGACGGCCGTGGGCGGATCGTCGCGGTCCGGGTGGCGGTAGCCGGGGATGAAGACGATGTCGGCCCATCCGAGCGCGTCGAGTCCGTGGGCGACGTGGTACGACAGGCCGTCACCGCCGGTCACGAGACCGGGTGCCGCGCCGCAGACCCGCACCTCGTACGGCATGCTCGCGCGCGTCGTGAACACCTGTGCGGGGATGCCGACATCGAGCGGCTTCGCGCCCTCAAGCACGAGTACGGCGACACGGTGCGGGCGGGAGGCTGACACGGGGGAACACGCTACACGGGGCGGCATCCCGCTCCGCCGAACGCGCCGCCCGCTCGGCCTGGCACGCGCGGGGTGGGCCGGGGCCGTCGCAGGGTTTCCAGGTCCCCGCCACCGCGGCTTCTCGGACCTGCCGCCCCCCGCCGCGACCCGAACGATTCGGCCCCTCAGCGAAAGCCCTCACGCGTGATGGCGAGGGCCTGGCGGACGAGGTCCACCATGTTCTGCTCGGCGCCGTTCTCCAGGGCCGCCTGCCCCACGACGCGCAGGCACGCGAGGAAGGTCGCGGCGAGGACCCAGGCGCGCAGCGGGTTGTCCGGCTCCGCGGGCAGGCGCCGCTCGATGACGGCGGCGAGTTCCTGTTCGCCGGCCGCGTAGGTGGCGACCAGCTCGGGGAGCAGTGCGGGGTGGAGGCGCAGGGCCCGGTAGGACTGCTCCAGCGAAGGCTCGGCGTCGTACTCGGCCGAGTAGGCCTCCGCCGCCCCGATGAGCGCGGTCATCAGGCTCTCCTGCTCGGGGCGGGCACGGAGGAGTTCGACGAGGCGGACCGTGCGTGACCTGTCGCCGTGCAGCAGTGCCTGCTCCTTGCTGGCGAAGTAGTTGGAGAAGGTGCGCCGGGACACGGTGGCGGCGTCGGCGATGGCCTCGACCGTGAGGTTCTCGACGCCGTGCCGCATCGCCAGGTCCACGGCGGCGGCGTGCAGCGCCTGGCGGGTCGCCGCCTTCTTGCGTTCGCGCAGGCCGGTTGTCATCGCGGGTGAGCATACGCGAGAACGGGATATTTGCCCATTGCGCAAACTTGCACGGTGGGAATCATTCTGTGAGGCTGGCTCCGCACGCCGCCGGACACTCCGGCAGGCGCACGGGTTCCGTGAGCAGGCCGGCATGGAGGCGCGATGGACACCGGGGTCGGACAGAGGGTGACCGGCCCCCATGCCCGGGCCGGCGGCAGGCCCTCGCAGCGCGGCGACACCTCCGGCCGCGGACGTCCTCCACCGGTCTCCACCGGTCTCCACCGGTCTCCACCGGGGATCTCCGGCACGGCCGCCGCGTCGCCAGGGTGCGCCGGCGGCACCGCCGCCGGCACCGCCGGCGCACGGCACGGCGGAGCGACCAACGCCCCGGTCCCCAGCCCACGGCACGGCACCCGGCCACCGTTCTTCGCAGAGGAAGAGGACACCCATGTCCGCCCCCCACGCTTCGTCCCCCGACTCCCCGCGCCCGGGCCTGGGCCCGGACCCGGTTCCGCGGGATCCGCACTACCCGGACCTCGACCCGGAGGCTCTGCGCGCCCGCTACCGCGCGGAGCGCGACCGCCGGATCCGCCCGGAGGGAAGTGGCCAGTACCGGCGCACGGAGGGGGAGTTCGGCTACTACGCCGACGACCCGTACGCGGAGCGGACGGCACCGCGGGAACCACTGGACGACCGCGTCGACGTGGTGGTCGTCGGCGGCGGCTTCGGCGGTCTGCTCGCCGGAGCGCGGCTGCGCCAGGCCGGTGTGGAGTCGATCCGGGTGATCGACAAGGCGAGCGACTTCGGCGGGACCTGGTACTGGAACCGGTACCCGGGGATCCACTGCGACATCGAGTCGTACATCTACATGCCCCTGCTGGAGGAGGTCGGTTACCTCCCGAAGTGGAAGTACGCGCCGGGCGAGGAGATACGGCAGCACGCCCGCGCCATCGGACACCACTTCGGCCTCTACCGCGACGCCTGCTTCCAGACCCGGGTGACGGAACTGCGGTGGGACGACGAGGCGTGGGAATGGCTCGTCGCCACGGACCGGGGAGACCGCATTCGCGCACGCCATGTGGTCATCTCCAGTGGGACCCTGAGTCAGGCCAAACTCCCCGGCATCCCCGGGATCGAGACCTTCACGGGTCACACGTTCCACACCAGCCGCTGGGACTACGCGTACACCGGCGGCAGTGCGGACGGGGACCTCCGCGGGCTCACCGGCAAGCGGGTGGCGCTCGTCGGAACCGGTGCGACAGCGATCCAGTGTGTCCCGCACCTCGGCGCGGACGCCGGGCACCTCTACGTCTTCCAGCGGACCCCGTCCTCGGTCGACGTGCGCGGCAACCACCCGACCGACCCCGCGCTCGCCGCGTCGCTGACCCCCGGCTGGCAGCGGCGTCGCCGGGACAACTTCCTCAGGCTCGTCACCGGCGGCCGGGTGGACGAGGACCTGGTGTCCGACGGCTGGACCAGCACCGCACGGCTGCAGCAGAAGCTCGTCCCGAGCGACGCGTACACGGACGTGCCGCGGGAGGAGCGCGAACGCCTCTACGAACTCGCCGACTTCCAGAAGATGAACGAGATCCGCTCCCGCGTCGAGAGCGTCGTCGAGGACCCGGCGACGGCCGCGGCACTCACACCGTGGTACCGCTACATGTGCAAGCGGCCGACGTTCAGCGACTCCTATCTCCAGACGTTCAACCGGCCCAACGTGAGCCTCGTCGACACGGCCGACAGCCACGGCGTCGAGCGGATCACCGAGGACTCCGTCGTCGTCGGAGGCACCGAGTACCCGGTCGACTGCATCATCTTCGCGACCGGTTTCGAGGTCGGTGTGTCGGGGATCCTCTCGGGGCGGCTGCCCGTGTACGGCCGGGACGGCGTGAGCCTCGCCGAGGCGTGGCGCGACGGGCCAAAGACCCTGCACGGCTTCTACAGCCACGGCTTTCCGAACCTCTTCCAGCTCGGCCCGCTGCAGAACGCCAGCGCCGTCAACTACGTGCACATCCTCGACGAACAGGCCGTCCACGTCGCCGAGGTCGTCCGGGAGGCCCGTAAGCGCGGGGCCCGTTACGTAGAACCGACCGAGGCTGCCGAGTCCGCCTGGGTGGCCGCGATCCGCGCGAAGGCGCCGGACCTGTACGCCTTCCAGGCCGAGTGCACTCCCGGCTACTACAACAACGAGGGCCGGCCCAGGGAGCGGCGGGAGTCCTTCAGCGACGGCCCGGTCGCCTTCCACGCCCTGCTCGAACGCTGGCGCGAGGACGGGGGCATGAGCGAGGTGGTGATCGGCGCCGAGTGACGCGCGGGACGGGCCGCTGAGTGCGCGGGCTTCTCCCCCCTTCCACGGTCCGTCGCGTGCCGTGGAAGGGGCACCGGGAGGGACGGCGTCGCCGAGCCGGCAGCCGCGGGGCGCCGGGCCACCGCGCCACGAGCCGGGTCACACCGGCCGTCCTCCGAACGGAGGGCACTGCCGGTGGCGCGTTCCGGGAGTGAACCGTCGACGATCGCGTCCCACCGGCCCCCGCGGCGCGCCGGGCCCGGCCGCAACGGCCCGGCGAGGCGCGCGGCGCACCCACCGGCTGCCCGTACCGGCCCCCACCGGCGCGGGAAGCGCGTGACTGCCTCCCGTGCTGTACTGGCCGGGTGGACCGAAAGCACCCCTTCGCGTTCAAGGCGCACGCCGGGCCGCCCGGCGGGACACCTGCCGGTGCCGCGCGCGCCCGGCGGGCCGACACGGTACGCACCCGGGTCCGCCTCATGATCGAGATCACGGCCCGCGCCGGTGCGTACCGGAAGGGGCTGCTGGAGGCCGCCGAGCGCCTCAGCCCCGAGGAAGCCGTCATCATCGCCGACCTGGAGCGCAACGGCCTGCAGGTGCCGCAACTGCACGACGTGCTGTGCGGGGGCCACGTACTGGTCGACGATCCCCGGCTGTACGAGGAGTGGCGGTTCGCCAAGGTCAGCCACCCCCGTATCTCCAGCCACCACCACGACATCGACAAGAGCGTCTATCCCGACATCGGGATGCGCGGCCATGTCGTACGGGAGAAACTGCACGGCCGCACGGCACAGGGCACGTGGGTGCAACTGGAGAAGACACCGGCCGCCTTCGGCCAGAGCAAGCTGCCCAGTGTGAGCGATTTCCGCCACCTCATGGACTACGTGGTGTACCGCGTCACCCGCAGCAACGTCGGCCCCTGGGGCCTGTCCCGGATGACGGAACGGCGCCCGATGTACCTGTCCCCCAACCTCGCCCTGCCCACGTCCCTGACCCCGCCGGTCGCCCGGGCACTGGCCCAGGCGCTGCACCGGATCGAGAAGGACGACGACGTCACGTCCATGTCCCAGGATCTGGCGGCCCGCTTCCCGCCCCCGGAACGGGCGGACCTGACAAGTGAGCTGGGCGAGACGCTGCCCGGCAGGTCCGGCCGGGGCCTGTTCGGCAACTCCGAGGTGTGGATCACGGAAACACCGTCGAGCGGCGCCGCCGCGGTGCTGCGTGAACACCACCGGCCGCCCGAAGTGGACATCCTGCGGAAGGGAGGCTCACCATGAGCGACGATCATCCCGACACCCCGGCGCCGACGGGCGCCGGCGAGGCAGCCGTGCCCGAAGGGCTGGTCTCGGCCGTGGTGAACCTGGTGAACACCGGACCGGTACTGCTCGGCGCGTACACCATCGCCGAACTCACCGCTGTGGACGCCGTGGTGGACTTCCTGGAGGCCCGGCCGTCGGACGAGGTGCTGGCCGAGGCGGTCCGTTCGCTGACAGCACGTCAGCTTCTGGTGGCGGGCTCCACTGCCGACCAGGTCCAGGTACGGGGGGACCTGGGCATCGCGGTGGCGTTCCAGCAGCGGGCGAGGAGTGTGCTCGACGCCCGCATCACGGGTTCGGGTCCCGGAGAGCCGTGGCGGATCCTGCTGCTCCCCCAGCCCGAACACATCTGCCTGATGATCCGCATCGACGCACTCGGCGTCCACCAGATCGGGCTGTACAAGCTCGACGACGGCCTCGACATGCTCATCGACTGGCTGCCCCGCGGTACGGCGTCGGACCCCGATCCGGCGCTGGACATCGACGCCGTGCTCGGTGTCTCCGACCGCTCCGCGCTGGTCACCGTCACCCGGTACACCGCGCAGGGATCGGCCGAGATCGCCGGTGAGAGTACCGACCTGGTGCTCGCCCGCCACGACGGCCGGCTCCACGTACTCACCCGGAAGCCGGACGACCGCGCGCAGTTGGTGTCGAGCCGCGCGGAGGGCAAGGACGGCGTCCACGAACGGCTCGTCGGGCTGCTGGCGTAGGACGTCTCCGCGACCGACCGCCGCTCCGGTGACGCATACGGAGCGGCGACGCGAGCGGTGAACGCGAAGCGGGGCCCGGACGAGGTCCGTATCCGAAGGGCCCGGGGCGGCGCCGTCCCCACGGGCCGGAGTCCCGGGAGTGAACCCGGTTCTCGGCACGCCACCGCGTCCGGACCTGCCGGGCGCGTCGCGCAGTCCGCCTTACGCGATCCCGGTGGGGCGCGTCACCGGACACGTTCGCCTCGACCAGGGACTTCTGCAGGCGAACGATCTCCGCGGCATCGACGCCGAGACCCACGGCTCCGGAGGCGACGCAGTACCGGCCGGGGATGCCGCGTTCGTCATCGGGGCCGGCATGGCCGGCGAAGTGATGGCGCCGCTCCAGGAGCTCCAGCAGGCACGCACCGGCAGTCTGCACCCACGTGTCCGCCGCCCTGGGCGGCATCCCCGCCGATCGCCACGACGCAGTCCGTGAAACACGGCACGTCGGGCTGGAGACCGGTGTCCGGCAGGGCGATCAGGTCGTAGTGGCGGGGCCCGCCGTGCAGGGGCGGCATCACACCGATCGCCCACCCGTCGGGGCTGCTCAGGGAGTTGCCCTTGAGCTCGGTCCCTCGCGCCACGCCCGGCGCGTACCTCTCCAGGGCGGCCCTGACCGAGGAGAGGAATTCCAGGTCGGGAAGGCGTTCGGGCGAGGGCTCGGCGGCAAGCGCACGGCGACGTATCCACGGCGTGGGAGGGATCTTGGAAGGTGGTCGTGTTCCCGGGGCGCGGGAGGGTCCGGCGATCGGCCGCGGATCATCGCACGGGGAGCTCATCGCACGGGGCACGGGGGCTCATCGCGCGAAGCGCCCGCTCCGGGAGCCGGCTCCCTCCGCCATTCCGTACGGACCGGTGCCTTGAACTGTTGACGGGGCGTCGAAGAAGTCGGCATGACATCGCGCTCCCTGGTGTGAGGGGGCACCGCATTTCCGCATTCGCTTTCACGTGACGGACGGTGCCGGCATTTACCCGCGGCACCCACGGCACCCGCACCGCTTTCGTCGCACACATCGCTTTCATCGCACGCGTCGCCTTCATCGCACACACCGCTTTCGTCGCACGCGTAGCCTTACGTCTCACACGCCCCATGGATATCAACGCCCGCCACTCGGCGTCGGGTGGCGGCGGGCCGGGGTCGTCGGGGCCACGCGCATCGACGTCAACAGGGCGCTGACGAGCGCGATTTGACATGACCGACACCCGGCCGCAACACGTCCCGGCCCTCATCCGCCGCCGCGCCCCGCTGCCGTTCGCAAAGCCTCATCCATGATCCTGAGACGGCCGTGGCCCTCGTTGGTCGACGGATGGTATTACTTTCGTTTGATTGTGTTTGCCGCATGTGAAAAGAGTTGACTTCCGTGCCGTATGCACCCGGGACATACATACCCGGACGAAGGTAGGGTTCTGTGAATCGAGCTCTTTCAGCTACTCTGGCAACGGCGTTCGTGGCCGGCATATCCCTCTCCGCCATGGGAACCGGTGGCGCCTTTGCCGCGCCCCTCGCTCCGGCGGTGGACGGCGCCGGCGCGGGCGGGCCGGTCATCGTGATACTGGCCGACCAGCACGCCAACCTCACGTTGAAGGCCCAGGGCGCTTCCCGCACCTCGGCCACCCGCTCCGACCAGCGGTCGATCGTGTCCGACATCAAGGCCAACGGCGGTACGGGCGTACGCCAGTTGGTGAGCGTCAACGCCGTCGCTGCCCACCTGTCCGCCGCGGAGGTCGCCCGGCTGCGCGCCAACCCCGCCGTCACCGAGGTCCTCCCCGACGCGTCGATCACCGTCGACCCCGGGTCGAGTACGGCGCGTGCCAAGCCGGCCAAGCTGAACCCGGCACTGTGCCCCGCCAATCCCAAGAAGCCGTTCACCGAGCCCGAGGCTCTCTCGGTCGTGCACGCCTCGTCCGACGACCCGAAGGACAGGTCCGAAGGCAACGACATCGCGACCGGCAAGGGCGTGATCGTCGCCAACGACGGCATCAACGACCTCGCGGGCAACCCGAACTTCATCCGCAAGGACGGCACGCCCGTCGTGCTGAACGCACCGGACCCGGCCGCCGACGACAGCGACGGCGAATACTACGGTGACGCCTCGTCGATCGCCGGACAGGGCACGGTCGTCTACGACTACTCCAAGGAACTCCCCTTCTCCGGTCTGCCGAAGGGCTGCACCTTCACGATCAAGGGTGTCGCCCCGGACGCCTCGCTGGTCGACACCTCGGTCATCGACACCCCGCCCAGCGGCGCCGACGGCGCCGTGGAGCAGCCGGAGTCCGCGGTCATCGCGGGCATCGACCACGCCGTCGTGACCGAGCACGCCGACATCATCTCCGAGTCCTACGGCTTCACCCCGCGCCCCGGCCGGTACGCGGCCTTCTACGCGGCGAACGACGCCGCCATCGCGGCGGGCGTGACCGTCGTCGTCTCCTCCGGCGACAGCGGGGACTCCGGCACGGTCTCCTCACCGGCCACCGACCCGCTGGCCATCGCCGTCGGCGCGACGAACACGCTGCGCCTCAACGCGCAGGCCACCGGCTTCACCAAGTGGACGAACAACGACATCACCCCGCTGTCCTCCGGCGGCACGGCGCCCAACAACCGCGTCGTCGACCTCGCCGCGCCCGGTTACGGCGGTGAGGCGGCGTGCAATCCGAACGGCAGTGACTGCCCGACGAACACGCAGACCGAGGCCTTCGGCGGCACGAGCCAGTCGTGTCCGATCGTGGCCGGCGCCGCGGCGGACGTCATCCAGGCATACGCCGACACGCACCACGGCGCCAAGCCCGCCCCGGCCCTGGTCAAGCAGATCCTCACCAGCACCGCGACCGACATCGGCGCGCCGTCCGACCAGCAGGGATCCGGTCTGCTCAACGTCGACGCGGCCGTCAAGGCCGCCCAGCAGGAGCCCGGCACCACGCTCTCCCACCAGGGCAAGCAGGCCGGCTCCGAGGGCCTTGTCGTCAGCTCGCCGACGCAGCTGGACATCACCCACAACGCGGGCGTGAGCGCCCAGTCGGTGACGCTGTTCAACACCAGCGGCAAGGACACCGAGGTCAACGCCGCCTACCGCTCGCTGAGCCGCGCACAGCAGATCGGCAGGACCGTCACCGAGCCCGTCAGCGCTCCGGACCCGGCTCTGCCCGTCCCGGCCCAGGGCGCCCAGGCGGCCAAGCCGATCACGTTCGAGGTGCCCAAGGGCCTGGACCGGCTCGACGCCGACATGATCATCCCGGACCCGACCAACTCCACCGTCCTGGCGTACACCTTGATCGACCCCAAGGGCCGTCTGACCCAGATCTCGTACGACTACGGCACGGCGTCGACCAGGGCGGGCCGGCTGGGCACGGTGTCCAACATCCAGCACGTGGAGGTCACCGCACCGGTGGCGGGCAAGTGGCGGGCCGAGATCCGTTGGGCGAACGGCCGCGCCCACCTGCAGGAGCCGCCGATCGTGCCGGGCACGTACACCGGCACCGTCTCGTTCCGGACCACGGGTCAGCACTACGTGACCGCCCCGGCGGCGCACCGGGTGCGGATCAAGGCGCACTCCAGTGCCACCGTCCCGCTGCGGGTGAGCCTGCCGACGGCGCCCGGTGACCACCCGGAGTCGGTGCAGTTCGTCGCCGACAACGGTGCCCGGACGTCCGTTCCGGTCGCCCGCCGGACGCTGATCCCCTCGGCGGGGGGCGCGTTCGACACGACGATCACCAGTACGGTGGGACGTCAGGTCGGCCAGATCAGCACGTACAACCTGGACGTGCCGGCCGGCAAGACGGACCTGGACGTCAGCTTCAGGACGCCGGACGCGAGCGCGGACAACCCGATGACGTTCTGGCTGCTCGACCCGAACGGCACGGTCGTGCAGCAGGTGGCAGCGGCAGCGACCACCGACGCGTCGGGCCACACGACCGCGACCGCGAACCTGGTCGCACCGACCCCGGCCGCGGGCCGGTGGGAGATCGATGTGGAGCTCAACCTGACGACCAGCGGGAAGGAGTTCACCCAGGTGGTCAAGGGCGTCGCGGGCTACGACCACGCGCCGGCCGCGGCCTCTGGCCCCCAGGGGTGACCGTCCGACAGCGGTGACACACCGGTCGGTTCCGGTCCGGTGCGGTGCCCGGGAAGCCTCGGCCTCCCGGGCACCGCGACGACCGCAGGGCCCACTCACCGGTACTCAGGCCCGCAGGGTGATGCCCGCCGCTTCCTCCAGCAGGGCCACGGCCAGGAGTTCGCCGTCCACGGGCCCGAAGCGCTCCAGGGCCCGCCGGTGCAGACGCAGAACCGCGTCGGCCAACTCGTGCGGTGTGCCGAGGTCGCGGGCCGCGTCGGTGACGGCCTCCAGTTGGTCGTGTATGCGGCCGAGCCCGTACGAACGCAGGTAGTCCCCGGCGAAGAGCGACGACAGGTCCCGGCGGATGAAGTCACTGCCCGCCGCGCTGCCGGCCAGGGCGTCGCGCAGCACCCCCGGATCGATGCCCGCCCTGCTCCCCAGCAAAAGCGCCTCGGCGCTCGCCGCGGCCTGGCCGAACCAGAGCAGGTTGACGAGGAGTTTCGCCAGGTAGCCGGTGCCAGGACCGCCGAGGTGGCTGATCCGGTCCCGGGTCGTCACGGACTCCAGCAACGGCAGGCACCGGTCCCGCACTTCGGCGTCACCGCCCACGAACAGGCGGAGCAGGCCGTGCTCGGCGTCGGCGGGGCCGCCGCCCATGGGCGCCTCAAGGACATCGACACCGTGCGCGAGGGCCCGGGCGCGCGGCACGGCAGCCGCCTCAGGCGTGTTGCTCGTCATGTCGATCCACACCGCCCCGGCGGCCAGGGCCGCGAACACGGCGTCGGTGAGGGCCTCCCCGGCATCGGCCGGTCCGGGGAGCACCGTGATCAGTACGTCCGCGCCCGCCGCGGCCTCGGCCGCGGACAGCGCCCAGTCGGCGCCCGAGGCGCGGACGGCCTCCTGCCGTTCGGGGCGCAGATCGAAGGCGGTCACGCGGTGACCGGCGCGTACGAAGCGTCCGCACAGGGGAGTTCCCATGCGGCCGATTCCGACCAGGGCGATATGTGAGGGCATGGGTTCCCCGTCAGGGCAGTCGTGACGTCGGTGGTTCGTGTCCGGAGCTCCCGGGCCCGTCGCCGTCCTGCCACCGGGGCACACGCCAGGCCACGCGAACGCGTCCCGTCATGTTACGGCCGCCGTCGTGCCCGCCTCCGCGACGGGGCTCCCCGCCGGACGCGGCACGGGCGTGATGTTCCCCGCTTCCCCGCGCCGGCCGTACGCGAACCGCGCGACGACGCGGCTCTCAGGCCAGGTTGCCGACGAGCGAAGCGGCCCACGCGGGTGTGCCCGGGGTCTCGGTGAACAGCGCGCGGTAGTACAGGGGGGCGAGCAGGATGTCCGACGCGTGCTCCGCGTCCGGCGCTTCCCCACCGCGCTCGCGCTCCCGGTCGAGGATGGCCTGCAGCTGGTCCATCCGGTCGCCCCGGCACACGCAGCCGCCCGACTCCCCCGAGCCGATGGTGGCGCGCATCAGCGTCAGGACGTCCGGGTCGGCGAGGTCGGTGGCCACGTCGGAGGCCCACTGCCGTAGGTCGTCGCGCAGGTTCCCGGTGTCGGGGACGACGATCTCGCCGTTCGCGCCACTGAACCTGCTGGAGGCCACATCGCCCAGCAGGTCGGCCACGGACCCCCACCGCCGGTACAGCGTGGTGGCGTGCACGCCGGCGCGCGCGGCCACCAGGGGGATGGTCAGCGGCTCTCCGCCCTCGTCGGCGAGGAGTTCCACCACCGCGGCGTGCACGGACGCGCGCACCCGTGCCGATCTGCCACCGGGGCGCCGTCCGGCCATGGCGTCCGGGGGGACAGCCGTACCCGTCCCACCGGTAACGGTCGTATCACTGGACATGACCCCATGTTCGCACAGATCACTGCGATAAACTAACGCAGCCGTCTGTGCTTTAGTGTAGGCTCCCCGTAAACGCACAGACCTCAGCTTTAAGAATCCTGGGAGAACCCTTGTCCACGAGCCCGCCGACCTCCGGGCCGGAGCAGACGCACACGCGCCGCCACACCGTCTTCTTCGGCGTCACCAGCGCCGTGGTCGCCCTCTTCATGGCCGCCTCCAGCGCGCCCTCCCCGCTGTACGTCGTCTACCAGCACATGTGGGGCTTCTCCCCCACGATCCTCACCGTCATCTTCGCCATCTACGTCCTCGGGCTCCTGGGCTCCCTGCTGGTCGTGGGCCGCCTCTCCGACCATGTCGGACGCCGTCCGGTCCTCGCCGGGGCGATCCTTCTGGAGGGCCTCTCCCTCGTCCTGTTCCTGCTCGCCGGCGACACCGCCTCCCTGTCCGTGGCACGACTCCTCCAGGGCATCGCGACCGGAGCCGCGATCTCGGTCCTCGGCGCCGCGCTCGTCGACCTCGCACCGCCGCACGCCAAGCACCGGGCGGGCGCCGTCAACTCCGTGGCCCCGACCGGCGGACTCGCCCTCGGCGCGGTCGGCTGCGGAGCCCTCGTGCAGTTCGGCCCCGCCCCCACGCACCTCGTCTACGTCGTCCTGCTCGCCGGCATGGCCGTCTCCGGACTGGCCGTCCTGCTCATGCCCGAGACCGTGGCCCGCAGGCACGGCGCACTGGGATCGCTCACCCCCAAGGCCAAGATCCCGGGGCACCTGCGCGCCGACCTCGCGCCCGTCATACCCGTCCTCATCGCCGGCTGGGCCCTCGGCGGCCTCTACTTCTCCCTCGGCCCCTCGGTCGCGGCGGGCGTGTTCGGCCTGAGCAACCATCTCATCGGCGGCATCGTGATCGCCCTGCTCTGCGGCGTCGCCGCGATCACCTCGTTCCTGCTGCGGCCCGTACCGGCACCGCGCCTCCTCCTGCCCGCCGCGACAGCCCTCGGCATCGGCACGATCCTGACGCTCGCCGGGGTCCACAGCGGACACGTGGCCTTCGCCTTCGCCGGCACCGTCGTCGCCGGCGCCGGATTCGGCGCCGGTGCGCTCGCCGGGTTCGGCACGGTCGCCCGTATCGCCATGCCGCACGAGCGCAGCGCCCTCATCGCCGTCGTCTACGTCATCTCGTACCTGGCCTTCAGCATCCCCGCCGTCGTCGCGGGCTTCGCCGACACCCACTACGGACTGCGGCCGACGACGGAGGTGTACACGCTCGTCGTGCTGGGCCTGACCGTGCTCGCCCTCGTCCTGCGCGTCGCCATCGCACGGTCGAAGCCCCCGATCCCGGCGCCCGTTGCCACGAGCGTGCCGCAAGGGACGCAAGAGACGGAAGAGACGTCAGCGTCGGGCGGACGCGGGACCACTCAATCCGTACGCGCCTCGTGACACCGGCCGCCGGGGCGGGCCGTGCGGGATGCCCGTACGCCCGCCCGGGCCGGGAACGGACAGCCCCGTCGGGGCCCCCTTGCCCCCCACCGGCGGCAGACGGGGCCGGGCCGGGCCAGTGACGCCGGCCCGCCCCCGGCGCGGGTCAGTCCTCGGCGCCGGTCCGGGACACGTGGTACTGGCGGATCCGCCACGAGCCCGCTTCCCGCCGGAGTACGAGGGACAGGTGGACGGACGCCCGCCAGCCTGCGGGATCCCGGAAGACGACGTCGGCGAATCCTCCAACGGTCTCCTCACCGATGGTGTAGGCGGCCAGCACGGTGACGTCGGCGGCACGGTCGTCCGGAACGGCGGCGTAGTACGCGCGTACCGCGTCCCTGCCCACCTTGACGTCGGGGTCGAAGCCCTGGAACAGGGCGTCCGGGGTGAACAGATCGGCCATGTCGTCGATCCGGTGGCCGTCGAAGGCGGCCTTCCAGTCCGCCAGGACGTCGTGCATCGGATTGCTCATCGCGGGGTCCTTCTGCGTCGTGAAGTGATGCGGCCGCGCGTGGGCGGTGCGGCCGTGCCGTGCGTCGGCCGGTCAGCGGGCGGGCGGCCGCGGAACCACGCCCGGCGGCACGCTCCGGCGGCCCGCCCGGGCCGTGCGTGCCGCCGATGCCCGTCCTCCCCGGATGCCGCACCGGGCGGCGACGGGGCCGGCCGCCCGGGAAGGGGCGTGCGCCCCGAAGGGGGCGCGCCCTCTCAGTGACCGGCGCTCTGGCCGCCGTCGACGTGCAGGATCTCGCCGGTCACGAACGGGGCGTTCTCCAGGAAGAGCACGGCGTCGACGACATCGCCGATCTCACCCATGTGACCGACGGGGTGCAGACCGCCCAGCATCTCGTGGTTCTCCACCGGGTGCATCGGCGTCTTGATGACTCCGGGCGACACGGCGTTGACCCGGATGCCGCGAGCCGCGTACTCGATGGCCAGCGACTTCGTCGCGGAGTTCAGCCCGCCCTTGGTCAGCGCGGCGAGGACGGACGGGACGTTCGAGTTCGCGCTGTCCGTGAAGCTCGTCGTGATGCTGACGACATGGCCGCCGCCCTGGCTCTCCATGACCTTCAGGGCACCCTGGGTGAGGTGGAAGAACCCGGCCAGGTTGATCCCGATCTTCCCGGCGAAGTCCTCCTCCGTGTAGTCGGTGAAGGGCTTGGCGATGAAGACGCCGGCGTTGTTGACCACCGTGTCGATACGGCCGAACCGGCGCTGCGCCGCCTCGATCACCCGGCGGGACGTGTCGGCTTCCGCGATGTCACCCTGGACGGTCACGATGTCCGCGTCCTCCGACGGAGCGATCGACCGCGAGTTCGCCACGACGCCGTACCCCAGCTTCCGGTACGCGCCGACCAGCCCGGCGCCGATGCCCTGCGAGGCACCCGTGATGATCGCGACCTTCTGACCCTGAACCTGCTCCATGAGCCCGTTTCCTTCCATCGTCTCGCCGGATCCGCGAAGTAGCCGACCGGTCTAGTAAGAAAGTAGCCGACTGGTCGTATGCTGGCAACCATGGGACGGACGAGTGACGCGAGAGACAAGATCCTCGCCACAGCACAGACACTGCTCGAAGAGCGTGGCTACTCAGCGCTGGGCGTCGCCGAGATCTGCTCGTCGGCGGGCGTGCCGAAGGGCAGCTTCTACCATTTCTTCGACTCCAAGCAGGCTCTCGCCCTTGCCGTCATCGACGAGCACTGGGTGGCGCAGCGGCAGGACTGGACTCTCGCACTGAGCGGTGACGGACCGCCGCTGCGGGCACTGCACGACCTGTTCGTGGCCACGGAGGCGGTCCAGCGCGTCGGCCAGCGGCCCAACGGCGCCGTGATCGGGTGCCTGTTCGGCAACCTCGCCTTGGAGCTGAGTAACCAGCACGAGGCCGTCAGGACCCGGCTGCAGGAGATCTTCGAGGAGCAGATCGACATGATCGAGGTGGTCGTCGTCGCAGCACGGCAGCGCGGCGACGCCCCCAAGGCCACCGACACCCGCGACACCGCGCGGTCGATCGTCGCGCAACTGGAGGGTCAGGTGCTGTTCGCGAAGCTGCTCAACGATCCGGGCCAGGTGGAAGCGGTGTGGCGCAACTGCTTGTCCCTGCTGGGCGCACCGGCCGACACCCGCTTCGCGGACGCGTAGGCCGCCCGCGCGGGCCATACATCGCGGCCACATCGGGCGTACGGCTGCCTCGCCCATCGCATAGCGCTTCCCACCAACCGGGCCGCCCCTGCCCCGCGCACCGCCTCCGCCGGCCGCGCGGCACCGGGCTTCTTTCCCGGTCTCAGATCCGTTGGAAGCCGCCGCGCTCCGGCCTTCCGTACGGTCTCAGCCCCTCGATCCCGTCCGGTGCGGGGCCCCCGGCAGGAGCCGGCCCGGCCGGCGCGATGAGGCGTCGCGCCGCGGCGACGGCTTCCCGGCGGCGTGTCGCGACATCGCTGGGCTCGCCGTCGGCACGGGCCAGTGGCTCCGTCATCGCGTGCGGGATCGCCAGGGTTCGGGCGATGTCGATGAGCAGCAGCATAAGGCCGACGGGATTCCACGAGGGATCGACATGACCGGCGAGTCGGGCCTCGCCGATCATGTCGATCTTCGGCTGCAGTCGCGCTTCGCCACCCGCGTCCGGGACGTCGCCGCCGGCCTGCAGGCTGTACCAGTCATGAAGGCGCGCGTTGTTCGGATCCTCCACGAAGACATCGAAGAGCGCGCCGACATAGCCGGGGAGATCCTCCCCCCGAAGGGCCGCCGTCCCGGCCACATCGGCGATCAGCCGGTCCCCGACGGCGGCGAAGAGCGTCTCCTTGCTCGGGAAGTACGCGTAGAGCCGCTCCTTGCCGGCCCGGGCCTCGGTCGCGATGCGGTTGATCCGAGCGCCCGCGAGGCCGTGCCGGGAGAACTCCTGCTTGGCCGCTTCGAGGATCCGCTGCCGGGTGGCCTCTCCTGATGCACGCATGGGGAGACCTAATCGCCAAACCGGACAGTTCGGAAAGACCTCAAAGAAACGGGCCGAACCAAATGGTTCGGCAACCCCTCCGGTGGAGGAAACAGCATGGTTTCCTACGACCATGTCATCGTCGGCGGGGGCACGGTGGGGTGCGTACTCGCCTCCCGGCTCTCGGAGGACCCGCATCGCGAGGTCCTCCTCGTGGAGGCGGGGCCCGACCAGGGCCCCGAGTCCGCCAGTGACCCCGCGGCCTGGTTCGCCCTGTGGTCCACACCTGTCGACTGGACCTACGTCACCACACCCCAGGACGGCACGTCCGGACAGCGGCACAACTGGCCCCGCGGCAAGCTCCTCGGCGGCTCAAGCGGCATCAACGGAATGGCGCACATCCGCGGGCACCCTTCGAGCTACGACGCGTGGGAGGAGGCCGGTGCGAGCGGCTGGAACTACGCCACCCTGCTGCCGTTCTTCCGGCGGAGCGAGAACGCGGTGGGGCGCGATCCCGCGGTGCGCGGCGACTCCGGCCCCATGCTGATCGAACGACGGCCCCCGCCCGACCCGTTGCAGGAGGCGTGGTTCCGAGCCGCCGTGGACATGGGCCATGCCCCGTCGATCGACGGCAACGGGGTCGACGCCGAGGGCGTGTCCTGGACGGATGCCAACGTGGTTGACGGCAAACGCCAGAGCGCCGCAGACGCGTACCTCGTCCCGGTGCTCGACAGGCCGAACCTGACGATCGTCACGTCGGCCCACGTACGCCGGCTGCTGGTGAGCGGCGGACGCTGCAGGGGCGTCGCGTAAGCGCTCGACGGCACTATGCACACGGTGTACGCCGATCAGGAGGTGATCCTCGCGGCCGGCACGGTCGGCTCCCCCCCAACTGCTGATGGTCTCCGGGATCGGACCTGCGGCCCACCTGGAAGAGGTGGGCGTGCGCACGCTCGTCGGCCTGCCCGGCGTGGGAGCGAACCTGCAGGATCATCCGATCACGCAAGTGACCTACGAGGCGGACCGGTTGCCCGCACCGGGTGCCTGGTCGCTGCCACCGCACGTGCTCTTCCGGAGCGCCGGCGATGCCGCACCCGACCTGCAGTTGGGCTTCACCCCCGGGATGGTGGGCCCGGGGCGGTCGGTAGCGGCGGGCGGATACTCCGTCCTCGTCTCGGTCATGGCTCCCGCCAGCCGCGGGTCCGTGCGCCTGCGCAGCCCCGATCCAGACGATCCTCCCGCCATCGACCCGGCCTACCTCACGGACGAGCGGGACGTCGACCGCATGCTGATCGGCATCGATCGCGCCCGCGCGCTGGGCGCGGCCGAAGCCCTCGATCCGTGGCGGTCCCGCGAAGCCCGCCCCGGCGACCTCCAGGACGCCGCCTCGACGCGCGCGTAGGTCCGGGGCAACACGAACTCGTAATTCCACCCGGCCGGGACCTGCCGCATGGGCGTGGACACCGAAGCCACTGGTGGACCCCGAGCTCCGCGTCAGGGGGGTCGCGGGACTGCGCGTCGCGGACGCGTCCGTCATGCCGTCCGTCCCGTCGGCGAACATCAACGCGAGCGTGCTGGCGACAGCGGAACGCGCAGCGTCGCTGATCACGAACTGAACCGCCCGGCCCGGCCGCACGGAGCGGTCTCCCACCGCCCGTCCCCGGCCCGTACCCCCGGGACACGAGCCGAGCCTGATGACAGCAGGAGGCAACCATGGAACAGGTGGAGACGGTCAGGGGCCCGATCGCCGTGGACGACCTCAAAACGGTCCTGATGCATGAGCATGTCTTCGTTCTCACCGAGGAGATCCGTAAGAGTTTTCCCGAACTGTGGGACGAGGAGGAGCAGGTCGCCAACGCCATCGTTCGACTGCGGGAGTTGGCGGCGCTGGGTGTGGACACGATCGTGGACCCCACACCGATCGGTCTGGGGCGGGACATCTCCCGTGTCGCCCGGGTCAACGAGCACGTCGACATCAACATCGTCGCGGCGACCGGACTCTTCACCCTCAGCGACGTCCCCTTCTTCTTCAAGTACAACGGGCCCGGCACACTGCTCGGTGGCGACGAGCGCATGGTCGGGATGTTCGTCCAGGAGCTCACCGAGGGCATCGCCGGTACCGGGATCAAGGCAGCGTTCCTGAAGTGCGCCATCGAGGACGAACTGACGCCCGGGGTCGAGCGTGTGATGAGGGCGGTGGCGGAGGCCCACAAGCGCACCGGTGCCCCGGTCACCGTGCACACCGACGCCGCGCGGCGTACGGGACTGATCGCGCAGGACGTCTTCCGGCAGGAGGGCGTGGACCTGAGCGCCCTGGTGATCGGTCACCGCGGTGACACCGACGACCTCGACCACCTTCACCGGTTGATCGACAACGGCTCTTACCTGGGCATGGACCGTTTCGGTCTGGACATCCTCCTCCCGGCCGACCGACGGGTGGCAACGGTGGCCAAGCCGGCCGAGGAGGGATTCGCCGACCGGATGGTGCTCTCGCACGACGCCTCGTGCCATGTCGCCTGGTTCCCGCCCGGTGTGCGCGGGGAGCTGATGCCCAACTGGAACTACACGTACATCAACAGCACGATCCTGCCCGCCCTTCGTGAGGCGGGAGTCACCCAGGAGCAGATCCACACGATGCTCGTGGACAATCCCCGGCGCCACTTCAGCGGGGCGGCCTCCGGCGTGGCGCGGCCGGAGCCCTGAGCGGATCGCCGCGGTGGGGACGGCGCCGGGAAGGACAAGGGCCCGGACCGCGGGAAGGTGAACGCGGCCGAGGGCTGCCCCACCGTCGGTGTGCCCGCCCGGCCGCGCGCCGACGCGTCAGGACAGGATGGGGATCAGCCCCAGCGCGAAGACGACGTAGAAGCCCCCCGCGACGGCCAGACGGCCCGGGGTGAGCCGGTGGGCGCGCATCGTCGCGAGCAGGTAGACGATCGCCGCCATGGTGACGGCACCGGACCAGATCAGGGCGCCGTCGAACGACCAGGTGGTGAACAGCAGGCCCAGGCCGCTGGGCACGGTGGCCTGGATCATCATGGCGCCGGAGATGTTCGCGAGCGCCAGCTGGGTCTTGCCCTGGCGCACCCAGATCACCGCGTTCATGACCTCCGGCAGCTCGGTCGCGACCGGCGAGAGCAGCAGCGCGGTCACCGTGGTGGACAGCCCGATCATCGGTCCGATCGCGTCCAGTTGCTTCACGAAGAGCTGGGACGCGAAGAAGATCACCGCCAGGGTCAGCAGCGTCTGGGCCGCGACGGCCCAGGTCGCGGGGGAAGCGGTCCTGGGCTGGAACTTCAACGGCTCCAGTTCGTCCGCGTCGTCGCTCTCGTCATGGCCACCGCGGATCTCGCGCCAGAAGTAGACCAGGTAGGCGGCGAAGAACAGCAGGCCGAGAGTGGGTTTGAAGGCGAACGCGACCAGTCCGAGAGCGACTTTCACCGCGAAGATCGGCAGGAACCACTGCTGGTCCTTGGCCAGGCGTTTCATGTCCCTCTCGTCGCCGAGAACCCGGTCGCCCTCAGGACCGCCGGGCGGCATGCCGGTCTCGGCCGGCTCCTTCAGACGGCCCCGGCGGCGTTTGAGCAGGAGCATCACGCCGGTCACGCCGTACGCGATGGTGGAGAGGGCCAGCGGACCCCCCAGGGCCGCGCCGACACCGATGTCCTTGGCGTTCTCGTTCGCGCCCGTGGTGACCGCGACCAGGGTCACGACGGATTCGGGCAGCGCGGTGCCGAACGCGGCGAGGACCGTACCGACGGCCATCCTCCCGACGTTCAGTCGCCGGCCGAGCCACTCCACCGCGTTGACGAACCACTCGCAGGACAGGTAGATCGCCACCGCGCAGACGACGAGGAGTACGAAATGGATCACGGGTTACGTTCAGCCTTCCCGCACCGGCGGGGCGAAGAACGAGCAGCGCGGGGGGCGGCAGCGCGCTTCGACCCCGCCGACGCGCGCATCGGACGTCGGCACAACAGGGCCCAAGGTCTCGCCCGCCCCCATCATCACGTGACACGGGCCCGGCCACGGGGAACCTCCGGGCTCCCGCATGTCGACGACCGCTTCCGGGGGCTGCTCCCCTCCGCAGACCCGCCCTGTGCACAGGCCTTGCCTTCTCTGGCCGGTCCCCGCTCGCGTGGGCCCGACGCCCGGGGCGACCCCGCCGACCCGGCCACCGCGCAGGACGCGGCGGCCGTGCGGCGCCGGATCAGGCGGGCCCGACGACCTCGCCCCTGGTTGCGGGCCCACGGGCCCACGGGCCAGGCGTGGAACGCCCCGTGACGAGCGGACCGGAAGGAGATCCGCCCACGCCCGGGGACCGTGCCGGCTGGCTTTCGCCGGGCCGGTCCGTGTCGCCCGGGGCATCGGGGAACGGCGCGCGCCCGGCTGAACGACCCCGGCGGGCACTGCCGTGTCCGGGGCCCGCTGCGGTATCGGACGGCTCCTGACGGCCCGTCCGGGTCGGGTCCTGTGGGGCGGGTCGACGGACAAGGCGCGCCCGTCGACCGGACGAGGCACGCCCCCTGCCGCCTCGCACGCGGCCGTCGACCGGACAAGACACGCCCCCTGCCGCCTCGCACGCGGCCGTCGACCGGACGAGACACGCCCCTTGCCGCCTCGCACGCGGCCGTCGACCGGACGAGACACGCCCCTTGCCGCCTCGCACGCGGCCGTCGACCGGACAAGACACGCCCCCTGCCGCCTCGCACGCGGCCGTCGACCGGACGAGACACGCCCCTTGCCGCCTCGCACGCGGCCGTCGATCGGGTGAAGAGTGGGGCCGGTCGCGTGACAGTGAACCCCTCGGCGGCCCGTGGCGGCGATGCTGAGGCCACACGGTCCCCATCCGGAGCGCCGCCTACGCAGCCGGCCCGGGGGCCGCAATCGTCGTGGGAGGTCGACCTGCTGATCCTGTGCGTGGTCTTCGCCGTGCTGGGAGCGGCGAGCAATGCGACGGGCACGGTGCTGCAGCGCAAGGCCGCCCTCGCCGTCCCCGGCAGCGACGCCCTGCGAGCCCGGCTGCTGCTGGACATGGTGCGGCAGCCGGTGTGGCTGCTGGGCATCGTGGGGTCGCCGGTGCGGCTCTCTTCCAGGCGCTGGCGCTGGTCGAGGGGCCGTTGGCCCTTGCCCAGCCGGTGTTCATCCTGGAACTGCCCTTCGCGCTGCTGATCGCCCTGCCGGTACTGCACCGGGCCCTGCCCCGGTCCGGCTGGGTCGCGGTCGCCTGCGTCGTGGCCGGGCTCGTGATCGCCCTGGGCGCCGCTGACCCGAGCGGTGGCAGGGCCCCGGCCTCCACGGCATGGTGGATCACGGCTGTCGCCGCATGCGCGGGGGCGATGGGCCTTGCTGTGCTGCCGGCGAGCCGCCTGCCGTCCGGCGCGGCCCGGGCGGCCCTTCTGGGCTCGGCTGCGGCGGTGGGCAACGCCCTGACCGCCGCTCTGATCAAGTCCGCCGCCAACACCTTCTCCCGGCACGGCTTCGTCGCGTTCCTGACGTCCTGGCAGACGTACACGTTCGCCGCCAGCGGCATCGCTGCGGTGTTCCTTCTGGAGAACGCCCTGCAGGCGGGCCCGATCGCGGCCTCGCAGCCCGCCCTCACCCTCGGCGACGCCACCGTGAGCCTTATCCTCGGCATCGTGCTGTATTCCGAGAGCATCCGAACCGGCTGGTGGATCGTGCCCGAGTTCGCGGGTGTGCTCCTCATCGTCTTCGGCACCTTCCACCTCTCCCGGGCCATCCCCCTCACCCGGGACATCGCCACATGACGGGGGCGCACCGGCCGTCAGCCCGTGACGACCAGGCTCTCCACACCCGGGAACCCCTTGTTCCACCAGTGCCCGTGGCGCCGGTAGACGGCCGGGTCCCGTTCGGCGAGCAGCGCCAGCAGTTTCTCCGCCTCCTCGGTCAGGCCTCGCCACGCGGCCTTGCCCAGTGCGTGGAAGGCGGTCATCTCCAGCCCGCCGTCGACCGCGCGCCACACTCCGGCGACCTGCCCGTCCACCAGCACACACGGCAGGGCGTCGCCGTTGCGTCGTACGACCAGCGGCCGGTACTCCTCGGGCACGATCCGCCCTGCGCCGGTGTGAGCCAGCAGGGTGCTGTCCCACATCGGCAGCAGCCTCGGCGGTGCCGGGGTGTCCTCAGCCGGCACCGTGGCATCCGCGAGGTCGAACAGGGGAGCGCGGTCCGGGCCCGCCACCCGGACGAGCCGGGCGTCGAGTGTCCGCAGGGCCTGGCTGATCGCGGAGCGCCCCAGCAGCGTGAACCGGGCGAAGTCCTGGGCCGATGCGGGCCCGAACGCCCGCAGATAGGAGAGCAGCAACCGCCGCACCCCGGCTGCCGCGTCCTGCGGGGCGGACCCGGGGTCCGTCGGTGAGGCGAGGTAGGCATGCGGCAGGGTGAAGGACCAGGGGCCGCCGGTCGGCACATGGTGGATCGGAGCGTAGGTCCGCAACGCCCACCACACGCGGTGCGCGTGCTCACCGAAACGCGCGGTGATCCGGCTCTCCACTTCCTTGCCGGTACGGGGCCGCGCCAGGAACCCGGCGAGGTCAGGGAGCAGCGCGTCCGCGTCGGAGGGGGACAGCCCGGTCGAGGTGAAGCGGCGGTCGTACAGTCGCGGCGCCCGCAGTGTGTCGCGCATGGCGGCGTGATACGCCGTGTAGTCCTCGGCATGGACGGTGTGCAGGGTGATCCGCATGAGGCTTGCTTTCACGATGCGGCCCTGCGCGAACGCCGCGTCGAGGTCCCCGGGGGCGAAATCCCGCACGCGGTTCCACAACGCCAGGTACGGCGACGCCGGGCTCTGCGCCTGCAGGGCGCACACCTGGCGGACCGCCTCCGCCACGTCGAGGCGCTCGCGTGCGAGCAGGAGTTGACGGTCCAAGGTGGCCAGGGTGAGCTGACGCGCGGTGAGACTCATGCCCGATTGTCGCGCGGTGGCAGCCGGCCGTCACGGTCCGCCGGGTCACCGACCGGCACGAGGCGCGCGGCCCGCGCCCGCACGGGGCCGCGCATGCCTCCGGGCGCGGGCAGGTTCCTCGCCGTGCGGCGCCGGCACGGAGCGGGAGGTTGCATGATGGGTGCCCCTGGACCCGCCCGGTGCCTGCGGGTACCCGGCCCCAACTCTGCGACAGGAGTGCCCTGATGACGGAGATACGTGTCCTCGACGACAACGACGCGTGGCGGCGGGACTACGAACGAAGAATCCGTGCCGCGTATACCGCCGCCGGCCTCGGCGCGGCCGCGGTGGAGCGCAGGCTGGTCGACCTCCTCGAAACGGTCGGGGACTGGACCGTGGCCGGGATCCTGGAGGGGCGGGCCGCGGTCGGGTACGTCGCGGTCACCATGAGGGACGACAACGGAACGCCCGCGGGCCGGATCACGGACCTCTCGGTCGACGCCGAGACCGACGCCGACGCCGTGAAATCCGGGGCGGGGCCCGGACATACGGCGCGCGCCTGGGCCGAGCAGTGGTGTGTACGGCGCGGGGCGCGACGGGTGGATGCCCGGATCACCGGCCCCGCGGGCGCCGCGTTCGAGGGCTACGCCGTCCGCGCGCAGACCAGGGTGCGCGTCATCGGCCCGGCGCCCGAACCCCTGGACGGCATCACGGCCCGCCCGATGACGCCGACCGAATATCCCGACTGGCTCCTCGCCGCGAAGGCCTCCTACGTCCACGGCATGGTCCGGGCGGGCTCCGTCAGCCCCGAGGAGGCGGCACGCACGTCGGACCACGACTTCGCTGAACTGATCCCCGAGGGGCTGAGCACCCCCGACAACACCTTCCTGGTGCTCGAAGCGGCGGGCGAACCCGTTGGGACCGGCTGGCTGAAGCACGGCTTCCTGCCGGGTGTCACCTACGGCTACTCGCTGCACGTGAACGAACGGCACCGCGGCCGGGGATACGGGCGGACCGCGATGGCCGCCGGCGAACACGCCACGCTCGCGGCAGGCGACTCGGCGCTCATGTTCACCGTGTGGGGAGGCAACACCGTCGCCATGAACCTGTACACCAGCACGGGTTACCTCACCGTCGAGGAGAACCGCTCGATGACGCTCCCCCACCCCGGTTCCGGCACGGGTATCTGACGGCGCCCACCCGGGGACCGGGGCGGCGGCCGGCCGTGGGACGGGGACAGCGGACGTGTTTCCGCGGTGCGGCAGGCGACCGTCCGCGGCCTCCCCCGCATCCCGCCCGCCCCTCCGCCCGTCGGGTCGGCCGACCACGTGGTACCAGCCTGTGGCCAGGTCCTCCCCGCTGGAGGCCCCGATGAACTCGCCGTGGGCGCCTGTGACATGGATCGGAGGGGCCTCGCGGTCCGCCTGGGGCGGTCCTGAACGGCGACGCCGCAGGGCTCCACGCCACCACGTGGAGCCCTGCGGCCCGGGAGCGGACTCCGCGAGGGTTCAGTAGCGCAGCAGTTCGTGCTGCCACGCGGTCTCGGGCTGCTGGTGCAGATCGAGGTACGCCCGGGCGAGCACCGCCGCCTCGAAACGCTCGTCGGCGCCGCCGATCTCGTCCGTGATCGTGACGCTGGTCGCGTGCACGCCCGTTCCCGCCAGCTGGTCGTGGAGTACCGACACGTAGGCGCGCAGTGCGGCCTTGCCGACGGACAAGGAGGCGAAGGTCCGCGAGGGGTGGAGTGCGTAGCCGCCGCCCGTGAACAGGAGGCTGCCGCGGCCGCCACGCAGCTCGGGCAGGACGGCGTCGGCCGCCACCCTGGCGCCCAGGACGTTGATGGCGGTCACGTCCGCCCAGTCCCGGTCGTCGCCGCCGAGGGGCGAGTCCTTGCGGAGCACGCCGACGTTGTAGACGAGTACGTCGGGAGCTCCGAGCTCGCCGATCGCGCGGTGGAGCGCGGCGCGCAGGTCGTCGGGGTCCGCGGCGTCCGCGGCGTAGCCCCGGATCTCCCGGCCGGTGGAGGCGAGTTCGGCGGCGTAGGTGTCCAGCCTCGCCTTGTCGCGGGCGAGCATGGCGACCGGGTGTCCTGCGTCGGCGAACACGCGGGCGAGCGCGAGGCCGAGGCCGGGTCCGACACCGACGATCACTGCGGTTCCGAGGGCCATGACGGTCCTTTCTTCGGTGGGGTGGGAAGCCACGTCGTCCATCCAGCGGCCTGGCGTTCCCCGGGGCCGAGATGGCGCACGCCCCTGAGCCGGCGGTACGCGGCCACCGCGGACATCCGCGTCGATCAGCGGTTCCTGCGGCGAACCATCTGAGCGGTCACGCGATGTGCGGACGGGGCTACGTGCCGTCAGCCGGGTCGTACTGGTCATGGAGCCAAGACAACCCGCATCACCGGGCGTGCGACAGGACGTGTCACAGGGGTACTGGCAGGTCCTCCATAACCGCCTCACCTGTGCCTATCGTGGAAGGCATGGACGATCGCCGGCAGATACAGGAGTTCCTTGCCTCCCGCCGTGCGCGGATCAGCCCCCATTCGGTCGGGCTGCCCGTGGCAGGGCGCAAGCGGCGGGTGCCGGGCCTGCGCCGCGAGGAGGTCGCCGCCCTGGCCGGGCTCAGCGTCGACTACTACATCCGGCTGGAGCGCGGGGCGCTCACCAACGCCTCCGACAGCGTCCTCGCGTCCATCGCCCGCGCGCTGCGGCTCGACGCCGCCGAGCAGGCCCATCTGATCGACCTGGCCCGCGCCGCCAGGCCGTCCGCCGCGTCCCGTTCCCACCGTACCCCGCCCACGACCATCGCACCGCAGCTGCAGGCCGTCCTCGACGCCCTCGTCGGTGTCCCCGCGCTGGTGCGCAGCCCCACCCTCGACATGATCGCCACCAACTCCCTCGGCCGCGCGCTGTACAGCGTGCTCTACACCGGTCCGAGCACCGGACCCCGCACCGGACCGCGGCCTTCGCCGAGCCTGGCCCGGTTCACCTTCCTCGACCCCCAGGCCCGCCAGTTCTGGCGCGACTGGGACCAGGTCGCGGACGACCTCACCGCCCAGCTGCGCGCCGCCGCGGGCGCCAACCCGCTGGACCGCTCCCTGACCGACCTCGTGGGCGAACTGTCCACCCGCAGCGACACCTTCGGCGACCTGTGGGCGCGCCACGACGTGCGGGCCCTCGGGCGGGGCGTCAAACGATTCCGGCATCCCGTCGTGGGCGCGCTCGAACTGCGCTACGACCTCATGCGACTGACCGCGGAACCCGGCCTGACGATGATCACCTACACCGCTGAACCGGGTACGGCCTCGCACGACAGTCTGTCCCTCCTCGCGTCCTGGGCGGCCAGCCAGGACAGCGACATCGAGGAGGACAAGTCCGCGGGCTCACGCCACGATTGATCCTTCGCCGGGCCTGCTCGACCGGGCGGGAGGAGGCACCGTGCCGCAGGACCGCCGGACGCCGAGCGGGCCGCGGCCTCAGCCCGGGGCTCCTCCCGGCGATCGGGCGACGCGCACGGTGGCGGCCGTCCGCTCAAGGATCTCCCGGGTGGTGACGCCCGGGGCCCTCTCCACCAGGAGCAGACCCCGCTCGGTGACGTCGAGCACGCCGAGGTCGGTGATGATCCGGTCGACGCAGGCCCGGCCGGTCAGTGGCAGGTCACACTCCTCGACGAGCTTCGGTGAGCCGTCCTTGGCCGTGTGCGTCATCGTCACGATCACCCGGCGGGCGCCGTGCACGAGGTCCATGGCACCGCCGATGCCGGTGATCAGCTTCCCGGGGACCGCCCAGTTGGCCAGGTCACCGCGGGCGGAGACCTGCATGGCCCCGAGCACGGCGGTGTCGATGTGGCCGCCGCGGATCATCCCGAAGGAGAGCGCGGAGTCGAAGAAGGCCGCGCCGGGCAGGACCGTGACGGTCTCCTTTCCGGCGTTGATCAGGTCCGGGTCGACCTCGTCCTCATAGGGGTAGGGGCCGGTACCGAGGATGCCGTTCTCCGACTCCAGGACGACCTCGATGCTCTTGGGCAGGTGGTTGGGGATCAGCGTGGGCAGCCCGATACCGAGGTTGACGTACTCACCGTCGCGCAGTTCGGCTGCCGCGCGTGCGGCCATCGCGTCCCGTGTCCAGGCCATCAGGCCGACACCCCCCGGGCCGTGACCGTCCGCTTCTCGATCCTCTTGTCAGCGGCCTGTTCCGGGCTGAGTACCACCACGCGCTGCACGAAGATGCCCGGTAGATGCACGTGGTCGGGGTCGATCCCGCCCGGCTCGACCAGTTCCTCGACCTCGGCGACGGTGATCCGGCCCGCCATCGCGGCCAGCGGGTTGAAGTTGCGGGCGGACTTGTTGAAGACCAGGTTGCCGTGCCGGTCGCCGCGGGCCGCGCGGACCAGGGCGAAGTCGGTGGTGATGCCCCGCTCCAGGGCGTACTCGACGCCGTCGAACTCGCGGGTCTCCTTGGCCGGGGAGGCGAGCGCCACGCCCCCGTCGCCGTCGTAGCGCCACGGCAGTCCGCCGTCGGCGACCTGCGTACCGACGCCGGCTGGGGTGTAGAAGGCGGGGATGCCGCAGCCGCCGGCGCGCAGCCGCTCGGCGAGGGTGCCCTGCGGAATCAGTTCGACCTCCAGCTCGCCGGTGAGGTACTGGCGGGCGAACTCCTTGTTGGCGCCGATGTAGCTGCCGGTGACGCGGGCGACGCGGCCCGCGGCCAGCAGTACGGCCAGGCCGGAGCCCATCGCTCCGCAGTTGTTGGAGACCACGCTCAGCCCGCAGACGCCCCTGTCGCGGACGGCCTGGATCAGTGTGTCCGGTACGCCGCCGAGGCCGAAGCCACCGACCGCGAACGAGGCACCGTCGTGGACGTCTGCCACTGCCTGTGCGGCGGTGGCGACCACCTTGTCCATGGGTCCGCCTGTTCTGCCCGCCCTCGGACTGTTCGCCTGGGCGGACTTCGGTCAATCGTCTGTGTGGGGCGGCCGGGCGGCCCCCGCCCTCGCCCGTAGCCGCGTTCGCGTTCGCGTTCGCGTTCAGAGTCTGCGCGGGCCCCTATTCGGCCGCGCCATTTCCCAGAAGAAATTCACGGACGTACCGGAGAAAGCTCTCTCCCTCGCTGATCTCTGCGCTGCGGGCGTCCCTCGCGAGGACGTGCCGGTCCGTGCCCGCGGCAGCGGGACGGCCGTCGGACACCGGTGTGCCGAGGGGATGTACGGGCATGTGCTCCCTCTCCGTTCGTCGGCGGGGCGCCTCTGTGCGCCGTCCGCCGGGGCCGGCCGTGCGGGCCGTTTTCCGTCTGCCTGCTCAGGCTCCGGCACCGGCCGCGCCCCCGCATCGCTCATACGAGTGATCCCGGTGCGGGTGCCCGGGTGCGCGCGGACGGTTCCCGGCGCGGACAACGGCACACCCGGCATCACCTATTCACGGTAAATCCGGTGCACCGCCCGTCGCCGTACTCCTTTCCTGTTGACGTCCAATTCAACGCGGCCCCAGACTCCAAGACGTCACAGAATGACGCACGTGAGGAATTCCCATGAAAGCGTTCGTGAGTCAGGGACAGATCACGAAAGTGGTCTTCGGCAGCGGCACGCGAAGTCGCCTCGCCGATGAGGTGGATGCTCTGGGGTGCCGGCGCGCACTCGTCCTGTGCGCGCCCGGACAGGTGGCACAGGCCGCCGAGGTGTTCGATCTGCTCGGCACACGGGCGGTGGCCGTCTTCGCCGAGGCGGCCCCCCACACGCCCGTGGAGGTCAGCGAGAAGGCAGTCGAGTACGCCCGTTCGCTGCGGGCCGACTGCCTGATCGCCGTGGGCGGGGGCTCGACGATCGGCCTCGGCAAGGCGATCGCCGCGCGGACCGGGCTTCCCCAACTGGGACTGCCCACGACGTACGCGGGGTCGGAGATGACCCCGATCCTCGGCGAGACCGAGGGCCGCGGGAAGACGACACGGCGGCTGCCGGAAGTCCTGCTCAAGACGGTGGTGTACGACGTCGAGTTGACCCTGACGTACCCCCCGGCGGCCTCGGGTGTGAGCGGTCTGAACGCGATGGCGCACGCCGTCGAGGCGCTCTACGCGCAGCACCAGGACCCGGTGGCCTTCCTCATGGCCGGCGAGTCCCTCGATGCCCTGGCCGCTTCCCTCCCGGTGATCGCCGAGCGTCCGGACGATCTCCCGGCGCGTGCCGGAGCGCTGTACGGGGCATGGCTCGCCGGCTCCTGCCTGGGCATGGTGGGCATGGCACTGCACCACAAGGTGTGCCACGTCCTGGGCGGTACGTTCGGGCTTCCGCACGCCGAGACCCACGCGGTGGTGCTGCCGCACGCCGTCGGTCACAACGCGCCCGCCGCACCGGAGGCCATGGCCCGGATCACCCGGGCGCTGCCAGGGCCCGACGCCGCGACGTCCCTCTTCGAGTTCGCCGGGCGGCTCGGCGCCCCCACGTCCCTGCGGGAGCTGGGCATGCCCGAGTCGGGGATCGAGGAGGCCGCCGAACTCGTCGTGCGGGACGGCTACTGGAACCCCCGGCCGGTCGAGAAGTCAGCGGTCCGCGCCCTGCTCACGACGGCCTGGGCCGGGGATCGGCCCGTGGCGTCCCCCGCATCCGAATCCGTCGCCCCCAGCACCTCAGGAGCCACCCATGTCTGACACGGCCCTGTCCGACCTCACCAGCGACACGATCACCGACGCGGTGCTCTCCACCCTGCATGGGACCAAGGACGCCCGCCTCGGCGAGATCCTCGAATCGCTGGTCCAACACGTTCACAGCTTCGTCCGCGAGGTCCGCCTGACGGAGGAGGAATGGGCCAAGGGGATCGAATTCCTCACCGGGACCGGGCAGTTGTGCACGGCGACGCGGCAGGAGTTCATCCTCCTGTCCGATGTCCTGGGCGTGACCATGCTGGTTGACGCGGTAAGCCACGAGCGCCGGGGCGACGCGACGGAGAACAGCGTGCTCGGCCCGTACTTCCGGGATGACCGGCCCCGGCGGCCCGACGGAGCCGACATCTCCGAAGGCCTGCCGGGCACACCGCTCTACTTCGAGGGCCAGGTGGTGGACCACCGGGGCACACCGGTCGCCGGAGCGGGGGTCGATGTCTGGCACAGCGACGGCGACGGCGCCTACGACGTCGAACTGCCCGGACGCACCGATCCGGCCATGCGCGCGCTGTTCGTCACCGACGAGGCCGGCCGTTTCACCTTCCGGTCGATCCGTCCCGCCAGTTATCCGATCCCCGGCGACGGCACGGTCGGGGAGCTGATGCGCTCGACCGGCCGGTCCCTGATGCGCCCGGCCCATGTGCACGTGCTGATCGAGGCGTCCGGCTTCCAGCGGGTGACCACGATGCTGTTCCCCGCAGACGATTCCCACCTCGGCGGGGATCCGGTCTTCGGTGTCAGGCAGTCGCTGATCACGGCGTACGACACCTACGAAGCCGGTACGGGCCCGTGCCGCGAGCTGACCGACGAGCGCTACACCGTGGTGCGCCACACCTTCGTGCTCGAACCCGTACCGGAGGGCTGAACCGGTGCGCCTTGCCGGCGGCCGCGCGGCGGTGCCCCCAGGGGAGCGGGTGCTCCAAGGCTCCGGTACGCGTGCGTGCCGGCGCCGCCCGGGGGCCGTGCCGTGTGCGGGCCCCGCGGCGCCCCCGGTCCAACCCGTCCAACTGAACCCGCCGGCCCAGCCGAATACACCGCAGGACAGCCGCGTCCGAGAGCGTCCGCGGCCTCGCGTCGGCGGACCGGGGGCCGGGGTCCGCCCCGGCGGTCCCCCCGTCACCGGCCGGCCGCACCCGGGCCCCGGACAGCCCCAGAGCACGCTCACCCTTCACGGAGGTCCCCGATGATCGAAACTCCCGCACCCCTCGACCGGACGGCGGCATTCCGGGCCACCATGGGCCGGCTCGCCAGCGGCGTCAGCGTGATCACCACCCGGGCCGGAAGCGACCGCATCGGTATGACGGCGAGCGCCGTGTCCGCGCTGTCCCTGGACCCGCTGCAGCTGATCGTGTGCATCAGCAACCACCTGTACACGCGGACGGCGATCGCGGAGCACGGGCGCTTCGCCGTCAACGTCCTCGGGCACGACGGCGAGGAGCTGGCGCGGCACTTCGCCGCCTCGAAGCCCGACAAGTTCGCCGGTGTGGAGACACACGAGGACCACGGTGTGCCAGTGCTCAAGGACGCCATCGCCACCGTCGTCTGCGATGTCTCCGCGGCGCTGCCCGGAGGCGACCACACCATCTTCGTGGGCGACGCCCGGCACTTCGAGCACAAGACGCAGGGCCGGCCACTCGTGTACTTCGCGGGCGGATTCGGCGGCCACGCGTCATGACCTGACGTCCACCCGTACCCCCGCGGATGGTCCGCCCGTACCCCCTGGAGGGTTCGCCCGCACCCGCCACGCTCGCCCCCCGCTGCCCGGTGTTCACCCTTGGACCGCCCGGCGGCGGGGGCTTTCCCTGTTCCGGCAACCTGGCTGGAGGCGCCATGAGGCCCGTCGTTCCCGACTTCAAGCTGCGTCCCCCGACGCAGCCGCCGCACGTGCTGCCGCGCCCACGCCTGCTGCGACGGCTGGGCGCCGCCACGGAAGCGCTGATCGTGGTGTCAGGACCGCCCGGCGCGGGCAAGACCGCTCTCCTCACCGAGTGGACACGCGACCTGATCGCCCGGGGCGACTGCGCGTGGCTCGGTCTCGACGCGCACGAGAACCCGCCCGGCCGGCTGTGGGGCGCCGTCCTGCACGCGCTGCGTCGGATCCGGCCGGATCTCACCGCGGCGACCAGCGCGCAGCGGTGGACACTCGACGGCTGGATCGAGGAGCTGCTGCCCACTCTGGTCGCCGAACTGGCCGTGTCGGCCGGCAGGGCTCCGCTCACGCTGGTCCTGGACGGGCTGGAGGCCGTGACGGACCCCGAATCATGCCGCACCCTGGGGGACTTCCTGACCCGGCTGCCGGGCGGAGTCCGGGTGGTACTCGCGACGCGGCACGTCCCGGGTGCTCCCGTTCCCGCCCTGCGCGCGCACGGCCTGGTGGCCGAACTCGGCCCTGCCGACCTGGCCTTCACCCGGGAGGAGACGCGCGTGCTGCTCACCGGCCTGTTCGGGCACGCGCCCGGCGCCGACGTCCTCGACGAGGTGTACGCGGCCACCGCGGGCTGGGCGGCGGGACTGTGCCTCACGGGGCGCGCCCTCGCCGGCGCCGATGGCTCCCCCGCGGGCGAGCCCGAGCGGGCCGAGCGGGCCGAGCGGGCCGTGGGCGAGTACCTTGCCACCGAAGTGCTCGACCGGCTCACCACCGCACAGCGCGACTTCCTGCTCCGCGGCAGTGTCCTCGACGAACTGAGCGCCGCGTCGTGCCAGGTGGTAACCGGGACGGACCAGGCGGGGGTGACACTGCGCGAAGTGGCCCGGACCGTGCAGCTCCTGGTGCCCGTGGGCGCCGGCGCTGGGGCGTACCGGCACCACCCCGCGCTGCGTTCGGCGCTCCGCGCGATGCTGGCGGCCGAACAGCCCACCGCGGCGGCCTCCTTGGGCCTGGCCGCCGCGCGCTGGTACCGGGCGCGGCGGGACACCACACCGGCCGTACGGTATTCCGTCCTGGCCGGCGATCCGTCCCTGGCGATCGAGGCGGTGCTCGACGTCTGGGAGGAGACCATCGCCTCGGGCCGGAGCGCGGTCGTCGCACAGTGGCTGCGGCTCCTTCCCGCCCGCACGATCGCCGCCGACGCACGGCTGTGCGTGGTGGCGGCCATGACCGAGCTGGCCGGCGGCAACGCGGACCTGGCCCAGCGGTGGCTGGACGTGGCACAGGCCAGGCAGGCGGGCGCGGCGGAACCGGGGCGGGCGGGCACGCAGGGACTGGGAGAGGACGGCACGGTGGCCGGTGCGGCGGCCGTCGCGCGCGCCATCGCCTGCTGTCTGCGGGGCGAGATCCTCTCCGCCGACCGGCTCAGCGGTACCGCCGCCCCGGCCGCGGCCCCCTTGACGGCCTGGCGGGCCCTGGCCTGTGTGGCGCGGGGCACCGCCCTGTTGTGGCAGGGCAGGTACGACGAGGCCGACCACTGGCTGGGCGAGTCGGTCCGCGACGCACACGCCGCGCAGCACTGGCTCGTCCTCGTACGCGCCCTCGGTGCCCGTGCGGTGTGCGCCCATCTGTCCGGGCGGCGCGAGCAGGCCCGGGCACTGAGCGACGAGGCCCTCGACAGGGCGACGGCGGAGGGGCTCGGCGGCCACTTCGTCACGGCTCTCGCCCATCTCGGCCGCGCCCGGCTGCTCCTGGGGACGGCCACCGTCGAGGAGTGCGCGGCGTCCCTCGTCCACGCCGAGGAGGCCCTGGCGCGAACGGCGCCCAGCGGCGGCGATCCCCACGCGCGCGTCCTGTGCCACCTGCTGCGGGAGCAGCTCGAAGAGGCCCGGCACGACGACGGCGCGGCGCGCGAGGCGCGTGGCGCCGCCGTGCGTGCAGCGGGGTCCTGCGCGTCGCCCGGCGTCCTGCGGGACCTGCTCGCGCGGCCTCTCTCCCTGTCGTCCGCGCAACCGCTCACCCGGCCCGAGGAGCGCTCCGGGGCAACGGACACCCCGGCCGTCCCGCCGGGCCCGCAGGAGTTGTCCGCCGGGGAGCGGCGGATCCTGCGGGCCCTGTGCGGCCCCCTGACGTTGCGGGAGATCGCCGCCGAGCTCTACGTCTCGCACAACACCGTGAAGACACAGGTGCGTTCGGTGTTCCGCAAGCTCGGCGCGCACACCCGCGGCGGCGCGGTCGCGCGGGCCCGGGAGTGCGGAGTCCTCCCGCCCGGGCCCTGCACGGCCTACGAGGCGTCCTGCCGGCGGGCGTAGTCCGCCTGCGTGGTGTACGCCGTCTCGTCCTCGGTCTCGGCACCGCCGATGCCGCAGACCTTGCGGGCCAGGTCGGCGACAGGACCGCCCGGGGAGAGTTCGGCGCGTTTCATGGTGAGGGTGCGGATGGCCAGCAGCGGGGTGCCGTTGAAGTTCTCGAAGGTGCTGATGCGGTCGCCCCAGTCGGACAGGAACAGGTCGCGGATCACCCGGCTGATCTTGAGCCGGTCGTGCGGCCTGCCCACCGGGCCCGTCTGCAACGCCTCCAGCCAGGGCCGCAGTTCGGGCCGCTCCCACTGCCCCTCCGTCGGGAAGATGAGCGAGGAGCGGCCGGCCAGGTCGACGACCTCGTTGACCATGCGGCCGACGTTCTCCAGGTAGTAGGCGCGGCCGAAGTCGAACATCAGGACGTTCGGTTTGTACAGGCCGCCGGGGGTGGTGAACCCTTCGTCCTCGGAGGCGATCACATGCGCCTTCAGCGTCTGGTGGAAGCCGGCGAACTGCGCGATCCGGGTCTGGACCGGCGGCAGTTGGTAGGTGCCGATGTGCTCGGTGATCAGGAGTGTCAGACCGAGCATGAGCTCCGCGCGGACCATCTGGCGGACCAGCGCCTGGTAGTGCAGCCAGTCGAAGACCCGCTGCGGGTAGAGCGACGCGTGCTGGGGGTTACCGACATGGAACACACGGTTCCAGGGGATGAACACGTCCTCGAACACGATGACGCTGTCCAGTTCGTCCCCCGTCGAGGCGAGCGGGTGCTCGACGTCCTCGCCGTCGCGGACGTTGCTCTCCCTGCACACCACGGTGACCCCGGGAGCGTTCACCGGCACGGCACCGAAGATGATCTGCTCCGCCACGATGCCGGGGCGGTAGAACACACCGATGTGGATCCAGTCGCCGAAGGCGGCCCCGGTGCTGATCGACTTCACCCCCCGGACGGTGATGCCCTCGTCGGTGGTGGCGACGATCCGCAGCGCGGGTGACTCCGCCTGCGCGGACTCGCGCGAGCGGTCGGTCTGGGGGTCCACGAACGCGGGCGTTGCGTTGAGGTCTCCCTCCCGCACGACGTGGAAGAAGTCGAGGATCCCCTCGGTGAGGTCCCTGCCACCCGTGCCGACCGACTGGCTGCTCCACGGGGCGGGGTCGTCGACGTACGTCAGGAGCGGGTAGTTGTTGACATCCGGCGTGCGGGGGGTCGCACCGCCGCCGAGCTCGCGCAGCACCGTCTCCATGTAGCGGCGCTTGCGCTGCAGTTCCTCCTTGGACCGGTGCTGGAACCACGTCATGGACCGGCGGACGCCGTCGTCGTCGACGAAGGTCATCACCTCTTCCAGGTCCGGGCGGTGGTGCAGGTCGTAGAACTCCGCGATGCGGTGCGCGTAGGCGCGCGTCATCGGGTGGGTGGCCACGTTCTCGACGAGTTCGTCGCCCACCCACACCTTCCGGCCGTCGTTGAGCGCCGCCAGGTATTCCTTGCCTGTACGCACGTCGTGCTCCTTTGCTCGTACGGGAGAGCGGGAAGGTCCGCAGCATCCGTCGCAAAGGGGTGACGTGGGCCGGTGGCGCCGTCAATCACCCGAGGTGAAAGCCCGGAAGCGGCGCGACGCGCCGTTGAGGGGGTTTGGGCGGTGAGGCATGCTTGCGCCATGCGCAACACCGACGGTGCGGATCCGTGGACGGCCGCGGCGCCCGCGAGACGAACGCTTCCGGTCCGGGGGCGGGAGCGGGAGATCGCGGCGCTGCGCGACGTCGTGCGGGAAGTACGCGCAGGACACAGCAGGTGCGCCCTCGTGGAGGGTGCCCCCGGTGTCGGCAAGAGCCGGCTCCTGTCCTACGTGGACGAACTCGCACGAGGCGCCGGTTTCGACGTGATGTGGGTACGCTCCGCCGAACTCGACCAGTACGCGCCACTGGCCGCGCTCCACTCGGCGGTACGCGGCTCCGCCTCCGGCCGGGCCACGGTCACCGACGACCAACGGCTGCGGCTCCTCGACGACATCGCCGACGCCCTGGAGGAGCGGGCCCAGCACGCCTCGGTCGCGGTCCTCGTGGACGACGCGCAGTGGGCCGATCCCGCCACCCTGTTCGCCCTGCGCATGCTGCCGTCGCGGCTGTCTGCCTCCCGGGTGCTGTGGGTGCTCGCCGTACGGCCCGAGGGCGAACGGCCGATCGCGGAACGCACCCGCGAGACCCTGGAACGGCAGGGAGCGCTCCGCCTCACGCTCGGCCCGCTGCCGCCGCACGAACTGCACCGGATCGCGACGGACGTGCTCGGGATGGCACCCGCGCCCGCCCTGACCCGTCTGCTGCGGGGCGCGGGGGGCAACCCCTTCCTGGCGATCGAGCTGCTGCGGGCCCTCGTGGACACCGACGCCGTCCGGATGGAGGCGGGGACGGCGAGCCCCGTGCGCGAGGACATACCCGCCGGGTTCCGGCGCAGCGTCGAAGGGCGCCTTGGCCGCCTCCCCGAGGAAGCCACCCGGCTGCTGCAGGTCGGATCCGCGCTGGGCCGCGAATTCGACCTCGCCACCGCCGCGCGGATGCTCGGCAGACCGGTCGGCGCCCTCCTGTCCGCAGTCGAGAGCCTGCTCGCGGCGGACCTCCTGTCGGCCGGCGGCCGGCTCGCCTTCCGGCACGACCTCATGCGGCAGGCCGTCTACGACGACCTGCCGCCGGCGGTCCGCTCCGCCCTCCACCGCGAGGCCGGGGACATCCTGCGGGAGGCCGGGGGACGCGCGGCCGATGTGGCCTGGCACGTCGTCCTGGCCGGAGGCCCCGTCGACGACGCCTCCGTGCGTACGTTGCAGGACACGGTGCGCGAACTGGCCCCGGCCGCCCCCGAGGCCGCCGCGGACCTGGCCCAGAAGGCGGCGGAACTGCTGCCCCGGCACGACGCGCGCCGCGTCGAACTGCTCACGGAGGCCGCCGAACAGCTCGGCTGGACCCGGCGTGTCCACGAAGCCCTCGAACTGGTCGACGCCACGATCTCGGGCGGCCTGCGGACGGCGCAGGAGGCCGCACTGCGGCTGGTGGCCGCCGAGATCCATCAGGCGGCGGGCGACGACGCGGCCGCGATGACACACCTCAGCCGCGCCCTGGACCTGCCGGACCTGCCGTCGCAGCTGTGGACCCGGCTGCTGAAGACCAAGGCGACAGGGCACGTCTACCTCGGTGACATCGCCGCGGCGGAGCAGCACACCGACCTGATCGACGCCTCCTACCGCAGCGGGGACCCGTCCCTCGTGGTCAGCGCCATGGTCTTCCAGTCGCAGACCCTGTTCTACCGCGGCCGGCTGGCCGAAGCCCTGGACCTCGCGGAGCGGGCCGCGGGCCGCGCCGACGCCGAGCCGCACGCCCTGCGGCTGCGCCCCCCACGCATCCCCGCGCTGTGGCTCGCCACCGTGCTCGCCTCCACCGACCGGCTTCAGGACGCCGAACACGTACTGCGCGAGGGGCAGCGCGAGGCCGAGGCACTCGGTCTCGGGTGGTCGCTGCCCTACTGGCACGCCTGCCGTTCCACGGTCCTGCTCGAACGCGGAGCACTGGATGACGCCGCGGTGGAGGCGGAGGCCTGTCTCACGGTCTCGGACGCGCTGGAGATCACCCGGGCCATCCCGCTGGCGCGCTCGTTGCTCGCGCACATCAGCGTCCACCGGGGGGAGCTCGCCAGAGCGCAGGAGCATCTCCGCGCCGCAGAGGGGGACTTCAGCCCGGGCGGATCACCCTACGGTCCGTGGGTGGCGCTCGCCCGCGCCCGGCTGGCCGAGGCCGAGGGCCACCACGACGGGGCCGCCGCCGCGATCAGGGACGTCCTCGGGTCCGACGACCCCGCGCGGCTCCTCGTGCTGACCCCCACCCAGTGGCCGCACCTCGTCCGCGTGGCCCAGCGGGGCGACGACCCGTCGACAGCCGAGCTGGTGGCCACCGCCGTACGCACGCTCGTCGCGCGGGACGACAGCCAGCACGTCATCCGTAGCGTCTGCGCCCACGTCGACGGCCTACTGCACGGCGGACAAGCCGACCTGTCGAGGGCCGTCGCGGGCTACCGGCAGGGCAGCCGGCGTCTGGCGCTCGCCACGGCCTGCGAGGATCTCGGAGCCTCGATGATCGCCTCGGGCGACACCGGCGCCGCGGCACCCTGCCTGGAGGAGGCGGTCCACCTGACGCCCGCCGCGGCCGTCCGCGATCAGGAAAGGATCCGGCACCGCCTGCGGGAGGCGGGCGTGCGCTCGACCGCCGTCCTGCGCCGTCCCGCCGCGACCTCGGGCTGGGAGAGCCTGACGGAGTCGGAGCTGAAGGTCGTCCCGCTCGTCGCGGACGGCCTGACCAACCGCGCTGTCGCCGACCGGCTCTGCCTGTCCGTCCACACGGTCAACACCCATCTCAAGCACGTCTTCACCAAGCTGGGCATCAACACGCGGGTGGAGCTGACCCGGCTGGCCATCCAGCAGCAGCGGCAGGGACCGCCCGAGGCGGCGATGCCACCGGCGTACACCTGACCGGTGCCCGCGCGCACACGCGCGGCCACCGTCGGTCAGCTCAGGTCAGCTCAGGTCAGCCACGGCGATTCGGTGACGCGTTCGATCATCGTGGTGCGCTGGAATCCGGGGACGAAGTGCTCCAGCACGTCCGAATTCACGGTGCCGTTCGTGGTGTCGGGGCGGTACTTGAGTCCTTCGAGGAAGGCTTGCAGGAACTCGTGCTTGAAATCGCCCCGGGGATGCGTCGCGGTGACCTCCTCGACCTGGCCACGATCCAGTTCGCCCAGTGCGAAACCGACCGCGTCGGTCAGCACACCGAAATGCGTGACGGCGATCTCAGGACCCATACGGCCCGGAATTCCGGGCGTGGTGTGGAGGGCGATCGCCGACCAGACCGCGTCGGCGGCGGGGGCCGTGAAGCCGTGCTCCAGCAGGAAGCTGCGCGCGTGGTCGGCTCCATCGACCTCGAAACGCTGCTCCGCTTCGGAGAAAGGCCGCAGGAGACCGGTGTCGTGGAACATCGCGGCGAGGTAGAGCAACTCCGGGTCGGGCTCCAGGCCGAGTCTGCGGGCATGCATCACCCCGAACAGGAAGACGCGCCGGGAGTGATGATAAATGAGGGGGCTTGTTGTCACCTGGACAAGCCGGGTGGCCTCGGCGACGGCCTCTGTTTCAGGGATCTCTATTCCTGCGATCAACTCGGTCATAATCTGCGTTCTTTCGGTGTGCTAGGAATGAATGGGCCTTCTTTTCCAGAATCCCACCGCCCGGCGTTCGCCGCCGCCCCGCTCCGGCCATGAACCACTCGAATCAGGACAGGAGGCAAGGGTTTGATGACCCCGTCCCCGCACAAGGTCGCGATGCTGGTCTACGACGGCGTCACCCTGCTGGATGTCGCGGGGCCCGCCGAGGTGTTCGCGGAGGCGAACCGGTTCGGCGCCGACTACCGCGCGGTGCTGCTGTCGCCGACCGGGGCCGACGTCACCTCCTCCCTCGGCATCCGGATCGGGGTCGACGGTGCCGCGGCCCCGTCCGCCGCCCACACGTTCCTGGTGGCCGGCACGGACCTCCACCCGCGCGGTCCCGTCGCCCGGGATGTGATCGAGGCCGCGAGCGTGATGGCGGCGGACGCCGACAGGATCGTGGCCGTCTGCACCGGTGCCTTCGTCCTGGCCGCCGCCGGGCTCCTGGAGGGCAAGCGGGCGACCACCCACTGGAAGGCGGCGCACGAGCTCGCCGCCGCGTCCCGGGCGAGCAGCGTCGACTCCGACGCCATCTACGTCCGCGACGGCTCCACGTACACGTCAGCGGGGGTGACCGCCGGCATCGACGTGGCGCTGGCGCTCGTCGAGGAGGACCACGGACCGGCGCTCGCGCGCGATGTCGCCCGGTCCCTGGTGGTCTATCTGCAGCGTGCGGGCGGCCAGTCGCAGTTCTCCGCCCCGCTGCAGGGGCCGCCGCCCCGCTCTCCCTCCCTGCGCAGAATCACCGACATGGTGACGGGGAATCCGCAAGGCACGTACTCACTCACCGAACTTGCCAGGCACCTCAGTGTGAGCCCCCGGCATCTCACGCGGCTTTTTCGTGAGGAACTGTCCACCACGCCCGCCCGGTACGTGGAGATGATTCGTTTCGACATGGCGAAGGCGCTGCTCGACCAGGGGCATGCCACGACGCAGGCCGCGGAGCTCGCCGGCTTCCCGAGTTACGAGAGCATGCGGCGCGTCTTCACGAGACAGGTGTCGATGAGCCCAGCCGCCTATCAGCGGCGGTTCAGCACAACACATCGCACCGGCACCGGCACCGGCACCGGCACCGGCACCGGCTGACCTTGGCACGAGGAATCGTCAGCCGCGGGCGGAGCACTCCGGGCGTCCCTCGCCCCCTGGCTCCCCGCCCCGCAGGCCGTTGACGTCCGTACTACCGGACACGCTCGCGATCGATGAACGCGGTCAACGCGTCCGCCACCGCGTCGGGCTGCTCGTCAGGAATGAAGTGTCCCGCTCCCGGGATGACAGCACCGCTCACGGTGTCCGCCCAGGGGCTGAGGGAAGCGGCCATGTCGGGGATCGAGCCGTGGGAGCTGGAGATTCCGAGGACCGGGACGCTCAGGTGCGCTCGGGCCAGGGCGTCATGGTTCCCGCGCGCTGATTGGGCGGCGTCGCGATAGTAGGCGAGGGACGCCCGAAGCCCGCCCTCCGCGGCGACGGCGGCGGCGTAATGGTCGATCTCGGCGCTGTCGAACGTGTTCGGGGCCAGCGCTTTGGCCTTCAGGAACCACCCGACGTAGTCGCGCTCGCGGCCGGCGAGCAGGGTCTCGGGAAGCTCGGGCACCAGGTGGAACGCGAAGTGCCAGGTCTTCCAGGCCCGGTCGGGATCCGTGGGGACGGCGTCCGGGAGGCTGATGCCCGGAATGCCGGCGTCGAGCAGGGCGACGCCGTGCAGGCGCTCTTCGTACCTCAGAGCCAGCGAGAAGGCGACCCAGGCTCCGATGTCGTGGCCGATGAGCCAGTACTTCGGCACGTTGAGGGCGGTCAACGCGGCCTGGACGCGGGACGCGACGGTGTGCGTGTCGTACCCGTCCCGAGGGCGCTCGGAGTGGCCTTGTCCTGGCAGGTCGACCGCGATCACGTGGAATCGCTCGGCGAGGCCCGGCATCACCGCGCGCCAAGCCCACCACGTCTGCGGGAATCCGGCGAGCAGGACGACGGCGGGGCCGCTCGGCCGCCCGCCTTCCACGGCGTGAAGCCGGATGCCTTCCGCCTCGACCCAGTGGTGGGTGAAGCCAGTGAGGTCGTGCAGGGGCAGCCCGGGGACCGGGTTCTGGCCAAAGGAGCGGTTCGCGACGGCCGCGGCATCTGTCATGCCGGGAGCGTAACGCATCTTGAACCATTCAGTTCAAGATATGCTGGGCCGGGCCGCGACGGCTCGGCTCAGACTCAGACTCACCAACGAGGTGCACGCGCGATGGCCGGGAAGAAGCAGTTCGACGTGGACGACGCGCTGGAGGCGGCGATGGTCCAGTTCTGGCGGGCCGGGTACGCCGGCACCTCCCTCGACGACCTCTCCAGGGCGACGGGGCTGAACCGCAGCTCCATCTACTCCTCACTGGGCGACAAGGACGCGCTCTATCTGCGCTGCCTGGACCGCTACACCACCCGGTACGGAGACCGGTACGAACAGGCCCTTTCCGGCGCCTCCGAAGACCCGCTGCGGGCGGTGCGGGCGTTCTTCGACGTCACACTGAAGCGCATCGCCGACCCCGGCCTGCCGGACGGATGCCTGATCGCCCAGACCGCGATGGTGATACCGACCCTGAGCCCCGGCATCGCCGCGCGCGCGGTCGAAGCCCTGGGCCTCCAGCGTGCTCGGCTGCGGACCGCCCTGACCGCCTCGAAGTTGACGGGAGGCGACGCCGAGGACTTCGCCGTGCACATCGCGGCGGTCAACCAGTCGCTCGCCGTGATGAGCAGGGCCGGGGCGAGTGACAAGCAGCTCCACACGATCATCGACATCAGCGTGAGCGCGCTCTCGCAGGCGTTGCACCACCCCTGACCCCGCAGGCCCCGCGTAGCACAGCGCCGGTCACGACCGGTCCCTGACGGCGAAGCCCGGGACCGGGCTCGGCAGCCACAAAGCCCCGCCCTGCACGCCCTCCCGCAGGGCGCGCCCCCACAGGGCGCCCCCGACCTGCCGCTTCTCCGTCACCATCGCACCTTTCCGCCGAGCCGCGAGAGGCCGCCACAGGACTCGCCCCGCGACCGCCCCTTCGTGAACACGGCCCGCGGCTCGTCCGCCCCACCACGGACAGCCCTCGCACCCGCCGGCCCGGCGCGTTCAAGCCGCCGCTCCCAAGGGCCCGTTCGAGCACGCGCCCCCACCGGCCTGTTCGGGCATGACCCCCAACCCTCCTCCCCGGAGCGGCCTTCCGTGGGTCCGGGGCGAGCACCGGACCGGCGGGCACGGGCGGGCGCGTCTTCCTGGCGTGGCCGGAACCAGTGACATCCCCGCGTCGCGGCGTGTACGGTCTACACCGTGGAAACCCAAACAGGTTCCGAAGTTTCCAAGCTGGTCAACCCGGATGTGACCGAGTTGGTCCTGGACGCCGCCGAGCGGCTCTTCTTCACCACCGGCTTCAGCCGCACCAGCATGGACGACATCGCACACCAACTCCATATCAGCAAAAAGACCATCTACCGGCACTTCCCAGGGAAACGCAGTGTTCTCGCGGCCGTGCTGGACCGGCAGTTCGCCCGGATCGAGAAGGCTCTCGCCGAGGCCGTCGCATCCTCCGAAGGCAAGCCGTTCGAGCACCAGGTCGAGGAATTCCTGATCGCGGCGGGGAGTGAGCTGTCGCGGATCGGCGCCCCCCAACTGCTCTGGGGGCGCGGCGATCCGATGCTCAGCCCGTATGTGGAGCAACGCGTCGAAGCGGTGGTGTACCGGCGGATCGACGAGCTCTTCCGCACCGGCCACCGGCTCGGTGTGCTCAGCACACCGCCCGAACTGCTCAGTGTCATCACGCGCGGCGCCCTGGAGCAACTCCTCACCTCGCAGCTGCCGCAGTCACTCGGCCGGAGCGCGGCCGACCTCCTGCGCGAGACCGTCGACGTGGTGCTGCGCGGGGCGCTGGTCCCCGACGGCGGGACCTCCAGACCGGGTGGCAGGTCGTCCACACCGGACACATCCACCACTCCCCGGAGGTCGGCATGACGGACGGTCAGCAGAGCGGCAGGCTCGCCATCATCACGGGCGCGAGCAGGGGCATCGGCGCGGCTGTCGCCCGGCTGCTGGCGTCCCGGGGCATGCGCGTCGTCGTCAACTACCGCAGCAGCAGCGACGAGGCGGACGCCGTGGTCGCGTCCATCAAGTCCGCCGGCGGCCACGCGATCGCCGTCCAGGCCGACGTGCGCGACGAGTCCGCCGTGTCCGCCATGGTCGAGCAGGTCAGGACCACCATGGGAGAGGTGGAGGTGCTGGTCCACAACGCCCTGATCCCGTACGCCATCAAGTCGTTCGACGAGATGTCGTGGGAGGAGCTCGGCGGCAAGCTCGAAGAGGAGATGCGATCCGCCTTCCTCGTGACGAAGGCCGTCATCCCCGGCATGACCGCGCGCGGCTACGGACGGATCGTCTACCTGGGGACCGGACTGAGCCGGCAGCCGCGTGAGCGCATGATCGCGCTCGGCACCTCCAAAGCGGCCCTGAACCAGTTCGCCCGCTACGTCGCCCAGGAGATGGGGCCTCGCGGGATCACCGCCAACGTGGTCTCCCCGGGACCGGTGGACGAGACCAGCCTCGCCGACGTCTTCGGCCAGGAACACAAGCAGCGCCAGGCGGCGCAGACCGTGCTGGGCCGCATGGCCTCACCCGACGACGTGGCCCGGGCCGTCGCCTTCTACGCGGGTGACGACAGCGCATTCATCACGGGCACGATCGCGCCGGTCAACGGCGGAATGGCCATGGACTGACGCGTCCGGACAAGGAGCTCTCGCAGTGCACACCATCGACCTGACCCATGTCGGTCTTGGAATCCACGAGGAACTGGTCGCCTACGTCGCCGACCAGCAGAACTACTACGAGCAGGAGGGGGTCCACGTCGCCCTGCGCGACGGATGCGCCTGGGAGACCGAACGGGTCCGGCGGACCGCGACGATCGGCCTGGGCCGCGCGGTGCTCTCGCGGGTGACCGACGGCATCCCGTGGACGGTTCTGTCCGTCAACACCCATCGGCCGATGTTCTGGCTGCTGGCCCGCGATTCCTTCACGTCGGTCGAGGAGCTCAAGGGCCGCCGTGTCGCCCTGCACGGGGCGGGGACCGCGCCCGGGTGCTTCTCCCGCATCGTGCTGCGCAAGCACGGACTCGACCCGGACCACGACATCGAGCCGGTCGTCATGACGCCCGGGGACTACGGCCGCCACCTGCGCCTCCTCGCGGACGGCTCGCTGGACGCCGCGTTCGTCGGCAGCACTCTGGCGCCCGAGGTCACGGCCGAGGAGAACGGCCTGCGGGTACTGGCCTTCGTCGGGGACCACTTCAGCGTCCCGACGGTGGGCGTCGCGGTGGATCCCACCTACGTCGCGCCGGACGATCCTGCGGTACTGGCCGTCGTACGGGCCAACCGCCACGCCTTGAGCACGCTCCACGACGAGCCGGACCTCGCGGCCCGGTACGTGCGCGAGCTCATCCCGAGCCTCACCGAGGCGGAGGCCCGTCGGCACTACGAGCGCTACGTCGCGCCGTACTTCACCACCGACGGCCGCCACGATCCGTCCGTCGCGGCCGCCGCGGTGCGCGCCGTCGCGGCGGAACTGGGTGTGTCCACGGTGCCCGACGCGGCCGACATCTACCGTACGGAACCGGCCGAGGGGCCCCCTGCGTAGCCGTGCGCGCCGCGCGGGACCCGGCGTACACGCGTCAGGGCCCCGGCGGCGCCGTCGCCCGGCGGCCGTCCCGCACCGAGCCGCCCGGGTGGCACCGGCCGTCGATCGTCACGTGCTGTACCCGACCGTTGGCACCGAGTCGGCGTTCGCGAGCGAGGACGGGACGGGTGCCGCGGGGCGTTCCCGCCGCGGACGGCGCTCCCGGCGCCCGACGACCCGGGGCGGCCTGCGCCGCGGGGAGCCACGTGGCATCCTCGAAAAGGAGGCGGAACGGTCCCCCGGTCACCGGGCGCGCGCCGTTCACTTCGCCTTGTGGTCGTTCGCTCACGCCGAGCCGGGCACGTCCGGGCGAGAAGCCGGTTGCGGCGGGCGGGCGGGTGGGCGAGACGTTCCCGCGATGGAAGGCAGTGGGCCGGTGCGCGACGATCAGGTCGACCTGCCGCAGGAGGACGCGCGTCGCGTCCTCGACGCGGAGGTGGGCCGGGTCGGCCGCTCGACCGGCGCGCACATCGTGGCGGGGTACCTGGACGTCCCGGAGGAGCGGCTGGTCCGTATGACCGTCGTGCGGGGCGTGCCCGCGCGGCTCGCCCGGTCCTGGTCCCGGGTGGCGCGCGTGGCGCAGGTGCCCGTGGCCCAGGCGGTACGCTCCGGCCGGCCGGTGTGGCTGTCCGGCCAGCAGGAACTGGCGCGCCGCTTCCCCCGCACCGCCCTGTCCTTCCCGTACCGGGTCGCCATGTATGTGGCACCGCTGGTCGACGCGGGCGTGTCCTGGGGCGCCCTGCTGCTCCTGTGGCCGGGCACGCGCTCCCCGGAGCTCTCCCTCGCGGAGGAACGCGAGGTGGGCGCGGCCTGCCGTCGCGCCGCGAAGGCGCTGCGGATGGCCGCGGAGGCGGGAGACCCGGTGCTCCCCCGGCCCGACCCGCTCGCACTCGATCCCCCACCGGAAAGCGCCGAACCCCGGGCCCGCCTCACCGACCGTCTTCCCGGCGGCATGTGCGAACTCGACCTGGACGGGCGGCTGACGTTCATCAATGCCCGGGCGTTGGAACTCCTCGACCGGGATCGCGGTGAACTGCTGCACCACGATCCTTTCGAGGTGATTCCCTGGCTGCACGATCCGGCCTTCGAGAACGCCTACCTAGCGGCGGTCTTCAGCCGTCTCCCCTCCGCTTTGCGGGTCCGCCATCCGAGCGGCCACTGGCTCTCGTTCACCCTGTACGCCGACGACTTCGGGGTCACGTTCTCGGTGGAGCAGGCCGGCCTTCCCGCCGACCGTGCCCGGGGCGTGACGGCTTCGCCCTCCGACACCCCTGCCCATGCGGGAACCCTGTTCCACCTGCTGCATCTGGCGTCGGCGCTCGCCGAGGCCAAGACCGTGCAGGAGATCGACAACGCGCTCACCGAGCAGATGATGCCCGTCCTCGCGGTCCAGGCGTTCGCGTTGCTCACGGCGGAGGACGGCCGGCTGCGGGTCGTGACCTGCGAGGGATTCCCCGCGGAGATGGCCGAGTTCTTCGACGGCATCCTGCTGACCTCCCCCGTCGAGGGGGTGCGCGCCGTGGAGAGCGGGGTCCCCTCGTTCCATTCCGACGCCTCCCGACTGCCGGACACCGAACCGGCCATCGAACGCTACGGGCGTGTCACCGCCTTCGCGTACCTGCCGTTGACCGTTTCCGGCCGGACGATCGGCTGCTGCGTCCTCGGCTACGAGCGCCCCCAGCCGTTCGTACCCAACGAGCGTGCCGAACTCGTATCCCTGGCCGGGCTGATCGCGCAGGCACTGGAGCGGGCACGCCTGTACGACCTCAATGCCCAGGCGGCCCGCGGCCTGCAGGAGGGCCTGCTGCCCAGCCGTCTCCCGCGAATCGACGGCCTGCAAACGGCGGCCCGCTACCGGCCCGCCATGAGCGCCCTGGATGTGGGGGGCGACTTCTACGACCTGATCGCGCTCGACGACGCCGTCGCCGTCGCCGTCGTCGGTGACGTGCAGGGGCACAGCGTCCAGGCGGCGGCCCTGATGGGACAGGTCCGAACCGCCGTGCACACCCACGCCCAGGTCGGCGCCCCGCCCGGTGAAGTCCTCGCGCGCACCAACCGCCTGCTGGAGGACCTCAACACGGAACTGTTCGCCAGTTGTCTCTACGCCCATCTGGACCTCCGGCGCCGGAGGGCCCTGCTGGCGAGCGCGGGTCACCTGCCACCGGTCCTGCGCGGGCCGGACGGCAGGGCGGAGGTGCTGGACGTGCCGCCCGGGCTGCTCCTCGGCGTGGAACCCGAGGCCTCGTTCCCCACGACCGAGATCCCGCTGGCGCCCGGCAGTGTCCTCGCGCTCTACACCGACGGCCTCGTCGAACGCTCGGGTACCGACCTGGGTGACGCCATCGACGACCTCGCCCGTCGCGTCGGTGAGGCGCCGCCGGGCCCGTTGAGCGCCCTGTGCGACCGGCTCATCAGCGGCGCCGAGGCGACGATGACGCAGGAGAAGAGCGACGACATCGCGCTCCTGCTGCTCCGGACGGGCCACGCGGCACCAGTGTGACGCCCGGGTCAGGCAGGCCGCCTGGTCTCAGCGTCCATGGGGTCACGGTCAGCTCGCGGGCGCCGGGCGCAGGGCGGCGGCGCGGCCGGGCGGCAGACGTCGGCCATGCCGTGCGGGGCACCGCCGCAGGAACGCGGCGACTCACCGAGGGGGCGCCGGGCCGTCCCTTCAGGGCACGAACTGGTCATAATGGCGCGGATCGCCCCGCCGTGAACGGGCGGACGGCCGTGCCGAGCAGGCCCCTTCCTGGAGAGCGTGATGAGCGACAAGGCACCGAACCGCCCGGCGCCGCTCCCGCTGGCACGGGCCGCCGACGAGTTCGTCCTCACCACCGTCCTGCTGTTCGTGGGGGTGAGTGTCGTGCGCTGGGTGCTGGATCCGTCCTCACCCCTCTTCATTGCCAGGATCCACGTGGCGATCGCCGTCGTCGGAGTGCTGGCCGGAGGGGTCCTGACCGCACTGATCCTCTCCCCGCCGGGCCGCCGCAGCGGGGGACACATGAATCCCGCGGTGACCGCCGCCCTGTGGCTGATGGACGTCTTCCCCGGGCGCAGCGTCCCGCCCTACGTCCTCGCGCAGCTCGGCGGTTCCGTCGCCGGGGCCGCCCTGGCGCGGGCGGTGTGGGGGGCCGAAGTGGGCCTGCCTGTCGTGTCCTACGGCGTGATCCGGCCCTCGCCCTCCTGGCATCCCGACGAGGTCTTCCAGGCCGAGACCGGTTGTCTCATCGCTCTCACGCTGGTCATCGGATTCTCCCTGGCCCACCCGGCATTCGCCCGCTACGTGCCCTACGCCGTGGGCGCGTTCGTCGCCGGTGTGGTCGCCTCGCTCGGCCCGTACAGCGGAGGCGCGATCAATCCCGTCCGCCAGTTCGGCCCGGCCGTGATCTCCGGGCACACCACCGACCTGTGGGTCTACCTCCTCGCACCCGTCCTCGGCGCCGCGCTCGGCGCTTCCGTCCACCATCTGCTCGTCCGCCGCTTCGACACGCACGTACCGCTCACGTACAAACTCGCCGGGGAGCGGCGAGGCCCCGACGACCGGGCAACTGCCCCCTGAACGTTGGCGCCGACCGGGTTGCGCCGGCAGCTCGTACCCACCAGACTGAAAAACACATATTGCTCCGTTTCGCCTCATCTGCTATCGATGACGCGAATCGTCGGGACCGGATGGCACGCGTCAGCGGGCTTCCGGCACAGGGGACCGCGGGCGTGGGCCGAGGGCTCGTGAGAGCGGGCCGGGTGCGGCGGGGCGCTGGACTCCGCCAGGAGACGTGACGCGTGCCGCGGGCGCGACCGGTGCACGACGGACTCTGCTGACGAGGGGGCGTGGCCCGCCCGCACAGGGCGCCTGGGACGCCCCGGCCACCACGACCGGCCGGGGCGTCCGCAAACGCGCACCCGCACCCTCCCGGTGCACCCGCGACCGTCTCGCGCCACGCGTGGCCGCTCCTTTCGGCGCCGCGTCCCGCCACAGGTAACACCCGCGGAACCGGGCGCCGTCCGGGGCGGGATGGGCGAGGTCCCACCATCGCCCGTCGGCCACGGCTTGTCCCGCGGCCGACGACGGGCACACCGATCACACCAGGCCACTCCACCCTCTCCACAGCGCAGGAGCACAGGATGTCCCAGACCATTCTCATCAGCGGAGCGTCGAGCGGATTCGGCGCCATGACAGCGCAGGCCCTGGCCGACGACGGGCACACCGTGTACGCCGGTATGCGCGACGTCGCAGGCCACAACGCTCACGCGGCGGCCGACGCGGCCCAGTACGCCGAGGAGAACTCGGTGGACCTGCGCACGGTCGAACTCGACGTCTCCGACCAGGCTTCCGTGGACACCGCCGTCCGTACGGTCACCGAGGAGGGCGACGGCGTCGACGTCGTCGTACACAACGCCGGCCACATGGTGCTGGGTCCGACCGAGGCGTTCACACCGGAACAGCTGGAGGAGATCTACGACACCAACGTCATCTCGACCCAGCGCATCAACCGGGCGGTCCTGCCGCAGATGCGCGAGCGCCACGACGGTCTGCTGCTGTGGGTGGGGTCCTCCAGCACCTACGGAGGGACGCCGCCCTATCTGAGCCCGTACTTCGCCTCCAAGGCGGCGGAGGACCACGTGGCCAAGAGCTACGCGGTCGAACTCTCCCGGTTCGGCATCGACTCGGCGATGGTCATTCCCGGCTCCTTCACCTCCGGGACGAACCACTTCGCCCACGCCATGTCCCCGGACGACAAGGAGACCGCGCAGGTTTACGACGAGCTCTACCCGGGGCTCATGGACGACGTCGCCGAGCGGCTGGCCGAACTCGCGCCGCCGGACGCCGATCCCACCGAGGTGGCCAGGACCATCGTGCGGGTCGTCGACACACCCAAGGGCCGGCGGCCGTTCCGTGTCACCGTGGACCCCGCGCACGACGGCTCCGAAGAGGCGAGCGACGTCGCGGACCACGTCCGCGAGGACTTCTACGAACGCATCCGGCTCTCGGATCTGCTCACGCCCCGGCCCTGAGCGAGCGCCGGCCGCCGGCCGCCCGCCAAGGACGGCTGCCCTTCCCGGTGGACGGCGCGCGGGCGCGCCCCGCCTCTCGCGCAAGCCGTGTTCCGCTCACCGGGGCGCCGTTGTGCCGGGCGGGCGGCCGCGTCGGGGGCCGCGAACACGGCGCGGGTCACCACGACGGACCGCGTTCCGGCGCCTCCCACGGGTCGTCACCGCGAAGGACGTCATCATGGAATCTGCGAACTACGACTACGTTGTCGTCGGCGCGGGCACGGCGGGATGTGTGCTGGCGTCGCGGCTCTCCGAGGATGCGAGTGTGCGGGTCCTGCTCCTTGAGGCGGGCGCCGAACGCCCGCTGGACATGATGGCGGTGCCGCGGGCGTGGCCCGCCCTGGTGGGAGGCAGCGCCGACTGGGGCGGCACGACCACCGAGCAGGCGTTCACCGGTACGGAGATACCCCTACCGCGCGGACGGGGGCTCGGGGGGTCGTCGAGCATCAACGGCATGAACTTCCTGAGGGGTCACCGGTCGAGCTACGACAGCTGGCCGGGGCGGGGGGCCGCCGGCTGGGGGTACGACGACCTCCTGCCGTTCTTCAGGCGCAGCGAGAACGCTCCGGGGCACGGCAGTTCCGCGCGCGGGGTGGGCGGGCCGCTGACGGTGGCTCCCGCCACGGAACCCAACCCCGTGGTGGAAGCATGCGTCGGGGCCGCCCTGGAGGCCGGGCACCACCGGGCGACGGACGTCAGCGCCGGGCTGGAAGTCGGTTTCGGCTGGTGTGACAACAACATCGTCAGTGGCGTCCGGCAGAGTGCCGCGGACGCCTACCTGCGCCCGGTCCTCGACCGGCCCAACCTGCGGGTGCTCTCCGACGTACTGGTACGGCGGCTGCGCATCGTCGACGGCCGCTGCGTCGGGGTCGTGTACACGGCGGGCGACCGGTCGGTCCCGGTGGAGTGCGACCGGGAGGTCGTACTCTGTGCCGGCGCGATCGGTTCGCCGCAGTTGCTGATGGTGTCCGGTGTCGGGCCGCCGGAGCACCTGCGGGAGGCGGGAGTGGAGACCGCGCTGGACCTGCCGGGTGTGGGAGCCAACCTCCAGGACCATCCCCTGTCGACGCTCACCTACGCGTCCCGACGCCCCGTGCCCGTCACGCCGGGCAACCCGCCTGGGGAAGCGCTCGGTCTGGTGCGGACGGACGGCACCGCCGACGCACCCGACCTCCAGATCCTCTTCGCGAGCATGCCCTTGAGGGCGCCCACGCTGCCCGGGCCCGACGACGGTTACGCGATCGCCTTCTCGGCGATGAACCCGTACAGCAGCGGCACCGTGCGCCTCGCCGGGCCTGACGTACGGGACACACCGCTGGTCGATCCTGACTACCTCGGCGACGAACGCGACATCGCCACGATGGGCGCCGGACTGCGCGTGGCCCGGGAGATCGGGCAGGCCGGGGCACTGGCAGGCTGGCGGGGCGAGGAAGCTCTCCCGGGCCCGGACGTCCGGGACGGGCAAGCCGTCCGTGCGTACCTGCGGCAGAGCCTCATGTGCTACTTCCACTACTGCGGCACATGCGCGATCGGCGACGACGCCATGGCCGTGGTCGACACCGGACTGCGGGTACGGGGCCTGGCCGGACTGCGCGTGGCCGACGCCTCGGTGATGCCTGCCATCGTCTCCGCGAACACCAACGCGACGACGTACGCCATCGCGGAACGCGCGGCGGAACTCGTGAAGCAGGGCTCTCGCGGCGAAGGCGCGGCGTGGTCCGGTCCGGTTCAGCCCCGCGGGTAGCGGCGCCGCTGGTCCCGGCCGATGAGGGCGTACAGGTCGGCGGCGGGCGAGACGCCGGTGCCGACGGCCGGTACGGGCGCCGGGGTTGCGGCGGGCTGATCCGCGTCACCCGCCTGCGAGGGCGCGTCCTCCCCGGGCGTCCCGTCCACCGGATCGGCGTTCTCCGCTCCCGGACGGGGAGGCTCCCCGGCGGTGCCTTCCGCGGCCCGTGCCTCCTCGTCGATCTCGGTGTCGCGGCGGAGCAGGATCCACCACCCCACCGGCACGGCGGCGGCGAAGATCCACCACTGGATCGCGTACGGCAGGTGCACGCCCTGGCCGATGACGGCCATCGAGTTGGAGTCCTCCTGCGGGCCGGGCGTGAGTTCGGCCTCGTCCGCGGCGGGGAGCGCCGGGGTGGTGGCGGTCAGTTCCATGTACCCCGACACCAGCGGTACGGAGACGTCCCCCGCCTGCTCCGCGCTGTTGATGATCACGGACTGGCGCGGCGGCAGGCTGGGACGCTTGTGGATGCCGGTGGAGGCGTAGGTCTCGTCCGGGCGCAGCCGGCCGGTCACCGTGACGGTGCCCGTGGGAACCCCGGGAACGTGCGGGAAGGCCGTACCGCTCTGTGACGCGGGCGCCACCCAGCCCCGGTTGACGAGAACCGCCTCGCCGGTGGACGTGACCAGCGGTGTGACGACCTGGAAGCCGACGTCGCCGGAGGCGTTGGTGCGCTGGCGGACGACGAACTGGTGCGCGGCGTCGTAGTGGCCGGTCGCCGACACGGTGCGGTACGTCCGGGAGAACGGCACCGTGCCGCCGGGCTCGGACAGCGAGGTGACCGGCACGGGCTTGGCGCTCTGATTGCGGTCGATCATCTGATTGAGCTCGTTGGCCTGCTGGTACCTGTGGTACTGCCACAGACCCAACCGGTAGAAGGTCGGGACAAGGGCAGCCAGCACCAGGGTCAGGATCACCCACCGGCGGGTCAGCAACGTTCGCAGCACCCGTCGACAGTACCCGGGCCTGATCGCCGCCGGCTCATGGGGCTCGCACCGCCGGCCGCCCAGCGGGTGTGCTCCTCCGGGCCCCCGCCCCACGATCCTGCGGGCAACGCCGATCGTGGACGGCGTGGGCGTCGGTCCCCGGCCGCTCGATCGCCGCAACGTCCGCACCCGTGTACGAGTCCCTCCTGTACGCGGGCCGCCGCCGTACGAGCCGGGCCGGACGGCGACGCGCTCCCCAGCGGCGTCGCGCTCGGCTCGGGACCACCGGGAGCCGTCCCTCATCACTCCCCCGGTCTCACGGAGGTCGGCGTGGCCTGCCGGCGGGTCCTCCTGCGGAAGCACCGGATCCGGTGGGCGCGGCGTTCAACGGCAGCGGGCCGTGCCGCCCGCCACGTTCATGATCAGCTGGGGGGCGGCGGGGCGCCCGCGGACAGGAAACCGCTCGGCTCCGGCCGCTGCCCCCGGATCACCTCGTGGCCGGCTCGCGGCTCGCCCGGGTGGCGCCGGCGAGCCGGCCTCTTCCACCCCTCACCCCGGCCGGGCGCCTCACCCCGACGCCTCCGTCAGCATGCGCCAGCCTGGCGCGTAGTGCCCATGGAGGACCAGCGACGCGGCGCCCACCGCTCCTGCCGTCTCGCCGATCAGGCTGGGTTCCACCGTGACGCCGCCCAGGACGCGGGTCACCGAGGTGGTGTTGACGGCGGCGTCGATCTCCTCGCCCAGGACGTGCTCGACGCCTGCGAGTGCCTCGCCGCCCAGCACCACCCGGCTCACGTCGAGCAGTGCCACGGCCCCGTGCACCGCTTGCCCCATGCGGCGGCCCGCCAGGCGCACCACCTCGCGGGCCGCCGGATCACCGGCGCGCGTCGCACGCCGCAGCAGCTTCCAGTCGGCGCGCACCGCGTCGGGCTCGCCGCTGAGCCCGATGCGCTCCGCGGCGCTCCGGCCGTGCCGGGTGAACAGGTCGTCGACCAGTGCGGCAGGGTTGCAGTGGGGGCCGAGGCAAGCGTTGCTCCCGCAATCGCAGAGGCGGTTCCCGGCGTCGATCCGGGCATGCCCGATCTCGCCCGCGTTGCCCGTGCCGCCGCGCAGGACCTGGTTGTTGAGCATGATGCCGGCGCCGATACCCGCGCCCATGTACAGGAACAGGAAGCCGTCTGCGCGCTGCTTTCCGCCGATCCAGCGCTCACCGATCGCCGCGGCCGTCGCGTCGTTGTCCAGCGCGACCGGCATGCCGGTCGCCTTCGCGAACATGTCGAGCAGCGGAACCCGTCTCCAGCCGTCGAAGTTGGGCGGCTCCACCACCGTCCCGGTCTCACCGTCGAGGGGTCCGGGCGCGGCGATGCCGAGGCCGAGCAGGCGACCGCGGTCGATGGCGGCGTGCTCGGGCAGCCGCAGTGCGGCGCGCGCCACCGCGTCGACCACCTCCTCGGGGACACTGGGCCGAGGCAGCGCGAACCGGCGGCTGCGCAGTACCGATCCCGCGAGGTCGACGAGGACGATCACGGCCGCGTCGGGGTCGAGGTGCACACCGAGGGCGTAGGCGCCGTCGGCGCGTGGCATCAGCAGGGTGCGGCGTTTGCCGCCGCTGGAGGGGGCGTGCCCCGATTCGGTGATCAGGCCCGCGTCGAGCAGCCGTCGCACGACATTGGACACCGTCTGATTGGTGAGCCCGGTGAGCGGCCCCAACTCGACGCGGCTGACGGGACCTCTCGTGCGGATGGCGTCCAGGACGACGGCCTGGTTGTAACCACCCACCCGGGGCAGGTTGGTACCGCTTCGCATGGTGGGGCGCTCCTCCCTCGTGCGGGTGCGTGCGGCCGGCGGCCACGAACGCGACTCCTGCCCGCGGAACTTGGGCACCCTGATTATGCAAGAGACGTTGACTTAGTCCATCCATTGGATTTAGGTAATGCGCCAGGCGCAGCACGCACCCCACCAGCACCTGCCGCGTCCCGGCACCGTCCGCGCCTGTCCGTGTTCGCGAGCAGCACATCCCTCCCGTACGTCCCGTATCTCCCCACAGCTACGACCCGTGCCACCCGCAGTCGCGCGCCGGAGTAAGGCGCACGCGCCGCACCCTTCGGAGGATCCCTTGCGCAAGAAACTTCTCGCCGCCTTCGCGATCACGGTCGCAACAACGTTGTCCGCCGCAGGCTGCGGCGGCTCCGCCTCCGGTAGCGGCGGCAACTCGATCAAGGTCGTCTACTGGCAGCACCTTGATCAGAACGACCACAAGCAGCAGACGTTCCTCACCACCATGAAGCGGTCCTTCGAGAAGGCCCACCCGGGCAAGAAGATCGACATCATTCCGGTCACGGCGTCCGAGAACGACTACTACACGAAGATCCAGCTGATGATGCGCTCGCCTTCGACCGCTCCCGACCTGGTCTACGAGGACACCGCGCTGATCAACTCCGACATAGCCAGCGGATACCTCAAACCGATCGACGCGTACGTGGCCAAGTGGGCGGACTGGGACTCCTTCGCCGACGCCGCCAAGGGCGCCGTCTCCTCGCCCGCCGACGGCAAGACGTACGGCGTTCCGGACGACACCGACACCCGAGGCATCTGGTACAACCAGAACCTGCTCAAGAAGGCCGGGATCGCCACCCCCTGGCAGCCCAAAACATGGCAGGACATCCTTGACGTCGCTCGGACGATCAAGAAGAAACTGCCGGGTGTGACGCCGATGAACCTCTACACCGGGCAGGCCGGCGGCGAGCAGTCCACCATGCAGGGCTTCGAGATGCTGCTGTACGGGACCGGCGCCGCCGGCGACTCCCTGTACGACGCCAAGACCAAGAAGTGGATCGTCGGCTCCCAGGGCTTCAAGGACGCGCTGACGTTCGTCCACGACGTGTACAGCGAGAACCTGGGCCTGTCCAAGTCCACCGCGCTCGGTCCGAACGCGGGCACCGAGGTCGGCACGAAGCTGCTCCCCGAGAACAAGCTCGCCATCAACATCGACGGCTCATGGATGGCGAACAACTGGCTCACGACAGGGCCGCGTCCGTGGCCCGGGTGGAGCAGGACGATGGCCTCCGCCGCCATGCCGACCCAGCACGGTCAGGCACCCGGCCAGGTCAGCATGTCGGGAGGCTGGGCCTGGTCCATCCCGGCCAAGGCCAAGAACCCTGATCTGGCATGGCAGTTCACGAAGGCGATCAAGGACAAGGCCAACTCGACGAACTGGAACATCATCGAGTCGACCACCGCTGTGCGCACGGACGTCGCCGCCGACCCGAAGTACCTCGACGCCACGCCGACCAACAAGTTCTTCACCGGCCTGGTCAAGTACACCCACTTCCGTCCGGCGCTGCCGAAGTACCCGCAGGTCTCCAACGCCATCACCAAGGCCATGGAGTCCGTGACCACCGGCCAGAGTTCGGTTTCGGATGCCGCGAAGACGTACGACCAGGACCTGGCCACGGCCGTCGGCTCCGACAGCACTGCCAAGGGCACCCGGTGAAATCCGCCGCCGCACCCGCCGACGGCGCAGGCCCCCCGGGCCGTGCGGCAGGCGGCCGCGTGGCCGGCTCGTCGTTCCTGCGTGGTCTCCCGCTGGTGCCGTCCCTCGTCCTGCTGGCCGTGTTCCTGGCCGGGCCGATCCTCTACTGCGTCTACGACGCCTTCACCGACGCCCAGTTGACCGGCGCGGCAGAGACGCACTTCGTGGGGCTGGCCAACTTCACGCGCGCGTTCGCCGATCCGGACTTCCTCAACGCGCTCTGGTTGACGCTGGTGTTCGTCGTCGGCTCCGCCGTCGTCGGGCAGAACACTCTCGGCCTGAGCCTGGCGGTCCTCGCCGAGAAGGCCACCCGTCCGGTGCGCTCGCTCACCAACGCCGTGGTCATCGCCGCCTGGGTGCTGCCCGAGATCGTCGCCGGGTACCTGATGTACGCGTTCTTCTACCAGCAGGGTGCGCTCAACGAGGTGCTCGGCGTGCTCGGCCTGCCGCGGCAGAACTGGCTGTACACCTTGCCGATCCTCGCCGTGTGCCTGGCCAACGTGTGGCGCGGCACCGCGTTCTCGATGATGGTCTACTCCGCCGCGCTCGCCGAGGTGCCGCGCGAACTGGTGGAGGCCGCCGAGATGGACGGCGCGGGCGTGTGGCACAGGCTGTGGCACGTCACACTCCCGGTCATCCGACGCTCCATCATGACCAATCTGATGCTGATCACCCTGCAGACGCTCTCCGTCTTCGGACTGATCTACGCCATGACACGCGGCGGCCCCGGCAACAAGAGCCAGACGCTGCCGGTCTTCATGTACCAGCAGGCGTTCCAGAACAGCCTGATCGGCTACGGCACGGCGATCGCGCTCGTCCTGCTGGTCGTGGGCGCCCTGTTCTCCGTTGTGTACCTCAAGCTGCTCAAGGTGGAGGAGGACTGATGGCCACCACCGACCTGAGGCCGGCGGCCACGGCGGGCCGCGACGGCCGGGGCGCCCGCCCCGCGCCCGCCGCGGGAACCGCGCGCCGCATCCGGCCCGCGCGCATCGCGGTCAACCTCGTCCTGCTGGTGATCTGCCTGCTGTTCGTGCTGCCACTGGTGTGGATGGTGCTCGCGTCCGTCAGCTCCACGGCCAGTTTCGAACTGAGCCTGCCCTCGCCGCCGACGTGGGACAACTTCCACGCGATCCTCAACACCGACACCACCTTCCGGCCGCTGCTCAACGGCCTGTTGCTGTGCGGCGGCGCGACCCTGCTGTGCGTGATCGTCTCGATCCTGGCGGCCTACCCGCTGTCGCGCTACCGCTCCCGGCTGCGCCGCCCCTTCCTGTACACCGTCCTGTTCACCACCGGGCTGCCCATCACCGCGGTGATGATCCCCGTCTACAGCATGTTCGTCCAGGTCGATCTGATCGACTCGATGGCCGCGACCATGCTGTTCCTCACGGCGTCCGCACTGCCGATCGCGATCTGGCTGATGAAGAACTTCATGGACGGTGTGCCCATCGTCCTGGAGGAGGCGGCCAGGATCGACGGCGCCAACGCCATGCAGTGCCTGGCACGGGTGGTGCTGCCCCTGATGTGGCCCGGAGTCATCGTCGTCACCGTGTTCACCTTCATCAGCATGTGGGGAAACTTCTTCGTCCCCTTCGTGCTGCTGCTGTCGCCGGAGAAGCTGCCGGCGTCGGTGAGTGTGTTCACCTTCCTCAGCGCCCACGACCAGACGCAGTACGGGCAGCTGGCCGCGTTCTCCCTCGTCTACACACTGCCCGTCGTGATGCTCTACCTCCTGCTCACCCGCAAGCTGGGCGGCGGGTTCGCGCTCGGCGGCGCCCTGAAGGGGTGAACTCACCGACGTACTCTTGCTGTTCACGTACGTCCTGAGGAAGGTGCTCTGTGCGTGGCGACCGCGACATCGTCGAGCGGCGCCTGCGGCACGTACTCGACGAACGCAACAGGCCCGCCGTCCACGCCGTGTCCGTGCAGCTCGACGTGGACGTCCGGCAGGTCCCGGGCGAGCGCCACGGCGCTGCTCACCCCGGGCTTCCGCATCGCGCCGGCCATCGCCACCGACCTGCTGGAGCGTCCGCGCGTCGCCGACGAGTCGAGCTGCGAACTCACGGATGACGGGGTGCGGCTGCGGCTGCGCCCGTTCCAGATCCTGACGGTGCGGTGGGTTCCCGAGCGGGGATGAGGCAGTACGGGAGGGCCCGTCCGGAGCACTCCCGTACGCCCGCACCGCCCGTCCGGCGCACCGCCGGACGCCCGGGTCCCGCGCGCGCCCCATGGACACCGGCCGTCGCCCGACGGCGTTCACCGACGCCGACGACGATCCCGGCGATGCCGGACCTGCCCGGCTCACGCGTCACGTGATGGGGAGTGGTGAACGTCGGTGACGACACGAAGAGGCACCGACGGTGGGCGTGCGGTGCCCGAGCGTGCGCCGGGCCCGGCGGCACGTCACGTGCCGCCGGGCCCGGCCGGCGCCGTCCCGGGTGGCCGGTCGGCGTCGGCTGCCGCAAGGGGCTACGCCCCGCCCGCCGTGGAGCCGGCCGCGATGAGCTTGCGGTTGATGTCACGGACCGGACCGGGTTCGACCTTGAGGACCTTGCGGTCGTAGGTGATCAACCCGTTCAGCTCGCCCTCGACGTCGCTGATCTGCGTGTACACCGAGCCGGACAGGCTTCCGGCCGCGCCGGACAGCAACTGGCCGGTGTTGTCCACGTAGTCCTTGGTCAGCTCCGCGACGGTCGAGGCGTCACCACCGTAGTTCTGGCCGCCGGCCACGCCCAGGATGTGGCCGGGGATGTTCAGCGAGTACCCGCCGTGCTCGCCGTCCACGGCTGCCCGGGTCGCGTCCGGGGACGGTGACGCGGGACCGTGGTACAGGTGGTAGTCGATGAGGTCTCCCTGCCCTGAGTCACCCTGCGAGGCACAGCAGTTGACACCGGATGCCGCGTCGACGAGCCGGCTCGGGTCCTGCTGCTTGATCGAGTCGGCCAGCGCGCCGGTGGCTTCCTTGGACTGCTCGCCCCAGCCCTCGTTCATCATCGTCCAGACGACGATCGACGGGCTGCTGAGGTGCTGGTCCACGATCTCGTGGGCCTGGTCGGTGAACGCCTTGTCGCTGGCCTCGCTCGCGCCGGGCCCGACGTTGCGGCTCGGCATGTCCTGCCAGACCATCAGGCCGAGCTTGTCGGCCCAGTAGTACCAGCGCGCGGGCTCCACCTTGATGTGCTTGCGCACCGTGTTGAAGCCGAGCTGCTTGTCCAGCTCCAGGTCCGACCTGAGGGCCGCGTCGGTCGGCGCGGTGTAGATGCCGTCCGGCCAGAAGCCCTGGTCCAGGTTGGCCAGCAGGTAGGTCGGCTTGCCGTTCAGCTCGATCTTGTTCGCGCCGCCTGCCTTGGCGACGGAGACCGACCGCATACCGAAGTACGAGCCCACCGAGTCGTACGAACGGCCGTCGGTGAGCCTGACCTTGAGGTGGTACAGGTAGGGGTGGTCGGGGCTCCACAGCTCCGGGTGCGGAACGCGCAGCGTGAGCTTGGTGCCCACGGTGCCGGTCACCGTGCCCACGGGCTTGTTCCCCGCGTACGCGGTGGCGTTCACCAGGGACCAGGCGGGGGTGCCGGCCGACGGGCGCACGGTGACGGCGAGGGTGTCGTCGGACAGGTTCGGCGTCAGGACCAGCGAGTCGACGCTCGCCTTGGCCACCGGCTCCATCCAGACGGTCTGCCAGATACCGGAGGACGGGGTGTACCAGATTCCGCTGGGGTCGCTCGACTGCTTGCCGGTCGGCGTGTCGTCGTCGATGGTGTCCTTGACCTTCAGCGTGAGGGTCTGCGGCCCGCGGCCGGCCAGCGCGTCGGTGACGTCGGCGGTGAACGCCTCGTAGCCGCCGACATGGTGGGCGACCTGCTTGCCGTTGACGTAGACCCATGTCTCGTAGTCCACCGCACCGAAGTTGAGGTTCAGCCGGTTGCCCGAACCGAGCTTCCAGTTCTGCGGGACGCTGAACGCGCGCTGGTACAGCGACCAGTCGTGGTGCTCGGCGACGCCGGACAGCGGCGCCTCCATCGGGTACGGCACCAGGATCGATCCGCTGAGCTTGCCCTTCGGCAGCGGGGCCTTCTCGTCGGTGGCCTGGAACTGCCAGGTCCCGTTGAGGTTCTGCCACGTGTCGCGGGTCAACTGCGGCCGGGGGTAGTCCGGGAGCGCGTTCTTGGGACTGACGTCCTTGGCCCACTTGGTGGCGAAGTACCAGGTGGAGTTGTTGGTCGCCAGGCCGGAGAACAGCGGCACGGGCCCCGCGGCGGTGGTCAGGCCGCCCTGCCCGTCGTAGCTGATCCGCACCTTGGCCTTCAGCGCGGCCGGGATGTCGGACTTCCCCGCGGTCAGCAGGAGTTGCGACGCGTCGGCGGGGTTGACCGCGACGTCGGGCGTCCACCGGCTGCTGCCGGCGATGACCGCCAGGTGCTTGCCGATGTCGGACGGCAGCGAGGTGACCTGGCCGGGCAGCTGTACGGTCGCGGCCTTGCCCGACGCGGTGACCGCGGCGTCGACGCCGGGCGGGGTGAAGCCCTCCGGCAGGTGCAGCGCGGAGTCGGGGATCGCCTGCCGGCTGATCCCGGGGCCCGACCACTCGGTCGTGATGTACGCGCCGCCGTTGCCCTGGTTGTAGTCGTACGCCAGGGTGTGTGGGCCGGCGGTCAGCGTGATCGGCTCGGACTGCGTCTGCACGTCCCAGTCGCTCGTCCAGTGGTCGATCACGCTCGCACCGTCGAGCGACATCCGAAAGCCGTTGTCGCCCTTGATGTAGAACGTGTACGTCCCGCCGGCCGGGACGTCGAGCCGGCCTGTGAAGTGCGCGGCGACGTTCAGGGTGGAACCCGCGTTGTCGCGCAGCGTCGGCAGCAGGTCGGGCACGTTCAGGGACTTCTCGACGCCGGTGCTGCTGTACTGGGCGAAGTCCAGTGACGTGGCGTCGGAACTGAGGTAGTAGTCCGCGCGCAGTCCCTGCGGGGTGTCGGCCGCGGACCCGGTGGACGGCGGCGCCTGCACGGCACTGGCCGTGGACGGCACGAGCAGCGCCGCGCCCAGCAGCAGCGTCACCAGGGCTGCCAGTCGGCGTCGGTCAGGTGAGCGGAATCTGCCTGATCTCACTGCGGATACACCTCTCCGTGGGAGAACCCAGCGTCCAGAAACGGCAGAGGTGCATGCCTCCACCATCTTTCCAACGTTGGAAATGCTGGACGGGGAAAATGAAACCAGGGCGGTAAAGCGGCCGTCTACCCCTGTGCAATGGCTGTGCAAAGTTGTTTTGGTGTGGTTTCACTGCATTGCGTGGCAGTCTGTCGGCAAAGCAACACGGAGTCGAATGGGGGCAGTTGTCGCCCTTGCCGAGAGTGACGGCGATTGTCCTCCGGCGACGAGCAGGTCGATGAAGGCGTGATTCCCCGTGCCGTCGGCGCCCCGAGCCGTCAACACCCCGAGCCGTCGGCGCCGAGCTCGGGACGGACCGTATGGATTTCGCGACCCCTGGGGCCGATGCGCCGGGCCCTGCGGGCGGTCTCCTTCAGGAGAAACGTCACGGTCGTGGGAAGACCCCGGGGCGGTCACGGGAGCAGCCTCGTCCTCTCGCCGAGGATCATCCCGCGGTGCACCGCCCCGACGCGTGCGCTCATCGGCCGCCGGGGATGTGACTGCCCGGCCTCCCTGGTCCCGGGCGGGATCCCCCGGCCGAAGCCCTGGAGGACCCTCGGCACCTGAGACCGGCCCTCCAGGGTGCCCGGCAGGGCCGGGCTCAGCCCAGGAAGCTCAACCGCACCTGGCGGTCCGGGTTGTCGACGTTCGTGTCGACGAGGCAGACCGACTGCCAGGTGCCCAGTGCCAGATGGCCGTCGATCACCGGGAGGGTCGCGTGTGGGGGGACGAACGCCGGCAGGACGTGGTCGCGGCCGTGGCCGGGGGAGCCGTGGCGGTGCTGCCAGCGGCTGTCCGCCGGGAGCAGGTCGCGCAGGGCCGCCAGGAGGTCGGTGTCGCTGCCGGCGCCCGTCTCGATCAGGGCGATGCCCGCCGTCGCGTGCGGGACGAAGACGTTGAGCAGGCCGCTGCGGCCCGCGGCCGCCTCGCGCAGGAACCGTTCGCAGTCGGCCGTGAGATCGCTCACGCTCTCGTCGCCGCCGCTGGAGATGTGCAGGGTCTTGGTCGTGAAGGAGTCCGCCATGCTGCCCATCTTTCCCCGCGGGGAAGTTCGATGCCGCCCGGGACGTTCTCGTGGCGTGGACGAATTCGGTGGGCGCCCGGTGGACGTCGTCGTGGTGGGGGCCGGTCAGGCCGGCCTGTCGAGCGCCTATCACCTGGGACGTACCGGCTTCGTGCCGGAGCGTGACACCGTGGTCCTGGACCATGCCCCCGGCCCCGGCGGCGCCTGGCAGTTCCGCTGGCCGTCGCTGACGTACGGCAAGGTCCACGGCATGCACTCGCTGCCGGGGCTGGAGCTGGAGACGACGGGCACCGACGCGGCACGGCCGTCCTCGGAGGTGGTGTCCGGCTACTTCGCCGACTACGAGCACCGCTTCGGTATCCGTGTGCACCGGCCCGTGGACGTGCCGGCCGTCCGGGAGGGACCTGCGGGGCGCCTGCGCGTGGAGACCTCGGCCGGGGTGCTGCTGACACGCGCTCTCATCAACGCCACGGGCACCTGGGACCGGCCGTTCCTGCCCCACTACCCCGGCCAGGACTCCTTTCGCGGGAGGCAGTTGCACACCGCGCGATATCGCGGCCCTGAGGAGTTCGCCGGGCTGCGCGTGGTCGTCGTCGGGGGCGGCGCCTCCGGTACGCAGCACCTGATGGAGATCGCCCCGTTCGCCGCGTCGACGACCTGGGTCACCCGCACCCCGCCCGTCTTTCGCGAGGGATTCGGGCAGGAGCAGGGAAGGGCGGCCGTGGCGCTCGTCGAGGAGCGGGTGCGCCAGGGACTGCCGCCGCGCAGCGTGGTGTCCGTGACGGGTCTGCCGCTCAACGACGCCGTGCGCCGCGCCCTGGCCGACGGCGTACTGGACCGGCAGCCCATGTTCGACCGCGTCACACCGACCGGCGTGGCATGGGATGACGGCCGCGGTGTGGAGGCGGACGTCATCCTCTGGGCGACGGGCTTCCGTCCCGCCGTGGCCCACCTCGCACCGCTCGGGCTGCGCGAGCCGGGCGGCGGCATCCGGGTGGAGGGCACCCGGGCGGTACGTGACGAGCGGGTGCATCTCGTCGGGTACGGGCCGTCCGCCTCGACTATCGGCGCGAACCGAGCCGGCCGCGAGGCCGTGAACGGCATCAGGAAGCTGCTGGGCGCGGGCCGGACGCCGGAGGGCGAACTCGCCGCCTGACACCCGGGACACACCGCGCGTACGGATCGTCACGGCGCCCGCCGCCTCGGACCGTCAACCGCGCTGGTTGGCGTTGAACTCCTTGACGTTCTCCTGCTGTTGGGCATAACTCGTGGCGAACCGGGTGTCGCCGTCCTTGACCGTCACGAAGTACAGCCAGTTGCCCCGCGGTGGCGCGCTCACGGCCTTCAGCGCCGTGTCCCCCGGGTTGCCGATCGGTGTGGGCGGCAGGCCCTTGTGCGCGTATGTGTTGTACGGGCTGCGCACCTTCGTGTCGCCGTCGGTGGTGTCCAGGGTCGAGCGGTGGAGGGCGTAGTTCAGTGTCGAGTCCATCTGCAACGGCATGTTCCTGGCGAGCCTGTTGAGCACGACCCGCGCCACCCTGCCCATGTCGGAGGGGGTCGCCGCCTCGGCCTGGACGATACTGGCCACCGTGACGGCCTGGTAGGTGCTCATGCCGCCGTGTGCGGCGGCCGCCCGGATGTGGTCGGCACCGAGCTTCTTGTTCGCGGTGTCGACCATGAAGGCGAGCAGACCGGCCGGGGTGGTGTGCCCGTCCACCGGATACGTGGCCGGGAACAGGTATCCCTCGGGGTTGCCGTGCGCCGGGCCGGCCAGTTCGAGATGCGCCGAGGCCGCGGCCCTCCGCGTCGTGCCGGGCGGCACGGCGAGCACCTTGTCGATGGAGGCGTAGACCTCCACGGCCCGCCGCCCCTCCGGCACGACGAGCGAGGCGGTCGGCCCGGGGCCCTTCCCGCCACCGCCCATCAGCAGCAGGACGGGTACGAGCACGGCCGCGCCCAGCACCACAACGGCCGTCGCGAACAGGGCCAGGCGGCCCCTCCGGGTCAGGCGCGGTCCCGCCGCACGTCCCGGCCTCGGCCGCCGGGGCCTCCCACCTGGCCGGTATGACCTGTTTGTCATATCGGCACCGTAACGTGCCGCGCGGTGCGATCACGGGAGGCGGGAGGCCCGGCCGCGCTGCCACGGGCGCACCTTCGCTGTTCGCACGGCGGAGGGTCGCCCCCGGCGTCTCGCCCGGCGGACGGCCACCCGGCGGCGGGACCGACCCGGCCGCCCGCCCGTCCCGACGGTCCGTCGCGTTCCGGAGAAGGCCCGTCCCCTGGCCCGGGGCGGTCGCGGTGCGGGCCGGCCCGGTGTCCGTCAGCCCGCGACCGGCGCCGGCGCCTGAGCGCCGTGATCCGTGGTCCCGGCCGCCGCCGCGGCGGTCGTCACCGTCGTGCCCACCGCGGCTCCGTGCCCGGAACCGCGGGCGCCGGGCGCCGTGGTGTCCGCGGCGTCGCCCTCGGGGCCCGGCGCACCGCTGTCGCGGCGTACGAGCGCCGCGTACCGGCCGTCCAGGGCCACCAGTTCGCCGTGCGTGCCGCGTTCCACGATGTGCCCGCCGTCCAGGACGACGATCTCGTCCGCGTCCCGGACCGTCGAGAGCCGATGCGCGATGGTGATCGTGGTCCGGCCGGCCGACAGCCCGTCGATGGCCTGCTGCACCATGTGCTCGGTACGGGTGTCGAGGGCGCTCGTCGCCTCGTCCAGGATGAGGACGGGCGGGTCGCGCAGGATGGTGCGGGCGATGGCCAGGCGCTGCTTCTCGCCGCCGGAGAAGCGGTAGCCCCGCTCCCCCACCAGCGTGTCGTACCCGTCGGGCAGCGACGCGATGTGGTCGTGGATCTGCGCGGCCCTGGCGGCGGCCTCGATCTCCTCGTCGGTGGCGTCGGGCTTGGCGAAGCGCAGGTTCTCCGCGACCGACGCGTGGAAGAGGTACGTCTCCTGGGAGACCACGCCGACCGCGCGGGCCAGGGTGTCGAAACTCAGCTCGCGCACGTCCACGCCGTCGAGCGTGACGCGTCCGCCGGTCACGTCGTACAGCCGGGGCACCAGGTAGCTGAGGGTGGACTTGCCCGATCCCGTGGGGCCGACGACGGCGAGGCTGCCGCCCGCCGGCACGCTCAGGTCGATCCCGGAGAGCGTCGTGCGCGCCGGCTCACCGGCGCCCTTCGTGAGGGACACCTGACGCGTGGGGTCCGCGTAGCTGAAGTCGACGTTCTCGAAGCGGACTTCGCCCCGCACTCCGTCCGGGGAGAGCGCCACGGGCCGCTCCGGATCGGTGATCTCCACCGGGAGGTCCAGGTATTCGAAGATACGGGCGAACAAGGCCAGCGACGTCTGCATCTGCACGCCCGTGGCCAGCAGGCTCACGGCGGGCCGGAACAGGCCCTGCTGCAGCGAGACGAAGGCGACCAGGGTGCCGATGGAGATCACCACACTGCCGCCGTGCAGGACGAGCCCGGCGACCCAGTAGATGACGGCGGGCATCGCGGCCATCACGATCCCGATGACGGACATGCGCCAGCGGCCGGCCATGTTGGAGCGCACTTCGAGGTCGACCAGTTGCTCGGACTCGTCGGAGAACGCCTTGGTGAGCGAGTCGGCCCTGCCCATGGTGCGGCCGAGCAGGATGCCGCTGACGGACAGCGACTCCGTGACGGTGGCGGCCATGGTGGCCATCTGCTTCTGCCGCTGCGTGGTGATCTTCTTGCGCTCCCGGCCGACCCTGCGGCTGATCCAGACGAACACCGGCAGCAGCACCATCGAGACGATCGTCAGCCGCCAGTCGAGGGCGATCATGGCGACGACCGTGGCGATCACAGAGGTCAGGTTGGACACCAGCGAGGTGGCCGTGGACGTCACGGTGGCCTGCATGCCCCCGATGTCGTTGGCGATCCTCGACTGCACCTCACCCGTCCTCGTCCGGGTGAAGAAGGCGAGCGGCATCCGCTGCAACTGCGCGTAGACGCCCGTGCGCAGGTCGTGCATGACGCGCTGGCCGACCGTGGTCGAGATGAGCGTCTGGAGCACGCCGAAGACGCTGTTGACGACGGCGGTGAGGATCATCCCCAGCGCGAGCAGGCTCAGCAGGCCCGTACGGCCCTGCGGGATCGCCACGTCGAGGATCTGCCGGAGCAGGAACGGCGAGGCGACCGAGACCAGCGACGAGGCGGCGACCAGCAGGCCGACCACGGAGAGCTTGGCCCGGTAGGGACGGAAGAGGCCGAAGATGCGGCGCATCTGTGCGGGTCGTTCCGTCGGCTCGGCCGCGTCGCGGCGGGCCGAGGAGGTTCTGGTGGAGAGAAGGCGGTTCATGGGCTCCTTCGGGGGGCGGCGGGCGGGCGGCCCGGAGGGCGGTCACGGCCCGGAGGGTCGTGGGGAGCGTAACTCACTCTTACCTAGGCTCACAATGAACATAGTCCTGATATTGTTCCCGCATGGACAACCCCGATCCCGCCGACCGGCGCCACGACAACCCCGGCCCCGGCGACGCAGGCGCGCGGGAGACCGGACCGGGCTCCCTCACGGGCCCCGGCGCCGGGCACGGCGGCACGGCTCGCGAAGGGACCGGTCCCGACGGAACGAACGGAACGAGCAGAGGGACCGGCCGTGACGGAGCGGACCACGAGGGCAGGGGCCTCGACGGTACGGACCGCGAAGGCGCGGAGGGCGAAGGCGCGGAGGGCGAGGGCGCGGACCGTGACGGCCAGGTCGCCGAGCAGCTGCTGCGGCTCACCCGCCGCATCCACCGCATCCAGAAGCACCAGCTGGGACCGGTCGGGATCACTCCCGCGCAGGGGCGGCTGCTGCGCACCGTCGCCTACTGCGTGGCCTATCAGGGCGGCCCGCCCCGGATGGCGGACCTCGCGGCGCGCCTGGAAGTGGTGCCGCGCGCGGTGACGACGCTGGTCGACGGCCTGGAGGCGAACGGCTGGGTGCGCCGCGCCCCCGACCCGGCCAACCGCCGCGTGAGAAGGATCGTACTCACGGACTCAGGCCACGACACGCTCCGCGCCCTGCGTACGGCGCGCCGTTCGGCGGCCGAGGAAGTGCTCGCGCCGTTGAGCGGTGAGCAGCGCGAGACGCTCGGCGAACTGCTGTCGGCCCTGATGGGGACGCCCGACGCGGGCGGCGGGCCGGCGCCGGCCGCACACGCCGGGCACATGCCGTCCGGGGCGGCGCCATCCGGGGATGTGCCGTCCGGGGATGTGCCGCACCACGCGGACCCGGCGGTCGATCCCGTGGCGCCCACGGAAGGGCCGGCGCGTCCCGCCCGCCCCGGCGGCGCCGCCTGATCCGTCCGCACCACCCGCCCGCGCCGCATCACCCGCCCGGAGGACGGTCCGCCCGAACAGTCCCCCGCTTCCCCGACCCGGGCGAAGGCCCTACCCGGCCGGGCCTGCGCCCCCATCGCGCATCCGGTCGCGCCGGTCCGGTCGGCGGCAACGCTCCTTCGTCCCGCGCTCACCCCCGCCCCTGCGGTCCCGCACCGCACGGCCGGAAGTCGTCCCGGGAGCGGAAAAGCGATTGCACCCCACTCGCCCGGAAAGCCAAGCTTGCACGCCTTGGCCGCCCACGAGTCCTGGGACATCATGCAGATTCGCGATCTTCCGTACGCAGACCCAGGTGTCCCCGACGCGAGCTCGGGCGGCAGATTCCTGTGGTGGCTGTTCCGGAGCCAGCTCGGCGGCCAGGCGAAGGCTCTGGGCTGGGGGCTGTTCCTGCAGGCGGGCATCGCCGCGCTGCCGGTGGGTTCCGGTATCGCGGTGCAGGCCGTCGTGGACCGATCGGGCAGCCACCTCGCGCTGGCGGGCGCGCTCGTCGCCCTGTGCGCCGTCACGCTCGCCGTCGGCGACACCATGCTCCACCGGGTCTCCGTGACCAACTGGATCACGGCGGCGTCGCGCCTCCAGCAGATCCTCGCGCGCAAGGCCGTCGAGCTCGGATCCGCCCTGTCGCACCGTGTCGCCGCAGGGGAAATCGTCACTGTTTCGACCGGTGACATCGAGAAGATCGGGTGGTTCGTCGAGGCACTGTCGCGGTTCCTCGCCGCGGCCTTCGCCGTGGTCGCGATCGCGGTGGGTCTGCTGCTGTACGTGCCGTCGCTCGGGATGCTCGTCGTCATCGGCGTGCCCGTGCTGGCGCTCGCCGTGCTGCCGCTGCTGGCACCGGCCACGCGCCGCGTGGACGTGCAGCGGGAGAAGGCGGGCCTGGCGACGGAACTGGCCTCGGACACGGTCGCCGGGCTGCGCGTGCTGCGGGGCATCGGCGGCGAGGAGCTGTTCCTCAGGCGCTACCGCGAGGTCTCCCAGGAGGTGCGCCGGGCGGCGGTGCGCAGCGCACGCATGTGGTCGCTCATCGCGGCCGTCCAGGTGCTGCTGCCGGGGCTGATGCTGATCTCGGTGGTCTGGTACGGCGCGCGGCAGGCGCTCGACGGCCACATCACCCCGGGTCAACTGGTGACGGTGTACAGCGCGGTGACGCTCCTGCTCGTACCGCTCCAGCGGTTCGAGGAGATCGCCGTCGCGTACTCGGTCTCGCGCCCGTCGGCGAAGCGCGCGGCGCGGGTCATGGCGCTCGTACGGACGGACACCGGGGATATCGGCGTCCGGTCGCAGCGGGGCACGCCGCCCGCCGGCGACCTGTACGACCCGGTCAGCGCGCTGATCGCGCCCGCCGGGCTGCTGACCGCCGTGGTGTGCGGTGACCCCGACGCCGCGGGACGGCTCGCGGAGCGCCTGGGCGGGCACGGCCCGGGCTCCGCGCACGACCGGGCGGACTCCCGCGCCGATCGGGAGGCCGACGGGCGTGCGGACGCGCCGGGTACGGACGAGGTGTCGTCCGTCCTTCTCGGCGGCCTCGCGCTGGACGACGTACCGCTCGCGACGGCCCGCGCCCGCGTCCTGGTCCAGGACAAGGACCCGGTGCTGCTGTCGGGGACCCTCGCCGAACTGCTCGACGTCCCCTCGTCCGGCGCCGTCGACCCGCGTCGCGCGCTGGCCGCCGCCCAGTGCGAGGACGTACTGGAGGCGCTGGTGAGGTCGGCCCCGCCGCCACAGGACCCGCGGTCCTCGCAGGTGCCGGGCCCGGCCTCCGGCGGTGACGCCGCGATGGGGGCCCGCATCACCGAGCGCGGCAGGTCGCTGTCCGGCGGTCAGCGCCAGCGGCTCGCCCTGGCGCGTTCGCTGGTCGCCGACCCGGAGGTCCTGGTGCTCGACGAGCCGACGTCCGCGGTCGACTCGCACACCGAGGCACGGATCGCGGACGGGGTGCAACGGCTGCGGGCCGGTCGTACGACCGTGGTGTTCGCGTCGTCACCGCTCCTGCTCGACCGCGCGGACCGGGTGGTCTTCGTGCACGAGGGGAAGGCCGTCGCCGAGGGGACGCACCGCGACCTGCTCCGCACGGACGCCCGCTACCGCGCCGTGGTCACCCGCGAGGCGGACGCCGCGCCCCGGCCGCACCCCGGCACAGGACCCGGCCGCCTTCCCGGAGCCGTGAGCGGACGCGGACCCGGATCCGGGCTCGTCACCGCGACGGACCACGCCGCAGCGGACACCCCGGCCGCCCGCGCCGGGGGCGACCGTCCCGCGCCCGAACGTGCGGCGGCGGGCGCAGGGCACCACCACATCAACGAGAGCGAGGAACCGGCATGATCGGCGTGGCCAGGCCGGAGCACGATCCGGCCGCCCCCGAGTCGGCGACCATCCTGCCCGTGGGCTCGTCCGCGACCGTACGCGCCTACGTGAGCGGCCTGTTGCGGGCGCACCGCCGCGCCTTCACGGTGCTGATCTGCGTCAACGCGGGCTCGGTGGTGGCGTCGATGGTCGGTCCGTACCTGCTGGGCACCGTCGTCCAGCGGCTCGCGGACGGTGCGAAGACCGCAGGCGAGCTCCATCTGCCGCTGATCACCGCGGTGTTCGCGTGCGCGCTCGTCCTGCAGACCGTGTTCACCAGGACCGTGCGGCTGCGCGGGGCCGTCCTCGGCGAGGAGATGCTCGCGGACCTGCGCGAGGACTTCCTCGTGCGGTCGGTGGGGCTGCCGCCCGGCGTTCTGGAACGGGCGGGCACCGGCGACCTGCTGTCCCGGATCACCACCGACATCGACCGGCTGGCCGACGCGATGCGTGAGGCCGTGCCTCAACTGGCCATCGGTGTCGTGTGGGTGGCGCTGCTGGTGGGCGCGATCACGGTGACCGCGCCACCCCTCGGGCTCGCGGTGCTGCTCGCGGTGCCGGTGCTCGTCGTGGGGTGCCGCTGGTACTTCCGGCGTGCGCCGTCCGCGTACCGGTCCGAGGCCGCCGGGTACGCGGCGGTCGCCGCGTCCCTGACGGAAACGGTGGACGCCGGACGCACGATCGAGTCCTACCGGCTCGGTCAGCGCCGCGTGGACCTCTCCGACCAGCGGGTGGCGCGCTGGACGGCGTGGGAGCGCTACACGCTGTGGCTGCGTACGGTGCTCTTCCCGGTGATCAACGCGGCGACCTCCATCGTGTTCCTGGCCACCCTGATGCTCGGTGGTGTGTTCGTGCTCCGGGGCTGGATGGACGTGGGCCAGCTCACGACGGGCGCGCTGTTCGCCCAGATGCTGGTGGACCCGGTGGGGATGATCCTGCGCTGGTACGACGAACTCCAGGTGGCCCAGGTCTCGATCGCCCGTCTCGTCGGGGTGCGGGACATCGAGCCGGACGGCGGGGACGCGGCCCTGTCCCCCGTCGGACGCGATGTCGGCGCCGACGACGTCCACTTCGGCTATGTGGACGGTGTCGACGTCCTGCACCGGGTGTCGCTGGCCGTCGCACCGGGCACCCGGCTCGCACTGGTCGGCCCGTCAGGGGCCGGCAAGTCGACGCTGGGCCGGCTGCTCGCCGGGATCTACGGGCCCCGGCGCGGAACGGTCACCCTCGGCGGCGCCGAACTGTCGCGGATGCCTGCCGAGTCGGTGCGGCGGCACGTGGCGCTGGTCAACCAGGAGCACCACGTCTTCGTGGGCTCGCTGCGTGACAACCTCCGGCTCGCGCGGACGGACGCCGCGGACGCGGAGCTGTGGGCGGCGCTCGGGGCGGTCGACGCCGACACCTGGGCGCGTTCCCTGGCCGAGGGCCTGGACACCCGGGTCGGATCGGGCGCCACCGCGCTGACACCGGCGCAGGCACAGCAGATCGCGCTGGCCCGCCTGGTCCTCGCCGACCCGCACACCCTGGTCCTGGACGAGGCGACCTCGCTGCTCGACCCGCGAGCGGCCCGCCACCTGGAACGGTCACTGGCCCGGGTGCTGGACGGCAGGACCGTGATCGCGATCGCGCACCGGCTGCACACGGCGCACGACGCCGATGTGATCGCGGTGGTGGAGGACGGCCGGATCACCGAACTGGGGCCGCACGAGGACCTGGTGGCGGCCGGCGGGGCGTACGCGGCGCTCTGGCGCTCCTGGCACGGCTGACGGGCCCCGCCCTGGCCGGGCTGCCCGAGGAGGTCCGCACGGGTCCCGGCCCGTGCGGACCGAGCGGTCAGTCCTCGAGCGAAGCCCGCGCAGCGGGCTGTCCGAGGGGCCCTCGCGCGGGCGCCCCGCCCGCAGCGCCCAGGTGGGCCCCGCTCCCCACCTCGTACGCCGCACGCAGGAGAGCGGCGAACGCGTCGTCGAGCTGAGCCAGTTCGGTGATCCTGAAGTGGTGCACGCGGAGCCTGTTCGGGTACGGCGCGGACCGCGGGGTGCGGTCGTGGGCGGCCCGGTGCCGCAGGTCCAGGTGGCCGGCCAGGTGCCGGGGACCGGGCGAGAGGCCCGCGAAACCGCGCCGGGGGCCCTTGAAGGTGATCGCCGTCCTCGCGACGGCGTAGGTGAAGGGGCCGCAGTCCTCGGCGAGTTCGACGAACCGGTGGTAGAGCGCGACGACCGCCGGAGGCCGGGCGCAGAGGTGGCGTTCCACGGTCCATTCTTCGCTGTCGGTGGGTGCCATGCCACCGACGTTAACGGCACGTACCACTGCGGGGGCCGAACTTCCGGTGACATGTACGTTGCCGATGGCCGAGCGGAGCCGACGGGCGCGGTGAACGGCCCGCGCCGCACCGCGGGACGCACGGACACGGCGCGAGCACACGCAGGTACCGCGCCCCCGGTCCAGCCGGAGGGCCGGGGTCCGTCCCGCCGGAGGGACGGAGGGACGGAGGGACGGAGGACCCCCGCGCCCGACGCCCGACGCTCAGCCGCTCAGCCGCTCAGCCGCTCGGACGGTCAGATGACGCCGAGCGCCACGATCCCGCCGAGCCCTCCGAGAATCATGAACGCCGGCATCAGTATCTTCAGCTCCACCCAGCTGCCCGCACGGAACCGCATCGGCTTCGGCGTCCCGACCGCGTACCAGCGCTTGCGGCCGATCGGGATGGGCCACAGGATCGGGCAGCCCGAGATGGTGATCGCGTCCCCCAGGTCGTGGACGAGCGCGCCGAGGACGATGGGCAGGCCCAGCCACATGTACTGGTGGCCCGGCTGCGTGAACAGCCATCCGGCGCCGTTGCCCGGCTCGTCCAGGATCCCGGCCAGCGTCCAGGCCGCGAACGCGCCGAGGAGCCAGACGAGGACGTCGCTGGAGACGCGCGCGGCCCGCCACAGCAGCCCCTCCACGGCCAGCACCATGTGGACGAAGAGGATGCCGAGCACCGCCCAGCGGCCCCCGAACACCGCGAGCGCCGAGGCGCCCGCGCCGATCAGGACGGCCCACAGCCAGGTGTGGGTGAGCGTACGGTGGCCGCCGCTGCGGCTGCTCGGGTCGCCCTTGAGCCGGGTGTGCCGGTAGGCGAAATGGGAGAGCACGTCCACGATCTCGCACAGTCCCCGCGAGACGGGACCGAAGGCGCGGGAGATCGTGGCGGCCTGGTGGTCGAGGTCGGGGGCGAGCGCCGCCCCCGAGGAGATCAGGGCCCCCACCACGAGGACGGGCCAGGGCATGCCGTGTCCGAGCGCCGACGCGGCGGCACCCACCCCGAGCCAAGCGGCCGCCCCCGAGAGTGAGTGTGCAGGTCCCATCATGGTCGTACCCGTCTCCCTGTGGAGTTGTCGTCGGTCGTCGCCGGCCCTCGGGCCGGACATGGCGGACCGGTGTGACGCGCCGTGCGGTGCCGCTGCCGCGGCGCCGACGATCATGCCGGTCGGGACCGCAGCGTACCGTCCGCGATCTTCCTCGGACCGTCCGGTTCCCGGATCGGGACCGGGAGCAGGCAAGATGGTGACGTGACCCTTATCGATCAGCTGCCAAAGGACGCCGACCCCGATGCCCTCTTCGAGGCCTTCTCGACCTGGGCCGAGGGACAGGGGATCTCCCTCTACCCGGCGCAGGAGGAAGCCCTGATCGAGGTGGTGTCCGGGAACAACGTGATCCTGTCCACACCGACCGGCTCCGGCAAGAGCCTGGTGGCCGCGGGCGCGCACTTCGCGGCCCTGGCCCGCGACGAGGTCACCTTCTACACCGCGCCGATCAAGGCGCTGGTGTCGGAGAAGTTCTTCGACCTGTGCAAGCTCTTCGGCACGGAGAACGTCGGCATGCTGACCGGCGACGCCTCCGTCAACGCCGACGCCCCGGTGATCTGCTGCACGGCCGAGGTGCTCGCGGCCATCGCGCTGCGCGACGGCAAGCACGCCGACATCGGCCAGGTCGTCATGGACGAGTTCCACTTCTACGCGGAGCCGGACCGCGGCTGGGCCTGGCAGATCCCGCTGCTGGAGCTGCCGCAGGCGCAGTTCGTCCTGATGTCGGCGACGCTCGGCGACATGCAGCGCTTCGAGGAGGACCTCAAGCGCCGCACGGGCCGTGAGACGACCGTCGTACGCTCGGCGACGCGGCCCGTCCCGCTGTCGTACGAGTACCGGACGACACCCATCACGGAGACGCTGACGGAGCTGCTGGAGACGCACCAGGCGCCCGTCTACATCGTGCACTTCACCCAGGCGGCCGCCGTCGAGCGGGCGCAGTCGCTCATGAGCATCAACATGTCCAGCCGCGAGGAGAAGGACAGGATCGCCGACCTGATCGGCAACTTCCGCTTCACCACCACCTTCGGCCGCAACCTGTCGCGCTACGTCAGGCACGGTATCGGCGTCCACCACGCGGGCATGCTGCCCAAGTACCGGCGTCTGGTGGAGAAGCTCGCGCAGGCCGGCCTGCTGAAGGTGATCTGCGGCACGGACACCCTGGGCGTGGGCGTCAACGTGCCCATCCGCACCGTGCTGTTCACCGCGCTCACCAAGTACGACGGCACCCGCGTGCGGACCCTGCGCGCGCGGGAGTTCCACCAGATCGCGGGCCGCGCGGGCCGCGCGGGGTTCGACACCGCGGGCCTCGTCGTGGCACAGGCCCCGGAGCACGTGGTCGAGAACGAGAAGGCGCTGGCCAAGGCCGGGGACGATCCGAAGAAGCGCCGCAAGGTGGTGCGCAAGAAGGCGCCCGAGGGGTTCATCGCCTGGTCGGAGCAGTCGTTCGAGAAGCTGATCGCGGCCGACCCGGAGCCGCTGACCTCGCGTTTCCGGGTGACGCACACGATGCTGCTCTCGGTGATCGCCCGGCCGGGCAACGCGTTCGACGCGATGCGGCACCTGCTGGAGGACAACCACGAGCCGCGCAAGCAGCAGTTGCGGCACATCCGGCGCGCCATCGCGATCTACCGTTCCCTGCTGGACGGCGGGGTCGTGGAGCGGCTCGCGACGCCGGACGCGGAGGGCAGGATCGTCCGGCTGACCGTGGACCTCCAGCAGAACTTCGCGCTGAACCAGCCGCTTTCGACGTTCGCGCTCGCCGCGTTCGAACTCCTCGACCCCGAATCACCGTCGTACGCCCTGGACATGGTGTCGGTGGTGGAGTCGACGCTGGACGACCCCCGGCAGATCCTCGGCGCGCAGCAGAACAAGGCGCGTGGCGAGGCCGTCGCGGAGATGAAGGCGGACGGCGTCGAGTACGAGGAGCGCATGGAGCGCCTGCAGGAGGTCTCGTACCCCAAGCCGCTGGAGGAGCTGCTGTGGCACGGATACGACGTGTACCGCAGGAGTCACCCGTGGGTCGGCGACCACCCGGTCTCGCCCAAGTCGGTGATCCGGGACATGTACGAACGGGCCATGTCCTTCGCCGAGTTCACTTCGTTCTACGAGCTGGCCCGGACGGAGGGGATCGTGCTGCGCTACCTGGCGGGCGCCTACAAGGCGCTGGAGCACACCATTCCGGAGCACCTGAAGTCGGAGGACCTGGAAGACCTCACGGCCTGGCTGGGTGAGCTGGTGCGCCAGGTCGACTCCAGCCTGCTGGACGAGTGGGAACAACTCGCCAACCCGGCGGAGGAGACGGCCGAGCAGGCCCAGGAGAAGGCCGACCAGGTGCGGCCGGTCACGGCGAACGCCCGCGCGTTCCGGGTCCTCGTGCGCAACGCGATGTTCCGCAGGGTCGAACTGGCCGCGCTGGACAAGGTCGGCCAACTCGGCGCGATGGACGCCGATTCGGGCTTCGACGAGGACGCCTGGGGCGAGGCGATGGACGCGTACTGGGACGAGTACGAGGACCTGGGGACCGGCCCGGACGCGCGCGGCCCCAAGCTGCTGTCGATCGAGGAGGACGCGCCGCACGGCCTGTGGCGCGTGCGGCAGACCTTCGCGGACCCGAACGGCGACCACGACTGGGGCATCAGTGCCGAGGTCGACCTCGCCGCCTCGGACGAGCAGGGGCTGGCCGTCATCCGGGTGACGTCGGTGGGCCAGCTCTGACGGCGCGGGGACGTGCGGAGCCCGCCCCGCGGCAGCGCGCGACGGCCCGGCCCGGGATTTCGAGGCGGGCTTTCGAGGCGGGCGGCCCCGGTTCCGCCCGGCTCGGTGACGGCGTGGGAACGCGCTGACGGCGGGGACCGCCGTGAGGGCCACGGGGGACGTCCGGGCCGTCGGGCAGCACGGGAGCGCCGTCCGGGGCGCCCACCGGCGCGCAGCGGCGGGCCCGCGGGGGTCGCGTGCGCCGTGCGCCCCGGCTCCACCACTCTCCCCGGGCGGGGCGGGGCGCCGGTCCGCGAGGCAACCGTCGGGTCCACAATGGACGGGCACGTATCTCCACCGAGGAGATCGAGGAGGGTCTGGTTCATGAGTCTCTACGACATTCCGCTGCGCACACTGACCGGTGAGCCCACGTCGCTGGCCGACTACCGCGGCAAGGCCGTGCTGGTCGTCAACGTCGCCTCCAAATGCGGTGCGACCCCGCAGTACACGGCGCTGGAGGAACTGCAGAAGACGTACGGCGACCGCGGCTTCACCGTCGTCGGGGTGCCGTGCAACCAGTTCGCCGGCCAGGAGCCCGGCACGGCAGAAGAGATCCAGACGTTCTGCACGACCACCTACGGGGTCACGTTCCCGCTGCTGGAGAAGACCGACGTCAACGGGGACGCCCGGCACCCGCTCTACGCGGAGCTGACGCGGACCGCGGACGACCAGGGCGAGGCCGGGGACGTCGGGTGGAACTTCGAGAAGTTCCTCATCTCCCCCGCGGGCGAGACCGTGGCCCGCTTCCGTACCAGGACGGCTCCCGAGGACCCCGCGGTGATCTCCGCGGTCGAGGCCCAACTGCCCGTCTGAGCGCGGCGCCCGGCTGCCCGGCACCACGCACAGCGGCTCCGCTCCCGCACCGGCGGGAGCGGAGCCGCGCCCGTGGGGGGTCAGCGGATCGGCACGCCCGAGAGGGTGCGCGCGATCACGAGTCGCTGGATCTCGCTCGTGCCCTCGAAGATCGTGTAGATGGCCGCGTCCCGGTGCATGCGCTCCACCGGGTACTCCCGGGTGAAGCCGTTGCCCCCGAGGATCTGGACGGCCTGCGCCGTGACCTCCTTGGCCGTCTCGCTGGCGAACAGCTTCGACATGGAGCCCTCGGCCGACTCGAACTTCTTGCCCGACGTGGCCATCCAGGAGGCGCGCCACACGAGCAGCCGGGCGGCGTCGATCCGGGTGCGCATGTCGGCCAACTGGAAGGCGATTCCCTGGTTGTCGATGATGGGGCGGCCGAACTGGCTCCGGGTGGTGGCGTAGTCGAGAGCGACCTCGTAGGCGGCGCGCGCGGTCCCCACCGCCATCGCGCCGACGGCCGGGCGGGACGCCTCGAAGGTCGCCATCGCCGCGTTCTTCACGCTGCCCTGCCCGCCGCCCGCGGCCCTCTCGCGGGCCCGGGCGAGGCGTTCGTCGAGCTTGTCCTTGCCCCCGAGGAGGCACGCGCCGGGTACGCGGACACCGTCGAGGACGACCTCGGCGGTGTGGGACGCGCGGATGCCGTGCTTCTTGAACTTCTGGCCCTGGGACAGGCCCGGGGTGCCCGGCGGCACGATGAACGAGGCATGCCCCTTGGAGCCGAGGTCAGGGTCGACGACAGCGACCACGACGTGGACGCCAGCGATTCCGCCGTTGGTGGCCCAGGTCTTGGTGCCGTTCAGCACCCACTCGTCCTTCGCCTCGTCGTAGACGGCGCGGGTGCGCATCGCGGCGACGTCGGAGCCGGCGTCCGGCTCGGAGGAGCAGAAAGCGGCGAGCTTCACGTCGTCGGGCTCGCCGTACATCTGGGGTATCCAGGTGCCGATCTGCTCGTCGGTGCCGTTGGCGAGGACGCCGACGGCGGCGAGGCCCGTTCCGACGATGGACAGGGCGATGCCCGCGTCGCCCCAGAAGAGCTCCTCCATCGCGATGGGGATGCCGAGGCCGGACGGGTCGAAGTACTGCTGCGCGTAGAAGTCGAGGGAGTAGATCCCGAGTTTGGCCGCCTCCTGGATGACGGGCCAGGGGGTCTCCTCGCGCTCGTCCCACTCGGCGGCCGCCGGGCGGATCACATCCGCCGCGAATCCGTGCAGCCAGTCACGGACCTGCTTCTGTTCGTCACTGGGTTCGAGTGTGAACTCGGCCATCTTCCCTCCTTGGTTACCGCTGGTAACCACAGTCTGTTACTGACGAGTAGTCCCTGTCAACCGATCACGCCTGATCAGCACCCTCTCGGCCAGGGGTGTTACGTTGCGCGGGCGTCAAGGATTCGGTAAGGGCGGGGAGAAACGATGGAGACGACACCACAGCCGTCGGAGCAGCGTCAGGCTGCCGGACAGCGTCGGCGGCAACTGCTGGAGGCCGCCGACCGGGTGGTGCTCAGGGACGGCCCCCGGGCCTCGATGAACGCGATCGCGGCGGAGGCCGGGATCACGAAGCCGATCCTGTACCGGCACTTCGGCGACAAGGGCGGGCTGTACCGGGCACTCGCCAAACGCCACACGGACGCTCTGCTGGGCGCCCTGCGGGCGGCGCTCGACGCGCCGGCCGAACGCCGCAGACGGGTGGAGGCCACGCTCGACACGTATCTGGCGGCGATCGAGGCGAACCCGCAGGTCTACCGCTTCCTGATGCACCCGGCCGAGGACGCTCCGCCGCTCGATCAGGGCTTCGACGTCGGCCGCCACTCGGCGCCGCTGCTGCGCCGCCTCGGCGAGGAGTTGGCGACCGTGATCGAGGAGCGCATCGACCTGGGCGAGAACGGCCAGCAACTGGCCAGGATCTGGGGCCACGGGATAGTCGGCATGATGCACGCGGCGGGCGACTGGTGGCTGGGCGAGCGGCCCTGCTCCCGGCAGGAACTCGTCACGACGATGGCGGACCTGCTGTGGGGCCGTCTCGCGGGAGTGGCGGACAAGGCGGGCGGTCCGGGCTTCTGAGCCTCCGGAGCCGGCCGGGACCCGCACGAGACCTGCACACGGAACGGGCGGGAACGCCGGGGCCCGCCGCGGAAAGCCCTCGGGGACGGGACTCGTCGCGGCCCCTCGCGCGCTCACTCCCCGTCACCTCTCGCACCCACCGGGCCACGTCGCGCCGGGCCCCCGCGGATGGCCTTCGCGGATTGCGGCGCCTGCGCGACAGGCGGCGTCCGTGGCCCGCGAAACCCCCGTGCGGGCCGCGTACGCGCCCCGCACGCCGCATCCCGGACCCCCCGGTCCCCGAAGGGCCGCGCCCCCGCGCCGTGCGCCGCGGGGGACACGTACATGCCCTACCGGGCGGACGGCTCGGGACCGGTTGCCGCCCGAGCGGCGCCCCAGGGCGCGCGGGCGGCCGCCCGCAGCACCCTCGACCTGCGGCGCCCGGACAGCCGGTCCGGATACACGCCGCCCGCCAGATGGTCCGTCTCGTGCTGCAGGCAGCGGGCGAAGAAGCCCTCCCCCTCGACGCGTACGGGCTCACCCACCTGGTTCCGCCCCTCCACCACGGCGCGGTCGAAGCGCTCGGTGCCCGCCTCCAGGCCCGGCAGCGACAGACAGCCCTCCGGGCCGCGCACGACGATCCCGTCGGCCACGATCAGGCGCGGATTCACCAGATGGCCGACATGCCGGACATCATCATCGTCCGGGCAGTCGTAGACGAAGACCTGCCGTGCCACGCCGATCTGATTGGCCGCGAGGCCGACGCCCCGGGCCGCGTACATCGTCGCGAACAGGTCCTCGACCAGTTCCGCGAGTCCGGGGCCGAAGCCGGTGACCGGCGCGCAGGGCGCGTGCAGCACGGGATCGCCGAGCGTCCGCATGGCTCGTACGCGCCCACCGCTGCCGGGGATCGGACGCTTTCGCATGACCGTCAGGGTACGGTCCGCATGATCGCCGTGTTCAGCGCGGTGGCGGCTTCGTGCCGCGGTTCTGGGCCGTGGCCGGATCTCGATAGGCTGACCCACGACCGACGCGAGGAGGATCAGGGACGATGGCAGGCAACACGGAGCCGCTGCCTTCGCGGGCCAAGCTGGCCGTGACGGCGGGGAAGGCCGCAGCAGCGGTGTCGCGCGCCGCCGGACGCGGCAGCGGATCGGTGATCGGCGGGAAGGTAGCGCTCCGGCTCGACCCCGACCTGCTGCGCAGGCTCGCGCAGCACCTGGACGTCATCCTCGTGTCCGCGACGAACGGCAAGACCACCACCACCCGCCTGATCGCGGAGGCCCTGCGCGCCGCCGGGCCCGTGGTCTCCAACGCGCTGGGCGCCAACATGCCCGCGGGCATCACCTCGGCGCTCGCGGGGGGCTCGGATGCCCAGTTCGGCGTGATCGAGGTCGACGAGAAGTACCTGGCCGGTGTGGCGCGCGACACCACGCCCAAGGCGATCGCCCTGCTGAACCTCTCCCGCGACCAGCTCGACCGCGCGGCCGAGACCCGGATGCTCGCCGAGAAGTGGCGGGAGGGACTGGCCGGCACCAAGGCGGTCGTGATCGCCAACGCCGACGACCCGCTGATCGTGTGGGCGGCCTCCTCCTCGCCGAACGTGGTCTGGGTCGCGGCGGGACAGGAGTGGAAGGACGACGCCTGGTCGTGTCCGTCGTGCGGCGGCGTGATGCAACGCCCGGGCGACGACTGGTTCTGCGCGCAGTGCGGCTTCCGCCGCCCCGCCCCCAGCTGGGCCCTGCGCGACGATCACGTACTCGACCCGCACGGCTCCGCCTGGCCCATCCACCTCCAGCTGCCCGGCCGGGCCAACAAGGCCAACGCCACGACGTCCGCGGCGGTCGCCGCGACGTTCGGCGTGCCGCCGGGAGTCGCCCTCCAGCGCATGTACCAGGTGCAGGCGGTCGCCGGACGCTACGACGTGGTGTCCTTCCAGGGCCGTGACCTGCGGCTCCTGCTCGCGAAGAACCCGGCCGGCTGGCTGGAGACCTTCTCGCTGATCGACCCGCCGCCGACCCCGGTCATCCTCTCGGTCAACGCGCGCGGCGCGGACGGCACGGACACGTCCTGGCTGTGGGACGTGGACTACACCCGTCTCGGGGGGCATCCGATCTTCGTCCTCGGCGACCGGAAGCTGGACCTCGCGGTCCGCCTCGAAGTGGCGGGCCTGGCCTTCCGCGTCTGCGAGACGCTGGACGAGGCCGTGCAGTACGCGCCGCCCGGCCGTATCGAGGTGATCGCCAACTACACGGCGTTCCAGGACCTGCGCCGGCGCGTAGGCAACTGACCCGTCGAGCCGCCGACGTTACGAGAGGAACGAGCGAGCATGAGCGACAGCAGCCTCAGGCTGGTGTGGATCTACCCCGACCTGCTGAGCACCTACGGCGACCAGGGCAACGCCCTGGTCGTGGAGCGCCGCGCGCGCCAGCGCCGGCTGAACGTCTCGCGGGTGGACGTGCGCAGCGACCAGCCGGTACCGACGTCAGGCGACATCTACCTGATCGGCGGCGGCGAGGACCGGCCGCAGCGGCTGGCGGCCGAGCGGCTGCGCCGGGACGGCGGGCTGAACCGGGCCGTCTCCAACGGCGCGATCGTCTTCTCCGTCTGCGCGGGCTACCAGATCCTGGGCCACGAGTTCGTCAACGACCTCGGCCAGCGCGAGCCGGGCCTGGGCCTGCTCGACGTGGTCTCCACACGCGGTGAGGGCGAGCGCTGCGTCGGTGACGTCCTCGGCGACATCGACCCGCACCTGAACCTGCCGCCGCTGACCGGCTTCGAGAACCACCAGGGCATCACGCACCTCGGCCCGATGGCCCGGCCCTTCGCGCGGGTCAGGCTGGGCCGGGGCAACGGCACCGGGGACGGCACGGAGGGCGCGTTCAACGACACCGTCTTCGGCACGTACATGCACGGTCCCGTGATGGCGCGCAACCCGCACATCGCGGATCTGCTGCTGAAGCTGGCCCTCGATGTGAACGCTCTGCCTCCGGTCGACGACCGGTGGTTCGACGCCCTGCGCAACGAGCGGATCAACGCGGCGGTCCAGCCCGCCTGAGCGGCGCCGCCGCACAGCTGAGCGGTCCGTTCCGCGCACCGTTCGCACCCCTCCTGAGCAGCGTCTTCACCATCTGAGCGACCGCGACCGGCGATCCGGCGCCCGCCTGTCCAGCAGGCGGACGCCGGGTTCGGCGCCGGTGCCCCTCGCCGGTAGGGTGGCGGCGATCAGACCGGACGACGGGGTCCGGCCATCGCCCCACACGTTGCAAAGGTTGTCCGGGCCATGCGTATTGGTGTCCTCACCTCCGGCGGTGACTGCCCCGGCCTGAACGCGGTGATCAGGTCCGTCGTGCACCGGGCCGTCGTCGACCACGGCGACGAGGTCATCGGGTTCCACGACGGCTGGAAAGGCCTTCTGGAGTGCGACTACCGCAAGCTCGACCTTGACGCCGTCGGCGGCATCCTGGCCCGCGGCGGCACCATCCTCGGCTCGTCCCGCGTGCAGCCCGCGCACCTGCGCGGCGGCGTGGAACGCGCCCGCGGCCACGTGGCCGACCTGGGCCTCGATGTGATCATCCCGATCGGCGGCGAGGGCACCCTCAAGGCGGCGAACCTGCTGTCCGAGGCGGGCCTGCCGATCGTCGGCGTTCCGAAGACCATCGACAACGACATCGCCTCCACGGACGTGACGTTCGGCTTCGACACGGCCGTCGGCGTCGCGACGGAGGCCCTGGACCGGCTGAAGACCACCGCCGAGTCGCACCAGCGCGTGCTGATCGTGGAGGTCATGGGCCGGCACACGGGGTGGATCGCGCTGCACTCGGGCATGGCCGCGGGCGCGCACGCCGTCGTCGTACCGGAGCGGCCCTTCGACATCGGCGAGCTGACCGAACTGGTCGGCAAGCGGTTCTCGGCGGGCAAGCGGTTCGCGATCGTGGTGGTCGCCGAGGGCGCCAAGCCCCGCGAGGGCTCGATGAAGTTCGACGAGGGCGGCACCGACATGTACGGCCACGAGCGCTTCGCCGGGGTCGCGGGTCAGCTCGCCGTCGAGCTGGAGCAGCGTCTCGGCAAGGAGGCACGGCCCGTCATCCTGGGCCATGTCCAGCGCGGTGGCACCCCGACCGCGTACGACAGGGTGCTCGCGACCCGTTTCGGCTGGCACGCCGTCGAGGCGGCGCACCGGGGCGAATTCGGCATGATGACGGCGCTGCACGGCACCGACATCGAGATGGTGCCGCTCACGGAGGCCGTCGAGACCCTCAAGACGGTCCCGGCCGAGCGGTACGCCGAAGCCGAGTGCGTCCTGTGACCACGCGTTCCTGACGGTGTGTCGGTGCCCCTCCCGGACGGACGGTCCGGCGCCCCGCGCCAGGTGATGGACATCCGCCCCCGCCCGCAGTCGCGGCCGGGGGCGGTTCTAGTCTGGTCCCGGACATCAGGTACGAATCACGCCCCCACAGGAGTACGCGGATGGATCACAGCATGCACGGCATGATGATGGATTTGCCGCCGTTCACGCTGGGCCGGGCGTTCGTCTACTCGTCCGACCCGTTCTTCCTCGTCTCCTGCGCCCTGGGTATCGCCCTGTACGGATGGGGCGTGCTGCGGCTGTGGCGCCGGGGCGACGCGTGGTCCCCGGGCCGGAGCATCGCGTTCGTGCTGGGCGTCCTGCTGGTGGGCGTGACGATGTGCACCGGACTGAACGACTACGGCATGGTCATGTTCAGTGTGCACATGGTGCAGCACATGATCATCAGCATGGTCGCGCCGATCCTGCTGCTGCTCGGTGCCCCGGTGACCCTCGCGCTGCGGGCACTGCCGGTGCTGGGGCGGGGCCGCAAGGGCCCCCGCGAGCTGCTGCTGATGCTCCTGCACAGCCGGTTCGTCCGGGTGATCTCCCACCCGGCGTTCACCATCCCCGTGTTCATCGCGAGCCTCTACGGCTTCTACTTCACGCCGATCTTCGACTACCTGATGGGGTCCGGAACCGGGCACATCGTGATGATGGTGCACTTCCTCGCCGTGGGTCTGCTGTTCTTCTGGCCGATCATGGGCGTCGACCCGGGCCCGCACCGCTCCGGCTACCTGATGCGGATGCTGGAGCTGTTCGCGGGGATGCCGTTCCACGCGTTCTTCGGCATCGCGCTGATGATGGCGAGCCAGCCGATGATCAAGGCGTACCAGCACCCGGCGGCCTCGCTCGGGATCGACGCGCTGTCCGACCAGACGGCCGCCGGCGGGATCGCGTGGGGCTTCAGCGAAGTTCCCTCCGTGCTGGTCCTGATCGCCCTGGTCTTCCAGTGGTACCGCTCCGACCAGCGCCAGGCGACGCGCATCGACCGCGCCGCGGACCGGGACGGGGACAAGGAGCTCGCCGCGTACAACGCCTATCTCGCGTCGCTGCAGGCTCGCGGGCAGTAGCGCGGGGACCCCGGTTCGGGTGAGGATGGCCTCACCGTCGGGCCGGGAGGAGGACACAGATGTCCGGATCCACGAAGAGCATGGGCATCATCACGGTGATCGCGCTGGTGGTGATCACCGCCTACACCGTGGCGCTCGGCAGCAGCGGCTGGCTCTGGTTCGGCTGGGTCGTCCTCGGGCTGGTGACGCTGGGAATGATCGCGACCAGCCGGAGCGACTGAGCGGGGCCCGGCCGCGACCCGGTCAGGGCCGGTACGCGGGGCCGCCAGGAGCGTGGATGAAGGCGAAGGCCCGGTGCTCGCGCACCGGGCCTTCGCCTTTCGCCACGTGCGTGCAGTGCCCGGACTGCTCGCATGTCCGGACTGCTTGCACTGCTCTCACTGCTTCAGCTGCCGCTACGGCTCCGACCGTGCGGTCCTTGCCGTGGACGGTGCCGATTCAGCCGGTGTCGCCCCGTCGGGCCGGGGTCGCGCCGTTGGCGCTCTGCCCCTGGTCCCTGGTGTCGACCGAGGTACCGGGCGTCGGTACGCTGCCGCCCTGGCCGTTGCCGGTCCCCGCACGCAGCGTGTTCAGGATGGCCATGCCCTGGCTGACCAGGCCCGCGACCATCTCGTTGAGCCCGTCCGTACCGTTAAGCACGGTCAGGTTGGCACCCTGCAGACCCCGGGACGCCGCCTCAGCCAGCTCGGGCAGCACCTCGACGACGCGGTTGGCCGCGATGAGTTCCTGGTTGCCGTTCTTCAGGGACTCGGCGCGCGCCGCGTTCGCGTCCGCCTCGGCCTGCGCGAGCGTCCGCTCGGCGTACGCCTTGCCGTCCGCCTCGGCCTTCGCCCGGTCGCGGTTCGCCTCGGCGAGGGTCCGCTGCCGGTACGCCTCGGCGTCCGCCGGACGCCTGACCTCGGCCTCCAGCCGCTGGGCGGCCAGCCGTGCCTGCCGCTCCGCGAGGACCGTCTGGGCCTCGATGACCTCGTGCGACGCCTCGGCCTCCGCGAGCGGTCCGGCCTGGCTCGCGCGGGACGCGGCCTGCTCGGTCTCGGCCTGGAACCCGGCGCGCTTGATCGCCGTGTCCCTCTCGTACGCGGCCTTCAGCGCCGCGGCCTCCTGCTCGCGCTCCGCCGCCTGCTGGTCGGCACGGGCCGCCGCGATGCGCGCCTGGCTCGCGACCGCCGCCGCGTGCGGCGCCGCCAGGTTGTCGACGTAGCCGGTGCTGTCCATGATCTCTTGGATCTGCAGGGCGTCGACGACGATGCCCAGCTTCTCCATCTCGCTGTGGCTGCCTGCCTTGACCTCCTGGGAGACGCGGTCACGCTCCCGGATGATCTGCTCGACGGTGAGACCGCCGATGATGGACCGCAGGTGACCGGAGAAGATCCGGCCGACCAGTTCCTCCATGCGGTGCTGCTCGGTGAGGAACCTGCGGGCGGCGTTGGCGATCGACACCGCGTCGTCGCCCACCTTGAAGACGGCGACCGCGCGAACGGTCAGCCGGATGCCCTGCTGGGTGACGCACTCTTCGGCGATCTCCGCCTCGCGCAGCGCGAGCGAGAGCATGCGCGCCCGCTGTTTGACGGGGAGGACGAAACTGCCGTGTCCGGTGACGATGCGGAACTGCGTGTCCTCCCGCCGCCGCTTCGAACCAGAGATGAGCATCGCCTCGTTGGGCGCGGGAACACGCCAGAACAACATGAGAAGACTCCTGTCGCAAAACGCGTTGGATGGTGGTCAGGAGGGAAGGGGCTCCACGATCACGGAACGTGCCGAAATGCACTCGGTGACCATCACCCGGATGTGTCTGCCGATCGGCTGCTCCGCCCAGGCGGCGTACGCCTCGGAGCCGCCCCGTACGGCGACCAGCACTTCGCCGAAGCCGTCCTGCGGGATCGGAACCGTGATCCGGCCGATCGCCCCCACGGGGCTGGCCGACGAGTCATCTGTCTCGGACATCGACCGTTGTCCCACCTCCACCCACCCGTCCGGCCGGGACCGGAGATGTTCGGCGACCCCCTGCCGCCGACCTCTTCACACTACTCCGCGTGGTGCCTTCGGGACTGTCCCGGGGACGTTACCGAACGGGAACGGAACGCCCGTCTCACAGGACCAGATCCGCCAGCCGGTCGACCTCGTCGGGACGCGCGATCGTGGGAGTGAACGTCAGCTCGTTGACGCCGATCGCGGCGAACTCGTCGACGATCCCGCGGATGCGCCGCGGCGTGCGTACGACACCGTCCGCGATGGTGTCGGCGTGCTCGCCCGCGTAGGCGTAGTAGCCGCGCACGTAGCGGTCGGAAGCCTCGGCGCTCGCGGCGTCCCCGGCCGCGCAGAAGTACGCGAGACCCAGCAGCCGGGGCTCCCCGGCGCGACCGGCCGCGCTCCACGCCTCGCGTACCCGGCCGACCATCGGCTCGGCCCTGCGCGGGCCGCCGCCCGCGCCCGTCCAGCCCGCACCCCACCGCGCGGTGCGGCGGACGGCACGCGCGCCGTGACCGCCGATGAGGACCGGCACCGTACCCCCGCCGGGCACGACCGCGCGGCGTTCGCCGGGGAAGTCACCGTCCTCGACGGCCTCGCCGCGCCAGGCGGCGTGCAGGTACTCCAGCTGCCGGTCGAACGCGGCGCCCCGGCCCGCGAAGTCCCGTTCCGCCGGGAGGTAGTCGGACGCGCGGGCGCCGACGCCGAGGCCGAGGGTGAGGCGGTCCCCGCTGAGCTGCGCCAGCGTGCCGGTGATCTTCGCGAGGACCGCGTCGGGGTAGGTCGGAGCGAGCACCGCGTTGGTGGTGAGCCCGATGTGCGACGTGGCACCGGCGACGACGGCGAGGGCGGTCAGCGAGTCGTACGACGGGTACGGGACGCGGCCGATGGTGGAGACGAAGGCGAAGCCGCGCTCCTCGGCGCGCTTCGCCCAGGCCCGCATCACGGGGGCGCTGGTGCCGGTGGTGGTGTTCGGGAGGGCGATGCCGATGCGCACGGCGGCGGGCTCCTTCTGCGGGAGACGCGGTGATCCCTGCCGGGGGTGCCGTGCGATCACCTGGGCACCCGTAGCCGTGCCCGGCGCGGCGGTCCCGAAACCCGGCCGACCCGACCGGTCGCGCCGGTCGGGTCGGTGAGGTCTGTGGGGTCGGTGAGGTCTGTGGGTCACGCCGGTCGTACGGGAGCGGGTGGCGCGACCGTGCCGCCGGGGTCGCGCCGGCCGTACGAGCCGGGGTGACCCGGCCGGGTTCGGACGGTCAGTACGAGGCGTGCCTGCCGTGCGTCCCGCGCGCGGCCCGCATCCTGCCGGGCCGGTACAGGAGCAGGAACACCGTCGCGACGATCGTCACGGCCTGCGCGATGACCGTGATGGTCTTGTCGCTGTACCAGATCGGCTCGTACATGTCGGGGAACGGGCCGAACGATCCGACGTCGTCGTAGCGGTAGATCAGCAGCAGCGCGAGCCCGCCCGCCGCGGTGGCCCAGGCGAACAGGTCACCCGGTACGCGCCGCCAGAACAGCACGAGCAGGGCGGCGACCCCGGCGATCGCGGACTCGATGCGAAAGAGCGTGCCCTGGCTGATGCTGTCGCTGACGGCGTCGTACCGTCCGGCCAGGTGGGCGTGCAGGTAGGCGTCGACGACCAGGCCGGCCGCTGCCAGCAACCGTGCGATGCCCCGCGGGAAGCGTCCCGCTTGTGTCTCGCTTGTCATGGCGGCTCCTCAGCTGACTGTGAGTGTGCCCTTCATGAAGGGATGGATGGAACAGTCGAACGGGTAGGAGCCCGCCTTGTTCGGCGCCGTGAACGTCGTCGTCTTGCCGGGCTGGATGTGCCCGGTGTTGAACTTTCCGCTGCCCGTGCCGGTGACCGTGTGGGCGGTCGTGTCCTTGTTGGTGACCGTGACCTTGGCACCGGCCTTCACCGTCAGCTTCGACGGCATGAACTTGAAGTTGTTGATGGTGATCGTGGTCTTGCCCGTGGCCGGCGCGGAGCTTGCGGCGGAGGTGGCCGCGGACGCCGAGGCGGGTGCGGACGTGGGCTTGGAGCTGCTGCTGCTGCTCCCGCCGCTGTTGCTGTCCGAGCAGCCCGCGAGGGCGAGGGCGGTCAGGGCGAGGGCGGCCAGGGCGAACCGTGGCCGGCCGGTGCGGAGCGAGAGCGACATGGTGACTCCGGGGTCCTGGGGGACGTCCGCCTGGACGCCGGTGGGCAGCCCGGGACGTGCTTGTCGCCACCAGTGGAACCCGCGTCCGTCCCCCGGGCCAGCGGACGGGGCCGTCCGGGCTACGTCGTACGTGGTGCCGGTGCGGATGCCGACGCATGGGGGCGCGCGACACCACGGCGCACTCCCCCTGGTCGCGGGCGGGGCGGGGGCGGCCAGGGTCGCGTGTGCCCCGCCCCCCGCCCCCGCCCCCGCCCCCCGCGACGCTCGACGCTCGACGGGAGCCGGCGGCCGGGGCCACAACACCGCAGGTCCCGGTCGACTGTTGGACCCACCGGGTGCCGCCGGGAGCCGGCGGCGGCACCGCGCCGGAGTGATCGATCTCGCAACCACCACCGTCCTTGGGGGGGTGCGCCGGGGGCGTGCGGCGCGGCAGGCTTCGGTCGGGCGCTCGCCACGGGGCGCCCTCCCCCTCTGCGACAGGAGCGCCACCATGCCCGAGCTCGAACGGGACGGCGAGGTCTTCGTCCTCCACCTGGACCCGGACGACGAGAACCGCTTCCACCCCGACCGGCTGACCGCGTGGGAGGCCGCCCTGGACGCGGTGGACGCGGCCGAAGGCCCGAAGGCACTGGTGACGGCCGGCAGCGGCAAGTTCTTCTCGAACGGTCTCGACCTGGACTGGCTGCTGGCCCACGGCGACCAGCAGGCCGCCTACCTCGACCGGGTGCAGGGGCTGCTCGCCCGCACGCTCGCCTCGCCGGTGGTCACGGTCGCCGCGCTGAACGGGCACACGTTCGCCGCCGGGGCGATGTGGGCGCTCGCCCACGACCTACGGGTGATGCGCGCGGACCGCGGTTACTTCTGTCTGCCCGAGGTGGACCTGGGTCTGCCCTTCCAACCGGGCATGTCCGACCTGCTGCGCGCGCGGCTGACCCCCGCCGTCGCGCACGAGGCGATGACCACGGGACGCCGCTACGGTGGCCGGGCCGCGCGGGAACTCGCGATCGTGGACGCCGTGGCGGACGCCGGCCAGGTCCTCGCGACGGCGGTGGAACTGGCACGGCCGCTCGCGGTGAAGTCCGTGCCGGTGCGGGGCCGGATCAAGGAGACGCTGTACGCGCAGGCGCTGGCGTCGCTGCGGACACCGACGACCGCGTGAACACTGTCCGTTCGCCGGGCCGGCGGGCCGGGGGCCGGGTGGCGCCGACATCGCGCCGGGGCAGCGCCGTCGCCGGGACGCGCCGGGATACGCCCGGACAAGCCGGGGCCGGAACGCGTCAGGCCTGGCCGGTCTCGAAGCGGCTGATCCTCTCGCCCCGGACGGTGAAGGACCACCGGGTCCGCATGTGGCCGTACGTCGCGTTGGAGTAGTCCGCGACGAGCGAGAGACCGTCGTCCGACTGGGATTCGACCTCCAGGTGTCCGGACGAGGAAAAGATCTCCCGGTCGGTCCAGGCAGCCAGGTCGCGCTCACTGCCGTCGTCGGACATCGTCGCGTCGTCCGTCAGCACGGCGCGGAACGCGTCCCGGTCCCCCGCGTTGAGCGCGGTCACGAACGAGGCGACGACGGGGTCGGCCGGCAGGGTGGTCATGGTGCGCTCCCTCTGGGACGGACGGGGGTCCCCGTGCCCGGCGGACCGCGTACGGGTGCCGGCGCCCGTACGCCGGCGAGGCCAGTATCGCCGGGCCCGACGTCCGGCGCGATCCGGTGGCGCGGCCTCTCGTGCCTGCCCCGGCTTGCGTGCGGGGAGCCCACCCGCGAGGTGCGCAAGGGCGGAACCGGCCGGTCGGGCACGCCCTGCTGTGTCGAAGATCGCATGCTTGCGGACGTCCGGACAGGCGATCTCCGGGTACACGCAGCTGTGCGAACGGCATAATGGTTCGTTTCGGTTCCGGAGGGGGTGCGGCGTGATGCGTGTCGCGGTGGTTGATGTGGGTTCGACGTCGGCGCATGTGGATGTGGTCGAGTTGCGCAAGAAGCAGCCGCCGCGGCAGTCGGTGACGGTGAAGCACAAGGTGACGCTCTCCCGCGACGTGGGTCCCGACGGGCGTATCCGGGAGAAGTCGATGGCCCGGCTGGTGCGGGCGGTGGGCCGCGCGGCCGACACGGCGGCGCTGCACGGCGCCGAGGAGATGGTCGCCTTCGCGACCTCGGTGGTACGCGACGCGCCCAACCGGGACGCGGTCCTGGCCCGGGTGGCGGCGGCCAGCGGCGTACGGCTGGGGGTGCTGACGCCCCGCCAGGAGGCGAGACTGACGTACGAGGGCGCGCGGGCGTGGAGAAGACCCGGCCGCGACGAGCCCCTGCTCGTCGCGGACATCGGTGGCGGAACGTTCGAACTGGCCCTCGGCACGGGCTCCCGGGCCGGGAGCTTCGTGTCCTCGCCGCTCGGGGCACGGCGACTGACGCTCGCGGCCCTGCCGGGCGACCCGCCGAGCCCGCACGACGTGGCCCGGCTGCGCCGGTACCTGGCGCGTGAGGTCCCCGTACTCCTGAAGGCCCTCGGACGGCTGCCCGAGGACATCGGATGCGTCGGAGCGTCCAGGGTCTTCGCCCAGCTCGCGACGGTCACGGCGGACATCGAGCGGCCTGCGGGCGGCGACACCCCGGCCGCCGCCGTCAGCACGGCGGACCTGTCCGGGCCGCCCACGCTCGATCTCGGACGGCTGCGCGCGGTCCTGCCGGACCTCGCGGCCATGACCTGGCAGGAGCGCGCGGAGCGGCCGGGGGTCTCCCGGGCGCGTGCGCCGCACATCCTGGCGGGCGCGCTGCTCGCGGAGGCACTGATGGACTCGGCGGGCATCGCCGAACTGCCCGTGTGCCCCTGGGGACTGCGCGAGGGCATCGCACTGCGGCTGCGGGCGGGCCTGGAGGGGGACGCACGGTCGGTGGAGGGCCTGGACCGGTTGCGCCAGCACGCCTGACCCGATCCGGCTCTCCCGCCTCCCGGGCGGCGGTGCCGACGGCCGGCCCCACCGGCCGCGGGTGAGCGGTGGTTCGGTGCGGCGCCGAGTGTGAAGCCGTTCGGCCCGGTCGCCATGGCCTTCGCCAACGCGCCACGCCACCGGCCGTACTCGTCGACAGCCCGCCGAGCCGAGGAGAGCGTCGGCCGGGCATGCGAGGCGCGAGGCCTGGCCGCGACGACCGCTCCGCTGGGCGCGAAGGCCCCGTGTCGTGCCGTACGACGCCGGTGGCGCACCGCCGTCCGGTCACGGTGCCGGCCGTGGTGCAGCGTTCCCCGTCGCGCGGCGGGCCGCTGCCGTCCAGGGCCGCGGTGCACGCGGTCATGGGCCCGGGTGCCGAGAATCAGACATGAGGCTCCGAGCGGGATCACGCCGGTGTCCGCGGGCCCCTTCCCCGGGTGGCTTCCGCGGCACGACGGACCGGGGCGCACGCGGTGTGGACCCCGAGGGCGGCATCACGGACCGGGCACAGGGCGGAATCACCGCGGATCGGGCCGGGCGGCACGGCGCGGGATGCCGCGCGTGTGCCGGAAGCGTGACTGTCGCGGTCGCGCGACGGCCTCGGCGCTCACTCGTACGGGAGGCTCCGGGGAGCGCCACCGTCCGGTCCGGTCAGCCAGGCGCGGACGCCGGCGGGCGCGGTGGGTCCTGAGTCCTCTTCGACGTTCCTGGCGAGGTCCGCGACGGATGTCCCCCGCAGTGCCGCCCGCCATGCGGCGTCCGCGCCCGCCATCGCGCGGGCGATGGCACAGGGCCGGGTGCAGTCCTCCCGCGGTGTCGCCAGCGGGCCCCTCTGACGTATCTCCGTGCACACGAAGGCGGGCCGGGGGCCGTCGAGCGCCACGACGACGTCGAGGACGGTGATGAGTTCGGGTGCCCGGGTCAGGACGTATCCGCCTGCCTTGCCCTGGACGGAACCGACCAGGCCCGCGCGCGAGAGTGCCTGGAGTTGCTTGGCGAGGTAGGTCCCTGACACGTCGTGCAACTCCGCGAGGCGCGCCGCGGGAACCGGGGCCGTGGCCTCGGTCAGGACGACACAGCAGTGCAGAGCCCATTCGACCCCGCCGGACAATTTCACGCCCGTGCCTCCCCGTTCCCTCAACTCGGACAAAGACTATCCGACTATTATCCCGGACAAGAAGTATCCGAGTTGAGGACGCGTCCTCCACGAACCCCGGCATGCCCACGGCACGCCGCGAAAGGTGAGAGCCATGAAGGTCACAGTCATCGGCGGTACCGGGCTGATCGGCTCACAGGTGGTCAAGAAGCTGACAGCCGCGGGACATCAGGCCGTTCCCGCCGCGCTGTCCACGGGCGTCGACCTGCTCACGGGCCAGGGCCTCGACCAGGCCCTGGACGGCGCCGAGACCGTGGTCAACCTGGCGAACTCACCGACCTTCGACACCGCCTCCCTGGACTTCTTCCGCACATCCATGGACAACCTGCTCGCCGCGGGGGACAGGGCCGGTGCCCGGCACCAGGTCGTCCTCTCGATCGTCGGGGTGGACCAGGTCCCCGAACTGGACTACTACCGGGCGAAGGCACTCCAGGAGGAGTTGCTGCGGCAGGGGCCCACGCCCTACTCCATCGTGCGCGTCACCCAGTTCTTCGAGTTCATGGACGCCGTCCTGTCCTGGACCTCCGACGCGAGCACCGTGCGGCTGCCCGCGACGCCGCTGCGGCCGATGGCCGCCGCGGACGTCGCCGACGCGGTCGCGGAGGTCGCCGGCGGCGCACCGCTCCGAGGGATCCGGAACTTCGGCGGCCCCGACGTCTTCCCCCTCGACGAACTCGGCAGACTCACCCTCGCCGCCCACGGGGACGACCGGAGCGTCGTCGTCGACGACACGGCCGGCATGTTCGCGGCGGTCTCGGGCGACGTACTCGTCCCCGGGCCGGACGCGCGCCTGGCACCCACCCACTACCGGGACTGGCTCCGGCAGGCCCACTGACGTGACGCCCGGGGGCTGCCCGCCACCGGCTCCGACGCGGCCGCCCCGCGCAGGTACGGGCCGCCTCGAAGGTGTCGGACCATGCCGTCCCCGGCGGGCTACGCTCCAGTATGCGCACGCGGGAGAACGCCCGGCGGCCAGGACGAACGGGACCTCGGGAAGTGACTCGCGGGGCCGCGCGGACCGAGGTCTCCGCAGGGCCCCTGGAGCTGTTCGTGGCCCAGGGATCCGACCGGACACCCGTCGATGGGAACCACGTCGACCGGATCGCCCAGGAGGTCGGGATGGCCACCGGAGGTGTCTTCCGGTACCTCGACACCGAGGAGGACAGGGTCGCCGGCGACCTGATCGAACGCGGCCACGAGGTCGCCGAGGCCTTCGGACCCGGCCGGTGCGGGAGCCGCCGCGGACCGCGCTCCGCCCTGGCCTTCAGGTGTGTGCCGCACCGCCGGCGGAGGACGTACGGCCCGCGCAGGGCGACCCGGCTCGCCGGGACGCCCTCGCTGCGGGCGGCGACGCCGAACAGGCACCCGCGGTGGCAGCCACTCCTCGTCCCCGACGCCGCCGACCGGCTCGGCGGGCCGGGAAGACCCGTGCCCTGTGTGCCCACCCGATCGTCCCGTCTTCCCTGGCGTGCCTGGACGTCGCCACCACCGAGTGGACCGGCCGGGCGGGGCGCCGCCCCCTCGGGAAGCTCCCGGACACGGCGATCGGCCCCGTACGGGACGAGGCCGGTGGCGGCCCGGCCCGTCCCGGGCGCTGACCCTCCCCACGGATACCACCCCCACGCGGATACGACAGAGAGAACCATGGCCACTCCCGTGCACAGTGTCGGCATCCTGGTGTTCGACGGTATGAAGATGCTCGACGTCTCCGGGCCCGCCGAGGTGTTCAGCGAGGCCAATCTGAACGGCGCCGCGTACCGGCTCAGCCTCATCTCCGTGGGCGGTTCGCCGGTGCGCTCGTCCATCGGCCTCACCCTGCCGGTCGACACGGACACCGCGGGCGCCGCGCCGTTCGACACCCTCCTGGTGTCGGGGGGCGACGCCTTGCCGGGTTCGGCCATCGACCGGGAACTGGTCTCGGCGGCCGCCGCGCTCGCGGCGGCCGCGGGACGGGTCGCCTCGATCTGCACCGGCGCGTTCATCCTCGCGGCGGCCGGCCTGCTGGACGGCAAGCGGGTCACCACGCACTGGCGGCACACGGCGCTGCTCGCCCGCAGCCATCCGCACACGCGCGTGGAGCCGGACGCCATCTACGTCAAGGACGGTACGACGTACACCTCGGCCGGGGTCACCGCGGGCATCGACCTGGCTCTCGCCCTGGTGGAGGAGGACCACGGGCCCGATCTGGCGAGGAGCGTGGCGCGTTCACTGGTGGTCTACATGCAGCGTTCGGGCGGGCAGTCGCAGTTCTCCGCGCCGCTGCAGGGGGCGCCGCCCCGGACGCCGGTGCTGCGTCTGGTGCTGGACGCGGTGCAGGCGGACCCCGCGGCGGACCACAGCCTGGACTCGCTGGCCGCACACGTACGGGTGAGCCCCCGGCACCTGACGCGGCTGTTCCGCGCGGAACTGGGGACCACCCCACTGAAATACGTGGAACTGATCCGGTTCGACATCGCCAAGGCGCTCCTCGATTCCGGCCACAACGCGACCGAGGCAGCAGCCCTGTCCGGCTTCCCGAGCTACGAGACCCTGCGGCGCGCCTTCGCCCGGCACCTCGGGATCTCCCCGACGCACTACCAGCGACGGTTCACCACCACGGCCCGCCGGACGCCGTCCAGGGCCTGAGCGGACACCGGTCCGACCGCGAGGACACCGGGCGGCAGCGCGACGGCGCCCCGAGCGCGAGGACGGACGGCGCGCGGCGGCACGCGACGGGCCGACCGCGGGAAACGGCCGCCCGCATCCCACCGCAAGGGTGAATCACGGCGGCCGTGTGCCGGTGTCGTGGCCTCACACGTGCTGATTTGAGTGATGAATCGGGGGTCACCTCCTCGACCACGCCGGGGGGGGCCGCCGTCGCCCGGTACCAGGACAGAGCCCGACCCGTGCCGATCGCCGTACACCGAGACGAGAGTGAGCGTCGTGAGTCCTTCACCCATCACCACCCGGACGACGGTCGTCGACGGCCTGACCATCCGTTACGCGCAGAGCGAGGCGCAAAGCGATCGTCCGGAGGCCCTTTTGCTGAGCCCCTGGCCGGAGAGCGTCTTCGCCTACGAGCAGTGCTGGCCGCAACTGGCCGAACGAGCCCGCCTGGTGGCGCTGGATCCGCCCGGGTTCGGCGGATCGCAGCGGCGTGACAACCTCATGTCCCCGAAGGCGACGGGAGCGTTCATCCTCCGCGTCGCCGATACCCTCGGCCTGGACCATCCGCATGTCGTCGGCCCGGACATCGGCACCTCCTCGGCACTGTTCGCCGCTGCGGCGCAGCCGGGACGCTTCCGCAGCATCGTCGTCGGAAGCGGCGGCGCGGCCGTACCCCTGGAGCTGACCGGCGTGCTGAAGGAATGGGTGGAGGCCCCCGACCTGGAGCCGTACCGGCAGATGGACTCGGCCGCGATCGTCAACGCCGCACTGAGCACGATCGACGGGTACACGCCCTCCGAGGAGATCCGAGCGGATTATCTGAAGTCCTATGCCGGCGACCGCTTCGTGGAGTCCATGAAGTACGCCCGCGCCTACGGCGAGCAGCTTCCTCAGCTGGCGGAACTCCTCGCCGGGATCGAAACCCCCGTCCGCATCGTGGCGGGCGCCCAGGACCAGGTGGTCCCGCCCGTCAACGGGCTCTTCCTGCACGAACGTCTGCCCAACAGCCGGGTCGACCTCATCGAGGGTGCCGGGCACTTCTGCTGGGAGGAGAAGCCGGACGCCTACGCCGCTCTGGTCGCGGACTGGTGGGAGCGGGCAGGGCCGCCGTCCTGACGGAGAGCCGGCAGGCGTACGGAGAGAGCCGTCACCGGCCGGTACGCGTGCGACGGCCCGGGCGAGCGCCGCCCCGCTGGACGCCGGCACACGTGCGGGGACACCCACACCCGGGTGTCCGGTCCCGTCCGGGCACACGCCCCACGCAGCCGGGAGCACCCGGTCCGGTGCCTCGCGCGACCGGGACGCCCGCCTCGCCGGGACGCCGGCGCGGACCAGGGGCCGTCGCGGGCATGCACCCGCTGGCCCGGCACCAACCCCCTCGCCCCGGGACGCCGACGCCCGGCAGCGGGCGGGTACCGGATCCTTCGTCCCGGACCACCGGCGGCCCTCGACGGCGAGCCGCCGGCCGCGCCCCCGTTCCGTTTCGCCCCGTTCGGTTCCCGGCTCCGTCCCACTCCCCCGTTCCGTCCGACTCCCGCTTACCGCCCCGTCCCCGCTCCGTCCCACTCCTACGCGCCCGGCCCGTGTCCGGAATCGAGGGCCTGTTGGCCATCCGGTAGCGGAAGCGGCGACGCTCCCGGGCGCATCGTGAGAAACACACAACAACCGCGACGAGCCGAAGAGGCCCCCATGACCGACACCATCGCCGACATCGCGATCCCCGACAGCACCCTGGCCCGGGACGCGACCGGACTCATCCGGGAAACCACCACACCACTGATCTTCAACCACTCCCGCCGGGTGTTCCTCTTCGGCAGCCTCCAGGCGCGCGCCCTGGGCATCAGTCCCGACCCGGAGCTGCTGTACGTGGCCGCCCTCTTCCACGACACGGGCCTCGTGCCCCCGTACCGCAGTGACGACCAGCGCTTCGAACTGGACGGGGCCGACCAGGCCCGGGCCTTCCTGCTGACGCACGGCTTCTCCGAGGCGGACGCCGCCACCGTGTGGACGGCCATCGCGCTGCACACCACGCCCGAGGTGCCCTACAAGATGGCCCCGGAGATCGCCGCGACCACGGCGGGTGTCGAGACCGACGTCCTGGGCATGCGCCTGGGCAATCTGACCGAGGCGGAGATCGCCGCCGTGACGGCCGCGCACCCCCGGCCCGACTTCAAGCGGCAGATCCTCCAGGCCTTCACCGACGGCTTCAAGCACCGCCCCGACACCACGTTCGGGACGGTCAACGCCGACGTCCTGGAGCACTTCGTCCCCGGCTTCCGGCACACGGACTTCGTGGACGTCATCCAGAACTCGGCCTGGCCCGAGTAGGGACACCCGGCCGCGACGCCGTGTCCGATGGGCCCCGCCCGGGCTTTCGCGGACACCGGCGCGGCTTCGCCCCCGACGGCACGAGAGCCCGACGACGCGACGGCACGACGACCTGACGAAGCGATGTCCGGAAGACCAGCGAAAGGCAGCCTGTGGCCGCTCGGCGGATCCCTCTCAATCTCTTCGGCGTGGCCTTCGGACTCGCGGGACTGAGCGGCAGCTGGGCCGCCGCCGCCCGGGCCGGTCATGTGCCCGACACGGTGGGGCGTGCACTGCTCGCCCTGTCCGCGCTCGCGTGGGTGCTCGTCGTCGCCGCGTACGGACGCTACGTGTTCACCACCAGGGGCGCCTTCGCCGCGGACCTGCGGGACACGGCGCTGAGCCCGTTCGCGTCCCTCGCGGTCATCACCCCGATGGTGTTCGGCGCCCAGGGGCTGCGGCTCTTCTGGGCCGGGGGCGCCACCGTCGTCGTCGACGTCTTCCTCGTCCTGACCCTGGTGCTCGGTGGCTGGCTGACCGGCCAGTGGATCTACGGCGAGATGAACTTCGACACGGTGCATCCCGGGTACTTCCTGCCCACGGCCGCCGGCGGCCTGATCGCCGCGGCCTCGGCGGCCGACGTGGGCCAGGTGCGGCTGGGGGAGATCATGCTCGGGCTCGGGGTGATCTGCTGGGTGATGATCGGTTCGGTCATCCTGGCCCGGCTGTTCGCCCGGCCGCTGCCGCCTCCGGCACTGCAGCCCACGCTCGCGATCGAGGTGGCCCCCGCGCCGGTGGCCACCCTCGGCTACCTCGCCATCAACGGCGACCACATCGACGGGATCGCCGCCGCGTTCGCGGGCTACGGACTTCTGATGGTGGTGGCGCAACTGCGGCTGATGCCGCTCTTCGTGCGGCTGTCGTTCGCACCCGGCCTCTGGGCGTTCACGTTCTCCTGGGCGGCGGTCGCCACGGTGACGCTCCGTTGGATCGAGTACGGGCGCCCCGCGGGCCACCTGGTGTACACCTACCTCGTCCTGGCCGCCGTGACCCTGCTGGTCGGCGGGATGCTCGTCCGCACCTGCGTGGCATTGGCGAGGCGCCAACTGCTGCCGCCGCAGCCGGCGCCACCGGCCGCCGGCCACCCGGGGACGTGAGCACCACCCGACCCGCGTCAGAGTGCCGCAAACGCGTCGCGTCCGGGCCGGACCGGCCGGTCGTTCCGCTCATCCCGGAACACACCACCGACCTTCCGCGGTCCGGGTCCCGGTCCCACTCCCGGTCTCGGTCCCAGCCCCAGTCTCGGTCCCGGTCCCGGTCCGCCAGCGGGTGCCCGCGCCGGGGCGGCAGCCCACCCTCGGGCACAGGCACAGGCACAGGCACGGCCACGGGAGTGGGCGTGGGCGTGGGTATCGGGACTCCGGGAGGCCGCATCGTCAGCGGCTGCCGGCCTCGGCCCGCGCGTAGAAGGCGGCGAGCTCGTCGGGATTCTTGATGTACACGTCGATCGTGCGTACCGCGCCGCCCTCGACCTGATGGATCTCGACCATCGTCAGGGGGAACTCCTCACCGGTGGTGTGGGCCGTGAGTGCTCCGGTGAGCGTGCCGACGACGCCGGCCGGGCCCTCGAAGACCTCGGCGCCGGTGATGGCGACATCGGCGTGGCCCGTCATGGCGCCGAGGACCGACTGCACGAACGCCTCGCGGCCCCGGTGCACGCCGCCGTAGGGCAGCAGGCGCGGCTCGTCGACGATCACGTCGGGCGCCAGCCTCGCGAGGACGCCCGGCACATCGCCCGTGCTCAGTGCGGCGTACAGCCCTCGCACGATCTCCGCGGGGCGTTCCGTCGTCGTCTCGGTCCCGTTGCTCATCGTGGGTGCCTCTCATTTCCGCACTGGTACGCGAGCCTTCGTGGCGGCCCGGTACGGGAAGGGCCGGCCGAGGCGCGTACGTCCTCGCACCGGCCGGGCCCCGGAAGAACCGGGGCACGCACCATGCAACGGCAGACGGGCGCGCCCGGTGAGTCCCCGCTGTGAGAGGTACTGGCAGGGTCCCCCAGCCGTCGCGCGGCCTGCCTACCCTGTCCTCATGGACAACCGGGACGCCGTCAGTGCCTTCCTCCGCTCCCGACGCGACAAGATCACCCCGGAGCAGGCGGGACTGCCGACGTACGGGCAGCGCCGGGTCTCCGGACTGCGCAGGGGGGAGGTCGCCACCCTCGCGGGGGTGAGCGTCGAGTACTACACGCGGCTGGAACGCGGCAACCTCAAAGGGGTCTCCGACAGCGTGCTGGACGCCCTCGCCCAGGCCCTGCGGCTCGACGACACCGAGCGCATGTACCTGCGCGACCTCGCCCGCGCCGCCGGACCGCCGCCCGGGACGCGGGCCCGCCAGCGGGCCGCGCGCCAGGCGGTGCGCCCGAGTGTGACGCGCATCGTCGAGGGGATGCCGGAGCTGCCGGCGTACGTGATGAACAACCGCCTCGACACACTGGCCGCCAACCCCCTGGGCCGGGCCCTGTACTCGGAGATGTTCGCCGACCCGATCTGCGGGACGAACGTCGCCCGGTTCGCGTTCTTCAACCCCGGGGCCAGGCGGTTCTACACCGACTGGGAGCGCATGGCCCGCTTCGCCGTGGGCGCCCTGCGCATCGAGGCGGGAAAGAGCCCCCACGACCGCAAACTGACGAACCTGATCGGTGAACTCTCCACCCGCAGCGACGCGTTCCGTGTGATGTGGGGCTCGCAGGACGTGCACGTCTTCCGCGACACCACGAAACGGCTCAACCATCCGCTCGTCGGCGACCTGGAACTCGACCAGGAGACCATGTCCCTGCCGGACGAGAGCGGCCTGAGCGTGATCGTCTACAGCGCGCCCCCCGGAAGCGCGGCCGAGGACAGCCTGAAGCTGCTCGCCAACTGGTCCGCTACGAACGGGCCTCAGCGCGGCGCTCGATCCACGGGCCGGCCCTCGCCGCCGCTGTCCTGAGGCGCGGCGGCGCACGCCGCGAGGGCAGTCGAGGGACGGTGAGGGGGCTCCCCGGGTGTCGGGCCGCGGTCGACGGGGAAGGACCTTCCCGCCCGACGGTCGGGCTGACGCCGCATCAAGCCGGTCAACGGGAAGCCGGCACGGGACGTCGGTACGAGTGCGATCAGACCTGGCCGTGTCGATCGTGGAAGCGGATCGACGGATCACGGGCCCGCGCCCCATGACCTGGCAGCACGCGGGCGCGGAGCCGGTCCGGCAGAGTGAGGGGAAGGCCGTGTTCTACTACGTCCTCAAGTACGTACTGCTCGGCCCGCTGCTGCGTGTGCTGTTCCGGCCCCGGATCGAGGGGCTGCGCCACGTGCCCGCACGCGGCGCCGCGATCGTGGCGGGCAATCACCTGTCGTTCTCCGACCACCTGCTGATGCCCGCGATCCTCAAGCGGCGCATCACCTTCCTGGCCAAGGCGGAGTACTTCACCGGGCGTGGCCCCAAGGGACGCCTGACCGCATTCTTCTTCCGCAGTGCCGGTCAGATCCCGGTGGACAGGTCGGGCCGCGAGGCCGGAAGGACGGCGATCACCGAGGGCCTGGGGGTGCTCTCCCGGGGCGAGTTGCTCGGCATCTACCCGGAGGGCACCCGTTCGCACGACGGCCGCCTGTACAAGGGAAAGGTGGGCGTCGCGGTGATGGCGATCCGGGCCGGCGTGCCCGTGGTGCCCTGCGCGATGCTCGGCACGTTCGAACTCCAGCCGACGGGGCGGAAGGTACCCCGGATCGGTGCGGGGAGGGTCACCATCCGCTTCGGGGAGCCGCTGGACTTCTCACGGTACGCGGGGCTCGACGGGGAGAAGGCCGCGATCCGCGCGGTCACGGACGAGATCATGTACGCGATCCTGAACCTCTCGGGTCAGGAGTACGTCGACCAATACGCGGCGGACGTGCGGGCGCGGCAGGCCGAGCAGCGCTCCAGGTTCCCGAAGCTGCGCCGCCGTTAGCGTATCCGCGCACGGCGAACACCGCTGGTGACGGCAGCCGCGGGGGCTCTAGCGTGCCGGTCATGGCCAAGGGAAACGTGGTAGTGATCGGTGCGAGTGGACAGATCGGGCGTGCCGCCGTCGGCGCGCTCGCCGAGGACGGCTGGGAGGTGACGGCCGCCTCGCGCGGCGGCGGCAGCGACGCGGCGTGGCCCGCGCACGTGCGGACCGTACGACTGGACCGTGCGGACGACGCGGCGCTCGCCGCGGTGGTGGGCGACGGCTGCGATGTCGTGGTGGACCTGGTGGCGTACGACGCGGAGCACGCCGACCAGTTGGCCGCCCTTGCGGCGGCCGGCCGGGTCGGGTCGGCGGTGGTCGTCTCCAGCGCGGCGGTGTACGAGGACGACCGGGGCAGGGGCTTCGACACGCAGGCCGAGCCCGACGGTTCTCCCCGCTTCCCGGTGCCGATGCCGGAGTCGCAGCGGACGGTGGCGCCGGTCGGCGATTCCTACAGCGCCCGCAAGGTGCGGCTCGAACAACGGCTGGCGGCTGCCGGGGAGGTGCTGCCCGCCACGGTGTTGCGGGCGGGCGCGGTCCATGGTGTGCACTGCCGCACGCCCCGCGAGCTGTACTTCGTCAAGCGGATCCTCGACGGCCGGCGGCGCCGCGTCCTCGCGTACGGCGGTACCTGCCGTTTCCATCCGGTGCACGTGTCGAACCTCGCGGAGCTGGTCAGGCTGGCCGCGGCCAGGCCGGGCTCGCGCGTGCTGAACGCGGCGGACCCGGACGCTCCGGCCATCTCCGAGATCGCCGCGGGGATCGACGGGCTGATGGGGGCGGACACGGAGACGGTCCTGGTGCAGGGGGCGCCCCCGGCCGGCGGTGTCGGGGAGACGCCATGGTCGATGCCGTACCCGCTGGTGATGGACATGTCGGCGGCGGCACGGGAACTCGGCTACCGGCCGGTGACGGACTACGCGGCGTCGCTGCCGGCGACGGTCGACTACCTCAGCGCACGGCTCGGCGAGCACGGTGACTGGCGGGACGCGTTCCCCGCCATGGCACGGTCGTACGGGGTCGGCCTGTTCGACTACGCGGCCGAGGACGCGTGGCTGGCGGCGCACTGAGCGGTGGGCGTCCCCCTCCCCGCCATAACGGCCCCGGAGCCGAACCCCGTGTCCCCCGCGTCCCCAACGCCCAGGCCCCTGAGGGCCGACGGCCGCCCCAGCCGTACGGGACCGGTGGGCGCCGCGGCCACCGGTCCGGCGCCCCACGGTTTCGAGGGGTCCCTGCGTCCTCGTCGTTCCCTGTGCGTGACCCGGCTCCAGGACCACCACGTACGGCGTCCCCCGACGAAGCCGGATTCGAACCGCGGGAGCGCGGCTTCAGCACGAAGGCCGCACGCACCGATGCCATGGCCACCGCGCACCCCGCGCGGAATCCCGGCTCCGGGGTCGCGCCGCTGACGGTCCGCGCCCGGGGTCCGTCCGGCGAACGGCGAACGGCGAACGGCGAACGGCGAACGGCGAAGCGATTCAGAGGCCTTCCCGGACGGGACGGCCCCGCCCGCGCTGGTGTCCGACGCCCCGGCCTCGCCGCGCACCGTTCCCCCGGCCGGCGTCCCTGAGGCCGGGCGATCGCACGTCCCGTGGGCAGGTCTAGCTGTCGCGGTGCTCGCCGGTGTAGTGGGCGGCGATGCCGAACCGCGGCCGTTCGCCGGGAGCGGACGGCACCTCACGGACGCTGGAGACGGAACGGACGGCCTGCTCGTCGACCGCCTCCTCGGTGCTTTCGAGGAACTCCAGGTCAGCCGCTGAGACCAGGGCGACCAGGGGCTTTCCGTGCCGGGTGACGACCACGCGCTCGTTGCCGTAGACGACGCGGTTGATCAGTTCGGCGAACTCGGCACGGGCTTGCGTCACCGGAATCTCGTGAGCCATAGTCCCCATCATAGTTCTGTACGTCCTGTACATTCTTCAGTGAGGGGCAGCCCATGCAGCAGCCACCGTCGGCCCGGTACGTCCTGCCGGAGTTCACCGAGCGGACCAGCTACGGGACCCGGACGCTCGACCCGTACTCGAAGCTGATGGAAGGCCGGATCGTCTTCCTCGGCACACCCGTCGACGAGACGGCCGCCAACGACGTGATCGCACAACTCCTGCATCTGGAGTACGCGGCGGCCGACCAGGACATCTCGCTGTACATCAACTCCCCCGGCGGCTCCCTCACCGCCATGACCTCGATCTACGACACGATGCGGGTCATCTCGTGCGACGTGAGCACCACCTGCCTCGGCCAGGTCGCCTCGGTGGCGGCCGTCCTGCTGGCCGCCGGCGCACCGGGCAAGCGGATGGCACTGCCCGGCGCGCGCGTCGTGCTCCAGCAGCCGTCGCTCACGGAACCGGTCCAGGGGCAGCCGTCCGACCTGCTCATCCACGCGGAGGAACTCGTCAGGCAGCGCGAGTTCCTGACGCGGACGCTGGCCCTGCACACCGGCCGCGACGCCGCCGCGATCGCGGAGAGCCTCGACCGCGACACCGTGCTGGACGCCGACGCCGCACGGGAGTTCGGCCTCGTCGACCACGTGGTGGACCGCCGGGATGCCGGGTCCGGCCCCGGCATCACCCGCGCGGGGCGGTGAGCCCCCGGTGCTCCCGCCGGAACTGCCGCCGCTGCCCGCGCTGACGCGGGCCGAGTGCGACGTGGTGGACGGCTATCTGGCCGTCGTGGACCTGATCGCCCGGATCAATCCGGCCCGCGAATCCGATACGTACACCGCGCTGCGGGCGGCGCAGGCGCTGCCGGCACGCGTCCTGGAACTGCGCGACGCACTCACCCGCATGCACGGCCGGGGCGAGTCGGAACTGCACACGGGCACGCTCGCCCGGGCCCTGCGGGTACTCGACGGCGAGCGGCGGGCGGGCCGCGTGGCGCTGCCGCCGGGCCCGGCCGGCTGACGTCCGCTCGGAGGCATCCACGGATGGCCCAGCCGGGACGCCGGCGCCTCCTCGTTCGGCCTAGGAGGCACCGGCCGCACGGAGGGCTTCCGGGTTGCGCGAGGCGTCCGGGCGCTCGCCGCGCGTGAGGACAGTCCCGCAGGTGCGGGGGCCGGGAGGGGGTCCGGACCGCACCCAGATCGCCTCATATCATCACGAATGGCTCAAGTGTGACGAGATTCACATATCGTCGTTTCGACTCGGAAATCGCCGCTCTGCGAGTCAAGATCCCTGCGACAGCTCGCAAGCCCTCGCCACCTGGTGAGGCGGTCCGGGCGGACGCCGAGTCCTGCCGCCGTACCGGATTTCGTGCGAACACGAGTGGATCGGCAGGAGTGGAGGACCCGAGCGTTACGGACCGGCGCGGCGACGCGACCGTTCCTCGGGGTGAAGCCGCTCAGGCGGCCGGGCACCTTCGTTGGCCCGAACCCGACAGGTCATCCTTCACAGGCGGCTGACGAAGGGTTGCGCATGACTGCGCAGGTTCATGTCCCGTCCCTGTTCTCGCGCGCCGGCACCGTCTCGGCCCTCACGCTCGTCGCCGTCGGGGGCACCCTGGTCGCCCCGGGCGCGACGCCCGACGCGCACGCCGCCTCGCCCCTGGCCACCCGGGCGGTGCACATCGCGGCCTCCAAGGCCGGGGCTCCGTACCGATGGGGCGCGACGGGTCCCCGCAGTTTCGACTGCTCGGGCCTCGCCGCGTTCTCGTACAAGAAGGCGGGCAAGTCGCTGCCCCGCACCACACAGCAGCAGTACAACCGCACCAGACACGTCTCCGCCCGCACCAGGCGCAGGGGCGACCTGGTCTTCTTCCACAGCGGCGGGTACGTGTACCACGTGGGCATCTACGCGGGCCACAACCGGATCTGGCACGCGCCGAAGACCGGCTCCTCGGTGCGGCTCGAACACATCTGGACCAAGGACGTCTGGTACGGACGCGTGGCCTGACCCCGCGTCAGCCGATCGTGGGTCGAGGACGGTGGCGGTGGTGGCGGCGGCGGAACGCGAGCCTCACACCGCCGCCGTCCACGGCAGGGTGATCCAGACCGTCTTGCCGCCCTCCGCTGTCGGGGTGACGGACATCTGCCCGCCGCACTCGGCGGCCAGCCAGCGGATGATCACCATGCCGCGCCCGTTGTCCTGCCGGACGGCCGCGGGCAGCCGCTGGGGCCGGCCGGGGTGGCTGTCCGTGACGCCGATCCTGAGGTGTTCGTGGCGGTCGAGCGCGATGTCCACGGTGAAGGTCGGCGAGCGGCCGAAGGTGTGCAGGACGGCGTTCGTCGTGAGCTCCGAGACCACCAGGCGGACCGTTTCCGCAGTCTCCGCACCTACCGGAAGGCCCCATTCCGTCAGGATGTCGGCGACGTATCTTCGGGCCACGGGGACCGAGGCCGGCTCACTCGGCAGGGTGACGGATGCTTCCTGATGGTCTGCCATGGCGCGGCTGTCCCTTTTCCACCGGGCAAGAGTCCGGGCACGAGTGCGGGCACGAGGTCGACGGCGCGACACGGGGCGTGGACGAGTCGGCGGCGATTGGGTATCCCGTGTCGGCGTGGGGTCCATCGTGCCGCCGGAAGGGCCCATTCGCCGCGATATGCAGGCATCTGTCGCCCGAAGCAGTGAACTGTTCGACAGCCAGCCGGTTTTGGGGCCGTACCCGGTCCCCCGTGCGCGGGCTCAGCGCTCGGGCGCGGTTTCGACGATCGTACGGACGGCCCGCTCGACGGCGTCGTCGGTGAGGTCGGCGCGCGCGGTCAGGCGGATACGGGAGATCCCGTCCGGGACCGACGGCGGCCGGAAGCACCCGACAGCGAGACCCGCGCGCCGGCAGTCGGCGGCCCACGCCAGGGCCGCGCCCGGCGACGGCGCACGGACCGAGACGACGGCGGCGTCGGGGCGTACGGCTTCGAGGCCCGCCGCGGTCAGGGACGAGTGCAGTTCCCTGGCGACCCCGCGGGCCCGGTCCGCGAGCGTGGGCCGCGCGCGCAGATGCCGCAGCGCGGCGAGAGCCGCGCCGGCCGCGGCCGGGGCCAGACCCGTGTCGAAGATGAACGTGCGCGCGGTGTTGACCAGGTGCTCGACGACCCGCGCCGGGCCGAGGACCGCGCCACCCTGGCTGCCCAGCGACTTGGACAGGGTCACCGTGGCGACCACCCCGTCCGCCACCCGCCCCTCCCCGTCCGCGAGTCCGGCCGCGTGCAGGGCGCCGCTCCCGCCGGGGCCGAGCACCCCGAGGCCGTGCGCCTCGTCGACGAGCAGGGCCGCCCCCCGGGTGCGGCAGACGTCGGCGAGAGCGCGCAGCGGAGCCGCGTCCCCGTCGACGGAGAAGACCGCGTCGGTGACGACGAGCGCCCGGTCGTTGCCGCGCGCGTCCAGGGTCTTGCCCACCGTTTCCGGGTCCGCGTGCGGCACGACGACGGTCTCGGCGCGCGAGAGGCGGCAACCGTCCACGATCGAGGCGTGGTTGCCCGCGTCGGACAACAGCAGCGAGCCGCGCGCGGTCAGTGCGGTCAGTGCCGCGAGGTTGGCCGCGTACCCGGAGGACAGGACGAGTGCCGCCTCGAAGCCGCAGTGTCCGGCGAGTTCGCGCTCCAGTTCCGCGTGCAGCCGCGTGCTGCCCGTGACCAGGCGCGAACCGGTCGCGCCCGCACCCCACCGCAGCGCGGCGTCGGCAGCGGCGCGGGTGATCTCCGGATGGCGGGCCAGACCCAGGTAGTCGTTGCTCGCGAGATCGAGCACATCCCCTTGCGCGGAGCGCGGACGCAGCGTACGGACGAGTCCCGAGGCCTCCCGGGCGCGTGCGGCCTCGTCGGTCCAGGCAAAGGGGTCGTGAGCCATGACGTCCGGTCCTTTTTGTAGGCAGTGCACAGACACTAACGGTCTGCAAACCGTCCGCAGGTGTGGCCATGTCCACACTTCGACCCGGTCGAGTTGGTGACTTCCGCCCTGGCATCCAGGTGCGGCGGTGAGCGAAGATCGGTCCATGGATCTGCTGAAGACGCTGGTGGACAAGGGCTTGCGGCGCGAGCTGCCGACGCGGGAGGAAGCCCTCGCCGTGCTCGCGACGTCCGACGACGAACTGCTCGACGTGGTGGCCGCGGCCGGGAAGGTCCGCCGCCAGTGGTTCGGGCGACGGGTGAAGCTCAACTATCTGGTCAACCTCAAGTCCGGCCTGTGTCCCGAGGACTGCTCGTACTGCTCGCAGCGGCTGGGGTCGACCGCGGGGATCCTCAAGTACACGTGGCTGGGGGCCGAGGAGGCGTCCAAGGCCGCCGCGGCGGGGGTCGCCGGCGGCGCGAAGCGGGTCTGCCTGGTGGCCAGTGGCCGCGGACCGACGGACCGCGACATCGACCGGGTGTCGCGGACCATCGAGGCGATCAAGGACGAGAACGAGGGCGTCGAGGTGTGCGCCTGCCTCGGCCTGCTCTCCGCCGGGCAGGGCGAGCGGCTCAAGTCCGCGGGCGCGGACGCGTACAACCACAACTTGAACACGTCGGAAGGGACGTACGGGGACATCACGACCACCCATACGTTCGCGGACCGGGTGGAGACGGTGCGGCACGCCCAGTCGGCGGGCCTGTCGGCCTGCTCCGGACTGATCGCGGGCATGGGTGAGAGCGACGCCGACCTGGTGGACGTGGTGTTCTCGCTGCGCGAGCTGGACCCGGACTCCGTGCCGGTCAACTTCCTGATCCCGTTCGAGGGCACCCCGCTCGCGAAGGAGTGGAACCTGACGCCGCAGCGGTGCCTGCGGATCCTCGCCATGACACGGTTCGTCTGCCCGGACGTGGAGGTCAGGCTCGCGGGCGGGCGCGAGGTCCACCTGCGGACCCTCCAGCCGCTGGCGCTGCACCTGGTCAACTCGATCTTCCTCGGGGACTACCTCACGAGTGAGGGCCAGGAGGGCAAGAAGGACCTGGAGATGATCGCCGACGCGGGGTTCGTGGTGGAGGGAGCGGACGAGACGACGCTGCCCGGGCACCGCACGGACGCGGGATCCCCGGGTGCCTGCGGATCGGAGGACGCCTGCGGGAGCGCGTCAGGCGACAGCCGGACCGCGGGGGGCTGCGGCTCGGCCGCCGGCTCCCCCTGCGGTTCCCACGCGCCGGCCGGCCAGGTGGCGGACGCCGCCGTGGCGGGCGCGGCCCGCACGGACCTGGTCGCGGTGCGGCGCAGGGGCGCGGGGACGGACCTGGCCCCGAATGCCTGACCCGCTCGCACCCGCCGACGGCGGGCCTCTCGGCCCAGGGCCCGCCGCCGGCTCCGCGGGCCATGGCACCCTCGGCGACGGGCTGTCCACCGCCCGGCTGCTCGCGCTGGACCGGGACCATGTGTGGCATCCGTACGGTCCGATGCCGGGCCGTACGCAACCCCTGGTCGTGGAGTCCGCGGCCGGGGTGCGGCTACGGCTCGCGGAACCCGCCTTCGGGCAGGACGAACTCATCGACGGCATGTCGTCGTGGTGGTCCGCCATCCACGGCTACAACCACCCGGCGCTCAACGAGGCCGCACACCGGCAGCTCGGCAGGATGAGCCATGTGATGTTCGGCGGGCTCACCCACGAGCCCGCGGTGCGGCTCGCGGCGAAACTCGTCGAGATCACCCCGGAGCCGCTGCGCCACGTCTTCCTCGCCGACTCCGGGTCCGTCTCCGTCGAGGTCGCGCTCAAGATGTGCCTGCAGTACTGGCGTTCCCTGGGCCGGCCCGAGAAACACCGGCTGCTGACCTGGCGCGGCGGCTACCACGGCGACACCTGGCAGCCGATGTCGGTGTGCGATCCCGAGGGCGGGATGCACGAGTTGTGGTCCGGCGTGCTGCCCCGGCAGATCTTCGCGGAGGCGCCGCCCGCCGCGTATGACGAGACGTACGCCGACGGGCTGCGCGAGCTGATCGCGCGCCACGCGCACGAGACGGCGGCCGTGATCGTGGAGCCCGTGGTGCAGGGCGCGGGCGGCATGCGCTTCCACTCCCCCGCCTACCTCCGGGTCCTGCGCGAGGCGTGCGACGAGCACGGCGTCCTCCTGGTGTTCGACGAGATCGCCACCGGATTCGGGCGTACGGGCACGCTGTTCGCGGCCGACCAGGCAGCGCTCGCCCCGGACGTGATGTGTGTGGGCAAGGCCCTGACGGGCGGCTACCTGACGATGGCGGCGACACTGTGCACGGAGCGGGTGGCCGACGGCATCGGGCGCGGCGAGGTGCCGGTCCTCGCCCACGGCCCCACGTTCATGGGCAACCCCCTGGCCGCCGCCGTCGCCTGCGCGTCGCTCGACCTGCTGCTCGGCCAGGACTGGGCGGCCGAGGTCAAGCGCGTCGAGACGGGGCTCGGGACGGGTCTGGCGGCAGCCGCGGAGCTGCCGGGCGTGCGGGAGGTGCGGGTGCTCGGCGCGATCGGCGTCGTACAACTCGACCACGAGGTCGACATGGCTGCGGCCACGGCAGCGGCCGTACGGGAGGGCGTCTGGCTGCGTCCCTTCCGTGATCTCGTGTACACGATGCCGCCCTATGTGACAGGCGACGACGACGTCGCGACGATCTGCCGCGCGGTGACCGCCGCGGCACGGAAGGGATGACATGCCGGTAGTGGTGGTCTCCGGTACGGACACGGAGATCGGCAAGACGATGGTGACGGCGGCCGTCGCGGCGACCGCGGTGGCGGCGGGGCGTTCTGTCGCCCTGCTCAAGCCTGCGCAGACCGGGCTGGCCCCCGGCGAGGAGGGCGACGTCGCGCTGGCCGGGCGGCTCGCGGGAGTGGTCACGACGGTGGAACTGGGGCGCTTCCCTGAGCCGTTGGCACCCGGGACCGCCGCGCGGCGGGCCGGGATGGCGCCGGTGCGACCCGCCGACGTCGCGGAGGCCGCGGAGAAGCTCGCCGCGGAGCACGACCTGGTGCTCGTCGAGGGCGCGGGCGGACTGCTCGTACGGTTCGACGACGAGGGCGGCACGGTCGCCGACGCGGCGCGGCTCATCGACGCCCCGGTCCTGGTGGTCGTACGCGCCGGACTCGGCACGCTCAACACCACGGCGCTCACGGCCGAGGCGCTGCGGCACCGGGGCGTCAGTGCGCTCGGTACGGTCATCGGCAGCTGGCCCGCCGCGCCGGACCTGGCCGAGCGGTGCAACCTGGCGGACCTCCCGGAGGTCGCGGGAGTGCCGCTGCTCGGCGCGGTGCCGCACGGCGCGGGCGCGCTCGGCCCGGCGGACTTCCGTGCGGCGGCGGGCCGTTGGCTGGCCCCGGCGCTGGGCGGCGACTTCGACGCGGACGCGTTCGGCGCCCGGTACGCGCCGCCGGGCGGGCCGCGCCGCCCCTGAGGGGAAACGGCGGGCTCCGAGGAGGCGGTGGGTGCGAGCGGGGCCCACTCGGCGGCGCGGGCGGATGCCCCGGCGCCGCCGGATGCTCCCCCGCACCGCCGGACGCCTCGTAGACTGGCCGCATGCGCGCCCGACTCGACGAGATCGTCTTCGACTGTGCCGACCCCGCGACGCTCGCCCGGTTCTGGGGCGCCCTGCTGGGGGCGGAGCCCGTGGATCGCGAACCGCACTGGTCCTACGTCGATCCGCCGGACCTGCCGCGGCTCGCCTTCCAGCGGGTGCCGGAACCGAAGGCCGTCAAGAACCGGCTGCATCTGGACTTCGCGGCGGGCGACATCCCGGCCGCGACCGCGGAGGCCGTCGCGCTCGGCGCGGTGGCTCTCGGCGAACCGGTGAGCGACACCTACGGGCGGTTCCAGGTCCTGCAGGACCCCGAGGGCAACGAGTTCTGCTTCGTCAGTGGCTGACGGGACTCCCGGCTCCCGCCATGCGCCCGACAGGGAGCCCGCCGCGCGCGGCCCGGCCAGCCGGCAGGGCGCCCGTCCCGCCCTTCTCCCCGCCCGGCGGGGCGCCGGTCCTCGCCGCTCCACCGGCCCGTGGCGCGCTGCTGAGCGCGTCGGCGGACCGCCCCGCCGACGCGCTCAGAGGCACCAGCCGCGCAGCTCCTCCACGATGGCGGGCATGTCCGCCGTGCCGTCCCTGACCAGCTTCGCCAGGTCCCGTACCCCCTCGGGGGAGGTCACGACCTTCTGCCCGTCGGCGACGAGGTAGCCGTATGCGACCGCCGACGCGAACATCGCGTTGGACCGCTCCAGCGCCGGGACGTGCAGGAGCAGCTGGAGCAGCGAGGCAGCCCGCGAGCACGGGTCGCTGTAGACCGGCACACCGAATATCTCCGCGTCGTGCCGACTCACGGCGGCGACCAGCGCGCCGTAATCCGCCACATGCGGGTCACCAGGTGTGTGGTGTTCGGCGACCATCAGCAACCAGGGAAGATCGATCTTCAGGGTCAACGCTTGCCTTCGCGTTCCGCGCCGAACTCCTCGACGAATACGGATTCGTACTGCTTCATGAAGTCGGCGGCGGACTCGACGAACGCCCTGCCCGCCTCACCTGTGTCCCGCTGGACCAGTTCCTCTATGTACCGGTTCACGCTGACACCACGCTGTGAGGCCTGCCGTCTGGCGGCCTCGGCGGTGGACTCGTCCACCCTGACGTTCAACTGGGTCTTGGCCACACCACTACGCTAGCGCGCACCTGCTAGCGCCGACAAGTCCGGCGGTGGCTCGGACATCACGCACCTCGGGGGAGCAGCGGCGCCCCGGAACCCGAGGGCCCGGGCCGGACGCGGGACGAGAGGGAGCCCGGTGCGGCGCCACGGAAACCGAACGCCCGGCCGGAGCCGGGACCAGAGGGCGCCTGGTGCGGCGATACGGCCGCCAGCGCTCCGCGATCCCGGGTCCGAGAGGATCAGGGCTCGACGCTCGCATCGGCCGGGTCACAGGTAAGCGCCACCAGGGCGACGTCGTCGTCGAGGCGCATCTCGCCGCCCACGTGATCGGTGAGGCCGTCCAGCACGTACTGGAGCAGGTCGTCCGACTCCCCCGCCGGCCAGGTGGCGACCCGGGCGCCCAGGTCGTAGAAGCGGCCCTCCGGGTCACGGGCCTCGTAGGCCCCGTCGGTGTAGAGAAGGACCGTGCCGTCCGCCTGGAGGGGGAACGTGTCGACCGAATAGTCCTCTGCCTCGACGCTGTTGAGGCCGATCGGGGGCGACGGCCGCTCCGGAGGAACGAGCCTCGCGCCCTCCGGGGCGATCAGGTAGGGCGGCGGATGACCGCAGTTGATCATGCTGATGACACCCTCCCCGTCGGGGATCTCCAGCACCAGCATCGTGATGAAGCGTTCGGCCGCGTCGCCGTCGGTGAGCGACGACCCCTCGAAATGCGTCCGCATGCTGCCCTCCAGGTCCGCCACGAGCTGCTGGAGCGAGAGCGCCTTGTGCGGCGCCCCCCGGAACGCGCCGAGCAGCGCCGCCGCGTCGTCCACCGCGGGCAGCCCCTTGCCCTTGACGTCCCCGATGACGACGCGCAGCCCGTCGGCGCTCCTGGCCGCCGCGTACAGATCGCCGCCGACCAGGGCGTGCGGGTGCGAGGCGTGATAGACGGCGGCGATCCGCACGTTGCCGACCCGCGGCGGCAGAGGGCGCAGCAGGACCCGCTGGACCGTCTCGGAGACCGTGCGCACCGCGGAGAGTTCTCTGCTGCTCTTCTCCCGGAGGCCGCGGAAAGCGATCACGAAGCCGGAGACGAGGAGGATCGCCAGCAGGTGCACCGCGAAGATGGAGCTGTTGAGCAGGCCGTCGTACGCGTCCAGCGCGAGGGCGCAGAGGCAGGAGAGGACGGCGATCAGCGCCGTCATCCGCGTACCGGCGAGTGCCGCTGTCGTCGCGGGGACGATGACCATGAGGGAGCCGAGGTGCTGGGACGTCGGCAGCGCGTACCCCGCGGCCAGGATCGCCGCGAGCATCGCGAGTGCCACGACGAGCGGACCGTAGCTGTGAGTGAGGAAGGACCACCACGGCCGACCCGCCGGGCCCCCGCGGCGCCGGGGCCCGGAGGCGGGGCGCGCCGAGACGCGCGGGTCCCTGCTCACCGGGTGCGGATCACCGCTCTCCGGTGCGCGGGGCCCTGGGGGCGAACCGGTCGCACGGCGAACATGTGACGAGTCTACGTTCCCGAACTCGGCTCGCGACCTCACTCAGTGTCACCATGGGCGGGCAGGCAACGTCATGGTGGGGCGGGCATCCACCAACCGCCCCCGCCTCCGGCGCACGGGTCCCCGGCACCCGGGCCGCCGCCTTCGGGTTCGCGACCGGTGGAGCCGAGGCCGCCCCGCCGACCGACAGCGGACCGCACTTTGCTGTTCCTTTGCCATGAAGGGGCATCCGTCCCAGGTCATACGATCAGCTCGTTCGGTCGTCGTACCGCCCCGTCCCCCGTGCCGTCAGGCCCCGATCACCGGAAGGTGTGAGCGTCCGCCCATGGGCGAGCCTCCCCGTAGCAGTCAGCGGTCCCCGCGCGCGCGGACGGAGCGGCATCGAGCGCTCCGCCGCCCCCTGACCGATCATGGGACGGAGGTGAACCGATGATCGAGATCCTCCTGCTCGCCGTGGCGGTACTGCTCTCCCTGCTCTGCGGCGGCTTCGTCGCGGCGGAGTTCTCCCTGACCACCGTGGAGCGCAGCGATCTGGAGCGGGCCGCGGAACGCGGCGAACGCGGTGCGGCCGGCGCACTGCGCGCCGTGCGCAGCCTGACCTTCCAGCTCTCCGGCGCCCAACTGGGCATCACCGTGACCAACCTGGTCGTCGGCATGCTCGCCGAGCCGTCCGTCTCCCGGCTCATCCGCGGTCCGGTCGAGGCCACGGGCCTGTCCGCGTCGACCTCCTCCTCGGTCGCCCTGGTGATCGGCACGGCCCTGTCGACCGTCTTCCTGATGGTCGTCGGCGAACTGGTGCCGAAGAACTGGGCGATCTCCTCCCCCGTCGCCATGGCCAAGGTGGTCGCGACGCCGCAGTCGTACTTCACGAGAGTCTTCAGGCCCTTCATCAGCCACCTCAACAGCATGGCCAACCGCACCGTGCGGCGCCTCGGCCTTGAACCCACCGAGGAACTGGCCTCCGCGCGCTCCCCGCAGGAGCTGGTGGCGCTCGCCCGGCACTCCGTGAAGGAGGGCGCGCTGGAGCCGGACACGGCCGAACTGTTCGTGAGGACCCTCAGCCTGGCGGAGCTGACGGCGGAGAACGTCATGACACCGCGCGTCCAGGTGGTCGCGCTGGAGGTGCAGGCCACCGCCGAGGACGTCGCGAACGCCACCCGGGCCACCGGGCTGTCCCGGTTCCCCGTCCACCGCGGCGGGCTGGACACCGTCGTCGGCACGGTTCACATCAAGGACGTGGTCGCGGTGCCCGCCGAGGAACGGCCCCGCCGCTCGGTCACCTCCCTCATGCGCGAACCCCTGCTCGTGCCGGAGACCCTGACCGTCGACCGGCTGCTCGACCGCCTGACCGGCCGCCGCACGATGGCCGTGGTCATCGACGAGTACGGCGGGACGGCCGGTGTGGTGACGCTGGAGGACATCGTCGAAGAGGTCGTCGGCGAGGTGCGCGACGAACACGACCCGCACGAGACCCCCGACCTGGCCCGGGTCGGCCAGGACGCGGCGGGGCGCGCGCTGTGGTCCGTGGACGGTGCCGTACGAGCCGACCAGCTGGCGACCATCGGACTGCGCGTGCCGGAAGGGCCGTACGAGACACTCGCCGGGTTCGTCGCCGCCGAGCTCGGACGCATCCCCGCCGAGGGCGACACGGTCGATACCGGGGACGGGTGGCGCGTGGAGGTGTCGGACGCACGCGGCAGGAGGGCGGCCCGGGTGACCCTGCGGGCCCCGCGGCCGGATCCCGGCGACGGCGACGGCGACGGCGACGGGAGCGGACGCGACGGTCGTGGTCACCGCCGCCGTGGCGGCGGGAACTCTCGCGATGGCGAAGACTCACCCGACGGCGGGGACTCTCGTGGCCGCGGGGTCCAACGGGACGGCGGGACAGACCCGGGCGACGGCTCCGGTACCGGCGCCGGAGAGGGGACCGGGGCATGACCGCCGTGCAGCTGATCATCGGCCTGCTGACCATCGTCGTGAACGCTTTCTTCGTCGGGGCCGAGTTCTCCCTCGTGTCCGTGCGCCGCAGCCAGATCGAGCCGCTGGCCGAGGAGGGCGACAAGCGCGCCCGCAGCGTGATCTGGGGGCTCGAACACGTCTCGGCGCTGCTCGCCGCCGCGCAGCTCGGCATCACCCTGTGCACGCTGGTACTCGGCATCGTCGCCGAGCCCGCGATCGAGCACATCCTGGAGCCCCTCTTCCACGCGGTGGGGCTGCCGAGCGGCGCCGGACACACCCTCTCGTTCGTGATCTCACTCGTCGTGGCGACTTACCTGCACATGCTGCTCGGCGAGATGGTGCCCAAGAACGTCGCCCTCGCGGAACCGGCACGGACCGCGCGGCTGCTCGGGCCACCGCTCGTGGGACTCGCCCGCGCGCTGAAGCCCGTCATCTTCACGATCAACGCCTTCGCCAACCTCCTGCTGCGGATGCTCCGGGTCGACACGAAGAGCGAGGTCGCCGCCGCCTTCTCGGACGACGAACTGGGCCGCCTGGTCACCGAGACCAGCCATGCCGGACTGCTCGACGACCGCTCGTCCGAACGGCTGCACGACGCTCTGGAACTCGGCAGGCGCCCGGTGCGGGACGTGGTGCTGCCCCTGGAGCGTGTGGTCTCCGCGCACCTCGGGGTGAGCCCGGACGAACTGGAGCGGCTGTCCGCGGACTCGGGCTTCTCGCGGTTCCCCGTCGTGGACTCGTCCCGGCGGATCCTCGGGTACCTGCATGTGAAGGACGCGCTGGACGCGGTCGACCGCGACCGGCCGTTCGCCGTCGCCGACATGCGGCAGATCGCCCGTGTCAGCGACTCGACGCCGATGGACGACGTGCTGACGGCGCTGCGCCGCAGCCGCACCCATCTGGCGGCGGTGCTCGACGAGGACGGCAAGCTGGAGGGCCTCGTCACCATGGAGGACGTGTTGCGGGAACTGGTCGGGCGGCACGCCTGACGGTTGCTACCGCACGGTAGGATCATGCGCGTCATGGAGACGATGGACGAGTACACGAGCTTTGTGGCGGTCGGGGACTCCTTCACGGAGGGCATGGCCGACCAGCTGCCCGACGGCTCCTACCGCGGCTGGGCGGATCTGCTGGCGGCACGCTTCGCCACCCGGACGCCCGGGTTCCGTTACGCGAACCTCGCGGTGCGCGGCAAACTGATCGGCCAGATCGTCGACGAGCAGGTGGAAGCGGCCGCCGCGATGACACCCGACCTGATCACCCTGGTCGGCGGGCTCAACGACGTCCTGCGCCCCAAGGTCGACATGGGACGGGTGCAAGGCCTGCTCGACGAGGCGGTCGAGCGGCTGAGCCCGGCCTGCGGGCAGCTCGTCCTGATGCGCAGCCCCGGCCGCAACGGCCCCGTGATGGAGCGGGTGCGTCCCCGGATGGAGGAGCTGTTCGAACACATCGACGGCTTGGCGGCACGGCACGGCGCGCTCGTCGTGGACCTGTACGAGTCGCCGGTCCTCGCCGACCAGCGGCTCTGGGGCGTGGACCGGCTCCATCCCACGGCCGAGGGGCACCAGCGCATCGCCGAGGCCGTGTGGGAGGCGCTCGGCAACGAGGCGCAGCACGACTGGCGGGCCGCCCTGCCGCCGCACGTACCGCCGCGATGGCTGCTGCGGCGCGGCAGTGACCTCCGCTTCGCGAAGGAATACCTCTGGCCGTGGATCGTCCGCCGCGCGACCGGCCGCTCGTCGGGCGACGGGCTGCCGCCCAAGCGCCCCGAACTGCTGCCGTACGAACCGTCCTGATCCGGTCGTCCCGATGTGCCCCCGGTACGGGCCCGGTGCGGCCCCGGCGCGCCCTCGGTACGGGCCCGGTGCGGCACCTCCGGGGCGACGCGCTCCCCCCGCCACGCCCCACCCCACGGCCGGGCGAGGCCGGGGGCAGGAGTCGCGCGGACGTGACAGTAAAATCGTCAATGTGACAGTCTCCGCGAAGCCACGCATCCCCAATGTCCTTGCCGGCCGCTACGCCTCCACGCAGCTGGCCGTCGTCTGGTCCCCCGAGCACAAGGTCAAGCTGGAGCGACAGCTGTGGCTCGCCGTGCTGCGGGCGCAGCAGGACCTCGGCATCGAGGTCCCCGCGTCGGCGGTGGCGGACTACGAGCGGGTGCTCGACGAGGTCGACCTGACGTCGATCGCCGAGCGGGAGAAGGTCACCCGGCACGATGTGAAGGCGCGGATCGAGGAGTTCAACGCCCTCGCCGGGCACGAGCAGATCCACAAGGGCATGACCTCGCGCGACCTCACGGAGAACGTCGAACAGCTGCAGATCCGGGTCTCGCTGGAGCTGATGCGGGACCGTACGGTCGCGGTGCTGTCCCGGCTCGGCACGCTCGCCTCCGAACACGCCGAGCTGGTCATGGCAGGCCGCTCCCACAACGTGGCGGCGCAGACCATCACCCTCGGCAAGCGCTTCGCCACCACCGCGGACGAACTGCTGGTCGCGTACGGGCGGCTGGAGAACCTCCTGGAGCGCTACCCCCTGCGCGGCGTCAAGGGCCCGGTGGGTACGTCCCAGGACATGCTGGACCTGCTGGGCGGGGACGCGGCGAAGCTGGCGGACCTGGAGCGCAGGATCGCCGGGCACCTCGGCTTCGCCCGCGAGTTCACCTCGGTCGGTCAGGTCTACCCCCGCTCCCTCGACTACGACGTCGTCTCGGCACTGGTCCAGCTGGCCGCCGCGCCCTCCTCGCTGGCGAAGACGATCCGCCTGATGGCGGGGCACGAGCTGGTCACCGAGGGCTTCAAGCCGGGGCAGGTCGGCTCGTCCGCGATGCCGCACAAGATGAACACCCGCTCCTGCGAGCGCGTCAACGGCCTGATGGTCATCCTGCGCGGCTACGCGTCCATGACCGGCGAACTGGCGGGCGACCAGTGGAACGAGGGCGACGTGTCCTGCTCCGTGGTACGCCGGGTGGCGCTGCCGGACGCGTTCTTCGCGTTCGACGGTCTGCTGGAGACCTTCCTGACGGTCTTGGACGAGTTCGGCGCGTTCCCCGCCGTGGTGGCACGGGAACTCGACCGCTACCTGCCCTTCCTGGCCACGACCAAGGTCCTGATGGCGGCCGTACGCGCGGGGGTCGGCCGGGAGGCCGCGCACGAGGTCATCAAGGAACACGCCGTGGCGTCGGCGCTGGCGATGCGCGAGCAGGGCGCCGGGCGCAACGAACTCCTCGACCGCCTCGCGGCCGATGACCGGATGCCGCTCGACCGGGCGGGACTGGACGCCCTGATGGCGGACAAGCTGTCGTTCACCGGCGCCGCCGAGGCCCAGATCGCCACGGTCGTCGCGCGGATCGAGGAGATCGTGAAGCAGCACCCGGACGCCGCCGCGTACACGCCGGGCTCGATCCTCTGACCCGGATGGCCCGCCCGCCCCGCTCCCCGTACGCACCCCGCGTCACCCCCGCGGAACTCGATGCCGCGCGCGACCGCCTCGTCCCCGACGTGGCGGCGCCAGGCCTCCGGGTGCTGTTCTGCGGCATCAACCCGGGACTGCTGTCGGCCGCTCTCGGCCGGCACTTCGCGCGGCCCGGCAACCGTTTCTGGCCGGTGCTGCACCTGTCCGGTTTCACATCACGCCTGCTGCGCCCCGACGAGCAGGACGATCTACTCACCTACGGTCTCGGCATCACGAACGTGGTCCCACGGGCGTCGGCGCGGGCGGACGAGCTCACCGACCAGGAGCTGCGCGACGGCGGCGTGTCGCTGCAGGCCAGGGTCGAGCGGCTGAAGCCCCGTTGGCTCGCCGTCGCGGGCATCACGGCCTACCGCACCGCCTTCCACGACAAGGGGGCACAGATCGGCCGGCAAGAGCGGACCATCGCCGGGACCGGCATCTGGGCCCTCCCCAACCCGAGCGGCCTGAACGCCCGTTGGACGGTGGGGGCCATGGCCGAGGAGTTCGCCCGGCTCCGTGTCGCGACGGAGACCGAGACCGGCGCGAACACGCACGGCCCCCACTGACGCGTCGGGCCTGCCGCGTCGCCGCTTCGCCCTTGCCGCGTATCTCCCGTCCCGTCCCGTCCCGTCGGACTGTGCCGACCAGTCGACATATCGGGAACCGAGCGCCTCGGGCGGGTCGGGTACGTGGGGTCGATTCGCTTGCGTCAGGTTCGCTTGCGTCAGGTGGACGGGTTCAGTTCGGGCGCGTCGGTTCACTTCTGACGCGTCGGTTCCGTTCGGTTGCGTGGCGGGTCTCGGCGATGCGGTGATGCGGTGATGCAAGGTGATGCGGCTTCCCGAGCGGTGGTGCGGGGCCGCTCCGATCCCCGTGCGCGCCCGCTCGCTCCGCATCGCGCCGCTCAGGGAGCTGCGGACGTGGACGGACGGCGAGCCGGCAGATCAGGCGGTCGGCGCGACCTGATGCACTCGGCCGAACCCGATACTCAGGGCGGATCGGTCACGGTGACGACCACGACAAGCGTTCGCTCGTGATCCTCCTGCTGACCCGATACGCCTATCGCTATCCAGCGTCCGTCCACCCGCCACAGATTGAGCTCCGGCACTCCTCTGCCTAGCAGATCCCATGGCTCGGGCAGTTCCTCGCCCCCGGCCTCCCGCAGCAACAGGCTCATGAGACTGAACGTCTGCGGCGCGCTCCCCCACATCCGTGTGAGCGTCTCCACGAGCGCGCAGCACGCAAGCTCTTGACGGCCCTTTTCATCCTCTCTGTCGGCAATGTCCCCGTCCCACACTGGTGTTCTGGCCAGATCCGCCCAGTGGTAGGCAGGTCCGCTCAGAACCGCTCCCGCCCTTTCCGGACGGGCGGGAAAGGCGCGTGTGCGCAACTGCTCGACGGCGGCGGCGCGATCGGCGGCTGGGACACTGAAGGTCATGCCTCCAGTAAACCCGCCCCCGCCGACAACGTCGGCCTCCCGTCAGCACCGAGGTGTCATGCGTCTCTGCTTCTGAGGGCCAGCCATCCCGCGAGGGCCGCTGCCGCCGACCACGCCGCGAGTATCGCCGTGCCGCCCCACGCCCCGCCTGGGCCCGTCGGATCCTGGAGCAGGATCTGCCGGCCGGCGTGATCGGGCAGGAAGTCCGCCACCGCCGGTCCGTCCGCCGTCTGCGAGAAGATGAACGGGACGAGCAGGTACAGCGGCACGAGCACGCACAGTGCTCCTACAACGCTCCGCAGCAGCGCGGCGAGCCCGGCGGAGAACACGGCGACGAGTGCGAAGTACACGGCGCAGCCGAACACCGCGCGCAACGCTCCCGGGTCGCCGAGGCCCAACGCGAGGGCGCCGTTCTCGTGTCTGATGAATGCCTGCCCGGCAAGGAACGACGCCAGGCTGGTGATCAGCCCGACAAGGAGCGCGAGCCCGGCGACCACGCCGAGCTTCGCGCTGTAGAACATCCCACGTCGCGGCACCGCCACGAGGGAGGTATGGATGGCTCCGCTCCGGTATTCGCCGGCCACCGCGAGCGCGGCGAACACGCTTGCCGCGAGCTGGCCGAAGTTGAGGCCGCTGTAGGAGGAGAACAGCGGATCGAAGCCGGGCTCCTTGAGACTCGTCCCGAGCGTGGCACACGTCTGGGCCGTCACGCCCGCCGTGCTGGCGAGGACGACGATCAGGGACCAGACCAGGGAACGGGTCGAGCGGATCTTGATCCATTCGGCATGGGCAGCGGTGGACAGTGTCATGGTTCATACCCCTCGGGGCTGATGAGGAGCCGCCGACGCGTACTCGGTCGCCTCCGCGGTGAGGTCCAGGTACGCCTGCTCCAGCGTGGCGGCGTCGTCGGACAGTTCGAGAAGGGGGATGGCCTCGCCCGCGGCGAGGGCCCCGAGTTCGGCGAGGGGCGCACCCTCCACGATCCAGCGCCCGTCCTCCTCCCGTACGGCGCTGAGGCCCTGGTCCCGCAGGAGGCTCCTCAACCGGGTGTCGTCGGTGGTGCGCAACCTGACCCTGGGTCCGCCCCGCGCGGCAACGAACTCCCGCAAGGAGACGTCCGCGAGGAGCCTGCCCCTTCCGAGCACCACGAGATGGTCCGCGAGCACGGAGGTCTCGCTCATCAGATGGCTCGACACGAGGACCGTGCGACCTTCCCCCGCAAGGCCGCGCAGCAGTCCCCTGATCCAGACGATGCCTTCGGGGTCCAGGCCGTTGGACGGCTCGTCCAGCATCAGCACCGCCGGGTCACCGAGCAGAGCCGCCGCCACGCCGAGCCGCTGCCGCATCCCCAGCGAGAACGTCCTGATCCGGCGGCCCGCGACGCTCGCGATGCCCGCTTGCTCCAGCACCTCCTCCACCCGGCGCTCGGCGATGCCATTGCTCGCCGCGAGCGCGCGAAGGTGGTTGCGCGCGGTGCGGGAGCCGTGGACGGCTCCCGCGTCGAGCATGGCGCCCACTTCCCGCATCGGCTGCGCGTACCCGGCGTAGGGCCGGCCGCCCACCGTCGCGGTGCCGGACGAGGGTCGGTCGAGGCCGAGCACGAGACGCATGGTCGTGGACTTGCCGGCGCCGTTGGGGCCGAGGAACCCGGTGACCCGACCCGGGCGCACGCTGAACGTGAGGCCGTCCACGGCGTGGGTCCGGCCGTACACCTTGCTGAGATCGTGCACGTCGATGCTGGTCATGGCTCCACTGTGGCCTCGCGCCGGCTCGCCCCCCTCCCCCGCGAGAGCGGTCCTTCTCCCCCGCACGGGGGAATCGCCGGGGAGCGCGCGCTGGCACGATGACCGCATGGTCCGATTCCTGCGCCCTCTGGCCAGCCCGGTGACGTTCACGCGCTGGCTGCACCTGGCCGTGCCGATGGCGTTCTTCGCCGTGTGGTCGTACATCGTGCCGGGGCTGGGCGGGCTGTGGATGCCCGCCCTCGCGCTCGTGCCGTTCGGGCTGCTGCGCTGGATGCGCCACGCCGAGGCGCTCCAGGCGCAGTTGCTGCTGGAACCGCACGAGCGGGCGGGCCATGCGCAGGCCGTGTCGGTGGCCCCGGCCGCGACCTGGACGGACCGCTGGCGCACTGCTCTGTGGCTGCAGGCCCGCCTGCTGATGTCGCTGCTCTTCCTCGTGACGTTCGTGTACCTGCCGATGATCGCGGTCGCCCTGATGGCCGGGGCGATCGGCGGCACCCCCGGGGACCTCGTGCTCATGTCCGGTCTGAGCCCGCATTGGTGGTGGGGGCCGTGCTCCGTTCTGTTCCTGGCGGCGGCCGTCGCCTCGTCGGTCGGCGTCGGCTCACTGGAGGCGTATGTCGCGCGGCGTCTCCTCGGTCCGTCGCGGGGCGAGCGGGTCGCCTCCCTGGAGGCACGTACGGAACAGTTGCTGGAGCGCACACGCATCGCCCACGAACTGCACGACTCGATAGGACACGCGCTGACCCTGGCCGTGGTCCAGGCGGGCGCGGCGCGGACAGCCGGCGACGCGGCGTTCACGGACCGCGCGCTCGCCGCGATCGAGGAGACCGGCCGGGTCGCCCTCCAGGACCTGGAACGCGTGCTCCTGGTCCTGCGGGAAGCGCCCCAGGGCGTCTCACGGCGCCCGACACTGGCGGACGCCGACCGTCTGCTGGACTCGGCGCGTGCCTCGGGGGCCGCGGTGGAGGTGAAGGTGTCGGGGCCGGTGGAGCAGGTGCCGGGGGCGTTTTCCCGCGAGGGTTACCGCATCCTGCAGGAGGCGTTGACCAACGTGCTGCGCCATTCGGGCCCCGTGCCGGTGCGCGTGCACATCGATGTGACGGAGTGCTCGCTCGACCTGCGGGTGAGCAATCCGCTGCCCGCCGTCGCGGGGGCGGCGCCGGGCGCGGACAGGGGCCCGGCCGGGGGCGGGGGCGGAGGGTTGCGCGGGATGGAGGAGCGGGCCGCGCTGCTCGGCGGGGAGGCGGTGGCGGGCCCCCGTGACGGGGAGTGGCGGGTGAGCGCGCGCCTGCCGCTCGACGGATTCCGGTGAGTGTCGTCGCTCGCCGATAGCCTGGCCGTATGCCAGTCAGTGTTCTCCTCGTCGATGACGAGCCGTTGGTCCGTGCGGGGCTTCGGGTGTTACTGGAGGCGCAGCCCGACATCGACGTGGTCGGCGAGGCCGCCGACGGCGCCTCGGTGGTTCCCCTCGTGCGCCGACTGCGCCCGGACGTGGTGGCGATGGATGTACGGATGCCGCTGCTGGACGGGATCGACGCGACCCGCGCGGTGCTGCGCGCGTTCCCGGAGGACCCACCGAAGATCCTGGTGATCACGACGTTCGAGAACGACGAGTACGTGTACGAGGCGCTGCGTGCCGGTGCGGACGGCTTCCTGCTCAAGCGCGCGAGGCCCGCCGAGATCGTGAACGCTGTACGGCTGATCGCCGCGGGCGACTCGCTGCTCTTTCCCGCCGCGCTCCGCTCGTTGGCGGCGGAGTACGGCAACGCGCAGGCGCGCAAGGGCCTGGAGAGGGCGGGGCTGACGGATCGCGAGTCGGAGGTGCTCCGGCTGATGGCGAGGGGACTGACGAACGCCGAGATCGCGGCGCGGCTCGTAGTCTCCCCGGAGACGGTGAAGTCTCATGTCAGCGGTGTGCTGGCCAAGTTGGGAGCACGGGATCGCACGCAGGCGGTCATCGCGGCGTACGAGTCCGGCTTCGTGGCGCCGAACTGAGGGTGCTCCCATGTTCCCCGCCCGGGTGGCCCCGCCCGCGTATGCGGGGGATGTCGGCGGTGGGCCGTCTCGGACTGCGGCGGACCGGCGAGGAGCCGCCCGGCTGTTTTGCCGTTCGGCCGTTGGGCCGTTGGGCCTTGGGCCGTTGGGCCGTTCGCAACAGTCAACCCGGAACCGCCCGCCGTGCACCGGGTCCACGCGGGTCCACACGTGTCCACCCAGGTCCACCCGGTAGCGCTCGGCCGCGAAAGGTGGCGGTCCGCGAAGAGGCTCAGCCCTGGGCGCGGCGAAGGCGGACCACGGGGATGTCGCGTTCCGTCTTCGCCTGGTAATCGGCGTAGGGCGCGTAGACATCGAGCAGTCCGGGCCACACGCGAGCCTTCTGGCCGGTGGAGAGGGTCTCGGCACGCGCGGCGAACCGCTCGGGCCCGACCTGCACGCGGACGTCGGGCTCCGCCACCAGGTTGAGGTACCAGAGCGGGTGTTCGTCGGCGCCACCCTTGGACGCGACGACCAGGTAGTCCTCACCGTCCCGTCCGTAGATGAGGACGGTGCGGCGCCACACGCCTGAGGTGCGGCCCCGGTAGTCGAGCAGGAGGCAGGGTGAGCCGTTGACATCGGTACCCCGGGTGCCGCCGGACTCCGCATATTCCTTCGCCTGTTCGGCCACCCAGCCCGTCGGGCTGATCACCGCGTCGTCGTGTTCCGCCATCGTCGTTCCTCCGGATCGATCTCTGATCGGTACCCGCCCAGCCTTCACCTGCACTCGCCCGGTACGCAACCAGCGAGTAGCATCCCGGACACACGCGTACGGGCAGGGAGGGCATCGTGGGGCGGTTGACCGGCGGAGACCCTTCACTGCTACGGCGGATCAACTCCGCTGTCGTCCTGCACGCCCTGCGGGACAGCGCCCCGCTCACCTTGACGGATCTGAGCAGAATCACCGGATTGTCCCGACCGACGGTCGAGGGTGTGGTGGACGGTCTGATGGAGGGCGGGCTCGTCGTGGAGGCCCCGCCGGACGACGGTGAGGCACGCAAGCAGGGACGTCCGGCCCGCAAGTTCCGCTTCCGGGTGGAGGCGGGGCATCTGCTGGGCATCGAGATCGGGCCCCACCGGGTCTCCGCACTGCTCTCCGCGCTCGACGGACGCATCATCGGTGCGGGCCGGCGCGACGTGTCGGAGGAGGCGGACGCGGACGAACGCCTCGACCGGGTACGTCAGGTGGTCGCGGACGTCCTGCGCCGTACCGGCGTCGCCCGGGGATCACTGCGAGCGGTCGGCGTCGGCAGCCCCGGGATCGTCGAGGCCGACGGCACGGTGCGGCTCGGTACGGCGCTGCCCGGCTGGACGGGGCTGCCACTGGGAGAGCGGCTGCGCCGGTCGTTCAAGTGCCCGGTGGTGGTGGAGAACGACGCCAACGCGGCCGCCGTGGCGGAGCAGTGGAAGGGCGTCGCCACGGAGTCCGACGACGTGGTGTTCGTCCTGGCGGGGTTGAGTCCCGGGGCGGGAGCGCTGATCGGCGGAAGGCTGCACCGCGGGTTCGGCGGCGCGGCCGGCGAGATCGGCGCGCTCCACCTGCTGGGGCGCGAGGCCACGCCGGAGACCCTGCTGTCGACGACGGACGAGCCACTCCACCCGCTGGACGAGCAGGCCGTGACGAAGGTCTTCGCCCTCGCCAGGGAAGGCGACGAACGGGCGGTGGAGGCGATGCAGCGGTTCACCCGGCGACTGGTGCACGACGTGGCGGCACTCTCGCTCGCGCTCGATCCCGAACTGGTGGTGATCGGCGGCTGGGCCGCGGGGCTCGACGGGGTGTTGGAGCCGTTGCGCCGCGAACTGTCACGGTTCTGCCTGCGGGCGCCGCGGGTCGAGCTGTCGATGCTCGGCGAGGCGGCGGTGGCGACCGGGGCGCTGCGGCTCGCGCTCGACCACGTCGAGGAGGAACTGTTCGCGGTGGAGCGTACGGTGACGGCCCGCCGCTGAGCGGCGGGCCGTTCATGATCCGGTGCGCTACGGGCGCCGGGACCGGCGGCGCTCGGGTACACGGAACGCACGATCGCGCGGGCGGCCGGCCTCGCAGGGGCGGCCCGTGTGATCGAACCGCCGTGCGGCCTTGGCAGACATCGCGGCCGGCCCGCCCCTGCCCGTCCGCGGTGACGGGTCAGGACATCAGGAGGCGCGGCGCTCGGGCTCGTCGCTGATCTCGACCTCGCCGGCGTCCCCGAAGGTCAGCCGGCACGTGTCGGCACGGTAGGTGGCCAGCGATACGGCCACGGTACGACCGCCCGCGAGGTAGCGCGTCGTGACGACGAGGACCGGCGCGCCGGGCAGGCGGTCCAGCTCCTTGGCGTCGTCGGCGCGCGCCGAACCGAGCTCGACGGACCTGTCCTGTCCTTCGATGCCGAAACGCTCCAGCTCGCGCAGCACGCTGCGGGCGCGGGCGGGACCGGACGGTGCGTCTATGGCGGACAGATCGGGTACGGACCCGGCCGGCACGTACAGCAGCTCGGCCGCCACACACTGGCCGTGCGCGGAGCGGACGCGGCGGACGGTGTGCACTTCTTCGGCGCCGCCCCTCTCCAGCAGGCGCGCGGCGGCGGCCGGCGGCGTGGCGACCACGCAGTCGAGCGGCTGCCACGTGTCGTCGGACGCGCCGGGGCCGTTCGCGTTCGAGGTCGAGACGTCGACACCGAGACGGGGCGGGGCCACCGTCGTACCGACGCCGCGCCGGCGCTGCAGCCTGCCCTCCAGCTCCAGCTGTTCCAGCGCCTGCCGGAGTGTCGCCCGGGCGACACCGAAGCGCGCCGCGAGGTCGCGCTCATTGGGCAGGATCTCCCCGACGGCGAACTCGGAGTCGAGGGCTTCACCGAGCACGTTCTTGAGGTGCCAGTACTTCGGCTCCGGCACTGTCTCCAGCTGCGTGGTCCCCACCCTGCGCCTCCGCGATCGCCATGTCCGCAGGATTCCATGCCCTTATTTATTAAAGGTTCCTGCACTAAAAGGACCATAGGACGCCCGGGGGACTTGGTCAAGACCAATGCCCTGGAAATGGGAGCGTTCCCAAAGCTCACTCGACGGCCCTTCCTCCGCCGCCGGGCACCCCGTCATGACGCGAGCCCCGGCGTCCCCCGCTCACGGGGCGGGGGCGCCGGGGCTCGACGGCGCGGGAGCACCGTTTCGAGGAGGCCCGGGGGACGGACCTGCGCCGCTGCCCGTCGGGGCACGCCACTGAGAACGCGTCCCGTCCCGGCCCCGCCCCGCCCCGGGGCCGTCAGCTGTTGGACCAGTCGCGCACGGACAGGACCAGGCGGTAGCCGTCGGGGTCCTCGATCGTGATCCCCCAGCGGTTCCAGTAGGGGTTCGGGGATTCCACACGCCTGCCGCCGCACTCCTCAAGGCGGCTCACGAGCGCGGCGGGCACCTCCCCCGCGAGGTAGACGACCAGCAGGTCCTCATCCGTGGGCCGGGGCTCGACGGGCGCCGCCGCCTCATGGACCAGTTCGAGGTGCCAGCCGGCGTCCGGGTGCCCCAGCATCAGCAGTGCGTGCTCGCCGGGCTCCCGACTCCCCTCGTCACGGTAGATGACGGAGAGTCCGAGTCCGTCCTTCCAGAACCGTTCCGCGCTTTCGAGGTCGCGGGAGGGGCGGGCGATCCTGATGTGGGCCTGGCCGCTGATCGGCACGGGAGTCCTTTCTCGTCGGGATCCGGTGCCCGCGCCACGGCCGGGACGAATCCGGACCGGGCGGGTCGACCGGCCGTGATCACACCGTAGGCACCGATGCGGCCCGGGGCGATCGTCCGTTGGTCCTCGGTCCCGCGACCGATTGTCAGTGGTGGCCTCTAGCGTTTTCCCCATGACGCGATCCGCGCAGGTTCTCGCTTATTCCCGCATGTCCGCACTGGAGAACACACCGGGCGGCCCACTACTCGGACTTGAGACATCGTCAGGTCTCACGCCCAGGGGCACCGAGGCCCATCCCCGCTTCTTCTCCGGCTTCCTGACCTCGCCGAAGGCGGCAGCCGGCGCTCTGCTCGCCGTCGCCGACGTGGCGGCGGCGCGCTACTTCCGGCCGAGGCTGCGCGCCTCACTCGATCCGGTGGTGACGGGCAACGGCGACCGGTTGCGTTTCGAGTCCTTCTCCGGCTGCTGTGGTGTGTACGCACGCCTGGACGTGCTGGAGCAGGGCCTCGGAGGGACGGAGTGCGGACACGGCACGACCAACGTGGACGTCAACAACCCTCTGCGAGAGGCACTCTCACGGCTGACGGGGCAGGATCCGCTCCATCTGCGCGTCGGCCCGGACGCGTTGACGGTGAGCACGGTGCACGGCGCGGTGGTGGAGAAGAAAGTCCCTCTCCCCGACCGGTGGCTGCGCGGATTCGCCGAGGCCCAGGTCGCGTGTGCGGGGTTCGATCTGCGGGCCGAACTGTCCGCGGCCGAGGCGGTGCGATTCCTCCGAGCGCTCCCTCAGGGCGGCGGGCGGCCCGGAGGCGCGATGTGGGTCGTCCCTTCGGGGCCCACACTGCGGCCGACATCCCGTCCTGTGCAGGGAGCCGTCTGTCTGCCGGGGCCGGAGCGTCTCGCGGCGCTGGGCAGGGTGCTGCGGGAGGCCGTGGCCCTGCGGGTGTACGGCCCGGTACCGGACGGTGCGCCCACGGCGAGCGCGTGGGAGGTGGATCTGCCGGGGATGCGGCTGACACTGACGCTCTCGCCGGACGCGTCGCGGGGTTTCTCCGGAGAGGGCGGTGTGCTTGAGGCCCTCGCGACCGAGGAGGCGGCGGCGGACGCGGAGTTGCTGTCCGTACTGCTGGCCTGGGAGCCGCGGATCGACGTGGCGGACCTCGCCGATCAGTCCGGACTTCCGCCCGAGCGGGTGCGCGCGGCGCTCGTCCGGCTCGGTACGGCGGGCCGCGTCGGTTACGACCTGGCGGACGCTGCCTACTTCCATCGCGAACTGCCATACAGCGGGGACGGCGCCGAGAAGCACAACCCGCGCCTGGCCGCCGCGCGGGCGCTGCTCGCCACCGGCGCCGTGCGGCTGGAGGACGCGTCGTACGCGGCGGTGTCGTCCGGCGAACGCGTGTACCGGGTCCGCGAGTCGGGCGGAAGTCTGAGCTGTACGTGCCAGTGGTGGACGGATCACCGGGGCGGCAGGGGCCCGTGCAAGCACGCGCTGGCGACTCGCATGGCCCGCCGCTCGGCCGCCGCGATCACGGGAGGCGCGCGATGACGGAACTGCTCGAAGCGGTGCGGGAAGGGCGCGTACCGGAGGTCGCGGACCTGCTGGAACGGCTGGACCCCGCCGGACGCAAGACGGAACTCGCCGCGCTCAAGGCGCTGCGCGCCGAGGTCAGGTCGTGGCAGTGGGACCGCTGGCGCGAGCGGGAGGGCATCCGCTCCGCCCTGCTGGTCGCCGGGGCCGGCTGCCACACGGGTGCGGCCGCCGCCGCTGCCTGGATCGGCGGGCGGGACCTGCGGCAGTGGCGCGGGGCACCGGTGGGCACCCTGCTGAGGGTGCTCCGCCACCGGGAACCGGAGTGGCTGGGCGATGTCGCCGGTCGCCTCGCGGTCAGGACGTCGACAGCGCAGGAGGACTTCCCGCTGATCCTCGAACTGTGCCGGGCGGCGGGCCGCAGGCTGCCGGTCAGCGACGGGACCGTGCGCGGCTGGGCGATGTGGCACATGTCCGAGCGGCGCCCCCTGCTCGAAGGCCTGCTCCGGGATCCGGAGGCGGCCGCGATGGTTCCCCTGCTGTTCGTGACGGAGCAACTGCCGCTGCGCGCCGATTCCCCGCACGACTGGCCCGCCGCCCTGGCCGCGCTCGCGGCCGGGGGGACCGTGCCCCGGGGGGAGGTCCTGGACGCGTGCGTGGCCCGGCTGTTGCGCGGCGGGCGGCCGAACGAGCAGGCGTTCTTCCTCGCCGTGCTTTCGGCGCTCGCGCCGGACGGCGACGAGCGGGCGGCGCGGATCACCGACTGGATGGGCATGGCGTCAGACGCGGCGGGCCCGGTGGCCGCGATGGCGCAGACGGTGCTCGCCGGGCTCGCGGGGTCCGGCGATCTGCCGCCGACGCTGCTGGCGGACCTGTCGGCGGCGGTGTTCTTCCGGCCGGAGAAGAAGCTGGTCAGATCGCAGCTGACCCTCGTGCGACGGGTGCTGGTGGCGGACCGCTCGACAGCGGCCGTGCTGCTGCCCGTGCTCGCGGAGAGCCTGTTCGGCCACACCGACACGGGGCTCCAGGAGCGTGCGCTGGCGTTGGTGGGCCGCCATCTGGCCGACGTGGACGAGGAGGTACGCGAGCGGATCGCCGTCCAGGCCGGCGAGCTCGCTCCGGTTCACCGGAGGGCGGCGGCGGCCCTCTTCGGCCGGCGGCCCGACGACGATGACGCGGAGCCGTACGAGGAGGTCCTTCCGGTGCCGTTCACACCCGGGCCACTGCCGGATCCGCCGTGGGACGTACGGGAGTTGGCGGCCGAGGTGGCGACGGCCGTGGGAGCCCCGGCACGCGGACCCGACGGTGACGGCCTGAGCGCCGAACGGCTCCTCGACGGGCTGGTGCGGCACGCGTACCGGGATCCGGACGCACTGCGCATGGCACTGGCCGAATCCCTCGCGGGCACCTGGCTGGTGGACGACGAACTGCACCGGGTTTTCCACACGCACCAACTCCTGCACAGTGCGCCGCCCATCCAGGTCGTGGCGGGCTCCCTGCTGGGCCGGGTCGGCACCCAGGCGCTGTCCGGGATGCTGGAGAGCGTGCCGGAAACGGTGCACGCGCCGTCACAGCGGCTGGCCACGGTGCTGCGGCACCGGGCGTGGGAGGTGGCCCACCGGGTGCGCACCAGAACGCTGCCGTTCCTCCTCGCCACCCCGACCGATACCTCGGGATCACTGGACGCAGCTGTGCTGGTGGAGCGTCTGCGTCAGTTTGCGGGGCTGGGCACGGTTCCCGCACCTCTCGACCTCGCACAGGCGCTGTTGCGGGTCGCCCGGGCCGGGGCCCCGGCGACGGTCGCGTCGGCGCGGGCGCTGGGCACCCCGGAGGGCGATCGCCTCGCGGACTGGCTGTCCGCCGGGGAAGCGCCTCTGCCCGCCCTGGTCGTCCCGAGCCGACTGGAGCCGGACATGAGGGCCGTGCGGCGGCCGGTGCGGCAGGCCCCCGTGCACTGGGTGCCGGCCCAGGCGGGCGCCGACGACAAGGCAGCGGTCCCGGGTCTGGGCGCTCCGTTGACTCTGACCAGGACGCACGTGATGACGCCGGAGCCCGAGACGCCCGCGGTCCCGTTCGTGGCGACCACGGGGGGCACCGGTATGCGGATTCCGCCGGCGGCGCGGCCCCCGGCCGACGCGGACACCGGTCCGGCCGCGGGCGGCGCTTCGGATCGCGCGAGGGAGCGTCCGGCCGGCACGGCGTCGGAAGGGACGGCGGGAGGGGGCGATTCGCTCGCGGCCGCGAGCGACGCGGTGGACGCCGGGCACACAGGAGACGGGCGGGCCGTCCTCCACGCGCGACTCGTGCGCGTCAGCCCGGCGGAGGCCTCTGATAGCGAGGTGCCCACCGCGCCTTCGGTGCTCGTGCCCCGTGCCGGCGCCGGATCGGGTGCGGTGTCCCGGGACGCCACGGCCGGGGTGGCGACCGGCGCGGGGCGAGCGGCGGTGCGGCCAGGCGAGCCCGTAGGGGATGCTTCGTCCTGGCCGCCTGCGTTCCGCTGGCTGGACACGTACGAGATATCGGCGCCCACGGCAGCCTCGTACGGAACGGCGGAGGACCCCGCGCTCCTCGCGGTACTGCCTCAGGACATGGAGAGCACGGCGGGTCTGCTGCGGTCCGCGCTGCTGCCCATGCCCCGCTACGACGGCCGGCCCGGCGACGCCGCACCGCGCGGCTCGGCGTGGTGGCTGCCGCTGCTGGCCGAGAAGGGCGGCACGCCAGGCCCTTCGGTGCACCGCGCCCTGGCCCACGGACTCGGCTCCCGGCATCCCGAGGACCGGCTGGCGGCGATCGACGCACTGCTGATGCTGGCGGCCCGTGGCCTGCTCGACGGCCGCTCGGTCGGCACGGAGCTGGGGCCACTGGTGGTGGAGGGCGTGGTGAAGCTCAATCGCCTGGCGGACGCGCTGCGTACGACGGCGCGCACCGGCGCGTACGCCACGGTGTGGACCGTGCTCACCGGTGTGCTCCCGGTAGTTCTCACCGACGTCTCGTCACTCCCGCGAGCGGGGGAGATACTGTCCGTGGCCGCCGACTGTGTCGAGCGGTGCGGTGCACAAGGGGAAGTGGCCGGTCTCGCGCAGGTGCGGGAGCGGCAAGGGACTTCCCAGTTGAAAACGCAGGCGAACCGCCTCCTGACCGCTTTGCGTCCCTGAGACCGACAGTCCCATGCCAAGAACGGCCTAAAATGACCCAAAGGCAATCAAAACCAGCCTTAACCTCTCAGACATACTCTGTTCGTGATCACGAAACACCAACGGGCCACAGTGGTCCCATGAGTGATCCGACGACCGGCACGAGCGCGCGGGGCCCCCACCCATGGCCCCGCCGCATCACCGACTTCCTGCACCTCTCCAGGACAGCCGACGCGTCCACCGCCGACACCGCGGACGGCACATCGCTGTGGCGGATGCGGGCCACCGTCAAGGACAGGCCGGGCAGTCTCGCCCGGCTCTGTGCCGCACTCGCGAAGTGCCGGATCGACATCCTCACCCTTCAGACCCATCCGCTCACGGCAGGCACGGTCGACGAGTTCCTGCTCCGCGCGCCCGCGCCGCTCCTCGCCGACGACCTGCTCGGTGCGGTGCGGAGGGGCGGCGGCACGGACATCTGGGTGGAGCGGGCCGACGCGCACGACCTGGTCGACGCACCGGCCCGCGCCCTCGCGCTGGCGACCTGCACGGCGCTCGATCCGGCCGAACTGCCGCTCGCCCTGCGGTCGCTGCTCGGCCGGTGCTCGGTTCGCTCCGTGCCCGCGTACTCGCCGACGGGTGTGCCGTCGCCCGAAAGCGTGCCCGTGGAAGGGGCGTTGGACGGGACGGCGATGCGGCTGCGGGACGGCACCGGCGGCACGGTGGTCGTGGAGCGGCCGTCGCTCCCCTTCACCCCCAGCGAGTTCGCCAGGGCGCGGGCCCTGGTCGCCCTCGACGCGAGCCTCGGCCCCCGGCAGCCGTACGGGCAGGAGAGCGTCACTCCCCCGGTGGGCGGGGGCGTCACGATGCGCAGGATCGGCGAGGGGGCCCACACGGAGGCCGTCGCCCTGCACGACCGTTGCTCCGAACGCACGCTGCGCCTGCGCTACCACGGCCCGATGGGTAACGCGGACGGCTACCTCAGCCACCTGCTCAGCCCCCGGTTCGGCCGCACCCTCGGCGCGTACACGGCCTCCGGCCGGCTGGTGGGCCTCGGCCATCTCCTGTGGGACGGCGAAGAGGCGGAGGTCGCCCTGCTCGTCGAGGACGCGTGGCAGCGGCGGGGTATCGGCTCCGCGCTGCTCAGCCGGCTCACCGTGCTGGCCGTGCGCGAGGGCTGCGCCCACGTGTACGCGGTGACGCAGAAGAGCAACAAGGGCATGGTGGCGGCGATGCGGGAGCTCGGACTGCCGCTCGACTACCAGGTCGAGGAGACCACGGTCGTGATCACGGCGACGCTGGACCACGAGGCCGTGCGCGCCTTCGCCCCCGACGGGGAACCCGGCCTGTTCGAGGCGGGCCGGCCGGAGCGCTGACCCGCGCGGACGCCGTGCGTCCCGCGCCGGGCCGCACGCGTGGCCGGCACCCGGGAAGGGGCCGCTCACAGGCGGGGGACGACGGCGGTCGCGGCGTGACAAGGGAGTCCCCGGGGAAAGGGGGTGTGACGGACGGCCTCCCGTCGGAGAGGATGTCCACATGTCAGACACAGCCGGCAGCGCGCTGCCCCGTCAGGTCGCCGACGCCTACGTCGACGCACTCATCGAACTCGACCCCATCACCGGCACCTACCTCGGTGTGAAGGAGAGCAACGGCCGTCTTCCCGACTTCTCACCCGCCGGAAGCGCGGCGCAGGCCGAACTCGACCGCGCGACCCTCGCGCGGCTGGACGAGGCCGAGCGGCAGCCCGGGGCGGACGGCGACGCCGAGCGGCTGTGCGGGCGACTGCTGCGGGAGCGGCTGACAGCCGCACTGGCGGTGTACGAGGCCGACGAGCACCTGCGCGCGGTGAGCAATATCCATTCACCCGCGCACAGCGTCCGCGAAGTCTTCACGCTGATGCCGACCGGGTCCGACGAGGACTGGGCCGCCGTGCTCGCCCGTCTCGGCGCGGTCCCGGCCGCGTTCGAGGGGTACCGCGCCTCGCTCGGCCTCGGTCTGGAGCGCGGACTCAAGGGCGGACCGCGACCCACCGCGACCTTCGTGGAACAGCTAACGGACTGGGCGGGCGAGGAGCACGGCTGGTTCGAGGAGTTCGTCGCGCAGGCGCCGGAACCACTCAGCAAGGAACTGACGACGGCCGCGCGGACGGCCACGGACGCGGTGCGGGACCTGCGCGACTGGATGCGGGACGTGTACGCGCCGGCCGTCGCGGGAGCGCCCGACACCGTCGGTGCGGAGCGCTACGCGCGCTGGTCGCGCTACTTCAACGGCACGGACCTGGACCTGAACGAGGCGTACGCGTACGGCTGGTCCGAATACCACCGGCTGCACGCGGAGATGACGGCCGAGGCGGCGAAAATCCTGCCGGGGGCGACGCCATGGGAAGCGCTCGCCCACCTAGACGAGCACGGCAAGCACATCGAGGGCGTGACCGAGGTCCGTGAGTGGCTGCAGGGCCTGATGGACGAGGCCATCGACGCGCTCGACGGCACCCACTTCGAACTCGCGCCCCGCGTACGGAAGGTGGAGGCGATGATCGCGCCCGCCGGCGGTGCGGCGGCCCCTTACTACACGGCGCCCTCGGAGGACTTCTCCCGCCCCGGCCGCACCTGGCTGCCGACGATGGGCGAGACCCGTTTCCCCGTGTACGACCTGGTGTCGACCTGGTACCACGAGGGCGTGCCGGGCCACCACCTCCAGCTCGCGCAGTGGACGCACATCGCGGGCCGGCTCTCGCGCTACCAGGCGACCGTCGGCATGGTCAGCGCCAACGCGGAGGGCTGGGCGCTGTACGCGGAACGGCTGATGGACGAGCTGGGTTTCCTGCCGGACGCGGAGCGCAGGCTCGGTTACCTGGACGCGCAGATGATGCGTGCGTGCCGGGTCATCGTCGACATCGGCATGCACCTGGAGCTGGAGATCCCGGCCGAGTCGCCGTTCCACCCGGGCGAACGGTGGACGCCTGCTCTCGCGCAGGAGTTCTTCGGCATGCACAGCGGCCGGCCGGCGGACTTCGTGGAGAGCGAACTGGTCCGTTACCTGTCGATGCCGGGGCAGGCCATCGGCTACAAGCTCGGCGAACGCGCCTGGCTGCTGGGCCGGGAGAAGGCCCGCGCGCGGCAGGGTGACGCCTTCGACCTCAAGACCTGGCACATGGCGGCGCTCTCGCAGGGCTCGCTGGGACTGGACGATCTGGTCGACGTGCTGTCGAAGCTCTGACCGACCGACCGACCGACCGACCGACCGACCGGCAGAGCGGCGCGCGCAAGGACGGTCACGGCCCCGGTGCCACCCAGGCACCGGGCTCCGGGCTCCGGGCATCGGGCATCGGGCATCGGGCATCGGGCATCGGGCATCGGGCAAGCGCCGGCCGGGGCGGAGGATTTCAGCAACATGGCGGATTTTCTGTACTGCTCCGACCCGTTGCGCCCCGGCCGGGTCGATCCGGTGTTCTCCGAGGAGGCGTGGAGCGCGGCGTCGGCGGGTGCCGGCGTCGCCCTGCTGGACCACGACGCGCTCGCGGCAGGTGATGCCGAGGGCGCGCTGCGGCGCGTGCCGCGCGGGTCGGGTCCGTACTGGTACCGGGGGTGGATGATGCCGCCGGGCACGTACGCGGCGCTGGGAGGCGGCCTGGCGGAGCGCGGCTGCCGGCTTCTCACCGACGCCGCCGCGTACCGGCGCGCGCACGAACTGCCGGGCTGGTACGAGGCATTCGAGGGACTCACGCCGCGCAGCGTCTGGCGTCCGTGCGCCCCGGGCGCACCACCGGACCGGCGTGACCTCGTGGCGCTGGTGTCCCCGCTCGGGCCGGGGGCCGCCGTGGTGAAGGACTACGTGAAGTCACGCAAGCACGAGTGGACTGAGGCGTGCTACGTGTCCTCCCTCGCCGACGCGACGTCGCTGTCGCGGGTGGTGGCCCGGATGTTCGCCCTGCAGGACGAGGCGTTGACGGGCGGGCTGGTCGTGCGGTGCCACGAGCCGTTCACGCCGGGCGGCGAGGCTCGGGTGTGGTGGGTGGACGGCGATCCGGTCCTGACGACAGCTCACCCGGACACGCCCGACGACCTGCCGGCGCCGGAACTCGACGCCGTGGCGGCGGCCGTCCGGGGGCTCGCCTGCCGGTTCGTCACCACGGATCTGGCGCTGCGGCGGGACGGCAGGTGGAGAGTGGTCGAAGTGGGTGACGGGCAGGTGTCCGGCCTGCCGCCGTCGGCGGACGCGTCGGCGCTCTTCGCGGCGCTGGCGGCGGGCCCTGCCGGACCCCACTGAGCTCTGCTCGCGGGATCCGCCGGAGCGGAGCCCGCCTCCTGGGCCGGACCCGTTGAGCCCTGCTCGCCGATTGCTCCGGTCGTCTCCGGGTGGCGGCGCCCGCCTGCGGGCGGATCCGGTGACCGGGAGACACCCGGGTTCTGAGGTCCGGCCCCGACGGAACCGGACCCCGGGCGGGCTGCGGGCCGCAGGTCGCGGGTGGCAGGCGGAATAGGGGGATCAGCAGCCGCACGCCGCCGACACGGGCGCGGTCAGCGGGTCGGGGATCCGGCGTGTACGGCCGTCGGCCGTCTCGGTCTCGAAGCCCTCGCGGATCCAGTACTCGATACCGCCGAGCATCTCCTTGACCGCGAAGCCGAGCCTGGCGAGTTCCAGAGCTGCCCGCGCGGCGCCGTCGCAGCCCGGGCCCCAGCAGTACGTCACCACCGGTGCGCGCCGGTCCAGCAGGTGCCCCGCCTCCTCGGCGATCCGCGCGGTGGGCAGGTGGACGGCGCCGGGGATGTGCCCCTGGTGCCAGGACTCCTCGGATCGCGCGTCGAGGAGGACGAATCCGGGGTCGGTGCCGGCCGCGAGCGCCGCCGCGACGTCGGAGACGTCGGTGTGGAAGGCGAGACCCGCCTGGAAGTACGCCACCGCCTCGGCGGGTGCGGCCGGCGGCACGCGCAGTACCGCGCCCGCCGCGACGGGGACCGGGACGGGGACGGGGACGGGGACGGGAAACGGTTCGCCGGGTGCGGTGTATCTGGTCATGGCGGGAAATCTACGGTCGTCCGGCGGCTCCATGAAGAGACGATTCCCGGCCTCCCGGTTGATCGGGCGCCGATTCCCCTGCTATTCATCGGTCATGACCGCGTATTCCCCGGACGCCACCGACTGGCGGATCCTGGACGTCCTCCAACGCGACGGGCGGGCCAGTTTCGCCGAGTTGGCGCGGTCGGTCTCCATGTCGGCGAGCGCGGTGACGGAGCGCGTCAGGCGGCTTGAGGAGGCCGGCGTGATCGCCGGGTACGCGGCCGTGGTCGAGCCCGAGCGGGTGGGCCTGCCGGTCCTCGCCTTCGTCCGGCTGCGCTATCCGCACGGCAACTACAAGCCGTTCCACGATCTCGTCGAGGCGATGCCGGAGATCCTGGAGGCGCATCATGTCACCGGGGACGACTGCTTCGTACTGAAGGTCGCCGCACGGTCGATGCGTCACCTGGAGGAGGTGTCGGGCCGTATCGGCGGGCTCGGCTCCGTGACGACGAGTGTCGTGTACTCCTCGCCGCTGCCGCGCAGGCCGCTCGGACACTGACCGGACCCCGGGGGCGATCCCGTCCGCCGGCTGCCCAAAGGCACGAATCCGGTCGTCACTTCACCTCCCGCACGGCCCCGCACCGCGCCCGGCGGCTGTCGCCCACCGCCGCGGACACCTGCCGGGCCGCGGCCTGCCACGCCCGGCAGCCGTGCGCGCCTGCGGCGCTCCTGGCGGGTCAGTCCAGGGGCGCCGTACGCAGCCGAACCGCCGAGCCGTGGCGCTCCTTGACCACCTCCAGCTGGACCGGGATCCGGCGGCGCAGATCCGCGACATGGCTGACGATGCCGACACTGCGATCCCGCTCACGCAGTCCGTCCAGCACGTCCAGGACCTCGTCGAGCGTCTGATCGTCCAGGGTTCCGAAGCCCTCGTCGATGAAGAGGGTGTCGAGGCGCACGCCGCCCGCCTCGTCACTGACGACGTCGGCGAGGCCGAGTGCGAGGGCCAGGGAGACGAAGAACGTCTCGCCGCCCGACAAGGTCGCCGTGTCGCGGGCGCTGCCCGTCCAGGCGTCAACGACCTGCAGGCCGAGGCCCGAACGCCGCTGGCCGACCCGGGCGTCGGTGTGCACGAGCACGTACCGCCCCGACGACATCTGCTGGAGGCGGACCGTCGCGGCCGCCGCCACCTGTTCGAGGCGCGCCGCCAGCACGTACGACTCCAGGCGCATGCGCCGCTCGTTGTCGGCTGAGGTGCCCGCGGTGAGGGTCGCGAGCCCGGCCACCCGGTCGTAGTCCCCGCGCAGGGGGCCGAGGGACCGGACCTCCGCCTCGGCACGTGCTGACAGGTCGCCGAGTTCCGTGCGACGCTCCCGCGCGGCGGCGAGGGCGGTCGAGGCGTCGCGCAGCGCGCGTTCGGCCGCGTCGTGCGCGGAGCGGGCCGCGCCGGGGGCCGCCGGCGAACGCGCGCCCGCGTCATGGGCGTCCCGCTCCGCGAGTCGCTCGGCGACGATCGCCGCCTCGCGCTGCCAGGCGTCGATCCGGTGCTGGAGCTCTCGCCTCGCGGGGCCGTCCAGCAGCGCGGCACCCGCTGCGGCGGGCGTGTCGAACCCGGCCCGGAACGCCGCGTCCGAGACACGCGCGTCGGCGTCCTTGAGCCGGCGTGCCGTGATCTCCACGCCCCGCACGGCGTCGGCCGCCGCGGCGAGCAGGTCCGCGCGACGCTCCAGTTCGGCGGCGCGCTGGGCGATCCCGGACGCGGCGCCCCGCACCCGCGTCAGTTCCTCGGAGAGGGATCCCTGTTCGCGGTCGAGCGCCTCGCGCTGGGAGGTGAGCGCGGCGACGGCGCGTTCGGACCGCTGCCGGGCCGCCTGCCGGTCGCGGTGTTCGCGCTCCGCCGTGGCGAGCGCTTCGCGCGCGGGGTGCGCGCGGGCGGCCGCTGTCCGCGCGGTGTCGTGTTCCCGGGTCAACCGGGCTGCTTCTTCTGCGAGTTCGACCACCGGGGTGTCGCCCGAGGCGGCGCGCGCCGCAGCGTACGTCTCCCGTACCCGCGTGTGCGCGTCGTCGGCCGTGCGGCGCTCCTCCTCCGCGAACCGGTGGGCGGCCTGTGCCGCGTCCTCGGCCGCCGCGTCGACCTGGCCGTCGGCGGGGCGCGCGCGTGCCGGGTGCTCGACGGCGCCGCAGACCGCGCACGGCTCGCCGGTCCTGAGGCCCGCGGCGAGTTCGGCCGCCATGCCGTCGAGGCGCCGCTCGCGCAGGTCGAGCCACTTCTCGTGGGCCGCGGCCGCCGTCTCGCGGGCGCGCGTCGCACGGGCCCCGGCCAGGGCCTCCGCCCGCTCCGCCGCGTCCCGTTCACGGGCCGCTTCGAGCCGCCGGACGGCCGGGTCGAGCAGGCCCGCGAAGCGTTCCGCCCGGGTGGCGGCCTGCTGGGCCTCCTCGATCGCCTCCCGCAGGCCGGCCTGCCGGTCGTCCCATCCGGCGAGCCACGCCCCCGCTTCGCGTACGGCGTCCTCGTCGGCCTGCAACTGGCGTTCCAGTTCGGCCCGTTCACGGTGGATCTCCAGGACCCGCGCTTCCGCCACGCGCGCCGAGGCGAGCTCCCCGAGTTCCTGCCGTACGGTGCGCTCCACCGAGGTGAGCTGTTCGGCACCCGCGTCGGCCAGGTCCCCGGGCAGCGGACGGCGGACGGACGCGTGGGCGGCAAGGGCCTCTTCGTGCTCCCGCACCGCGACGTCGCGGTGCGTCAGCGCCTCCTGGACGCGTTCGGCCCTGCGGTCCGCGTCCAGTGCCTCCTGTGCTTCGTCCCTCCGCGCGCGGGACTTCTCGACCGCCGCGGCGCGCTCCCGGGTCTCGGTGAACCGCTGCTGCAGCCGGGCCAGTTCACCCTGCCGGTCCAGGTCGGCGCGGGCCTCGGCCTGCCGGGCCGCCGCCGCGTCCTGCGCGCCCTGCGCGATGTCGCACCGCTCCCGCGCGAGGGAGCGCGCCATGGCGGCCCAGGCGAGGATGTCCGGCGCCAGGCCGGGATCGCCCGGCCCCGCCTCGGGCAACGGCGGCGCGCCCCCGGGGCCCGCGGCCTGCGCGATGCGCTGTGCCGTCGCGCACAGCCGCTCGTCACCCGCCCGCACCCGCGCTTCCGCGCCACGCCGGAGTTCGGCGAGCCGCTCCTCGACGGCGGCGAACCTGCGCGTGTCGAACAGCCGGCCGAGCAGCTTGGCGCGCTGTTCCGCGTCCGCCTGGAGGAACTGCGCGAAGTCGCCCTGCGGCAGGAGGACCACCTGGCAGAACTGCTCGCGGCTCATGCCGAGCAGCTCGGTGATCTCCTTGCCGATCTCCTGATGCGTGCGGCTGAGCGCCCGCCAGGCGCCCGCCGCCGCGTCGTACTCCCTCAGGGTGCTCGCGGCCTTGACCGTGGTGAATCCGGCGCGGCCCTTCTTCGGCCGCTGCTGTGCGGGACTGCGGGTGACCTCGACGCGGCGGCCCGCGACGGTGAGGTCGAGTGTCACCTCGGTGAGCGTGCCCGGCGCAGCGTGGTCGCTGCGCAGCACGACTCCTGGTTTCTGGCGGGCGCCGGGCACCCCGCCGTACAGGGCGAAGCAGACGGCGTCGAGCAGGGACGTCTTGCCCGCGCCCGTCTGTCCGCGCAGCAGGAAGACACCCGCGCTCGCGAGGGCGTCGAAGTCGATCTCCTGGGTGCCCGCGAAGGGACCGAACGCGGTGACCGTCAGCCGGTGCAGTCTCACGGGGCCACCTCGCGCACCGCGTCGTCCACCCGTACGTCCTCGATCGCGTCGCGCAGCACGGTGCGCTCCCCCGCGTCGGGGCCCGAGCCCCCGCGCACATGGGCCACGAAGTCCTCGGCCACCTGCTGGTCGCTGCGGCCCTCCAGGCGCCTGGCATAGGACGCCCCGGGATCATCCCCGGTGCGCTCGGGCTCGAACAGCAGGCTGAGCGTGTGGGGGAAGCGGGCCGCCAGCCGCGCCATGGGGTCCTTCGGGCGGACCGCGTCCGTGAGCGTCGCTTCCACCCAGGCCTCCTCGTGCGGGGTCAGTGCCGGATCGTCCAGCATCTCCTCCAGCCGGCCCCTGACGCGCGCGAGGGGCCGGGGCACCGGGCAGTCGAGCCGCTCCGCTGCGACCTCCCCCGCGGGCCCGAGCTCGACCAGCCACATCGACTTGCGGTGCGCCGCCTCCGAGAAGGAGTAGGTGAGGGGCGAACCCGAGTAGCGGACGCGGTCGGTGAGGCGCTGGGCACCGTGGAGGTGGCCGAGCGCCACGTAGTCGACGCCGTCGAAGACACCGGCGGGGACGGACGCCACCCCGCCGACGGTGATGTCCCGCTCGCTGTCGCTGGGCGCGCCCCCCGTGACGAAGGCGTGGGCGAGCACGACGGACCTGGTGCCCTCGGCCCGGGTGGCGAGGTCCGCGCGGACCCGGTCCATGGCGGCACCGAGCACCGTCTCGTGCCGCGCCTTGTCCACCCGGAACTCGTCACGGACCAGGGCCGGTTCGAGATACGGCAGGCCGTAGCAGGCGACGTCGCCGTGCGCGTCGGACAGCAGCACCGGAGTGGCGCAGCCGGCCGGGTCGGTCCGCAGGTGGATCCCCGCGCGCTCGATGAGTCCCGCGCCGACGCCGAGCCTGCGCGCCGAGTCGTGGTTGCCGGAGATCATCACTGTGGGCACTCCGGCCCCGGCCAGCCGGTGCAGCGCGCGGTCGAACAACTCGACGGCGGCAAGCGGCGGCACCGCGCGGTCGTACACGTCACCCGCGACCAGGACCGCGTCCACGTCGCGCTCGCGCACCGTCGCCACCAGGTGGTCGAGGAACGCGGCCTGGGCGTCGAGCAGGCTGACCCGGTGGAACGACCGCCCCAGGTGCCAGTCCGACGTGTGCAGGAATCTCATGATCCCTGAGCGTATCGGTGGGGTACGACAGCCCGTGCCGGCCCCGGCGGAGCGGTCCGCTCCGGCCGCCGTGCCCGTCCCGGCCGCCTCACATGTCCCGGCGGCCGCATCGGTGCCGGCGGCCGCATCTGTCCCGGCGGCCTCACGCGTCCCCGTACGCCTCGTCGCCGAGCTCCAGGAGCGCCGAGCCCGCGGTGGCGTCCGCGAGCCAGCCGCGGAAGGCCTCCACTTCGGCGTCCGGCACCGCGATGTCGAGCACCACCGCCTCGGCGTAGCGCACTCCTCGCACGGTGCGCCCGGTGGTGCGCAGGTCGTTCTCCAGCTTTCCCGCGCGTTGGTGGTCGACGGTCACGGTGGCCAGCCGGAACCGCTTCCTGGTACGGGTGCCGACCGCGTCGAGCGCCTCCCCCACGACGCCGCCGTAGGCCCGGATCAGCCCACCGGCGCCGAGTTTCACGCCGCCGTAGTAGCGGGTGACGACGGCGGCCGCGTACCGCACCTCCCTGCGCAGCAGCATCTGGAGCATCGGGACACCGGCCGTACCGCCGGGCTCCCCGTCGTCGCTCGCCCTCTGTACACAGGCGTCGGCGCCGATGACGTACGCGAAGCAGTTGTGACTCGCCGCCGGGTGGTCGCCGCGTACGCGCGCGACGAACTCCTGCGCCTCCTGCTCGGTGGCGCAGGGCGCGAGGCTGCACAGGAAGCGCGACCGGTTGATCTCGCTCTCGTGCACGCCCTCGCGGGCGACGGTCAGGTACTGCTCGGGCATCACCCCACCCTATGCGGGTGCCCCCGGCCGGGCGCGGGCGGGAATGCCGGGCCGGTGCGCGGCCGTTTTCCCTGGTATGTACGCAGACGACGAGACCATTCACAGGATCCTCACCGAGACCGGCGACACCTGGGCGGTGGTGGGGCTGTCCAACAACAGGGCACGGGCGGCATACGGCGTGGCGGGGGTGCTCCAGCGGTTCGGCAAGCGGGTGGTGCCGGTGCATCCCAAGGCGGAGACGGTCCTCGGCGAGCAGGGGTACGCCTCGCTCGAAGCCATCCCCTTCGACGTGGACGTGGTGGACGTCTTCGTCAACAGCGACCTGGCGGGCGCGGTCGCGGACGAGGCGGTGGCGAAGGAGGCGAAGGCGGTCTGGTTCCAGCTCGGCGTGGTGGACGAGGCGGCGTACGCGCGCACGCGTGCCGCGGGCCTCGACATGGTGATGGACCGCTGCCCCGCCATCGAGATCCCGGCCCTGCGCTGATCGCGCCGCCCGGCGCCGGGGCCGCGTGCTCCGCGGGCGGGACCGGGACCGGGGTGAGAAGACGGGAGCCGGGGCGCCAGGGCCCGAATCCGCCGGGCCCGGGTCGAGGCGGGGGGACCGGACGTGAGGCGGCGGACCGGACGTGACGTTGTGTCACTGCCCTGCGGGTGTCAGTGCCCTGCGGCGTCGCAGGAGTGCGGCTTCCTGCTGTCCGGCCGCACCCGTGACGGACACAGGACGCCGGGCCCCCGCACAGCCGCGGCCTTGGGCCCCTGAGCGGCACGGCCACGCGCGGACGGCCTCTCCTGCGGACCGCCGCGTTTCGCAGGCCCGCCGTGGACTGCCCGGACGGCAGGGCGCCGGGTCAGGCTCCGGCCGCCGCCGCCCGGGACATCAGCGCGGCCTGCCGCAGCGCTTCGATCATGCTGCGGGCGTCCGCCGTCCCGGTGCCCGCGATGTCGAACGCCGTGCCGTGGTCCACCGATGTGCGGATCACCGGCAGCCCCACGGTGAGGTTCACGCCGGTCTCGATGCCGAGCACCTTCACCGGCCCGTGCCCCTGGTCGTGGTACATGGCCACGACCAGGTCCAGGTCGCCGCGCGAGGCGAGGTAGAAGGCGGCGTCCGCCGGGAGCGGACCGCGCGCGTCGATGCCGTCCGCCCGCACCGCGTCGAGCGCGGGCTGGATCTTCTCGTCCTCCTCCCCGTTCCCGAACAGTCCGTTCTCGCCGGCGTGCGGATTGATCCCGCACACACCGAGAACCGGCGCCGCTACGCCGGCCCGGACCATCGCCCGGTGGCCCCGGCGCACGGTCCGCTCCACCAGACCGGGTTCGATCCGGTGCACGGCGTCCACCAGGCCGATGTGCGCGGTGACGTGAATGACCTTCACCTTCGGTGTGGACAGCATCAGCGACACCTCGTCCACGCCCGCGAGTTCGGCCAGGAGTTCGGTGTGGCCGGGGTAGTGGTGGCCGCCGGCGTGCAGCGCGGCCTTGTTGAGCGGCGCCGTGCACAGGGCGTCGGCCTCGCCGCTCAGTGCGAGGCCCGCCGCGACCCGTACGTAGTGGTACGCGGCGTCGCCCGCGACCGCCGACACCTTCCCCCACGGCAGGTCGGCGGGGAGCAGTCCGAGGTCGATCACGTCGATCTCGCCGGGCGCGAAACGCGCGTCGCCCACGTCGTCCACCTCCCGGATCACGCAGCTGGCGCCGAGGATGCGCGCGGCCTGCCGCAGGCGCTCCGCGTCCCCCACGACGACCGGGCGGCAGCGCTCCCGCGTGGCCGCGTCGAGCAGGGCGGCCACGGTCACCTCGGGTCCGACGCCCGCGCCGTCCCCCATGGTCACGGCGATGACGGGCAGGGATGCGGTCACAGGGCTTCTCCACTCGGTGCGGGACGCAGTGCGCGGGCGATGGTGAGCAGGGAGTCGACGCCGCCGTAGCTGCCGGGGCGGGTGACGACGGCCCGTCCGTCCGGCGCGGTGGCGAGGACGGCGCCGTGGTGGATCTGGCCGTGCGGGGCGAGTTCGGCCACGCCGAGCGCGTCGAGCACGCGACGCGCGGTCTCGCCGCCGGTCAGCACCAGGTCGGCGGGGACGGGTACGGCGGCGACGGCCCGCGCCAGTCCGGCGACGAGCGCCCGTGCGGCGCCCGGGACAACGCCGGTGCGGGCGTCGATGCTCACCACGGTGATCCCGCCGGTCCCCGGAGCGGGGACGAGCGCCTCCTGCGAGGTCAACGCGGCCGTGGTCAGCGCGACATGGCGGGCGCCGAGGGCGACGAGCGCCGCGATCTGCTCAGCCGCGGCGGGCTCGGCCGTACCGACCACCACGAGCAACGGCCGTGCGCCGGGGCCGGGAAGCGGCGCGGACGCCGGAGCCGGGTGCGAGGGCGCGAGCATCCGGCCCACGGCGGCGCCGAGTCCGGCCGTACCCAGGAGCCGTACGCCGGGGCCGCACGCGCGCGCGGCGGCCGCGACCGCGTCGAGGTCGGCGGCGGTCTCCGCGTCGCACAGCGGGGCGAGGCCCCGCCCGGTCAACGCGGCGAGCCGCGCCGCCAGTCCGGGCCCCCGTACGACATCGAGGGGGACGACTTCGGCGGGCAGGCCCCCGAGGGCCTCGGCGACGGAGCGGGGCGGGCGGGCCGCCTCGGCGCGCCACCCGTCGGTCTCGTGCAACGGTATGCCGTCGAGGTGGACGACCCCGCCGCGCACGGTCCGGCCGAGCGGCGGGAGCGCGGTGGTGACGACCAGGCCCGCCGCTCCCTCGGCGAAGGCGGCGGCCTCCTCGGCGAAGTTGCCCCGCAGTTGCGAGTCCACCTTCTTATAGGCGAGGGTGCCGGCGTCGATGTCCTTCAGGGCGGCACGTACCGCGTCGGCGGCGGCACCGCCGGGGAGTTGGCGGGTGTCGAGGTCGTGCACGACGGCCTCGCCGTCGGCGGGCGGCGGACCACCGGCCCGGGGGCCGAGCACGATCCGCCCGGGCAGTGCGAGAGCCACCGAGATCTCGGCGGCGCCCGACAGGTCGTCGGCGATGGCGAGCACCCGGCGCGGGCGGCCCGCCCTCTGCCCGGTCGGTCCGGCGGACCCGCGGCCGTCCCGCGCGCTGTCGCCGGCGTCCCGCACGGGGCCGCCCGGTGTCCGGCCACCGGAGCGCGCCCGGCCGGGGACTCCCGGCCCGTCGTCCGCCGCCCGGCCGGACGGCTCGCTCACGCGCCCAGCCCCTCGACGACCACCGCGCCCGGCAGGGCCGCGAACGCGGCGCCCGGCACGATCAGTTTGCCCCGGCGACTGCCGCTGCCGACGAGTACCCACTCGGTGGCGGCCACGGCGGAGTCGACCAGCAGCGGCCAGTCGGCGGGCAGGCCGATCGGGGTGATACCGCCGTACTCCATCCCCGTCTTCTCCACGGCGGTGTCCATCGGCGCGAACGACGCCTTGCGGACGCCGAGCCGCCTGCGGACGACCCCGTTGACGTCGACGCGCGTACGCGAGAGGACGAGGCAGCCCGCGAGTGTGGTCTCGCCGCCCCGTTTGCCCGCGACGACCACGCAGTTCGCGGACGTGTCCACGAGGTCGGCACCGTAGTGCTCGACGAAGTTCGCGGTGTCGGCGAGGGCGGGATCGCTGTCCACGAACAGGATCCGCTCGGCGGGGATTTCGCCCCGCCAGGCGCGGACGGCGGCGGCGACGGGCGCCGCCAGCAGGTGCAGGCAGTCGGGTGCGGGGGTGGCCCGGTCGAACTCTCCGATGGGTGCGCGCATGCGGTCACGCTAACAGCCGTTCCCCGACGGCCCGCGCCGCCCGTGACGTGCGCCTCAGCGCACCGGCGGGATGGACACGGCCATCACCATCTCCACCGGTTCCGCGCCGTCGTTGCGGTAGCGGTGCGCCACGTTCGCCTCGAAGGCCGCCGAGCTGCCGGCCGGCACGTGGTGCGCTGCTCCTTCGACGACGAGGGTGAGTTCGCCGGCCGTGACGTGCAGGAGTTCGGTGGTGGCCGGGGGGTGGGCGTCCGACGCGCTCTCGTCGCCCGGCATCAGCGTCCACGACCACAGCTCGCGCGGGCCTTCCGTGTCACTGCCGACGAGCAGGCTCGCGTCGCTGCCCGCGGGCGTGGACCACATCCGTACGGTCTGCTCGCCCGAGACGATCCGCACCTGGGGTCCGCGTTCGAAGTCGAGGAGCGTGGCGATGCCGACGCCGAGGGCGTCGGCGAGCTTGACCGTGGTGCCGACGCTCGGGTTGGTGCGGGCCTGTTCGATCTGGATGATCATGCCGCGGCTCACCCCGGCCCGCTCGGCCAGCGCGTCCAGGGTCAGCCCGCGTTCGGCCCGCCAGTGCTTGAGGTTCCGGCCGAGCGCCTGGGAGAGCTGATCGAGATCCACGGCGAACCAGTCCAATATCTTCGAGTAAGAGTCAGGAAAGTGCGCTACCGCGTACCGCACTCCACTGCACCAGAGTGCACCGAAACGTACAGCACACTGTACTGCGAGGCCCGCCATGAGCACACGGTCCGCCCTGGCCACGAGCCTGCTTCCCTGCCGGTCCCGGCCTGTCGCACCGGTACGGACAGGGTCACGCGCGCGCCCGCGAGAGGACCCGGCGCCGGATCAGCCGCCCCCGCCCGCGCCGTCCTGGAGCGGCAGCACCGGTGGCGGTGTGCGCAGCGGCGGCTGCCATCCCTCCGCGTCGTCGTAGCGGCGTACGACCCGGGCGGGCGCCCCGGCCACCACCGCGTGGTCCGGCACGTCGCCCCGTACGACCGAACCGGCGGCGACCACGACGTTGCGGCCGAGCACGGCGCCGGGCAGGATCACGGCGCCCGTCCCGAGCCAGCATCCGGCGCCGATGGTGACGGGAGCGATCCGCGGCCACTGCTTGCCGACGGGGATGTGCGGATCGTCGTAGCTGTGGTTCGTGGTCGTGATGTAGACGTACGGCCCGCAGTACGTGTCCGGGCCGATCGTCACCGTCGTGTCGGCGATCACGTGACTGCCGCGGCCCAGCACCACTCCGTCGCCGATCGTGACGTACGGGTCGGGTCCGAGATCGAGTCCGGGCACGAGGCCCGCCGTCAGTGTGACCTGCTCCGCCACCACGCAGTAGTCGCCGAGTTCGATCCACGCTTCCCCGAAGACCGTTCCCTGCGGGAACGCGAGACGGGTGCCCTCACCGATCCGCCGGAACCTCAGTCGCCCGGGACGCCCGGCCGTGACCGCACCCGCGTCCTGGACCCATCGCCAGCCACGGTGGACCAGGCGCGTCGCCGTGCGGCGCCCCAGCGCCGTCACCGCCGCGTACACGTTTTCGCTTTTCCGCACAGGCACACGGTAGAGGAGCGGTGCCGGGCCCCGGGTCCTCGAACGGCCACCGCGGGCCCGGGACGGCGTGAGGACGGACACAGGACCCCGCGCGACGAGCGGCGCGAGATTGCGGCATGTACCACGGACCATCGGCCGACCGCAGGGGTTTCACGGCGAACTCCCCCCGAGGTGTGGCCCGATCGGCTTCCGTGCGTACAGGCACGATCACACGTGGTTGCATGACCGCCACATCCGGAGCGCACCCCAACCCCCGAGGGATCGCGGAATGTCAGTGCCTGTCGTCCCAAGACCGCGTGGCCAGCACCAGGCGCGGTCGTCGCTCGCCCCCCTGATCCTGCTCGTGGCGGCCGCGGTCGGGGCGGGCGTGGTCTCGGCCACCGCCCCCGGCGAGGCCCGCGGCTGGGTGGCGGGCACGGCCACGGCCGGCTGGCTGCTGCTGGCAGCCGCCTGCGCGATCGCCGGTGTGCTGGTGCGCCGCTCCCGGCGCGGCGCGCGCGACGCGGGCACCGAGGCCGCCGCGCTCCGCGCCCGGCTCGCCAAGGCCGACGCGGACACGGCACGGCTCGTCGACGTGGCCCTGCCGGCGGCGGTCGCCCGGGCGAGGCAGGGCGGAACTCCCGACGAGGTGCGCGCCGCCGCCCCGGCCCCGGGCAGCGAACGGCTGCGGCGGGTGCTGGAGGTCCTCGCCACGGAACTCGCCGACAGCGAGCGCCGCGCGGCGAGCGCCGCGGCCGAGCGCGACGCGCTGGCACGGCGGGCACGGGAGGCCGCCGACGGGCTCGACACCCTGCTCGACACCACACTGCCGCCCGCCATCGCCCGCCTGCGCAAGGGAAGTTCGGCCGGTACGGTCCTGGGCGGTGTCGAACGCCCCGCGGACCCGACGCTGTCGAGCCTGATGGAGCGGATCATCCGGGAGGTCGCGATCGGCGAACGGCGCGCCCTCGTCGCGCAGAAGGCCGGCACCAAGGCGCTCAGCCAGGTGCAGGCGAAGGCCGTCACGATCCTTGCGGACCTGCGGGACATGGAGGACCGTTACGGCGAGGAGGTCTTCGGGGACCTGCTCCAGCTGGACCACAACGCCTCCCAGCTCGGCCTCCTCACCGACCGGCTCGCCATCCTGCTGGGCGGCCGGGGCAGTCGCATCTGGAACAAGCCGATCGTGATGGAGAGCATCCTGCGCGGCGCGGCGGGCCGGATCGCCGCGTACCGCCGTGTCCGGCTGCACTGTTCGAGCGGCGCGTCGATCGTCGGTTTCGCCGCCGAGGGTGTGATCCACCTGCTCGCCGAACTCATCGACAACGCGGCGAACTTCTCGCCGCCCATCGACGAGGTGCACGTCTACGTCGAGGAGCGGACCGCGGGCATCGTGGTCACGGTCGAGGACAGCGGCCTCAAAATGGCGCCGCAGGTCATGCGGTTGGCGGAGAAGGCCGTGTCGGGCCGTCACAACGACCTGTCGAAGCTCCACAGCACCCGCCTCGGGCTCGCCGTGGTCGGCAGGCTCGCCGAGCGGTACCGCATCAGCGTCAACTACCGTCCCTCGTCACGGGGTGGCACGGGGGTCGTCGTCCTCATCCCGCCGCAGCTGATCGCCCAGCCGCAGAACGACGACGCGCCGCCGCCCCGCGTCCGCGCGGCCGAACCCGAGCCCGCGCAGGTCCCGTTGCCGCCGCCGGCTCCCGCTCCGCGCAGCGAACCGCCCGCGACGCGCCCCGCGCCACCCTCGGCCGGCTCCCCCCAGTACAGCGGAGGCCCGAGGGTCGCGACGACGGGCGGGCTCCCGGTCAGGCCGCCGGGACGCACCATGGCCGCAGCCGACCGCGACCGCGTGCAGGACGTGCCGCCGCCGCGCACGACGAGGACCGGCCGTGACGCGGGAGAGCAGTTCGGCGCCTTCCACCGGTCGCGACGCCCCCAGCAAGGACCTTCCGACACCTCTCAGGAATCGTGAGACCCACCATGCAGACCACAGACAGCAGCCTGACCTGGCTCCTGGAGAACCTGCTGGACCGCACCCGGGGCACCCGGCACGCCCTGGTGCTCTCCCGTGACGGACTCAAACTCTGCTGGAGCCGCTTTCTCACCGTCGACCAGGCGGACCAGCTGGCGGCCATCTGCTCCGGCATCCAGGCACTCGCGCAGGGCGCTTCCGTCGAGTTCGGCAGTGGCGACGGAGGCGTACGGCACTCGATGACGGAATTCCACGGCGGTCTCCTGTTCATCGTCGAGGCGGGGGACGGGGCGCACCTGGCCGTGGTCGCGGAGGACGGCGCCGACGCGGGCCTGGTCGGCCACCAGATGACCGAGATGATCGAGCAGATCGGCGACCACCTGCGGGCGGAGCCCCGTGTCGCGGCGGGGGAGAACGTCCCGTCATGACGCGCAGGCCCGTCGACATCGGGTTCCCCGACCGGCTGTACATGGTCACGGGCGGCCGCAGCCGTGTCGACGACACCACGTTCGACCTCGTCACCCTGATCGTGAGTGAGAGCGCGCCGACGGCGGGCCTCCAGTCGGAACACGCACGCATCCTCGACCTGTGCCGCCACCCCACCGCGGTCGTGGAGGTCTCGGCCGAACTGAGGATGCCGGTGACCGTGGTCCGCATCCTGCTCGCGGACCTGCACGCGATGGGGCGCATCACCGCCCGGCATCCGCACGGCTCGCGCCCCGCCGCCTCACTGCCCGACTCCGTCCTCTTGAAGGAGGTGCTCCATGGACTCCGCAACCTCTGAACTCTCCACCCGCACACCGCTGGACGACGCGGCGGAGACAGGCCTGAAGATCGTCGTCGTGGGCGGCTTCGGGGTGGGCAAGACCACCCTCGTCCGCTCGGTCAGCGAGATCCGCCCGCTCAACACCGAAGAGGTCATGACCCAGGCCGGCGTGGGCGTCGACGAGACGGACGGCCTGGTCACCAAGACCACCACGACCGTCGCCTTCGACTTCGGCCGCATCAGCCTCAACGAGCGCATGGTGCTGTACCTGTTCGGCGCGCCCGGACAGGAGCGGTTCTGGTTCCTGTGGGACCGGCTGTTCTCGGGCACGCTGGGCGCGGTCGTGCTGGTCGACACGCGCCGGGTGAGCGACTCCTGGTACGCGGTGGACCGGCTGGAGCACCACAGGACGCCGTTCGTGGTCGCGGTCAACCGGTTCGACGAGGACGCGTCGTCGTTCTCCCTCGACGAGATCCGGCAGGCGCTGTCGCTGTCGGACCACGTGCCGCTGATCGACTGCGACGCACGGGTCCGCTCGTCCGGCAAGCGCGTCCTGATCACCCTCGTCGACCACCTCTACGAACTGGCCATGGCCCGGGAGATGACCCCATGACCGACTCCTTGCCGAGTCCGCCCGACGGCGCCGCGCCGCCCGCGTGTCCCGCCCGTGGGACGGCGGTGCGACTGAGCGGCCTCGCCTACCAGCAGACCCCCGAGCAGCTGTACCGCACACTGCGCAGGGACCACGGACCCGTCGCGCCCGTGCTGCTCGACAACGACATCCCGGCCTGGCTGGTCCTCGGCTACAACGAGGTGTCGTACGTGACGGGCAACGACGAGCTGTTCGCGCGGGACTCACGGCGCTGGAGCCAGTGGGACCACATCCCGCCGGACTGGCCGCTGCTGCCCTACGTCGGCTACCAGCCGTCGGTCCTGTTCGTGGAGGGCGCCGAGCACCAGGTGCGGGCCGGGGCGATCAGCGACGCGCTGGACGCCGTGGACCAGATGGAACTCGCCTCCCTGTGCCAGGACATCGGGTACGCGCTGATCGCGGGGTTCGCCGGCAGTGGCCAGGCCGAGCTGATGACGACGTACGCACACCAGGTGCCGATGCGTGCCATCGTCCAGCTGTGCGGGATGCCGGCGGGCGGCCTGGACACCGAGGAACTCGTACGCGATCTCCGCCTGTCGCTGGACGCGCACGAGGGCGAGGACCCGGTCGCCGCGTACGGCAGGGTGCAGGCGCGCATCGAGCAGTTGGTGAAGGAGAGGCGGGCCGCGCCGGGCGACGACGTCACGTCGCGGATGCTCCTGCACCCGGCGGGGCTGACGGACGAGGCCGTGGTCCAGGACGTCATCACGATCATCGCCGCGGCGCAGCAGCCCACCGCGAACTGGATCGGCAACAGCCTGCGGCTGCTCCTGACGGACGACCGGTTCGCGACGACCGTCGCGGGCGGCAAGCTCAGCGTGGGGCAGGCACTCAACGAGGTGCTGTGGCTCGACACCCCGACGCAGAACTTCATCGGCCGGTGGGCCGCACGCGACACCCAGCTCGGCGGCCGGCAGATCAAGGCCGGCGACTGTGTGGTGATGAGCTTCGCCGCGGCCAACACCGATCCGGGGGTGTGGCCCGACGGCCATGTCGGCGCGGAGAACTCCTCGCACCTCTCGTTCAGCAACGGCGAGCACCGCTGCCCGTTCCCGGCGCCCCAGCTCGCGGACGTGATCGCGCGGACCGCGGTGGAGACACTGCTGGAGCAGCTGCCGGACGTGGTGCTCGGTGTGGAGGCGCACGAGCTGCGCTGGCGCCCGTCGATCTGGATGCGGGGGCTGGGCACCCTGCCGGTGATCTTCACACCGGTCCTCCACTGACCGGGCGGCGGGCGCGGGCTCCCGGCGTCCGACCGGGGCGCACGGCGGATCGGTCCGGCCGGCGGGTGGGGCCGGCGACGGCGAGGGCGGGCGAGGATCGCGGGGCCGCTGGATCCGCGGCCCCGGCGACGTCCGTGCGGGTCGTCGGGGCGGCGGGGGCCGGGGGCCTGGCGCGGGTCCGCCCTGGCCGGCGGCCGGGCGGACCCGGGTTCAGGACACCGGAGTGAACACGACCGGGAGGGACTTCGGGCCTCGGGTGAACACGCCCTGTTCGACCGGGTCGTACCCCTCGGCGAGCCGTACGTCCGGCATCGCGTCGAGCAACTGGTCGACGCCGGTCTCGATCTCGGCCTTGGCGAGCAGGGCGCCCACACAGAAGTGGCGGCCGAGCGCGAAGGCCAGGTGATCGGCGGCCGCGGAGAAGGCGGTCGTCGTCGTCAGGTCATCGCGGAAGATGTCGAAGGTGTCGGGGTCCCGGTAGCGGTCCGTGTCCCGGTTGGCCGCTCCGATCAGGCAGGTCACGGTGGCCCCCGCCGGAATGGTTCCGCCGCTGACCTCGACGTCCTTCGCCGTCTGCCGCATGATCATGTGCACGGGCGGGGTGTAGCGCAGCGTCTCCGCGAAGGCCCGTGCGATCAGGCTCCGGTCGGCGCGTACGGCGGCGAGCTGGTCCGGGTGGAGCAGCAGGTTCGCGAAGATCGACGCGATGGCCTTGTCGGTGGTCTCGCCGCCCGCGGCGAGCAGGAGGCTGCAGAAGGCCTTGATGTCCTCGTCGCTCATCCGTACGCCGTCGACCTCGGCGCGGCACAGGGTGGAGAGCAGGTCGTCGCCGAGTTGGTCGCGCCGTGCGTGGATGATCGGGATCATGTACTCGGCGAACTCCACGCGGGTGCGTTCACCGGCGGCAGTCACCTCCGCGTCGCCCGAGAGGTTGCCGAGGAACGCGATCACCGCGCTGTACCAGCGGTGGAACCGTGCGTGGTCGGACGTGTCGAGGCCGAGCATGTCCGCGATCACGTTCACCGGGAAGCGGGTCGCGAAGCCTTCCACCAGGTCGACGGAGCCGGTGCCGCGGAAGCCGTCGATGAGTTCGCGCGCGTTGCGCTCGATCACGGGCAGGAACTTCTGCTGGAGTTCGGAGCCGCGGAAGGCCGGGGCCACGAGCGCCCGCCGTACGGCGTGCTCCCGCCCGCTGAGCTGCAGGATCGTCTTGCCGTGCACCGGCTCGATCTGCCAGTCGTAGTTGTCGGTCGTGAAGCGGCTCTCCTTGTCCTTGAACGCGCGCTCGACGTCCTCGTAGCGGGAGATCAGGTAGCTCTGCGTCGCCTCGTGCCAGATCAGTGGGGCGCCCTCCCGCATCATCCGGTAGGCCGGATACGGGTTCTGCGCGAACTCGGGCGACAGGATGTCGGGGATCTGCTGTGCGGTGACCATGGTGGCTGCCCCTCGCGTCTGGTGACCGGCAACGGTCGGTAGGGCACAGGCTATTGACCGTTAATGACCGGTGACAGCCGAGTCCTGGCCACTCGGGGCGAGATAGTCGCAAGGTTGCGGTCAGCCCGTGACACGACGCACTGGAGGCCGGGGGTACTCCCCCGGCCTCCGGTGATCCTCATGACTCCGGGAAGGTCAGTCGCCCGTGACCGACGGAACAGGGGTGCTCTCCGCGCGCTCGGCCGCCGCCTTGTCCGTGGCCTTCTTCGTGCGGTGCTTGACGACGAGCATCGACGCGACACCGATCACCACGGCCACCCCGAGACCCACGTACGAGAACCGCTTCAGCCAGTCCTCGGCGACCTTGCCCACCTCGTACACGACGACCGTCGTGCCGCCGGCCCAGATCACTCCGCCGAGGAGGTTGGCGATCAGGAACTTCCAATACGGCATCTTCAGCACACCGGCCAGCGGTCCCGCGAAGATGCGCAGCAGGGCGATGAAGCGGCCGAAGAAGACGGCCCACATGCCCCACTTCTCGAACGACCGCTCCGCGACCGCGACGTGGGATTCCCCGAAGTGTTTCGGGAACTTCCTGGCCAGCCAGGCCAGCAGTGGCCTGCCGCCCTTGCGGCCGATGACGTACCCCGTGGAGTCACCGGCGACCGCACCGGCCGAGGCGCAGGCGGCGAGCACGTACGGATTGATGTGGCCATGCTGTGAGGCGAGCAGCGCGGCGGCGACGAGTACGACCTCGCCGGGCAGCGGAATGCCGATGCTCTCGACCCCGATGACGATCGCCACCAGCAGGTAGATGCTCACCGCAGGAACGGTCTCGAGCCACCCCTGGACGTCCAACGCAGGTCCCTCTCGCTCATGTCCCCCGTGCCATGGTCGAATCAGCCTACCTGGTCCAGACCCCTGTTCGGGTGTGGCTGGATCTAGACCGGTACCCGGCCTTGACACGCGATGCGACAGGACCGTGACACCCGTGCGACTCCGCCGGCGCCCCGTCGCCTCTATCGTTACTCGCCATGTGGCCAGGACAGCAGCCGCCCGGGGGCGAGCAGAACGCGCAGAACCAGAATCCGTACCAGCAGCCGGGGTATCAGCAACCCGGTTTCGGTCCGGCGGGACAGCAGGGTCCGTATCAGCAGCAGCCGCCCTACCAGCAGCAGCCCGGCTATCCGCCGCAGCCGAACCCGTACCAGCAGCAGACCGTACCGATGTACGGCGGACCGGGGCCGCAGGCGGGCCCGCCGAAGCCCTCGCGCGGCGGGCGCCGTACGACGCTGATAGCCGTCTGCTGTGCGGTGGCGGTCCTCGCGGCGGCCGGCGTGAGCGGCTACCTCGTGGTGAACAAGAAGGACCCCGCGCCGAACGTGAACGCCGACGCCAAGAAGACCGCGCACCCGGCGCCGCCGCCCGCCTCCCCCTCGGCCGACAACCCGCGGAACGGATCGGGTGCCAAACCGACGGTCGCGGGCTGGAAAGTCGTCTCGAACCCGACGCACGCCACGGAGTTCGACGTGCCGCCGAGCTGGAACGTCTCGTCGCCCACCACGTACGAGGGCTTCGACGACGACAAGAAGGGGGACGGCTCCGCGCTCGCCCTCTTCTCCGCTCCGGCCGATCTCCAGCCGAAGTGGTGCGAGGAGAAGTCCTCGACCGGCGGCGCCGACGACACCTCGCTCGCGGCGGCCGGCACGAAGGGCGGCCAGGGCGCGAAGAGCACCGCGTCCGCTGCGGTCGCGGAAGCCGGTACCTGGGCGTTCGCCGCGTACGGCCAGCACGAGCCGGCGAAGACCGTGCACCAGAAGATCAAGGTCGGCAAGGCCGTTTCGTACACGACGAAGTCCGGGCTGAAGGGCAGCTACGCGCGGGCCACCACCAACGGTCTGACCAAGCACTCCAAGTGCGACACCGACGGCAAGTCGATCGCGTTCACCTTCATCAACGGCAAGGGCGACTACACGACATGGGTGCTGTTCGGCGCGCGTGGGGTGAAGGGTGAGCTGCCGGACAAGACCATGATGCAGATCCTGAGCACGGTGCGGTTGCCCGCCGGTTCGGTGCAGTGAGTGCCGCGGACGCGTCGAGCGGCTGACGCGTCCGCGCACGTGAAGGACCGGCGCCGCCAGGCCGCAAGTCGCGAGTCGCGACGCTGAAGGACCGGCCGGGCGGACAGCTGCGGTGAGGACCGCCCCCGGCGGGCGAAGCCGGGCCCTACGGCGGTGCGGGGAACACCGGGAAAAACCGGTTGTGCCGCCGCGCCCGGTCGATCACAGTCCCAGGATGCCCCGGCCCCGCTCCCGCAACTACCCGCTGCTCTCCGCCGCCGCCGTGGTCTCCCAGCTCGGTTCCCAGAGCGCGCTGATCGCCTCCGCCTTCGCGGTGCTCTCCACCGGCGGGACGGCGGGCGGCGTGGGGCTCGTGGCCACCGCGCGTACGGTGCCGATGGTGCTGTTCGTCCTGGTGGGCGGGGCACTGGCGGACCGGATTCCCCGGCACCGCGTCATGGTGGCGGCGAACGCCCTCAGCTGTGTGTCGCAGGGCGCGTTCGGCGCGCTGGTCCTGCTCACTCACGCGCAGCTCTGGCAGATGGTGGTGCTCTCGGCGCTCGGCGGAACGGGGCAGGCCCTGTTCGGTCCGGCGAACGAGGGCATGCTCCTGTCCAGCGTCGATCCCGCGCGCGCCGGGCGGGCGTTCGCGGTGTACCGCATGGCCGTGAACGGGGCGACGATCGGCGGGGCCGCGATGGGCGGGGCCCTTGTCGCATGGGTCGGCCCCGGCTGGGTACTGGCCGTCGACTCGGCGTCGTTCCTGGTGGCGGGGACGTTGCGGACGTTCCTCGATCTGCGTGACGTGCCGCGGCGCGTGCCGGGCGCCGGGGTGCTGGACGATCTGCGCGACGGCTGGCGCGAGTTCGTCTCGCGGTCCTGGCTGTGGACGATCGTCGCGCAGTTCTCCGTGGTCAACGCGGTGGCCGTCGCCGGGCAGGCGGTGTACGGGCCGCTCGTCGCACACGACCACTACGGCGGCGCCGGGCCCTGGGGGGTGGCGAACGCGGCGTTCGGCGCCGGCACGCTGGTGGGCGCCCTCACGATGACCAGGTGGCAGCCCCGGCGCCTGCTGCTGGCGGGGACCCTGGGGATCTTCCCGTTCGCGCTGCCCCTGGCGGCTCTCGCCGTACCGGTGCCGGCGGCGCTGCTCACCTGCGCGATGTTCGTGGCGGGCGCTTCGGTCGAGGTGTTCGGCGTGGGCTGGATGACCGCCCTGCACCAGGAGATCCCGGAGGAGAAGCTGTCACGGGTCTCGTCGTACGACTGGCTGGGCTCGATGGCCCTCGTCCCGGTGGCGACCGCGCTCGCGGGCCCGGCGCAGGACGCGTTCGGCCGGGGGCAGGCGCTGTGGGGCGCGGCGGGTCTGATGGTGCTGCTGACCGGCGCGGTGCTGTTCGTGCCGGACGTACGTACGCTCCGGCGGCGGCCGCACGGCGGGACGCCGGGCGTCGGGGCCGAGCCGGGCGCGGAGGGGATCACCCCTGCCGAAACCGGTGCGGCGGCCGGGCGGGGACCGGACCGGGCCGCCCCTCCCGAAGCCGGCGACGCGGCTGGACCGCGAGGGGACGGGGGTGGGATCGTCCCTCCCGCGCGGCACACGGCGGCCGGGCCCGGTCCGTCAGCCGATGCTGAAGGCTCCGTCGGGCGGGCGGGGTGACGGCTCCGCCGCGTCGTCGCGCACGGGTCCGGCCCGGCCGGTGAAGCGGCGCAGCGACGCGCCCTCCTCGACGCGGGCGGGGAACGCGTCACCCGCGGTACGGCGGGCGAGCGCCACGGTGTCCAACGGCACGCGGGACGCGACAAGGACGGCGTTGCCGAAGCGCCGGCCGCGCAGCACGCCGGCCTCGGCGACCAGCGCCACCTCGGTGAAGACGGCTGAGAACGTGGCCAGTTGGGCCCGCAGGAACGTGAAGGGGGCACCGTCGGCGAGATTCGCCGCGTAGACCCCGTCGGGGCGCAGGACGCGTGCCGCCTCCCGCGCGTATTCGACGGAGGTGACGTGCGCGGGTATGCGTGAGCCGCCGAACACGTCCCCCACGATCACGTCGGCCGAGGCGTCCGGCGCGGCGGCGAGCCACTGCCGGGCGTCGGCGTGGTGGACCGCGATCCCGGCGTCGCGCGGCACGGGGAGGATCTCCGCGACGAGCGCGAGGAGCGCCCCGTCGGCCTCCACGACGTCCTGCGCCGAGCCGGGCCGGGTGGCGGCCACGTAGCGGGGCAGGGTGAGCGCGCCTCCGCCCAGGTGCAGCACGGCGAGGGGCGCGCCCTCGCGGCCCGTGGTGTCCAGGACGTGCGCGATGCGCCGCACGTACTCGAACTCCAGGTGTTCCGGGTCGTCGAGATCGACGTAGGACTGGGGTGCGCCGTCGACCGTCAGCAGCCAGGCCCGCTCCCCGTCCACGTCGGGCAGCAGGCGCGCGGTGCCGGAGTCGACGGCGCGCGTCACGGGTACCGGTTCGGTCGGTTCGCTCACCGTCCCATTGTCGCGGACGGTGAGCGGCCCGGGCCGGGCGGACTCAGAGCACCTGCGTCACGGTGCCCGCGCCGACCGTGCGCCCGCCCTCGCGGATCGCGAAGCCGAGCCCGGCCTCCAGTGGTACGTCACGGCCCAGCTCGACGGTCATGGTGACCGTGTCGCCCGGCCGCGCGACCGCGCCCGCGCCCAGGTCGACGTCGCCGACGACGTCCGCCGTCCTGATGTAGAACTGCGGCCGGTAACCGGTGGCGACCGGGGTGGTGCGACCGCCCTCCGCCGCGGACAGCACGTACACCCGCGCGGTGAAGCGACGGCTCGGCGTCACGCTGCCGGGCTCGGCGACCACCTGGCCGCGGCGCACCGCGTCGCGGGAGAGCCCCCGCAGCAGCAGCGCCACGTTGTCCCCCGCCTGCGCCAGGTCCATCGGCTTGCCGAAGGTCTCCAGGCCGGTGACGGTGGTCGTGTGCGGCCCGGCGTCCGCGCCGAGCACCGTCACCCGGTCGCCGACGCGCACGGTGCCGCGCTCGACGGCGCCGGTGACGACGGTGCCGCGTCCGGTGATCGTCAGGACGTTCTCCACGGGGAGCAGGAACGGCGCGTCGGTGTACCGCACGGGTGTCGGCACGTACGTGTCGACGGCGTCGAGCAGCGCCTCGATCGCGCCGGTCCAGCGGGGGTCGCCGTCGAGCGCGCGGAGTCCGGAGACCCGCACGACCGGGGCGGTGTCCCCGCCGTAGCCGTGCGCGCTCAGGAGCTCGCGCACCTCCAGCTCCACGAGGTCGGTGAGCTCGTCGTCGCTCGCGTCCGCCTTGTTGAGGGCGACGACGATGTGGTCGACGCCGACCTGGCGGGCCAGCAGGACGTGCTCGGCCGTCTGCGGCATGATCCCGTCGAGCGCGGACACGACGAGGATCGCCCCGTCGAGCTGCGCGGCGCCGGTGACCATGTTCTTGATGTAGTCGGCGTGACCTGGCATGTCGACGTGCGCGTAGTGGCGGGTACCGGTCTCGTACTCGACGTGCGCGATGTTGATGGTGATGCCGCGCGCGGCCTCCTCCGGCGCACGGTCGATCCGGCCGAACGGGACGTACGTGGCGCCGCCGCGCGCGCTGAGCACCTTGGTGATGGCGGCGGTCAGCGTGGTCTTGCCGTGGTCTACGTGGCCCATGGTGCCGATGTTGAGGTGTGGCTTCGTGCGCACGTATGCCGTCTTGGGCATGGCTGTGACGTCCTGCCTGATGGTCCGGGACTGCTCGGGACCCCGCCGGTCCGACCGACCCTCCCCCCTGCGGGGTCCGCCGGTCGTCGCGGGGAGGGTCAGCTTCGAGCGCCGTCGAGGGCGGCCACCGCGACCGCGGTGGCGGCTGATGCCAGGTGGGCGCAAGCGAACACGGCAGCCTTCGGCGCGGCCGCGACTGCGGACCGCGCTGCGAGGAAGGCGTACCGGAACATGGGTCAGATCCTCGCCGACGGCCGGGCCCGGCGTCGAACGAATTACGAGGGACCGGGCCGCCCGGGTACGACGTGCTGACATGCGTCGCACCCGGCCTCGGGACGCGCCCGTCGCGGACGGCCGCCACGAACGCGCGCACCGCGTCCGAACCGGCTCCGGCGGCCCCCCGCCGCGGTTCCGGAAAGTGCGGGAGGGGGCCGGGGAAGCCGGGGACTGCCGGACGCCGTACAGCGCGCACACCACGAACTCGGTTACTCTCCGGGCGTGCTCCACACCCTCCCTCCGCCCGCGCGGGACCCCCTCCGCTCGCGGATCCTGCGCCGGTTGCTCTCCCCGTGGTGCCGGTTCGCCCTGCTGGTCGCCGTGCTCGGCGCGGCGGCGGCCCTCGTCGTCGTCTACCAGCCGCAGCGGCTGCTGTCGGACGGCTGGCCGGTCCACTCGGCCGGGTCCGTCACGGCCGTGCTGTTCGCGCTGGCGTACGGGCTGTCCGCGGCGGCCTTCGCACCCCGGCCGCTGCTCAACGCGGCGGCGGGGGCCCTGCTCGGAACGGTGGCCGGGCTCACGGCGGCGATCGCGGGAACGGTGTTCGCGGCGGCGATCGCCTTCGGCCTCGGACGGGTGCTGGGGCAGGGCGCGTTGCGTCCGCTCGTACGGGGTCGGTGGCTGACGGCGGCCGACGGGCTGATGAGCCGTTACGGCTTCCGCTCGATGCTGGCGATCCGGCTCTTCCCGGGAGTGCCGTTCGCGGCGGCCAACTACGGGGCGGCGGTCTCCCGGATGACCTGGCCGTCGTTCCTCGTGGCGACCGGGCTCGGCTCGATCCCCAACACGGCGGCGTACGTGGTGGCGGGCTCGACGGCCGCGTCGCCGACATCCCCCGCGTTCCTGGTCGCGACGGGCTTCATCGTGGCGTCGGGGGTGGCGGCGGGTGTGGTCGGCTGGCGCAAACGCCACCACCTGGGCGCGGCGGCCCGAGCGCACGGCGCCGACGGCCACCGGGGGTCCGACGACTCCTGAGGTTCTTGTCGGCGTCGGGGATCGTGGCGGCTCGTGACGTCTCACGACGGTGAGCGGCGCTCAGCGGACGGCGGGACCGTGGCCGACCCCGGCTCGCGCATGCGGACGCTGTCGCGGCGCACCGAGCGATCAAGGTCCTCCCGAGCCGCCGCTCACCGCCGCTCGGAAGTCGGCCGCCGCCGCACGCCGGAGGCCCGGGGCCCCGACGGACCGGCGGCGTGCGCGTCAGCCCAGCGCGGCGGCGAGCCCCAGTCCGCCGTCGGCCGGTTCCGCGAAGAACCGCGCCACGTCGGCATCGCCCACCTCGCGCAGTTCGGCGGGTGTCCAGCGCGGCCTGCGGTCCTTGTCGACGATCTGGGCGCGCACGCCCTCGGGCAGGTCGGGCAGGGCGAGCGCGGCGCACGAGGCCCGGTACTCGGCGTCCAGCGCGGCCTCCAGGCCGGACAGTCCGCGCGCCGCGCGCAGCACGGCGAGCGTCGCCTTGAGAGCGGTGGGCGAGCGCGTCAGGATCGTCGCGGCGGCCTCCTTGGCGGCCGGATGCCCGTGGTCGAGGAGGCGTGCCACGATCTCCTCGACGTCGTCGGCGGCATAGCAGGCGTCGATCCACTCGCGCTGGGCGGCGAGTTCACCCTCCGCGGGCTCGGCGGCGAACGCCCGCACCGCCTGGCGGGGGTTGCCCTCGCCGAGCGCGACCGTCAGGGCCGACAGGTCGACGGAGCGCACGACATGGTCGGCGAGCCCGCACAGGACGGCGTCGGCGGCGCCCACCGCGGCCCCCGTCAGGGCGAGGTGGGTGCCGAGTTCGCCGGGCGAGCGCGACAGCAGGAACGTGCCTCCGACATCGGGTACGAGGCCGATCCCGGTCTCCGGCATGGCCACCCGTGAGCGCTCGGTGACGATCCGGACCCCGCCGTGCGCGGAGATGCCGACGCCGCCGCCCATCACGATGCCGTCCATGAACGCGACATAGGGTTTGGGGAATCGGGCGATCCGCGCGTTGAGCCGGTACTCGTCGCGCCAGAACGCCGGTGACGTACGGCCTCCTTGGAGTGCGTCCTCCCGTACCGCGCGGATGTCGCCGCCCGCACACAGGCCCCGCTCGCCCGCACCGGAGACGACAACGGCTCTGACGGAGTCGTCCTGTTGCCACGCGGTCAGAGCGGCGTCGATCAGCCCGACCATCCGGTGCGTGAGCGCGTTGAGCGCGCCCGGCCGGTTGAGGGTGAGCAGGGCCGCATGGCCCGTCCTGCCGAGCAGTACCGGATCTTCTGACGCCATGGTGCGGGTGGTTCCTTGCCTCGGGCCCCCGGAGGTCCGGCCGCCTGCGCCGGTTTCCGGGGTGCAACATTGCACTTCCTTTACAAACGGTACGCTGCTGCCTCCGTCCCTCCCCCAGCACCTCGACTCCTGGCGGCCGGTTTTCCCATGTCTTGGTTCGAATCCGTGGTCCTCGGACTCGTCCAGGGGCTCACCGAGTTCCTTCCCGTCTCGTCCAGCGCGCACCTGCGGCTGACGGCCGCGTTCGCCGGCCGGCACGACCCGGGGGCCGCGTTCACGGCGGTCACCCAGATCGGCACCGAGGCGGCCGTACTGATCTTCTTCCGGGCGGACATCGTACGGATCGCCTCCGCGTGGGCGCGCTCCCTGGCCGACCGGTCGATGCGCGGGGACCAGGACGCCAGGACCGCCTGGCTGGTGATCGTGGGATCCGTGCCGATCGGCGTGCTGGGTATCGCTTTCCAGGACCAGATCGAGGGGCCCTTCCGCGATCTGCGTCTCATCGCGGCGACGCTGGTGGGGATGGGCATCGTCCTCGGCATCGCCGACCGGCTGGCGGCCCGTGGCGAGAGGGGCGGGCGGCACCGGGCAGTCAGGGAGCGCAAGAGCCTGCGAGACCTCGGGGTGCGGGACTGGCCTGGTGTACGGCTGCTGCCAGGCCCTCGCGCTGGTGCCGGGCGTCTCCCGGTCGGGCGCGACGATCAGCGGCGGGCTGTTCCTCGGCTACACACGCGAGTCGGCGGCGCGCTACTCGTTCCTGCTGGCGATGCCGGCGGTGCTGGCCTCGGGCGCGTACGAGCTGAAGGACGCGGGTGAGGGGCACGTGGCGTGGGGGCCGACGATCCTCGCGACGCTGATCGCCTTCGCCTCGGGCTACGCGGTGATCGCGTGGTTCATGCGGTTCATCTCGTCGAGGTCCTTCATGCCGTTCGTGATCTACCGCACGGCTCTCGGCGTCGCCCTGTTCTTCCTGGTCGACACGGGCACACTGCGTCCCGACGCGGGCGAGCCGACGCTCTGAGACGACGCCCGGGGGCTCCGGGTTGCCCCGCATCCACGTGACACACAGCACGTTTCCGTCTCGGGGTGTGACCAAGAACGCTCACGGAATGGTCACGATCGGGCGCAGTCAGGTTTTAGGCTTGCCTCATGTCCAAGTCCTCCGCCTCCCCGGCCGCACCCCGCAGGGTGTCCGACGCCGCGGCGACCAACGAGCGCATCCGCGCGCTGGTCGATGCGGCCGACGGGACGTGGCCCGCCGAGGCCTATGAGGTCCTGCTCCTTGAGTGGGCTGCGGCGGTCAGCCCCCGCAGGCGGCGCCGCCTGAAGCGCGTCGACAGCGCCGCCTGACTCCGGGCCGGCCCGCCTCGCTGCGGTGCCGGGTGACCGCGCCCCGTCCGCTCGCCGGTCTGCGGGAGTCACGGCCCCACCTCACTCCACCGACCGGCAGCCCGCAACACCGGTCCTGCGGGCATGGACGGCCGCGCCCGGGCCCACGCCGGCTGCGGTTGCCCGGCCCCGCTGCCGGTGCCGGGTGCCGGTGACCCGGCCCCGCTGTCAGTCGATGGCGAGTTCACCCATCGCGCTCCAGCCGTCCGCACCTTCGATGGTGGTGCTGACGATGTCCGGCGTACGGCTCACCAGCGGCCGCATCGTCGCGATCGCCGCCTTGAAATGGTCCGAGTTCACGTGCGCGCCGGCGGCGTCGTCCTGGAACGCCTCCACCAGTACGTAGGTGTTCGGGTCCTCCAGGCTGCGCGCCCACTCGAACCAGAGGTTGCCGGGCTCGGCGCGCGTCGCCGCGGTGAAGTCGGCGACCTTCGCGGGCCACTCCTCGGCGTGCTCGGGCTTCACCGGGAATTTCACGGTAATGAAGATCATTCGGACAGTGTAGGCGTCCGGCCCCACGCGGCGTCAGGTCCTGGGACGACCCGGTGGGCGCGGTGCGCGCGCCGCCACGAGCGGGCGCCCCGGGCGCCCTCCGCCGCGGCCCGAAGCGCCAGCTCGGCCAGCGCCTCGGGGGCACCGGCCTGACCGCGCGCCCCCGGAAAGGCGTTGACGTCCACGATCCGCGGTGTGCCACCACCCGCGTCGACGAGGTCGACCCCGTACACGTCGAGCGCGAAGACCTCCCCGGTGCGCAGCGCCAGCGCCGCCCAGCCCGGGGGCAGTTCCCCCGGCCCGAGCGGCCCGCCCCGCCGGGGCGCCTCGTCCCCCGGGGCCGCGTCCTCGGCCAGTTCCGAGCGGCGCAGCGCGGCGAAGAGGCGGCCGCCTATCACCCACAGCTTGTGGTCCCAGCCACTGTTCTCAGTGAACGGCTGCACCACGACCGGCTCGTCCCGCCAGCGGGGCAGGAGCGCCCGCAGCGCCTCCGGACCGTCGGCGCGGGCCACGAGGTCGCCCCTGCGGCTGTGCCGGCTCTTGACCACCACGGGGTACGAAAGCGCCGGCCCTGCAGCGAGCCGCGCGAGTGAGGGAACGCCCCGGGTGGCGACGAACGGCAGCCCGGCGCCGCGCGCCGACTCCGCCATCGCGACCCTGTCCTGGCACAGCCCGGTCGCGGCGGCGGTGTTGAGCACGGGCGCACCGCGCTCCTCCAGCCGCCTCGCCAGCGCGAGGGCCGCCGGCGTGCGCGCCTTGAGCAGGTAGACGTCGGCGGGCGGGCCGTCCCCGTCCGGCGCGCCACCGCGCTCCGGGTCGAGCCATCGGACCTCGTGGCGGGGCGTCAGGAGTGCCGTGGCGCCCGCGAGGAGCGGATGGTCCGGCCGCGCGGTGACGAGGCCTATCCTCATCGCTCCTCACCGGCCGGCACGGGTATCTGCGCGGGCAGCCGCGCGGGTGCCGGCAGGGGCATCGCCGGGGGCCCCGCCGCCCCGCCGCGCGCGAGCCGCAGGACGGCCCGGGCGACCCGCGCGGCGGCGTCCGGCACCTGGCGGAAGCTCGGGAAGTCGTTCACGTCGACCACCACGGGACCGTCGGGTCCGAGCAGCACGTCGAGGCCGAACAGGTCCAGCCCGTACACCTCGCCGACGCGCGCGGCGATCGCCGCCACCTCGCGCGTCAGATCGACCCGGCGCTCCGGGGGGGTGCGGTCGGGGTGCAGGGGCGAGCGGCGCTCCGTGGCGTACAACTCCCCGGCGACGGAGTACACCTTGAGGTCCGTGCCCTCGTTCGGCACGTACGGCTGCGCGATCAGCAGTCCCTCGTCGCGCCGTTCCGCCGCCATCTCGACGAGCCGTTCCGGTGTCGGTACGAGGTGGACGCCGCGCCCCGAACTCCCGTCGGCGGGCTTGACGACGAGCGGGAACTCGGCAGCGGGGATCTCCGTGAACATCGCCCACCGGGCCGCCGCGTAGGTGACCGGGACCGGCAGGCCCCGGCTGCGTCCGATGGCGGCGGCCAGCGCCTTGTCCCGTACGCCCCGGATGGCGCGGGCGTCGTTGACCGTGGTGAGGCCGACGGCCGCCGCCGCCTCCAGCAGCGTCAGGCCCGGCCCGCCCGACACGGTCTTGAGCACCCACGCGTCGTGGCTGCCCGCGCGGACCACCTCGGAGACGGGCACCAGTGAGCTGCCGGGCCGCAACACGTCCACCCGGTGCCCCCAGGCCGACAGCTGACGCATCACCTCGACGGGCATGCCGTCGTGGCGGTACTGCTCCTCCACCAGAAAGCAGAGTCTCATCGTCCCAACCCCGTATCCCCGTATGTCAGGAACCCCGCGTGCGCGGGCGTACGCCCGGCTCTGTGCGACACCTGAGAGATCATGATTCATCCCGTCCCCGCCCACCGCACCGGCCCCCGCCGGGGTGCGTGGACACGTGCGACACGCGCGCGTCCGTTGCGCGGACGATACCCCGTCACGCGATGGATCCTCGCGGGGTGGGGACGCCCAAGTGCGCCCGCCCCCGGGCGAGTCGGCGGACCGCCGCCGAGAGCCCCCGGGAAATCCGCCGGGCGGCCGCGAACGGGAACTGGGGCAGCCGTGTGAGTCACCCGGCGGCGTGGTCCCCGGCGGGTAGTGATGGCCGTGGGGAAGGCCAGCACCAGCGGTGAGGAGGCTCGGCATGCCGGTTCCGGTCGGTGTGATCGAACAGCGCGATGACGGCCCGCTGCGCCGGGGCCCCCGCGCCCCCGCGTGGCGGCGCGGCGCGGCGGCCCTCTGCGCGGGCGCGCTGCCCGCCCTGGCGTTCCCCGCTCCGTCCTGGTGGTGGTGCGCCTACGTCGCCCTGGTGCCGTGGCTGCTGCTGGCAGGCAGCGCGCCGACGCGGGGCCGGGCCGCGCTGGACGGCTGGCTCGGCGGGGCGGGCTACATGGTGGCCGTGCACCACTGGCTGTTCGGGAGCGTGCACGTGTTCATCGTGGTGCTCGGCGGGCTGCTCGGGCTGCTCTGGGCGCCCTGGGGAGTGCTGGTGCGGTCACTTCTCGGCGGCGCGGACGGACCGCCGGGGGCGGGGAGGTCCGCGGCGGCGCTCGCCGTCGTCCCGTCGGCGTGGCTGCTGGTGGAGATCGTCAGGTCCTGGCAGGGGCTCGGTGGGCCGTGGGGTGTGCTGGGCGCGAGCCAGTGGCAGGTGGTCCCGGCACTTCGGCTGGCCTCCGTGGGCGGGGTGTGGCTGGTGAGCCTGGCCGTGGTCGCCGTCAATGTCGCGGTGGCGCTGGTCATCGTGTCGGCGGCCTCGCGGCTGACGGCGACAGTGGCGCTCGTGCTGGGTGCCGTCGCGACGGGGTCGGTGTGGGCGTGGGCGCCGCTGCCCGCCGAGTCGGGTGCGGCACCGCGGATCGCGGTGGTCCAGCCGGGCATCGTCTCGCGCGCGCCGGGATCGCCGCAGTTGCGGTTCGCGCGGAGCGAGGAGCTGACGCGCCAGGTGGCGGACGGCCGGGCCGACCTGGTGGTGTGGGGCGAGAGCAGTGTGACGCACAGTCTGGCGACGCATCCGTCCCTGGGCCGGCGGCTGACCGCGCTGTCCCGCACCCTCGGTGCGGACGTCCTGGTGAACATCGACGCGCCGGACACCGACGCCCGGGGCCGCCACGGCATCTTCAAACGGAGCACCCTGGTGGGGCCCGGGGGGCCGACGGGTGTCACGTACGACAAGATGCGGCTGGTGCCGCTCGGGGAGTACGTCCCCGCCCGGCGGCTGCTCGGCTGGGTCACCTCGGTGGGCCGGGCGGCCGGGCAGGACCGGGTGGCGGGGCGCCGCCAGGTGGTGATGACGGTGCCGCGAAGGGACGGCGGGAGCCTGCGGGTAGGACCGCTGATCTGCTTCGAGTCGGCCTTCCCCGACATGAGCCGCAACCTCGCGAACGACGGCGCGCAGGTGCTGGTGGTGCAGTCGTCGACAGCGACGTTCCAGGACACCTGGGCCCCGGCGCAGCACGCGTCGCTCGGCGCGCTGCGGGCGGCGGAGACCGGCCGCCCCGTGGTGCACGCGACCCTCACCGGCGTGAGCGCGGTCTTCGGGCCGCACGGCGAGCGCGTCGGCCGGGAACTGCCGACGGCGCGCAGCGCGTCCGCCGTCTACGAGGTGCCGTTGGCTCAGGGCGCGACGCTCTACGACCGGTTCGGTGACTGGGCTGTGTACGTGGCCGTCGCCGTGGTGGCGGCCTTCTGCGCGTGGCGCGGACTGCGCAGGACCCCAGGGGCGCGCGGCGGCCTGCTCAGGCGCCCTCTGTCTGCGCCGCCCGTACCACCCGCTCACACAGTTCATGGGTCTCCAGCGCGTCCCGGGCGCTGAGCGTCCGCCCCGCGCGTACCGCGTCGAGGAAGGCGAGGGACGCCTGCTCGATGCCGCGCTGGCGGGCGACGGGCACCCAGTCGCCGCGCCGACGCACGCTCGGCTGGCCCTTGTGGTCGATGACGGTGGCCAGGTCGTGCACCGCGCGCTTGGAGTCCTGGCCGGACACTTCGAGAATCTCCTCGGTGGACCCGCTGGTCCTGTTCATCATGCCGATGGCGGTGAACCCGTCGCCGGACAGCTGGAGCACGAGGTGGTGCACGAGGCCGTCGCGGACCCGTACCCGGATGTCGGTGTGCTCCACGGTGCCGGGCACGAGGAAGCGGAGCGTGTCCACCACGTGCACGAAGTCGTCCACGATCACCTCGCGCGCCGCGCCGGCCAGACCCACACGGTTCTTCTGCAGCAGGATGAGCTCGCGCGGGTGCTCCAGGCACTGCGCGTACGAGGGGGCGAAGCGGCGGTTGAACCCGACGGCGAGCGTGGTGCCGCGCTCCTCCGCCAGCCGCACGAGGCGCTCCGACTCGGCGTACTCGGCGGCGATCGGCTTGTCGACGTACGTAGGGATGCCCGCGTCGATCAGGCGGCCGACGATCTCGGGGTGCGCGGCCGTCGGCGCGTGCACGAACGCGGCGTCCGGGCGGGCCGCGATCAGCGCGTCCAGGTCCCCGTGGCACTGTGCAGCGGGGATCCGATGGGCCGCGGCCGTCCGCTCCAGCGTCGCGGGGGTCCTGGTCTGGAGATGGAGCTCGATGCCGGGCTGCGCCACCAGCACCGGCAGGTAGGCCTTCTGTGCGATGTCGCCGAGCCCGATGCAGCCGACCTTCACGAAAACCCTCCCGGAGTGTGCCGTCCGGGCAGCATACGTCGGCCGTTCCGGGGGCACGGCGCCGGATAACACCTCGCGCGCGGGCCGCCCGTCCGACACCATGGCCGCCATGACACCGCCCTCACCAGCACAGCCCGCTCCATCCGCGCGCCCGGCCACCCCCGCACCGCCGTCCTCCGTCGCGTCCGCGCCCTCCGCGACGCCTCCCACGCCTCCCACGCCTCCGACGCCCGAGGAGGCGGCGGCGCTGCGTGGCCCGCAACCGCTGGGCAACGCCGGTGAGCGCCGCCAGCTGGAGGACTGGCTCGACGTGCACCGGGCGACCCTCGCCATCAAGTGCGCGGGCCTCTCGGACGAGCAACTGCGGCAGCGGCCCGTCGCGCCGTCGGGCCTCAGCCTCCTGGGGCTCGTGCGCCACCTGGCCGAGTGCGAGCGGGGCTGGTTCCGCGAGGTGCTCGACGGGGAGGACGTGCCGGGCATCTACTTCACGGACGCCGACAACGACGGGGACTTCCATCCGGGTGCGGACGACACCTGGGCACAGGCGTACGCGACCTGGCAGGCGGAGATCGCCATCGCCCGGGAACGCGCGGCGGCGCACGGCCTCGACGACGAGGGAGCGGGGCGCCGGCAGCGGACGAGCGGGCAGCCGTTCACGCTGCGGTGGATCTACCTCCACATGATCGAGGAGTACGCGCGCCACAACGGCCACGCGGACCTGATCCGTGAGGCGCTCGACGGCACGACGGGCGACTGACGGCGCCCGCGCGCCCGGCATCGGTCGCGTGCTGTGGGCCCGGCCGGGTCAGCTCCGGTGGCCCCGGGCGCCGGTCGGGTGGGCCCGGTCAGGTCCGGTGGGCCCGGTCAGGTCCGGTGGGCCCGGTCAGGTCCGGTGGGCCAAGTCGGACCCCGTCGAAGGCGCGCCCGCGCCCCGCGGGCCCCGTCCCGACCGACCGCGTCACCACGGCGGTGGAGATCATCCTTCCGTGTTGATTGTGCCCGGGAACCTGTCCGAAGTGGGCATCGGGCCAGCAGAGTTGCCGGAATGCGACGAGCCAGAACCACCACGATGCTCCTGATCAGCGCGGCCGGTGTGGCCGTGACGGCCGTGTCCGGCTGTGTGTCCGTGAGTCCGGACCGCCCGCTCGCGCAGGGGCAGTCGCCGGGCGCCTCCGCGCCCGGGCGGGACACGCCGGATGTGCGGTCGCAGATCGTGCAGGCGCCCGTCCGGGAGGCACTGGAGATCGCGCAGCCGCCCTCGCCCACGCCCACGGCGCCGAGGCCCGCCGCGCAGTCGGCACCGGAGCCCGGGCCCGGACAGCAGCACGTCGCGCCGCGCCCGCCCGCACGGGACCGGGCGCCGGAAACGCACCACCGGGTGCGGCCCCACGAGGCCGGCGGCGCCGGGGCGGGGAGGCACGACCGGCCGCAGGAGCGGGGCGGGCCCCGGGCGGACCGGCCGGCGCCCGGCGCCGCACCGGTGGGCGCGGCCGGCGTCTGCGAGCTGGGCGAGACGTACGGGCACTGGCCCGCGGGCAGCCCGCAGGCCCGCATCTGCCACGAGACGTACCGCCACTGAACGCCCCGAGCCGCCCGGCACCGGCTGACGCTCCTCGGAGCGGGCCCCGGCCCGGCGTTGGGGGCGCGGGGCCCGGTCAGCCCGGTCAGCCCGGTCAGCCCGGTCAGCCCGGTGCGAGTTGCCGCGCCACCCGGGCGATCGCCGTGCGCACCCCGTCGCCGTAACCGTCGTCCCCCAGCACGTGGACACAGGCACGCGCGCGCTCCAGATGCAGCAGGGCGGCATCGGGACGGTGCAGTTTCACGTAGTCGGCGGCCAGGTTGACGTGGAAGGCGGGATGGAAGGCGACCACCTCCGGCAGGTCCCCGTCCGCCGCCGTCAGGGCGCGCAGATCCCAAGCCAGTTCGTCACCGGGATCGTCCTGCGTGTCGGCGATGTAGTGGGCCAGCGTGCAGCGCTGGACCGGGTCGCCCGTGTCCCCGATCTCCGCCCACAGCTCCCCCATGCGGTTGCGCGCCTCTTCGCGGTCGCCGCCGTGGAGCAGGATCACCGCCTGTCCGATCCTGGTCACAAGGGACTCCTCGGACGACTGCCGCTGCTCCATGCCTGGCGCCTCCACCGTCGCGTGATGAAAATCAGACAAAACGCTCGATGGGAACGCTAGTCGCGGTCGCCCGCAATCGCCCTCAGGCTCGGCCCAGGTCGGGGATCCGCCAGTCGATCGGCGTGTGCCCCTGCGCGGCGACCGCCGCGTCGATCTGCGTGAAGGGGCGCGATCCGAGGAACTTCTTCGCGGACAGCGGCGAGGGGTGGGCCCCCTTCACCACCGCATGCCGCTTCTCGTCGATGAGCGGCAGCTTCTTCTGCGCATACGCCCCCCACAGCACGAACACGGCCGGGTCGGACCGCTCGGCGACCGCCCTGATCACGGCGTCCGTGAACTTCTCCCAGCCCTTGCCCTTGTGCGAATTGGGCTCGGCCTCGCGGACCGTCAGCACCGCGTTGAGCAGCAGGACGCCCTGCCGCGCCCACGGCATCAGGTAACCGTTGTCCGGCACCGGATGGCCGAGATCCTCGCGCATCTCCTTGTAGATGTTCCTCAGGGACGGCGGGATCCGCACCCCCGGCCGCACCGAGAAGCACAGGCCGTGGCCCTGCCCCGCGCCGTGATAAGGGTCCTGGCCGAGGACCAGCACCTTCACGTCCTCGTACGGCGTGGCCTCCAGGGCGGCGAAGACGTCCTCCCGGGGCGGGTACACCGGCCCGTTCGCCCGCTCCTTGGCGACGAACTCCAGCAGCTCGGCGAAGTACGGCTCCCGGAGCTCCTCACCCAGGACGCCGCGCCAGGACTCGGGCAGCACGTCGGTCTCGGTCACGTCAACATCCTCCGGGGTTCGTATCTCTGCCGATCGCTCACGAACCTACCGGGCACCACTGACAACGGCGGCGGCCGACCGTCCCGCCAGGGACGACCGGCCGCGCAGCGCACACGTGAGGGCGCGGGAAGAACCCCGCCCCGGGCGGCTCAGACCCCGGCCGTGAGGAACATCCCGCCGTCGATCACGAGGGTCTGGCCGGTGATCCAGCCGGCCTCGTCCGAGGTCAGGAAGGCCGCGGCGCCGCCGATGTCCTCCGGCACGCCGAGCCGCCCCATCGGGTAGCCCGCCGCCGCCTCCTCCTCGCGGCCCTCGTAGAGCATCCGCGCGAACTTGGTCTTCACGACGGCGGGCGCGACGGCGTTGACCCGCACGATCGGCGCGAACTCGTGCGCCAGCTGCAGGGTGAGGTTGATCATCGCGGCCTTGCTCATGCCGTACGTCCCCATGAAAGGGGACGCGTTGAGGCCGGCGACGGAGGCAACGTTGACGATCGTACCGCCGTGCTCCTTCTGCCAGGCGTGCCACGTCTTCTGCGCGAGACCGAGCGCGGAGAGCACGTTGGTCTCGTACGTCTTGCTCGCGACGGCCAGGTCGAGGTCCGCGAGGGCCGAGAACACCGGGTTGGTCCCCGCGTTGTTGACGAGGTGGTCGACCCGGCCGTAGGCCTCCATCACCCGCTCGACCACCGCGCTCTGGTGGGCCGGGTCGTGCGCCTTGCCGGCGACGCCCATGGCGCGGTCCGGGCCGAGTCGCTCCACCGCCTCCTTGAGCGCGTCCTCGTTGCGTCCGGTGATGCACACCCGGTCGCCGCGCGCGACGAGCGCCTCGGCGATCCCGTAGCCGATGCCCCGGCTGGCCCCCGTGACCAGGGCGACCTTGCCGGTGTCGGGTGCGGGGTTCGGCGTCTGCTGCTGTGTCATGGCTGTGGTCCTCGGATTCAGTTGAGCGGGCCACCGGCGACGTACATGACCTGGCCGGACACGAAGCCCGCGTCGTCGCCGGTGAAGAAGGCGATGGCGCCCGCGACGTCCTCGGGCCTGCCGACGCGCTGCACCGGGATCTGGCCGGCCATCGCGGTCTGGAACTCCTCGAAGCCGACGCCCAGCCGGGCGGCCGTCGACGCGGTCATCTCGGTGACGATGAAGCCGGGGGCGACCGCGTTCGCGGTGACACCGAACTTGCCCAGCTCCTTGGCCAGGGTCTTGGTGAAGCCCTGCAGGCCCGCCTTGACGGCCGAGTAGTTGAGCTGGCCCCGGTTGCCGAGCGCGGAGGACGACGACAGGCTGACGATCCGGCCGAACTTCGCGTCCACCATGTGCTTCTGGCAGGCGCGCGCCATCAGGAACGCGCCCTTGAGGTGCACGTTCATCACGGTGTCCCAGTCGGACTCGGACATCTTGAACAAGAGGTTGTCCCGCAGCACACCCGCGTTGTTGACGAGGATGGTCGGGGCGCCGAGCTCGGCGGCGACGCGCTCGACCGCCGCCTCCACCTGGGCACTGTCGGACACGTCGCAACCGACCGCGAGAGCCTTGCCGCCCGCCTCGGTGATCTTCTTCACAGTGTCGGCGCAGGCCGCCTCGTCCAGGTCGAGTACGGCGACGGCGCGGCCCTCCGCGGCGAGCCGTACCGCCGTGGCGGCGCCGATCCCCCGCGCCGCCCCGGTCACGATGGCGACGCGCTGCTCGGTGGTGGACATCCCTGTTCTCCTCGCCCTAGGAATCCGCATGTGCTGAGCAACCGCTTAGTCGCTTCGGCAGACGAGACGCTAGAAGCCCTGGCACGCGGTGTCAACGGGCCCGCCCCGTGGCGGTCCCCTCAGTCGGCCGGTACACGGCGGAGCGGGGGCGCGCGCGGCGGCCGCGCGACCGCCCCGCACCCCCGGCCGATCAGCGCACGAGGAGAGCCAGCAGCCGCTCGGCCTCGGCCTTGGCGTCGACCGTCAGGCCCGTGTGCACCGGCCCGGGCTGCACGACGGTCGAGCGCGGCGCGATCAGCCACCGGAACCGGCGGCCCGGATCGTCCCCGCCGGCCTGCCCGGCGGCCGCCCCCCCGTCACAGACCGACTCGACGGCGGCGAGCGCGGCCCGCACGCCGGCCAGGTCGACCGACGGGTCCAGTGCCAGCAGGCGGGCCTCGTCCAGGTGGGTCTTCGCCGCGATGAACGACTGGCCCCGGCAGTAAAGGATCACGCCGGCGTTGCAGCACTCGCCGCGCTCGACGCGAGGCACCACACGCAGCAGTGCGTACTCGTAGACGTCCCGCGCGCTCATCGGCCGCCGTCCTGTCCTTCGGGCCGCTCCGCGGGGCGCAGCCGGGCGGCGAGCCAGCCGGGCGCCTGCGAGGGACGGGTCTTGGCGGGAGCGTCCATGACGATGCGCTCGTGGATGGTGGCGGCACGGGCCAGCAGCGGTGCGATGTAGGCGCGCCGCAGCTCGTCGGTGGTGTCGAAGCCCGGTTCGTCGACCAGCCATTCGTCGGGCACGGCCGCCGTGATCTCGCGCAGCAGCTCCTCGGTCACGAGAGGCGCGAGCGCGGCGGCGGCCGACGCGATGTCCGGCGAGAACTCGGCCAGGGCATGGTCCGACGCGTTGTACGGCTTGGCGGCGGACGCCTGCGCCGTGGGCCAGTTGTGGTGCCAGATCATCGTGGCGCCGTGGTCGATGAGGTACAGGTCGCCATGCCAGACGAGCATGTTCGGATTGCGCCAGGAGCGGTCCACGTTGTTGATCAGCGCGTCGAACCAGACGACCCGGCCCGCCTCCGCGGGGCTCACCTCGTACGCGAGCGGGTCGAAGCCGAGGGCTCCCGGCAGGTAGTCCATGCCGAGATTCAGTCCCCCGCTCGCCTTGAGCAGCTCCTGGACCTCCTGGTCGGGCTCGCCCAGCCCGATGACGGGGTCCAGCTGCATGGTGACCAGCTCGGGCACCCGCAGGCCCAGACTGCGGCCGAGCTCGCCGCAGATGATTTCCGCGACCAGCGTCTTTCGCCCCTGGCCGGCCCCGGTGAACTTCATGACGTACGTTCCTAGGTCGTCGGCTTCGACGATGCCCGGGAGCGACCCGCCCTCACGCAAGGGCGTGACGTAGCGGGTCGCAGTCACCTCATTCAGCATTTTCCTAGGCCATCCGTCCCATACATCTTGTATTCCATGGTCGCTTCCAGAAGGGTGCAGGGCCGCACATCGCCCTCCAGCGGAGCTGGGGAGAATCTGGGGAGTCTCGGCCGACGTGCCGATCCCCTTCATCACTCCCGCAGCATTCGCTCGATGGCGGCGCGACCCTTACTACCGGCCTCTGGCATGAAGTGAGCATAGTAACCGAGGGTGATCGAGGGCGAGGAGTGCGGGAGCCAACGAGCCAAGGCACGACGGTCTCTCCGGCCTCAAGCATGATCGAGGCGTAGGTGTGCCGCAGCACATGAAATCCGTCCCGCGGGGCCGCGGCCCACTGCCAGGGCTTCGCCCCCTGCGCACGCGCCGGGATCACGCAGGCCGCGGCCAGCGCGGGCTTCCAGGAGTAGGTGTCCCACGTATTCACCGCGACGGCGTTCCCGAATCGAGTGGTGAGTATAGGAGGAGGAACTTCCTCGCCTGCCCCTCCGGCTCCCCCCACGGAAGCTCCACCTCCACCGGCCGGAACGCTTCGACATGGCGCTTCAGCTCGTCGTCCACCGAGGAGGGCATGTCGACGGTACGGGTCTTCTTCCCCCTCGGCAGGGCGAAGTACAACCTTCCTCGGACCGCCTGGATTTGGCGGCGTACATGGAGGACGCCTCGTGCGTAGTCGATGTCCTCCGGACCAAGCCCGAACACCTCGCCCTGACGTAGCCCGCATCCCAGGCCGACTACGACGGCTATCCGGTTTCGCGGGCTGATGACGTCGCGGACTCTCAGAGCAGTCTCCAACCGCCACGCGTCGCGTCGCTCTTGCGGCGCCTTTGGCCACCGCACAGACTTCGCGGGCATGGGGTTCCCGGTAAGCGGTCTGTCCTCGACGGCCGCTTCCAGGATGGAGGAGAGCTCGGACAGTATGCCGCGCTGGTAATCGACCGAGGAGACGGTTGACTACAACTTGGCTATGCACGCGCGCAGATCCGCCGCCGGGATGTTGTCCGCCATCGAGGTCCGTACCGTCGGCCAGGCTCTTGCCCGAGCCGAACTGGCGATGATCGAGAGTGACAACGAGCCGGCCCGGACGGCCTATGCCCAAGCACTGGCCGACTGGGGGACGTCGGCGGCTACGACAGGCGCGGCTCTCGTCGGCCACAGAATGGCGGGCGCCTCGGCGACACGGCACCCGCGGGAGGAGCGGGCCGAGACCGACGCGAGGAGTCCGAAGCTGCCTGCAGCGGTGGTGGCGCCCTGGTAATGGGTCAGCGCGTGAGCGCGACCACGCAGTCGGCTGCCGCGAGGGGTGTCACCGCTGGGCGTGCGTGTCGTGCGGTGCACGTTCGGCTTCGTCCTGGACCAGCAGCGACAGGAGTGAGCTGACGGTGAGGCCGGCTTCGGCGGGATGGCGCAGGACCTTGCCTGCAGCGATGTGGTAGCTGTTCGCGCGGCCTTCGCGGGTGTGGGAGAGATACCCGTCCTGTTCGAGGTCGGAGATGATCCGTTGGACGGCTCGCTCGGTCAGCCTGCAGCGCGCGGCGATGTCGCGGATGCGGACGGTCGGATCGTCGGCGATCGCTGCGAGCACGCGTGCGTGATTGGTCAGGAACGTCCATCCGACGTGGGCTTCAGGCACTGCATCCATGACGTCATGGTAAAGCAGGCCGCCTATTGCAGCCCGCCGATACATGAACTATGTTTCGTGTATCAGCTGACGTCTTCTGATGGAATTCGGAGGGAGCGGACCATCATGTCCTGGGGAGTGTCCGCCACGCCGCGGCGCATGTCCTGCGCCCCGACGCAGCCGAAGAACGCGGGACGCCCCGCCCCGGCTGTGGGTCCGCGCTGCTTCGTGACTTTCAGCAGCCCGTCCGGCTCCGCGCGGATCACGGTCGCGGTGCACGGCGAGGTCGACTGGGACGCCCGGAGCGTCTTTCTTGACAACCTGATGGACGCCCTGGACGCGTCGCAGCAAGGGGTGGACCTCAACCTCTGCGATGTCACCTTTTGGGATGGCTCGGCCCTGAGCGCCCTTCTGGAGGCACGCCGGCACGCCGCCGCCAGCACCAAGACCCTGGTGTTGGCCGCCACCAGTCCCATCGTCCGCCGTGTTCTCGAACTCACCGACACCGCTGACCTCTTCACCGACGGCACAGAGGACTGACCGGGCACCGCGCTACGCCTGGCGGAGCCGGACGGCCTGCCGCCGCATGAACATGCGCTCGGCAACGAAACACTTCCGTCCGTCAGTTGCGGTCCCGCCTGGCCAGGACGCGGTGCCGCGCGATCGCGGGCAGGACGAACCAGGCCACGCCGAACCACACCACCATCCCCACCACGATCCACAATGCGGCGGTGTTGCTGCCCGCCACCCGCAGGACGAGTAGCAGCGCCGCCGCCATGGTGCACACCAGAAGGACCAGCCCCATCACCGTAAGACGCGACGCCCATGTCACCGTCTCCGGCTTCATGTGCCGCCCGGTCAGCATGCGGTGCAGCGACACGGGTCCGACCAGCGCCCCTGTCGTGCCGGCACCGAGCGCGACGGTGACTACGTACAACGTACGGTCGGCCGAGGACAGTTCACCAAAACGCGACTGGAAGGCGACTGTCAGCAGGAATCCGAAGAGGATCTGCACACCCGTCTGGGCGACCCGCAGCTCCTGCAGGAGCTCTGCCCACAGCCGGTCCGCACGCTGCTCAGGTGTCTCGTCCCTGCCGGAAGCGCCGCTGGCGGGAGACGCCATTTCTCCGCCGTCGGACTCTCGCATCATGCTGCCCTCCACCTGATCGTCGTCCAGTCGAGGCGCACCGCTTGGCCACCAGGCACTCCCTGCCGGCGCCATGCGAATGCCGCTGCCTCCCTTGTACCCGCTGCGCTTTTGCACGTTCTCGCGTTCCGGGAGCTGAGACGGCGCACCTCGCCGGACCAGCCGGGCGTCCATTCCGCGACCGGGTGCCTGCAAGCGTGGATCGCCATGACGGGGCCAGAGAGGTCGAACCGCTCGATGGTCGGTTCCCCTTGTGCTCGCCCCAGTGCGTACGCCGTCCGGGCAGGCGCTTCGGCACCCCCCGCGTCCCCGGTCCCGTCCTCGGCCGCGGCCAGCGGCAAGACCGCAGCAGTCTCGGTCATGCGGCTGCTGCTGAGGTGCGTCAGACGTGGATGGAGCGTCGAAGCTGGTAGCGGCAGGGGTCGGCTCCCCCTGGGCGACCCGAGTGGGCCTTGTTCTGGAGTACGCCCCCGCGTCGACGGCTGACGCCGACATGAGGGCGGGGAACAGCGCAGGGCGGTGACTGGGGTGCGCTCGTCACAGCATCGTGCGACGCCTGCTGGCCGTGTGCCGACCGGGAGCGCCGCACGTCACGAGGGACTGCGACGCTCCGTCTGTCGGCACGGCGGCAGAGGCACTCCTGCACGATCAAGCGGAGAGCCGCCCGGCGGATTCAGGCGGCGACGGCGTTGCGGGTGATCTGACCCTCTGCGAGGCGTTGCCGGGCGGCCTGCAGGGCGGTGTCCACGTCGCGGGTGCCGGTGGCAACGCAGAGCGTGTAGGAGACGTCTTCCAGGCGTTGCCGGGACTGGGTGCTGCCGTTCTCGGCCTGGAGGGTGTGGAGAGTTTCGTACTGCTCGATGAGGTTGCTCAGGACGGCAGGATGGGCCATCAACACGGCAGCTCTCCTCTCACGCGCGAAACGCGTGCACGGCGGGGCGGAAGTCGCTTCGCCGGATACCCCCACCCGCCCACCTTCACGCACGCTGTCTCTCGCCGCGAACCAGGACACCCGAGATTGTCGGGGCTCTGCTGAACCTCGGCCCTCTACGACGGAACGTCCGTCTGCTGGCATGCCGGGGTCGAGAAGGCGGCGAACGCAGCGTCCAGCAGTTTGCCGAGGTCCTCTCGGCCGTCGCTCGCGCTCCATCGCCCGAGGACGATCCACAAGATTTCGAGCGCTGCCGCTACCCGAACGTTGGCGACGACCGATGACCCGTCGGTCGAGGAAGCTGACTTCTGCAGTCGGGCGACGATCTTTGGCCGCCATTCAGCCTGCTTCTCCCGAAGGCGTGCGCACAGGGCTGGGGTCTGCTCGACGAGGCCGAGGATCGTCACGAGTTCCTGGACGTCGCGCACGAGGAACCCCACGGCTGACTCCAGAGCGTTGCGCAGCCTGCTCCAGTCGTCCTGATTGGCTCGCTCGGCATCGAGGGCGTCAGCGATGACGTCACCAACAGGGTCGAAGACGAACAGAACCACGTCTTCCTTGGTGCCGAAGTAGCGCAGGAAGGTACTCCGCGACACTCCAGCGGCTTCGGAGAGGTCGGCGAAGGTGACCTGGCTGAAGCCGGTGAGGCAGAACCGGTTGAACGCCACGCGAGCTAGCTCTGCTCGCACCGCGTGACGGCCGATCTCACGGGTACCCACTGGTGCTGCACTCATGGAAACGAGTGTACTCCGACACACCCGTTTGCTTCTTTGCGTACGAGTTCATAGCCTGATACTCAGTGTCAGTCGCGAAGCTTAGGTTCGCGATGCTTTCCCCCGGACTGCGGCCCAGTCACGCGCCGCCCCCTACCGCGAAGTGGAGCCACCCCATGAGCTACAACGACCTCCCCGCCCTGACGATCGGCGTCTCAGATGGGGTCGCGACGGTGACAATCGATCACCCGCCGCTGAACCTGATGGACGCGGTCCTCCTGCCCTCACTCCGGGCATTCGTCGCGCGTGTGCGCGATGACGCCGACGTCCGCGTCATCGTCTTCGAGAGCGCCGACCCGGAATTCTTCGTCGCGCACGGCGACATGGCCTACCTCACCGACCCTGACGCCCTGCCTGCAGCCACACGCGCCGCGATCGCGGCCGCACCGGACTCGGTCATCCCCGAGGGCCTGAACATCCTCCAGACGATGAGCGAGGAGGTCCGCTCCCTGCCGCAGGTCACCATCGGCAAGCTCGCGGGCTTCGCACGCGGCGCGGGCAACGAGTTCTTCATGTACCTGGACATGCGATTCGCGGCGATCGGCAAGTCGGGGCAGGGGCAGCCGGAGTCCTTGATGGGGATCCTCCCCGGAGGCGGCGGCACGGTGAACATGACGCGCCTGGCAGGAAGGGCCCGCGCGCTGGAGCTCATCCTCGGCGCCGAGCTCGTGGGCGCGGAGCTCGCGGAACGGTACGGCCTGATCAATCGTGCCCTGCCCGCAGCGGAACTCGATTCCTTCGTCGACACCCTCGCCCGACGGATCGCCGGCCTCCGCCCGGAGGTGATCCCCATCACGAAGGCTGCGGTCGACGCGATCGCGCAGCCGATTCCCCGTGCGGCATACGCCGTTGAGAACGAGGGCCTGTTCGCGGCGTTCGGCGATGAGGTCACCGAGCTCGCCCACAAGCTGCTCGCCGCTGGTATCCAGACCCGCGAGGGCGAACGCGACCACGAGCGCATCGCCAACAGCATCTGAGTGCCCGGGCTCGTGCTATCAGGTCCCGTTGATCATGGAGTTGCCGGCGCTCTGTGATCACCGAGGAGACCTGTGCCCGGGCTTCCATCATGGCTGACCGAGCCGCTCTGGGGCCAATTCGCGGTCCTGCTGCCCGATCGGCCGGAACACCACCCGGACCATCCACTTGGGTGCCACCGCCGACGCATCAGCGACGGGATCATCTTCGATTCGCCGCCTCGGCGATCGCACCCCCTTCGCCCCGTTCCTGAACCGCCACACGACGCCCTCGAAGTGTCACCGCAGGTTCTCCGGGTACGGCCCGCACTCGCCGACCGGCAGTCATGAGGCGCCGTGGAGAGCCTCGGCATCAAGGTGGGCAGGGACCCCAGTGAATATGGCGTTGCGACGCTCTGTGACCGCTGGCGAGACTGGGCGCATCCTTCGTTTCAGGTCGCCTGCGTGGCCAGCCTGCGCAGGGCGCGCACGGCAGGTGATCCGGGGTCGGCCGTCATCAGGACAACCTCCTGGTCATCCTCGGGCACGAGCAGGACATCGCAGTTCAACCGCAGCGTACCGGCCTCCGGATGGTCCAGGGTCTTGGTGCGGTGTCCTGGAGCGTGGATCGGACGCTCCTCCCAGATCTGCCGGAACTCCTCACTGCGGGCGTGCAGTTCGGCCAGTAGTTCGGCCAGCCGCGGGTCATGCGGGTAGCGGTCCGCGGCCCGGCGTAGCCGCGCCACCACGACGTGCCCGAATTCCTCGGCGCTGGAGCTCTCGTACATCCGCCCCTGGCCCAGGAAGCGGCGTCGGGCCAGGTTCGTCGTCCCGTCTCCAAGGTCGGCGCCGAGCAGGGCCCGGGCCAGGGGGTTCCAGGTGACGACGTCGTACGCCGCGTCAGTGACGATGGCACCGGTCTCCGGCAGGCGCTCCAGCATCCGGGCCACCTGCGGGCGCACCCGCCGCACGGCGCTGATGCCGGGCGGCGCGCTCGAACCCGCCAGGCGGAACAGATGGCTGCGTTCGGCCGGCGTGAGCCGCAGCGCGCGGGCCAGCGCGTCCAGGATCCGGGCCGATGGCCGCGGCCCCCGGGCTTGCTCCAGCCGCGTGTAGTAGTCGACCGACATGTGGGCGAGCTGCGCCACTTCTTCGCGGCGCAGACCCGGTGTGCGGCGGTCGGTGCCCGTCGCCGCCAGACCGATCTCATGCGGACGCAGGGCCGCGCGGCGGTCCCGCAAGTAGTGGGCCAGCTCCTGCCGCGCCATGTCGTCTCCTCCCACTGCCTGGTACAGGCTGTCCCTGGCAGAGCACCCACGACCATGCGAGCGTGGTTGCCATGAACGATCGCATAGCTTTGGTCACCGGTGCCAACAAGGGAATCGGCAAGCATATCGCCCGGCTGCTCGCCGCCGAGGGCCTCACCGTGTACGTGGGCTCCCGTGACCCCGGTCCCGGGCGGCGGGCCGTCGAGGAGATCGGCGCCGGGGCCCGCCTGCTGGTCCTCGACGTGACAGATCCCGACGGCATCGCACAGGCCGCGGCTCAGGTGGACCGCTTGGACGTACTGGTCAACAACGCCGGCATCTCGCCGTCACTTGCCCCGCCGGCCGACACCGGCGTCGAGGAATACCGGCGCACATACGAGACCAATGTGTTCGGGGTAGCGGCGGTGACCAATGCCTTCCTGCCCGCCCTGCGCCGGTCCCCGCGCCCGCGCATAGTCAACATCTCCAGTGGCACCGCGTCGCTGACCTGGAGCACCACCCCCAATCCCCAGTTCACCCCGGGAAGCGGCGGCGCCGCCGCCTACCGGTCGTCCAAGGCCGCCCTCAACGCCCTTACCGTCCTGTACGCCCAGACGCTGGCCGAGGACGGATTCAAGGTCAACGCGCTTGCCCCCGGCCTGCGGGCCACCGAACTCAACCCCCTGGCCGCCGCTGCCGGCGGCGACCCGGCCGAGGCCGCGCAGGGTGCCCTCCGTCTGGCCCTGCTGCCGGACGACGGCCCCACCGGTGGCTTCTTCTCCTGGGACGGAACGCCCGTGCCCTGGTGATCAGTCATGGGCGCCGTCGAGGACGGGTGTCCCAGCGGTAGGTGGTCCGGGCACGGCAAATCAGGTTACGGACGGTGATGGTCGTGTCGGCGAGGTCGAAGAACGCGTCGATGACGGTGGTGCGCCGCTCGTAGCAGCGGGCGAGCCGGTGGAAGGCGTTCTGCCAGTCATGGGTGCGCTCGACATGCCACCTCTGGCCGGCCTGGATCGGCGCCTTCTCGCCCTTGTGCGCGATGCGTCCGTGCAGGCCTCGTTCGCTGAGCAGCGCGCGGGTCTTTTCCGAGTCGTGGCCGGCGTCCAGGTGCACGGTGATGTCGTCGGGTAACGGCCCAAGGTCGTCCTGGCGGTCCAGGGTCGGGGCGAGCAATGGGGAGTCGTGACGGTTGGCGCCGGTCTGGACACGACCCAGCGGAATGCCGTACCCGTCTGTCATGCCCGAGCGTTTCAGTCCCTGTTCGCCGCGATCGACCGGTGAGCGACCGGCCACCTCGCCGCCTCCGGGACGACGGCCAGGAGCACGCTGTACGCCTGGGCGTGTTTCTCAGTAGCAGCCGCTCGCGCCGGGCGTACTGAGCGAGGAACGCGCGCAGCAGCTGCCCACGCTCGGCATCTGAGCAGCGCGCAGACGCGAGCGTGCACCGGAGCCATCGGTAGCGGCTCCGGTCCCGCCGCTGCTGGTGGCTCCACCAGGAAGGGGGAACTACCGTCGGTCATGCGACACCGGCGGCCTCAGCCCTCCAGTGGGCGGCCCGTGCCTCGTGCGCGTGGGTCAGACTCGGTCCCGACTGCTGCCGTCGGCCATCCCCGTGCGGCGGGCCGGCCACCAGCTCCGTCTCCTACACCGGCCTTGGGAACATCGGTATGGCGGGTACAGCGGTTGGCGCTGAGAACGATCATGGTCCTGGTGTGGGCGCCCTGATCCGGTTCTCGTACTCACGGCGGTCTTGCGCTGGGCCGGGACCGTGAGGAGGTCCTGATCGCCGTCGAGTGGCTGGCATCGGGCGAGGAGCGGCGGTGCGGCGGGGGCGGCGCTGACGCGCAGGGTGCACACCCTGGCCCCGCCGTACCTCACCGGCTGGCTAGCGCAGACCCTCTCCGTGCGCGGGCTGCGGGGAGCTGCGCAGCCGTTCCTCAAGGCGCTCCAGCAGAGCGTGCAGGTCAGGGGCGACGGCAAGGTCGTCCAGGGTCGGGGCGGGCAGGAAGCCGGAGTCGACCAGGCCGCGCAGGGCATCGAGCAGCGGCGTCCAGAAGCCTCCCGCATTGAGGAAGCCCACCGGCTTGGTGTGGAAGCCGAGTTGGCGCCACGACCACACCTCGAAGATCTCCTCCAGCGTGCCCAGACCACCGGGCAGGGCGATGAAGGCGTCGGAGTACTCGGCCATGATCGCCTTGCGCTCATGCATCGAGTCGCACCTGACCAGCTCGGTCACCCCCTCGTGAGCCCACTCCCGCTCGACCATGCTGCGCGGCATGACGCCGACGACCTCGCCGCCCGCCTCCAGCGCGCTGTCCGCCACCACCCCCATCAAGCCCCGGCGGCCACCGCCATAGACCAGACCGATTCCGCGCCGAGCCAGTTCAGCGCCGACGTCGGCTGCCAGCGCGGCGTACGCGGGGTCGTATCCGTTGGACGAGGCGAGGAACACGGCGAGACGGCGCATGAAGATCTCCGGAGCACGAGGAGGGGACCCTTCGGTCTACCACGGGCGCCAGAGCTGTGACCAAAGGGTTTCAGCGAGGGACGACCCACGGGACGGCGCGCCAACCGGTGGCCATTCCTCGGCACCCGAAAAGCAGCTCAGCCCGGTCCGCGCCCTTCGTCGTCATCCGGCTCCGGCGCGTCCGGATCACGGAGCGGGTACGCGGGTGAACGCCGTCCCGCTCGGCCGCGCCGGCGGCCCGGCGCCGCCCCTCCAACTCGGAGAACACCGAGCCCTCCGGTGTCTGAGCCTCGCCACCAACTCGCCAGGCAGCGCCAGGTCGACGCGGCGGGCGGGCGCAGGGCGGCGCCGGCGGCGGCCAACGATCGGCCCGACCGAGAGCGAGCACGTCACGGTCGAGGCCCAGGTCGCCGTCTACCTGCCTGACATCCATCATGTATTTACCCTTTGCGGCGTTTCACCCAACTTGCCCTGGATCGGGAGTCGCACGGGTCGAGGCAGCTGCAACCTCGTCAGGCTCGTCGAACGCGATGCGATCGGATGGACCGGTTTGTCGCGCAGCCTCTATGAGGCAAGGGGGGACAAGAGGGCTGCTGCCGTTCAGCCCCGAACGCCCGATCCGGTTTCGTCCGGTCGTCTGCGGTTGCCGTGCCAGTCCAGTATCAGGACGGTGGCGTCGTCCCGGAGACTGCCGTCGCAGGCGTCGAGGACCGCGGAGGTCAGGCTCCGTACGGCTTCTCGTGGATGCAGCGCGCGCGTGTCTTGGATGAGTGAGATCAAGTCGACGGCCTCGGCACCGCGCTCCTGCATCCCATCGGTGAGCAGGACCAGACGGTCCCCGGGAAGCAGTTGCAGCTCCTGCGGACGGTAGGAAGTGGGCGCCGCCACGCCGAAGGGCAGATTGACGTCAAGCTTGAGTTCTTCGACGGCGCCCCTTCGTAGGCGTAGCGGCCGGGGGTGGCCCGCGTTGACCAGTTCGCACAGGCCCGTGTCGAGATCAACGCACAGCAGCTGTCCCGTGGCCAGGCCGCGGCTGTGGCTCAACAGGGACTGGTGGGCGTGGTTGGCTTGTCTCAGGGCGTCGCAGCCGCTGCGGCGTGACTGGCGCAGGGCGCCGACCAGCAAGGTGGCCAGTAGCGCCGAGTTTGTGTCGTGACCCATGGCGTCGGTGATGGACAGGTGCAGGGTGTCGCGGTCGAGGGTGTAGTCATAGGTGTCCCCACCGATGTCGTCGGCCGGGACCAGCCCGGCGGCAAGGGTGAACTGCTCCGCCTCGCAGCAGGGTGCCGAGGGGAGCAGCTGATGCTGGATCTCCGCGGCCAGGCTGGTCTGGGTGGTGCGCCCGCTCAGGTGGTACAGATCGGTGAACCGGCGGTCCGTCACGATGATGTAGGCCAGTGCGTGCGCCGCGTCACGGACCTGACGCAGCACGGTGTGGTCGGTCGACTGCAAGGTCACCTCCAAAACTCCGATGCAGTCGCCGCGGTTGCTGACCGGCGTGATGACGCGCCGTCCGCCCTGTCCGTCCGCTTCTACGTACTGGCGCTGGCCTTGCAGCACGGCGTCGTAGACGCTGCCCTTCAGGTCGATCGGCCCGGCACGGCCCGCGTCATCGGCTCCGGCCGCGGCGAGCCGTACCAGCTGCCGGCCGATGAGGTCGACGAACAGGAACGACACAGCCTCCGCGCCGAACCGCTTCCGCAGATCGTGTGCCACAACCTCGACGGACTCTCCGGGCGGCGCCGCTTCCGCAGCGGCCAGCAGCTCACCCAGTTCAAGATCTCCACTCTCCACGACAACCTCCATTCGGCTGCCGCAGCTTCTTCCCCGGCTCTCCGCAACATCACCTGAGAGGCGTGTCTTGCCTGGTCAGGGCGGGCGGAGGATCGCTGTGAGGACATCCAACTGCGCCTTTGGACCTGGAGCTGGGCTCGCGAGTCCTCGGGTACTGAACGCGTCCTGATCGTTCGGGCCGACACGCGTCAGGAGTTCCTCCGCGGGGCGGCGGGCCCGGCCTGCGTGGTCAGCGGGACCTACGCATCAGATAAGAGAGATCGGTTTTCGGGCACATGGCGCCACCGAACGGGGGAAGACGGCGTTTCGGAGGTAATAACTATGGTTCCCATTCTGCTTGTTCTTCTTCTCGCTCTCATTCTCTTCGGGGCCGGTTTCGCTCTCCACCTGCTGTGGTGGATCGCGATCATCGTGCTCGTCGTGTGGGCGCTGGGCTTCCTGATCCGCCCGGCCGCACACAGCGGTGGCAAGCGAAGCCGCTGGTACCGCTGGTAAGAAGCTCACCGTTCCGTGGTGAGGGCAGCCCCGTATTCGGTGGCCGCCCTCACCATTGGTGTGTGTCCCCTTACTCGGCGGGTTACCCGGTGGGTGGGAAACGCCGTGCCGGGTAGGTGTAGTGGAGGTCGGGACGGCTCTCGTAGCAGCGATAGGGAACCGCTCCTCCAATGCGGGGGCCACCCTGGCGTAATTCGAGCCCTGCCGAAAAGGCGGTCACTTACCTTTCCGGCAGGGCTCGAAGGTCTGTTCAGGACAAGGCCGCTGAGGGGCCGAGGGCCCATCCCGACCGGCGGCACCGCTCCCGCCACGAACTGGCGAGCTGACCGGAGCAGCGGTGTCGGCCATGACGACTGGGTCGCCAAGGTGGACCCACCGGGACGCCTCTCGGGCGCCCGTGCCGCGTGAGCCTCGTCGACGCCCTTCACGCGGTTTCCGGCAGGACGGCCGCGCGCGCGGAGGTTTCTCTCCCGGTTGGCCGGACGGATCGGGCTGAGCGAGCACCGAGCCGGTGAGATCGCCCTGGCAATGTCCGAAGCCGCCCCCAACACGACCAGGCACACTGTCGCGGGGGTGATCGTGCTGCGAGTCGTGCGAACCGACAGCAAGCCGGGTCGAGTTCCTGGCCGTGGACAGCGGGCCGGGGACGGCAGACGTGGCCGCTGCCATGCGCGACGGCCGCTCCACCACCGGCACGCTGGGCACGGCCTGGGCATGATCGCCCGGCTGGCGGACACCTTCGACCCGCACGCGGCGTCAGGGCACGGGACGGTGTTGCCGGCCCGCTTCTGGCCACGCGACGCTCGCCGGGGCATCCCGGCTACCAGTGGTGAGCCACCGCGGTCCGTGGTGGGAGGAGGGACCCGGCCCCATCAGCGGAGAGCAGGAGTGCGGGGACTGCTGAGCAACACGCTGGGGCCCCACCGAGCCGACAGCGCGCGGGTCTCCCCCGCTCCGCGCGGGGCCAGATACCCCACCGCGCATCCCGGAGCGGACTGCGCCAGGCTGCGGCATGCCCGCAGCCGGTCCGCAGACGGCTGCCCGTAGTGCGAAGCAGGAGATACTGGTGATGCTCTGTGACGGGCTCGGCCACCGCCCCTGGCACAGTCTGCTGTCCAAGCCGCCGCGCGATCTCTGGAGCCCTCCAGCATTCCCCGGCCGTGATCGCAGCTCGTCTCATGCGCGCCGCCGGCAAATGACACGACGACGCCTCTGCCGTCGCGCCCCAAGGGCTCTGGTAACGCCCTCGCCGAAGTCCCGGATCGCGCTCACCTTCACCACACCCGCAACTACGCGAGGAAGACCGCCCGTCCGCTTCAGAGGACGTGTCTTCGCAGCGGATCAGCTGGGCGCGGGTCCCCTCGGTCACCAGGGACAGGAGCCGCGGCTCATCGACATCGCCAACGACGGTGACGTACTCGCTCCAACTCCGCAAGACACCCGGTGATCGGTCGATCCGCCGCATCGACAGCGAACCGGGCACAGGCACGCGCTGCCCGGCGGCAGGCCACTGCTCCGGACCGCTGAACGCCCGGGCAGGCGCTCAGTTTGGCGGGATGTCCCCTGCGATCTTGTCCAGATGCTTCAGTTCGCCGGAGTCGATACCGGAGGCTTCGGCGACCTCGTGAAGAGGTTCTCCTTCGCGGACCGCTGCCACGGCCTCAAGTTCTACATCAACACGAGCCGCGTCCGCGGCAGCCGCAGCGCTGCGCTGGCGCTGGGCGGCCAGTTCTACGGAGGAGATTGCATCCATAACCCGCATATTCCCACACGCGCGCGGCGCTCATGCACCGACAGGCAGCGAGCCAGTGCCCGCCGCCGGCACACCACTCGTCGTTTGCTTCGTAGAGGGCTCCGCGACAGCCGGCACGTACGGCAGCATCAATTCCGCCCTCGCCCACAGCGGCAACATCGATACTCCGTTCGCCGCCAGCACCCCTGCGGCGGGCCGGCAGGGCGGCCACGGCAGCGGCGGCTTCAGCACCAGGAGCCGTACGGTAGGGCGCGCCTCGGGCCTTGCATGCGATACGGCCCGGTACGCGCCCATCCGGCGAGCCAACTGCGCCTGGTCGCGGGGCAGGTCAACCACTTGCCTTTATGTCCGCCACGAGTGGAACGCAGCATGCTGACGCGCCCGACCCTGCGCCTCGAACCCGGCTGACCGGTGCTCAGCCCCTCGCGCCGTCGTCCGAGCGCGCGAGCCGGGCCGCGAGGTAGGGCGCGGTGGCGCTGCGGCGGGCCCTGGCCACCTTGGCCGGCCGGCCCGCCGCAACCACCCGCCCGCCCGCGTCGCCGCCGCCCGGGCCGAGGTCGATGACCCAGTCGGCGGTGGCGATCGTGTCCAGGTCGTGCTCGACGAGGACGACGGTGTTGCCGGCGTCGACGAGCCGGTGCAGTTGTCGCAGCAGCAGCGCGATGTCCGAGGGGTGCAGCCCCGCCGTCGGCTCGTCGAGCAGGTAGAGCGCGTGGCCGCGGCGGGCTCGCTGCAGTTCGGTGGCCAGTTTGATGCGTTGCGCCTCACCACCGCTGAGTTCCGTCGCGGGCTGCCCCAGCCGCAGGTACCCCAGGCCCACCTCGCGCAACGTCTGCAGACTGCGGGAGGCGGCCGGGACGGCCGACAGGAACGTGGCGGCGGCGTCGACGGACAGCCCCAGCACTTCCGCGATGTTCTTGCCGCGGTAGGTGACTTCCAGCGTTTCGGCGTTGTACCGGGCGCCCCGGCAGGTCGGGCACGGCGCGTAGGTGCCAGGCAGGAACAGCAGTTCCACCGCGACGAATCCTTCGCCCTGGCAGGTCTCGCACCGCCCTTCGGGCACGTTGAAGGAGAACCGCCCGGCCGAGTAGCCGCGCGCCCTGGCCTTGTCCGTCGCCGCGTACAGCTTGCGCACCGCGTCGAACATCCCTGTGTACGTGGCCAGGTTGGACCGGGGAGTTCGGCCGATGGGCCGTTGGTCGACCCGGACCAGCCGGTCGAACGACTCGACTCCCGACGCGTCCTGGACGTCGACCTCCAGCTGCGCCTCGTCGGGCTCCTCGGGTACGAGTCCGAGGTGGCCGCGGACGACCTCGGCGAGCACCTGCGTCACCAGCGTCGACTTTCCAGAACCGGACACGCCCGTCACCGCCGTCAGTACGCAGAGCGGTACGTCGACGGACACGTCGTGCAGATTGTGGCGGGAGACGCCGCTCAGGTGCAGCCAGCCGTGCGGTGTGCGCGGGCGGTGATCGAGCGGCTTGGCGCGCCCGAACAGGTACTCGCTCGTGGCCGACTCCTCCACCCGCTCAAGACCGGCGACCGGGCCGCTGTACAGGACGCGCCCGCCGCCCTCGCCCGCGCCGGGGCCGATGTCGACCACCCAGTCCGCCCGCCGTACGACGTCCATGTCGTGCTCCACGACGAACAGCGAGTTGCCCGCCGCCTTGAGGCGGTCCAGCACGTCCAGCAGCGGTTCCGCGTCAGCCGGGTGCAGGCCCGCGGAGGGTTCGTCGAGGACGTAGACGACGCCGAACAGCCCCGAGCGCAGCTGGGTGGCGATCCGCAGGCGCTGCGCCTCGCCGGGTGACAGGGTCGTCGAGCGGCGCCCGAGGCTGAGATATCCGAGGCCCAGGTCGAGCAGTACGTCGACCCGCGCGACCAGATCGCCGCAGATCCGGACCGCGGCCTCGGTCGTCGCCCCGGATAGGGCGGTCGACGTGGTGGCGTCGGCCTCGGACCGCCCCGCGAAGGGCCGCAGCAGCGCCACGACCTCGGTGAGCGGCATCGCGTTGATCGCGGCGATGGAACGTCCGGCGAAGGTCACGGCGAGCGCCTCGGGCCGTAGTCCGCTGCCGTGACACACCGGGCAGGGCACACTCCTGACGAAACGGAGCGCGCGTTCGCGCATCTTCTCGCTCTTGGAGTCGGCGAGGACGTGCATGACGTGCTTGCGGGCGCTCCAGAACTTGCCCTGGTAGCCGTAGTCGACGCGGTCCTCCTCCGGCTCGATGTACACGGAGGGCTGCTCGTCCGTGTACAGCAGCCAGTCCCGGTCCTTCTTCCTGAGCCTGCGCCACGGCCGGTCGATGTCGATTCCCAGGCCGCTGACGACACTGCGCAGGTTGGCGCCCTGCCAGGCGCCCGGCCAGGCGGCGATCGCCCCCTCGCGGATGCTCAGCGAGGGGTCCGGGACGAGCAGGTCCTCGGCGACGTCGTGCACGACGCCCAGTCCGTGGCACTCCGGACAGGCGCCGGCCGCAGTGTTGGGTGAGAACGACTCGGCCTCCAGCCGTGCGGCCCGGGGCGGATAGGTACCGGCGCGCGAGTACAGCATCCGCAACAGATTGGACAGCGTGGTGATCGTGCCGACCGTCGAGCGCGAGCTGGGCGACCCGCGTCGCTGCTGCAGGGCCACGGCCGGTGGCAGTCCGGTGATCTCCCGCACGTGCGGCGCGCCGACCTGTTGCAACAGCCTTCGGGCGTACGGTGCCACGGACTCGAAGTAGCGCCGCTGGGCCTCCGCGTAGAGCGTGCCGAACGCAAGCGAGGACTTGCCCGAACCGGAGATGCCGGTGAAGGCGACCATCGCGTCCCGCGGAACGTCGACATCGAGGTTCCGCAGGTTGTTCTCACTGGCGCCCCGGACATGCACGAAGGAGTCGGTCGCGTCCTTGTTCACCGTTCCTGATTACCTGATCGCGCCGGGAACCGCGCGACGGGCGCCGTCACCGGGCCTCGCTCACACGTGCGCAACGTGCAGTGAGCACGATCGATCCGACCTTCCGGGTTGGACACACCGACCGGGTGGCCGGTGGCGCGGCACGCGGTGCAGGCGGGAGCGGGTGTTCGCGGTGACCCCCGCGATCGTGACCCTGGTGGTGAGAGCAGGCCCTTACAGGCCCTTGGTGGAGACCGAGGAGATCTGGCCGTACGGCCTGTACCCGCCGGCGGGAGCCAGCGTGTCGCGTGGCGCAGGCGCCACCCCGGGGGCATCCTGTGGGCACTTGCGATCGCGGGGGCAGCCGACGAGAAGAGTCCTGCCATGCCGGTGTCGTCGCAGGGCGTTACGGTCGTGGCTCTCCTCGCGGACCCGGACGCGCCGACAGAGATCGCACAGCGCATGGCCCGGATCCTTCCTGATCGGCTCGCCGACAAGTCAGGCCAGAGGCGACGGTTCGACGTCGAGGTGGTCAGCGAGCCCTTCACCTCAGGGACCGAGGACCCGCCCACCTTGATGCGCCGGGTCGTGGACCGCAGAAGTGCGGAGAACTGGGACATCGTCGTGGCCCTCACCGACCTTCCGCTGCACTCACACAGGCGCAAGCTCGTTGTGGATCTGAGTCACGAACACGGCGTGGCGCTACTGTCCCTTCCGTCGCTGGGGGGCTGGCGGCTGCAGAGAAAGGCCCGGCGGGCCGTGGAAGAAGCCGTGCTCAGCTTGGCAGGCCCGCGGGCCACCGGGGCTGAGGGAGCTTCGCGAGGTCAGCCACCGCTGGGGTCCTTCGTCGGTCGTCTCGCACCCATCCATCCGGGCCCGGTCGATGAGGAGGAGACCGCCGATCTGCGCTACGTCGCCAGCGGGCCGCGCGGTTACCTCAGAGTGCTCGTCGGTATGGTCCGCGCCAACCGGCCGTGGCGGCTGGTGCCAGGTCTGTCCAAGGCCCTGGCGGCAGCACTCGCCACAGGAGCCATCGCCACCGTGAACGCCACCGTCTGGAACCTGGCCGCGTCCCTGAGCACGCCACGCCTCGTGATCGCCATGGTCGGTTCTGTCGGGCTCATGATCGGCTGGCTGATCGTGGACGCGAACCTGTGGCATCGAACAGCGGAGGTCTCGCCTCAGGCGAGGAAGAGGGCGGCTCTCTACAACGCCTCAACCGTCGTGACCGTGGGTATCGGGGTGCTCGTCTGCTACGCGGGTCTGCTGGCCATCAACCTGGTGTGGGCGCTGTTCATCCTCAACGACCGGGTATTCGCCTCCACGACGCGAAACCCGCTTCACGCCACGGAGTACTGGACGCTGTCCTGGTTCGTCGCTTCGGTGGCCACGGTGGGCGGCGCACTGGGATCGGGCTTGGAGAGCAACGAGGCGATCCGGGCAGCCGCGTACTCCAAGCGCGAACAGGAACGTCGCCGCACGCTGCAGGACGACCACGGTGACTAGGCAATATGGGGCAAGCGCATCGGAGTCCGCATCGCACGCGAAGGCATCGAGTCCCGCGAACGGCCGGGCCTACGAACGTACGGCGGCGAACGCGTCGTCGACGAGTTTCGTCAACGGCCGCCCGCCCTCGACCTCGGTCCACACCGTCGCCGCGACGTCCAGGCAGCCCAAAGCTGCAGAGACCAGAGCGCGAGCCTGCAGGGCCTGCGGTCGCCCCGAGGCTTGTAGGCGTTGCTCGACATGCGGAACGAGCATCTGCTGCCAGCGCGTCTGCTTGTCGAGCATGGCGGTGCGCAACGAGGGGGTGCCGGCGAGCATCTTCGCCCGGCGCAGGCCGCCTTCGTCGTCTTCAAGCGACTCGACGCACACTTCCAGCGCGTGCCGCAGAGCGGCCCAGGGCCCCTCGTCGGCCGGTCGGTCTTGCAGTGCCGTGGCAACGTCGTGTCCGAGTTCGACGAGCCCGCCCATCGCCATGTCTTCCTTGGTGTCGAAATAGCGGAACAGGCTCCGGCTGGACATTCCGACCGCGGCCGCGACCTGGTTGACGGTCGTCTCCTCGAACCCTTGGTCCAGGAACAGCTCCATCGCCTTGGCCGCGATCTCGGCGCGCACTGCCCGCCGGGCCACATCGCGCATCCCACCGGCTTCCGTCTTCGCTGCCAGAGTCCCCATCACCGCATCATAGCGTGCCATATTTGTCAGTTGCTGCCATCCCGTTGCCCCTCCCCCTGGTCGCACTCCGTTCGGCACGCAGAGCATGTCGCAGCGACCGCTACATCCGTCACTCAATGATGAACTTGTCACTTGATGCCATCCATGTCTATGGTTGACATGCAACGAGAGGAGAAGGCAGTGGATATCGACTTCCATGAGGACGGCGCCCCGGCGTGGGTGGAGCTGCGTACGCCCGACGCCGAGAAGAGCAAGCGTTTCTACGGGCAGCTGTTCGGCTGGACCTTCGCCGACGGGTTCGGCAGCCAACCCCATTCGCAGATGGCGGAGTTGGGTGGGCGCCCGGCCGCCGCCGTCACCGCGACGCCCGGTACGCAACGCGGCTCCTGGACCACGTTCATCAACGTGACGGACCTTGCAAAGACCGTCGAGAAGATCGCCGCAACCGGCGGAAGGGTGGTGAAGGGACCCCGATCGCTGGGCACAGCTGGGCGCTCGGCCGTGGTGGCCGACCACGCCGGGACCCCGTTCGGGCTGTGGGAGGGCGATGAGCACCACGGCTTCGGTGTCAGCGGTGAGCCCGGAGCCTTCCACGGCGGCGAGCTGATCACCGACGACACTGGTGCGTCCTCGGCGTTCTACCGTCAGGTTTTCGGCTGGACGCTCGGTGAGCCATACGGCCCCCTGAACCGCCGGGACTGGCAGCTGGGCGGCCGGATGGTGGCGGTGCTGCTGCCTCGGCCACCGGCCATGCCCTCCGAGCTGCCACCGTACTGGGACGTGTACTTCACCGTGGCCGACGCCGCGCAGACGACCGACGCCGCAGTCCGGCTCGGCGCCACGATGCTGATGCCGGCCACCGCGACCGAGCACGGTGTCATCGCGGTCCTCAGCGACTCCGTCGGAGCACTGCTCACCGTTCTTGCCCCCAGCCACTGACTGCCCGACGCCCATCACAACGAAGGAGCACCATGTCCGTCAACGGCAAGGCCGGAATCGTCACCGGTGCCGGATCCGGCCTGGGCGAGGCCAGCGCCAAGCGGCTCGCCCGCGAGGGTGCAAAGATCGTCGTCGCGGACCGTGACACCGTCAGCGCCGAACGAGTTACCAAGGACATCGCCGCGGAGGGAGGGCGGGCCGTCGCCTTCACAGCCGACATCGCCACCTTCGAGGCGGCGCAGGAACTCGTCGCGTTCGCGGCGCGTGCCTACGGCCATCTGGACTTCGCCCTCAACAACGCCGGCGTGACCCCCACGCCGGCCGACACACACGAGGTCGACCCGCAGGACTGGCTCGATGTTATCGGGATCAATCTGACCGGCACCTTCTTCTGCATGAAGGCCGAGCTGGCCCACCTCGTCGGCCACGGCGGCGGCGCCATCCTCAACATGGCCTCCACAGCAGGCTTGATGGCACACGCTGGACGCCCCGCCTACGCGGCCTCCAAGCACGGGATCATCGGTCTGACCCGCAGTGCCGCCGTCGAGTACGCCGAACGCGGCATCCGGATCAACGCGATCGCACCCGGCCCGATCGACGGACCGTCGGCGCAGGGCCTGCCTCTGGAAGTCCGCAAGGTCATCGCCGACAAGACCGCGATGAGGCGACCCGGCACCGTGGACGAGGTCGCCACCGTGGCTGCCTTCCTGCTGTCAGAGGAGGCCTCCTTCGTCACCGGCTCCGTCTACGAGGTCAACGGCGGCCAGACCCAGTTGTGACGCCGCCGCATTGGCGGCGCCGGATTCCACGCCGGGATGCGGGCGGGTGGGCGCCGTCGCTGCGGCGGCTTTGATCGCCCTGGCCATGGCGGCCGGGTTCGCTGTGTCGGCGCTGCGATCGACGGCGACCTGCTTGTAGGCGATGGTCGTCTCCAGCACCGACGACACGCCAGGCAGCAGCCAGTTCACCGCCTTTTGCTGCTGCGCCTCGATGTACCGAGTGCGCGCCAGCTGACGCTTGACCTCCAGGTCCGGACAGTGCCGGGCGAACTGGTGGCCGAAGAGGATCGCCTCGATCTCGATGCCGTTCATCGTGATGACCCGGCAGCGCGTGTACGGATCACAGTGATCCGGATCGATCGGCTCCACGTTCAGCTCACGCCAGTTGCACAGCTGCCGGTCCAGGGGAATGCCCCGTGCTCCAGAGGATTGAAGCTCACAGTCGGTTCTCCTCGCTCGAGACAGTGCGTGGAGCCCCCGTGCAGGGCCAACTGGCGCGCCGAGGTCCGCATCACGCGCGGACAGCTTCACCGCCAGGCCGACAGCGTGTCCCCGAGACACACCACTCGACCCCTCGTACGTGGGGGGGTACATGGCGAATGAGTGACTACCGGCTCGACGAGCCGGCCCCCCGTACGCGGTTCGGAGGAACGGGCGTAGGGATCCGCATGTCCCACCCCCACCCGGAATGCCTGGCGGCACGACTACGTCGTACGACACCCCGCTCGCTTGTCGCGAACGGATGGAGCCGCATCCGCGATCTGGAGAAGAACTCCCTCGACAACGGGGCGTACCTGCCTGAGGGGCGAGGGCGCCCGCTCGACACTCACCCTCGCCGCGCCGTCGCGGGGCGCCGCTCCACCCGACCATTCCCAGTCACGTCGAGCACCGTGCCCACACCCTGACGACGTGGCCACCGCGCAGACTCCCAACGGCGGCTTCACCAGAAGACACCTTGCTACTGGCTCTCCCCCCACACGCCCCGAGTCATCGTCCGGGAGTGGTCCACATCGTCCTTGACGGTCGTGAGGTGTCGGAAAGGTCAGCGCCGGTAGCGGCGTCACGCTGGGAGTAGCCGACGCCGTGCCAGTCCAGGCACATGACGGTCGCGTCGTCCTGCAGATGACCGCGGTTGACGTCGACGACTGCCGCGATGAGGGCGCGGGCGGCCTCGCGGGGGTGCAGCGCACGCGTGCGGACGATCAGTTCCGACAGGTCGAGGCTGTTCGCGTTGCGCTCCAGCATGCCGTCGGTCAGCATCACCAGCCGGTCACCCGGACGCAGATCCAGGGCCTGGACCCGGTAGGTGTGAGGGACGTCGAAGCCGAACGGCATATCGACCTCAGGAGTGATCTCCCGCACCTGTCCCTCCCGCATCCGCAGTGGCCAGGGATGCCCCGCGTTGACGAACTCGGCCCTGCCGTCGACCAGGCTGATACGCAGCAGCTGACCGGTGACGTATTCCTGCCGACCGCGCTCACGCAGCGCCTGGTCGGCCTGGCGCGCCTGTTCCTTGAGGCCGGCACCCGCCCGCCGCGCCCTTCGCAGGGCGCTCACCAGGAGGGTGGCCAGCAGTGCGGCGTTGACGTCGTGGCCCATGGCGTCGGTGACGGAGAGCTGGACGGTGTCCCGGTCGATCACGTAGTCGAAGGTGTCACCCCCCACGTGATCGGCGGGCTCCAGAGCCCCGGCAACCGCGAACTGTGCCGCTTCGCACGCCAGCGACGCCGGGAGCAGCCGGTGCTGGATCTCCGCGGCAAGACTCAGCGGAATGGTGCGCCGGCCCCACTGGTAGAGGTCGGTGAAGGACCGGTTGGCGATGACGATGTACGCCAGCGCGTGCGCGGCCTCGCCGATCTCTCGCATCTCCTCCGGCTCCGGAGCCTCAGGCAGGAACAGTTCGAGGAGCCCGATCGCGTCGCCGCGGTTGGTCACGGGAGCAACGACCCGCACCAACGCGCCCCCGCCCCCGTCCTCCACGCTCGGGCGCTGGGTGCGGATGACATCGTCGTACAGGGTGCCCCGCAGTGAGATACGCCGGGCCGGCTCACCGGTCTCGACACTGCCCGCAGCCCCCAACCGGACGACTGAGCTGCCGGTGAAGTCGGTGATCAGGAACGACACCGACACGGCCCCGAGGTGGTCCTTGAGCATGCGCGCGACCACGTCCAGCGACTCCACGGGAGCGGCGGCCTCCGCAGCCTCCAAGGTCTCCGCCAGCGCCATCGCGCTGTCCCGTCGGCCCTCGCCCCCGGCAGGACGAGAGGCCCGCCGGCCCTCCGGCCCTGCTGCGCTCATTGCGACTCCTCATTGCTCGATAAAACCCAGAAACTGCCATATTGCACATAAGGCCCCCCAGGCCCCGAAGCTCAGTATCCGCCCTGGGATGGCAGGGGTGTGATGAGGCGGGCCGCGCCGACGGCGCGCAGGAAAGCGGGGGTGGTGTGGAGTATTTCCGCGGCCCGGCCCATCGTGTAGGCGGGATAGTCGTCGTCATCGAGACGACCGTAGGAGACCTCTGCTGCCATCGCACCTCTCTCGTGGAACATGCGGAGGGGCCCTGGTGCCATTGGCACCAGGGCCCCGAAGGAACTGCTACACCATCCGCCGGCCCTCATACTGCGCCGGCCCTCTGTATCCGCACGACCGTCCGGGAGAGGACGGGGCATGCGGGGATCGCGGTTGCTTGACCGGAGACCACCTCACTATCGATGTCCTGCGGTACCCGGGCTCTGGGACTCCGCCCGGGCGATCCTGATGGCGCTCAACTCCTCCGTTCTTCCCTCAGCGATCACGTACCTACTGCCGATACTGCTGGTGATGCGTACTGCTCGGTGACCTGTGACAGCGCCACTCTTCGACAGCCAGCCCCGTCGCCCGTCCTGCATCTGCCCTGGCTTGGAACCCCACTGCCGAACCTCCCGGTGCGCGCGCCCGCAGCCGACGCCTTCACCAAGGTGCTACTCTGTGACTTCACTGCTGGGTACTGCTGAACCGCACTGCTACTGGCGGCGGCCCCTGATCACCGCGGGCCACCCGGTGCGGTCGTCAGTCCCGTCGCCGTCCTGCGACAACCCTGGCTTCGAAACTCCACCACCGCACCGTCCTGCGTACTGCAACTGCTGCACAACTGCCCGCCAGTTCATCTCTGCCGGGCCCTCGCTCGATCTCGGCTACGAGAGAAACCATAACCACGCCCACCCCCCAATGTCTACTCCAGCCGACACAGATTTTGTGTTGGCCAGGACGGAGGCAGCCTGCTGCGGGTCACGCCGCCTGCAGTCGGCGGGACCGTCCTGATCCCACTCGTCCCAGGTGGCTGGTCAGGTTCGGCCGCAGACGATCAGGGTGTCGTTTCGGGGGCGGACTGCTGGCAGCGGTACCGGCGGTGATCTCTTCCGGTGAACCGTCTCCTTCGGGGGTTGTCGATGGACTACGGCCGTACCGGTGTGCAGCGGCCCGCGGTTGGGGCACGCGGTGGCGGGCGGATGCCATGAGTGTGGTGCTGCCGGAATGCGAGGACGTGGCGTGGTTCCGCGACGACCTCATCGGTTCCCGAGGGGCAGCCGTCCGGCTGGCCGAACGGATCGGGCTGAGCGAGCGCCGGGCCGGCGAGGTCGCCCTGGCGGTGTCCGAAGCCGCCGCCAGCCTGGCCAAGCACGCCGTCGCGGGAGCTGTCGTGCTGCGGGTGGTGCGCACCGCACAGCAAGCGGGGGTCGAGTTCCTGGTCACGGACAGCGGGCCAGGCGTGGCGGATGGGACGGCCTCGATGCGCGACGGCCGTTCAACCACCGCCACGCTGGGCCTCGGTCTGGGCACGATCGCCCGGCTGTGCCGTGGTTTTCAGCGGCCCAGCGCCTTGCGCGGTTCTTCCTTGTTCATCGACGAGCGGCCTTCGATGTTCTTCTTCGCCTCTTCGTCGAGCTGGTCCCTGGTGGGACTGACCGGCCCCCGGAGCGAGCGCTCGCCGCCCCGCTGCGAGGCGGACTTGGCGTCTCGGGTGGACGTCCTGCTCGCAGAGCGGGCCTCGCCCGCACGGGCGCGCTCCTTGTTAAAGGTGCGCGAAGCGATCTCCTCGGCCCGGCCCTCGGAGGTGCCGCGCTTCTCGGCACCCTCTTTGATGTGCTCGTACTGGCGCGCACGCTTGCGGTGAGATCCCGCCGGTATCGTCGCTTCCATTCTCGTTCGTGTGGTGGGGCGGTGTGTTCGAGCGGTGCCGGGGGCGGCGGTCGTGCCCCGGGCTGTGGCGAGGTCGCGGACGGGTGGCGCGCGCCGCGGTGCCGCCCGGTGGGGAACGGGGTCAAGCACCGGAGTCGGCACCGCCGCGGCTACCGGCGCCCGCCTCCGCGGCCGAGGCTGCCGCCCGCCGCAGGCCCTCGCGTTGGGGAATGACCGTGTACACGGGGTCCTCCGCCGATGCCATGCCCGCGGCGAAGATGCCGAAGCGCGTGCATGCGGAGGCCGCGAGCAGCATCGCCCCGGCGCCGGCCGCCGCGACGCGGCTGCGGTGACCCAACGCGGCGGCGCAGGCCGCGCCGCCAACGGTCAGGACCCGGGCAGTCTTCAGAAGGGTCCCGGCGCGGCCGGTACGGTAGGTCTCCGCGACCATTCCGAGCCTCTTCTCGGCCGCAGCCATCGAGACGACCTCGCCGATCGCGGCGATGGCCGCGGCACAGCGGGCCGGCTGGTTCTCGGCGAGCGGTGCCACGGCCAGCGCCATGCCGGACGCGGCCGCGGTGGCCGACGCCACGAACACGTACGGCAGTTCGCGGTGCGCTCCGTGCCAGGCGGGGACGGCGGTGTCCGCCGCGAGCACGGCCGTGTACGTGGCGACGGCGGGGCCGAGCAGCGCCGCGCCTGCGGTGGCGGCGGCGCCCGTGCGCGTCAGCCGGCCGGTGACCGCGCTCAGCGCGGCCGCGCCCGCGAAGGCGCCGTAGCCGGACAGGATCCAGGAGCCCACGCTCATCGGCGAGGTGGGTTTGATCACCCGCAGCATGTGATGGAAACGGGCGGGCCGGCCGAGGTCGTTGATGAGCGCGGCCGTCGAGAGGGAGAGCGCACCGATCGAGGACAGCTTCATGGCCTTCGCCATGGTGGGGCGTCCGGTCGCCTGCGCCCCGGCCGCCACGACGGATCCCGCACCGGCGAGCCCACCGAAGAAGAAGTACCCCGCGATGTCGCGGGCCGACCAGGACGGCGGCTTGATGATGGGACGTCCGTAGTAGGAGCCGAATTCGGCGCGGGGCACCATCAGTTCCTCGCCCCGACGGCGCCTGCGCCCGCGGCGGCCCGCCGGTTGCAGGGCCTGCGGTGAGGCGTCGCGGCCGGGGCGCTGGCCCTGCACCCCGTCGCGGGTCACGTCGGATCCGGTCATCGGCCGGCCTTCCTTCCGGTCAGTGCCGAGGCGGCGAACGAGGCGGCCACACCGCCGATCAGAGAGGCGGCGGCGACGGCCGCGTGCTTCCACATGACGGGCAGGTCGCGCGTGGTGACGACAGGGGCCGGAGGCAGTCCGTACACCTCTGGTTCGTCGAGGAGCAGGAAGAACGCGCCGTCTCCGCCGACGCCGTCCTCCGGGTCCTCGCCGTACAGCCGGGCGTCGCTGATGCCGGCCTCGTGCAGCTGGTCGACTCGCAGCGCCGCCCGTTCCCGCAGCTCGTCGAGGGGCCCGAACTGGATGGAGTCCGTCGGGCACGCCTTGGCGCAGGCCGGTTCCTGTCCCGCGCCGAGCCGGTCGTAGCACATGGTGCACTTGAACGCCCGTCCGTCCTCGGGGCGTTGCTCGATCACCCCATAGGGGCAGGCCGGGACGCAGTAGCCGCACCCGTTGCAGATGTCCTCCTGCACGACGACGGTGCCGAACTCGGTGCGGAAGAGTGATCCGGTCGGGCACACGTCCAGGCACGCGGCGTGGGTGCAGTGCTTGCACACGTCCGAGGACATGAGCCACCGCACTCCGCTGTCCGACGCCTGCGCCTGCCCCTGTGTTTCGGGAGCCGGGCCCCCCGGGGTGGGGGTGGGACCTTGGGCGGCCGGGGAACCGCCCCCGAGCAGGGGTAGTTCCCTGCGTCCCTCGGGGGCGGGCACCGGGACCTGCTGCTCCACGAACGCGACATGACGCCAGCTGGAGGCGCCGAGCCCCTGCGTGTTGTCGTAGCTCATTCCGGACAGCGTGATGCCGTCCTCGGGGATGGCGTTCCACTCCTTGCACGCCACTTCGCAGGCCTTGCAGCCGATGCACACCGAGGTGTCGGTGAAGAAGCCGACGCGCGGAGGCGCGTCCTCGTGCCCCGCGTCCCGTGCGGGATCCGGTTCGATGCCGCTGAGCAGATGGCTCGACGTGCGGGTCGCGTCGGTCACTTGACGGTCTCCGTTCCGGTGCGCCGGGTGATGCCGGCTCTGACGCGGTACTCCTCGACGAACGCGGGGAGTGCCGGGCCGCGCGGCCGCCGGCCGGGAACGATGTCCGCGGTCAGCGCCTTGTCCTCCTGGATGTGGGCGTTGGGGTCGAGGGCCATCGCGACGAGCTCGTTCGCCGCGTCTCCGGTGGACACGCCGTTGGGGCCCCAGTGGAAGGGGAGTCCGATCTGGTGGACGGTGCGGCCGTGCACGGTCAGGGGCCTGATCCGCCGGGTCACGAGGACGCGCGCTTCGACGGCGTTGCGGGCGGTGACGACAGTGGCCCACCCGCCGTGCTCCAGGCCGCGCTCCTGCGCCAGTTCCGGGGAGACCTCGCAGAAGAACTCAGGCTGGAGCTCGGCGAGATACGGGGACCACCGGCTCATCCCACCGGCGGTGAAGTGCTCGGTGAGCCGGTGGGTCGTGACAATGTACGGGTACACGTCGGCGCCCGGCTCGTCACCGCTCGGGTGGTAGCGGTTTCCCTCGTGCTCCTTCAACTGCCGCACGGGCGAGCGTGGCACGCGCGGGTACAGGGCGTTGGGGAACGGCGAGTCCTGCGGCTCGTAGTGGGTCGGCAGCGGCCCGTCCTCCAGTCCGGCGGGGGCATAGAGCCAGCCCTTGCCGTCGGCCTGCATGATGAACGGGTCGTCGCCGCGCAGCGCGTCGGGGCCGGTGGCGTCTTCCGGGGGGACGTGGTCCGGAGCGCGGTCCACGATGAAGTCCGGCACGTCGTGGCCCGTCCACCTCCTGCGGTCGGCGTCCCACCACACGTACGCCTTGCGTTCGCTCCACGGTTCGCCGTCCGGCGCGGCGGAGGCACGGTTGTAGAGGATCCGCCGGTTGGCGGGCCAGGCCCAGGCCCACTCGGCGGCCACCCAGTCCTGCTCGGCGCCCGGCTTCCTGCGGGCCGCCTGGTTGACGCCGTCGGCGTTGACACCGCAGTAGATCCAGCAGCCGCATCGGGTGGAGCCGTCGTCCGCGAGCTGCGTGTAGGAGCTGAGCGGGGAGCCGTCGGCCGCCGTGCCGTTGATCTCGGCGAGCACCGATTCGGCCACGGGCTCGGCGAGTTCACCCTCGACGGGGTAGCCCCAGGCGAGGTCCTGGACGGGCCGGTCCATCGGGTCGGTGGAGTCGGCCAGACGCTCCTTGATGCGCCGTCCGAGGTGGTACATGAACCACAGGTCGCTGCGCGCGTCGCCGCCCGGCTCGACAGCGGCGTGGTGCCACTGGACCCACCGGTTGGTGTTCGTGAAGGAGCCGGACTTCTCGGTGTGGGCGGCGGCGGGGAAGAAGAAAACCTCGGTGGCGATGTCCTCCGTGCGCAGCTCGCCGGTCTCGATCTCCGGACCGTCCTTCCACCACGTCGCCGACTCGATCAGCGAGAAGTCCCGCACCACGAGCCACTCCAGGTTGGCCATGCCGAGGCGCTGCAGACGCGTGTTGGCGGAGCCGACTGCCGGGTTCTCCCCCATCAGGAAGTAGCCCTTGCAGGTGCCCTCCAGCTGCGCCATGACCGTGTCGTACGTGGCGTGGGAGCCGGTGATGCGCGGGAGGTGGTCGAAGCAGAAGTCGTTGTCCGCGGTGGCGGCGTCGCCGTAATAGGCCTTGAGCAGGCTGACGAAGTAGGCGCGCATGTCGCCCCAGAAGCCCTTGTCGGTCCTGCTCGCGTCGACGAAGGCGTCGAGGTTCTCGTGGGTGTGCGCGTGGGGCATCGGCAGGTAGCCGGGGAGCAGGTTGAACAGGGTGGGGATGTCGCTCGAACCCTGGATGGACGCGTGGCCGCGCAGCGCCTGGATGCCGCCGCCCGGCCGGCCGATGTTGCCCAGCAGCAGTTGCAGCACACTGGCGGCGCGGATGTACTGCGAGCCGACGGTGTGCTGCGTCCAGCCGACCGCGTAGCAGAAGGCGCTGGTGCGCTCGCGCCCGGAGTTCTTCGTCAGCGCGTCGCACACCGCGAGGAAGGTCTCCCGCGGGATGCCGCAGGTCTGTTCGACCAGTTCGGGGGTGTAGCGGGCGTAATGGCGCTTGAGGATCTGGTAGACGCACCGGGGGTGCTGCAGCGTCTCGTCCCGCGGCGCCCCCGAGCGGGTGCGCGCCCCGCCGGAGCCGTGGGTCTCGGAGCCGCCGGCGGCGCCGATGCGGCGGCTCGTCTCGGCGTCCTTCTCCCGGGCCTCGTACTGCTGGTCTGTGTCGCCGGCCGGTGCCTGTACCTGGGCACCCTCGTACTGCCAGCTCGCAGGTTGGTAGACGTGTCCCTCCTCGTCGAGGCCGGAGAACACGCCGCCGAGGTCCTCGGTGTCGCGGAAGTCCTCGCCGACCAGGGTGGCGGCGTTGGTGTACGACAGCACGTACTCGCGGAAGTCCTTGCCCTCGGTGAGCACGTGGTTGATGACGCCGCCGAGGAAGGCGATGTCGCTGCCCGCCCGGATGGGCACGTGCAGGTCGGCGAGCGCGCTGGTGCGGGTGAAGCGGGGGTCGATGTGGATGACCTTCGCGCCGCGCGCCTTCGCCTCCATGACCCACTGGAAGCCCACGGGGTGCGCCTCGGCGTAGTTGGAGCCCTGGATGACGATGCAGTCGGAGTTCTGCAGGTCCTGCATGAAGGTGGTGGCGCCGCCGCGGCCGAAGGAGGTGCCGAGACCGGCGACCGTGGAGCTGTGGCACACCCGGGCCTGGTTCTCCACCTGGACGACTCCGAGGCCCGTCAGCAGCTTCTTGATGAGGTAGTTCTCCTCGTTGTCGAGGGTGGCTCCCCCGAGGCTCGCGATGCCCATCGTCCGCGCGGTGCGCAGGCCTTGGTACTCCCACTCCCAGGTGCGGCGGCGCGTCTCGATGACGCGCTCCGCCACCATGTCCATCGCCGTCTCCAGGTCGAGCCGCTCCCACTCCTTCTGGTGCGGGCGGCGGTGGAGCACCTCGTGGCGCCGGGCGTCGCCGGTCGTCAGCTGGAGCGTGGCGGAACCCTTGGGGCACAGCCTGCCGCGGCTCACGGGCGAGTCGGGGTCGCCCTCGATCTGAACGACGGCGTCGTCCTTGACGTACACCTCCTGCCCGCACCCGACGGCGCAGTACGGGCAGACCGACTTGACGACCCGATCGGCCGATTCCGTGCGCGGCGTGAGCCGACCGGTGCCCGGCGAGGCCGCCGCACTGCCCCGGGCGAGCCGGTCGGGCCCGGTGAGCTGCCGGTAGACCGGCCAGCTGCCGACCAGCCTGCGGACACCCATCGCCACCTCCGGTGCTCATCGGTCCCCCGATCAGAGTCGCCCAGGGGCCTGCGTGCCGCAACGGCCACCCTGCTACGGCCCACGGCGTCGCAGCCCGCGTGCTCCTTCCCGCCCGCGGGATGTGTGGGAAACCGCGGCGCCGGACCGGGGACGGGGGGACTCACATCCGCGCGCCGGCATTGCGCCGAACGTATGGGGCGCGGCGCCGGGCGTTCGGTAGGCGGCCGCCGGACGGCGTGCGCGGCCCGGATCGCGCCTGGAGACAGCCATGGGCGGTCCCGGCCCCGGCGCGCCGACGCCGGACCACGGGCGGGACCGGGACCGGGCCGCGTGCCGGAACCGGACGGGGTCAGGGCTTGAGCAGTGTCTTCACCATGCCGTCCTGCTTGGCCTGGAACGTCCTGTACGCCTGCGGGCCGCCCTCCAGGGGGAGATGGTGCGTGGCCACGAGTCGACGCCGAGGGGATCGTCGTCGACGAGCAGCGGGAGAATGTCGTCGACCCAGTGGTGGACGTTGGCCTGGCCCATGCGCGGCTGGATCTGCTTGTCGAACAGGGTCAGCGTGGGGATCGGGTCGACCGAGCCGCCGTACACCCCGGACAGCGAGATGGTCCCGCCCCCCTGCGGACGGCGTCCACCGCGGTTTCTAACGCCGCCAGGCTGTCCACGCCCGTGCTTTCCATCGCCTTCTGTCCGACCGAGTCGGGCAGCAGGCCGACGAGCCGCTGCGCGTTCTTCGCCACCGGGTTGCCGTGGGCCTCCATGCCGACGGCTTCGACGACGGAGTCGGTGCCCGGCCCGCCGGTGAGACGCCGGATCTCGTCCACGAGATTGGCACCGAGTTCCGACATGTCCAGGGTGTGGACGCCACGCGCCTTGCCCGCGCCGGCCGCTCCGGCACCCGGTCCACGCCGATCACCAGCTCCGCGCCCCGGTGCAGGGCGATGCGGGCCGCCATGTCGCCGATCGGGCCCAGCCCGAGGACGGTGACGCTGCCGCCCTGCGGAATCGCCGCGTACTCGATCGCCTGCCGCGCGGTGGGCAGCACAGCCGAGAGGTACACGAAGCGATCGTCGGCGGGGCCGTGTGGCACCTTCACGGGCAGTTGGTCGCCGAACGGCACGCGCAGGAACTCGGCCTGCCCGCCGGGCACCTGCCCGTAGAGCTTTGAGTAGCCGAACAGCGCGGCGCCTGACCCGTATGCGTGCGCCTGCGTCGTCTCGCACTGGGAGTACAGGCCCCGGGCCAGGCGTCGCCCAGGATGTGCTCGTTGAGTGACTCTCCCGTTCCCACACCGAACCGGAAGCGCCCTCGGTCAGGACCGCTGCCGTGGCCGCAACCTGGGCGTTGAGCGCGGGGTGCCTCCGCACCGTGGGACAGGTGACGAACGTCGTGACGGGAAGCGCCGCTCGATTCCTTTGCGGGCGATGCGGACGCCGATGCGTTTACCGCGGAGCCATCGTCGCAGGTCGCGCTGGTCATACGCCCTGTCGGCGCGGACCTTGCGGGGTTTGTAGTGCCAGCCGCTTTCGGGGTCGTGTCTCGTGTGGAGGCCAGCCGCCATCACCTTCAGGCCCTGACCGTCAGGGGTGATGCCTGCGCGGACGCCCACGAGGAGGGGCAGCCCGTTCACGTCCGACAAGACGTGCATCGTGGAACCCGGCCTGCCTCGGTCCACGGGGCTCGCACCTATGAGTTCGCCGACCCAGCACGGCCTCGTGGAGCCGCGACCCCACACGCCGGCTCTCGACCAGACCAGGAACCGGCGATGCGCGGTGGACTTCGAAATGTCGTGCGGAGCGGTTCCCGACGCACTGGCGGGCCCTGCGGGGATGTTGGGGTCACAACTGCTCCAGTAGTCTCGCCGCCACGGCTCGGGCGTGCCACAGAAGGTTGCTGTCGCTTTCCAGGCCGGCGCGCGCCATGGCCCCTTCCTGCACGACGCACGTCAAGCCGTACACCGGGATTCCCCTTCTTCTCCCGCTTGTCGCTCTCGTCTTCGGCTCGGGCGGCGAGGTACTCGGCCCAGTCGCGTCTGGCATAGGCGACCCGGGTGTGGCCGTTGCGGACAGGTCAAGGAGCGTCTGCACGATCCAGCCCTGGCCGTTGTCGCGGGGTCTGATGGTGACGGTGCCGTCGTAGAGCGTGGCCCGCTGGCCAATGCCGACCAGGCCGTGTCCGGTTTCCCGCCGAGGGGTCGTGGAGGGTTTTGGCGAGGGTGAACCGGTGTCGGTGACGCACACGCGCAGTCGGCTGCCCGTGACCTCGATCGTGACGTCGGCGGTAGCGCCGGGGGCGGTGTGTTCGTGGATGGCGTAGTAACGACCTGCATGTTCTCTCAGCTCTGCTGGCGTGACGGCAGAGCTGCCACAGCACGCGGTCACGGGCCCGGGGGATATCGACTGAGGCCCAGTCGCTGGGAAGAAGCCCCGACTTGCGGGACAGCCTTCCACCGCGCCAAGGTCACGGCTGGCTCTCGACCCGCCTCCCGCATGATCGGGGCATCGGTGTCCCGCGCCACGGGGAAGCCGTCCTGCGGGGCAGCCGCCCGGTACCAGGGTTTCGCACCCTCGGCCCGCGGCGGGATCACGCCGGCTGCGGCCGGCACGGGCTTCCGGACGAGGCCGCGCGCTTCCCCCCGAAACGAGGGCGGGCCGCGCACGGTGGTCCGTGCGCGGCCCGCCCCGGGTTCTTCTTCAGTCCCCGAGGTCGCTCAGGAACTTGTGGGTGTACTCCAGTGGTGTCGTGCTGGGGACCGAGTTGCAGGTGGGGGACGCATACGTGTCGGAACAGGGCGTGTCCCGGTCCAGTGACCAGTAGTGCAGCCCGGCCAGGCCGTTGCTCACCGTGTACGACGTCAGTGTGTCCACGTCCGCGGGGGTGAAGGTCTCGCTGGTGGCGTCGTTCATGCCGATCATCGGCGTGACGGCGATCTTGCTTGCCGGGACCCCGTAGGTGTGCTCCAGGTTCTTCACCGCCTGGATCGCCGACTGCGCCATCTGGCAGCTGCCGGAGGAGACGACGCACACGCTGCTGGACGCGTTGCCGTAGTCCATGGTCATCAGGTTGATGACGTACTTCTTCAGGCTGGAGCCGAGCACTGCTTGGACGACCTGATTGCCGAGCGAGTTCACACCGCCGTAACTGCCGTCGGACGCCCCCAGCGTGGCGAGTGTGAACGAGAACTGCAGGTTCGGGTACTGCGCCTGTGCTCCCGCCGCCGCGGCGACCAGGTTCTGGATGTCCGACTGGCTCTGGCCGCTTTCGATGTCGAAGTCGATGCCGACCAGGTTCGGGCTGGCGTAGCGGGCGATGAACGATTCCATGCCGGCTGTCGAGCCGCAGGTGAAGTTCCCTGCAGCACCGCCGGTCGACACCACGTAGTTCAGGTTGGCGGAATGGAGCTGTGGCACGTTCTCGGCGGCCCAGTTGGCGCCCGAGACACCGCCCCAGGTCTCGCTGCCGCAGGCTCCGGTGGCGAAGGAGAGCGTGAGGGCAGGCAGCTTCGGGACGTACTGCGACACCAGGCTGCCGGAGCCCACCACCGGCAGGACGGACCCGCCCGCGGCCGACTGCATCTGGTACGTGTTCCAGTTCATGTTGATGGTGACGTCTTTGTACGGGCTGAAGAGGAGCCCGCTCACCGAACCCGTTCCGGTGCCCGTGCCGGTCCCTCCCCCTCCGCCTCCGCCTCCGCCCGACGACCCGCCGGTACAGGCGCCGTTGGACGTCCACGGTTGTCCGGAACCGCTTCCGCCGCTGCTGGTCGCCGGGTTGTTGCCCTGGGTCCAGTAGTTGGCGGTGTAATTGGTCCCGTTCTCGCTCGCCTGCTGGCCGCCGGTGTAGACGGCGGTGGAACTCCACGCCCCCGCGCATGCGGTGGCCGCCTGCGCGGCGGGCGCTGCGGCCGCCGCGAAGGCCGAGCCGCCGACTGTGAGCCCGAGCGCCGAGCCGGCGATGAGAGCTTTGAGCAGAATCCGTCTTCCGACGCGCATGGAACCTCCAGGAGGGAGAGGAGCTGTTGCGATTGCGGCATGCGCTGAGCTGGTGGACCGGCAAGGTGACCACATCGCACGGGGCGGGCGAACGCAGTGGTCTTGACCAGTCGAGCGGATTGGTCAAGACCACTTTGTACGGGCGGCGAACGGGCCGGTCAAGACGTCAATAAAGTTGCACAGGTAGTTGGCTGGATCGAGTGGGTGACCTTTCGGCCCTGGATCCTCCACAAAAATGACCATCTTTCCCGAAGGGCCGTTGATGGAGACGGTGGCTTTGTCGGTGGGGCGGGACCCAAGCCGGCCGGCCCTGGGGCCTCGGCCTTTCCGCGGGCTGATCCCGCACGCGATCTCCAGTGCGGCCCCGGACCCCGTATGCCTGCGGCACGCCGGCCCACGTGGGGCCGGAGGCCGACAAGCGGATCGTCCCGGCCACGGACACGCCTGACGAGCAGGCCGCAATCGCCCGCCGCGGCGCCCCGCCGCCGCACCGCACCGCACCGGCTCGAGACACCAGTCGCTGGGTCGCCGCAGGCGATCGAGGTCAGTTGGAGGAGCCCGGGAAGCGGTTGTCCCTACCAACTGCCTGACGTTGTCGGACAGGGAGTCAGATGGCTTCGAGTTCCTGGATGAACTGCGGGGTACGGGTCGGCCTGGTGGCGACGCGCCTCCATCCGCTCTCTGCGTACAGCGCGTCGAACTCGTCGAAGTCCCGCTCCTGTCCGTGCGTGGCTGCCAGCATGTTCATGTCCAGGAGCGCGCCGAAGCTCGGCTCACCCGGGCTGCCCACGACCGACTCGATGACCACGGCGCGCGCGCCCGGATGCGCCGACGCACGGCAGTTGCGCAGGATCGTCAGACACTGCGTATCACTCCAGTCGTGCAGGATCATCTTGAGCAGGTAGAGGTCAGCCGCCGGGACATCGGTGAAGAAGTCTCCGCCGACCGCGCTGAAGCGGTCCTGGACGCCGGCTCTGGCCGCTGCCTCGACGGCGCTGTCCACCACATGGGACATGTCCAGGACCACGCCCGTCAGACCCGGGTTCTTCTTCAGCAGTTCCTGTACCAGGGCTCCGGTGGACCCGCCGACGTCAACAGCCACCGAGACGCCGTCAAGGTCGAGTGCCCCGGTCACGTCGTCGATGACCATGCCCGTCGCGTTGGACATGGAGGAGGCGAACCATGCTCCTTCCTCCGGGTGCTGACCGAAGTAGTCGAAGGCCGTCGCGCCCTCGGCCAGCCCGAGGGCCGCATGCATCTGCGTGGTGCCCTTGCGTACAGCGTCCGGAAGCGACCCCCACGACTGCCAGTGCAAGGGCGCCCCCCGCACCATGGCCATCTCCCGCAGAGACCCCGGGACATCCCTGCGCAGCAGGCCACCCATCGCGGTCAGACGGAACCGGCGCTCTCCCGCATCACCGAAGACACCGATGGACGAGGCGGCGCGAAGCAGCCGGTACGTGGTCGCCGGATCACTGCCCTCGCGCTCCGCGATCTCCTGAGCGGTCGTGGCTCCCGCCGCCACGTGATCCGCCAGGGACAGTTCGGCGGTGGCGCGCAGGATCTGCGTCACCCAGTAGCCGGATATCATCTCCACCATCTTCATGACACTCCGCGCGGCCTCGGCCCCACTGCCGAAGCCCGGGATCTCTTCACTCACGGTCGGTCGTCCACTCCGCAACGCACAACGGCACATGTTGTGGGTGTCCAAGCGCACAACGGCTCCGACACCATGACACGGTCAACTCCGGTCAGTCTTGGGCGAACAGGCAATCAGTCAGGTGGAATCCGACCGCGCCGGCCGCAGCCGTCGCCCCCTGCAGGCGGCCTCCTACGGCTCCCGCAGGTTTCTCCTCGAACCAGCCGTCGCACGTCGTGCACGCGGTCAGCGGGTGGTCCGGCCTGATTGATCCACAGCGCACGCGCACCGCCCGTGCCGCGGTTCAGGCGCGGGCGGACGGGTCGGGTCCTGCCGCCGTGCTCCCTGCGGGCGGATCGGGCACACCGACGACGGCTGCCGTCATCGAGCAGGACTGCACGATCGTGGCCGGCGCCCCGACTCACCGCGGGCGGCTGCGGCACGAGGGAAACGGCCCGGTGTCCCGCCGCGTACACCACCACCCCGGCCCGGTCCGCGGTGGCAGTGGCGGTGGCTGGGACCTGCCGCCTGCCCGGTGGCCCCGGCCGGTCGGACGGCGTTGCCCGGAACACCGAAGTGTCCCGGGCGACGCCAGAACCACCAGACCGGCTACTCGAAAGCCGAATCGCTTCCCACGGAGAGAACAACCCCCGTCAGGCGGCAGCCCAGGTTTCCAGGGCCGCCATGCTCTCCAGGGAGAGTACGCGCGCGTTCTCCAGGGCCACGACCACCCAGCGGTCGTCCCGCCACACCGTGACGAAAAGCTGCATGGAGAAGCGCGTCGTCGGCGGCTGCTCCTCGCCCGGCAGGAGCATACCGACGCGACCGTGGATCACGCCGACGCCCGCGCTGACGATGCGGGCGAACGGCACATCGCCCTGGACCAGCCGAGAACCCTTCATCATGGTCCCGAGGAGTTCCTCGTGCCTTGTGATCATCTCCGCGCGGTTCCGGTAGATGGTTCCTTCGAGATCCGCGAACAGGGCGTCCTCGGCGAAGTCGGCGAAGAAACCAGTGGCGTCCCCACGGTTCCAGGCCTCGTACATCCGGCCCGGAACAGCGCTCAGCGCCTCGACTGTCTGCTGCATGCGATCACCCTTCTCTGCTGTGTTCACCACCATCCTCACCGGGCCGGGCAGCGGGCGCCTTGACTGTCCGTGCACGGTTGTTGGACGTCAGCGCACTCGCGTTGTAGCCGTACGTCGCCTTGAAGAGTCTGCTGAAATGGGCCGGATCCGTGAATCCCCAGCGCGTGGCGACGGCCGCGACTCTCTGGTCGCTTCGCGCCAGGTCAGCGCGGCACCGCTCCAGGCGCCGCCGGCGGATGAGGGCCGCCACTGTCAGCGGCTGGTCTTCGAAGAGCTTGTGGAGCCGGCGCACAGCGATGTGGTGGGCTGCGGCGATTTTGGCCGGAGTGAGATCCCAGTCGGACAACCGCGCCTCGATGTAGCCGACGATGCGGTCGCGCAGCGCCATGTCAGGGCTCGGGCGCACGTCGCCCAGCTGGGCCTCAAGCGCCACCGAGATCAGCTCGGCCACCGCGGCCGCGGACCGGTCCGCCTCACTCGCGCGAAACCCCGCCAGCGACCGGGCCATGTCCCGCGCCAGCGATGACACCAGGGCCCCAGGACCGCGGTCGCCTTTGATGCGTACCCCGACCAGGCGGGCGACGTCCCCGGCGCGGAGCCGCAGCTCCAGCCGGGGCACCAGCATGGTCACATGCGTGCTGGCGGTGCTGGCGAACCGGGCGGGCCGCGTCGGGTCGATGAGGACGAGGTCGGCCGGCCCCAGATCGGCGGAGCCGCGGCCCTGCTCGACGTGTGCCCGGCCACGCGTCATCAGGTCGATCTGCCACAACTCCTCGTCACCGGCGCGGGCACAACGAGCGTCCCGGAAACACTCGCCCTCAGGCGTGGTCAGCTCGATCAGCTTGAGAAACCCGAGGTTGCGCGCATGGACACTGGCCCGGAATCTCCCACTGTCATGGCGTCCACTGAGCACAGGCGGCAACCCACTCGCCGTGACCGTCTCCTGGAAGGTTTCGATGTCTGTGAGCACGTGCTTCACGGTAGCCCCGGCCCGAGAGCGTCCCGCCATCCGGGCGAGGACTGCCTCGGCATCCCCGGCTCCACGCGCTCTCCCCCCTGCCGGATGCGCGACCACAACACCGTATGACGAGCACACAGCAGGATGCCGGTCCCGACGCTCGCCCTTCGGGGCGTCGGGACCGGCATCCTACGAGAGCTCGGGTTCGCAACAGCGCGCCCACCGCGCTGTGTTCGTCCGCGCTTTTCAGCCGCTGTTCTGGACCGCTCTGATCACGACGTCAGTGACGGCCTGCGGGTTCGACACCATCGACAGGTGCGGCGCCTTCACACTGACCGTGTGGGAGCCGGCCCGCGCCGTCATGACTTTCTGCTCGGCCGGGGGAAGGACCCTGTCCGCGGTGCCGATCAGGGCCCAGGACGGAATGCTCTTCCAGGCGGGCTTCCCGGACGGCTGGTTCAGAATGCTGGCGGCGAAGGGCCTCTGTCCCGCTGCCAGTACCGCGGACTTGTTGAGAGGGACACCCGCGGCGAAGAACCCGGGAAACAGCTTCGGCTTCACGTACAGGTCCACGTCACCACCGCCGTTGGGGATGGGGACGGAGTTGAAGACGGTGCTGGGATCCGGCACGGCCAGCGCCGATCCGGGCTTGGCCGAAGTCAGCTGCCCCACCGTTTCGCCCTTGTCGGGAATATAGGCGTCGACGTAGACGAGTGCCTTGATGTTCTTGTTGCCCGTGGCGGCGTTGGTGATGACGAATCCGCCGTAGGAGTGCCCCGCCAGCACCACAGGCCCTTTGAGGGTCTGGAGGAACGCCTTCAGATTCGCCGTGTCCGTGGCCACACCGCGCAGCGTGTTGGGGGGAGCCAGGACGGTGAACCCGCGCTTCTGAAGACGCTCGGTGACCGCGGCCCAGCTGGAGGCGTCCGCCCAAGCCCCGTGCAGCAGCACGATCGTGGGTGTACGACCGTGCGAGGGCCCACCGGCGGGGGCGTGATCGCTGCTGGCGGAGGCACAGCTCACCGCAAGGGTGAATGCCGCGGTCGTCGCCAGCGAGACCAGAGTCAGCTGTCGCTTGTTCTTCACGTGTGTCTCTCCTTCGTGGGGTTCGTTTGCGGAGCCGGCGAAGAAGCGTTCACATGATGTGCCCTACCCGACGTGAACGCGGCGGGAAACGACTCTCGACGTCAGCTTGAGTGCCGCCGTCGCCGGATTGGAACGGCCGTATTGGGGGGCTACGGCCCACGGTCCATGGCTTCGCCCGATCGGGCATGGCGCAGGATTTTTTGCCGGGATTCAGGAGTCCGGTGGCCGCGCGGAACAGGTGCGGAGCCCTCATCAGGATGGAGAGGGGTCCGGAATTTCCGACACCGACGGGCCCATGGTCAAAGAAGCGACAAAATACTGGACGGTTCCCCGTTCTCGCCTCCATGGATGCATCCAAAACCCCCACCTTGCCTGGTCAGTTCACCAGGATGCGGGGGTTCAAGGAAACGTGGCCTCGGATGACCATCCGACAAGGCCGCGCCACCATTCCGATCGACAGCCCCAGATTACTTTGGCCCGCTCCGCCCTGCGCGCCGGAAATGATATACGGGAAACAAATTCAGCAGATTGGCCGCTGTCAATCATCGAACGGCCCAGCAATACCGACGTTTTGAGAGGGGACGGAACAGCAGGACTCGGCGCGCGGAGGCAGGACTTCTGGAAGTGCCCCGCTGCTGCGCGAACGAAGGTGCCGTTGCGAGGCAGTGCACCGCATGGTAAGGCGCGAGCGACACGACGGGGCTCGAACTGCCGAGCAGGGTGCAGTCACCTCAGAAACCCACGGCGGCCATCGTCGGCTCAAACCATCGTGAATCAGCGCGATGAAGGGCCGCCCCCGGCGAACATCCATCTGCAGGTCTGCGCCGGACGCCCCTGGACGCACTAGCCTCGCGCTTTCACGAGGCGGGGTGTTCGAGGCTTGATCAAATACGCGGAGAGTGTCCCTGCCCCGCAACGACTGGAGTTGTCCAGGGTCCTGTTGGCTGCACGCAAGGAAGCACTCTCCAGGTGAAGAAGCGTATCGGGTCGTACCCGCGTGTCCGCATCGAGGGCGGTGGCCGGGCGGTGGTCTCGCAGGCCGGGGGCGTGCCGCTGGTCGAGACCGTCCGCAAGGCCGACTTGGACACGGCGATATCAGCGGCGCTGACGGCGCGGCGAAAAGCTCGGGCGGTGCACGATCCGGGCAAGATCCTGCCGGACGTGGCCCCGGCGGTCACATGGGGCGGGGACTGCCTCTAGGAGTACTTCTGGAGGATCTGTGCAGCGATTTCCCGGATGCGCTCGCGGGCTTCTGCGGGGCCGGTGACGGTGACGCTGTTGCCGAACTGCAGTAGCAGGCGAACGTCCTCCACGTCCCGAGCGGTGACCGTGATGCGTACTCGTTGCGTTCCTGCGGTGTCCCGAATGGTCAAGCGGCGGCCGAGGATACGCCTCGCTCGACTGAGTTGGTTCGAGTCAAGTTCGGCGTGGATATGGAAGGCTTCCGCGTTGTCCCAGTGTGCCGTCAGTTCGCTTGCGACGCTTTTCAGGGTCACATCCGGACGCATTCGACGAGCTGCCCGAATCGGCTCCCAGTCGACGATCCGTTCCAGCGCGTGCAGTCGAGGACGGCCCGCGGAGTCGGCCACGAGATACCACCTCCCGGCTTTGGCCAGCAGCCCATACGGGTCGACGACCCGCCAGGTGGCCTCGATGTCCTCGGATCGGCGATAGCAGATACGCAACCGCACACCGCGCCGCAGGTCACCCACCAGCGCTGCCGGAGGCAGTCCCTCGGTGTCCCCGGAGAACCACGGTCTGTTGTCGGTGGTCACGACCGCACTCAAGGGCAGCACATCGGTGTCCGACAGGCGCAGGGTCGATCGCATCTTCTTGTGCGCGCGCTGGGTGTCGGCCGCAGCTCCCAGCTGCTCGCGCTGCATGTCGTCGAGTCCGTAGAGCGCGAGATGGTCCCGTTCGCTGGGGGTGAGCCGTGACCTGTCGAGCAACCCACCGGAGAGAAGGGTCACCCCGCCCCAACGGCCTCGTCGGATCAGCAGCGGGAAGCCCGCTTCTTGCAGCCACTGCAGATCTCGCAGGACGGTACGGACCGACACACCGACTTCCGCCGCCAGATCGGCGGTCGTCATGGTCTGCCGAGACTGCAGCGCCAGCAGCAGTGAGAAGAATCGATCCGACGTCACGGGATCAAGAATCTCAGGAAACATGACGGAACCCGTCATGTATGACAGGCAAGCTGCAGTCGTCCAGTGAGACCGACCGGCCCAAGGATGTTCAAAGATGACGGTCCTTCTTGTAGGTGACAGCAATCTCGCTCGCCTGTACTACGAACTCCCCGACCTGGTGCCGCAAGCGTTCGGCGCCGACGTCGAGTGCCGAGCCGCAGGAGGCGCATGGTCCGGATCCCTTCGCCACCAGATCGGCGACCGGACAGCGCGGGACTACGAGGCGGTCGTGGTGTCGATCGGAAGCAGCGACAGCCACCCGCCCTACGGCAGTTCCCCGGCAGCCTTCCGCGAGAACCTGTCCCGGGAACTGGAAAGCGGAGGACGGTGGATCGCCCTTCTACCGCGTGACCTGCTCCGCGCTTTCGCCCCCTGCACAGCCGACGAGGTCAACCCTCGGATCCGGGGCTTCAGCGGGATTCTGGCCGAGTTGGTCAAGGCATCCGGCGGCATCGCACTGGATGTAGGGGTGATAACCGGAACACTCGCGCCGGCGGCGTACGACGACGATGGCATCCATCTGACGCGCGGGGCCTACGAGAAGCTGGTGCCCGAGATCGCTGACGCGATCAAGGCGGTCGCACCATGAAGCAGCTCCTCGCAGCACTGGAACGCGGGATCACCCACCGGGGAGACGGGGCACCCCGCCCCAGCGGCCTCGTGATCAAGAATCTCTTCGCGCCTCAGTGCCCGCCTCTCGGGCTCGATGGAATCGTCGACCGGGTGATCGTCGGGCGTCTGATCACCCTCGTGGGTTCAGGGGCGGCGGAACGGACCCCGCCCGAGGTGAGCGCGCTACCGGTCTCGGACCTGCCGCCCACGCGCCTTGCCCTGGCATGGCCTCAGGGGGCGTCCCGTCCGGCCGTCTCCGCATTCGTCCGCTCGGCCCGTGCGGTCCACACGCGGCGGGCAGCGCCCGGGCGACCGGGGCAGCCCGGGCCCCGGACCGCTTCCGGGTAAAAGAATATCGGCCGCCAATGTCGAGAATCCGTGACCGGCTCCGTCCCCGCTGCGAAGGTGACCACAATGGGTCGCACCAGCACCGAGGAGAACGTCATGGCCAAGTACTTGCTGCTCAAGCACTACCGCGGGGCCCCGGCCGCGGTCAACGACGTGCCGATGGACCAGTGGAAGCCCGATGAGGTCACCGCGCACATGACGTACATGAACGACTTCGCGGCCCGGCTGGAAGCGACCGGCGAGTTCGTCGACGGTCAGGCGCTCGCTCCCGAGGGGACGTTCGTCCGCTACGACGGCGAGGGGCGGCCGCCGGTCACCGACGGACCGTTCGCCGAGACCAAGGACCTCATCGCCGGCTGGATGGTGATCGACGTCGACACCTACGAGCGCGCCGTCGAACTGGCCGGGGAGCTGTCCGCCGCCCCCGGGGCGGGCGGGGAGCCGATCCACGAGTGGCTCGAACTGCGTCCGTTCCTGTCCGCGCCGCCCACCATCACGGAGTGAGATCCGCGGTGGACGAGGTCCTGCTGCGGAGCCTCGTGCCGAGCGTGCTCGGGATCCTCGTCCGCCGCGGAGCCGACTTCGCGGCGGCCGAGGACGCCGTGCAGGAGGCACTGGTGGAGGCGGTCCGGGTGTGGCGGGCCGCCCCCTCCCCGACCCCCTCGGGCGGGGGAGATCCCCTGCGGGACCCGAAGGGCTGGCTCGTCACGGTGGCCTGGCGCCGGTTCCTCGACGCGACCCGGTCGGAGACGGCCCGCCGTCGGCGTGAGGACCTCGTCGGAGAGGAGCCGTCGCCCGGGCCCGCGTCCGCGGTTGACGACACCCTGCAGCTCTACTTCCTGTGCGCCCATCCGTCGCTGACGGCGGCGTCCGCCGTCGCGCTCACCCTGCGCGCCGTCGGCGGCCTGACCACCCGGCAGATCGCCCAGGCCTATCTGGTCCCCGAGGCGACCATGGCGCAGCGGATCAGCCGCGCCAAGCGCACCGTCTCCGGTGTGCGCTTCGAGAAGCCAGGTGACGTGGCGACGGTGCTGCGCGTCCTCTACCTGGTCTTCAACGAGGGCTACTCCGGCGACGTCGACCTCGCCGCTGAGGCCATCCGGCTCACCCGGCAGCTCGCGGTGGCGATCGACCACCCCGAGGTGGCGGGGCTGCTCGCCCTCATGCTGCTCCACCATGCCCGGCGCGCCGGGCGGAGAACGCCCGACGGTGCGCTGGTGCCGCTGGCCGAACAGGACCGCGCCCTGTGGGACACCGCCTTGATCGCCGAAGGCGTCGAGATCCTGCAGGCGGCACTCGTCCGCGACCGGCTCGGCGAGTTCCAGGCCCAGGCCGCCGTCGCGGCGCTCCACGCCGACGCGCCCACGGCGCAGGAGACGGACTGGGTGCAGATCGTCGAGTGGTACGACGAGCTCGCGCGCCTGACGGACAGTCCGGTCGTCCGGCTCAACCGCGCGGTCGCCGTCGGCGAGGCCGACGGGCCGCGCGCCGGGCTGGTGGCGCTCGCCGCGCTGGACGACTCCCTGCCCCGTCACACCGCGGTGGCGGCGTACCTCCACGAGCGCGAGGGTGACCTGACGACGGCGGCACGGCTGTACGCCGAGGCCGCCATGAAGGCACCGAACCTCGCCGAGCGTGAGCACCTGACGCGCCGGGCCGCCCGGCTCAACGGCCTCCGGAGCCGCTGACACGGGCCGCCCGGATCCCGCTCGGATCCCGCCCGGATCCCGCCCGGATCCACCGCGGAACCAGCGCGGAACGCGGTACGGCGCCCGGCCTGGCTGCCGTACCTGGGTGCGAAGTCCGTGAGCACCGTACGGCGGGACCCGTACGCGACGGCGCCCGCCGACCCCCTGGAGGGGGGCGACGGGCGCCGTCGACCGGGGGTGGCCGAAGGCGTCAGCCCGTACCGCCGGCCGGGACCGCGGGCCGGTGGCGCCGGCCACGACGGTGACCCGGGGGGCGTCAGCCGATGGTCACGGTCACCGGTTCTGACCGGGCCGGGGTGGCGGTGGCGTCCTGAGCGCTCGCGGTCAGCGTGTGCGATCCGCCGGCGGGCGCCGAAGACGCGGTGCACGTCCAGGTCCCGTCGTCCGAGACCGGGGAGGCGCACAGGTCGGTGCCGTCCGCCTGTACGGTCACCCGGGCGCCGGGTTCGGCCGCGCCCCGCACTTCGAGGGCGCCCGTGACGGTCGCCCCTTCGGCCGGGGAGGTGATCCGCACGGGCGGCGGGAAGTCGGCCGCGTCGGGCACGCCCGCGCCGCTGAGCCGCACCGCCACGCTGTGGACCGTCACCTGACCGCCGCCGTTGCGGATACGGAAGTCGGCGCCGGAGTGCTGACCGCCGCCGAAGTAGGCGTCGGGGGCGTTCACGGTCGCTGTCTTCCAGGTGTCCGTGCCGGTCAGCTGTACGGAGCCGGTCGCCTTGTAGGGGTCCTTGCTCCCGTCGTCGTAGTGGACGGCGAAGGAGCCGGTGCCCTGGTCGTAGTAGGAGATGGTGAACGCCGCCGTGTAGAACCCGGCGTGCGCCACGGAGTCGTCGATGTCGAAGTAGATGTTGCTCTGGGTGCTGCTGCGCGCGGACACCCCGTCCACGGTGGCCGCCGTGGTCGGCCCGTCGAAGCCGCTGGACGCCTTCTCGTCCTGGCTCATGCCGTACGCGTGGTTCTCGGTGCCCAGTACGGCGCCGACGACGTCGGTGCCCGGGGGCCGGTCGGAGGCGGTGAAGCCGGTGGCCACCGAGGCGGGGCCGGTGACACCTGTCGGGTCGGTGACGGTGACGGTGAGGCTCTGCCGCCCCGCTGTGAACCCGCCGTCCGGGGCACAGCTCCAGGCGCCCGAGGCGTCGGCGGTCGCCGTGCACAGGGGGGACGTCCCGTTCAGGACCGCCACGGCGCCGTCCGGGATCGCGGTCCCCGAGACCGGCGAGGAGAGCGGGACGGTGGCACCGGACTTCGGCGACGTGATCGCCGGGGCCGGTGGGAACTCCTGCCGGTCGGGCACCCGGGCACCGGTGACGGCGAGGGCGGCGCTGTGCACGCTGAAGGGCGCCGTGCCCTGCAGTGACAGGTCGGCGCCGCCCTCGCCCAGGCCGCCGAAGTACGCGCCGGTAAGGGGCAGGTCGGCGCTGCGCCAGGTGTCGGTGCCGCCCAGATGGATGGTCCCGGCCACGCGGTCCGTCTTGCCCGGGCCCGCGTCGTAGCGGAGCGTGAGGCTGCCCGTGCCCGCGTCGTAGTAGGAGACGGAGACCGTGCCGCTGTACGAACCGGTGGCGGCCACGGCGTTGTCGACGTCGAAGGCCATGGATGCCGGACCGGTGCCGGTGCCCGCCGTGCGGGCGGTCCGGCCCGCCACGGTGCCCGCCGGCGCGGGATCGGACGGGTCGTCGATCCGCGTCAGGCCGAAGGAGGCGTCGGACGCCCCGAGGACGGTACCGACCGTCGAGGTGCCCCGGGAGGTGTCGGGGTCCAGCCCGATCTGCACCGGGCCGAGGTGGCGGGCCGTGTCGGGGGCGGTGCCGCCGACGGCCGCGTACGGCGCCTTCGTCGTCGGCGCTGCCGCCTGCTCCACCAGGTAGGACGAGCCCGCCCGCACCGGGACGCTCAGCAGGGCCGAGCCGGTGGGGCGCACGACGGTGCGGCCGCTGTCGCCGTCCACGACCGTGACCTGGTGGCCGGGCCAGGGGTTCTTGACCTTGAGGGTGCCGGTGGTGCCGGCCTCGATCGCCGCCGTGGTGAGCTGCCCGTCGTGGACCTGCACGTCCACCGTGTCCTTGTGCTGGATGTGGACGCTGCCGGCGCCGTTCCAGTCGCTCGGCCAGGCGGGCGCGAAGCGGATGATGCCGTCGTAGTCCTGTGCCAGCGCCTCGTCCACGGCGGTGGCGACGCCGGCCTCCTGCTCGATGTAGGGCTGGTAGCCGACGGTGTTTCCGAGGTCGGCGAAGCCGTTGGGGTAGACCTGGTGGCCCTCGGTGATCGAGACGAGGTCCGCGCGGACCTCGTCGGGGCGCTGGAGGCGGGCGGCGTCGATCGCGTCCATGGACCAGTCGTTGCCGCCCTTGTTGGGCCGGTGGTCGTAGGAGCGCTGTTCGAGGGCGAAGAGGCCCGTGTCCTGGTCGCTTACGGTGTTCCAGGGCCACAGCGGTTCGAGCTCGATGTTCTCGCCGTTCTGGCGCTGGGCGGCCGGCTCGTACGAGATCCCGACCATGTCGGTGCCCGTGGCGTCGGCCGCGTCCGTCTCGGCCTGCGTGTAGTGCGGGTTGAGCAGTTGCGTGCGGGTGGCGTCGTCGGTACGCGGGTACGGGGGGATCTGCGTCTCGGCCTTCTTGACCTGCCGTACGAGGCCGGCGTCACCGGTGAGGTCGGTGCCGAGGGCCTTCGCCGCCGCCACGACCACCGGGAAGACGGCTTTGTCCACCGCGATGTCGGTGGTCGGGTCCTGTACGGCCCACTGCGTCTCGTGCGCGTTGGCGTTGGCGTGCAGCAGGCCGTCCGCGCCGACCTTCTGGTAGGCGAGCTGGAAGCGGACGGTCGACTTGATGAACGGCCAGTACGTGCGGAGCATGGCGCGATCACCGGTGGCCTCGTACTGCTCCCACATGTAGAGGGCGACCTCGGGCCCGCTGGAGATGTCCAGCGCGTTCCAGTTGGGCGAACTGGCCTCACTGCAGTTGCCGGTCGCCACGTCGAGCCCGTTGCCGTTGAAGCGCATCGTCTCGGGCACGCAGGAACCGGGCCTGCCGCCCATGGCGAGCTTGGTCCACGCCTCGATCCCGGGCACGTCCTCGGCGTACATGTCGAAGATCGGGGTGTTCAGGTCGTAGTTGCCCGAGCTCATGTTCGCGGCGATCTGGGTGCGCAGGTTCCAGAGCCAGTACGCGGAGGGCGTCCACGTCTGGGTGTCCTTGTCCCAGGCGAACATGTCCGCCTCGCCGGCCTGGCTGCCGGGGTAGATGCCCTTCTTCATCGACGCCGCCTCCTCGTAGAGGTACAGCGTGCGCAGGTTCTCGATGTACGCGGCGCTGCCGTCGGCGGAGTCCATGGTGACGAGCCCCGAGGTCTTCCAGAACCCCTTCCACCAGGCGTTCTGGCGGGACATCAGTTTCGTGGCCGCGGTGGACGCGTCGTTCCCGATGACCTTCCGGGCCTTCTTGGCGGCGTCGCCGCCGGTCCAGGCCGGCGAGGCCACGACGACACGGAAGGTGCCGTCGGCGTGCGGCGTGAAGGAGGCCTTCACCTGTGTGGGGCTCGCGACGCCGACCCGGACGTCCCGGCCGCCGGCGGTGAGCGCGGCGAGGGAGCCGAAGGTCCTGCCGCTGCCGATGGCCGGGTCGCTGTCCTTCCAGGTCTCCGCGAGGGTGGCGGTGGTGCCCTGGACGGCGGCTGCGGGGCTGCGCCCGTTCCACAGGCTGACCGTGGCCGTCTGCGGGATGCGCGGGTCGGCTCCGGAGACGTCGACGACGAGTTCGTCCTTGTCGGTGGCGACCCATGCCTTCAGGGACATCCCGCCGCCCGACTCGCGCAGTACGCCGTCGGTCAGGTCGAGGCGGCCGCTGAAGTCGGGCGCGTGGGTGATCACCGACAGGCCCGGGATGGCCAGTTGGCCCGGCGACTTGCGGTCGGGCATGGTGTCGGACCGGTTGAGCTGGGCCGTGAAGCCGTTCTCCGCCCAGGCGGCGACTCCGAGGGAACCGTTGCCGAGCGGCATGGAGGCGCTGCCGGTCAGGCCGGGCGCCCCGAGCACGATGTCCGAGCGGCTGACGACGGCCTCGGGGTCGAGGTGGAAGGCGCCGCCTCGCCACGCGGTCGTCGCACTCGCGGCGGACGCCGTGCCGGGGGCCGCGAGGACCAGGCCGGCGAGAACGGCGAGCAGGGCCGGCCAGAGCGGGAGGACTCTGCCGAGTCCTGGCCGCCGCCGGTGCGGAGGTCTTGTCTGCACGATGCCCTCCAGGGCGTCGAGGGGCCGCCCACCGTGACACCCACAGTGGTCCGACGAATGTTCTGCGATGCGCGCTCTTCACCGGGCCCACGCGACAGCGATCGGCGCGGGCATCAAATAACATCGGATGATTGCCTGTTGTAATCCATGCGTAGCACTCGCGTAAAGACCTGCGACGGACCGAAGTGGCGCCGGACGTCCCGGCGCCCGTGGCGGCCGGTCCGCCACCGCGGGCACGACGGGAGCGGCGGACGCACCTGCTGCGCCGCCCGGCCCGCGGACCGCCGCGAGCCCCTGACAGGCGGCGATACGATGGCGGCCTGCCCACCCGGAGTCGAAAGGCGGATGTCGTGTCCTCGACGGCTGACCCGACCGGGGCCGCGCCCGCCCCCCGGCCCGATCCGCGACGCGTCGCCGCGGCGTGGGCCGCCGAGCTCGACGGGCTGGACGTCTCCCCGTTCCTGATCGGTTCCGCCGTACGGCGTCTGGCGCAGCATTTCGAACGGGCCTTCACCACGCTCACCCGGACGTACGGGCTCGGGCCCGGCGAGATGCGCATCCTGCTGGTCCTCGGCCGGTCGGCTCCCAGGTACGCGGCGAGCCCGACGGAGCTGTTCCGCCAACTGCTCATCACCTCGGGCGCGGTGAGCAAGCAGATCGACCGGCTCGTCGAGATCGGCCTGGTGACCAGGGTCGCGGACCCGGACGTCCTGCGGGGTCTGCTCGTACGCCTCGAACCGGCGGGGAAGGAGATCGCCGACGCCGCGATGCGCGAGATCTGCTCATCGCGCTACAGCGGACTCGACCAGCTCGGCGAGGAGCAGATCCACATCTGCCTCGACCTGCTCACCCGGCTGCAGGAGCTCGTCGAGGAGTCCACCGCCGGTGGGTCCTGACGTCCGGCGCCGCTGCGGGGCCTGTGCGGCTGCCCCGACGGCCACCGGGCGCGTCGGGGCAGCCGCTCGCCGCGCCACGGGGCATCCGCCCTGGCGGGCCGCGGGGGAAGTTTTCCGCGGGGCCCGGTGCTTTTCCAAGACGGGCATTCCCCTGACCTCACGACTTCCATGGAAGCTCGTTTCTGTGGAAGGCATGCTGGTGAAGGCAGGGGAGTCCACGCGGCAACCAGGAACCGGGCCGCATCAGCGCCACCGGTGCCGCCGCACCACGCCCGCACGCGTGAGCCGTGCGCATCCGGCCCCTTCCGGGGCCTCGTGAACAACAGGAGGACGTCATGCCATGCCATCGGTACTCATCGTGCTGACCTCGGCGAAGTACTGGAGCCAGAAGGACGGGACGCAACGGCCCACCGGATTCTGAGCGGAGGAGTTCGCGGTTCCCCACGGCATCCTCAGCCGGGCGGGAGCCGAGCTCACGCTCGCGACGCCGGGCGGCCTGCCGGCCGTCGCCGACGAGCTCGGGCTGTCCCTGTCCGCCAACGGGGGCGACGCCGAGAAGGTGGCCGGGCTGCGCGCCTACCTGGAGGAGACGAAGGACGTGCTCGCCTCCCCCGCGCGACTGGAGGACATCGACCCGGACGACTACGACGCCGTCCTCGTTCCCGGCGGCCACGGGCCCATGCAGGACCTCGCCGTCAACCCCGACGTGGGCCGCGTCCTCGCGGCCATGCTGCACGACCCGAGCAAGGTCGTCGCCTCCCTCTGCCACGGACCCGCGAGCTTCATGGCCGCCGGCAACCCCGATGGCAGCTGGCTGTTCAAGGGACGCAGGCTCACCGCCTTCACCGACGACGAGGAGCAGCAGGTCGGCCTCGCGGCGAACGCGCCCTGGCTGCTGGAGGAGCGGCTCCGGGGCGCGGGGGCGCAGTTCGAGGCCGGACCCGCGTGGGCTCCGTACGTGGTCGTCGACGGCAACCTCGTCACCGGGCAGAACCCCGCCTCGGGCGAGGCCGCCGCGAACGCGCTGCTGAAGGAACTGGCCGAGCGCGCTCCGTCACGGTAGGACGTACGGCCTCAGGGAGTCGAGGGGGCCCGCACTCCGGGCGGGCCCCGCCTCCGCCCCCGCTGCCGCGACCTCCGTGACTCGTTACGGCGACGAGGTCACCCCGTCCGGCGCGACGCGCGGGGCGACGGGTGCGCCGCGGCGCGCGGCCGTGGCCGGACCCGGGCACTGCGCCACGCGGCGCGCCCGGGGGCGTGCACCGGCGCTCGGCGCGAAAGCGCAACGGAGACACGGACGTTCACCGCCCGCCCGGCGCCGCAGGGGCGCGCGGGCATCCGCGAACCGTCGGAGGGTGCCGCCGAACACTCTTGCCCCGCCGGGGGTCACGTGCCCGTCCCCGCGGGGCGTCGTTGTGCCGTGCGTGAAAATGACCGAACTCAACCAGTACCTCGTACGTCCCGGGCAGGTGCGGGAGTGGACGCTCCACCCGCCTGCCCTCTCAGCCGCGCGAGCGGCGGTGCGGGACGCCGTAGCGCCCTCGTACAACCAGGAGTCGCACGTCCGCACCATGGCGCGCCTCCAGGAGCGGGGGGTGCGCACCCCCGACTGGGGCGGTGTCGCCTTCGAGATGCCGGGCGAACTCCGACTGGACGCGTTCGGCAGTGCGCTGGTGGCCTGGATCGGCCGGCATGAGACCCTGCGCAGCGGATTTCGCAGCGTGGGCGAGGAGTTGCACCGCTTCACGCTGCCGCAGGAAGTCGTCGGCGTGGACAGCGCCGTGCTGGGCGACTTCCGCGACGCCGGCGTCCTCAACCGGTTCCTGCGCGACCGGCTCGACGCGGCGACCGACACGCTCCAGTGGCCGAGTTACGTGGTGGAGACGGTGCAACGGGCCGACTCCGTCACGGTCGTGCTGGCCTTCGACCACACGCAGACGGACGGCTACACGCTGTTCGCGATGGTCCACGAGATCCACGAGTTCTACCGCGCGGCCCTGGAGCGGCGCGCCCCCTCGCTGCCCGACACCGGAAGCCACGTCAACTACAGCCACGAGCAGCGCCGGGAGGCGGCCCTCGTCGGCCGCGACCACCCGGCGGTGCTGCGTTGGGAGCGCTTCATCGCGGACAGCGGCGGCAGGCCGCCGGGCTTCCCCCTGCCCCTGGGCACCTCCGGGGAGGAACTGCTGCCCCAGAGGTCCGTGTTCGAGTGGTTGCTCGACCCCGACGAGACGGACGCCTTCGCGGCTGCCTGCCGGGCCGAGCGCGCCGCCCTGCCCGCGGGCGTGCTCGCGGCGAACGCCCTGGCCGCACGGCGGCTGGGCGCGCCCGACCCCTACCGTACGGTCATGCCGTTCCACACCCGCTCGCGCTCCGAGTGGTCGTCCTCGGTCGGCTGGTACGTGGAGGGCGGCCCGGTGGAGATCGACCTTCCGCCCGCGGCCGACTTCCGCTCCGCCGTGCGCCTCGCGCAGCGTTCGGCCCGCGAGGCCAGGCAGGTGGCGCGGGTGCCGTTCTTCCGGGTGTGCGAACTGCTCGGGATGGACTTCAAGAAGACGACTCCCGACCCCTTCTCGCTGCTGTCGTACATGGACGTGCGGGATTCCCCCGGGGCCCGGGACTGGGCGGACTGGAACGCGCGGGCCCTCCTGCGTCTCTCCGACAGCGGCAAGGCGTGCCTGTGGGTCGTGTGCACGCTGGAGGGCCTCTACCTCTTCGGCCGCTACCCCGATACGGAGCTCGCCGCCGCCAACGTCACCAGGTTCGTGCGGTGTGTACGGGAGATCCTGCGCGAAGTGGCCCTGCGGGAGAGCTCCGCGGGCGCGGCGATGCGACGGGTCGCGTCGCTCGCCTGACGCCCCCGTGGTGCGTCCCGCGACCGCGGGCCTGCCCCGCACGGGCGGGTGCCGGAGCCCGCGGCGCCGCCCGGCGCCGGCCGCGAGGCCGTTGGACGGGGGCCGCCCCCGGGATCAGCGAGCCGCGTCGGGCCCGCCGGCGAGATGGGGGAAGCGGTACTCGGTGCGGCTGTGGAACACGCTGCCCGGCTGCAGGACGGTGGAGGGGTACGCGGGCCGGTTCGGGGAGTCCGGGAAGGACTGGGTCTCCAGGCAGATGCCGCCGTGCCGCCCGTACGGTTTGGCGGATCCCCCGGGCAGCGATCCGTCCAGGGTGTTGCCGGTGTAGAGCTGCATCCCCGGTTCGGTCGTCCACACCTCCATGCGCCGGCCGCCGCCCGGGGCCGTGAGGCGCGCGGCTCTGCGCGGCGCACCGTCGGGGCGGGCCGGAGACAGGACGTAGCAGTGGTCGTATCCGCCCGCCGCCGCCACCTGGGGGTGGGGGTCGTCGATGTCCGTGCCGATGGGGCGCGGTCGCCCGAAGTCGAAGGGCGTCCCCGCGGTCGCGGCCGTCGGCCCGTACGGGATCCCCTCGGGTGTCACCGGCAGGTACGCGGCGGCGTCCAGGGCGAGGGTGTGCCCGAGGACGTCCCCCTCGCCCGCGCCGAGGAGGTTGAAGTAGCTGTGGTGGGTCAGGTTCAGCACGGTGGGCCGGTCGCACCGGGCGGTGTAGTCGAGGGCCAGGGTCCCGTGTTCGTCCAGCGAGTAGACCAGCGTGACGTCGAGGGCGCCGGGAAAGCCCATGTCCCCGTCCGGGCTGTGGAGCGTCAGTTCCAGCGCGTCCGTCCCGGCGGCGGCGCGCGGACGGGCCCGCCACACCCGGCGGTGGAACCCCTCCGGTCCGCCGTGCAGCGCGTGGCCCCGGTCGTTGACGGGGACACGGTGTGCCGTGCCGTCCAGGGTGAAGCGGCCGTGTGCGATGCGGTTCGCGTACCGCCCGACCGTCGCTCCGAAGTACGGGTGCGGCTGTGCGTACGCGGCGGCGGTGGGCAGCCCGAGCACCACGTCGGCGCTCTCACCGCCGGTGTCCGGCACCCGCAGGGAGCGCAGGACGGCTCCGTAGCCGAGGATCTCGGCGCGGACACCCGTGGGCGACCGAAGCGTCCACAACTCTGGGGGCATGGGTCATCCTCACAGGGGGCGGGGGCGGAAGGGACGAGCGTGCGGAGCGCGGCCCGGATCCGGGCGCGTACCGGGCGGCGGTGGGCGAAAGGACACGGACGGCGGGCCGGGGCCACGGTACGCGGCGGGATTCCGGCGGTGGGGGTCAGCCCCGCCGCAGCCGCGTCGACTCCCGCACCATGAGCCGGTACGGGGGGTGGACCCGCCGCGGCGCGGGCGGTTCGCCGGGCGGCGCCGCGATCCTGGCGACCAGGCACTCCACGGCGAGTTCGGCGATGGCCGCCTTGTCGGGGGCGATCGTCGTGAGGGAGACGGCACCGTAGCGGCCCTCCTCGATGTCGTCGAACCCCACCACCGCGACGTCCTCGGGTACGCGCAGGCCGCGTTCGTACAGCGTGCGCATGGCGCCGACGGCCACCATGTCGTTGTAGGCGAAGACCGCGTCGGGCCGTTCGCCGCGGTCGAGCACGGCGGCCATCGCGGCCGCCCCGTCGTGCCGCCCGTACCCGTCGGTGGCGACGACCAGCGACTCCGGCGGGTCGATCCCGTACGAGGCCATCTCCGCCCGCCAGCCGCGCAGCCGCAGGTGGGCGGGCTGCCGGGCGCTCTCGTGCCGGGCCCCGAGGAAGGCGACCCGCCGGCGGCCCAGGTCGAGGAGGTGCCGTACGGCGGTGCGCGCGGCGGCGACGTTGTCGATCGCGATGTGGTCGTAGGGCGCGTCGTACTCGCGCTCCCCCAGCAGGACCATCGGGGGGCCGTCGGGGCGGCCGGCCAGGTCCTCGTTCTCCAGCTCGATCGGGCTGAGGATCAGGCCGTCGATGACGTGGGACCTGAACCCCTGGGACACCAGCACCTCCTGCTCCCGGCGGCCGGCGGTGTGGTCCAGCAGCACGGTGTGCTCGTGGCGCACCGCCGCGTCGATGACCGCGCCCGCGACCTCGGCGAAGTACGGGTTGCCGAGTTCGGGGACGGCGAGGGCGATGATGCCCGTACGCCCCTTGCGCAGGTGCCGCGCGCTCAGGTTGGGCCGGTAGCCCAGGTCGTCGATGGCCTGCTGCACCCGTGCCCTCGTGCCCGGTGTGACGTGGGGGAAGTCGTTGACCACGTTCGAGACGGTCTTGACCGACACGCCCGCTCGCTGCGCGACATCCTTGAGGCTGACGCCCACGGCGCTCCTTGTCCTGTGCCGGGCCGTCGGACCCGGGCGTTGTGCTGCTCCGTACCGCTCCCGGCACGCTCCGGCGGCGCTCCCCGACGACCGGTCCGGCCGGCCGCGGGGGAAGGCCGGAGAGGGTCAGGGGAGTTTCTGCGTCCTGCTGAGCAGCGTCTGCGACAGCACGACGAGCGCCAGAAAGCCCCCGTTGACGGCATAGGTGAAGGCGGAGCCGTACTGGGAGAAGTAGTGGTCGATCAGGTTGTGGATCACGGCGAGGAGCAGGACACCACTGACCGTGCCGGCGATCGAGCCGCTCCCCCCGGTCAGGAGCGTACCGCCGATCACCACGGAGGCGATCGCGGTCAGTTCGTAGCCGACCCCGATGGTGGTCACGCCCGAGCCGAGCCGGGCACTGCCCAGGGCCCCCGCCGTCGCGGCGAGCGTGCCGGACAGCAGGTAGACGAGGACTTTGCTGCGCACGACGGGCAGCCCCATCAGGGCGGCTGCGCTCTCGTTGCCGCCCAGGGCCGTGAGGTTCGCGCCGAAGCGGGTTCTCGTGAGCAGGAGCGCGCCGAGACAGAACAGCGCCGCGACGATGAGGACCGGTACCCAGGTGCCGTCGCCGAGATGGCGGAAGGCGGAGCCCGGGGGCACCAGGTAGGTCGTCGACCCCTCGTGGGTGAGCGCCTGGAGCAGGCCCCGCGCCCCGAGGAGGCCGGCGAGGGTGACGATGAACGGCGCCATCTTGGCGCGCGCCACCAGCAGTCCCTGCACGGCGCCCCAGGCGGCGCCGACCGCGAGCGGCAGCAGGATGGCGAGCCACGTGCCGCTGCGCGCGCCCTCCGCGCCGAGCACCCCGCCCAGCGCGTACAGGGAGCCGACCGACAGGTCGATGCCGCCCGTCATGATGACGAAGGTCATCCCGAGGGCGAGCAGCCAGACGAACGCGTTGCCGCCGAGGATGCTGCTGATGTTGGCCCAGGTGGGAAATCCGGACGAGGTGGCCGAGGCCACGATCACCACCAGCACCAGGACGGCGAGGGCCCCGTGCTGCTGGATCCGGCCGGCCAGCCGCTCGCGCAGCGGCGCCCGGGAGTCCTGACCCGCGCCGGGGGGTACCGGGGCGAGCGCCGGGCTGAGGGTGGTGCTCATCGGGTACCACGCTCCTGGGAGGCGTAGACGGCGAAGCAGATGATGACGGCCTCGACGATCTGGGTGTACGAGGCAGGCACGTTGTGCTGCGTCAGGACCGCGCTGATGAGCTGCATGAACAGCGCGCCCGCGACGGTGCCGAGCACCCGGACCCGGCCGCCGCTCAGCGGTGTCCCGCCCACCACGACGGCCGTGATGGCGTCGAGTTCCATGTTGAGGCCCTGGTTCGCGGGGTCGGCTTCCGCGCCGTGACCGACGATCAGGACCCCGGCCAGCGCGGCGAGGACGCCGGAGATCACGTACACGGTGATCAGCACCCGGCGGACCGGGAGCCCGGACAGGCCCGCGGCCTGCCGGTTGTCGCCGATGGCGACGAGCCGCCTGCCGAACGTGGTGCGGCGTACGAGCAGGGCGGTGAGCACCGCGGCCGCCAGCGCGATCCACGCCATGAGCGGGACCCCGGCGACGCTGCGGGTGCCGAGGCCCAGGACACCGCTCTGGCTGACGGACTTCGCGGAGTTGCCGTTGACGATCTCCGCGAGGCCGCGGACACCGATCATCAGGGAGAGCGTGGCGACGATGGGCTGCACCCGGGTGAGGGCGACCATCGCACCGCCCGCCGCACCCGACGCTGCCCCGAGGAGAAGGGCCACGAGCAGCGCCATGGGCAGCCCGTAGCCGACGTAGAGCGGGACGATGGACGCGGCGAGCGCGATGACCGCGCCGACGGACAGGTCGATGCCCTCGGTGCCGATCACCAGGGCCATGCCGAGGGCCACCAGGAGCGTGGGAGCGACCTGGAACAGCTGGACCCGGACGTTGTCGGGGGACATGAAGTGCGGGTCGAGGCCCACCGCGACGGCGGCGAGCACGACGAGCGCCGCGTAGACGCCGTACTCCTGCAGGAGCACGAACATCCGGTCCCGGTCGCGGGCGGGGGCCGCGGGCCCCACGGTGGTCGCGCTCACCGGTTTGCCTCCTCGATGGTGCCAGGGTCGCAGGGGCCGGGTCCGCCGGCGGCGGGACGGCCCGGGTCCCCGCGCTCCGCGGCCGATGCGGCCGGGGCGGGATCGGGGACGGGGGTGGGCCCGGGGTCGGGGTCGGGGACGGGGTCGGGATCAGCGTCCGGGACGGGATCGGGGCCGGCGTCAGGGGTGGGGCCGGAGCCAGGGACGGGCGCGTCCGGGGACGGCGCGTCGGCGAGCGCGCGCATCAGGTGTTCCTCGTCGACCTCCTCGCCCTCCAGGTGCCCGACCACACGGCCGTCCTTCAGGACGACGACCCGGTCGGACCCCTCGATGAGTTCCTCCAGGTCCGAGGAGATGAGCAGCACGCCGAGCCCGTCGCCCGCCAGTTCGTCGATGAGCGCCTGCACCTCGCCCTTCGCTCCGACGTCGATGCCCCGCGTCGGTTCGTCGAGGAGCAGCACCTTGGGGCCGAGGCAGAGCCAGCGCGCCAGCAGCACCTTCTGCTGGTTGCCGCCGGAGAGATCGCTGACCTTCTGGTCGGGGCCCGACGCCTTGATGCGCAGCCGGTCCATGAAGAACCGGACGACCTCGTCCTGTCTGCCGCGCGAGACCACGCCCGCCCGGGAGAGGCGGGGCAGCGCGGCCAGGGTGATGTTCTCGCGCACGGAGAGGTTCGGGATCACCCCCTCCGCCTTGCGGTCCTCCGGCAGCAGCACCACGCCCGCCCGGATCGCCGCGGCGGGGTTGCGCCGCCGCATGACCTGCCCGTCGACCTCCACGGAACCCGCGTCCGTGGGCAGCGCGCCGACAACGGCCTTCACCGTCTCGCTGCGGCCCGCCCCGAGCAGGCCGCCGAGGCCGACGACCTCGCCGGGCCGCACGTCGAGGGAGACGTCGTGCACCCGGTGGCGGACGGCGAGTCCGGTGGCGCGCAGCACGGGCCGCGAACCGGCGCGCTCGTGCCGGTCACTGTCGAAGGCGGTGGCGCCCTCGCTGCGCACGGTCGACATCTCGCGGCCGAGCATCAGCGAGACGAGCCGCAGCCGTTGCAGATCCGCCATCGCGCCGGTGTGCACCAGGGCCCCGTCGCGCAGCACGGTGACGCGGTCGCAGATGGCGTACAGCTCGTCGAGGCGGTGGCTGACGTACACCACCGCGATCCCCCGCGCGCGCAGGTCACGGATGACGGAGAAGAGGGTCTCGACCTCCCTGGGTTCGAGGGAGGAGGTGGGTTCGTCCATGACGACGACGCGCGCGTCGATCCCCACCGCACGGGCGAGCGCGACCATCTGCTGGGCCCCCAGGCCCAGGGTGCGCAGCGGGCGCGTCACGTCGACGTCGACGCCGTAGCGGCCCAGCGCCTCGGCCGCGTCACGGTTCATCCTGCGCACGTCGATCAGCCCGAGGCGGCGCGGTTCCCGGCCGAGGAAGAGATTGCGGGCGACCGACATGAGCGGTACGAGATTGACCTCCTGGTAGATCGTCGAGATCCCGGCGGCCTGCGCCTCCAGGGGATTGCGGAACTCCCGGGGCCGCCCCTCGAAACGCACCTGGCCCGCGTCGGGCCGGTAGACCCCGGTCATCACCTTGATGAGGGTGGACTTGCCCGCGCCGTTCTCCCCGATGAGCGCGTGCACCTCGCCGGGCCGCAGACTGAAGTCGACCCCCCGCAGGGCGTGGACGCCGGCGAAGCTCTTGCCGACACCGACGACGTCGAGTACCGGGGCCGTGCCGGGCGGGGCCTGCTTGTCGCCTTGGTCCATGGTCTCCGTTCTCCTCCTCGCACGGACTGCCGCCGGCACCCCGCCCCCGGTGATGTCCCCTTGCGGTGCCGCGGTCGCTCAGGGGCCCTGGTGGGCGGTGGTGACGCGACGCGCCCGGTGGCGGGTGCCACCGGGCGGCGGGTCCTTCGTCAGTACACGAGGCCCTGGTCCAGGGCCTGCTTGGCGTTCTTGGCGGTGAAATGGCCGTCCTGGATGATCACCTTGGCCTGCACGCCCTTGGTGCCGTAGAAGTCCTGCAGCGCCTGGAAGGCGAGCGGCCCGAAGCGGGGGTTGGTCTCGATGTCGGCCACCACCTGCCCGCCGGAGACGTCCTGCACGACCTGCTTGATGCCGTCGATCGACACGACCTTGACGTCCTTGCCGGGTGTCTTGCCGGCCGAACGGACCGCCTGGAGGGCGCCGAGCGCCATCTCGTCGTTCTCCGCGTAGACGGCGTTGATGCCGGGGTGGGCCTGGAGGAGCTGCTCCATGACCTTCTGGCCGTCCGTCTGGTCGAAGTTGGCGGTCTGCGAGGCCACGACCTTCACGTCCGGGTACGTGGACCTGATCCGGTCCTGGAACCCCTTGGTGCGGTCGGTGGTGACGTTGTTGCCCGGTGTCCCGGACAGGATGGCGACCTGCGCCTTCTTGCCGGTGGCCGTGGCGAGGTCGTCGGCCGCGATCCCTGCCTGGCCGTAGAAGTCCGAGCCGACGAAGGACATGAAGTCGGTGCAGGCCGTGCCGCCCGCCGTGCGGTCGATGGTCAGGACGGGGATCTTCTTCGCCTTGGCCTGAGCGAGGGCGGGGCCGAGCCCGTCGGAGTTCTCCGGCGCCACGACGAGGACCTTGGCGCCCTGCGCGATCATGTCCTCGATCTGCGAGTTCTGCGCGTTGACGTCGGCGTTGGCGTTCCGCTGGATGAGCTTGACGTGCAGCTTCTTGGCCTCGGCCGTGATGCTCGCCGTCTCGGTCGCCCGGAAGGGGTTGCTCGTCGACTCCGACTGCGAGAAGCCGACGACCGTCTTCCCGTCGGTGATGTCGAGCTTCGGGACACCCCCCGCGTACGTGGCGGAGGTGCAGGCGGGCCCGGCGGCGGCGGAGGACGCGATCTTCTGCTCGGCCGCCGAGTTGGTGGCACCGCTCTGGGGGTTCTGGGACGAAGCGGAGTCCGAGGAGCCCGAGTTGGTGCAGGCGGTGGCCACCAGGCACAGGCCGGCGGTCACCACCACGGCCGCTGCGGACCTGGCCCGGAGATAGGCGTTCATGCGCGGATCACATCCTCGTCGATACGGGTCGGTGCGGATCAGTTCGGGTCGGCCGAGGCCGGTACACAGGGTGCGGATCTGCCCGAACCGTCGCTGTCCGGTACGTGTGGGTACCGATCGGTGCGGTGCGGACAGGTCCGCGTTCGTACGGGCCGACGCGGCCGTACACGGAGCTGGACGGCTGGAACGCACCCCGCGCGGCGTCGAGCGCGGCATACGTCACCCCGGCCGGCACCTCCCGTGGAGGCGGGTGCCGTCGGATCTTTCCAACGATGTAAGGAGGAGATTGCGCGACGTCCGACGGGGAGTCAAGGCCCTTGCGGGAACCGATTCCTTTACGGTCGGAAACGGCGGCCAGGCCCGGCGGCGCGGCGCCAGGACCCCTACGGTTTCGGACGGCGGCCGCCCGGCGCCGCGTCGGCCTCCGCTGGGGCGCGGGCACCGGATCGCCGGCCGCAGCGCGCCGAGCAGTCCCCAACACGCCCTCCCTGAGCTGCTATTACGCCCCGCCGACCCTGAGGTGGAGCGCGGCGGGTGCCCCGGAGTCAGCGCCGCGGGCCGGCCGGCCACGATCCGTACGCCGACGGCCCGAGGCCGTGTCGCACCTCTGGACACCGGTCGAGGCGGCGTGCTGTCATGCTGGCTGCCCCGCTTTCCAACGTTGTACGGACTGCCACCGCAGAGCGGACGACGACTCGACGAGCGGGCCCGGAACCCGTCCACGCGACACCGCCCGGTCCCTCTCGCCCAGCGGCCCGTCCACCGCACCGCTCAGTGCCGCACCGCACCGCCCGCACGGCGCACCTCCCTCACACCGCACCTGCCCCGACGGCGTGCCTCCCCCCGCACCCACCTCCCGCACGGCGCACCTCCCCCCGCACCGCACTCCCCCCGTAGCGGCCCGGCCGCCGGGACACGGGACACCCGGCAGCACGGCCCCCAGCAGCAGTGGAGGAAACACCAGATGCCTCTTGGCCACGACCCCGCCGACGAGCCGCAGGGCGCCTCGCCCACGCCCGACGCACCGCACGTACCCGCGTCCGGCGGCCGGGACAGACAGGAGGGCCGCGAGGGGCGGATGAGCCGGCGCGGCCTGATGCGCTGGACCGGCGCGGCCGGCCTCGCCGCCGCCGGCGGCACGCTGCTGCCCGGTACCGCCTTCGCCGCGGACCACCCCGCCGCCAAGGTGTCCGACGCCGCGGCCGGGCGGCCGCAGCCGCCGGCCTTCGACCCGGTGCGGCCGCCCGCCGTACCGCTCGCGGTGCGCTCGCCGTACCTGAGCACCTGGAGCGCCGCGGACAACCTGGCCGGCAGCTGGCCCGGCTTCTGGACCGGCCGTACGACGGCCATGGTGGGGATCGCGGTCGTCGACGGCGACCCGTTCCTCTTCCTCGGCACGCCGAACGCCGCGGCCGCCGCGCCCCGCGGCATGGTGCAGACCTCGCTGACGGTGACGGCGACCCGTTCGGTGTACGTGCTGACGGGCGGCGGCGTCGAACTCACCCTGACGTTCCTCTCGCCCGTCGAACCCGGCGATCTGCGGTGGCAGTCGGCGCCGCTGTCGTACGTCACGGCCGACGTCCGCAGCACCGACGGCCGAAGGCACCGGGTCGGCCTGTACTTCGACATCTCCGGGGAGTGGGCGAGCGGCGACGCGGGCACGAAGATCGGCTGGGCGAAGGACCACCTGAGCGGCGGCGCCGGGGTGACCGCCCTGTCGTTCTCGCCCGACGCGCCCGTCCTGGTCTCCGAGAAGAACGACATGGCGACGTGGGGCACGCTCGTGTGGAGTGCGACCGAACGGCCGGGACTGACCTGGCAGATCGGCGCGGACACCGACGTACGCCCGGCGGCACTGAAGAACAGTGCCCTGGCGAACACCATGGACGGGGGGCAGCCCCGGGCGATCAACGACAAGTGGCCGGTGTTCGCCTTCCACTTCGACCTGGGTTCCGTGGGCTCCGGGAGCGAGAGCGCGGTGCTCTCCGTCGGCCATGTCCGCGAACCGGCCGTCGGTTACCTGGGTGAGCGGCTGCCTCCGCTGTGGAAGTCCTACTGGGACTCGTGGCAGGCGATGGTGTCCGCGTTCCACGCCGGACTCTCCGGCGCGCGCAGCCGTACCGCCTCCCTCGACCGGCGCATCCAGCGCGACGCGACGGCGGCGGGCGGCCCCAAGTACGCGGCGATATGCGCCCTCGCCCTGCGGCAGGCCTACGCGGGCACGGAGCTGGTCAGCAGGAACGGCAAGCCGTGGGCGTTCCTCAAGGAGATCTCGTCCGACGGCAACATGTCGACGCTCGACGTCACCTACCCGGCCATACCGGCCTTCCTCGCCACCGATCCCGAGTACCTGGGGCTGCTCATCGCGCCGATGCTCGACTACGCGGAGAACGGGGGCTGGCCCAAGCAGTTCGCCGAGCACGACCTCGGCAGCCACTACCCGAACGCGGACGGGCACAACGACGGCAACGAGGAGGACATGCCGATCGAGGAGTCGGCCAACATCGTCATCATGACGGCCGCCTACCTGGCGCGGACGTCCGCGGCGACGGCGAAGTCCTTCGCGGCGGCCCACTACCCGATCCTCAAGCAGTGGGCCGACTACCTGGTGGCCAACGCGCTCGACCCCGATTTCCAGAACCAGACCGACGACTTCACCGGTTTCATCGGCCACAGTGTCAACCTGGCGCTGAAGGGCATCCTCGCCATCGGCGCGATGGGCCGGATCGCCACCCTCGCCGGGCATCCCACGGACGCCGCCACGTACACCTCCACCGCCAAGAGCTACATCGCGCAGTGGGTGGACAAGGCGACGGACGGCGACGCCGGGCACCTGAAGCTCGCCTACGACCAGCCGGCCACCTGGAGCCTGAAGTACAACGGCTACCCGGACCAGTTGCTCGGGCTGAACCTGATCCCCCGGTCCGTCGCCACCGCGGAGGGCGACTGGTACCTGAGCCGCGCCAACCAGTACGGCATCCCGCTCGACATCCGGCACTCGTACACCAAGGGCGACTGGGAGATGTGGACGGCGGCCTGGCTGCACGACCACCCGGTACGCGACTACCTGATCGACTCGCTCTACGACTTCGTGACGACCTCGCCCTCGCGGGTGCCCCTCACCGACTGGTACGACACCATCAACGACCGGCAGAGCGGCGGTTTCCAGGCCAGGCCCGTCGTCGGCGGTGTGTTCGCCCTGCTGAGTCTGCGCTCCTGACGCCCGCGCCCCCAGCCGGTGTTTTCCCGGCTCTCCCGCGCCGTCCGGCCGGCGCCCCCGAAACCGTGTTCCGGAGCGCGCGTCGCGGAGTCCCGCCTCCGGGACCGCGCTCCGGAACACGCACCACCGGGCCCACCGGGCCCCGATCGCCCGGCGCCCGCCCAGCTCACCCGTCCGCCGGATCCGCGGCGCCGGGCCCGGCTCTCCCCGCCGGGTCCCGCGCGGCGGCCCCGGCCCCTGCCCACCGGACCTCGTTCACCCGCCCGCCGACCGCCACCGCGACACAGGCACCGGACCCACGGTGGCGGCCGGACGGGCCGTGCGCTGCCCCGCCACCGGGGCGAGGAAGGACACATCCCGTGGAACGACGCTCGTTCCTGAGCCACACCGCCACCGTCGCGGGAGGCACCGCGCTGGCCGGCTCGCTGGGCCTGCCCGCTGCCTCCGCGAGCACACCGCATGGCCTCGCACCCAGCGCGCCGGCGGACCCCGCGAAGAGCGGGAACGGCCAGGCCAGGTACCTCACCAACCGAGCGCCGCTGCAACGCGAGGCGTTCCTGCGGCTGCCGCCCGGCAGCATCACCCCCAAGGGCTGGCTGCGCGCCCAACTGGACCTTCAACTCAAGGGATTGAACGGCCGGATGCCGGAGGTGTCCGACTACCTCGGCCTCACCACCAGCGGCTGGGCCGTTCCCGACCAGCCCGGGTGGGAGGAACTCCCCTACTGGCTGCGGGGGTTCGGTGACCTCGGTTACGTCACCGGTGACGCGGCGACCCTCGACCTCACCCGTACCTGGATCGACCGCATCCTCGCGACGCAGCAGCCCGACGGGTTCTTCGGCCCCACCTCCGTGCGCACCGCGCTCAACGGCGGTGTGGACTTCTGGCCGCACATGCCGGTGCTCGACGCCCTGCGCACCTGGCAGGAGTACAGCGGCGACGAACGGGTGGTGCCGGCCCTGACCGGCTGGCTGAAGTTCCTGCACGCGCAGCCGCCCGCCCTGTTCTCGCAGGGCTGGGGCTCCGCGCGCTGCGGCGACACCATCGACACCGCCTACTGGCTCTACAACCGCACGGGCGACGCGTGGCTGCTCGACCTGGTGCACGCCCTGCACGACAACGGCGCGGACTACACCCATACCATCCCGACCTGGCACAACGTCAACCTGGCGCAGGGCTTCCGGGAACCGGCACAGTACGGTGTGCTCGCCGGGGACCCGTCCTTCACCGCCGCCACCCACCGGGTCTACGACACGGTGATGGGGACCTACGGCCAGTTCCCCGGCGGCGGTTTCGCGGGCGACGAGAACGCCCGCAGCGGCTACCACGACCCCCGGCAGGGCTTCGAGACCTGCGGCATCGTCGAGTTCATGCACAGCCACCAGCTGCTCACCCGCATCACCGGCGACTCGGTGTGGGCCGACCGCTGCGAGGAACTCGCCCTGAACATGCTGCCCGCGGCCTTCGACCCGCGGCAGCGGGGCACCCACTACGTGACCGCGGCCAACAGCGTGCAGCTCGACAACGTCCCGAAGTCGCACGGCCAGTTCGACAACTCCTTCGCGATGCAGTCCTACCAGCCCGGCATCCACCAGTACCGCTGCTGCCCGCACAACTACGGCATGGGCTGGCCCTACTACGCGGAGGAGATGTGGCTCGCCGGCACCGACGGCGGTCTCTGCGCCTCCCTCTACGGGGAGTCGAGCGTCACGGCCGAGGTCGGCGACGGCACCACCGTCACCTTCACCGAACACACCGACTACCCCTTCGACGAGACGGTGACCCTGGTCCTGTCGTCGCCGAAGCCGGTGCGCTTCCCGCTCCACCTGCGGGTGCCCGGCTGGTGCGCGGCCCCCTCCCTCAAGGTCAACGGCGCTGCCACGAAGGGCCGCAGGAACGGCGGGTACCTCGTACTCGACCGCGAGTGGCACGCGCGCGACCGGGTCGAACTGCGGCTGCCGATGGACGTCCGCGTGCGCACCTGGGACGGCAACCGCGACGCGGTCTCCGTGGACCGGGGCCCGCTCACCTACTCGCTGCGCATCGAGGAGCAGTGGTCGCGCTACGCCGGCACCGACGACTGGCCCGAGTACGAGGTGCGGGCGGGCTCCCCCTGGAACTACACCCTCGACCTCGACGCGCGGCACCCGGAGCGTTCCTTCGCCTTCAGCAGGACCCACGCGTCCGCGAGCGCCGATCCGTTCACCCCGCAGGGCACACCGGTCGTCCTGCGGGCCAGGGGCCGCCGGGTTCCGGCCTGGACGGCGGACGACGAGAACGTCGTCACCCCGCTCCGGGACAGCCCGGTGCGCACCGCCGAGCGCGCCGAGCAGCTGACCCTCATACCGAGTGGCGCCGCGCGGCTGCGCGTCACCTCCTTCCCCACGGCCGGCAGCGGCAGGGACGCGACGTCCTGGGCGTCCTGCACGGCCTCCTTCAGCGGTGTGGACGAACCCCAGGCGCTCATCCTCAACGAGTCGTCCGTACCCGCGAGTTCGTACGACCAGGACCTGCCGCGCTTCACCTGGTGGGACCACACGGGCAGCGCCGAGTGGGTCGCGTACACCTGGGACGAGGCGCTGGCGGCGGACGGTGTGTCGGTGTACTGGTACGACGACACGGGCCACGGCTCCTGCCGCGTACCCGCCTCCTGGACGGTGGAGTACCGCTCCGCCGCCGGTGACTGGACACCCGTGACGGGCGCGTCCGCCTACGGGCTCGCCCCGGACGCGTTCAACGACGTCCGCTTCGACGCGGTGCGCACCACGGCGCTGCGGATCTCGGTCCGGTTGCGGGACCAGGTCTCCGGGGGCCTGCTGGCGTGGCGGGTGCGGACCGCCTGATCCCCTTCGGACCCGTCCGCCCGCGCACAGCCGCCCGGCGGGGCCACCGGCCCCGCCGGGCGTCCGGCGTCCGCGCGAGGAACCGGCTCCCGGTCCGGTCCAGGGCGGGCGGGTATCCGCACCCGCGCCGACGCGCGGAAATCGGTCTTCGTCCCGACACGCTCGCCCCCTTCACACGGGCCTCACCCGCACCCGCAGTAACTTCTCCCCGGGCACCGGTGAACGCCGGCCGGCGCTCTTCCGTATCTCCGGATGACCCGGTCGCGCGTCCCGCGGCCGTCCCGGGAACGATCGCACCACCACATCGCAACAAGGGGAGCAAGCCATGACGGGTACGCAGAAAGCCGCGCGGATCGTGACGCGCAGGACCGTGGTCGCGGCCGCGGGGGCGGCAGGACTCGGGGCCGCGCTCGTCGCCTGCGGTGGCGGCTCGGACAGCGCGGCCTCGGATCCCGCCAAGGGCTCCTCCGGGGGCGGCGACGACGGAGTGCTCGCGAAGACGTCGGACATCCCGGAGGGCGGCGGCAAGATCTTCGCCGACCAGAAGGTCGTGGTGACGCAGCCGAAGGCCAACGAGTTCAAGGCGTTCTCGGCGGTCTGCACCCACCAGGGCTGCACCGTGGGCTCGGTCAGCGACGGCACCATCCAGTGCCCGTGCCACGGCAGCAAGTACAGCATCGTGGACGGCAGCGTGAAGGGCGGGCCCGCCCCCAAGCCGCTGCCGCCGGAGCAGATCAAGGTCTCCGGCGGGTCGATCTCGCTCGCCTGACGCGAGCGGTCCGGGCGCGCACCGCGCCGGGCTGCCCCGGCCCCGCCACTCCCGTGGAGAGAGCGCGGGGCCGGGTCGCCGCCCGGCCGTCCACCGGGGGCCGGGCCGGGGCACACGCACGGCGGGGCCCCTCGTCGCGCGTCTGCCCCGGTCGTCCTGGCCGCGTCTCATCCGTAGCTGCGGGCGGGCGCCGGGCGCACCGCCGACGCCACCGCCCCGGCCAGCGGCGCGATGCCGTCCGCCGTGAGGGCGGACACCGTGATCCGCAGACCCTGCGCCGCCGCGATACGGAACCGGGCGCCGGGCGCCACCGCGTATCCCGCCTGCAGCAGCCGGGCCACCGCGCCCGTCTCGTCGGACGCCGGCACCCAGACGTTCATCCCGCTGCGCCCGTGCGCCGGGACGCCGCGCTCCGCCAGCGCCGCCACGAGGGCGTCGCGGCGCGCGCCGTACGCGGCCGCCACGGCGGGCACGTCCACGGCCCCGGCCTCCCACAACTCCACGACGGTGCGCTGGAGCAGGTTGCTGACCCAGCCGGGCCCGAGCCGTTGGCGCCCCGTCACGCGGTCGACGGTCAGGCGGTCCCCCGTGAAGACCGCGAGCCGCAGGTCGGGCCCGTACGCCTTGGCGACGGAGCGCACGAGCGCCCAGTGGGAGGTCGCCCCGGCGAGCGGGTGCAGCGGCACGTCGACGATCGCGTGTCCGTGGTCGTCCTCGATGAGCAGCACCTCCCGGTGGCCCGCGAGCAGCGCACGCAGTTCGGCGGCGCGCACGGCGCCCACGGCGGCGCCGGTGGGGTTCTGCGCGCGGTCGGTGACCACGACGGCGCGTACTCCTGACTCCAGTGCCCGCGCCAGGTCCCCGGGGAGCGGACCGTCGTCGTCCAGGCCCACGGGCACCGGCCGCAGGCCGAGAGCGGAGACGAGGTCGAGGAGACTGCCCCAGCCCGGATCCTCCACGGCGACGGCGTCACCGGGTCTGAGGTGCGCGGCGAGCACGCGCTCCACCACGTCGAGGGACCCGGACGCGACGCCCGTCGGTCCCTCGGGGACACCGTCCGCGTCGAAGCCGGCCCGGGCGAGGCGTCCGAGGTCGGCGTCGAGCTGGGAGCCCCGCCCGTAGAGGGCGGGCCGTTCCGCGTTGCGCCGGGCGACGGCGGCGAGCGCGTCGTGCAACGGGGGCAGCAGCGCGACGTCGGGGTTGCCGTCGGACAAGTCGCGTACGCCCCGCGGCACGTCCATGCCCAGTGAACCGCGCGGGGTGCTGGCGGGGCGGTGCCGCACGCGGCTGCCCCGGCGTCCGGCCGTCTCGATGACTCCGCGCTCGCGCAGGGTCCGGTACGCCGCCGCGACCGTGTTCGGATTCACACCGACCTCGTCGGCCAACTCCCTCAGCGGGGGCAGCATCTGCCCGGGCGCGAGGTCGCCGGCCGCCACCCCTCGCTCCACGCTGGCGGCGATTTCGGCTGCGCGCCGACCTTCGATTCGATATTCTCCTAGCACAAAGAAGATTATGCACTAGTGCAATGGAGATCCACATGCCGGAAGCGGATGCCGTGGCGGCCCCCCATCCGATCGACATCGACTACCGCCCGACGGACCGCACCGTCCCCACCCGATCCAAGGAGCGGGCGCGTTACGACAGGGAACTGGTGCACCGGGTGCTCGACGCGTCGTACATCTGCCACCTGGGATTCGTCCGCGACGGCGCGCCCGTCGTCCTGCCCACGCTGTACGGGCGGATCGGCGAGAGCCTCTACGTCCACGGCTCGACCGGCTCGCGCCCGCTGCGCGCGGCGGGCGCCCGGGGAGCCGGCGAGGCGGCCCCGGGCCTGCCGGTCTGCCTGACGGTCACCCAGGTCGACGGCCTGGTGCTGGCGCGCTCCGCCTTCCACCACTCGATCAACTACCACTCGGTCGTCGTGCACGGCGTGGCCCACCAGGTCACGGACGAGGCGGAGCGGCGGACCGCGCTGGACGCGATCGTGGAGCACATCCTGCCCGGCCGCGCCGACGACTCCCGCCGCGCGAACGACAAGGAGCTCGCGGCGACGTCCGTCGTCCGGCTCGACCTCGACGAGGTCTCGGCGAAGATACGCACCGGCGGCCCCAACGACGAGCCGGAGGACAGCGGCCTGCCGTACTGGAGCGGAGTGGTACCGGTGACGGCGGGCTACGGGAAGCCACTGCCGGCGGACGACCTCGACCCGGCGATCGGGCTCCCCGGCTACCTGGCGGAGTGGAGCTCCTGATGCTGATCCATCCCTGGGACGCCCCGGAAGAGGACCGGATCTGGCGCGCCTGGCTCGCGGAACACGACTTCGGCCAACTGGCGGTGAACGGCCTGCCCGGCGAACCGCCCTTCGTACAGCCGCTGCACTTCGCCTACGACGCCGACGCCGGCGCGCACGGCGAGGTGCTCACGCACCTGGCCCGCCCGAACCCGATCTGGGCGGCGGTCGAGGCCTGCCCGACCGTGCTGCTGAGTGTGGTCGACGACTACGTGTTCGTGCCGGGCCCCTGGCAGGCGCCGGACGACACCCCGCCGGAGCACGGGACGCCGACGAGCTTCTACACGGCCGTCCAGCTGACGTGCCGGGCACGGATCGTGGACGAGGCGCGGGAGAAGGCAGCCCTGCTGAACCGGCAGGTCGCCCACTTCCAGCAGGACGGCGTCACCACGCCGGCCACGCCGGGCGAGCCGCCCTTCGGCCGGATGCTGCCGGGCATCAGGGTGCTGCGGCTCGAAGTGAGCGAGGTCCGGGCGAAGTTCAAATACGGCTCGCACAAACCGGAGAGCGCGCAGGCGCGCACGGCGGAGGGACTGCGCGCCCGGGCCACCCCGCGGGACCAGGCGGCACTGGCCCACCACACCCGGCACCGGACGGGCACCGGTCACGGGCACCCCGGTCCTGCCGGGGGTTAGGGGACACGGGCGCGGCCAGGGCCGGGAAACGGGAGTGGGTCACCGGGCCGGGCGCCGGGGGGGCCACGGGCGCGGGGGCCGCGGTCGGTGAGGGCACGTCACGTCGACGGGACCGCAGGACACCGGGCCGGGCACCGGTCCGGCCGCGCGGGTGCGGCCCGTCGGTGCCCGATCCGGCGCCGTATCTCCGGCGCCGTCTCGCGCTCACGCCACCGGAGTCCCCCGCCTGCGTCGGTGCGAAGCCCGCGCCTCCGCCCCGGCGAGTCCGACGACCGCCGCCAGCAGCAGGAGCGTGCCCGCCACAGTCGCCGCGGTGAGCCGTTCGCGCAGCACCCAGACGGCGATGATCGCGGCGCTGACCGGTTCGAGCAGCATGATCACCGAGACCGTCGCGGCCCGGACGACCGCGGCACCCGCGAAGTACAGCGCGTACGCCAGCGCGGTCGGCACGGCGGCCACATACACGAGCAGCCAGATCACCTCGGAGGCGTGTGCCGTGTGCGGCACCGCCCCCGCACCCGTCACCAGCGCGAACGGCAGCAGCGCCACCACGCCGATCCCGCACGCCCAGGCCGTCGTGGCGAGCGCGTCCGAACGGCCGCCGTCGCGCCCGAGCCACCGCGTGAGCAGTGTCATCGCCGCGTATCCGGCGGCGGAGAGCACCGCGAGCGCCACCCCTTGCGGGCGTACGGCGGCGGAGCCCGTACCGTCACCGCCCAGTGTCAGGACACCGAGTCCGGCGAGCGCGCCCAGTACGGCCGACAGCCCGCCGGCGCCCAGCCGTTCCGCCATCAGCACCCGGGCGCCCAGGGCGATGAACACCGGGCCCGCGCCGAGGGTGACGACCGTGCCGACGGCGAGACCCGTGGAGTGGACCGAGGCGAAGTACGCGGTCTGGAAGACCGTGAACGCGATCCCCGATCCGGAGATCCGCAGCAGCCTCCGGCGCCACGGCTCCACCGGCGCCCGACGCGGCGCTGAGCCCTCCCTCGTGTGATCACGCCGACCGCCGGCGCCACCGCGCCGGCGCAGGGCGAGCGCGCCGAGCAGCAGCACGAGGCCTCCCGCGCAACGCCAGAAGGACAGCGCGAACGGGCCCAGGTCGCTGACGCGGTAGACGAGCGTGCCGGCGGCGCCCGCCGTACCCCAGGCGAGGCCCGCGACGGCGAGGTACAGCAGCCCCCGCCCGACGGACATCTCCACGGCGGCGCGGGAGGTGACCGAACGAGCGAGGGAGGAAACGGCGCGGGTACCACCGGGGGAGGCGAGGGGGGAAGCAGGAGGAGGATCGGCAGGAACCGGCCGGGATCCGGGGGTGCCGGAAGGGGAGGCCGAGGACGGGGGGACGGCCGCCGACGCGGGAACGACCGGAGACGAAGGGGACGCGGGGACGGACGGGGACGAGGGGGATGCGGAGGACGACTCCGACGACGCGGGGACGGACGGGGACGAAGGGGATGCGGAGGACGACTCCGACGACGCGGAGGACGCGGACGACGGGGAGGACGAACCTGACACGTGGGCACTCCGTGGACGAAAAGCGCGGACTGGTCGCTTGCTCCGGTGCGCGGGCAGCGGCGAGCCGCTCGGGGACTGCCCGAGCCGGGTCTTCGTCGGTGGGTTCCGCCCGCGTCAGGCGGCGGGCGGAGGCAGCACGGTCGAATGCATGATCAGTACCCTACGTTCCGGCCCCGCCGCCGGACAACCGCTCCTGCGGCGTGCCCCGTTCCCCCGTCCCGTCGGCACCTGGCAGCCCGTCCGCGCCGGGCGCCCCTTCGGCGTCCGCCGCCCCTCCGGGATCCCCGGGGCTCCCGGCACCGGCCTTGACGGTGTGTTCCGGCACCACGCCGCCGGCCCGCTTCCCACCCGTCGCCACGACGGCCTCGGCGGGCTTGCCCGGGGTGCTGCTCTGCGCGACGAACGCGCCCACGAGCACCACGATCCCGCCCGCGATCTGCGGCCCCGACAGGTGCTCGCCGAGCAGTACCCAGGCCAGGACCGTCGCGACGACCGCCTCCAGGCACGCGACCACGCCCGCGACCTGCGGCGAGAGCCGGCGCACCGAGACCACTCCGGTCATGTACGCGAGAACGGTCGCGATCAGCACGATCCAGCACAGCAGCAGCCCCGCGGCGACCGGTGTGCCGTCCATACGGGCCGTGCCGCCCAGCACCCCCCACCGCATCTCCCAGGGCCGCGCCACCACCGTCAGCACGAGCGCGCCGACCAGCAGGCCGTAGGCGACCACTCCCAGCGGATCGGCGGCGTCGGACCCCTGGCTGCCGTGGTCGGACAGGACGAAGTACGCGACCTGGCAGCAGGCGGCGCCCAGCGCGAGCAGCAGTCCGACCGGGTCCACGCTCAGCCCCGACCAGACCTCGACGACGCACGCGAGGCCGGCCACCGCGAGCACGACGCCCACGGCCGCCGACCGGGTCACCACGCGGCGCTGGACGAAGCGGACCCACAGCAGGACGAGCGCGGGCGCGAGGTATTCGACGAGCAGCGCGACCCCGACGGGAATGCGGGAGATCGCGGCGAAGTAGCAGGCCTGGACGCCCGCCACCGCGAACAGCCCGAACCCGGCGATGAGCGCGGGCCGTTGCCGTGGGAGCGCGCGGTGGCGCACGGCGAGGGGCAGCATGACCAGGGCAGCGCCCGCGACGCGGAGCCAGACCACATGCAGCGGGTCGAGGCCCGCCTCGATCAGTGGTTTGGCGGCGACACCCGAGCCGCCGAACGCCAGGGCGGAGATCAGCGCGAGGCCGAGGCCCGTGCCCCTGCCGCCGGGGAGACTGCCCTGAGTGACACGCATGACGCCATCATGACAGGTGCCGTCAGGAGCGTCCGCACCCAGAGCCCTGTCGCACAGCGGCCCCCGCCGGGCGCCCGCGCGCGGAGCACGGCGGCGCCGTCACCAGCCCCCGGTCCGCACCGGCCACCGGACCGCGATCGGCCCCGTCAGCCGCCCGCGATCCGCCACGCCAGCGCAGCCGCGTCGACGCCCGCCCGCGACAGGACCTCCACCGCCCGGCACTCGGCGTCCGCCGCCAGGCTCGCCAACAGGTCCACTCCTGCCGCGCGTTCGGCGCCCCGGCGCCCGGCGCGGCGAAGAGCGCGCTCCATGGCCAGGACGGCAGGCGGCGACCATCCGCCCAGTCCCCCGGGCGCCACGCGGGGCATCGCGCCCGAGTCCTCGACCGTCCCGTGCCAGCGCAGCCCGTAGCCGATGCTCCGCTGCACCAGGTAGCCGAGCACCCGCACGACCTGCCCGTCGTCGGCGAACACGTCACGCACCTCGGGATCCGACTCGACCAGCGAGTGCAGCAGGTGAGCGGTGTCGATCTGGCCGTCCCCGTCCCGGTGCGCACGCCGGCGCGCACCCGCCACCACCGAGGCGAGTTCCACGGTGATGCGGGCGTCCAGGTCGGCGCGGAGGGCGGCGGGGGTTTCGGTCACCCGCGAGGTGGGGCATTGCACCCTTCCACCACATCAGCTTCACGGCAGGAGGGCATCCCCGCCGGGAAGCATCCCCGCATCCGCCACTGGGTGGGTGCGCGGGGGCCGGCCGTCATCCTTGCGAAGGAGATCCCGGGGCACGACCCCTGAACGTCCGCGCGGGCAGGCGCGCCGCCTTGTGACCCCGCCCACGCGGACACTCACACCTCCGTCCCGCCCAGCCCGCCCGATGGCCCGGCACGCGCGGATCAGGCGATCACGCGCGCCAGCGAGAACCCGTCGTACCCCTTCGCGCCGACCGTCTGCACGGCGGTGGCGGACAGCCTCGGGTTGCGCCCCATCAGCTCCAGGAAATCCCTGACGCCCCGCACCGTCGGGTCCGCCGCGTCCCCGTCGACGACCGCTCCCCCGCGCACGACGTTGTCGCCGATGATCACGCTGCCGCGCCGGGTCAGCTTGAGGGCCCACTCCAGGTAGTGCGGGTTGTTGGGCTTGTCCGCGTCGATGAAGACCAGGTCGAACGGCTCGGCACCCTCCTCGACGAGCGCGGCGAGCGTGTCCAGCGCGGGCCCGAGCCGAACCTCCGTGCGACCGGCGAGGCCCGCGTGCGCGAGATTCCCGCGCGCCACGTCGGCGTGCCGGGGATCGGCCTCCAGCGACACGAGATGCCCGTCGTCGGGCAGCGCGCGGCCGAGCCAGATCGTGCTGTAGCCGCCCAGCGTGCCGACCTCCAGGATGCGGCGCGCTCCCTGGATCTGAGCGATGAGGTGAAGCAGCTTGCCCTGGTTGGGGGCCACGTTGATGGGGGGCAGCCCTGCCTCGCGACTCACGCGCAGCGCGGCCTGAAGCGCCTCGTCCTCCGGGACGAGCCGGTCGCTGAAGTACGCGTCCACGGCGGTCCATCGAGCGTCCGTCATGCGGTCTCCTCCACTGGTTCGTCCATCCGTCCATCCGCCGGCCGGTCGCTGCGTCGGACCGTCCATCCGTCCATCCGCCGGCCGGTTGTCGCCGTTCCCCCGCTCCGGGCCGTCCATGGATCCGCCGGGCCCGTCGTCGAAGGTCCCCGCGGGCGTCCGTCGATCGGTCTTCGCGCCGGTCCTGCTGTCGAACTTCGCATCGGTCCGTCGATCGGTCGTCGCACTGGTCCGGCTGTCGAACTTCGCACCGGGCCGCCCGTCGGTCGTACCGGTCCGGCTCCGCTCTCGCGCCGGGCCGCCCGTCGGTCGCGCGCGGCCCGCGGCGCTGAGGGGCCCGTTGCCCGAAGTCGGGCAGCGGTCCCACCACACGATAGGGCCCCGCGGCGCGTCGCCGCGGAGCCCTGCCGCCCCCCGCTGTCGTGCCCCTGCCTCTCCCCCGTCGTCGCCGTCGGTTCATCGAGGCCGGTCAGTCCTCGGTGTTCTCGGTCTTCCCGGTGTTCTCGGTGCTCTCGTCGTCGGCGGCGAGGATCAGGTAGAGCTTCTTACGGGTGTCGTTGATGACCGCGAGGGCCTTCTTGCGCTGGTCCGCGCTGCCGGTCTTCCAGACCTGGCCGAACGCCTCCATCAGGCCGAGCCCGGCCTGCCGGATCTCGTTCATCGTGTCCCAGTCGATCCCCCGTCCCGCGTCCTCCCACGGCGCGTCCGGGACCGATTCGGCCTCGGTGCGTCCCGTGTCGGTGAGCGTGAACAGGTTCTTGCCACCCTCGCTGCGACTCTCGATGAGGCCTTCGTCCTCCAGCAGCTGGAGCGTCGGGTAGACCGAGCCGGGGCTGGGCCGCCAGGCCCCACCGCTGCGCTCGCCGATCTCCTGGATCATCTCGTAGCCGTGCATCGGCCGCTCCTTGAGCAGCGCGATGATCGAGGCGCGTACGTCACCGCGGCGCGCACGCCCCCGGCCGCCGCCCCGCCCGCGGCCACCGCCCCCGAAGGGTCCACCGGGTCCGCCGAACGGTCCCCCGGGTCCGCCGAAGGGCGGTCCGAACGGCCCGAAGGCCGCGCGCAGTCCCTCGAACCCGCCGCGGCCGTGCGGGCCGCCACCCCAGGGTCCGGGCCCGAAGCCGGGTCCGCGCTCGTGTCCGTGTCCATGGTCGTGTCCGTGTGTTCCGTGCATGGTGATACTCCCGTTCTCATGTCACAAGGTCTTCCACGTACGATCTTTGATCGATCGCGATGCCTCAACGATATATCGGAAACACGCTTACGACAACCCCCGTCCGACCTGCGCCAACGCCTCGCTGCCCGCCCGTCACCGCCGAAAGCCGACGGCTCCCGCACCGGTCGCTGCCAGACTGTGGCGCGTCACGGCCTGGCGTGGACGGACCGGCCCGTGTCATCTCCCACCGCCCCGGACCCATCAGGTCCGGGCTCCTCCGCGACGGACGGCCCGGCAGGCAAGGGGCGCCCCCGGCATGAAGGGACGCACACCGATGCAGACCCCACACCGGCCGGCCGCACGCGTACTGTGCCTGGACCTCGCCGACCGCCTGCTGCTCCTCAACTGGCGCGATTCACTGGACGGTTCACTGCTGTGGGAACCGCCAGGCGGCGGCATCGAGCAGGGCGAGTCACCGCTCGTCGCGGCGCGGCGCGAACTGGTGGAGGAGACCGGGCTCGATCCGTCGGCGGTGCTCGACCGATGGGTGCCCGTCGACCGCGACGTGTGGTGGATGGGCCGCCGGCACGTCGGTACGGAGCACTTCTTCGTGGCGCGCTTTCGCGAGGAACGCCCCGCGCTGGGCCGCGACGGTCTGCTCCCCGGCGAACGGGACTCGCTCCAGGGCCACAGGTGGGTGGCCCGGCCCGACCTGGACGCACTGCCGGACCGGGTCGAACCGCCGGGCCTGCCCGCGATCCTCGCCGCCCTCGCCCCGGACGCCCGCTGGGCCGCCCCGATTCGCCCGTAGCGACGAGGCCGGCCGACGCGCCGGATCGCGTGGCCGGCGCGGTCCCGGCCCGGCGGGAGCACCGGGTCCGGCGGTACGCCCCGAACGCCCGGTTCCCCGCGCCTTGGCGGGTCGGGGGCTCGGCTTCGCGCGTACGGCTCCGCACCGCCCCGCGCCCGCCCCTCGGCAGTCACCGCGATCGACGGCGCGACGCTGCCCGGACCGCCCGGGCGGCGCCCGGCGCGTGGTATTCCGCGCGGACCGTCAGAGCGTGGGCAGCCAGCTGACGTGTCCGGCGAGCAGCGCGTACCCGACGAAGGCACCGATGTCCATCAGGGAGTGCGCGACGACCAGCGGCCCGACCCGCCCCCACCTGCGGTACAGGAGCACGAACACGATGCCCATGACCATGTTGCCGACGAAGCCGCCGAGGCCTTGGTACAGGTGGTAGGAGCCGCGCAGCAGGGCGCTGCCGGCGAGGGCGGCGAGCGGGGTCCAGCCCAGCCGGTCGAGCCGCCGCAGCAGGTAGCCGACCACGACGACCTCTTCGAGGATCGCGTTCTGCACCGCGGACACCACGAGGACAGGGAACTTCCACCAGACGTCGGGCAGCGACTCGGGCACCACCGTCAGATTGGCGCCCGAACCCTGCGCGAACAGGTAGAAGACGATGCCGATGCCGCCCACGCACGCCGCGATCGCCGCGCCCCAGCCGAGGTCGAAGAGGGGTCTGCGCCGGTCGAAGCCGATCGCGCGCAGGCTGCTGCCCTCCCGGAACAGCAGATACGCGACGAGCACCACGGGCACGAGGGCGGTGGCGATGTCGAACAGCTGCCAGGTCAGATCGAGCCACGGCCGGCCGGGCGCGGCCGACGCGTTCAGGTTGGCGGCCTGGCTCTTGAGCGAACCGCCCTTGGTGACAGAGCCGACGAAGCTGATGAGTGCGGACACACCGCTCGCCCCGAGGGACAAGGCGAGCACGATCAGGGTCTCGGTCCGCAGCGCTCCGCGGGTCAGGTCCCCAGGCGTCTGTCCGGGGCGGGAATCGGTCACGGGCCCTGCCTCCACCTGCACACCGGCCTCCACGGGTACGTGTCACAGCCGGCGCGCGCGGCCGACGTGCACAAGTTACGCCCGGCGGCTGTGCAACCCCTCCCGCGACCCGGCCGCGGCGGCCCCGGGCCGTCGCGGCCGTTCGCCGCCCACCGCACGTCGCCCCCCGCCCGCACCGCCCGCTACCGCGCCGCGGCTGTTACCGGGTGGGCAGCCGCCCTGACTCCCCGGGCCCCGGAAAGCCGACGGGCCAGGTGTGCACCGGGCTGCCGTGGTGCATCAGTTCGCTGTACCTGCGGGTCGTCGCGGCGAAGGCGGCGTCCCGTTCGAGGCCCGCGTCCAGCGCCCGGTGGAACGTGCCGATCTGCCACGCTGCCCCGTTCGTCCGCCGCTTGCAGCGCTCCTCGATCACCCCGAGGTACAGGTCCCGGTCGGCCGGTTCGATGTTCCACGCGTCGAGTCCGGCCGCCGCGAGCGGCAGCAGCTCGTCACGTACGAGATCCACGGCGGGCCGGGTGGCGAGCCCGGACGACCTGCCGTGCCGGGGCCAGCGCAGTTCTGCCTCGATGCCGTGCCGGCAGGCCGTGTCGAAGTTCTCCGCCGCGACGGAGAAGGGCATGCGGTGCCACAGCGGATGGCTGTCCTCGGCGAGGGCGCGCACAAGCCCGTAGTAGAACGCGGCGTTGGCGATGACGTCGGTCACGGTCGGCCCCGCGGGCAGCACCCGGTTCTCCACCCGCAGGTGGGGCACGCCCTCGGCGACCTCGTACACCGGGCGGTTCCAGCGGTAGATGGTGCCGTTGTGCAGGGACAGCTCCTGCAGGGCGGGCACGCCCCCGTCGTCCAGTACCTTCTGGGGATCCTCGTCGGACATGATCGGCAGCAGGGGCAGGAAGTAGCGCAGGTTCTCCGCGAAGAGGTCGTAGGGCGAGTCGATCCAGCGCTCGCCGAACCAGGTCCTCGGACGGACGCCCTGGACCCGCAGTTCGGGCGGCCGTACGTCGGTGGCCTGCTCGAACAGGGGCGGCCGTGATTCGTGCCAGAGCTCCTTGCCGAACAGGAACGGCGCGTTGGCCCCGAGCGCGATCTGCACCGCCGCCACCGCCTGCGCCGCGTTCCAGACGTCGGCGAACCGCTCCTGCGTCACCTGCAGATGCAGCTGGACGGAGGTGCAGGCGGCCTCCGGTGTGATCGACGGGGAGGTCGCGACCAGCCGTTCGGCCCCCTCGATGTCGAGGAGGAAGTCCTCTCCGCGCGCGTCCCTCATCTGGTCGTTGAGAAGGGTGTAGCGGTCGACGGCGGAGAGGCTTCCCGATCCGACGTCGTGGTGGGCGAGCGTCGGGAGAATTCCGATCATCACGATCCCGGCGTCGACCTCTTCCGCTTTGCGGTGCGCATATCCGAGGCCCGCGCGCAGTTCCTCGGCGAGCTGGTCGAAGACCCGTCCGTTCAGACGGTGCGGCGCGATATTCACTTCGAGGTTGAACATGCCGAGCTCGGTCTGGAAATCGTGGCTCGCGATGCGGCTGAGCACCTCGTTGTTCATCATGCGGGGCAGGCCGTCGGACCCCGCGAGATTGAGTTCGATCTCCAGCCCGATCAGATTCCTGGGCTTGTCGAACCGCTTCTCCGCGAGCAGCTTCCCGAGCACCGAGAGGCACTGCCGGAGCCTCTTCCGGTACTGCTCGCGGCCGGCCAGGTCAAAGCCCCCCGCGTCGACCTTCTCACCCATCGACGTGTCCTCCTCGGCGTTGACGGCCCCACAACAGTGCGCGTGTCTCGCTCGATAATGCCCCCGCGCGTTGATCCCTAACGTCCTCCCCCGGACCCCCGCCCGCGGCTAGACTGTCCCCGGACACGCACGCACGGCACATACGTGACTCATATCCGGCTCACGCGTTCCCCGGGCAGGTTCTGGCGTCACATTCGCCGGGCACCTCCGGGACGCGCCCTTCTGGCATAGCCTCGGGTTCAGTAGCATAGGCATGCACCGGTCGGCGAAGGGTCGTCCTTTCCCCGGCACGGGCCAGGTCGGGCACCGGTACGCGGCTGCCGCGCGAGCATGTGCCCGTGGCATACCGAGCGAGCACGTCCGTGCCGCAGGGTACGCAATGACCGGCGAAAATGCCGGACAGGTTTCGGCCGTCCGACTGAGCGGGATCACCGCAGGCCGGATGCCACCCGTTCACAATGCGTCCAGCAAATCACCGCCGAAATCCGGCTGAATAGTGGCTTGTCCGCAATCGTCGCGACAGCTAGAAGAAACATCGTGTGAACACGGGTCGTATAAACTTCGCGGACGAGGTGGAAAGCGGGCGCAAGGCCCAGGCCCCGGATCACGTTTCCGAGCCCGCACGCCGACAGAGTTGTCCGCACCTCCCTTCGCACCCGCGCTGCACCCTGTCTCCTGAGCGAGAGGCAATCCACCATGCCGCTGCATGTCCCTCCAGTACCCGCACCCGCCCTGCGCAGCGTTTTGACCGCTCTCGGCTCCCCCACCGCCGTTCGAGAGGCCCCGACCCCGGCTCTGCGGTCCGCGCAAGGACCGCTGAGCCCTGAACTCCCCCTTCCGCTCCATGTACTCGACGCCCCCGAGGTGCTCGCCGCACCGGCGCTGCTCGACGGGGCCGAGGCCGCTCCCCACACGCGGCTGACGGGATGGCGGTTCACCATCAGCGCCGGGGAGCGCATGGTGGCCGCCGCCGACACGATGCTCACCGCCGACGGCTGGGCCTTCTCCCGGTTCTTCGAGGGTCCGTACGTGACGGCGACGGAGCGGGCTCTGCGCCAGGCCGAGGTGCTGCACACCGCCTACCAGCCACGCCTGCTCTCCGTACCGGGGCTGTACATGCTGACGCTGTGGCTGCACCAGGACACGGACGCCGACCCGGCCACCGGCGCCGTGGCCCCGGGCGACCTGCTGGTGCCTCTCGCGCCGGCGCCTCCCGGCTTCGCGGCGCACCGGCCGCACCGTGCGGCGGAACTGCTTCCCGTGATCGGTCTGCGGCTCGCTCCCGCACCTCTCGCACCCGCGCCTCTTCTACGTACCCCCGTCTGACCTGCGGCGCAGCGGCCCCCCAGCGCCCCGCGGCCTCCCGGCCGCGGGGCGCTTCGCGTGTTCGGGACGAGGGCCGGGACGGCGTACGCGCCGACGGCCCTCGTGCGGTTCATCGAACGCTCCGGTCACGGTTCGCCAACGGTCATCAAGGACCGCTAAGTTGAGCAGAACCGGCCGACCGGGTGATGGCGTCCTGGCCCACGACACCGTGCTGCCGTGAAATCCCCGTGGATCACTTCGCGCGGGACGACACTGGGTCCGGACAACAGAGACGGGGCGGTCATGTATCCCGCACAGCGCGCGGCACCGGACGGTACGCGTCCTCCGCACAGCGATCAGCCGCACGGCGATCAGCCACGCACGAGAAGCCAGGACACGAAGGCCCGGAGTACGTCAGTCCCCACCACGCAGCGAAAGAACCCGCCCATGTGCCAGCACCAGCCAGCCTGTCCGAGCGCCGACTCCGCCGACCGCGAGGCGGCCCATCCGATGGTGAGCCGTCCCGAGCAGGGCTGGAGTCTGCTCTGCAACGGCGTCGTCCTGTTCGAGGACACCGGTGAACTGCTGCCCGACGGGCAGATCATCGCCCCGCACCGGCCGCTCCGGGCCGACCAGGTGGCAGCGGCGGCGTGACGCGGCGGCGCTCCTGCGGCCGAGGCGCCGGGCGCATGAGCGAGGGGCCGGTCCGGAGCATGCGCTCCTGACCGGCCCCTCGGTGTCGCTGTGGCGGGCTGCCCGCTCCGGTGCCGTACGGGCACGCCTTACTCCCGCTCGCAGGGCATCAGGCCCTGTGCCCGCGAGCGGCGGACGCCGCCGCCCGCGGGCCTTCGACGTCCGTCAGTGCTCGTACGCGTCCAGCGGCGGGCAGGAGCAGACCAGGTTGCGGTCCCCGAACGCGCCGTCGATGCGCCGCACCGGCGGCCAGTACTTGTCGGCTACCGAGACCCCGGGCGGAAAGACCGCCACGTCACGGCTGTACGGGTGGGTCCACTCGCCACCGAGTGCGGCGGCGGTGTGCGGCGCGTTGCGCAGCGGGTTGTCGTCGGCGGCCCACTCGCCGGAGCCGACCTTCTCGATCTCGGCACGGATCGCGATCATCGCCTCGCAGAACCGGTCGAGTTCGGTCAGATCCTCGCTCTCCGTCGGCTCGATCATCAGCGTTCCGGCAACCGGGAACGACATGGTCGGCGCGTGGAAGCCGTAGTCGATCAGGCGCTTGGCGATGTCGTCGACCGAGACGCCGGTCGCCTTGGTCAGCGGCCGCAGGTCGACGATGCACTCGTGCGCCACCAGGCCGGCCGGTCCGGTGTACAGCACCGGGAAGTGCGGCTCCAGACGCTTGGCGATGTAGTTCGCCGCGAGCACCGCGACCTGGGTGGCGCGGGCGAGACCCTCGCCGCCCATCAGCCGCACGTACGCCCAGGAGATCGGCAGTATCCCCGCCGAGCCCCAGGGCGCCGCCGAGATCGGGCCGACGCCCGTCTCGGGACCCGCGGCCGGCTGCAGGGGGTGGTTCGGCAGGTACGGAGCGAGGTGCGCGCGCACACCGATCGGGCCGACGCCCGGGCCACCGCCGCCATGCGGGATGCAGAACGTCTTGTGCAGGTTCAGGTGCGACACATCCGAGCCGAAGCGGCCCGGCTTCGCGAGGCCCACCAGCGCGTTGAGGTTGGCGCCGTCCACGTAGACCTGGCCGCCCGCGTCGTGCACGGCCGCGCAGATGTCGCCGATCTGCTCCTCGAAGACACCGTGCGTGGACGGGTAGGTGACCATGAGGACGGCCAGCTCGGAACCGTACCGATCGATCTTCGCGTGCAGGTCGTCGACGTCGACGTCACCGGAGTCGCTGGTCTTCACCACGACGACGTTCATGCCCGCCATCACGGCGCTGGCCGCGTTGGTGCCGTGCGCGGAGGACGGGATCAGGCAGACCGTACGGCCGGTGTCGCCGTTGGCACGGTGGTACGCGCGTACGGCGAGGAGACCCGCGAGTTCGCCCTGCGAACCGGCGTTGGGCTGCAGGGAGACGGCGTCGTAGCCGGTGACCTCGGCGAGGCGCTCCTCCAGCTCACGGATGAGGGTGAGGTAGCCCTGCGCCTGCTCGGCGGGCGCGAACGGGTGCAGCGCGCCGAACTCCGGCCAGGTGACCGGCTCCATCTCGGTGGTGCCGTTCAGCTTCATCGTGCAGGAGCCGAGCGGGATCATGCCGCGGTCGAGCGCGTAGTCCCGGTCGGACAGGCGCCGCAGGTAGCGGAGCATCGACGTCTCGGAACGGTGGCTGTGGAAGACCGGGTGCGTCAGGTAGTCGTCGCTTCGCAGCAGGGACGCGGGCAGCGCCTCGGTCGCGGCCGCGTCGAGCGCCTCGACGTCGCCCTGCACACCGAACGCCGCCCAGACGGCGGTGAGCTGGGCACGCCCCGTGGTCTCGTCGCAGGCGACGGAGACGTGGTCCGCGTCGACCAGGCGCAGGTTGACCCCGCCCTCCCTCGCGGCCGCGACGACCTCGGCGGCCCGGGCCGGCACGCGGAGCGTGAGGGTGTCGAAGTACGCGTCCTCGGTGATCTCCACACCGCCGGCGCTCAGGCCCGCCGCGAGGAGCGTCGCGTACCGGTGGGTGCGCCGCGCGATGTCCCGCAGACCGTCCGGACCGTGGTAGACGGCGTACATGCCGGCCATGACGGCGAGCAGCACCTGCGCGGTGCAGATGTTGCTGGTCGCCTTCTCGCGCCGGATGTGCTGCTCGCGGGTCTGCAGGGCGAGGCGGTACGCCTTGTTGCCGTCGGCGTCCACGGAGACGCCGACCAGCCGGCCCGGCAGGCTGCGGGCGAACTTCTCCCGGACCGCCATGTAACCGGCGTGCGGGCCGCCGAAGCCCATCGGGACGCCGAAGCGCTGGGTGGTGCCCACCGCGATGTCCGCGCCCAGCTCGCCGGGCGGGGTGAGCAGTGTGAGGGCCAGCAGGTCGGCCGCGACGGTGACGATCGCGCCGAGTTCGTGGGCCCGCTCGACGACGGGGCGCAGGTCGCGCACCGCGCCGGAGGCGCCCGGGTACTGCAGCAGCACACCGAAGACACCGCGCTCGGCGACGTCGGCGGGGATGCCGTCCGCGAGGTCCGCGACGACGACCTCGACCCCGGTCGGCTCCGCGCGGGTGCGGATGACCGCGACGGTCTGCGGCAGGGTGTCGGCGTCGACCAGGAAGACGCCCTCCTTGACCTTGCCCACGCGCCGCGCCATCGCCATGGCCTCGGCTGCGGCCGTGCCCTCGTCGAGCAGCGAGGCGCCGGAGGTGGGCAGCCCCGTCAGGTCCGCGACGACGGTCTGGAAGTTCAGCAGGGCCTCCAGGCGGCCCTGCGAGATCTCCGGCTGGTACGGCGTGTACGCGGTGTACCAGGCCGGGTTCTCCATCACGTTGCGCAGGATCACCGGCGGTGTGTAGGTGCCGTAGTAGCCGAGGCCGATCATCGGCGCGAGCACCTGGTTGCGGTCGGCGAGCGAGCGCAGTTCCGCGAGCACCTCCGCCTCGGTGCGGGCCTCCGGCAGGTTGAGCGCCTCGGCGCTCTTGATCACGTCGGGGACGGCGGCGGCCGTCAGCTCGTCCAGCGAGCCGTAGCCGACCTGGGCGAGCATCTTGGCCTGCGCCGCCGCGTCGGGTCCGATGTGGCGGTGCTCGAAGGGAATGCCGCGCTCCAGCTGTGCGAGCGTCATGCGGTGGGCGGTCATGTGCGGAGGCCTCCTGGTCGACGCGACCTGCGTGGGGCGTCACTCGGCAATGAGTGCTACCCGGACGGCCTCCCCCTCTGTCATACGACCTGAGAGCTTCACCGGCTCGCGGGCATGTGCCGCGCGCCGGTTTTCACCGTCGGTGAGGGCGGAAGCCGTCGACGTCCGTCCTGCTTTCCAGAGTGACCTCGTCCGCGCGGTACGGGGGCCTGAGAGATTCCGGGGAGGATTTGCTCCTTCGGCGCCTCCGGCGGGCTGCCGGAGGACTCTCCCGCGCGGGGTCAGTAGCCACGGCCAGCCTACCAGCGGAGCCTTGAGGTCCACTTTCCGGCCGCCCCGCCCAGGTCCGCCGCGGGGCCCTGCGGCCCGGAGCCCTGGGGTCCCTACCCAGGAACCCCGAGTGGACGCACACCCCGGAGTGCCCTTTTGTAGTATTTACCACCGGTTGCGACTCATTGGAGGGACCGTGGAGACAGACATCGATCCGCGCAGCCTGATCGGCCGCAAGGCGTTCGACCGCGAGGGGCACAAGATCGGTACGGTCGACGAGGTGTACCTGGACGACGCGACCGGTGTGCCCGAGTGGGCGGCCGTCCGCACGGGCCTGTTCAGCAGGGACGCGTTCGTCCCGCTGGAACCCAGCACCCTGGTCGACGACACCCTCCGGATCCCGTTCGAGCGCTCCCTGATCAAGGACGCGCCGGACTTCGGGGTGGGCCGCCACCTCTCCCCGGAACAGGAGCTCCAGCTCTACCACCACTACGGCCTGGAGATCCCCGCCGCCGAGTCGCCCGAGGACGCGGCGTCGCTCTCCGAGAAGGACCGGGAACGCGACTTCGGCAAGGTCGCGGGCCAGGACGACTGAGCCGGCGCCACCGAACCACCGCCGTCCATCCCGGCCACGACGGACGGCCCCGCCGGCCGTTCGCGGACCGCGCCCGGATCGGGAGCGGCCCGGCGCTCGGACCGGGAACAGCCCGGCGCCCGGATCGGGAGCGGCCCGGCGCTCGGACGGCCCGGCCCTCGGACGGCCCAGGAGCGCTTGCCACCCGCCTGCCCGGCGTTCCGGACCCCCGGGCGTCTTCGCGGGGCCTCAGGGCCTCCACAGAGCCGTCACACGCCTCCTTGCGGGCGCGTCGAGCAGCGGGGGAAGTCCGCTTTCGCGTCCGCGAGCCCCGCAGACCCGGCACAGCCCCCGCCCGACGTCGCGTACGCGGGGAACGCCCCCCGGCCGTCGAGCACCGGGGAAAGCCCCTTCGCGTCCGCGAGCCCCCAGACCCGACAGGGGCGCGCCCGACGTCGCGGACGCGGGGAACGCCCCCGGCCTATGTGTCGTCGGACACCAGCGGCAGCGGGTCCGACGGCTCCAGGTCCGGATCGTCCAGCCAGAAGGTGCGGACGCGGCCCACGGCCGAGCCCGGCTGCTCGAAGCGCACCGTGACGCGCCGCGCCCCGCTCCCCTGCACCCAGCCGGGCCCGTGCACGGCGTGCCGCACGTCGTGACCCGCCGGGAAGCGCCGCTCGGCCCGTGACGTCTCCGGTGCCGGAACAGCGGTCACCGGCAGCGGCACCCGCTCCGGGGCCACGGTCGGCTCGTCGGGCAGCGGGAGCGGCGTCTCCACCGCTCCCGCGGCGGCCTGCGCGAAGAGGTCCTCCTGGGTGAAGTCCGCGAGCGCCGTCACGCCCACCCCCAGCAGCCGGACGCCGCCCGTGGTGTTCACCCCCTCCAGCAGCCGCCCCGCCGCCTCCCGCACCACGCTCACGTCGTCGGTGGGACCGCGCAGCGTCTCCGAGCGCGTCAGCGTCGAGAAGTCGTACCTGCGCACCTTGAGCACCACCGTCCGCCCCGACCTGCCGGCCTCGCGCAGCCTGCGCACGCACCGCTCCGCCAGCCGGTCCACCTCGGCCCGCACCCGGACCCGGTCGTGCAGGTCCACGTCGAAGGTGTCCTCCACGGAGACGGACTTGGCGTCCCGGTCGGAGACCACGGGCCGCTCGTCGAGGCCGAGCGCCATCCGGTACAGCGACAGGCCGTGCGCCCTGCCGACCAGGCGTACGAGTTCGTCCTCGCCCGCCTCCGCGAGGTGCGCGACGGTCGTCATGCCGGCCCGCCGCAGATGGTCACCCGTGGCCGGGCCCACGCCGGGCAGCGTCCGCACGGACATCGGCGCCAGCAGATCGCGCTCGGTGCCCGGCTCTATCAGCACCAGCCCGTCGGGCTTGGCCTCCTCCGAGCCGATCTTCGCGAGCATCTTGGAACCCGCGAGGCCCACGGACCCCCGCAGGCCGGTCACCGCCAGGATGTCGGCACGCAGCCGCTCGCCCGTGGCGCGCGCCGAGGCGCTGTCACTGGCCGTACCGCCGGCTTCCAGATCCACGAAGGCCTCATCCAGACTCAGCGGCTCGACGAGCGGTGAGAGCCGCCCCAGCAGCTCCATCACCTGCCCGCTGATCGTCCGGTACAAGGAGAAGCGCGGCACCAGGTACGCGGCGTTCGGCGCGAGCCGCCTGGCCTGCGCCATCGGCATCGCCGAGTGGACACCGAACCGCCGGGCCTCGTAGGAGGCGGTCGCGACGACCCCGCGCGGCCCCAGGCCGCCGACCACCACGGGCTTGCCCCGCAGGCTCGGCTTGGACGCCTGCTCCACCGAGGCATAGAACGCGTCCATGTCCAGGTGGAGGATCGTCGGCGCGGGTCTCATGACCTCGATGCTGCCGCAGAGGTCTGACAACGGCGCCCTCGCGGGCGCGGAGCGCGTGTCACCCGGCGAGCGTGCCGCCCGGGCCGCCCCGGGAGAGGCCGGCGTCCGCCGGGCCGGAGCCCGGCGGACGCCGTCTCTCGGGGTTCAGACGGCGCGGTCGCGGCGCCTGCGCGCGAGCTCGTCCGCCGGGTTGTTGCCGATCAGCGTCTCACCGGTGTCGACGCGCTCCCCGTGCAGCTGGGAGAGCGCCGCCTCGACGTCCCGCCAGACCACGCCGACGGCGATCCCGAAGACGCCCTGGCCGCACTGGAGCAGCGAGACGACCTCGTCTGGGGACGTGCACTCGTGGACGGTCGCGCCGTCGCACATCAGCGTCATCCGGTCGAGGTCCTGGAAGCCGCGGTCGCGCAGGTGCTGGACGGCGGCCCGGATGTTCTGCAGGGCCACTCCGGTGTCCAGGAACCTCTTGACGATCTTGAGCACCACGACATCGCGGAAGCCGTAGAGCCGCTGCGTGCCGGAGCCGTAGGCGGGCCGCACACTCGGCTCGACGAGCCCCGTACGCGCCCAGTAGTCCAATTGGCGGTAAGTGATTCCCGCCGCCGCACAGGCCGTAGGTCCCCGGTACCCGACACTCTCGTGGGTGGGATCGACCGAACTGCCGTGAAGCCGGTACGCACTCGCCGTCGTACCGTCGCCGCTGCTTCTCACGCCGACCTCCGTCCTTGACCTGCCTTCACGACGGTAGGCAGTCACCAGGGGTGCGTCAACGATCGCCGCACTCGCCACGCCGAGTGATAATCACCCTGAGGGTGGTTTAGCGTGCCCGATTACCGGGAAAGGCTGCTCGAATCGCCTGAGCCAGAGCATGCTAGCGGGTGCGGCACCGCCGGACGTCAGGGCATCGAAGGCCGGGCGGCCGACCCGGCCGCCCGGCCCCGATCTCCGGTCTCACTGGCTGTTCGTCCCGAAATCCTCCGGCGAGATCTGGTCGAGGAACTCGCGGAATTTCTCCACTTCGTCCTCCTGCTCGTCGGGGATCGCGATTCCGGCGTCGTCGAGTACTCCGTCGCTGCCGTAGATCGGCGTTCCCGTGCGCAGGGCGAGCGCTATGGCGTCGGACGGCCGTGCGCTCACCTCGACTCCACTGGCGAAGACCAGCTCCGCGTAGAAGACCCCTTCGCGGAGATCCGTGATGCGTACTTCCGTGAGCTCCTGGCCCACCGCTTCAAGGACATCCTTGAAAAGGTCGTGCGTCAGCGGTCTTGCCGGTGCCATGCCCTGCTGAGCGAAGGCGATGGCGGTTGCCTCCCCAGGTCCGATCCAGATGGGGAGGTACCGATCGCCTCCCACTTCGCGCAGGAGCACGATCGGCTGGTTGGAGGGCATTTCCACCCGGACACCCACAACGTCGAGCTCGTTCACACAGCAACCCTAGGACGTGCCCGGCAGGTTTGGGTAGTCGGGGCACCGTCGTGCTCAGTGGAGTCGGCCACCCAGGGCCGTACGCACGAGCGCCGCGTGCAGCCGTACGGACAGCCCCGCGAGCTCTCTTGTGGTCGCCTCCGCATGGGCCCTGGTCTGCGGGTTACGGTGCCTGCGCAGCGGCGCGACGACCTGTTCGACCAGCCCGGCCTCCCGCTCGGCAGCCGCTTTCATCACCCGCAGATGGCGTGGTTCCAGACCGAAACGGCCGAGATCCGCCACCAGCCTGGCCACGGTGACGGCGTCCGCGTCGTAGCTGCCGTCCTCCAGCGCGGCGATCAGGCCGTACGACTCCCACTCGGCAAGCTCGTCCTCGCCCACCTCCAGCGCGGCGAGCAGCTCCGCGCGCCCCAGCCGGGCGGCTGTCGGCTGGTCGTCGGCGGGGTCCTCCGGGACCGGCCAGACGTCCCTGCGGTCGCGCTGGGGGCCCGGCAGCGCCACCTGCTCGCCACGGGCCAGCGCCTCCAGATGCTCCTTGATGACCTTCAGGGGAAGATAGTGGTCACGCTGCATGCGCAGCACCAGCCCGAGCCGCTCCACGTCCTCGGGGCTGAACTTGCGATAGCCCGACGGCGTCCTGCGCGGCTCCACCAGGCCCTCCGCCTCAAGGAAGCGGATCTTCGAGATGGTGACCTCGGGGAACTCGTCGCGCAGCCGCCCGAGCACCGCCCCGATGCTCACCAGCGGATCCGCCGCCGGGGCGGTGCCGCGTTCGGCACCGCCCTTCGGGGTAAGCAACATGGACTCTCCGGGGGTCACACGCCCCGCTGGCTCGCGTAGAAGACCAGTCGGTACTTGCCGATCTGGACCTCGTCGCCGTTCGCCAGCAGGACCGAGTCGATCCGCTCACGATTGACGTAGGTGCCGTTGAGGCTGCCCACATCGGAGACGGTGAACAGGCCGTCCGTACCCCTGCGGAACTCCACATGGCGTCGTGAGACCGTCACGTCGTCCAGGAAGATGTCGCTCTGCGGGTGGCGGCCGGCCGTCGTCAGCTCGCCGTCCAGCAGGAAGCGGCTGCCCGAGTTGGGCCCCCTGCGCACGATGAGCAGCGCGGAGCCGAACGGCAGCGCCTCGACGGCGGCCTGCGCCTCCGGACTCAGCGTCGGCAGCTGCGTCTGACCCGTGGTCTCCGGGTCGTACGCCTCCAGGCCGGAGATCGAGATCGTCGACGTCGTCTCCGCGGCTCGCTCGCTCGGCACACCCGCCCGCAGCGGCGCGCCGCAGTTCGAGCAGAAGCGGCTGGCCTCGGCGTTGCGATGACCACATCTCGTGCATACCAGGGCCGACATGCCGGGGTCCTCCTGCCGTGGCTGCCCCGCCCGTGGGTCGGTCGCGAACGAGGCCGTGGGAAAGTCTCCACTCGTACTTGAGGCTGACGGTTCCCCGAAACCTATGCGGCCTTGCCCGGCAGGGTCAACAGACGACGCGCCGGGTCCCTGGCCGCCGACCTGGTCGCGGAAGAGCGGGCGCTCACCGCCCTGCTCCTCGCTCTGCCCCTGGCGCGCGGCACGATGACGGGCGTTGCCGCCCTCCTCGCGGGACCTCTTGCCGAACAACTTCGCAAACCAATTCACGGGCGATTCCCCTTGACCGAAACAGACCCGCCCGTGGGGCAGGACGACATATCACTGAACACGCCTGCCGACCCGGACATCTTGACAGCGTCCGTACGCACCGAACAGTTTCCACCACACATCACGCCGATCGTGCGTCGACCCCCCGCAACCTCTTGCCCGGGCAGCACCGGCGCCATGCACCCCCGCGTCACGGCGAGGACGACCGAGCGTAACCAGGCTGCTTCGCCGGTCGCAAGGCGTTCACGACGACCTTCCCGGAGCCGGTCACCGTGGCCGTGGCCTGCTCCTTCTCCAGTGTCTGCACCACTCCGCCCGGGATGTTGAGCGCCGGCTGCAGATCCTGGGGCCGGCCGATCACGGTGAAACGGTACGGCGGGGCGACCGCCTTGCCGTCCACCTCGACGTCGTCCCCCGTTCCCGTGAAGTCGGTGTCCGCGACCACGCGGACCCCGTTCAGCTGGATCGCCTCGGCGCCCGCGGCCCGCAGTTCCTGGACCGTGTCGAGCAGCATGTCGGCCTCCACCGAGTGCCGTGCGTCCCGCACGGTCAGGGTGATCCCCGGACCCTCGGCCGCCGTCGTGCCGGCGAGGATACCGAGTTGCTGCTCCTTCTCACGCGTCTGCTTGCGGGCCTCCTCCGCCTGGTCCGAACTGTTCTCAAGACCCGTCCGCTGGTCCACGAGATCCTGCTTCTCGTCCTCAAGACGCTGTGTGCGGTTGTCCAGTTCATCGAGGATACGGACAAGATCCTCCTGACGGGCACCGCGCAGCGCACTGGTGTCGTTGTGCGACCTGACCTGGACGGCCAGTCCGAGGCCGAGGACGAACAGCAACACCGCCACCGTCAGTTGGGCGCGGGTCAGGCGCGGCGGCCACAGCCCCGCCGCGAGCCGCTGGCGCCCCGTCGGGCGCGATGTGCCGCCGCCGTCGCCCGTACCGCCCGCCGAAGTGCCCGGATCCCCGGGCGTGTTGTGCGTACTCATGTCGTCACGCCCGGAAGACGTGCCGGCGGATCGCCGCCGCGTTGGAGAAGATCCTGATGCCGAGAACCACGACGACCCCCGTCGACAGCTGTGCGCCGACGCCGAGTTTGTCGCCGAGGAAGACGATGAGCGCGGCCACCACCACGTTCGACAGGAACGACACGACGAAGACCTTGTCGACGAAGATGCCGTCGAGCATGGCCCGCAGGCCGCCGAAGACCGCGTCGAGCGCGGCGACGACGGCAATCGGCAGGTAGGGCTCCACCACCGCCGGTACCTCGGGGCGGACGAACAGTCCCACCACGACTCCCACGACGAGGCCCAGTACGGCGATCACGATGTGCCCTTCCCCATGTTCTGCGTGTTCCCTGCGTTCTCTGCGTTCCCCGGGTACGCCGTGGCCGGTGCACCCCCACCGCCCGTCGCCGCTCCGGACAGCAGCGGCTTCGCGGTCCGTACGATCAGGCTCGGCGCGGCCGGCAGCCGGACGTCGTCCCGCGCGGACAGGGACGTACGGATACCGAAGTCGCCCTTGAGCGACCCCAGATACACGCCGTCCGCACTGCGCCGGAACGCGGACGCCAGCTTGGCGCCGTCCCCCACCGCGAGCACCGTGTACGGCGGCACCAGTGGCCTGTTGTCGACCAGTATGGCGTCACCGGCGGCGCGGATGGCCGAAAGCGCCGTGAGGCGCTGGCCGTTGACCGAGACCGCTTCGGCACCGGACGCCCACAGGCCGTTGACTACACGCTGGAGATCGTGGTCGCGCACCCGGCCCGTGTCGGAGAAGTCGTCGTTCTCCCGCGGGTTGCCGTCCCCACCCGTCTCGGTGTCCTTCGCGTCGTCCACGACGAGCCGCACACCGGGCCCGTGCACCGCGGTGGCACCGGCCAGCAGGGACACCAACTGTCCGCTGTCCCCGCCGTGTTGCTTGAGAGCGGCCTGCTGACGACGGTTGACGTCGCTGCGCAGCCCCTTGACGTCGCGCTCCAGGCCGTCCGCGTGCTTCGTCTCGCTGCCGACCCGGTCGATCAGCTCCTGGCGCTCCTTGGCCACCACGGGCGCCGCGTGCCGCGTCTGCGCCGCACCCAACGTGACCACCAGTGCCGCGAGGACGAGCCCCGCGCCGAGCCACAGTCTCGCCCGCAGCGTGCGCGTCAGGCCGCCCTCCCCCGACCGCCTGCGGGCCGCCGCCTCGGCATACCCGTCGTCGAGGCTGTGGTCCATCACGTTGGTCAGCAGCGACATCGACGCGTCGGGGCGCGCACGGCCCGCGTCGGTGCTCCGTGTGGGGGACTGCTGCGGCATGCCGCACATCGTCGCATGTCGCCACCACCGCCGACGAAACGGCCCCGGCAGCGGACAGGGCCACGTCCGAAGACGTGGCCCTGTCCGGTGTCCCCTCCTGCCCGACGGCAGGCCCGGGTCCGCAGCGGTCCCGGCGCGAGGATCAGTGCCCGGCGCTGTCGACGATGGCCGCCCACTCGTCGAGCAGGGCCTGGGCGGACGCGTCGTCCGGACCCTCCGCCCACAGATGCGTCACGGCCTCCGCCGGGTCGGGCAGCACCATGACCCAGCGCCCGTCGGTCTCCACCACCCGTACGCCGTCCGTGGTGTCGACCTGCCGGTTGCCGGCGGCCTCCACCACGGTCCGCATGACGAGTCCCTTGACGGCCCACGGCGTGGCGAGGTCGCGCCGCAGCACATGGGCCCGCGGGATCCGCGCGTCGATCTGGCTCAGTGTGAGCTGCGTACGCGCGACCAGGCCGATCAGCCGTACGAACGCCGCCGAGCCGTCCAGCACACTGCTGAACTCGGGCACGAGGAACGCGCCGCGGCCGTCTCCGCCGAAGATGGTGGTCTCCTCGCGGCCCACCCGCGTCAAGTCGTCGGGCGACGTCGTCGTCCATTCGACCTGGGTGCCGTGGTACGCGGCGACCTGCTCGGCGATGCGCGTCGTCGTGACCGGCAGGGCGACCCGGCCGCTGCGCCGCTCCGAGGCCACCAGGTCGAGCAGGACCAGCAGGGCACGGTCGTCCTCGATGATGCGGCCCCGCTCATCGACGAGGGACAGCCGCTCCCCCACGGGGTCGAACCGGACGCCGAAGGCGGCACGGGCCGAGGCCACGATCTCCCCCAGCCGTACCAGCCCGGACCTGCGCGACTCGGCGGTCTCGGTGGGCCGCGACTCGTCGAGGCCCGGGTTGATCGTCAGCGAGTCGACGCCCAAGCGCCCCAGCAGGCTCGGCAGGACGAGACCCGCACTGCCGTTGGACGCGTCGACGACGACCTTCAGGTTGGCCTCGGCGATCCCCGTCGTGTCCACGCTGCGCAGCAGGGCGCCGGTGTACGAGTCGAAGATGCTGGAGGGGAACTGGAGGTCGCCGATCTCACCGGGGAACGCCCTGCGGTACTCCTGGCGTGCGTAGACGCGGTCCAGCTTGCGCTGCCCGGCCTGGGAGAGGTCGGATCCCCGTTCGTCGAAGAACATGATGTCCACGGAGTCCGGCACACCGGGCGTCGTACGGATCATGATACCGCCGGCGCTGCCGCGCGCCGTCTGCTGGCGGGCCACCGGCAGCGGCACGTTCTCCAGGTCGCGGACGTCGATGGCGCTCGACTGCAGCGACGAGATCACCGCGCGCTTGAGCGCACGCGCACCACGGGAGTGGTCACGCGCAGTGGTGACCGTGGAGCCCTTCTTCAGGGTGGTGGCGTACGCGCCGGCGAGACGTACCGCCAGCTCGGGGGTGATCTCCACGTTCAGGATGCCGCTGACGCCGCGGGCCCCGAACAGGTTCGCCTGTCCTCGGGACTCCCAGATCACCGACGTGTTGACGAACGCGCCCGCCTCGACCGTCTTGAACGGGTAGACGCGGACGTTGCCCTGGATGATCGATTCCTCACCGACCAGGCACTCGTCTCCGATGACGGCGCCGTCCTCGATCCTTGCGGCACGCATGACGTCGGTGTTCTTGCCGATCACGCAGCCGCGCAGATTGCACTGCTGCCCGATGTAGACGTTGTCGTGGACGACCGAGCGGTGCAGGAACGCCCCGGACTTCACGACGACGTTGGATCCGATGACGGTGTGCTCCCGGATCTCCGCGTCGGCCTCGACCTTGGCGTAGTCGCCGATGTAGAGCGGGCCGCGCAGCACCGCGTCGGGATGGACCTCCGCGCCCTCCGCCACCCAGACGCCCGGCGAGATCTCGAAGCCGTCGATCTCGACGTCGACCTTGCCCTCCAGGACGTCGGCCTGCGCCTTCTGGTAGCTCTCGTGGGTGCCCACGTCCTCCCAGTAGCCCTCGGCGATGTAGCCGTAGACCTTCTTGCCCTCCTTCATGAGCTGCGGGAAGACGTCACCGGACCAGTCCACGGAGACATCGGCCTCGACGTAGTCGAAGACCTCCGGCTCCATCACATAGATTCCGGTGTTCACCGTGTCGGAGAAGACCTGCCCCCAGGTCGGCTTCTCCAGGAAACGCTCGACCTTGCCTTCCTCGTCCACGATCGTGATGCCGAACTCCAGCGGGTTCGGCACCCGGGTCAGGCACACCGTGACGAGTGCGCCCTTCTCCTTGTGGAAAGCGATGAGGTCGGTGAGGTCGAAGTCGGTGAGGGCGTCACCCGAAATCACGAGGAACGCGTCGTCCTTGAGGGCAGCCTCCGCGTTCTTCACGCTGCCGGCGGTGCCGAGCGGCTTTTCCTCGTTGGCATAGGTGAGCTCCATGCCGAGTTCCTCGCCGTCGCCGAAATAATTCTTGACGAGCGATGCCAGGAACTGCACGGTCACTACGGTCTCGGTCAGTCCATGGCGCTTGAGCAACCTCAGCACGTGCTCCATGATGGGCCGGTTCACGACCGGCAGGAGCGGCTTGGGCATGCTTGAGGTCATGGGGCGAAGCCGAGTACCTTCACCACCGGCCATTACGACGGCCTTCATGTCGGAAGCGTCCTCCTCGAAGAGACGATCTCGCCGACTTCACCCGTCATGAGCGACCAGGCCTGAGATCAGGCGGGCGGCAGCGGCTCTGCGACGGTGCAAGGCCACGATGACGGGATCAGCCGGTCACCGCATCGGCGCTGACAAGCCGGCGGACCTGGATCACGTACAGAATCCCTGCCCACCAATAGAGCGTTGTACCCCATCCTGCGAACGCCCATCCGAAAACTTCGGCGAGTGACGCAAGCCACCCACTTCCGTCACTGAGCAACAGCAGCGGGAAGGCATACATCAAGTTGAAGGTAGCTGCCTTCCCGAGGAAGTTCACCTGGGGAGGCGGATAGCCGTGCCGCCGGAGAATGCCGACCATGACGAGGAGCATGAGCTCGCGGGCCAGGAGAGCGGCTGTCAGCCACAGCGGCAGGATGTCCCGCCAGGTGAGCCCGACCAGGGTGGAAAGGATGTACAGGCGGTCCGCGGCGGGGTCGAGGAGCCGCCCCAGCTTGCTGATCTGGTTCCAGCGGCGGGCGAGCTTGCCGTCGAGGTAGTCACTGACCCCGCTGAACGCCAGGATCAGCAGTGCCCAGCCGTCGGCCTTGGACTGTCCGAACTCGGGCCGGAGGATCAGCCACAGGAACACCGGCACGCCGACGAGGCGGGCCATGCTGAGGATGTTGGGGATGGTGAGTACCCGGTCCGTCTGAACGCGAGTCTCCTGGACCTCCACCCGGGGGCCTCCTGTGGGAAACGAGCCAACAATGCTTCCTGACCCTACCTGCAGGGTGATACGACCGGAGCCACGGGGTGAGGAAGGCCGGCCGGCCCCGGCATGGGCTCGCGCCTCCGCCGGGCCTGAATGCGTCCACGCCCCGGCCTCGTTCGCCGCCCGCACGTCCGCGCACGGGATGCGGGCAAGGCGGGAGGGACGTGAAAAAGGGTCCGGGAACGCGAAAAGAGCCCGCACCATGTGCGGGCCCTTCCCGATCTAAAGATTGTTCGGCAGCGACCTACTCTCCCACAGGGTCCCCCCTGCAGTACCATCGGCGCGGTAAGGCTTAGCTTCCGGGTTCGGAATGTAACCGGGCGTTTCCCCTACGCTATAACCACCGAAACACTATGAAACAATCAACACAACCGGAATAAACACAGCTGTTCGTGGTTTCAGAACCAACACAGTGGACGCGAGCATCTATGGACAAGCCCTCGGCCTATTAGTACCGGTCAACTCCACCAGTCACCTGGCTTCCATCTCCGGCCTATCAACCCAGTCGTCTACTGGGAGCCTTACCCCATCAAGTGGGTGGGAGTCCTCATCTCGAAGCAGGCTTCCCGCTTAGATGCTTTCAGCGGTTATCCCTCCCGAACGTAGCCAACCAGCCATGCCCTTGGCAGGACAACTGGCACACCAGAGGTTCGTCCGTCCCGGTCCTCTCGTACTAGGGACAGCCCTTCTCAAGACTCCTGCGCGCGCAGCGGATAGGGACCGAACTGTCTCACGACGTTCTAAACCCAGCTCGCGTACCGCTTTAATGGGCGAACAGCCCAACCCTTGGGACCGACTCCAGCCCCAGGATGCGACGAGCCGACATCGAGGTGCCAAACCATCCCGTCGATATGGACTCTTGGGGAAGATCAGCCTGTTATCCCCGGGGTACCTTTTATCCGTTGAGCGACGGCGCTTCCACAAGCCACCGCCGGATCACTAGTCCCGACTTTCGTCCCTGCTCGACCCGTCAGTCTCACAGTCAAGCTCCCTTGTGCACTTACACTCACCACCTGATTACCAACCAGGCTGAGGGAACCTTTGGGCGCCTCCGTTACCCTTTGGGAGGCAACCGCCCCAGTTAAACTACCCATCAGACACTGTCCCTGATCCGGATCACGGACCCAGGTTAGACATCCAGCACGACCAGAGTGGTATTTCAACAATGACTCCACCTGAACTGGCGTCCAAGCTTCACAGTCTCCCACCTATCCTACACAAGCCGAACCGAACACCAATATCAAACTATAGTAAAGGTCCCGGGGTCTTTCCGTCCTGCTGCGCGAAACGAGCATCTTTACTCGTACTGCAATTTCACCGGGCCTATGGTCGAGACAGTCGAGAAGTCGTTACGCCATTCGTGCAGGTCGGAACTTACCCGACAAGGAATTTCGCTACCTTAGGATGGTTATAGTTACCACCGCCGTTTACTGGCGCTTAAGTTCTCAGCTTCGCCACACCGAAATGTGACTAACCGGTCCCCTTAACGTTCCAGCACCGGGCAGGCGTCAGTCCGTATACATCGCCTTACGGCTTCGCACGGACCTGTGTTTTTAGTAAACAGTCGCTTCTCGCTGGTCTCTGCGGCCACCCCCAGCTCACTGTGCAAGACAGATCACCAAGAATGGCCCCCCTTCTCCCGAAGTTACGGGGGCATTTTGCCGAGTTCCTTAACCATAGTTCACCCGAACGCCTCGGTATTCTCTACCAGACCACCTGAGTCGGTTTAGGGTACGGGCCGCCATAAAACTCGCTAGAGGCTTTTCTCGACAGCATAGGATCATCCACTTCACCACAATCGGCTCGGCATCAGGTCTCAGACACGTGCATGGCGGATTTACCTACCACACGTCCTACACCCTTACCCCGGGACAACCACCGCCCGGGATGGACTACCTTCCTGCGTCACCCCATCACTTACCTACTACCACCTTGGACCGGCGGCTCCACCACTCCCCTCAACTCCGAAGAGATCAGGGCGGCTTCACGGCCTTAGCATCAGAGGATTCGATACTGGACGCTCTACAGCGGGTACCGGAATATCAACCGGTTATCCATCGACTACGCCTGTCGGCCTCGCCTTAGGTCCCGACTTACCCTGGGCAGATCAGCTTGACCCAGGAACCCTTAGTCAATCGGCGCACACGTTTCTCACGTGTGAATCGCTACTCATGCCTGCATTCTCACTCGTGAACCGTCCACCACTGCCTTCCGGCGCGGCTTCACCCGGCACACGACGCTCCCCTACCCAACCCAGCACCCGTTGGGGCTATACGCTGGATTGACACGACTTCGGCGGTACGCTTGAGCCCCGCTACATTGTCGGCGCGGAATCACTAGACCAGTGAGCTATTACGCACTCTTTCAAGGGTGGCTGCTTCTAAGCCAACCTCCTGGTTGTCTCTGCGACTCCACATCCTTTCCCACTTAGCGCACGCTTAGGGGCCTTAGTCGATGCTCTGGGCTGTTTCCCTCTCGACCATGGAGCTTATCCCCCACAGTCTCACTGCCGTGCTCTCACTTACCGGCATTCGGAGTTTGGCTAAGGTCAGTAACCCGGTAAGGCCCATCGCCTATCCAGTGCTCTACCTCCGGTAAGAAACACACGACGCTGCACCTAAATGCATTTCGGGGAGAACCAGCTATCACGGAGTTTGATTGGCCTTTCACCCCTAACCACAGGTCATCCCCCAGGTTTTCAACCCTGGTGGGTTCGGTCCTCCACGACCTCTTACAGCCGCTTCAACCTGCCCATGGCTAGATCACTCCGCTTCGGGTCTTGAGCGCGCTACTAAATCGCCCTATTCGGACTCGCTTTCGCTACGGCTCCCCCACACGGGTTAACCTCGCAACACACCGCAAACTCGCAGGCTCATTCTTCAAAAGGCACGCAGTCACGACATGCAAGCAAGCTTGCATGCGACGCTCCCACGGCTTGTAGGCACACGGTTTCAGGTACTATTTCACTCCGCTCCCGCGGTACTTTTCACCATTCCCTCACGGTACTATCCGCTATCGGTCACCAGGGAATATTTAGGCTTAGCGGGTGGTCCCGCCAGATTCACACAGGATTTCTCGAGGCCCGTGCTACTTGGGAAATAAACAAACGAGCCGTACAGATTTCAGCTACGGGGGTCTTACCCTCTACGCCGGGCCTTTCGCATGCCCTTCGCCTATCCATACGGTTTCTGACTCGCCTCACTGCCGGCAGACAATGAAAGTCCACTCCCACGACCCCGCCCACGCAACCCCTGCCGGGTATCACACGTGAACGGTTTAGCCTGATCCAGTTTCGCTCGCCGCTACTCCCGGAATCACTATTGTTTTCTCTTCCTGAGGGTACTGAGATGTTTCACTTCCCCTCGTTCCCTCCACACACCCTATGAGTTCAGGTGCGGGTGACAGCCCATGACGACTGCCGGGTTTCCCCATTCGGACACCCCCGGATCAAAGCTCGGTTGACAGCTCCCCGGGGCCTATCGCGGCCTCCCACGTCCTTCATCGGTTCCTGGTACCAAGGCATCCACCGTGCGCCCTTAAAAACTTGGCCACAGATGCTCGCGTCCACTGTGCAGTTCTCAAACAACGACCAGCCACCCATCACCCCACCCAAACAGGCGAGTTCACTGGGGCCGGCAACCCGAAGACACCAAGCTTTCGCCCATGCCCTCAGACACCCAACAGCGTGCCCGACAAACCCAGCCCACCACCCACTGCTTTCCACGCCCCCGAAGGAGCAGTACTCACAGCAGCAGCCGACCGGCCCTGCCGAATAGTCAACGTTCCACCCTTGAGCAACCGGCACCAGACATTCGCTGATGAACCGGCCTCTGACCGGACCCCGAAGGACCCGGTAAGAAATGCTCCTTAGAAAGGAGGTGATCCAGCCGCACCTTCCGGTACGGCTACCTTGTTACGACTTCGTCCCAATCGCCAGTCCCACCTTCGACAGCTCCCTCCACAAGGGTTAGGCCACCGGCTTCGGGTGTTACCGACTTTCGTGACGTGACGGGCGGTGTGTACAAGGCCCGGGAACGTATTCACCGCAGCAATGCTGATCTGCGATTACTAGCGACTCCGACTTCATGGGGTCGAGTTGCAGACCCCAATCCGAACTGAGACCGGCTTTTTGAGATTCGCTCCACCTCGCGGTATCGCAGCTCATTGTACCGGCCATTGTAGCACGTGTGCAGCCCAAGACATAAGGGGCATGATGACTTGACGTCGTCCCCACCTTCCTCCGAGTTGACCCCGGCGGTCTCCCGTGAGTCCCCAGCACCACAAGGGCCTGCTGGCAACACGGGACAAGGGTTGCGCTCGTTGCGGGACTTAACCCAACATCTCACGACACGAGCTGACGACAGCCATGCACCACCTGTACACCGACCACAAGGGGGGCATCATCTCTGATGCTTTCCGGTGTATGTCAAGCCTTGGTAAGGTTCTTCGCGTTGCGTCGAATTAAGCCACATGCTCCGCCGCTTGTGCGGGCCCCCGTCAATTCCTTTGAGTTTTAGCCTTGCGGCCGTACTCCCCAGGCGGGGAACTTAATGCGTTAGCTGCGGCGCGGACCACGTGGAATGTGACCCACACCTAGTTCCCAACGTTTACGGCGTGGACTACCAGGGTATCTAATCCTGTTCGCTCCCCACGCTTTCGCTCCTCAGCGTCAGTAATGGCCCAGAGATCCGCCTTCGCCACCGGTGTTCCTCCTGATATCTGCGCATTTCACCGCTACACCAGGAATTCCGATCTCCCCTACCACACTCTAGTCTGCCCGTATCGAATGCAGACCCGGGGTTAAGCCCCGGGCTTTCACATCCGACGTGACAAACCGCCTACGAGCTCTTTACGCCCAATAATTCCGGACAACGCTTGCGCCCTACGTATTACCGCGGCTGCTGGCACGTAGTTAGCCGGCGCTTCTTCTGCAGGTACCGTCACTTTCGCTTCTTCCCTGCTGAAAGAGGTTTACAACCCGAAGGCCGTCATCCCTCACGCGGCGTCGCTGCATCAGGCTTTCGCCCATTGTGCAATATTCCCCACTGCTGCCTCCCGTAGGAGTCTGGGCCGTGTCTCAGTCCCAGTGTGGCCGGTCGCCCTCTCAGGCCGGCTACCCGTCGTCGCCTTGGTAGGCCATTACCCCACCAACTAGCTGATAGGCCGCGGGCTCATCCTGCACCGCCGGAGCTTTCCACGCACATCCCATGCAGGAGTGCGTCAATATCCGGTATTAGACCCCGTTTCCAGGGCTTGTCCCAGAGTGCAGGGCAGATTGCCCACGTGTTACTCACCCGTTCGCCACTAATCCACCCCGAAAGGCTTCATCGTTCGACTTGCATGTGTTAAGCACGCCGCCAGCGTTCGTCCTGAGCCAGGATCAAACTCTCCGTGAATGCTTTCCCCGTAAACGGGGTGACACCACTCGGAGCGGAACCACAGGAAGGAATAATCCCTGCGGTTCACAGCGTCCTCGCTGTGTTGTGTTACTTCAAAGGAACCTCGTCCACCGGAACCATCCGAAGATTCGGATCGCCCGGCATAATGGACGGGGTATCAACATATCTGGCGTTGACTTTTAGCACGCTGTTGAGTTCTCAAGGAACGGACGCTTCCTTTGGATTCCCTTCCGGGGCTCCTCCGGGCTTTCCCTTCGGTGTTCCTAAACCTTAGCAGGCCTTTTCGTCTTCCCTGACCACCGTTCTGCAAACATGCAGAAGCAGCACCCGGTCCGGGCAATACAGCCTGTAGAGGAGTCCGCCGGCATCCGTCCTGTGGAGCGAAGTCGCTCCGTCGGTCGGTGCCGGGCAGGGGTGTGACAGTACAGGCGGCCTGTCGGCGCAAGCAAATCGATGACCCGCTGGCGTGCCCGCCCGCCCACACGGGACCGCCACTGACCATGACTTAGGCTCTGAACTGCACGCCGTCTTTACTACTCACAGTGACGGCGGATCCGTTCTCACTCCGCCCACTGGGAGGTCCCATGACCCTCGTGTCCGCTCCGCTGCCCGGCCGCGCCATCGGTCTCACCGCCGTACCCGACCCCGTCTTCGCCGGGGCCATGGTGGGGCCCGGCACCGCCATCGACCCGCTGCGTGAGCCGACCGAGGCCGTCGCGCCGGTCGACGGGATCGTGGTTTCCCTGCACCCGCACGCGTTCGTCGTCGTGGACCCCGACGGTCATGGCGTGCTCACCCATCTGGGCATCGACACGGTGCAGCTCAACGGGGCCGGGTTCGAGCTCCTGGTCAACAAGGGGGACACGGTGACACGCGGCCAGGCCGTCGTGCGCTGGGACCCGGCCGGTGTCGAGAAGGCCGGCAAGTCGCCCATCTGTCCTGTCGTCGCCCTGGAGGCGAGCGCCGACTCCCTGTCCGGACTGCGGGAGGACGGAGACGTCGCCGCCGGGGACACGCTGTTCGACTGGCGGTGAACCGGTTATCCGGTCACCGCTGTACGGCACATCAACCGCGATGCGGGGGCCATCGCACTATCGGAGACGGTGAAATGGAGACAACGCTGCGGGGCGTCGGTGTGAGCCAAGGGGTGGCCATCGGCGAGGTCCGGCACATGGGGACGGCGGTCCTCGAACCGCCCGCCAAGCAGATTTCCCCGGAAGAGGCCGAGCGCGAGCAAGGGCGGGCCCGGCAGGCCGTCGAGGCTGTCGGCGCGGATCTGACCGCGCGCGGGAACCTGGCGGGCGGCGAGGCCCAGGCCGTACTTGAGGCGCAGGCGATGATGGCGCAGGACCCCGAGCTGATCGCGGACGTCGAACGCCGGATCGCCGGCGGCAGCAGCGCCGAGCGCGGCGTGTACGACGCCTTCGCCTCGTACCGGGAACTGCTCGCGGGCGCCGGTGAGTACCTGGCGGGCCGGGTCGCCGACCTGGACGACGTCCGGAACCGTATCGTCGCCCGGCTGCTGGGCGTTCCGATGCCGGGCGTGCCCGACAGTGACGAGCCGTACGTACTGGTCGCGCGGGATCTCGCGCCGGCGGACACGGCCCTGCTGGACCCGGCGCTGGTGCTCGGGTTCGTCACCGAGGAGGGCGGGCCGACCAGCCACAGCGCGATCCTGGCGCGAGCGCTCGGTGTGCCCGCCGTGGTGGCGCTGGCCGGGGCGACGGAGTTGCCCGAGGGAGCGTCGGTCGCGGTCGACGGCAGCACCGGTGAGGTGTTCGTGGAGCCCGGTGCCGAGCTGCGGGCGCGGCTGGAGCGGCTGGCCGCGGAGCGGAAGGCTTCGCTGGGCACGGCGACGGGCCCCGGCGCGACGTCGGACGGGCACAAGGTGCCGCTGCTGGCGAACATCGGCGGGCCCGCCGATGTGGCGGCGGCGGTGGAGGCCGGTGCGGAGGGCATCGGTCTCTTCCGTACGGAGTTCCTGTTCCTGGACGACAGCAGGCAGGCCCCGTCGCGGGAGAAGCAGGCCGCCACCTACCGGACCGTGCTGGAGGCGTTCCCGGAAGGGCGGGTCGTGGTGCGCGTGCTGGACGCGGGAGCCGACAAGCCGCTGGACTTCCTGACGCCGGCGGACGAGCCGAACCCGGCGCTCGGAGTGCGCGGACTGCGGAGTCTGCTGGACCACCCCGATGTGCTGCGGACCCAGCTGACGGCGCTGTCGGAGGCGGCCGAGGGGCTTTCGGTGTATCTGCAGGTCATGGCGCCGATGGTGGCGGACCGCACAGACGCGAAGGCGTTCGCGGACGCCTGCCGTGAGGCGGGGCTGCGGGCCACGGTCGGCGCGATGGTGGAGATTCCCTCCGCGGCGCTGCGGGCCCGGTCGATCCTTCAGGAGGTCGAGTTCCTGTCGCTGGGGACGAACGACCTGGCGCAGTACACGTTCGCCGCGGACCGGCAGGTCGGCGCGGTGTCGCGGCTGCAGGACCCGTGGCAGCCCGCGCTGCTGGACCTGGTGTCGCTGGCGGCGGAGGGCGCGCGGGCCGAGGGCAAGAGCTGCGGTGTGTGCGGTGAGGCGGCGGCGGATCCGCTGCTCGCGTGCGTGCTGACCGGCCTCGGCGTGACGTCGCTGTCGATGGGTGCCGCGTCCATCCCGTATGTGCGGGCGACGCTGGCGCAGCACACGCTGGCGCAGTGCGAGCGCGCCGCGGCGGCGGCACGGGCGACGGACTCGGCCGACGAGGCCAGGCAGGCTGCGCAGGCGGTGCTGTCGGGAGAGTCGCACCCGTAGCGGGCCAGTGGGGCGCGCGGGTGCGCGCCCCACCGGGCCGTGGGGCCGTCCACCGGATTCCGGTGGACGGCCCTTTCGCCGTCCCGACGGTGCGTCAGTGGACGAAGCCCCCGTCGTCGGGGCCGGGATCGAAGCCCGCACGGTAGTCGACGCCCGGTTCGGGACCGATGGGTTCGCCGGTCTCGGCGTCCGTGCAGTACGCGTTGAACACCTCGGCCGCCGAGAGCGGGACCAGCCGGCCCCGGGAGAGACGCCAGCCGTACAGTCGGTCGGGGGCGCCGTCGACGACGGTGCGCATGACCAGGCCGGCCGGTGTGTCCAGGGCCACGGCGACGGCGAGGACCGTCACGAACTCCGCGGTCCGCCCCGCGTCGAGGAGGGCGGGTCCCTCCCGTTGTTCGGCGCGCAGGACCCCCACCAGCGGGTCGTCGGCGGCCGGTGCGCTGCACACCAGTTGGTGGACGCCCGCGCCTGCTCTCTCCAGCAGCCGCCACAGCAGCCCGGAGGCGTGGTCGTGGGCGGCGCGCCCGATGTCGTCGTCGCAGTGGGCGCAGGGGCCGAGGTCTTCGAGGATCGCCGTGGCGTACGCGTGGGTCGCCCTGCGGACGGCGGTGTCGACGAGCGCGGGCAGCAGGGCGCCGAGCGGCTCCCCCGTGTACGGGACGACGGCGCCGCCGGACGTGGCGATCTCCGCCGTGTACCGGGCGCGCTGGGCGGGCGAGTCGGGGTCGCGGCCGGTCTCGGCGCAGTCCCAGGCGAAGTCCACCGGGTCGAACAGGGCCACCTCGGTGTGGAGTTGGCGGGCGGTCAGCTGCTGGAGGAGGCCTGCGGTGTGCCGCAGGTAGGTGGTGTGGTCGTCGAAGGGGAAGCTGTCGTAGGGACGCATGGCCGCGAAGTCCTCCCCGTCGGCCAGGAGGCCGACGGTGCTGGGGACTTCACGCCGCAGTGCTCTGCGCAGGTTCTTGGCCGTGGACCGGCCCCGGGGCCGGCTGTTCGGCCGGCCGCGCCGGTCGGTGTGGGCTGTCGTGGCTCCCCCTGGTGTCACGCGTGCTCGGGTGGACGCGTGCCCGTGCGCGGACACGCGCGCCGTGACGCACCGTCGCGGCGGCGCGTCACGTCTTCACTCAGCGTAATGAGGGGGTCTGACAGTGCGCCGCGGCGGCGGGCCCGTACCCGGGTGCCGCGGGCCCGCGCGGTCAGTGCCGGTCGCGGGCGAGCCGCTCGTAGAAGCGCAGGAGGTCGAGGTTGTCGACGGATCCCGCGTTGACGGCCTTGCGCAGGGGGGTGCCCTGGAGGAGGCGTTTGACGGGGACCTCGATGCGCTTGCCGGTGAGGGTGTGCGGGACGCCCGGGACCTCGATGATGTCGTCGGGTACGTGGCGGGGTGAGAGGTGGGTCCTGATGGCCTGCTTGACGCGGGCGACGAGGGCGTCGTCGAGGGTGGCGCCCTCCGCGAGGTGCACGAACAGCGGCATCCAGTAGCCGCCGTCGGGCTGTTCGAGGCCGATGACGAGCGACTCGCGGATCTCGGGGAGCCGTTCGACGGCCTCGTAGATGTCGGCGGAGCCCATGCGCACGCCCTGCCGGTTGAGCGTGGAGTCAGAGCGGCCATGGATGACGACGGAGCCCCGGCCGGAGAGCGTGATCCAGTCGCCGTGCCGCCAGACGCCGGGGTAGGTGTCGAAGTAACTGTCGTGGTAGCGGCTGCCGTCCGGGTCGTTCCAGAACCGGACCGGCATGGACGGCATGGGCCGGGTGACGACGAGTTCGCCGACCTCGTCGACGACGGGCCGGCCCTCGGGGTCCCATGCCTGCAGGTCGGTGCCGAGGCAGGCGGCCTGGAGTTCGCCGGTGTGCACGGGCAGCGTCGCGACGGCGCCCGCGAAGCAGCTGCACACGTCGGTGCCGCCGCTGACCGACGCGATCCACAGGTCGGCCCCGACGTCGGCGAACTCGTCGTGAAGCCAGTGGAATCCGTCCGGCGGCAGGGGTGATCCGGTGGTGGCGACGCAGGTGAGGCGGGAGAGGTCGTGGTCGCGGGCGGGGTGCACCCCGGCCTTGCGGCAGGCCATGACGTATGCGGCGGAGGTGCCGTAGAGGGTGGTCCCCGTGCGTTCCGCGATGTCCCACTGGGCGTCGGTGCCGGGGTATCCGGGGCTGCCGTCGTAGAGCACGATTGTGGCTCCGACGAGGAGTCCTGAGACCAGGAAGTTCCACATCATCCAGCCCGTGGACGTGTACCAGAAGAACCGGTCGTCGGGCCCGAGGTCGCAGTGCAGACCGAGCTGCTTGACGTGTTCGAGGAGGATGCCGCCCTGGGACTGGACGATGGCCTTGGGCAGCCCGGTGGTGCCCGAGGAGTACAGGACCCACAGCGGATGGTCGAAGGGGACGTGTTCGAAGACGGGTTCCGTGTCGCCCGCGACGAGGCCGGCCCAGTCCAGGGCGCCCTCGGGTGCCTGCGTGCCGAGCAGGGGCACATGGACGACGGCGCGCAGGGTGGGCAGTTCGCGGCGCAGCTCGGCCACGACGTCGCGGCGGTCGTGGGTCTTGCCGCCGTAGCGGTAGCCGTCCACCGCGAACAGCACGACTGGCTCGACCTGCTGGAAGCGGTCGAGGACGCTGCGGGCGCCGAAGTCGGGGGCGCAGGAGGTCCAGACGGCGCCGACCGCGGCGCTCGCGAGGAGGGCGACGGTGGCCTCGGGGATGTTCGGGAGGTAGCCGCTGATCCGGTCGCCGGGGCGCACGCCGAACTCGCGCAGGCGGGCGGCGAGCCCGCCGACCTGGTGGCGCAGTTCCTCCCAGCTCATGAGGGTCTGCTGCCGGCTCTCGTCGACGTGCACGATCGCGGGCAGCGCGGCGCGGTCGGCGTCCTCGCCCGCGCGCAGCGCGTGTTCCGCGTAGTTCAGGGTGGAGCCGGTGAACCACTGGGCGCCGGGCATCGAGCGGTCGCCGAGGACCTGCTCGTAGGGGGTGGCGAAGCGGATGCCGAACCACTCGGCGACGGCCGTCCAGAAGCTGTCGAGGTCGTCGACGGACCAGCGGTGCAGGGCCGGGTAGCCGCCGTCGGCCGGAGCCCCGTGCCGCGCCGCCGCCCAGTGCTGGAAGCGGGTGACCTGCGCAGCGGCGACGCGTTCCGGGGTGGGCTGCCAGAGGGGGGCAGGGGTGGGTTCTGAGATCATGGTGCGGCTCCCGACCTGGCTCGACGCTGAGTGTGTGCGGGCGCGCGTGCCCGGGCGCGCGCGGTGAACGGCTGACAGGGACGATGCCACGTGATCGTCTTTCGCACCAGGTTGCGCCGCGGGTGCCCCGGTGCGTGGCCCGGGCCGCCTGCGAAGGACCCGGGAACGGCTCAGGAGTCCTGCTCGGGAGTCCGCCCGGCGTCCCTGCCGGGGTCTTCCCGGGGTGTCCACCGGGTGCTCCCGGGGTTCCTGGGCGTTCCCCCGGCGCGCCGGTACGGCGCGTGCGGGGTGCTCGCGCCGTGCTCCTCGGCGGTGGCGGGCGGAGCGCGATCCCGGTCTTCGCCGGGTGACGGCCGCGGCCGTGGGTGAACGGCAGTTGAACGAAGCACCCGTGGCACGCGACGGATGGCAGGCTGATCAGCATGGACGGTCGTGAGCTGGTGCGTTCGATGAGGGAGACGGGACCGGTCCAGGATTTGCTGGGCGCCCGCACGGCGTGGCGGCACCGGCGCACGGACGCGCGGGAGCTCGTGCCCAGGGGCGCCGAGCGGGCGCGGGTGCCCGGGCAGGTGCGCGGTGCCGAGCCGGGGCCGGGTGGCGGCACGGTGCGCTTCGCGCGGGCGGAGCTGTACATACGGGTGACGGTGGGTGGCGCGGTCTTCTGGGGTTGGGACGGGGCGCTGCCCGGCCCCTCGTACGCGTTGGCGGGGCGGGCGCCGGAGGCTGACCAGCGGGCCGTGCTGGAGCCCGACACGGACGGTGGCTGGCGGGTGGTGGCGGAGCGGGTGACGGTCGCGGTGTCCCGCGAGGGACGTGTGGAGGTGCGCACTCCCGGTGGTGTGGCGCTGCGCCGTGAGCTGCCGCCCCGCTGGTGGGAGACGGCGGACGGGGCTCCCGCGCACTGGTCGCAGCGTTCCGAGGTGGCGGCGGACGCACGGTTCTTCGGGCCGGGGGGCCTGGCGTCGGGGCCCCGGCTGCGGGACGGCACGTACCGGTTGTGGAACTCGGCTCCCCGGCAGGCGGGGTTCGCGACCGGCGACGAGCCGGTGTCCCTGAGGATGCCGGTGCAGCTCGTGGTGGCGGACGGCGGCACGCATCTGGTCTTCCACGACAACACGTGGGAGGGGCGCGTCACGCTGCGGGAGGGCAGGGAGGGCGCGGGCTCCGGGCACGACCGGCCGGGCACCAGCGACCTGCGGATGGAGGGCGGTCCGCTGCGCTGCTGGGTGATGACGGGGACGCCCACGCGGGTGCTGAACTGCTGGACGCAGCTGACGGGGGCGCCGGTGCCGCCGCCCGCGTGGGCGCTGGGCCCGCAGCACGCGCACCGGGGGTCCGGGGGTGAGCGAGAGGTGCGCCGGATCGTCGCCGGGTACCGGGAGCGTGGCCTGCCGCTGTCGGCGGTGCACCTGGACACGGGTCATCTCGACGGGCACCGCGTGTTCACGGTGGACCGTGACCGCTTCCCCGATCTCGCGTCCCTCGCCGAGGAGTTGCGGACGCAGGGCACGCGGCTGGTGTCGGTCGTCGCGCCTGCCGTACGGGCCGATCCGGCGGACGCGGTGTACGCGGCGGGCCGGGCGGCGGACGCCTTCGTCCGTGATCCGCGCGGGAGCGAGGTGCGGGGGACGGCGCGGCCGGGCGAGGCCGTGTACCCGGACTTCACGGCGCCCGCGGCGCGTCAGTGGTGGGGTGCCCTGTATGAGGAGCGACTGGCGCAGGGCTTCGCCGGGGTGTGGCACGACCTGGACGAGCCGGTGTCGTTCGCGCCGTTCGGCGACCGGACGCTGCCCCGGTCGGCGCGGCACGCGCTGGAGGGCCGGGGCGGTGACCACCGCGAGGCGCACAACGTGTACGGGCTGGCGATGGCGCGCGCCGGGTTCGAGGGGCTGGCCCGGCTGCGTCCGGACGAGCGGCCGTTCGTCCTCTCCCGGTCCGGGTGGGCGGGGTCGCAGCGCTACGGCGGCGTCCGGTCGGGGGAGGCGGCGTCCGGCTGGGAGGGGCTGCGCACCTCGCTGGCGCTGGTGCTGGGGCTCGGCCTGTGCGGGGTGCCGTACTCGGGCGGGGACGTGGGCGGCCCCGCGGGGAGCGTGTCGCGCGAGCTGTACGTGCGGTGGCTCCAACTGGCCGCACACCTGCCGTTGCTGCGTATTCACGGGGCGTTGGAGCCGGACCGCGCGGAGTCCGGGGAGTGCGGCCCGTACGTGCCGGAGCCCGCGCGGGCCGCGCTGCTGGAGCGGGAACGGCTGCAGCCCTACTTCGTGACGCTGGCTCAGCTGGCGGGTCTGACGGGCGCGCCGTACGCGCGGCCGGTGTGGTGGAGCCACCCGCAGGACCGGGCACTGCGGGACTGCGAGGACGTGTTCCTGCTCGGCGACGCGCTGCTGGTGGCGCCGGTACTGGAGGAGGGCGCGAGGCACCGGCTCGTACGGCTGCCCCGGGGGCGCTGGTACGACACGGCGGACGAGCGGCCCTACGAGGGACCGGGGCCGGTGCGGCTGGAGGCGCCGCTGTCACGGGTGCCGGTGCTGGCCCGCGCCGGGTCGGTGCTGCCGGTGCGGGGCCCCGGGGGCGGGCTCGAACTGGAGGCGTGGGCGCCGGCGCCGGGCCGTACGGGCGGGGGGCTGGTGGTACGGGATCCGGGCGACGGCTGGAAGGAGCCCGAGACGGAGCGCTATGTGACGCGACTTCGGGGCGGTGAGGTGCGCGTGGCGCGCGTGACGAAGGAGGGCACGCAGACACCGGAGTGGCCGGTGCGGGTGCGCGGGACCGGGGAGTGACGGCCGGAGTGGGACGGCGGGAGTGGTACCTACGGCGGTGGCCGACGGGGCGGGACGGTGACGGGGCGCGCGGGTGACGGCCCGCGTGGGGCGGGGCGGGGCAGCCGGGCCCGGGCCCGCGCGGTGCCGGCGGTGCCGGACCGGACGGTGCCGGCGCGGCGGATGCGGCGGCGCGGGTCCTGCGGTGACCGCCAAGCCGCCCGTACCGCAGGCGACTTGGCGGCGAGGGCCTACAGCGCCGGCAGGTGGTAGTGGCCCGCGAACCAGTTGCGTACCGCCGTCGTGTGGAGGGGGAACGCCAGGTCCCGCGGTTCGTGCAGGAGATGGGTGCCGGACGTCTCCGCGGTGGGGCGGGACGGCGGCAGGAGGTCCGCGCGGCGGGCGGGGAGCAGACCGAACAGCAGCAGGTGACCGTCGGTCGAGCTGAGCGCGTCGGCGAGCCGGACGTCCTCCTCGGCGGCCTCGATGCCGGTCTCCTCGGCGAGTTCGCGTACGACGGCGTGCTGCCAGGTCTCGTCGGCGTCGATGAAACCGCCGGGCAGGGCCATGCCGCCGCTCTGGGGCTCGATGGTGCGGCGGATCGTGATGAGCGCGGAGCCCTGCTCGTCCGTGACGGGGAGCAGGGCGACGGCGACGGGCAGGGGATTGCGGTAGGCGGTGGTGCCGCATGCGGAGCATTCGCGGGGCCAGCCGACACCGGTCGGGTAGGAGGTACCGCAGCTCGCGCAGTGCGAGCCCGGCTCGGGGGTCTTCGTGAACCTGTCAGATCGGGGCATGTGCGCGCGGCCCGGTCGCCAGGGTCATGGCGTGTTCCACGACCGTCACCAGGACTTCCTTGACCGATTCTCGGTCGCGGGCGTCGGACATCACCAGCGGGACACCCCCGTCGAGGTCAAGTGCGTCCCGTACGGCCTGGGCCGGATAGTGGTCCGCGCCGTCGAAATGGTTCACGGCGACGGCGAACGGGATGCCCCGGCGCTCGAAGTAGTCGATGGCGGCGAACGAGTCCCCGAGGCGCCGGGTGTCGGCGAGCACGACCGCGCCGAGAGCGCCCTGTGAGAGCTCGTCCCACAGGAACCAGAAGCGGTCCTGCCCCGGTGTGCCGAACAGGTAGAGCACCAGATCCGCGCGCAGGGTGATCCGGCCGAAGTCCATCGCGACCGTGGTGGTGGTCTTGCGTTCGACGCCGTGCACATCGTCCACCGGCCGCCCCGCCTCGGTCAGCATCTCCTCCGTGCGCAGCGGTTGTATCTCACTGACGGCGCCGACCAGGGTGGTCTTGCCCACCCCGAATCCGCCCGCGACGAGGATTTTTAAGGTCACGGGGTGCAGGCCGCGGACGTCGCCGCCCTCCGCGGCGCCGACAGCGCCCGGCCCGTCACCACCGCCCGGGCGGGAGGGGAGGGATGCGTCGGAGCTGCCGGCGGGCCCGTTCCGGGCCGTTCCGCCGGACGAGCTAGAGCGCCCGAAGGCCATTGATCACCTCGCGGAGAATGTTCACGTCCGGCAGTTCGGCCGGCGGAACGGGGCGGGTTACGTGGACCAGTTCGTCGTCGAGGAGGTCACCGACGAGGACGCGGATCACCCCGACGGGCAGGTCGAGGCCCGAGGCGAGCTCGGCTATCGACTGGGGCGCCTCGGAGCAGCGTTCGACGATGTCCAGGTGTTCGGGCGAGAGGTTCCTGTCGAGGCCGGACTCCCCGGCGGCCGGTTCCGGGACGACCAGGGCGATCAGGTCGAGCCGGTGCCGGCTCCCGCTCTCGGTGCGGCCGCGCGTCATCGCGTACGGCCGCACCACGGGCCCGGCCTCGCCGTCGAACCACGCGTGCGGGTCCTGACCTGTTTCCTTCATGCGCCGGTGCTCATCCCCCGGCGGGCAGGCCGGTGCGGGGGGCGGTGGCGAGGTGGGTGCCCACGCGCTTGACCATGAGCGTCATCTCGTAGGCGACCAGGCCGACGTCGGAGTCGGCGTCGGCGAGCACGGCGAGGCAGCTGCCGTCGCCCGCGGCGGTCACGAAGAGGAAGGCACCGTCCAGTTCGACGACGGTCTGCCGGACCCGGCCGACGTCGAAGTGCCGGCCGACGCCCTTCGCGAGGCTGTGGAAACCGGAGGCGACAGCGGCGAGGTGCTCACCGTCCTCCCTGCTCAGGTCCTTGGAGGCACCGGTGGGCAGGCCGTCGCCCGAGAGCACCAGGGCCTTGCGGATGCTGGCGACCCGCTCGACCAGCTCGTCGAGGAGCCAGTCCAGTTCGCGGCCGACCCCCGCTTGAGCGGTGCCTCGTGATGTGTACGGTGCGGTCATCGACCGTTCCCCTCCGATGTCGTTCCTGGTGTTCCGCCGGGCGTCGCGCCGGTGCCGCCGGCGGATTCCTCGGCTTCGTTCTGTCGGCGTCCCCGCTGCCAGCCGTGCTGGAGCGAGGCCATCCGGGCGCGCACGGCCTCGGCGTCGCGTTCGGTGTCCTCGGGCGCGTCGCGCGATCCGGTGCCGGGCGAGAGGGTCCCCGCCTCCCGCAACTGCGGGGCGAGGCTGGCCTGCCGTACGCGGCGGGGCAGCCCGTCCGGCGCTTCGGCGGCGGGACGGCCTGACGCGCCGGGCCCGGGACGGGCGGACTCCGGCCGACCTCCCGCCACCCCGTGCGGCCGCCCCCGCCCGGTGGACGCCTCATCGGGGTGGGTCCTGCCGGAGCCTTCGTCCAGCCGCCTGCCACGGTCGGCCACGAGCTTCGGCGACCTTCGGCGGGGCAGTTCGGGCGGGGTGCGCTCGCCGCGCCGCCCGTCGTCGGGCCGCTCGCCGGCGGGTCCCGCCGCCTGCTGGTGCTGGTCGTCGCGGTCCTCGGCGGCGGCCCGCGCGCGGGCCGCGGCGTCGCGTGCGGCGGCCCGGTCGCCCGGCGCGGGCAGTTCGGGAGCCCCGAGCGGAGCGAGCCTGATTCCCGCATCCGCGCGCGACCAGGCGGCGGCGCCCGGTCCTGACCGGTCCGGGCCCGGCCTGTCCTTGGCCGACCGGTCGGGGATCCGGTCGAGCCGCAGTCCGGTCTCGGTGTCCGGCGCGTCGGTCAGCAGTGCGGCCGGCAGCAGGACGACGGCGGTGGTCCCGCCGTACGGGGACGGCTGGAGCGACACCCGTACGTTCTGCCGCTGGGCGAGCCTGCTGACGACGAACAGGCCGAGCCGGTCGGTGTCGGAGAGTTCGAACTCCGGGGTCTCCGCGAGCCGGAGGTTCGCTTCGAGGAGCGCTTCGGGCGCCATGCCGAGGCCACGGTCGTGGATCTCCAGGGCGAATCCGCCCGCGGTGCGCTCGCCGCCCACCTGCACGGCGGTCTGCGGGGGCGAGAACACCGTGGCGTTCTCCAGGAGTTCCGCGAGGAGGTGGGTGAGGTCGGCGACCGCCGGGCCGCCCACGCCGATGCGGGGCAGCCTGCGCACCTCGATGCGCTCGTAGTCCTCGACCTCGGCGACGGCGGCGCGTACGACGTCCATCAGCCGCACCGGCTTGCGCCACTGCCGGGAGGGCACCGCGCCGGACAGGATGACCAGGCCCTCCGCGTGGCGCCGCATGCGCGTGGTGAGGTGGTCGAGCCGGAAGAGGTCCGCCAGTTCCGTGGCGTCCTCCGTGCGCCGCTCCATCGCGTCGAGGAGACCGAGCTGCCGGTGCAGGAGGACCTGGTTGCGGCGGGCAAGGTTGACGAACACCTCGGCCACGCCGCGCCGCAGGTCGGCCTGCTTGACGGCCGCCTCGACAGCGGCGCGCTGCAGCGTGTTGAGCGCCTGGCCGACCTGGCCGATCTCGTGGTCCTCGTACGCGAGCCTGGGCGCCTCGGTCTCGACGTCGACCTGTTCGCCCGCGGCGAGCCTGCGCATGACGGACGGCAGGCGCACGCCGGCCGACTCGCCTGCTTCCTTGCGAAGTTCGGACAGGTCGTGGATGAGCGCGCGGCCCACCCGTACGGACACCACGACCGAGGCGATGAGCGCGACGAGGCCGAGCGCGGTCGCCGCGAGGAAACGGAGGTAGACGGCGTGGCGGGCGCCGCCGACGTGCTGCTGGAAGAGGTCGTCGGCCTTGGCGCTCTCCTTGCGGATGCCGTCCACGACGAACTCGGTGAGGTCGCGCCACTGCTGCGCGGTCATCGTCCGGTCGTTGACCATGGCACCGGTGGTGGCGATCTCGTCCTCGTGCATCGCGAGCTTGTCGTTCGCGGGGCCCGCGTTGTACGCCCTGAGGACGGCGGCCTCCTGCGACGGCAGGTCCGCGAGGCTGGTGGCGTACAGGAGCTGGCGGTCGGCGACGAGGCCCGAGACGGTGCGGCGCTCCGCGGGGCTCAGCTCGCCCGCCACGAGGGCGGAGGTGACGAGGGCGTTCTCGCGGGAGAACATCTCCTGGGCCTGGAAGATGCCGACGAGGGCGCGGCCCTGGTTGTCGCCGTCCACGTCCTCCTTGCCGTACACGGTGGACAGGAAGAGGTATCCGGGGTCGACGACCCCGTCGTAGAAGTCCAGGGCCGCCCCGCGGCTGACGCCGGCCTTGTCGACGGCGGCGCGGACTCCGGCCAGTTTTCCGGACGCCGCCGTGAACGCGTCGAGGTGCTTCCTCGCGGTCGCGTCGAGGCTGCCGCGCAGAGCGGGCGAGTCGCCGGCCCGGACGTCGGTGACGGCGTCGTCGGTCACGGTCCGGTCGCCGCGGAGCTGCTTCGCCGTGTTCGCGTCCCTGGGGGCCGCGAGATGGATGAGCGTGTCGAGGCGTTCCTGCTGGACGGCCGCGACCGCGCGCTGCACGGGGTCCCCGACCCTGGCGACGGCGTCCTTGAGGTGGCGCAGGTCGAGGGCCTCGCTGCCGGTGAGCGCACCCGAGAGGGTGGACAGGGCGGTGACCGATATCAGCGGCACGAGCAACAGTGCCACGATCTTCCTGCGGATGGACTTCCCGCGAAAGCGCATGGCCTCCCCCAGCTCCGGCAGCAAACGGCGTGAGCCTACTACTGTCACACCAGCAACTCGAAGGCATGTCCAGTACCGCACCCGCCGATCCCGGATCAATTGACGGGGTGTTGTCCCGTTTTGCCAGGACGAGAATGTGCCCCCTTCAACGAAGTTGCAGGTCAACGGCGTTCGTCGATTCAAACACGGACGCAAAACCTTCACTCGGAGTGGCGGCGCGCGCAGCGCGTTGTGCGGAGCGTGCACAGGCGCTCACTCACGTACCGTTCAAACAGTCAGGAAACGGGGCGTTCTTGGGCGGTGATCCGGGAACCCTCCACCCGGACGACGCGTCTGGTGAAGGGGAGTCCGTTCGGCCCGGGCGAGACGAGTCGGGCCGGGCGGCGGTCGGCGTGGCCGGAACCCGGGGGCGCGGGCGGTGAGTGACCGGACCGTTGCCGGGCAGTCGGTGTGGGGTCTTGTTCCGGTGGGGAGTGACGGTCCATGAAGAGGGACGAACGGCGTGGCAGGACGTCGGCAGGCGGCTTCACGGGGGTCACCCGTGCGCTGTGGGTGGAGGAGCCCGCGGTGCGCTTCCGCATGCCCGATCCGGTCAGGACCGCCGCGGTACGCGCGGTGATCGTGACGGCCGTGACGCTGATCGAGGGCATGGTGGCACTGCTGGCGACGCTCGCCGACTCGTGGCTCGCGTTCCCGATGGTGATCGCCGGCATAGCCTCCACGGTGGGGGCGACCTGGGCCGTGCTCGACGTCTGGGTGACACGGCAGGTCCACAACCAGCGCCACGGCGTGGTCTCCCTGCCGAGCAGCACGGCGCGCCGCCTGCGCAGGGAGCGCCGCGGCGCGCGCCGGGCGGCGCGCAGCGCCCAGCGCGAGGAGGACCGCGCGGCGCATGCCGCGGCGCGGCGGCGGGACGGGGAGCGCGCTCATACCCGCGTGGAGCGGAGCGGCCACCACCACGCGGCACACTCGGCGGCGACGCGCTGAGCGCCCGCACCCGCACGCGCACCCGCACCCGCACCCGCACCCGCACCCGCACCCGCACCCGCACCCGCACCGAGAGCGTGACCGCCGCGGGCGGCCTCGCTGCCCGGGGTCGGCGCGTCCCGTCCTCGTTCGGCGGGGACGGGACGGGCGTCACGTCCCCGCCGTGGAGGCCGCCGAGGCGGTCGAGACGGCGAGGCAGTCGAGACGTAGAGGCCGCACGGCGTCGGACCGCTTCCGCGGCCGGGAGTAGGGCGACGCCCGGACACGTCCGTGACCACGTCCGCGCCGCGGCCGGGCGCCGGCGACGTACGGCTTCGGGCCGGGTGCGTCACCGCGACGGCGTGCGTATGCCGCGCGGGCACCGGGTGTTGCCGCGGCGCGCCCTCTTCGGCACGTGTGCCGGCCGCTCACACGTCCTGGCGGTCGGACGGGGCGGCCTCCTGGGCCGGGACCGTACCGGTCCCGGCCGCCCGGGCCTGCTCCGGACCGGCCTGACGCGCCCCGCTCCGACCGGAGCGCCCCTCCCCCGTGCGAGCCCCGGGACCGTGGGCCGGGGTGCGGCGGAAGACGCGCGTGGCGGTGATCTCGCCGTGCACCTGGTCGCCGTCCGGGTCCGGTACGGGCAGCCCGGGCCGCAAGTGCTCCTCGACACGGATGTACTTGAGGCCGGCCCGCAGGTCCGCGTCGTTGCGCAACCGGATCACCAGCGGGAACTCCGCCAGTGCCGTGGTGTCGAACAGGCCGGTCGTGTAGAGCAGTTGGACGCCGAGCGCGTCGGATACCGCGCGCTGCAGCTCCAGCAGGTACGTGGCGTTGGCCCGGCCGATGGGGTTGTCCAGGAACAGCGTGCCCGCGTGCCGGTGCTTGTCGCGGCCCCGGTCGTTGCTGCGCAGGGCCGCCATCGTGCAGTACAGGGCGATCGCCGCGGTCAGCAGCTGCCCGCCGGAGAACACGTCGCCCATCTGCCCCACGGGCACCCGCTCCGCGCGCAGGACCGCGTCCGGCTTCAGGATCTCCACCGCGACACCCTTCGGCCGCAGCGCCGCCGCCACCCCGCGCAGCAGCAGGGACATGCCGTCCCGGCGCAGGTCGGAGTTCTTCTTGAGGGCCGCGTGGGTCGCCTCGTCGACGACCTCGCCGAGGCGCTCCGCCAGCGTCGTACGGTCCGGTTCCTCGAAGCGGATACGCAGGAACTCCTGCCCTGACCACTCCCCGAGGCCCTCGGGCAGCCGGGACAGCCGCTGCGCCGAGCGGAGCGTCGTCATCGCGGACTCCACGAGACCCCGCAGCCGGTCCACGATGGAGTCGCGGTTGCGCTCCAACTGGGCCAGTTCGTCCGTGAGGACGCGCAGGCGGGGGGCGAACGCCTCGGCCCACCGCCCCGCGTGTTCCGGCAGCGCCGCCGCGGGCAGTTCCCGGATCTGCTGGCGTGCGGGCGTGCGCACCTGCTCGTAGCGGGTGGCGTTGGCGTGCCGGACGAGGATGTCGCTCGCCTCCCGCACGCAGACGTCTGCCGCCGACAGGTCCTGGGCGCAGCCGCGCACCGACCTGCGTGCCTCCGCCGCGTCGCGACGGGCCGCTTCGAGGTCGCCTGGGTACGGCTCGGGCTGCTGGGCCGGCTCGTCGCCGGAGCCGCCCGGCGCGCCGTGGTCGTCCTCCGTGGGCGCGCCGCGCAGCAGGTCGCGCAGGAGCGCGGCGGTCTCGTCGAAGCCACCCGCCGCGTCCTCGGCGGCCCGGTGGGCGCGCAGCAGTTCATCGTGCGCGGCACGCGCGGTCGCCAGCGCGTCGGTACGCAGGGCCAGTTCCCTGGTGGCGGTGCGCAGCAGCGCCTGGGCCGCCTCCGCGTCGGCGGGGACCTGGTCCTCGGGCAGCGCGGTGTGGGTGTCGCCCTCGGCCGGGGCGAGGCGTTCGGCGTCGCCGCGCAGCCGGCCGAGCTGCTCGCTCGCGGCGGACGCGCGTGACTCCAGCATCTGCACCAGCGATTCGGCGCGGGCCGCGGCGGCCTGCCGGGACGGGCCGTCGGCGCCGTCGGGCGATTCGAGGAGCTGGCCCGCCCGGCTGCGGACCTTGTTGCTGAGCCGGTCGAGTTCGGCGAGGGCCGCGCTCTCGTCGCTCTCGGCACGGGCCTGTTCTGCGCGCAGGTCGGCGCCGACGCCGACCTTCTCGTACACCTGGGAGGCGGCGCGGTAGGCCTCGCGCAGGGCGGCCAGCGCGACGCGGGGGGTGCCGGCCGGCTGTTCGGGCAGGCGCTCGGGGGCGCCCGCGATCTCGGCGCGTTCGGCGCGCAGGGTGCGTGCGGTGCGGCGGGCGTCGTCGGCGGCGCGCTGGGCGGCACGGCGGTCCTCGTCGGCGGCGCGGGCGAGGTCGAGGCAGCCGCTCGCGCGGGCCTGCGCTTCGGTGGCGTCGTCGGCGAGTTCGCGGAGCCTGGCCTGCCAGGCGGGCCGTTCACGCAGCCGGAAGGCGAGCCCCTTGAGGGCGTCGGCCGCGCGGCGGGCGCGCTGCAGCGCCTCCTGCCGCTCCTCGCCCACGGCCGCCATCTCCGCGGCGGACTGCTCGCTCTCCGCGCGCGCCGCGCGGGCCTCGGTCAGCTCGGCCGCCGCCGTCCGCGCGGCCGCGCGGGCCGTGCCGGCCGCCGCGGCGAGTTCGGCGAGCGTGCCGGGCGGGCAGTCGGCGCGCCAGGAGCCGATGCGGGCGGCGAGCGCGCGGTCGCCCGCGAGGCGCGCCGCGACCTCCTTGATCTCCCCGTCCCGCGCGGCGGCCCTGGTCCGCAGGGCGCGCCGCTCCTCGTCGGCGGCGTGCTCGTCGTGCATGGCGGGGTTGGGCGGTACGAGGAAGACGTCGTCGTCCCCGTCCTGCGTACGGGGAACGGGGGCGAGCAGCGCGGCGGCCGTACCGACGGCGACGGTGGAGCGGGGCAGCAGCGCCGCGTCGGCGAGGGTCGCGCGGGCGCGGGCGTGCGCCGCCGGGTCGGTGATGACGACGCCGTCGACCAGTTCGGGCCGGGCGGCGAGCACGGCGGCGTGGTCGGCGGGGTCGACGGCCTGCGCGAGGTAGCGCCAGCCGGGCAGTGCGGGGATGCCGTGCTCGCCGAGGTACTCGACGGTCGCGAGGACGTCGGGCCCGGGCGGCAGCAGCCCGCCGTCGCCGAGGGCGCCGAGGATGCGGGAGTCGTCGGCGGCGCCGGTCCGCAGGTCGAACAGGCGGCGCTCGCCGGCGGCGACGCCTTGGTCGAGCAGATCCCGCAGGTCGTCGGCGTGCCGGTCGAAGTCCTCGGCGCACAGCGCTCCCGCGACGGCGGGCCGGGGCGCGGCCGGACGTCCCCCGGGCGGGGTGGCGCCCGGACCCTCCCCGGTCCGCGGGCCCGGTACGCCGGCCCGTTCGGCGGACCCGGCGCGGTCCAGGACGGCGGCGGCCCCGTCCGGCAGGCTCAGCAGTTCCGTGAGCCGGCGGTCCGAGGCGATCGACTCGGCCGCGCGGCGCTCCGCCTCGTAGGCACGTTCGGCGGCCCGCGCCGCGTCCTCGGCACGGGCGGCGGCCAGGTCGCCGCGGGCCTCCGCCGCCGCGGCCTCGCGGGCGCGCTCGGCCGCCGCGCGGGCCGCGTCACGGGCGGTCTCGTCCGCCGCAGCGGCGCTCTTCTCGGCGTCGCTCGCCGCGAGGGCGGCGCGCGCCGGATCCGCGTCGGGCGCGGTGTCGTCCAGCCAGCCCGCGCGTACGGCCTCCGCGGTCTCCTGCTCGACCTCGCCGAGCCGCTGGCGCAGGTGCTCGGACTCACTGCGGGCGCGCTGGGCCCCGGTGGCGGCGGACGTGGCGTCACGGTGGGCGGCCTCGCCCGCCTCCTGGAGCGTGGCGGAGCGGGCCTCCTCCTCGTTGGCCAGGCTCTCCGCGTCCTCGGCGGCGGCGTGCAGGGCCCGTACGAGGTCGGCGGCGGCGGTCGCCCGTGCGGCGAGCGCGGGGGCGGCGTCCCGCTCGGCCTCGCGGATCGCGACGGCGACGCGGGCGGACCGGTCGGCGGCGGCCCGGTGCCGCAGCACGGCCTCCGCGGCCTGCCAGGCCAGGTGCAGGGTGCGCGCGTCGGTCAGCTCGCGGCGCTGGGCCGCGGCGCGCTTCTCCGCCGCGGCGAGGGCCAGCGAGGCGTGCCGGTAGGCGATCTCCGAGGCGATGAGCGAGCTGTGCAGGCGCGCGTCCTGCGCCCCGGTGACGGTGTGCGCGGCCGCGGTGACCCGGCCCGCGAGGTCGCCCGTACGCGCGCGTTCCTCCCCGGCACGCGCGGCGAGCCGGCGCACCAGCGCGCGGGCCCTGCGCTCGGAGGCCGTGTGGATCTCACGGGTGCGCGCGCGGACCTCCGCGGCCTCCACGATGCGGCCCAGGAGGTCGACGGAGCCCGCGGTGAAGTCGCGTTCGGCGGTGAGTTCGGCGCGGCGGCCCAGTTTGCTGCCGAAGCCGCCCACGAGGTCGGCGAGGCCGTCGGTGTCGCGGGTGTCGGTGACGGCGCGCAGCAGCAGGTCGGTGAAGTCGGAGTCCTTCTTCACGGCGAAGAGGCCGGCGGCCTCGCCCTCGTCGGAGTTCATCTCGCGCTGGTAGCGGAAGAGTTCGGGGTCGAGTCCGAGCTCGCCGAGGTGCTCGTTCCAGCGGTCGTGGATCTCCTCCCAGTACACCTCCAGGTGCGGGTAGAACCTGCCTGCCTCGGTGAGGGCGTCCCGGAAGCCCTTCATGGTGCGGCGGCGGCCCCGCGCGCCGGAGCTGCCCTCGGCGGGCGGCCGTACGGACTGCGCCTCGGCCACGGGCAGTGAGTCCAGGCTGAGGCCGGGTCCCGGCCGGAAGGAGTACCAGGCTTCGGCGAACTTGCGCGGGTCGCCGGAGACCTGCCGGCCGCGCCATTCGCTCGCCTTGCCGACGACGACGAGTTCACCGGTGAGCGTGTGCTGCCATTCGAGGGCGACGTGACCACAGTCGTCGGCGAGCAGGAACTTGCGCAGGACGCCGGAGCTCGCGCCGCCGAGCGTGTTGCGGTGGCCCGGCAGCATCACCGAGAAGATCAGTTTGAGCAGGACGGACTTGCCGCCGCCGTTCTCCAGGAACAGCACGCCCGCGGGCGCGGGGCGGCGCGGCGGGCCCACCGGTTCGTCCGCGAAGAACTCGCTCTGCACGGGCGCGGGCGTGGGCACGGCGGCGCCGACGCCGCGCAGGTCGAGCACGGTGTCGGCGTAGCGCGCTCCGGCGGGCCCGATGGAGTAGAGGCGGACCCTGGACAGCTCGTACATGGCGGCGGTCTCTCGTGAACGGTTCGTGGGGGTGGTCGGTTCGGTTGCGCTTCGGCGGTCGCCGGTGGGGCAGTGGCGGTCGGCGGGGTCGGGCGCGGCGCGGCGCCGGGGTGGCCCGGCGGCGGGCGCTCAGGAGTGGAAGGGGAGTCCCGCGTCGGCCACCAGCTCGGTGTCGTCGGCGCCTGGCGGCGGCAGGAGCGTCGCCGTGCCGTCCGTGACCGGTACGACGCCGAGTTCGGCGAGTTCCCCGAGGGCCGCGGAACCCGCCATGTCACGGACCTGGAGCTGGTAGCGCGCGGTGGTGCGGTACGCGCCTCCCGCGTCGTCGCCCGTGCGCTGGAGGAATCCGGACTCGGTGAGGAAGGCGACGGCCTTGCCGACGATGCCGGTGGTCGACCCGGCGAGGCGGCGCGCGTCCTTCGTCGCGCCGGTGGCGCTGCGGCGCGCGTAGACACGCCAGGCTGCCTCCAGTCCCGGTGCCTCGCTCGCGGGGTCGGTGTTCTCCCCGGCCTCCTCCGCGCGCTCCTCCAGGCGCCGGCACGCCTGCCGGACGAACGCGTCGACGCCATTGACGGTGATGCGGCCGATGTACCCGTCGTCGGCGAGGTCCTCCGGCCGGGGGAACGCGAGCGCGGCGACGGCGAGATGGGCGAGCCCGTGCAGGAACCGGTCGGCGGAGTCCGTCGCGGCGCGGCGCGCGTACTCGCCCATGCGGACGGCGAAGACGGAGTCCTCCGCCGCCGTGACGGCCATGCCGGCGCGGGTGGAGACCTCCAGCACGACGAGGCCGAGGCCGGTGGCCACCGCGTCGGCGATCCGGGCGAAGGGGGGGTCCTCGCGGTAGCGCCGCAGCAGTTCGGTGTACTCGGCGTCGCGCGCGGGCACGAGCCGGGGCTGCAGGCCGAACGACACGAGCCGGGCCGCGTCCGCCGTGTCGGCGGGGGTGACGCCGGTGGCCGGCGGCGCGGGCGCGGGCCGCTCGGCGGCGTCCGGCACGGCGCCGGCCCAGGTGTCGGGGGCGCTCGCGTGCTGCTCGGTCACGGACGGGGCTCCTCGGGGGTGTTGACGAGTGCGTCGGCCGGCGCGGGGGCCGGCCGGTCGGTGCGGTCCCGGCGCGGGGCGGCCGTGTCCACACGGCCCGGCGTCCTGGCCGTGGCCATCGCGGCGGCGTCCAGCAGAGCCGTGCCGACGATCAGGTCGGCGCCGCCGAACTCGGGGTCCTCCAGCGCGGTGCCGTCGTCCACCGCGAACAGCAGGCGCTCCTCACCCTGCCGGTACGCCGTGCCGACCGGCGGGCTGGCGGCGTGCACCGCGAGCAGCGCGATCAGGTACGGCAGGTCGGGATCGCGGCGGCGCGCCTCGGCGAGCAGACCGGAGAGCCGGCGCGGCGCGTCGTGTTCGAGGGTCAGCAGCTCCATGGCGCTCGCGAGCTGCTCCTCGCTGAAGCGGCTGTCGTCGGGCGTGGCGACGAGGTCGGGTTCCGGCATCTCGGCGCCCAGGTGCGCCCGTTCGACCGGGGGCGTCAGCAGCAGGTCCACCAGGTCCCCGACCCGGACGGCCGCCGAGGTGCGCAGCCCCGTGCCGTGGGCGAAGTAGGCGTCGGTGACACGGCTCGCGTCCTGGACGGGCAGCGGCAGCAGGGGCGCGAGGAGCTGCCCGTACAGGTCGAGTCCCGCGCGGGCGGCGGGCCGCGCGAACGCCTGCCTGTCCTGCTCCGCCCGGAACAGCGGGCCCGCCTCCAGCAGCCTCGACTGGAGCTGTGTGTGGCGGCGGATGCAGTCCTTGACGATGTCGACCAGTTCGGCGGCGCGCCGCTTGTGCTCGGCGGTCTTCGGGTCGGCGCCGGTCTCCGCCTCGTCGCGGGCCTTGCGGATGTTCGTCAGGATCGCGTTCTCGTGGCGGTAGCGGTCGGCGACGTGGTCCAGCGCCTCGTCGATCATGTCGGGCACCGCCTGCAGCCAGTCCACCGCCCGCACGTTGCGCCGGGTGGCCTCCAGCGTCCTGCGCAGGGTCTCGGCGTACTGCACGGTGCGGTACCTGGCCTGCTCGGCGGCGAGCTGGGCGTCGGCGAGGCGGCCCCGGTTGATCAGCACCTCCAGCTTCACCTCGGCGGCGATCTGCGCGCTCGTCACATCCGTGTCGAGCGCTCCCACCAGGACGTTGACCGCCTCGTCCGTGGTGCGCAGGTAGACGGTGCCGCCGTCGCCCGGGACCTCCTCGATGAGCTTGAAGTCGTAGTCCCTGCGGCGGTAGACGCCGTCGGTGCCGAACGTGCCGTAGACGGCGCGGAAGCCCCGGTCGACGCTGCCGACGTTGATGAGGTTCTCCAGCACCCAGCGGGCCACCCGCTCGTGCTCGACGGCCGGACGGCCCGGTGCCTGTGCCGCGACGCGCGGGAGGAGTCTCGCCACTATCTGCTCGTGGTCCGCGCCGGTGTCGAAGTCCATGTGCAGTGTGACGACGTCGATCGCGGCGAGGGCGACCTCCGCCATCGCGTACCCGCCGTACTCCCCCGCGAGGTTGGCCTTGCGCGCGTCCAGGTCGTGCAGCGGGGCCGTGCAGGCCAGGGCGCGCAGGCGGCGCGCGAGGCCCTCGTCGGCTGCCGGGCCCTGGCCGGGCCGCGGCCCGGCGCTGAGCTGGGACGGAACTGATTCCGTGGGGGCGGACGAAGTCACGGTGCACAGACTAGGTCCTGGCACCGACAGGGGTCGAAACGGCGCAGAACAGACCAGCCGGCGAAGGCCTCCCCGAGGCCCGGCCGCGACGCGCCCGGCCGCGGCGGACCGCTCCCCCGCCGCGCCCGGGCGCCATCTGACCTGAGAAGATGACGCAATGGAGTCGAGGAACATCGATCTGAACGCCGACCTGGGGGAAGGCTTCGGCCGTTGGCACCTGACGGAGGACGAGGCGCTGCTCTCGGTCGTCACCAGCGCCAACGTGGCCTGCGGTTTCCACGCGGGCGATCCGCTGACGATGCGCAGGGTCTGCCGGTGGGCCGCGGAGCGCGGCGTACGGATCGGCGCGCAGGTCTCGTACCGCGATCTGGCGGGGTTCGGCCGGCGGTCGATGGATGTGCCGGCGCCGGAGCTCGCGGCGGAGGTGGCCTACCAGATCGGCGCCCTGCGGGTGTTCGCCGAGGCGTCGGGCGCGTCGGTGGCGTACGTGAAGCCGCACGGCGCCCTGTACAACCGCGCGGTGCACGACGACGAGCAGGCGGGCGCGGTCGTCGAGGGTGTGGTCCTCGCCGGGGGCGGCCTGCCGGTGCTCGGTCTGCCGGGGTCCCTGCTGCTCGCGCGGGCGGCGGACGCGGGACTGCCGGTGGTCACCGAGGCGTTCGCGGACCGCGCGTACACCGCGCGGGGAACGCTGGTGCCGCGTACCCAGGAGGGCGCCGTCGTCAGCGACGGCGGCGCGGTCGTGGAGCGTGCCGTGGGGATGGCCACCTCGGGCGTGGTGACCGCCCTGACGGGTGAACGGGTGGACGTACGCGCGAGGTCGCTCTGTCTCCATGGCGACACGGCGGGCGCGGTGGAGCTGGCGCGGAACGTGCGCCGGGCGCTGGAGGGCGCGGGGGTGCGTGTGGAGCCGTTCGCATGAGTGTGAGGACGGTGCGGGTCGGCGACCACGCGCTGCTCGTGGAACTCGCGGACGGCGAGGAGACGGCGGCGCTCCACGCCGAGTTGCTGCGGCGGCGCGCGGCGGGGACGTTGCCCGCGGTGGGGGAGATCGTGCCCGCCGAACGCACGGTGCTGCTCGACGGGCTGGCGGATCCGGCGCGGTTCGCCGCGGACGTGGCGAGCTGGCGGCTCGCGGCGGCCGGCACGGTCGCTGCGGCGTCGGTGGACCTGCCCGTGCGCTACGACGGGCCCGACCTCGCGGATGTCGCCGCGATGTGGGGTGTGAGCCCGTCCGAGGCCGCACGGCTGCACGCCGGGACCTCGTTCCGGGTGGCTTTTTGCGGCTTCTCCCCCGGCTTCGGGTATCTGACGGGCCAGGACGAGCGGTACGCGGTCCGGCGCAGGGCCACCCCCCGGACGTCCGTACCCGCGGGGTCCGTCGCGGTGGCGGGCCCGTACACCGGCGTGTACCCGCGCTCGTCGCCGGGCGGCTGGCAGCTGATCGGCACGACGGACGCGGTGCTGTGGGACCCCGAGCGTGACCCTCCGGCGCTGCTGGCACCCGGGACCCGCGTGCGGTTCGTGGCGGTGGACGCGTGAGCGGCGAGGTTGTGGAGGCCGGTCCTTCGCACGCGGCTGCGGGACGGTTCACCGTCGTACGGGCCGGGGCGCTGACCACCGTGCAGGACCTCGGCAGACCAGGCCACGCCCATCTGGGCGTACCGCACGCGGGCGCCCTGGACGCCCCCGCGGCGCGGCTGGCGAACCGGATCGTCGGCAACGACGACGGTGCCGCCGTCCTGGAGACCACCCTGACCGGCTGCGCGCTGCGGCCCGACCGGCCGGTGACGGTGGCGGTCGCGGGCGCGCCGGGGCCGGTCCTGGTGGACGGGCGCGCGGTGGCGTGGGGCGCACCGGTCCTGGTGCCGGCGGGCGCGCTGCTGGACGTACGGCCGGCCGCGGCCGGTGTGCGCGCGTATGTGGCGTTCGGCGGGGGCGTCGCGGTGGATCCCGTACTCGGCAGCCGCTCGGCGGACCTGCTGTCCGGGCTGGGCCCCGCCCCGCTGCGCGACGGCGACGTCCTGCCGCTCGGTGCCCCGACGGGACCGGGGGCGCCGGTGGACGCGATGCCGTGGCCCGCGCCGCCGGAGGAACTGGTGCTGCGGGTACGGCTCGGGCCGCGCGCCGACTGGTTCACCGAGAGCGGGTTGCGGACGCTGGCGGACGGCGCCTTCCGGGTCTCCTCGGCGAGCAACCGCATCGGCCTGCGCACGGAGGGACCCTCGCTCCAGCGCGCGCGGGACGGCGAGTTGGCGAGCGAGGGCATGGTGACGGGCGCGGTGCAGGTGCCGCCCGACGGACGCCCCGTGGTCTTCCTGGCCGACCATCCGACGACGGGGGGCTACCCGGTGGTCGCGGTCGTGCGGGTGGCGGACCTGCCGGCGGCGGCGCAGGCGACACCGGGCACGCCGGTCAGGTTCGTCCCGGTACGCGGCGGACGGTGAGCGCCGCGCGCGCTGTCGTGCCTCGCCGTCCGCGCCCCTCGGCACGGATGGTCCGGGAAGCCGGGCAGGCACTCCTGGCCGGCTGAGAGGCCCGGGCCCGACTGCTGCCCCGCAGGACGGAGCGGGCGTACGGTCCGGGCGGCGCCGGTCACCCGGTGGCGGCGCTGCCCAGGCCGACGGCCCGCGCGGCCTCCGCAGGCGGGGACGGCGCGACCTCCGCCGATGCGGGCGATGCGAGGGACACCGGCGGTACCGGAGGCGGTGACCCTGAAGACACCGGCGGCGAGGGTACCCGGCCAGGCGCGACCTCCGCCGATGCGGGCGATGCGAGGGACACCGGCGGTACCGGAGGCGGTGACCCTGAAGACACCGGCGGCGAAGGCACCCGGCCAGGCGCGACCCGATCCGGCCCGGACCCCGCGCCGAGCGCCGCGAGCGCCGCCGCCTGCGAGCGGTCGGGCAGCGCCTCCAGCCGCCACGGCGTGCCCCGCGCCGCGTGCCGCAGTTCGGCCGCCGCGAGGCGCAGCAGTTCGGGGAGCAGGTCGCGGCAGCGCCGGGCCACCCACGCCGTCCCCCTGGTCGCGAGCCGGCGCGCGGACTCCAGCCGGCCCGGGGGCGTACGTTGCGCGCGCGGCGACGGCACCGCCCCCAGGACGAGGCCCCGTTCGGACGGCAGCGCGGGGAAGCGGGCGGCGATCATGCGGTGGCCGCGTTCCCCCGGATGCAGCCGGTCGGCGCTCCACAGACCCCGTTCCGCGACCCACGCGGTGTCGGACATGTGCAGGTGCACGGTGTCGTAGCGTGCCGAGAGCGCGTGCACCACGGCGTTCAGCGCGTGCTGACGGCGCCCCGGCGGCCGGGCCGGCGGACCCGGGGGGCCGAGCATCGCGCCGGGGTCCGGCAGGCACGCGGTCAGCAGGACGGCGCCCTGGCCGGCGAACGCGCGGCAGACCCGGTCGAGCCGCAGCGCGATGCCTCGATGTCGAACGCGGCCCGCGGGGTGTCATCGACGCCGACGACGACGGACGCGATGTCGGCGCCGAAGTCCAGCGCCGCCGGCGCCTGCCGCTGCTCGACATCCGCCGTGAGCGCGCCGCTCACGGCGAAGTCGCGGAACACCGCCCCCTCCCCGGCCAGCAGCGCGGCCCAGCCGCGCAGGCCGTCCCCGACGGGGTCGCCGATGCCGGAGGTGAGGGAGTCCCCGAGCGCGGCGAACCGGGGACCGGTCATGCCGGCGCCCCCTCCTGGCCGGTGGCGGCGGACGGGCCGGAAGGCGCCGGGCCGGAAGGCGCCGGGTCCGGCGTGTCCTGCCCGGTGACGGCGGGTCGGGGCCGGGCCGGTCCTGCGCCGTGTGCCGTCGGGCCCTGCTCGGTCGGGCCTCCCGGCGTGTCCGGCCCCGCGAAGGGCTGCGCCGGGTCCGGCGCCCCCGCCGCGCCCGCGGCCCTGAACACGGGCGCAGCCGCGACCGCGACGGGTTGCGCGGGCGTGGCCGGGTGCGCCGCGGGCGCCTCGTGCGCGGCGAGGAACGCTCGCACCGCCGCGTCCCAGCCGAAGAGTCCGGCCCGGGCGCGGGCGGCCTCCCGCCGGTCGGCCGGGTCACGGGCGAGCAGTTCCCCGACCGCGTCGGCGAAGGCCGCCCCGTTGTCGGCGGCGGCGATGCCCGCGTCCCCGATCACCTCGGGCAGCGCGGAGGAGCGGCTGGCCACGACGGGTGTGCCGCACGCGAGGGCCTCCAGCGCGGACAGCCCGAACGTCTCGGCGGGGCCGGGCGCCAGGCACACGTCGGCCGCGGCCTGCAGGTCGGCCATCGACTGCCGGTCCGCCACGTGCCCGAGGAACAGCGCGGGCAGCCGCTGGGCCCGCGCCCTTCGGACGAGGCCCGCGCGCAGCGGTCCTTCGCCCGCGACGACGAGCGTCGCGCGCACGCCGCGGGCGCGCAGCGCCGCGAGCGCGTCGAGCGCGGTACCGGGACGCTTCTCGACGGACAGCCGCGAACCGAGCAGCAGCAGCACGCCGTCGTCGCCGCTGTCGCCGTCGAAGCAGCGCAGGTACCGCGCGCGGAGCCGCTCGCTGCGCCGCTCGGGCCTGCACCGCTCCAGGTCCACGCCGAGGGGCGCGCGCAGGACGTTGCGCACGCCGATGCGCAGGAACTCCCGTTCGGCCCACTCGGTGGTGCAGACGATCTTCGAATAGGCCCAGGCGCTGCGCAGGTTGATCCGGTCGGCGGCGCGTCCGGCGGCGGCGCCGGGGACGCCCCAGGTGCGCAGGACCCCGTCCGCGGTCTCGTGGGAGACCATCACCGAGCGGACGCGGTGGCGGCGGGCCCATTCGCCGGTCCAGCGCAGGGTGGTGCGGTCGGAGACCTCCAGCCGGTCGGGCGCGAGGTCCTCCAGGACGCGGCGCACGGCCCGGCGCGCGGTCAGCACGCGATAGCCGCCGGTGCCGGGCAGGACGGGCCCGGGCACGGTGATGACGCGGCCCTGGACGGTCTGTTCGTCGGACGCGGACGGCCCGGGGACGATGAGGACCGGTTCGTGTCCCGCGGCCAGGTAGCCGCTGCCGAGCTCCTGCAGCGCGGTGCGCAGGCCACCGGAGGAGGGGGTGACGAAGTTGGCCATCCGTACGATGCGCAGGCCGCTCATGCGACCACCGCCGCGCGGGCGTCGAGGACGGCGTGGTAGTGGTCGAGGAGTTCGTCGCCGATCACGGACCACGTGCGGTTCCGTACGCTCGCGCGGCCCTCGGCGCCGAACGCGGCGCGCAGGACGGGCGCGTGGGCGAGGTCGAGCACCGCGCGGGTCACGGCCTCCTCGTCCTGGGGAGTGACGAGGAATCCGGTACCGCCGTGGTCGACGAGGTCGAGCGGTCCGCCGGCGGCCGGCGCCACGACGGGGATGCCGCTGGCCATGGCCTCCTGGACGGTCTGGCAGAAGGTCTCGTACGGGCCCGTGTGGGCGAACACGTCGAGCGACGCGAAGATCCTGGCGAGTTCGTCGCCGGTCCTGCGGCCGAGGAACGCGGCGCGGGGCAGCAGGGCGCGCAGGGTGCTCTCGCTGGGACCGTCGCCGACCACCACGAGGCGTACGCCGGGCAGTTCGCTGACGCCCCTGAGCAGTTCGACGTGCTTCTCGGGCGCGAGCCTGCCGACGTACCCGACGATCAGTTCGCCGTTCGGCGCGAAGGTGCGGCGCAGCGTCTCGCTGCGCAGTTGGGGCCGGAACCGCTGCGCGTCGACCCCGCGCCGCCACAGCGCGACGCGGGGTATGCCGTGTTCGGTGAGGTCGCGTACGGCGGAGGTGGAGGGCGCGAGGGTCAGGTCGGCCGCGCAGTGCACGGTGCGCAGCCTGCGCCACGCCGCGGACTGGCCCGTGCCGACGTAGGTGCGCGCGTATCCGGCGATGTCGGTCTGGTAGACCGCGACGGCCGGCAGGCCGAGGCGGGCCGCGGCGGCCATGCCGCGCGCGCCGAGCACGAACGGGCCCGCGAGGTGGACCAGGTCGGCGCGGTGCCCCGCGAGCGCCGCGGCGAGGCGGCGCCCGGGCAGGGCCACCCGCACCTGGGAGTAGCCGGGCAGCGGCACGGAGGGGACACGGATGATCTCGCAGGGCGCGTCGTGCACGGACGCGTCGGACGCGGTGGGGGCGATGACGAGGGGCTCATGGCCGCGGGCGACCAGGTGCCGGGCCGTCTGGAGGGCGCAGTGGGCCACGCCGTTGACATCGGGCGGGAAGGACTCGGTGACGATGACGACACGCATACCCGTGTTGTCGTCGGGCGGGACGTGTCCCTGCCAACGTGGATCTTTCCTGGTGGGAAACGTCCTGTGAGCACTTGACGTCGCTGCCCGCGCGGGCCGCCGCGAAGGGGCTTGCGGGCAGTCGTCCGTGTCGTCCACGAGGCCGGGTCCGGCCAGGGACCAGCGGGCCCCTGCTCCCGCGGAACGCGGGCCGGCGCGCCCACGACGCGCCCCCGGGCCCGCCCCGGGGCGACCGGACGCCCCGCGCCGGCGAGGGCGCCCGCGGGAGCGGGGCGCGCCCTGCAGGAGCGCGCCCTACAGGGCGGTGGCGTCCGGTTTGAACCTGCTGCGTACGGCGCTTTGCACCTCGTCCTCCTCGACGGGGTCGGCGGCCAGCCTGCGCAGCCGCTCCGCGACGCGCACGTCACCCATCTCCGCGTGCAGCGCGGCGATCTCCCGCGTCGTCTCCTCGCAGTCCCAGAGGCATTCGAAGGCGAAGCCCGTCGCGTACGAGGGGTCGGTCGCGGCGAGGGCGCGGGCGGCCCGGCCGCGCAGCTGGGAGGAGGCGGTCTCACGGTAGACGTGCCGCAGGACGGGCGCCGCGCAGGCGATGCCGAGCCGGCCCGTGCCGTCGACGAGCGTCCACAGCGCGGGGGCGTCGGGACCCTCGGACCGTACGGTCTCGCGCAGCGCGCCGAGCACCAGCGGCGCGTCCTGCGCGGCGCCCCGCACGGCGAGCACCCCGGCGGCGGCCGAGCCGAGCGCGTCGGGCCGGTGGACCCAGCCGCGGGCCCGGTCGACAGCGGCGGTCGAACACATCCGCTCGAAGGCCGCGACCGCCGCGTCGGCGACCTCCCGGCCGTCGCCAGCCGCGGCCTCGATCAGGTCCAGGGCCGCGGGGTCGCCGATCTGGGCGAGGTAGTGGAGGCCGGCGCCGCGCGCGCCGGTGGGGCCGCTGCGGGCGGCCGCCAGGATCTCGGGGCGGTCCTCGGAACCCGCGACGGCGAGCAGACATCGGGCGGCGGGCACGTACAGCTCGCTCCCCCGCTCCTGGCCCTGCTGGGCCCAGTCGAGGACCGCACCGACACTCCAGCCGGGGCGGGGGCCCTCGGGTCGCAGCTGGCGCTGCCACCGGTCGAACGAGCCGCGTTCGCCCGCGGCCCTGATCCGGCCGCCGACCGTCGTGCGCGGGTCGTCGGCCCACAGCCGCCAGGGGCGTGGCTCGAACGCGTCGCGCACGGCGGCGGCGAGGGCGCTCTCGCCGTCCGGGGTGGCCGGGAAGCGCGCGAGGACCGGCAGGGCGAGGGCGCGCAGGCCCTGGTCGTCGTCGCGCAGCGCCAGTTCGTCCAGGGCCCAGGCCCAGTTGGTGCCCGCCGCGGCGTAGCGGCGGAGCAGTTCGAGGGCGTCGAGGCGGCCGTACGACGCGAGGTGGCCGAGCACGGCGAGCGCGAGCCCCGTGCGTTCCTCCTCCGTGTCGAACTGGTCCTCGGCGCGGAAGAGGTGCGCTTCGACCGCTTCGAGGCCGCCGTGCAGGTCCAGGTAGAGGCGCGCGTAGTACAGGGAGCGGTTCTCGGCCTGCCAGTCGTGGCGGGGGTCGTGGAGCACGCAGTGGTTGAGGGCGGCGAGTGCCTCTGCCCGGGGCGCGGCGAGCGCGTGCAGCGTGCCGTCGCCGCGGCCTCGCTGGAGCAGGCCGAGCAGTGTGCCGCTCGGCGCTATGACCGGATCGAACATGGGGAGAGCCTCACATCAAGCTGTCGACGCAACCGGGGGTTCCTGCCTAGGCCGCGCGGCAACAAGGGGGACCCGCCGTCGTCGCCTGCTTGGTGTAGACCATTTCCTCTGCCTCTCGTCGGTGACCCGGAGCGGGCCCGTCGTCATGATGACCCAGCGTTTTCGCCACCGCGACCACATTTAGCCGGACCCGTCCCAGCGCTTCCGGTACGGGTGCCGATCGGCTTCCCGCCCTGCGCGCCCCGGGCGTGCGCCTGGCGGCCGCGGGATCGTTCAGTGGGCCCCGAACAGCTTCAGGAGGTCCTCTTTCCCGAACACGCGCGCCGTATCCACAGCAGACGGAGTTCCCGCTTCCGGATTCGCGCCGCCGGCGACCAGCGCGGCCACCACGGCGTCCTCGCCCTTGAAGACGGCACCCGCGAGCGGGGTCTGTCCACGGTCGTTGGCCCGGTCGGGGTCGGCGCCACGCACCAGCAGGGCCTCGACCGCGGGGGCATGGCCGTGATAGGCGGCGAGCATGACGAGGGAGTCGCCCTTGTCATTGGTGAGATTCGCGGGCACGCCGGCGTCGACGTAGGCGGCCAGCGTCTCCGTCAGCCCCTGGCGGGCCAGGTCGAAGACCTTCGTGGCCAGCTCGATCACTTCCGGTTCGGGCTCGGAGCCCGCCGGGACACCCGGGTTCTCGCTCATCTTCGATCGCCTCTCACGCGGCCTGCCAGGACGTACGGCGCGTGCGCCGTACGGATGAACGGAAGGGTACTGCGGTGGCTCCGGGTTCCGCCCCCGGCACCTGCGCCGCGCTCACGCGCCGCTCGACAGGCGCCGCTCGTTGGGCCAGTTCAGTGATAAATCCAATCTTTCACTCATTTGCACCTTTAGTCACATAGATACTTTCCGTCAGGATGGAACAACTCATGGTGACTGTCCCCTCAACCAGGAGAACCCACATGATTCTGTCCATCTCCGGCGTCGTGCTGCTGGGCATCATCGTCTTCCTCTTCTTCAGGAAGGACGGGCTCAAGGCCTCGCACGCCATGGTGTGTGCCCTGTTCGGCTTCTACCTGGCGGGAACGGCCATCGCGCCGAGCATCACGGCGGGAGGGGCGAGCCTCGCCGGACTGCTGGGCGGGCTCAAGTTCTGACCCTTGACCGTCCCGTCCCCCGCCCGTCGATCACTTCCGCACCTCCAGGAGACAGCTGTGGCCCGGCGCCCACTCCCCCGCATTCTGAGCAGCGGCACCACCCGTCTCGCACAAGGCCGCGAGATGGCGCGTACGGCCGCCGACAACGCCACGGACGTCCTCCATCCGCTGATCACGGTCTCCCGTGGACTGCGGCTGCTCGCCGTGTCAGCACGGCAGAAGTGGGCCGGCACCCCGAGGGAACGGCGCGGTCCCGCGCTGTTCCTGGTGGCGGCCTGCGTGCTGGTGGTCGCGCTCATGCCGTACGGGCCGCTGCTCGCCCTCGTCACGGTCATGGCGCTGGCCGCGTGGAAGGGAAACGGCCGCGCGCCCCGGCGGACCGGGCCCGACGAGGCGGAGGTGCTGCGGCTCCAGTCCCTCTACGAGGCACTGGTGCCGTACTTCTCCGTACCGGAGGACCCGAGTCCGCTGTTCGCCCACGGCGGCGCGTGGAGTTCCGCGTTCGCAGAACACGAGTTCGATGACCAGGGGCGCCTGACGCGCCTCGAAGTGACGTACCCGCCGTACTTCACCGACGGCGACGCCGTGGCCCGCACCACGGTGGAACGGCTCCTGCACGCCAAGTCCGGGCGCGGCAGGGAGTACCACTTCGACTGGAAGCAGGAGGACAACCGGCTCGTGATGAGCGTGCTGCCTGCCCTGTCCACGTCGATCGTCGCGCAGCGTTTCGTCACCGTCCCCGGCGAAACGGTGCTCGGCTTCACGGACGACGCGTCGGTGCGGCGCACCGTGCCGGTGCTGGCGGACGGCGAGACGCTCCAGAAGCCGCCGGTCCTCTGGCGGACGGGCCCCCGCTCGACGGAGCCCAACCTGCTGATCGTCGGCCGGCCCGGCGCGGGCTCGACGACCTTGCTGCGCTCGATCACGCTCCAGGCCCTCCAGCACGGCGACGTGGTGGTGGTCGAGGGCAGTGGCACGGGCGAGTTCGCCTGCTTCGCCGAGCGGCCGGGGGTCCTCGCGGTCGAATCGGCGCTCAGCGGGGCGCTGGCCGCCCTGGAATGGGCCTCGCACGAGACGGAGCGGCGGCTGATCGCCGCGAACCGGGCACGGCAGAGCGGCACCCCGTTGCCGGAAGACGTCAAGCGCCCGCTGTGGATCCTCGTCGACCGGCCGAGCGTCTTCGCGCACCTCGCGGCGGCGGACGGCAGGCGCGACCCGCAGCAACTCCTCACGGTTCCGCTGCGGCACGGCCGGGCCGCCGGTGTGACCGTCGTCGTGGCCGACCACGCCGACGCGCTGAGCTGGATCGACGAGAGCGTGACCTCGCACACCCCCGCTCGGGTCGTGCTCGGCGCGCTCCCCGCCGAACTCGTCGAATCGGTGCTCGGGGCGCCCCCGCACACCACCCCCACGCCGGACGTCCCACCCGGCAGGGGGTACGCGCGCCTCGGAGCGTCCTGCGAGGTGCTGCGGGTGCAGGTGCCCGCGACACCCGACCCCTACGACGAGGCGGCCACGGACGCCGGGCGGCAGGCGGTACTCGCCCTGCTGCCGCAGCGCCGTGACGCTCCCCAGGAACAGGAACAGGAACAGGAACCGGAGCAGGGGCCGGAGCGGGGAGGAGACCAGGGCCGGGGCCGGGGGCAGGAGGCGCGCGCCGAGGACGCCGAGAACCTCGCCGGCACCGAGTCCGGGTCGGCGTCCGCGTCCGAGGCCGCGAGGGGGACCCTGTTCACGCCCGCGACCACGGGCTCGTCCCAAGCCGTGTCCGCGTCCGAGGCCCCAGGGGGGAGCGCGCGGGACACGGAGCCGGAGTCCGCGCCGGACACCGAGTCCCTCCCGGTCGTCGCACCGGTGGCGCCGACGGCACGCGCGTCGGGCCTGGTGCGACCGGCCGCGGCCCCGGTAGCGGCGGAGGGCTGACAGGACACCGGCGGGCCGGCCGGCCGGCGCGCGGAACAAGGTCCCCGTACCGACCGGCCCGCCCCTCGCCCGCGTGCCGCACCCGGACGCGGGTCAGGCGCGCTACGCACGTACGCGGACGGCCGCCAGCCGCTCGCGCACGCAGCGGGCGCGCGCACCTCCCACCGGGGCGGACCGCCCGGCGCTCACGCCACGAACGTGCGCGGCGAGACGTGCGGCGCCGCGCCCGACTCCAGCAGCGCCGCCGCCCGGCCGAGCCGCGCCGCCGCCTCGACGGCCACCGGCCCCGCCACCGTGAACGGCAGCCGTACGTACCCCTCGAAGGCGCCGTCCACCCCGAAGCGCGGCCCCGACGGCACCCTCACGCCCATCCGCTCGCCGACCTCCGCGAGCCGCGAGCCGGACAGGCCGCCCGTGCGGACCCAGAGCGTCAGGCCCCCGGCCGGGACGTGGAACTCCCAGGCCGGCAGCTCGGCACGGACCGCCGCGACGAGCGCGTCCCGGTTGCCCTTCGCCTGGGTACGGCGCAGCTTCAGTGCCTCCTCCCAGCCGCCGGTCCTCATCAGCCAGTGCACCGCGAGCTGTTCGAGCACGGGTGTGCCCATGTCCGCGTAGGCGCGCGCCGCGACCAGCGAGCGGATGACGTCGGGCGCCGCCCGGACCCAGCCGATCCGCATCCCGGCCCAGAACGCCTTGCTCGCCGAGCCGACCGTGATCACCGTGCTGCCCGCCGGATCGAACGCGCAGACGCGGCGCGGCATGTCGACGTCCTCGTCGAGGATCAGCTCCGTCATGGTCTCGTCGACCACCAGCACCGTGCCGGCCGAGCGGGCCGCGTCCACCAGCTGCCTGCGCTGGTCCTCGTCGGCCAGCGCGCCGGTCGGGTTGTGGAAGTCCGCGACCACGTACGCGAGCCGGGGCGCCGCGTCGCGCAGCGCCTGCCGCCAGCGCGGCACGTCCCAGCCCTGAAGTCCCTCGGCCATCGCGACGGGCACCAGGCGGGCGCCCGCCTCGCGCATCAGCTGGAGGATGTTCGCGTAGGAGGGGGACTCGACGGCGATGCGCTCGCCGCGCCCGCCGAACAGGTGACAGATCGCGTCCATGGCGCCCATCGCGCCGGTGGTGACCATGATCTGTTCGGGCATCGTGGGTACGCCGAGCGCGGTGTAGCGCTCCGCGAGCAGCTGCCGCAGCGCCGGCACCCCCGCCGGGTAGTCGCCGTGCGTGTGGGCGTACGGCGGGAGTTCCTCCAGCGCGCCGCCGACCGCCCGGGTGAGCCAGGGCTCGGGCGCGGGCAGCGCGGCCGTACCCAGGTCGATGAGCGAGCCCAGCGATTCGGGCGGGAGCGGTTCGAGCCCGCGTGCGGGCAGCGGGTTGCCCGCCGGGACGGCCGTCCAGCTGCCCGCTCCCCTGCGCGACTCCAGGAACCCCTCGGAGCGCAGCGCCTCGTAGGCCGCGGCGACCGTCGTACGGCTCACGCCGTGCGCCACCGCGAGTTCGCGTTCGGCGGGCAGCCGGGCGGCGACCGGTACCCGGCCCTCCAGGACGAGCAGTCTGATGCCGTCGGCGAGCGCCCGGTAGGCGGGCTGCCTGCGCGCGCGGGCCGCCGGAGCGCTCGACGGGCCGGGGCGTTGCGCCGCGAGTTGCCGGGCGAGCTGGGTCGCACCGACCGCGGATGTCCACTGGGCCATGAAAGCGGGCCACCTTCCCCGGATTGGCCATGGTTGGCACCGATCGGCCTGCCACAGGCTGGCGATGTCCGGTCCACCGATGTCATGGAAAGGGTACGCCGTGCCCCTCACGCCCCGGCCGGCCCGGCGACTGCCGCGCCGTCTCACGCAGCTCTACGCGGGACTCGTGCTGTACGGCGCGTCCTCCGCCCTGATCATTCGCGCCGATCTCGGGCTCGAACCGTGGAACGTCCTCGGACAGGGCGTCGGCCACCTGATGGGACTGTCCATCGGTACGGTCTCGATCGTCGTGGGGGCCGCCGTGCTGCTGCTGTGGATCCCGCTGCGGCAGCGCCCAGGGCTCGGCACCGTCTCCAACGTCGTCGTGGTGGGTCTCGCCATCGACGCGACCACGGCCGTGGTGCCGCATCCCGGCGCCCTCGCCGCCCGCATCGCCCTGCTGGTCGCCGGGATCGTGCTCAACGGCGCCGCGACCGGGATGTACATCGGGGCGCGGTTCGGCGCGGGGCCGCGCGACGGCCTCATGACGGGCCTGCACCGGGTGACCGGCCGGTCGATCCGGCTGATCCGCACGGCGATCGAGGTCACCGTGGTCGTCGCCGGTTTCGCGCTCGGCGGGTCACTTGGCGCCGGCACCGTCGCGTACGCGCTGGCGATCGGGCCGCTGGCCCAATTGTTCCTGCGGATTTTCGCCATCCCGGCGGGGGACGGCGGGCCCGCGGCCGTCGCCGGGGCGACACCACAGGGGGCCATACTTCGCCCGTGACCCCCGTACGCCACCGCCATCCCTACCTGGACCGTCCGACGCCGCTGGCGTTCGCCCACCGGGGCGGCGCCGCCGACGGCGTCGAGAACACGGCCGCCGCCTTCCGCCGCGCGGCGGAGCTCGGATACCGCTACTTCGAGACCGATGTGCACGCCACCGCCGACGGCCGCCTCGTGGCCTTCCACGACGAGACGCTGGACCGGATGACCGACGCGCGGGGCCGCATAGGCGACCTGTCCTGGGCCGAGGTGAGCCGGGCCCGGGTCGGGGGGCGGGAGCCGCTCCCCCTCTTCGAGGACCTGCTGGCCGAGTTCCCGGACGCCCGCTGGAACGTCGACGTCAAAGCGGCGTCCGCGCTCCTGCCTCTTCTCGACCTGCTCCGCTCGACCGACAGCTGGGACCGCGTCTGCGTCGGCTCGTTCTCCGAGAGGCGCGTGGCGCGCGCGGCCCGGCTCGCGGGACCCCGCCTGGCCACCTCGTACGGGGTGCGGGGCGTCCTCGGCCTGCGGCTGCGGTCGCTGGGGGTGCCCGCCCCGGTGCGCAGGGGCGCGGTGTGCGCGCAGGTGCCCGTCGAGCAGTCCGGGATACGGGTGGTGGACCGCCGCTTCGTCGCTCAGGCGCACGCCCGCGGACTCCAGGTGCATGTCTGGACGATCAACGACCCGGATCGGATGAGCGCGCTCCTCGACCTCGGTGTGGATGGCATCATGACCGATCATCTGGAGACGCTCCGCGCGGTGTTCGCCTCGCGCGGGGTGTGGCGCTGACCGGCCGGCGCCGACCGCTCCGGCCGACGGCTGCGGACCGGCGCACGGGGGACGGGGAGGGACACGGGTTGACCGCCGACACCGTGGACGCGGACAAGGCCGCTGCCGAGGACGGGCCAGGGGCCCGCAGGCGCGAGCAACGCGGATGGTATTTCTACGACTTCGCCAACTCGGTCTACTCGACGAGCGTGCTCACGGTCTTCCTCGGGCCCTACCTCACCTCGGTCACGCGCCACGCGTCCGACGCGCAGGGCTTCGTGCATCCGCTCGGCATACCCGTCCGGGCGGGGTCGCTCTACGCGTACACGATCTCCGTGTCGATCGTGATCGCGGTGCTGCTGATGCCGTTCGTCGGCGCTATCGCCGACCGGACGGGCCGCAAGAAGCCCCTGCTCGCCGCGGCCGCGTATGTCGGCGCGGCGGCCACGGCGGGCATGTTCTTCCTCGACGGGGACCGCTATCTGCTCGGCGCGGGTCTGCTGATCGTGGCGAACGTGGCCCTGCCCGTTTCGTCCGCGCTCTACAACGCCTACCTGCCGGAGATCGCCGAACCCGAGGAGCGGGACCGGGTCTCCTCCCGCGGCTGGGCCTTCGGCTACACGTCCGGCGCGTTCGTGCTGATCCTCGACCTGGTGCTGTACTCCGGGCACGACTCCTTCGGCCTGACGCAGTCGACGGCGGTGCGGATCTGCCTGGCGTCGGCCGGCGTGTGGTGGGGCGTGTTCACGGTGGTGCCGCTGCGGAGGCTGCGCGATCGCCGCGCCGCCGCCCGCGGCGCCACGAACGGGCCGGCCGGGGGTGCCCGCGGCGGGGCGGGGGGTGGCTGGCGGCAGCTGGCGGGAACCCTGCGGGACATGCGGCGCCACCCGCTGACGCTGGCCTTCCTGCTGGCGTACCTGATCTACAACGACGGCATCCAGACCGTGATCTCGCAGGCGTCCGTCTTCGGCTCCGACGAGCTGGGGCTCGGGCAGACGACGCTGATCGTCGCGGTGCTCCTGGTACAGATCCTCGCGGTCGCGGGCGCCCTCGCGATGGGCCGCCTCGCGCGGGTGTACGGAAGCAAGCGGACCATCCTCGCATCGCTCGGCGTATGGATTTTCATCCTGGTGGGCGGGTATTTCCTGCCGTCGAAGGCGCCGGTCTGGTTCTTCGGGCTCGCCGCGGCGATCGGGCTGGTGCTCGGCGGCAGCCAGGCCCTGTCCCGTTCGCTGTTCTCGCACATGGTGCCCGCGGGCAAGGAGGCGGAGTACTTCTCCGCGTACGAGCTGAGTGACCGGGGCCTGAGCTGGCTCGGGCCGCTCGCCTTCGGCCTGGCGTACCAGCTGACCGGCAGCTACCGGGTGGCGATCGTCTCACTTCTGGTGTTCTTCGTGGCGGGTTCCTTGCTGCTCGCGCGGGTACGGGTGAGACAGGCGGTGGCCGAAGCGGGCAACGCCGTACCCGAGCGGATTTAGACGCCGGGCTGAAAGGGCGGTAGTGTACGCGTTTGGTCTGCCAGCCGTACCGTTCCTGCGTGGTTCTGTATGTAAAATACGGGGTGACATCTCTAGTCAGAGGTGACAATCCGGGCGCTGGCGGGTACGCGAACACCAATGAGGACCAGCGCTACGACGGGCGACGCAGCACCGGAACGGGAATCTTTACCGCCGACCGGACGTTGACCGGATGACGACGACAGTGACACTTTGTCCTGTGGGCGACAAGCCCGGGAGGCACGATTCATGAGTGAGCGAGCTCTCCGCGGCACGCGACTTGTGGTTACCAGCTACGAGACGGACCGCGGCATCGATCTGGCCCCGCGCCAGGCGGTGGAGTACGCATGCCAGAACGGCCATCGTTTTGAGATGCCGTTCTCGGTAGAGGCAGAAATTCCGCCGGAGTGGGAGTGCAAGGCGTGCGGCGCCCAGGCACTCCTGGTGGACGGGGACGGCCCCGAGGAGAAGAAGGGCAAGCCTGCTCGTACGCATTGGGACATGCTCATGGAGCGGCGTACGCGCGAGGAGCTCGAAGAGGTTCTGGCCGAGCGGCTCGCCGTTCTTCGGTCCGGTGCCATGAACATCGCCGTACATCCGCGGGACAGCCGGAAGTCAGCCTGACGCCGGACCACCCCTGCGCGAGATCGTGACCGTGAACGACAAGCCGCGGGCCCCGACACCTTTCCGGTGCCGGGGCCCGCGGCTTTCCCGTACGCTCCGCCTTCTCACGCTCGCGCCTGTCGGGTTCGCGCCCGTCACGCCGGTGGCGCGGTGAGGGTGCGGGTCGACGGCGACACGGCGGTGACGTCCTGCGGAGGGCGCAAGCTCGCGCGCTGCACAACCGTGCTGAGGGCCGCCCGGGGCCCGGGGCCGCCCTACCGGCGCCGTGGCGCCGATGCCCCGCCCGAAGGTCGGCCTCCGGACACCGGGCGCTCCGTGGGCCGCACGGAGGCCGCAGAGGGCCTCACGGGGTGAGCGGCGGCCTCGGCCCCTCGTCCTCGCGCGACGGGCGCTCGCCGCCGGGCTCGTCGTCCTGGACGACCTCGCCCTGGACCACCTTGCCGTCCTGGCTCATCCGGGTGCGCTGAGCCTGCTGGAAGGCGTCCTGGAGATCGTCGGGCACCGAGGCGCGGACCCGCTTGTCCATCGAGCGGTCCGCGAACCGGCCGACGACCGAGCGGACCGGCGGGATCAGCAGGAGCAGGCCCACCACGTCGGTGAGCAGACCGGGGATCATGATCAGCAGGCCGCCCAGCATCAGGAAGCCGTTCCTGCTGGAGTGGGCGCTCCGCTCGGGGCTCACCCCGCCCTGCTGCTGTTGCTGGAGGGTCGCCCGCAGGTTCTGGAAGGCACGCCGACCCGCCGTCTTCACGACCACGGAACCCCCGACGATCCCCGCCACGATGATCAGGAAGACCACCAGCCCGCTGGTGGCGCCGCCGACGAGCGTCAGCAGCCAGATCTCCAGCGCGATCCAGACGAGGATGCCGAGCGGCAGCAGCGCCCGGGCGCGGGAGCGCTTCGGCGCGGTCCCCTGCGGCATAGCGGTGGTCATCTCTCCAGTGTGCCTTCCGGCACGTCCGTGCGGCGTAAGAGGGTGATCAGGATCCCGCGCCCGCCGGGCCGGCGGTGCGCGGCAGGCTCAGGACGTCTCGGCCGGCCGGGACTCGGCGGCGCCGTCCTCCCGGGCGGCCGGCCCGCCGCCGAAGGGGCGGCGGCCGAGCAGGCGGTTGGCACGGGTCTCGACGCCCCACGCGGTGACCCGCCACAGGGCCTCCACGAAGATGTCCCTGCTCATCTTGGAGTCGCCGACCTCCCGGTCCACGAAGGTGATGGGCACCTCGATCACATGGAACCCGGCCTCTACGGCCCGCCGGGCCAGGTCGACCTGGAAGCAGTAGCCCTGCGAGGCGACCTCGTCGAGGCCGAGGCCCTCCAGGGTCTCCTTGCGGAAGGCGCGGTAGCCGCCGGTGACGTCCTTCATGGGCACGCCGAGCAGCAGCCGCGAGTAGGTGCTGCCGCCGCGCGAGATGAGCTCCCTGGTGCGCGGCCAGTTGACCACCCGGCCGCCGGGCATCCAGCGGGATCCGAGGACCAGGTCGGCGCCCTTGAGGGCGGTGAGGAGGCGGGGCAGTTCCTCGGGCTGGTGGGAGCCGTCGGCGTCCATCTCCACGAGGACGCCGTAGCCGTGGTCGATACCCCAGCGGAAACCGGCCAGATAGGCGGCCCCGAGGCCTTCCTTGCCCTTGCGGTGCAGCACGTGCACATGGCCGTCGGCGGCGGCGATGCCGTCGGCGATCACGCCGGTACCGTCCGGGCTGTTGTCGTCGGCGACCAGGATGTGGGCATCCGGCACCGCGGAGCGCACGCGCTTGACGATGGTCTCGATGTTTCCCGCCTCGTCGTAGGTCGGGATGATCACCAAGGCCGAGCCGAGCGGGCCGAACCGCCTCTGACCGCCGTCGTTCACTTGTGCTGCCCCTTCGTCGTGCCGCGCCGGGGGACCACCATAGCGAGCACCGCGGCGGGGGTCGCTTCCACGGGGGCATGTTGTCCGCGAGCAGGGCGTCGGGCGGGGCGCGCTGACGCCCCGTCGGCCGGGGGCCCGGCGCGGGCCGCGGGCTGCGGACCGGGCCCCGGCGTCCTTCGGGCCGACCTGGGGCCCGCTGGCTGCGGGCCGTCCGAAAGCCGTTGTCTACTGAACGCCGGGGCCCCGTCCGGGTCGCACCCGCCGACCGGCTGAAACCTTCCCGCACCGCTGGTGCGCCGAGGCTGGGCCTGGCTCCCAGTGGAGGTGCGCCGGTGCGGCGCACCGCCCCTGACCCAGTGGCGTTCGGCGGGGCGTGGAGATCGCCGGACGGTCGTGCTGTGGTGGACTCGCCGAACCTACCCGCCCCCGGCGCCTCACTGTCAACACGCGTTCCACCTGCAACGCTTCGGCGAACCAGCAGGTCAGCGCCGAAGATCCGCAGGTCGCCGGGCAGCCCCGGGCCCCCGCTCAGAGGTGCGAAATGTCCCGGACCTCACCCGTTCGGGTGCCTGAAGATGGTTTGTCCTCCGACCACGGTCTCCAGGCACTCCGGCAGCGGACGGCCGGGCGTCAGGTCGGGCAGTCCCGGCGTCCCGGAGCGCGGGTCCGTCGACCAGCGGGCCACCCGGTCGTCCGGCGCCTGCACGACGAGTTCCCCGGTACGCCAGATCGCGTAGTCGGCGGGGGCGCCCGGCACAAGGGTGCCCGCGTCGTCCCGGCCGATCGCCCGCCAGCCACCGCGGGTGTGGGCCGTGAAGGCGGCCCGCACGGAGACCCGGTGCTCCGGGGTGCGGTGGAAGGCGGCGGCCCGGACGGTGCCCCAGGGATCGAGGGCGGTGACCGGGCTGTCGGAGCCGAGGGCGAGCGGCACCCCGGCCTTCAGGAGCGCCGCGTACGGGTTGAGCGTCCTGGCCCGCCCGGCGCCGAGGCGCGCGGCGTACATGCCGTCCTCGCCGCCCCAGGCGGCGTCGAAGGCCGGCTGCACCGAGGCGGTCAGACCGAGTTCCGCGAACGCCGCGACCGTCTCGGGGGTCAGCATCTCGGCGTGCTCGATCCGGTGACGCGCGGCCCGCACCCGCCCGATGCCCAGGCGATCGGCGACGGCGCGCACCCCCTCGACGACGACGGCGAGGGCGGCGTCCCCGATGGCGTGGAAGCCCGCCTGTATCCCGGCCTCGGTGCAGGCGGCGACGTGCGCGGCGACGGCGGCGGCGTCCAGGTGGGCGGTGCCGGTGCCCCGGGCGTCGGCGTACGGCTCGGCCAGGCAGGCCGTGTGGGAACCGAGCGAGCCGTCCACGAACAGGTCGCCCGCCGCGCCCAGCGCGCCGAGTTCGCGCACCCGCAGGGCCTCCTTCGCGTCCGCGACCTCCTGTGCCCAGTACCCCTGCACGCGGGGGTACCGGCCGCCCGCGGCGAGGGCGAGCAGCGCGGTGAAGTCGTCCTCGTCGGAGATCTCGGGCCCGCCGCACTCGTGGAGGGAGCCGATGCCGAGGGACGCGGCGCGGGCGAGGGCCGCGCGCTGCGCGTCCGCCCGCTGGGCCGCGGTCACGGCTCCGAGCGCGGCGGCCCGCACGGCGTGGTGCGCGTCGCCGGTGAGCGGCCCGTCGGCCGCGTAGCCCGTACGGCCCGTGACGCCGGGAACGAGCTCCAGCAGGGCCGTGGTGACGACGGCGGAGTGCACGTCGACGCGCGTGAGGTAGAGCGGCCTGCCGGCGGCGGCCTCGTCCAGTTCCGCGCGGGTGGGCGGGCGCAGGCCGGGCCAGCGCGCCGCGTCCCAGCCGTGGCCGAGGAGGATGCGGTCGGCGGGGCGTGCGGCGGCGAACGCCCGGACCCTGCCGAGCGCGTCGGCGAGGTCGCGCGCGCCGGACAGGTCGAGCCCGGTCAGGGCGAGGCCGGTCGCGGTGGTGTGGACGTGGGCGTCGGTGAACGCGGGGGTGACGAGCGCGCCGTCGAGGTCGACGACCTCGTCCACGCCCGTCGCGAAGGAGTCGGCCGCGCCCTCCGAGCCGACCCAGGCGACGTGCCCGCGTTCCACGACCATCGCGGTGGCGAACGGATCGGCGGGGCTGTGGACCTCTCCGCCGCGCAGCAGCACGGTGCGGAGTTCGCTCTCGGGGGCGGTGCTCGGGTTCATGGGTACCAGTCTGGCGCCTCCCCCGCCCCGCTCAGATCCGGGGCGGCCGGGACTCGTAGGGGGTGGACAGCACGACGGTGGTGCGGGTGGAGACACCGGCGAGCGTACGGATCCGGGTCAGCAGGTCCTCCAGCTCGACCGGGGCGGAGACCCGGACCTTGAGGATGTAGTTCTCCTCACCGGCCACGCTGTGGCACGCCTCGATCTCGTGGATGCCGGAGAGGCGCTCCGCGATGTCGTCGGGGGCGCTCGGGTCGAACGGTTTGACCGAGATGAAAGCGGTCAGCGGCAGGCCCACGGCCTCCGGGTCCACGACCGCCGCGTAACCGCGGATCACACCGCGCTGTTCGAGCCGCCGGACCCGCTGGTGCACCGCCGACGTGGAAAGGCCCGTAGCCTTGCCCAGGTCGGTGTAACTCATCCGGCCGTCCTTGACGAGCAACTCCACGATCCGACGATCCAGCTCCTCCATACGGATCAACCTATTCCCCCAGGTCGCTCCTGGCACAGCCGGGCCGGAAGTGCGATGATCCACAGGCATCCCGTGTGACGAAGACCACAGGTTCGGCCGGGGGTCGATGGAGACCTCGCGGTTACCTGGCGCGCGCGGCGGGAAGTGCTTGCTGTGGTCGAGACCACACGAGCCTGGTCGGCCCATCCGAGGGGGAATGACTCCAATGCAGAGCCTCAAGCGCACCGGTACGTCCACACCGGCGCCCGTCGATCCCGGCGACTTCTCCGCCTACGAGGACGGCGAGTTCGACGACACCTTCGAGATGTACCGGGTGATCTGCCCCGCGTGCGCGCAGCCGATCGCCCTGCTCGCGGACGAGGACAGCCTCCCGGAGCACGCCCTGTGCCCGACGCGCTGGAACCCCTTCGTGCTGTCCGTCTGCGCCGGTACGGGCAGCGCGGCCGCGGACGCCCGGCCGGCGGACGCGACCGCCGAGGCCCACGAGCAGGAGGCGGGGCTGCTGCTGACGCTCCCTCAGGGGCTCGACTGGCGCACGCAGCCCTTCTCGCACGTCGGCGGCCCGGGATCGCGTCCGGTGGTGGTGGTCCACCCCAGCGCCGCCTGACGGGCACGGAAGGCCCGCGCAGCCGGACGGGACCCGCGTGCGCCCTCGCGGGGTCCCCCGACGGCCAGCGGGTCCGTCAGGGGCCCGTACGGCCCCGTGGGCCGCTGAGGCCGCGCGGGTCACCACCGGGAAGCCACGGGAAGCCGCCGGGGCTCCAGCGGCCCGTACAAGGAGTTCTGACGCGCCCTCAGGGGCGCCGGGGCGCTGAACGCCTCGGCGCGTGCGGCCGCGGCCGCATGGCCACGCCCTCACTCACCCCGCGGGCGGCGTGCGGGCCGTCCGCCCGTCACTCCCCCGTCGCGTCCCTCGGCCCGTCCGGCGCGGGCTCCCGGCCGGTGACCGGCCGCCAGTCGGGGTCGGGCGGCGGTGAGGGGCACTCCGGCGCGAACTCCTCGATGGTGTCCAGCGTGTGCCGGAGCATCCGGACGAGCAGGTCGCGCGGGATCTCCAGGGCGAGGTCCTGGTGGCCGAGCCATTCGAGGGTGAGCCACTCCACACTGCTCAGCCAGCCGAGCAGAGCGAGCCGGGCGATCGCCGGCATGTCCTGCGTGCCGTAGGCGCCTTGGGCGAGCGTGAGGACGAGCCCCTCCCGCACGGCGTCCCTGATCGCCTGCACCTGGGTGTCGAAGCCCACCCCGCCATTGATGATCGTGCGGTACGCGGACTCGTTCTCCTGCGCGAAGCGGAGGTACGCCTCGACGGTGCGCTGCACCCGGACCGTGCGCGGCAGGCCGGGGTCGCTCGCGGCGAGCATCACGAGTTCGTGGACGGAGTCCTCGACGATGGCGAGGTAGTAGCCGCGCTTGCTCTTGAAGTAGTAGTAGATCAGCCCTTTGGCGACCCCGGCGTGGCTCGCGATGTCGTCCATAGACAGTGCGTCGTAGGACGTCTTGGCGAACAACTTCCGTCCGGTGGCGATGAGTTCCGTGCGCCTCAGCTGCGATCGCGCCGAAGCGCCGCTCTGCTGACTACCGTTCACACTCGCGCCCTGCCCTCCGGCTGTCACGGAACGGCAGTATGTCAGAGTCCGCACACCACCCCGCCCCGAGGGGTTACCGCCGGACACCGCAGGTCGCGTGGGGCGCGAACCGGGGCGCGAACCGATGCCACGGGCCGCCGGCAGTGTGCTCGCGGTGTGTCGGCCGTGTGTCCCCGGCGCCCGTCGGACGCCGGGGACACAACGCGACGGTCAGAGCAGCCCGAACGACCTCAGGGCGCGCTCCTGTGCCTTTGTCGGCCGCGGCGGCCAGTAGACGTACACGACGCCGCCCGAGCCGGAGGAGACGCCTCCGGTGGCGTTGTAGCGCTTGGTGCGCAGCCAGATGGTCTCGAACTCGGAGCGCTTGTAGATGTTGCGCACCGCCGCGTCGTCCTCCGACGCCGGGTCGTTGGCGACCACGTCACCGTCGGCCGTGAAGCCCACGATCGCCATCAGGTGGCCCGAGGTCCCGTAGCCCGCGCCGGTCAGCTCGGTGGCGAGGAAGGACTGCGAGGTGATGACGGGGACGCCGGCGCCGATCAGCGTCTCGATGTCGGTGAGCGAACCGAGCCGGGTGACGGCGGCGTTCATGCCCCGGCTCGCCGCGTAGGCGGCGTTGAAGGGCCAGTTGCCGCAGCCCTCGTACTGGTAGTCGTAGGTGAAGCGGGCCGCGTTGTCGACCTGCGGGTCCGCGTACGACGGGTCGACCCAGGCCACGTCCGTACGGGTCGGGCCGTGTCCCCAGTAGTCCAGGACCATCGAGGAGGACGTCGGGCTGCACCACGCCTCGCCGCCGTTGTCGTACTGCGGGTACTGGCCCTTGTGGATGTCCTGCGAGTAGGCCGGCACCCGCAGTTCGCGCGCGAGGCCCGGCTTCGAGGCGGGCACCGTGAAGCGGGCCGGGACGGCGGACGCCATCGCACCGAGGCGGCGCACGACGGGCGTCAGGCGGGTGCCGGGCGTGCGGTACAGGGTCAGCCTGAGCTGGTACGAGGGGACGCGCAGGGTTCCCGACTCGTCGTCCAGCGCGAAGGTGTCGGTGGAGATGGACGAGCGCCCGTCGGCCTGCCCGTCCAGGGAGGTGCGCCGGATGTCCCCGTCGGCGTCGCCCGCCGTCCAGCGGCCCATCACGTACCAGGGGGTGAGCGTGCCGTCCGTGTAGCGGCCCTGGAGCTCCACCTGGAGCCAGGTGCCCGCCGGGGTGTCGGCGTTCCAGTGGGCGACGATCTCAGTGGCCGGCACGGAGGAGCGGTGGACCGGGCTGGTCCAGGTCGCGTACTCCCAGGCGGCAGTGGTGCCGGTGTGCGGGTCCGCGTAGTCGGTGCGGCCCGCGGCACGGCCGATGGCGATCCCGGCCGTGGACCCGGGCAGCACGAGGGTGCCGCGGCCGCTGCCCGACTCCCAGTCGTGGCGGCCGGCGAAGAACGCGTTGTCCACGAGGGACGCGGCAGCGCCCCCGGGCCGGTGAGCCGCGTCGGTGCCCGGGCTCGCGGCGAGCGCGGGGGCCGCGGATGCGGCACCGGTGCCCGCGGCGGCTGCCACCGCGACGGCGGCGGCGAGGACGGTTCTGCGCGAGGTGTGCATGGACATACGACTCCTGTTCGGAGGTGGCGCGGCAGACGGCGGGTGTCGACTGGTCGAACGGTGCGGCTCGCGCCCACTATTGCCTCTCCCACCGGTCCGATGCCACACATCGGCGCCGACTCGCCCCTACCACTATTGGTCTGAACCACTGGCGCTGCCTGCGACAACACGGTCGGGAGGCCCCCCGCGCGGGGCACCGCACGTAGGCTGGGCGGATGGACGACCTGGCCGCCACCGCCGCCCTGCTGGCCGCCGCGGCGCCCTCCCTGGGGCCGGTGCGGCTGGTCGCGGTGGACGGGCACGCGGGCTCGGGCAAGAGCACGTTCACCGGGCGGCTCGCGGCAGCGCTCGGCGGGGCGCCCGTCCTGCGCCTGGACGACGTCGCCACGCACGACGAGCTGTTCGCCTGGCTGCCCCGCCTTCACGAACAGGTCCTCGCACCGCTGGCGCGCGGGCGGGACGCGCGGTACGCGCCGTACGACTGGACCGCTCGCCGGTTCGAGGGCGCGCGCACCCTGGCGGCCGCTCCGGTCGTCGTACTGGAGGGGGTGGGCGCCGGACGGGCCGGGCTGCGGCCGTGGCTCGCCGCGCTGCTGTGGATGGAGCGGGACGCCGCCGGCTCCTGGGAGCGGGGCCGGCGCCGGGACGGGCCGGAGCTGACGGCCTTCTGGGAGGGCTGGACCCGCGCCGAGTCGGATCATTTCGCCGCCGACCCGTCCCGGCCGTTCGCCGACGCGCTGGTGCGGGAGACACCCGCGGGATACGCGGTGACGCCCGTGACGGGAGGCAGACTCACCGAGGCCGCCCGCAGGACGCCCTGCCCGCGAAATCGTCACGCACCGTGATGCCCGGGTAGTCGTTCCGCGACGGTTGGGCGCCGGCGGCGGCGAGCGGTCCAACTCGGCTTGACCGGGGGGCGGTACTGGTCTTACGTTCTGAATGTGCGGCTTTGGTTCGGCCGCCCCGAGACACGAAGCCCCCGGTCGTTCCCCCGTGATCGGGGGCTTCGTTCTGTCCTCCACCGCCCGAGGGGCCTCCCCCGGCCCCGCCGCGCGTTCCGCACCCCTCTTTTCCTCACCCTGAGTGAGCGCGTACGGCGCCCCGGTGATCGGGCCCGGTCCGAGTACGGCCGCCGCCCACGCGGGTACGATGCACTGCGGTGCGGTCATATCCCGTCCGCCAAGAGGTGGTTCAGCAGCGGCCGACGGGCAACCGCCCGCCGGGACACCACGGGGTCACGGTGCGGGTGGGGGGCCTGGATGGACATCGGCGGCACGCAGGGCTGGGCGGCCCCGGCGGACCTCGCCTGGGTGCGCGGCGTCGACGCGTACACGATGGGCGCCTACCAGCAGGCCGAGGAGGAGTTCCGGACGGCCGTGAGGCTGGACCCGGGTATGGCCGACGGCTGGCTCGGACTCCACGCGCTGCGCGTGGACACCTCCACCGCCCTGCTGCGGATGTACGCGGGCCGCGACCGCTTCGGCGAACAGCGCGCGCTGCACGGACGCACCCTCAACTCCTGGTACTGGCTCGGCTGGTGGGTCCAGCCGATCCTGGAGACCGGGCGCGACCTGCTGCTGGCCCATGCCTCGCACTGGCTGGACGGCCGCCGCGTACCCGAACTGGACCACGCACTCGCCTCGCTGCCGTCCGCCGACGCGGACCCGCAGGTGCGGTTCCTGAGCGCCTGCCGGGCCTACCTCGTCAAGGACTGGGAACTGCTGGCCCGTTGCACCGACCCGCTGCTGGACGATCCCCAACTGGGCACCGAGGCGGGACTCTTCGGCGGCATGGCCAGGATCAGACTGGAGATGTACGGGCAGGCCGAGCCGCTGCTCGCCACCGCGCTCATGCGGTGCAGGAGCGAGCAGCCGCAGCGCAAGGAGCTGCGGTACTGGCTGGCCCGCGCGCACGAGGGCACCGGACGCAGCGCGGCGGCCTTACCCCTGTACCGGGCGGTGCACCGGCTCGACCCCTCGTTCATGGACACGGCGGCGCGGCTCGCGGCGATCGCCGACGCCGACGGCTACGAGGGCCTGGACCCGGCGGACGGGGGCCCGTTCGACCTCGCCGATCCGGCCGGGGCGATACCGGTCGCGCTGACGGGCTTCGGCGGCGACGCCCTGTCCGACGCGCAGACCGAGCCGGACGCGGCCTTCACCGTCGACCCGCGCTACGGCGTCGGTGTGCCCGGCGCCGGGGGTCCCGTCGCTCCCCCGGTCTTCCCCGACGAGATACGCGAGCGGACGGATCCGCCGCTCCGGCAGCCCGCTCCTCCGGCCTTCCCCGAGTCGCCCACCGACGCGGTGCTGCTCGCGGAGGCGCTGGCCCAGCTGGAGCGGATGGTGGGCCTTGAACCGGTGAAGCGCCAAGTCAGAGCGCTCTCGGCGCAGTTGAACATGGCCCGGCTGCGGGCCTACGAGGGCCTGCCCGTCCAGCCGCCGAAGCGGCACTTCGTCTTCCTCGGCCCCTCGGGCACCGGCAAGACCACGGTGGCCCGGATACTCGGCCGGGTCTTCCACGCGCTGGGGCTGCTCGGCGGCGATCACCTGGTGGAGGCCCAACGGGCGGACCTCGTCGGTGAGTTCCTCGGCCAGACGGCGGTGAAGGCGAACGAGCTGATCGACTCCGCGATCGGCGGGGTGCTGTTCGTCGACGAGGCGTACAGCCTGTCCAACGCCGGGTACAGCAAGGGCGACGCGTACGGCGAGGAAGCCCTGCAAGCACTGCTGAAGCGGGCCGAGGACAACCGGGACAGCCTGGTGGTGATCCTCGCGGGCTACCCCGAGGGCATGGAGCGGCTGTTCGAGGCGAACCCGGGTTTGTCGTCCCGGTTCACCACGCGCGTCGACTTCCCGAGCTACCGGCCGCTGGAACTGACCGCCATCGGCCAGGTCCTGGCGGCGGACGGTGGTGACATCTGGGACGAGGAGGCGCTCGACGAGCTGCGCTCCATCAGCGGCCACGTCGTCGACCAGGGCTGGATCGACGACCTGGGCAACGGGCGCTTCCTGCGGACGCTGTACGAGAAGAGCTGTGCGTACCGCGACCTGCGCCTCGCCGGCTACCCGGGCACGCCGACCCGCGAGGACCTCTCCACCCTGCGGCTCCCGGACCTGATGCAGGCGTACGGCGAGGTCCTGTCGGCCCGGGGCCGCGGCCGGGGCCGGCCGGAGGGCGAGGAGCAGGACTGACGCACCCGGTCGCGGGGCGGGAGAGGCGGCCGGGCGTGCGACCTCACGTACGCCCGTAAGCCCCTGCGCTCGTCAGAGGCGGGGCCGCACGCGGACGGCCCACGCCCCCGGTGCCCGGTCGCCGCCGGTCCCGGTGTGCGGAGGCCGGCGGCGGCCGGGTCACGTCCGGGGGCTGAGCGCCAGGTCGCTCTCGCCGCCGGGCAGGGCGTCCCGGGCCGGCAGCAGCGGGCCCGTGTCCCGGTGCGAGGGGTCACGCACCTCACCCACCAGGGTCTCCAGGACGTCCTCCAGCGCCACCAGGCCGATCACCCGGCCCGAGGCGTCGGCGACCTGCGCCAGGTGCGTCGCGGCCCGGCGCATCACGGTGAGCGCGTCGTCCAGCGGGAGTTCCGCGCGCAGCGTGGTCATCGGGCGCCACAGGTGCTGCGGCACGGCGCGTTCCGGCGCCTCCAGATCGAGGACGTCCTTGACATGCAGGTAGCCCATGAAGGCGCCGCCCGCGGCCGCGCACACCGGGAAGCGCGAGTAGCCGGTGCGTACCGTCAGCTCCTCGATCTCCCGGGGGGTGACGGCCGCGGTGACCGTGATCAGCGAGGCGCGGGTGAGCAGCACGTCGGTGACCGGTCTGCTGCCCAGTTCGAGCGCGTCCTCCAACTGCTCCTGCGCCTCCGGTTCGAGGAGGCCCGCCTGGCCCGAGTCCTCGACCAGGCGGCCCAGCTGGACACTGGTGTACACCGCGTCGATCTCGTCCTTGGGCTCCACCTGGAACAGCCGTAGCACGAGCCGTGCGCAGGAGCCGAGCGCGGCCGTCACCGGGCGGCAGGGCCGGGCGAAGGCGACGAGCCAGGGGCTCAGCCACAGCGCGGCCTTGTCGGGTGCGGCCATGGCGAGGTTCTTCGGGACCATCTCGCCGATCACGAGGTGCAGGAAGGACACCAGTGCCAGCGCGATCACATAGCCGACGGGGTGCACGAAGGCGTCGGGCAGGCGCACGGCCTGGAAGGCCGGCTCCAGCAGCTCGGCCACGGTGGGCTCGGCGACCGCGCCGAGCGTCAGCGAGCAGACCGTGACGCCGAACTGCGCGGCGGCCATCATCTGCGGCAGGTTCTCCAGTCCGTAGAGGGTCCTGCGGGCGCGGGCCGAGCCCTTGCGCGCGTACGGCTCGATCTGGCTGCGGCGCACCGACACGAGGGAGAACTCGGCGGCCACGAAGAAGCCGTTGGCGAGGACGAGCAGCAGGGCGCAGATCAGCTGGAAGGCGCTCATCGACGGCCTCCCGCGCCGGCGCCGGCCCTCGTACGGGTACCGGCCGGGCGTCGCCCGCCGGACTCCGCGCGATCGGCGGTCTTCGCCGTCCGGCCGCCGGCAGGCGCGGCTTCCCCGGCCCGCGCCGGCGCAGCGTCCTGCTCGGCGCCCTCCGGCCGGTCCGCCGGGGACCCGTCCGGTATCGACGGGGAGCCCGTACGGACGATCCTGACCCGTTCTGCGCGGTAGCGGTCCACCTGGCGTACGGAGAGCCGGAAGCCGGGGAGCTCGACACGGTCGCCCGGGACCGGGATCCGGCCCAGCAGGTCGGCGACGAGGCCGGCGAGGGTCTCGTAGGGCCCGTCGGGCGCCTCCAGGCCGATGCGCCGCAGGGTGAGCACCCGGGTGCTGCCGTCGACCTCCCAGGCGGGGCGTGCGTCCTCCGCCGCCACGGACACGATCTCCGGCCGGGCGTCGCCCTCGGCGTCGTGCTCGTCGCGGACCTCGCCGACCAGTTCCTCGACGATGTCCTCGATCGTGACGACACCGGCCGTGCCGCCGTACTCGTCGACGACGACGGCTATCGGCTGCTCCGTGCGCAGCCGGGCGAGCAGTTGCCGCGCGGGAAGCGTCTCGGGCACCAGCAGCGCGGGTATGGCGATACGGGAGACGGGCGTGCGCAGCCGCCGGTGGGAGGGCACGGCCAGTGCGTCCTTCAGGTGGACCATGCCGACGATCTCGTCGATGCGGTCGTGGTAGACGGGAAAGCGCGACAGGCCCGTCGCGCGGGTGAGGTTGACGACGTCCGCGGCGGTCGCGTCGCTCTGCAGGGCGCTGACCTTCACACGCGGCGTCATCACGTGCTGGGCGGTGAGGCCGCCGAGGCCGAGGGACCGTACGAACAGGTCGGCCGTGTCCTGTTCGAGGGTGCCCGCCTGCGCCGAGTGGCGGGCGAGCGAGACCAGTTCGCCGGGCGTACGGGCCGACGCGAGCTCGTCGGCCGGCTCGACTCCGAGCATCCGGACGATGCGGTTCGCGACCCTCGTCAGCAGGGCGATGACGGGGTGGAACAGCAGCGTGAAGCGGTGCTGCGGGCCCGCCACGAACCGCGCGACCTGGAGCGGCTTGGACACCGCCCAGTTCTTCGGGACGAGTTCCCCGATCACCATCTGGGCGCCGGACGCGATCAGCATGCCGAGCACGACGGCGATCGCGTCGACCGCGCCCTGGGGCAGTCCGGTCGCGGACAGCGGTGGTGCGAGCAGGTCGTCGAGAGCGGGTTCTGCGAGCATGCCGACGACCAGTGAGGTGACGGTGATGCCGAGCTGGGTGCCGGAGAGCTGGAAGGACAGCTCCCGTACGGACTTGACGACGACACCGGCACGCCGGTCACCGGCGGCGGCGGCGCGCTCGGCGTCCGCCTTCTCCACCGTGACGAGGCCGAACTCGGCGGCCACGAAGAAGCCGTTGGCGAGGATCAGGACGAGTGCCGCTGCGAGCAGCAACAGGGGGACGATCATGCCGCCGCCTCCGGAGAGGGGACGGCGCAGGTACTACCGGACTTTCCGTCCATTGCTGGAGGGAGTCACTCCTCGATTCGAGACGATTCCCCGCGGGCCGGTACCGGCCACGGGTTGCGGGGCGGGGCGCGCCAGGGGCCCCGCCCCACAGAGTAGTCAAGACTGCGCTGCGGGGCGCGTGCCTCAGCGGGCGTCGCCGCCGGTGCCGCCGGACGGCCCCGCGGACTCGGTGCCGGTACCGTACGCGTCGACGAGCGCCCGCAGCGCGAGGGCGTCGCGGATGGCGCTCTGCCGTGCGATACCGGGCTGGATGCCCATCACGGGCAGGCTGGTGCCGTCGCTCAGGTCGAGGAAGACCCAGGGGTCGCCCTGGCGCAGATTGACCCGCAGGACCTCCGCCCAGGCCAGCCGCCGGACGTTTGTGAGGTTCACCACGGTCAGCCCGCCGGCCTCCGCGACGACCTTGGGCCGGCTGAGCACCGCGAGGACGCCGAGGAAGATCGCGGCGAGGACGACGAAGCTGGCCTGTTCCCAGGGCGCCGCGCTGTCGAGCAGCAGGGAGACGACCGTGATGACCACGAACATGACGACCCCGACGCACAGAGCCACGATCCGGGTGCGCTGCGGCCGGAACGTGACCGGCAGCACCGGCGGTCCCTGCGGGGCGGGCGCGGCGGGCGTGTGGTCCCGGTCTTCCTCGGGCGGCGTCGACGACGGCATCGGCTGGGCTCGTTCCTCACGTGCGGGATTCGCTGGACCTGCCGGGGACGCGCGACGCGATCCCGGCCGCCCGGGATCGTACCGGCACGGACCCGGCGGGGCGGTGCCGTGCGGACCCCGGGACGGTGCCGTGTCGCGTGGCGCCCCGGGGCGGCGCGGGAAGGACCGTCAGAGCCGGCAGGCGTGGATGGCGGTGGTGAGGATGGCGCGGGCGCCGAGCTCGTAGAGGTCGTCCATGATCCGCTGTGCGTCGACGGTGGGCACCATCGCCCGGACGGCGACCCAGCCCTCGTTGTGCAGCGGCGAGACGGTCGGCGACTCCAGGCCGGGCGTGAGGGCGACGGCGCGCTCCAGGTGCTCAGCACGGCAGTCGTAGTCCATCATCACGTACGTACGGGCCACCAGGACGCCCTGGAGGCGGCGCAGGAACTGCCCGACCTTGGGGTCCTCCTCAGCGCCCGTGTGGCGGACGACGATCGCCTCGGAGGTCATGATCGGCTCGCCGAGCACCTCCAGGCCCGCGTTGCGCAGCGAGGTGCCGGTCTCCACCACGTCGGCGATGACCTGGGCGACGCCGAGCTGGATGGCCGTCTCGACGGCCCCGTCCAGGTGGACGACGGAGGCGTTGATGCCGCTGTCCGCGAGGTGCTTGGCGACGATGCCCTCGTAGGAGGTGGCGATCGTCATCCCGCCGAAGTCCTCGATGCCCTTCGCCGCCCCCGGCTTCGTGGCGTAGTGGAAGGTGGAGCGGGCGAAGCCGAGCGGCAGGATCTCCTCCGCGTCGGCGCCGGAGTCGACCAGCAGGTCCCGGCCGGTGATGCCGATGTCGAGCCGGCCCGAACTCACGTAGATCGCGATGTCCCGGGGGCGCAGGTAGAAGAACTCGACCTGGTTGGCCGGGTCGACGAGGACGAGCTCCTTGGACTCCTTGCGCTGCCGGTAGCCGGCCTCATGGAGCATCGCCGACGCAGGTCCGGACAGTGAACCCTTGTTGGGAATGGCGATGCGCAGCATGGGAACGGCTTCCTTCGGTGCGGGGTGGGTGCGGAGTCGGTGCGGTGGTGCTGGTGTGATGCGGTGCGATGGTGTTGATGCGGTGCGGTGCGGTGCCGCAGGATGCCGCCGGAGCGTCATGCCGCTGTGCCGTCGTGGCGACGGCGGTGCGGGCCCCACGCGCGGGCGCCGGAGCCCGCGCCTCCCCGGACGGCGCCGGGGAGCGCGGACAGCGGCGGCTCACAGATGCGCGTACACGTCGTCCAGGCTGATACCGCGGGCGACCATCATCACCTGTACGTGGTACAGGAGCTGGGAGATCTCCTCCGCGGCGGCGTCCTTGCCCTCGTGCTCGGCGGCCATCCAGACTTCGGCGGCCTCCTCGACGACCTTCTTGCCGATGGCATGAACGCCCTTGTCCACCAGTTCGGCGGTGCGGGAGGTGGCGGGGTCGCCCGTGGCGGCCTTCTGCTGGAGCTCGGTGAAAAGCTCCTCGAACGTCTTCTTGGACATGGTGCGGCTCACTCTATCGGGATGCCCCCGACGACTGCCGCCAGGGTTCGGCGACGGTGCGCAGGATCGTCGCCGTGGCGACCGCGGCGGTGACCGCCTCGTGGCCCTTGTCCTCCGTGGAGCCCTCAAGGCCCGCGCGGTCCAGCGCCTGCTGCTCGGTGTCACAGGTCAGCACACCGAAGCCGACGGGGACACCGGTGTCCACGGAGACCTGGGTCAGCCCCTGGGTGACTCCCTGGCACACATAGTCGAAGTGCGGTGTGCCTCCCCGGATGACGACGCCGAGCGCCACGACCGCGTCATAGCCGCGCTCCGCTACGGCCTTGACGACCACGGGAAGCTCGAAGCTGCCCGGGACCCGCAGCAGCGTCGGCTCCTCGATGCCCAGCTCGTGCAGGGCGCGCAGCGCGCCGTCGACGAGGCCGTCCATCACTTTCTCGTGCCAGCTGGCCGCGATCACGGCGACCCTGAGGTCTCCGCAGTTCTTGACGGTCAGTTCGGGCGCGCCCTTACCGCTCACTTCGGTCCCTGTTCTCTCGGTTCATGACGTCCATGACGTCCATGACGTTCTTCGGTTGTTTCTTGTAGGCCATCGGGCCGTTCGGTTCGTGACGTCCCGTACGCTCCCGCGGCGTTCCCCGGCCGCACCGGTCCGGCCGGCCGGTGGCGCGCTCCCCCGGCGCGCCCGTGGCGGCCGGGCCGCCACGGCTCACTGGTTGCCGCAGGCCGAGGCGGGGATGGGGGCGTCGAGCCAGGGCAGGTCGTGACCCATGCGGTCGCGCTTCGTGCGCAGGTAGCGCAGGTTGTGCTCCCCCGCCGTGACGGGCATGGGCTCACGCCCGGCCACCACCAGGCCGTGGTTGCTGAGCGCTTCGGTCTTCTCGGGGTTGTTGGTCATGAGGGTGAGGCTGCGCACGCCGAGGTCCTGGAGGATCTGGGCGCCGGCGGCGTAGTCGCGGGCGTCGGCGGGCAGCCCGAGCTCCAGGTTGGCGTCGAGCGTGTCGAGGCCGCGCTCCTGGAGTTCGTACGCGCGGAGCTTGGAGAGCAGACCGATGCCGCGCCCCTCGTGGCCGCGCAGGTAGACGACGACGCCGCGGCCCTCCTCGACGATGCGCCGCATGGAGGCCTGCAGCTGGGGGCCGCAGTCGCAGCGCTGCGAGGCGAAGACGTCGCCGGTCAGGCACTCCGAGTGGACGCGCACGAGGACGTTCTCGCCGTCGCCGATGTCGCCGTGGACGAGCGCCACGTGCTCGACGCCGTCGGCCGCCGAACGGTAGCCGAACGCGGTGAACTGCCCGAAGGCGGTGGGCAGTCGCACCTCGGCGGCGCGGTGCACGACCGGTTCGGCGCGGCGCCGGTAGGCGATCAGGTCCTCGATGGAGATGATCGTCAGGCCGTGCTTGCGGGCGAACGCCAGGAGCTGCGGCAGCCGCAGCATGGCGCCGTCCTCACCGGCGATCTCCACGATGGCGCCCGCGGGCCTGAGCCCGGCGAGGCGGGCGAGGTCGACGGCGGCCTCGGTGTGGCCGTTGCGCACGAGGACACCGCCGGCCCGGGCGCGCAGCGGGAAGACGTGGCCGGGCCTGACGAAGTCGGCGGGGCCCGCCGAGCCGCTCGCGAGCAGGCTGAGCGTGGTGGCACGGTCAGCGGCGGAGATGCCGGTGGTGACGCCGTGCCCGGGGGCCGCGTCGACGGAGACGGTGAACGCCGTGCGCATGGCCTCGGTGTTCTGGCCGACCATCTGCGGGAGTTCGAGCCGGTCGAGCTCGGCTCCCTCCATCGGCGCGCAGATCAGGCCCCGGCACTCGGACATCATGAAGGCGACGATCTCCGGTGTGGCCTTCTCGGCGGCGATGACGAGGTCGCCCTCGTTCTCCCGGTCCTCGTCGTCCACGACGACCACGGGGCGGCCCGCGGCGATGTCCGCGATCGCCTGCTCGACCGGGTCGAGGGTGAAGTCCTCGGCGTTGTCGGTGGTGTACCAGGTGGGTGTGGTGGTTGCTGTCATGCTGTCGCGCCTCCAAGCGCCAGGGAACCGGTGCGGCGGGAACGCAGCCACCAGTCGCGCATCCCCCACAGGACGAGGGCCAGATAGATCACGTAGACGAAGCCGGAGAACGCGAGGCCGCTGCTGAACGCGAGCGGCACGCCGACGACGTCGACCAGCAGCCAGGCGAACCAGAACTCGACCAGGCCGCGTGCCTGGGCGACCATCGCGGCCAGGGTGCCCACGAAGATGTAGGCGTCCTGCCAGGGGCTCCAGGAAAGGCTCGGGTAGGCCGTGAACAGGGCGCCGAGCGCCGCCGTGCCGAGCGCCGTGCCCGCGATCAGCAGGCCGCGCTCGCGCCAGGTCGCGAACCGCACGGTGACCGCGCCGCCGTCCGCCGCCCGGTCCTTGCCCCCGCGCGCCTGCCACTGCCGCCAGCCCCACAGGGCGACGACGATGACGATCAGCTGCTTGCCGATGCCGCCGCTGAGGTGTGCGGAGGAGTACGCGGCGACCAGGATCACGCCGGAGAGGAACTGCGCGGGCCACGTCCACACGGAGCGCCGCCAGCCCAGCGCCAGCGCGATCAGCCCGATGGTGTTGCCGATCATGTCGGACCAGAGGATGTGCTGGCCGAAGGCCGTGAACGCCTCGCCGTTCAGCCAGGAGAGCGTGCTCACCGCGGGAGCTCCTCTCCTGCTCGCCGCTCCGTGCCGAGCAGCCGCTCGACGTACTTCGCGAGGACGTCGACCTCCAGGTTGACCGGGTCGCCCGGGCCCTTGGAGCCGAGCGTCGTCAGCGCGAGCGTCGTGGGGATGAGGCTGATGGTGAAGGAGTCGGGGCCCGCGTCCACGACAGTCAGGCTCACGCCGTCCACCGTGATGGAGCCCTTCTCCACGATGTAGCGGCTCAGGCCCTCGGGCAGCCGGATCGTGATGACCTCCCAGTGCTCGGAGACCTTCCGCTCCGCGATCGTCCCCGTGCCGTCGACGTGGCCCTGGACGATGTGCCCGCCGAGGCGGCCGCCGACGGCGACGGTGCGCTCCAGGTTGACCGGGGAGCCGGCCACAAGCGCGCCGAGGCTCGAACGGTTCAGCGTCTCGGCCATGACATCGGCCGTGAACCAGTCGTCGGCGTGCTCGACGACGGTGAGGCAGACACCGTTGACCGCGATGGAGTCGCCGTGTTTCGCGCCTTCGGTCACCACGGTCCCGCGCAGCGTGAAGCGACAGGAGTCACCGAGGTTCTCGACTGCGGTGACCTCACCCAGTTCTTCGACGATTCCGGTGAACACTCAGCGCTCCTTGTGTGCGGTGGCGGCCGGTTCCGCCGCCGTCAGAGGTACGGCGGTGATCCGCAGGTCCGTGCCGACGCGGACGGACTGCGTCATGCGCAGTCGCAACGCGTCGGCGAGGGTGGAGATTCCGGCGTCGGCCAGGGCGGTGGGCCCCGCGCCGAGCAGGACGGGTGCGAGATAGCCGACGACGCGGTCGATCGCGCCGGCGGCGGCGAAGGACCCGGCGAGCACCGGTCCCCCTTCGAGCAGCACGGCGCGCACGCCGCGCGCGTACAGGGCGTCGAGCAACGCGGGCACGGACAGGCCCTGTTCGTCGCGCGGCAGCCGTACGACCTCGGCGGGCGCGCCCGCCGGCCCGACGTCGGGGGTGCCCGCGTCCTCGGCGACGGCGATCAGGGTGTGTGCCGCGCCGTCCAGGATCCGGGCGCCGGGGCGCAGGGCCGTCGCGGTGGTGTCGACGGCGACCCGCAGCGGCTGGACGTCGTCCGGGTAGCCGCGTGCCGCGAGGTGCGGGTCGTCGGTGCGCAGGGTGCCGGAGCCGACGACGACGGCGTCCGCCTCGGCGCGCAGCCGGTGCACGTCGGCGCGGGCCTCGGGGGAGGTGATCCACCTGCTGCTGCCGTCCTTGGCGGCGACCCGGCCGTCGAGGGAGGCGGCGTACTTCCAGGTGACGTGGGGCCGGCCGCGGCGTACGGACGTCAGCCAGGCGGCGTTGCCCTCCTCGGCTTCGCCGGCGAGCAGCCCCGCCGTCGCGGGGACGCCGGCGGCGCGCAGCGTGCCGCCACCGCCGGTGGCCTGCGGGGTGGGGTCGGCGACCGCGTAGTGCACCCGGGCGATCCCGGCCTCGATGAGCGCCTGCGCGCAAGGGCCCGTACGGCCGGTGTGGTTGCAGGGTTCGAGGGTGACGTACGCGGTGCCGCCGCGCGCCCGCTCCCCCGCCGCGCGCAGCGCGTGGACCTCGGCGTGCGGGCCGCCGGCCCGCTCGTGGAACCCCTCACCCGCGGGGCGCCCCTCGGCGTCGAGGATGACGCATCCCACGACGGGGTTGGGGCTGGTCGAGCCGAGGCCGCGCGCGGCGAGCTCCACGGCGCGCCGCATGGCGTCGATGTCGGCCTGGTCCGTCACCGGTCCCACCGGGTCCTCCTGCCTCTCGGGCACGGACTCCGGGGCCTGTCGGTGACGACAGAGAGAACGGGACCACCACACCGGGCACCCGTCGCTCAAGCCGTCCGTCGAGGACGGACATCCGAGCGAGGGCGCGCCCATGAGGGCCCGCCGCGCACTGCCTCCCATCCGGACTTTAACCGTCGGTCCAGGAATTCCACCTGGTCAACCGGCCGCTGGAGGCGGACGGGTCGCGGACTATAACCGCCGGTTCGGACTTTCACCGACCCCGGAGTGCGCTGCTTCTTGTACGCGACCAGTGTGCCACGGACCCGTATCACCCGGACAGGTGATTCTTGTGCCCTGGCTCACAGTGCGCGCGGCGACACGGTCGGTCATCCGGCGCCCTGCCGCGGCCCGCACCGGGCTCCCTGTCGGGGATGCACGCAGGCGGGGGCGGTACGCGAGGGGTGAACGCGCCGGTGCGTGACGTGTCACGCACCGGGCCGGAACAGCTCGTCCTGTACGGCGTCGCGCGCGGTGAGCAGCGCGCCGCGCAGCACGGCGGCACCGCCCAGCGCGCTCGGGACCACCTCGGTGCGCAGCGGGCACAGGGCGGCCAGCCGCTTCTGCACACGGCCGGCGAGCGCCGCGCCGCCCGCGTGGCCGAGTTCGCCGGAGAGCACCACGAGGCCCGGGTCCAGGACGGCCGTCAGCGCGGCGGCACCCAGCGCGACCCGGTCGGCCAGTTCGTCCAGGAAGCGGGAGCCGGCCTCGCCCGCACCGGGCGCGGCGCGGATGTACGCCGCGGCCGGGGGTTCGTGGGGCACGGCGTCGGCGCTCATCCCGTACCGCACGGCCAGCTCACTGACGGCGGCGGACCCGACCAGGCTGTGCAGCCCGCCGTCGCAGTGGGCCACCGAGGGCGCCACCGCGCCGGGCACGGGCAGGAAGCTGATCTCGCCCGCGCCCCCGGAGACGCCCCTGCGCAGCCGCCCGCCGACGACGACCGCCGCCCCGACACTGAGGCCGAGCCACAGGAGGGCGAAGTCGTCGCGCTCGCGGGCCACGCCGATGCGCTGCTCCGCGACGGCCGCCAGGTTGGTCTCGTTCTCCACCAGCACGGCCGCGGCGAGGCGTTCGGGCAGGGCGGCGACCAGGTGCCGGTGCCAGGCCGGCAGCCCCGTGGTGTGCCGCAGTTCGCCGGTGACCGGGTCGACGACGCCGGGGGCGCCGACGCCGATGCTGTGCAGCCGGGTCGCGCCCGCCTCCTTCACGGTGTGCTCCAGCAGGGCCGCCGCCCGCTCCGCCGCCTCCGGCGGATCCGTGCGGTCGTCGATGGGCGCGGCGGCCTCGGCGAGCGTGTTCCCGAGCAGGTCGGCCACGACGACGAAGACGCTGCCCGTCCTGATGTCGAGCCCGGCGAGATGGGCGCGGTCCGCGACGATCCCGTAGACGCGCGCGTTGGGCCCCCGCCGGTCGCCACCGCTCTCCCCGACGATGTGGACGAGCCCGGAGCCCTGGAGCCGTTCCACGAGATCGGCCACCGTGGGACGCGAGAGACCGGTGAGCTGCTTGAGCTGAGTCGCCGTCAGGGGACCTTGGCGCTGGAGGTGTTCCAGGGCGAGCCGGTCGTTGATGGCCCTCGCGGTACTCGGGGATGCGGGCATGGCGCGGATCCTTCCAGATCGGCCGGGCGTCATGATTACGCTATTTATCAGGCAGGCTTCCTGATAGTTTACGTCCCGGCGGCGGGACTCCCGTGCCGACCGCGCGTCGAGACCTCCCGCCCGCGGGCCCCGGGCCGTCCCCTCGGCCCGCCCCGGGGGCGCACCGCCCGTCCCGGTTCCGGGAGGCACCCGGGGCGCGGTACGGGCGGGGAGTGCTCCGCGCTGGACGCGATGAGAACACGGCACCGCAGCACCCGCAGCACCCGCAGCACCCGCAGCACCCGCAGCACCCGCAGCACCCGCAGCACCCGCAGCACCCGCAGCACCCGCAGCACCCGCAGCACCCGCAGCACCCGCAGCACCCGCAGCACCCGCAGCACCAACGGCCGGACATCCCCAAGGACACCCCCGGGTGGAGGACGACGCATGGCAGCGCAGGCGATCCCCAACGCCGACGACCAGGGCCTGTACCGCATACGGAGGGCCAGGATCGCCCTGGCCGTGGTGTTCTGCGCGCACGGCGCCGTCACCGGAAGCTTCGCCACCCGGATCCCCTGGATCCAGGACCACACCGGGATCGGCGCGGGCCAGCTCGGCCTCGCGCTCGCCTTCCCCGCCTTCGGCTCGCTCCTCGCGATGCCGCTGGCCGGCGGGGTGGCCCACCGGCTCGGCGCGCGCAACGCGCTGCGTGTCCTGCTCGCGGCCTGGACGCTCTCGCTGGTCCTGCCCTCGCTGGCACCGAACCTGGGGACGCTGTGCGCGGCACTGTTCGTCTACGGCGCCTCCTCCGGTATGTCCGACGTGGTGATGAACGGCATCGGCGTCGAGACCGAGAAGCGGCTCGGCAAATCGATCATGTCGGGGCTGCACGGCATGTGGAGCGCCGGCGCCCTGATCGGGTCCGCGTCCGGCGCGCTCGCCGCGAACCTCGGCGCGGGCGCCCGCCTCCACCACGAACTGGCCGCCGTCGTGCTGACCGTGACGGGCCTCGTCGCCTGCCGCTCCGTCCTGGACGTACGCAGTGCCCCGGAGGCCGAGGCCCCGCCGCGCTTCACCCTGCCGCCGCGCTCCGCGCTGCTCATCGGACTGGTCGGATTCTGCGCGGTGTTCGGCGAGGGCGCGAGCCTCGACTGGTCGGCGGTCTACCTCCGCGACGTGCTCTCCACCTCCGCCGGCCTCGCGGCCGCTTCCACCACGGCGTTCTCACTGACCATGGCGGTCACGCGGATCGCGGGCGACCGCCTCGTCGACCGGTTCGGGCCGGTGCGCACGGTGCGGGCGGGCGGTGCCTTCGCCACGGCGGGCGGCCTGCTGGTGGTCTTCGCGCCCGGACCCGCGTTCGCCATGGGCGGTTTCGCGCTGCTGGGCATCGGTGTGGCGGTCGTCGTGCCGCTGGCCTTCGCGGCGGCCGGGCGCAACGGGCCGAACCCGAACCAGGCCATCGCGGGCGTCGCCACCATCACGTACACCTCCGGTCTGGTGGCGCCTTCGGTGATCGGCGGCGTGGCCCATGCCAGCTCGCTCCAGGCCTCGTTCGGACTGGTGACGTTGCTGGCCGTGGGACTGCTGGCCGGGGCGGGCGTACTGCACGGCCGCCCCCGCGCGGCCGGCGGCGCCCCGGACGGCGGACTCCGGACGGCCGACGGTCCCGCCGACCACGGCGCCGCCGACCCGGCCCCCACGGACCCCCGGTCCACACGCCCGGCTCCCTGATCCGGGCCCACCGGCTCGGCGGCCCCGAGGCGCTGCCGCACCCCGACCCCGACCTCGGCCCCGGCCCGGTCCTGCCGACCGGCACGCACGCACGCACGCACGCAACGGCACGTCGTACTCACCCGCTCGACGGCAGCACCTGCCCGCTGCCGTCCTCCGGTCCTCCGGTTCTGCGAAAGGCGGTCGACACCGCCCGTCCCGTGACGCGACGCGACGCGACGCGACGCGACGCGACGAAGCGGGGAAGCCGGAACGCCGTTCCCTTCATCGCGCGGGCACCCGATCCACCCGGATCCGCCCGCGACGACCCCGATTGGCCGATTCGTTGCTCACTCAACAAGGCCATGCCCTACCGTGAGCAGTTCGATCTTCGTACGAAGGAGTCGCGCATGCCGATCAAGCTCGGTCTGTCCCTTCCGCAGATGAAACAGTTCAACCTCGCACAGGACCTCGTCCCCGTGGCCCGGGCCGCCGAGGAGACGGGCTACGACAGCCTGTGGGTGTTCGAGCGCACCCTGTACCCCACCCCCATGACCCAGGGCCTGTACGACGTACCCGGCCTCGAATGGCCCGACGCCTACCGGAGCGTCGCCGACCCGCTGGTCACCCTCGCGATGGCCGCGGCGGTCACCGAACGGGTCCGGCTGGGCAGCAGCGTCCTGGTCGCGCCGTACCACGTCCCGTTCCAGCTGGCCCGCTGGTTCGCAACGCTGGACGTGGCGAGCAACGGCCGCGCGCTGGCCGGTTTCGGCACCGGCTGGTCGCGGGACGAGTACGCGGCGGGCTCGGTCGCCCCGATCGAGAAGCGCGGCGCCGTGCTGGACGAGATGCTCGACGTGTTCGCCGCGGTGCACGGCCCCGACCCCGTGTCCTACCAGGGCGAGTTGAGCACCATCGCCCCGGCGGAGGTCGGCCCCAAGCCGGCCCGTCCCGTGCCCGTCTACCTCGCGGCCTCCGGCGGACCGGCACTGCGCCGCCTGGTGGACCGGGCCGACGGCTGGCTGCCGGTCGGCATGTCCGCCGAGCAGCTCGCGGGCGCCTGGCAGGGCGTACGGGACCTGGCGGACGAGCGCGGCAGGACCCGGCCCCTCGACGTCAGCGTCCGGGCCAACGTGGTCCACACGCCGAAGCCGTTCGAGGGGGAGGGCCGCCAGCCCTTCCAGGGCAGCGTGGAGCAGATCGTCGAGGACGTCGTCGCGCACGCGGCGATCGACGGCATCGGGGAGATCCTGCTCGACCTGTGTCACACCGCCCGCGACGCGCAGGAACTGATCGACGTGTCCCGCGAGGTCCACGCGGCGGTGCGCGCGGCCGGCGTCTGATCCCGTCCGCCGTACCGGGGTCCGGCCTCGCCGCCACGAGGACCGGCCCCGGGCGCGTCCGCGTCCCGGCACTCCGAGCCGGTGGCCGGCCGCGACGGCCCGACGCCGAAGGTCAGGAAGCCGGGCCCGGTCGGAAGATCACGGAAGCCGTCGGGGAACAGGTCACGGGCCGCCGGGGTCGGGCTGCGGCTCGCTGACGGCGGCGGCGTCGGCGTCGGCGAGGCGGGAAGCGGCCGTGGCGAAGGCGTCGGCCATCGCGTGCAGCGGCCCGCGCCGGAGCCTCATCGGGACGCAGAGACCGCCGCGCACCCGGTCGACCGCAGGCCAGGGGTGGCGGAGGAGGCAGGCCGAGGGTCCCTTCAGCCGGGCCACGGGCCGGGCGCGACTCCCGGACACGTCGGTGGGACGGTCCGTCGCCGCAGAGCGGTGGTCCCCTGGTCCGCCCGACGAGGCCTAGTCCTCCGGCAGTTCGACCGGGGCCAGCGCGTCGAACAGGTCGCCGGGCCCCGGGTTCACCGGGTCGGTCGTGCCACCGAAATGGTGCAGCACGCCCCACACCGCGTTCAGCGCCGTCTGCACGGCGCCCTCCGCCCACCCGGCGGTCCAGGAGATGTCGTCCCCCGCCAGGAAGATCCCGCGCTGGTCCGCGGGCAGCGTGTCCTGCATGAAGTGGGTGAACAGCCGCCGCTGGTAGCGGTAGTGACCGGGCAGGTTCGCCTTGAACGCGCCCATGAAGTACGGCTCGTTCTCCCACGAGACGGTCACCGGGCTGCCGATGACGTGACTGCGGATGTCGACGCCGGGATAGATCTCGCCGAGGGAGGCGAGCATCACCTCCATCCGCTCGTTCGCGGACAGCGGCAGCCACTTCAGGGCGTCGTCGCACCACGTGTAGGACAGGCAGATGACGGCGGGCGCGTCCGGGTCGTCGCCGAGCAGGTACGTGCCCCGGGTCATCCGGTCCGTCAGGGTCATGGACATCGTGTCACGCCCGGTGACGGGGTCCTTGTCCAGCCAGAACGGCCGGTCCACGGGCAGGAACAGCTTGCTCGACTCCATGTAGTGGGTCCGCTCGATGGCCGTCCAGTGGTCGATCGGGAACAGCGCGTCGTCGCACGCGATCTTGGACAGCAGCATCCACGACTGCGCGGTGAAGACGGCCGCGCGGTACGTGCGGATGGCGCCGGACGCGTCGGTCACGGTGATCCCGCCGCCCGCCGTGCGCCGCAGCCCGGTCACGGCCGGCAGGTGACCGCCCTCGTGCAGCGAGGCGAGCGAGGTGCCCTGCGCCCAGTACGTGATCTTCTCCGGCGCGCGCTCCCACAGCCGCTCGGGCAATTGCTGGCTGCCGCCGACGATGCCCTGGTGGTCGTCGTCGGCCTCGGTGTAGACGACGCGCAGGATCTCCAGGATGGAGTTGGGGAAGTCGGTGTCCCAGCCGCCGGTGCCGAAGCCGACCTGGCCGAATATCTCCCGGTGCCGGAAGGACCGGAAGGCTGGCGAGTCGCAGAGGAAGCCGTAGAACGTCTGGTTGTCCAGGTCCCTCACCAGCCGCGACCAGATCTTCCGGATCGTGGGCACGTCACGCTCGCGCAGCGCGCGGTTCATCGCGGCGAAGTCGGCGCCCTCTTCAAGGCAGGTGTTCCAGGCTTCCATCACGTCGCGGTACACCTGCGGCAGGTCCGCGATCGTGCGGGCGTAGTGGGACACGCCCTTGAGGTCCACCACCGTCGAGGGGGTGCCGGGGGCGAGAGGGTTGGGGAACGGGGCCGTCCTGAGACCCACCAGGTCGATGTAGTGCCGCAGCGCGGTCGACGACGGCGGGAAGCGCATCGCGCCGAGCTCGGCGGTCAGCGACGGGTCGCACCCGTCGAAACCGACGGTCCGCAGCCGCCCGCCGATCCGGTCGGCCTCGTAGAGGACGGGCCGCAGCCCCGCCTTCATCAGTTCGTACGCCGTGATGACGCCCGACAGTCCTCCGCCGATGACGGCGACCTCGGTGCCGTGCTCGGTCGCGGGTATCTGGCCGAGGCCGGCGGGATGCTCCAGGTAGTCGTCGTAGGCGTAGGGGAAGTCGGGACCCGACATGGTGAGGGGCCGCTCGCCCTCGGCGGGCTGCGGGTGGGCGTGGGATACGGCGGTGGGCACCGTGGACGTCATGGCGCGACGCTCCTGAGGCGTGAGGCGTGAGGCATGGGGTGTGGGTGAGGCGGGGGCGCGCGGTGGGGCGGTGGTCCGGCGTCCGGGTGGGGCGGCGCCGCGCGGTGCGTGGGATGAGGCGGCCGTGCGCGTCGCGGTGCCGCGTGCGAGGCGCAGGCGGCGCGGGTCAGCGGATCAGCGGATCAGCGGGTCAGCGGGTCGTCGTGAAGGCTCGCGTAAAGCGCGGGCCGCCGGTCGTCCAGGTACGGATTGGCGGCGCGCGACGCGGCGAGCAGCGCCGGGTCGACGTCCCCGACGACCAGTTCCTCCCCGCGCCCCGCACGGGCCCTGGCGGTGCCGTCGGGTCCGGCCAGACAGCTCAGCCCGACGAAGTCGAACGGGCCCTCCGGTCCGGTCCTGTTGACGTAGGCGACGTACATCTGGTTCTCGAACGCCCTGACCGGTACGACGGATTCGGCGACGAACTCGAAGGGCCGCATCTGCGCCGTGGGCACCGCCAGCAGGTCCGTACCGGCCAGGGCGTGCGCCCGGACGTTCTCCGGGAACTCGACGTCGTAGCAGATCATGATGCCCAGCCGGACGCCGTCCAGATCGGCCTGGACCACCGCTCGCTCCCCCGGTGTGAACCGTTCGCGCTCGAACGTGCCGAACAGGTGCGTCTTGCGGTAGTTCGCGGGCCGGCTGCCGTCCGCGGCGATCAACTGGGCGCTGTTGAAGACCCGTTCGCCGTCACGCTCCGGATAGCCGTACAGCACGGCGAGGCCGTGGCGCCGGGCCGTCGCGGCGACCGCCTCGGCGGCGGGGCCGTCGGCGGGCTCGGCGAGGCGGGCCACCTCGTCGCCGATCGCGTACCCCGTCAGGAACATCTCGGGGCAGATCAGCAGCCGCGCGCCCGCTGCCGCGGCGCGGGCCGCGGCGTCGTCCAGGACCTGGAGGTTCGCGGCCGTGGAACCGGGCCGTCCCGAGCTCTGGAGCAGGGCGGTGCGCAACGGGGGCATAGCGGATCCTCGAAGGTCACGGGTGGTGCGACGGTGGGTGGGGAAGCGGCCGTGGGCGCTCGGCTCCCCCACCCAGACCGTACGGCGGGCCGTCGGGCGGCGACAAGCGGCGACCGTTGCGTCTGTCCGTGCGATCCGTTGCGTGTGCCGGCCGTTTCGCGGCGAATCGTTGCGCCGGGGCGCCGGGCACGACGGGGACGGTCAGGAACGTGATCCGGGCCACTGCGGAGCGCCCGCCGCGTACCTGCGCAGCAGCGGGGACAGGACGAGGACGGACTTGGTGCGTTCCACGTACGCCTCGCTCGCGATGCGTTCGAGGACCTCCTCGAAGTGGCGCATGTCGGCGGCGAACACCTGGACCACCGCGTCGGCCTCGCCGGTGACGGTGGACGCCGACGCGACCTCCGGGAAGCGTTCGAGGCCGCGGTGGATGACCTCGGGCGACGTGTTGCGCCCGCAGTAGATCTCGATGAAGCCCTCGGTGCGCCAGCCGAGGGCCGCGGGATCGACCCGTACGGTGAAACCCGTGATGGCGCCCTCGGCGCGCAGCCGGTCTACACGGCGCTTGACGGCGGGCGCGGAGAGGCCGACGAGGGCGCCGATGTCCGCGTAGGAGCGGCGGGCGTCCTCGGCGAGGGCGTGCAGGATGCGTTCGTCCAGGTCGTTCAGTCGCACCGGTGCAGTAGAACACGCGCGCCACGGCGACCGCCCCGGCCGTGGGGCCGGGGCGGTCGCCGTGGCGCGGTCACAGGGCGGTCCCGCCGGCCACCTCGGGGAGCGGGCCGACGGCCCCCGTCGCCGATCGGTCGGCACGGCCGGCAGTCGGTCAGCAGTCGGTCAGCAGACCCTTGCGGAGCCGGCTGGTGACCCTGGCCAGCAGCCGGGAGACGTGCATCTGGGAGACGCCGAGGACCTCGCCGATCTCCGACTGCGTCATCTCGTCGCCGAAACGCATGCGCAGCAGCTGCCGCTCGCGCTCGTCCAGCGACTCGATCAGCGGCTTCAGCGCCTGGACGTTCTCCGCGGTCTCAAGGCCCGCGTCCAGTTCACCGAGCCGGTCGGCGAGCGGCGTGACCGTCTCCGCCGAGTCGTCGGCCGGCATGTCGATGGAGCCCGCCGTGTAGCCGTTGCCGGCGACGATCCCCTCGATGACTTCTTCCTCGTCGATGCGCAGGTGGGCGGCGAGTTCGGAGGTGGTCGGCGCCCGGTCCAGCCGCTGCGCCAGCTCGTCGCCGGCCTTCGCCAGGTCGATGCGCAGCTCCTGCAGGCGGCGCGGCACGTGCACGGCCCAGCTGGTGTCCCGGAAGAAGCGCTTGATCTCACCGACGATGTACGGCACGGCGAAGGTCGCGAACTCCACCTCACGGCTCAACTCGAACCGGTCGATCGCCTTGATGAGCCCGATGGTGCCGACCTGGACGATGTCCTCCATCTGGTCGGACCTGTTGCGGAAGCGGCCGGCCGCGTAGCGCACCAGCGCCAGGTTGAGCTCGATGAGGGTGTTGCGCGCGTACTGGAACTCCGCGGTGCCCTCCTCCAGCTCGGCCAGCCTGGTGAAGAACAGCCGCGAGATCTCCCGCGCGTCCTTGGGCGCCATACCGGCCGGTGACTCGACGTGCGGCAGTGCGTACGGGGCGTGACGGGAGGCAGATGGCCCGTACTTGTCGGAAAGTCTGAGGTACTCCGCTCCGGCTTCTCCGGTTGCGTATTCCGTGCGTTCGAACGGGACCGCGCTGGCCGTCGACACGTTCGCCTCCCCTTGGATCCATGGTTCAGTGGGTGGCGTGTACCCCGTGCCGCCGAGGCCATGCGTGCGAATCCGGGAAATCGCCGAGGACGCATATGCCGGTGCGCCGGACGCCCTCATCGGGCGTCCCGGCGCACCACCGGTCGCGGATCGTCGGCGGGGGGCGGGGCCGGATCAGCTCCAGCTGGACGACAGCGGCTTGCCCTCGGCGTACCCGGCGGCGCTCTGGATTCCGACGATCGCCTTCTGCGTGAACTCCTCCAGGGACGCCGCGCCCGCGTACGTGCAGGACGAGCGCACCCCGGCGATGATCGAGTCGATCAGGTCCTCGACACCCGGCCTCGACGGGTCGAGGAACATCCGCGACGTGGAGATGCCTTCCTCGAACAGCGCCTTGCGGGCCCGGTCGTAGGCCGACTCCTCGCTCGTACGGTTGCGTACGGCGCGGGCGGACGCCATGCCGAACGACTCCTTGTACAGCCGCCCGTCGGCGGACTGCTGCAGGTCGCCGGGCGACTCGTAGGTCCCGGCGAACCAGGACCCGATCATCACGTTGGACGCGCCGGCGGCGAGCGCCATGGCCACGTCCCTGGGATGCCGCACCCCGCCGTCGGCCCACACGTGCTTGCCGTACTTCGCCGCCTCGGCGGCGCATTCGAGGACGGCGGAGAACTGCGGCCTGCCGACACCGGTCATCATCCGCGTGGTGCACATGGCGCCGGGGCCGACGCCGACCTTGACGATGTCGGCGCCCGCCTCGATCAGGTCGCGCACACCGGCGGCGGCGACGACGTTGCCCGCGACGACGGGCACGCGCGGCGCGAGGCCGCGGATGGCCCGGACGGCGGTGAGCATCGACTCCTGGTGGCCGTGCGCGGTGTCGACGACCAGGGTGTCGACCCCGGCCTCCAGCAGCTGCGCCGCCTTGCCCTCGACATCGCCGTTGACCCCGACGGCGGCGGCGATCCTGAGCCGGCCGGCCGCGTCGGACGCCGGGGTGTAGAGCGTCGCGCGCAGGGCGCCCTTGCGGGTCAGGATGCCCACCAGGCGCCCCTCCGCGTCGACGGCGGGCGCGAGCTTGCGGTGCGCGCCGTCCAGGATGTTGAACGCCTCACGGGGGTCCGTGTCCGCGGAGATCACCAGCAGCTCCCTGGACATCACCACCGAGAGCTGGGTGAAGCGGTCGACGCCGGACAGGTCGTGCTCGGTGACGAGGCCGACGGGCCGCTGCTTGTCGTCCACGACGATGCCCGCGCCGTGCGCGCGCTTCGGCAGCAGGGAGAGGGCCTCGTCGACGGTCTGCGTCGGCGTGAGGGTGATCGGCGTGTCGAAGACCAGGTCACGGGCCTTCACCCAGGACGTGACGTCCGCGACGACATCGAGCGGGATGTCCTGCGGGATGACGACGAGGCCGCCCCGACGGGCGACCGTCTCCGCCATGCGGCGGCCCGCGATGGCGGTCATGTTCGCCACGACCAGCGGGATCGTCGTCCCGGTGCCGTCGGGTGAGGAGAGGTCCACGCCCTGCCGGGATCCGACGGCCGACCTGCTCGGCACCATGAAGACGTCGTCGTAGGTCAGGTCGTACGAGGGCTGAAGGTCATTGAGAAAACGCACGTACGGAACATCCCAGTCGCTCGGAGCAGGCCGCCGGTCGTTGGGCCCGGCGGCAGACGCACGTACTTGATTCTCCCATGTACTGCCTCGGGCCGACCGGGCAGAAACGTCCAGCCCGCGGGGGGCGCCCTCGGAGGAAGCTCCAAACGGCGGGAGCCGGCTCCCGCCCGACGGCCACCGGCCCGGACCGCGCTGTGGCCCGGCGGAGTGTTCGGCGCGGTGGCCGGATGCGGTGGCCGGGCGCAGCGGCCCGACGGGGGCGGCACGCGCGGCGGCCCGAGTGCGAAGCGGTCGGCGCGGCGGCCGAGTGCCGCCGGGTGTGGCCGTTACGGGCCCGCCGGGCACCGGGTGTGGACCACGGCGTCGGCCGGCCGCGGAGCCCGCCGGGCCCCGCGCCGTCCCGGGCCCGTGGACCCACCGGGTCCGGCCCGCCGTGGGACCGGGTCAGGCGTCGGGGTCCGCCCGCTCCAGGGCAGGCCGGGGGGCCGGGGCGAAGTCCTTCAGCAGGAAGTCCGCAGCGACGGTGTCCGTGACCAGGCTGGTGACGAGCCCCGAGCGGAGCACCGCGCCGATCGCCTCGGACTTGCGCGCACCGCCCGCGATGGCGACGACCTCGGGGATACGGCGCAGCCGGTCGGCCTCGACGGTGATGCAGCGCTCACCGAGGTCGCGGCCCACCCTGCGGCCCTGGCCGTCGAAGAGGTGCGCCGACATCTCGGCGGCGACGCCCAACGACGCGTAGTGCGAGCGCTCCTCCTCGGTGAGCATGTCGTGCACCGTCGAGATGCCCGCCTCCCAGGAGCCGATGGAGACGGCGGCGACGGTCACCTTGTCGAAGTAGTCGAAGGCGCGCGCGATACCGGGCTGCCTGCGCAGCGCGGTCGCCGTCGCCGGGTCGGGCAGCAGCATCGGGGCGTAGATGGGGTGCGCTTCCCCGCCCGACACCTGCGCCGCCCGGCGTACCGCCTCCACGGAGCCGCGTTCCGCGGTGCCCGCGTCGTAGACGCCGGTCAGCTGGACGACGGTGCACGGCGGCAGGCGGTCGAGCGCGGCCGCCATGTGGATCGTCGACCGGCCCCAGGCGAGTCCGAGGACGTCGCCCTCCGTGACCAGCTCACCCAGCAGGTCGGCGGCCACCTCGCCGAGGTTCTCCGGGTCGGGGGACTCGTCGGCTCCGTCGGCGGGCGACTCGACGACCACCGCGTGCCGCAGGCCGTAGCGGGCCCGCAGGGCGTCGGAACGCTCCGCGTCCAGCTCGGCCGGGACGCGGATCTCGATGCGTACCAGGTCGCGTTCCAGGGCCGTCTCCAGGACCCGGGCCACCTTGAAGCGGCTCACGCCGAACTCCTCGGCGATCTGGATCTTCGACTTTCCCTCCAGGTAGAAGCGGCGTGCCATGGCAGCCGCCTGCACCAGTTCCGCGGGTCCCATGCGCAGGGCCGGCCGCCCCGCCGAAATTCCAGGCACCGCGTTCTCCTTCACTCTGCGCACCCTGCGGACTCGCCGTCATCCTGTCAGATGCGACGGCCCTTGATCAGCCCCGAAGGGCCCCGTTCACTTAACCGTGGTTCACCGGCCGTGCCCCCGCACGCCGCCCGCGCCCGGGGGCCGCCGACGGTCACGCTCCGCACCCGTACGGACGCTCCGCAGGCCGGTGGCCGGGACACCGGACCCGCCCGGTCCGACGAAACGGACCTGCGGCCCGCTCCCTCACCGCGCCTCGCGCCGCCGCGGCGTCCCGCCGCCGCGAACTCAGTGGCCGCAGGACCAGGGGGCCCTGGCGGTCGCCTCGTCGGCCTGGTGGCGCAGCATACGGACCGCGGCCGCCGGATCGTCGGCGCCGTACACCGCGGAACCGGCGACGAAGACGTCGGCTCCGGCCTCCGCGCACCGCTCGATGGTGTCGGCGGAGACGCCGCCGTCCACCTGCAACCAGAGTTCGAGGCCGTGCTTGGCGATCAGCTGCCGCGTCCTGCGGATCTTCGGCAGCATGATGTCGAGGAACGACTGTCCGCCGAAACCCGGTTCCACCGTCATGATCAGCAGCATGTCGAGCTCGGGCAGCAGATCCTCGTACGGCTCGATCGGCGTCGCCGGCTTCAGCGCCATCGAAGCGCGCGCCCCCTTGGCGCGGATCTCGCGCGCGAGGCGTACGGGTGCCGCGACGGCCTCGGCGTGGAACGTCACCGATCCGGCGCCCGCCTCCACGTACTGCGGGGCCCAGCGGTCCGGTTCCTCGATCATCAGGTGGCAGTCGAGAGGGGTTCCTGTGGCCTTGCCGAGCGCCTCGACCACCGGGACACCCAGGGTCAGGTTGGGCACGAAGTGGTTGTCCATCACGTCGACATGGAGCCAGTCGGCGCCTTCGACGGCCTTCGCCTCCTCGGCGAGCCGGGAGAAGTCGGCGGACAGGATGCTGGGGTTGATCTGGGCCATGTGACAAGCCTCCCATGGACCGGCACCCGCACCGGCCCCGGTCCACCCTTCGGTACGGACCAAGGACACGCGTACGGTGTCCACCCGCCCCCGCGGACCCGGGGCCGCCGACCGTGCGCGCTCCCTCAGGAGGTACGCCGCAGCAGCGCCAGATACATGGCGTCGGTGCCGTGCAGGTGCGGCCAGAGCTGGATGTCCGGGCCGTCGCCGAGGGCGGGCACGCCCGCCAGCAGCGGCCGCGCGTCGATCCACTCCGCGCTGGTACGGCCCTCCCGCAGGACGTCCTCCACCACCACGCGGGTCTCCGCGAGATGGGGCGAGCAGGTCGCGTACCCGACGACGCCGCCGACCCGGACCGATCGCAGCGCCTCGCGCAGCAGCCCCCGCTGCAACGGCGCGAAACCGTTCAGGTCGTCGGGCCGCCGTCGCCAGCGCGCCTCCGGCCTGCGGCGCAGTGCGCCGAGCCCCGAGCAGGGGACGTCCACGAGGACCCGGTCGAAGGCACCCTCGCGCCACGGCGGCCGGGTGCCGTCCGCCGTCACGACCTGCGTCGGTCCGGGGTTGCCCGCGAGGGAACGCTCCACGAGGCGGGCACGGTGCGGCTGCTTCTCGGCCGCGAGCAGGGACGCGCCCCGCTGCGCGGCGAGCGCGGCGAGCAGCGCGGCCTTGCCGCCGGGCCCGGCACAGCCGTCCAGCCAGCGCGCGTCCGGGCCGTCGATCGGGGCGGCGGCGAGAGCGAGGGCGACGAGTTGGCTGCCCTCGTCCTGGACACCCGCGCTGGCGTCCTTCACCGCCTGGAGCGCGCCCGGCTCGCCGCCCTCGGCGAGCCGTACCGCGTAGGGCGACCAGCGGCCGGGCAGTCCGCCGTCCACCCCTGCCGCGGCGAGCAGTTCGTCGGTCGTGGACCGGCCCGGCCGGGCGACCAGGGTCACCTCGGGCCGCTCGTTGTCCGCGGCGAGGAGGTCCTCGATCCCGGCCCGGCCGCCGCCGAGCGCGTCCCAGAGCGCCGATACCACCCAGCGCGGATGCGCGTGGACCACGGCGAGGTGCTCCTCGGCGTCCTCCTCGTAGGGCGGCGCGACCCGCTCCACCCAGGTGTCGAACTCGTCGGCCGCGATCTTGCGCAGGACGGCGTTGACGAACTTCGCCCGCCCGTCGCCGAGCACCACCCGCGCCAGTTCCACGGTCGCGGAGACCGCCGCGTGGGCGGGGATGCGCATGCCGAGCAGTTGGTGCGTGCCGAGCGAGAGCACATCGAGCACGGGCGGGTCGACCTCGCGCAGCGGCCGGTCGACGCAGGCCGAGATGATCGCGTCGTACGTGCCCTGCCTGCGCAGCGTGCCGTAGACGAGTTCGGTGGCGAGCGCCGCGTCCCGCGACTCGAAGCCGGGCTGCTCGCGCGCCTTGCCGAGCAGCGGCGGCAGGACGAGGTTCGCGTACGCGTCGCGCTCGTCGACGGCGCGCAGCGCCTCGAAGGCGATGAGGCGCGCGGGGTCCTTCTTCGGACGCCGGTAGGGCTTGCCCGGCCGGCGTCCCGCGCCCTGCCTGGTCTGCTGCTGACGCGCCCGAGGGGCCTGGTCGTTCAAAGGTGCTCCGGGGTTACGGGTGACGGTGCGACGGATGACGGGGTACGGGGTGACGCGGACGGGATGGGTCGTAAGTGGACGATGGGCCGCGGGCCGCGGATCGTGGGGAGCCGGAGGGCCGGGGCACGCCGGGGCCACGCTCCACCAGCCTTTTCCCCGCCCCGCTCCGCCCAGGAGCAGCGCTGCGGTGACGGCCCAGGGCCATCGACCGGGCCCCGCCCAGGGTACGCCGGGCGGCGGGCGCCGGCCGTTCAGCCACCGGTACGCGGTGGGCCCGGCGGCTCAGCCGGCCGTCGCGGCGCCGAGGCGCTCCCCGGCGGTGATCCGCACGCCGCGGGCCCAGTCGGCGGCGCGCATCGGCTTCTTGCCCTGCGGCTGCACCCACTGGAGCTCGACGGCCGTCGAACCGGTGCCGACGTACACGTTGTTCTTGCCCGCGGCGAGCACGCCGGGAGCCAGGTCCGCGCGCTCCGGGGCGGGCGTGAGGTGGACCAGCTTGAGCCGCTCGCCCCGAAAGCGCGTCCAGGCGCCGGGTGCCGGGGTGCAGCCGCGGACCACCCGGTCCACGCGCAGCGCCGGCGCGGTCCAGTCGACCTCGGCGTCCTCCACCTTGATCTTGGGTGCGAGGGTGATGCCGTCGGCGGGCTGGGGCACGGGCTTGAGCGTGCCGTCCTCGATGCCGTCCATCGTGGCGACGAGCAGGCCGGCGCCCGCCAGGGCGAGCCGGGTCAGCAGGTCCCCGCTGGTGTCCGTGGGCCGTACGGTCTCGGTCAGCACGCCGTACACCGGGCCGGAGTCGAGGCCTTCCTCGATCTGGAAGGTGCTGGCGCCGGTCACCTCGTCACCGGCCAGCACCGCGTGCTGCACGGGTGCTGCTCCCCGCCACGCGGGCAGCAGCGAGAAGTGCAGGTTGACCCAGCCCTGCGCCGGCACGTCGAGAGCGACGCGGGGCAGCAGCGCACCGTAGGCGACGACGGGGCAGCAGTCGGGCGCGATCTCCCGCAGCCGGGCGAGGAAGTCCTCGTCACGCGGCTTCGCGGGCCGCAGGATCTCGATCCCCGCCTCCTCGGCGCGCTCGGCGACGGGGCTCGCGACGAGCCGACGGCCCCGTCCCGCGGGCGCGTCGGGGCGGGTGACCACGGCGGCGACCTCGTGCCGTTCCGAGGCGATGAGTGCGTCAAGGGCGGGGACGGCGACCTCGGGGGTGCCGGCGAAGACGAGCTTCATCGGTGGCGTGCTGCCTCTCGGAAGGGGACGGTGGCGGGTGCCGCCGGGCGGGCCGCACCACGGGTCTGCGGGGCCTCTCAGTTTATGGCGCCGCCGGCGCCCGTGTTCCGCGGGGCGGACCGGCCGTGGCACCCCGGTACGCGGGGGCGCCCCGTCGGGGCGTGGGCGCCCCACGGGGCGCGTGGCGTCCCACGCGCCCCGTGCATATGCCCATACGCCCCCGCAGCGTGACCACATGCCAGGTGTCGCGTTGTCAAGGGAGATTGACCAACACGGGCCGCACCGGTACGGCCCGGATCCTTTTCCCCGCCGGTTCGAGAGGCTCGTCCATGGCCGACCACGCAACCCACGACGCACAGGCCCGTGCAAGTCTGCACATGTTGGTGCGGGACATCGAGCGCGTCCGCCGCCAGGTGGACGCCCTGCGCACCCTCACCGCCCAGTTGGGCAATGTCTACCGGCCGCGGCGGACGGGCCCCTCCACGGGCTTCGTCGTCTACGGGCGCGCGCCCGCGCCCACCGTCCGACTCGCGCAGGAGCTGAGAGACAGCGTCGAGACGCTGGTGACGGCGGCGGTGGACTTCGACCGCTCGCTGGGCTTCTCGTGGGACGCCGTCGGCTCCGCGCTCGGTGTCACCAAGCAGGCGGTGCACCGCCGCTACGGCGCCCGCCGCACGATGCCCCGACCGGGGGTCGTGGAGGCGGCGGCCGAGGCGGCGGCGCCCGCCCCGCGCAGGCCGCTGCCGCCGCCGGGCACCCTGCCGTCCGTGCCCGCCGCACGGTCGATGCCGCCGCAGCCGATGGCCGAGGTTCGCGACCCCCGCGACGCCGACCGCCCCGACGACGAGCACGACGCACAGAGCGTGCGCGACCTGCATGACCTGCACGGCGTCCACAACCTGCACGACCTGCACGACGAGACCCGCCCGCCGGTGTTCCCCAGCCCCCGCGGCAGCTGACACGCCGGGCCGCTCCGGCCGGCGAGGGGCCGCCCGCCCCGGGACAGCCCGCCCCCTGTTCGTCGGCTCCCGGGCCGCGCCGGCCGGAAGCGGCCCGGGAGCCGACGGGGCAGCGGCCTGCGGCCCGGCGACGGCCGGGGCCCGCTCGCGCGAGACGGACACGCCCCGCCGGGGCGATCGGTCGGCGCGCGGCGCTGTGCGGTGCTGCCCGGTGCTGCCCCGTGCGGTCCGGGGCTGCCAGGACCCACGAGCGGCCGGGGCGCCGAGGTCCACCGCGTGGCCGCGCCGCCCGTGGACCGCCGACGGCGATGATCCGATGCGCGCCGCCCCCACCGCCGGCCGGGGCCGGGCCCCGGCGTTGTCGACCGCGGACGGGCCCCGGTCACCCGATGTCGGGCGGATCGATCCTGATCCGCACGGCCGGTGCGTCACCGCCCCGGGCCAGCCGGCCCGCCTGGGCCCCCTTCAGGGCCGCCGCGAGCGCCGCACCGCTGCCGGGCGGCACCCGCAGCAGGACCCGTTCCCAGTTCTCCCCCGGCGGCGCCTCTCCCCTTCGGGGGGCACCCGGCGGGGCGCTCCGGACGGGTACGGGCCCGAGCACCTCGACATCCGCCGGCAGCCGCGCGCCCGCGACAAACCCGGCGACGGCCTCCCCCGGACCGGTCACGGACGCCATCCGGGACACCGGCGGGAAGCCGAGCTGGGCGCGCTCCGCCAGCTCGCGTCGCGCATGGCCCATCGGATCCCACCGGACCAGGGCCTGGACGGGCCGCAGGGTCGGCTCGGCGACGACGACGACCCGGCCGCCCTCGGCCTGACCGCGCACCAGCGACGCCGCCTGCAGCCAGCGCCGCAACGCCTCCTCCCCGGCCCGCAGGTCAGGGCGGGAGACCATCGCCCAGCCGTCGAGCAGCAGCGCGGCCGCGTACCCGCCCTCCGCGACAGGCTCGGCACCCGGCGTGCAGACGACGAGAGCCGGGCGGCCCGGCACGGAATCCAGGATGTGGTCGCGTCCCGACGTGCGTACGGGCACGGCGGGGAAGGCGCGGCCCAGTTCCTCCGCCGTGCGGCGCGCGCCGACGATCTGGGCGCGCAGCCGGGTGCTGCCGCACTCGGGGCAGTGCCAGTGCGGGGCCTCCCGTCCGCACCAGGCGCACCGCAGCTCGTGCGCGCCGGCCGCCTCCACCGGCCCCGCGCAGTGCGCGCACCGCGCGGGTGCCCGGCAGCGCTCGCAGGCCAGCCGCGGTACGTACCCCCGGCGCGGCACCTGCACCAGTACGGGGCCCGACGCGAGGCCGTCCCTGACGGTGCCCCAGGCGAGGCTGGGCAGGCGGGCGGCACGGGCGGCCTCGTCACGGGCCAGCTCGGCGTCGCCGACCGTGCGCACCAGCGGGGCCGCCGCACGGACCCGCTCGCGGGACGCCTCAAGCGGCGACGCCCAGCCGGTGGCGACGAGCTGCGCGCCCTCGACCGTGCAGCTCGTCCCGCCGAGCAGGAACCCGGTGCGGTCGTGCGCTGCACGCAGCAGCAGCACCTCCCGCGCGTGCGGCTGGGGCGCCCGCTGCTCGCTGTGGCTGCCGTCGCCGTCGTCCCACAGGACGACCAGGCCCAGGTCGCGCACCGGGGCGAACATGGCGGCGCGCGTGCCGACCACGGCCCGGACCGACCCACGGCTGACCGCGAGCCATTCCCGGTACCGCTTCTCGGGGCCCGCCTCGGCGGTGAGCAGGGCGTGCCTGCCCTCGCCCAGCAGTTCGGTGAGTGCGGCGTCGACGCGGGCGGAGACCCGGCCGTCCGGCACGACGACGAGCGCGCCGCGCCCGGAGGCGAGCGTCGCGGCGACGGCGCGCGCGATCTCCTGCGCCCAGTGCGGTCCTGGCAGCGCCGTCCACACGGCGCGGGGGGCGCCGCCGGCCGCGAGCGCGTCGAGGAAGGCGGGCCCGGTCGCGTACCGCTCCCAGGTGCCGGGGACGGGAGCGGGCGGGGGCGGCGGCGGCTCCGGGGACGGCCGGCTCTCGGCGCGCGCGCTGCGCGGCGGCACGGCGAGCTGGAGGACGTCCGCGAGTGATCCGGCGTACCGGTCGGCGACGGCACGGGTGAGCCGCAGCAACTCCTCGCTGAGCACGCGCTCCGTCGACACGACGCCGGCCAGCGCGGCCAGCGGGCCCGAGTAGTCCGACGTGGCGAGCCGCTCGACCACGAAGCCGTCGATCAGCCGTCCGCCCTCGCGGCGCCCGCCCCGCACGGAGTGGGAGCCCGCGCCGAACCGGACGCGCACCCGCACGCCGGGCTGCGCCGCCTCATCGAGTTCGGCGGGGACCGCGTAGTCGAAGAACTGGTCGAGGTGGAGCACGCCCTTGTTGACGACGACCCGCGCCACCGGCAGCCGCTCGGCGAGCGCGGCGCCGCGCCAGGTCCGTGGCTTGGCGCGCGGCTTGTCGCTCTCGCGCACGGTCTCCCGGATCAGCGCGAGCTGCTCCCCCTCCGCCGCCTTCTCGTGCTCGTCACCGCTGCTCACAGCCCCATACCTACCAGACAGGTCCGACAACGCGGGCGGGCCGGGGCGGATACCGCACCGGGCCGGCCGGGTAGCGGGCCCGTGGGAGCCGCCTTGCGTCGCGGACGGCTCGCGGGACACGGACGGTGGCGGAGCCGCCCTCCGCGGAACGTGTTCCACGCGAGGGCCGCCGCATACGCCCACGACGGGGAACGGGCCCCCACCCGCGGGGCGTTCGGTCCCCGGTCGGGCCCCGGTCGGGGGAGGACCGGCCCACCGGCACGGCGCACCTGGCGGCCCCGGGCGAGGAAGGGGGCCGCCGCGACTCCCGGTTCCGGCCGGGCCGCCCGCACCCGGTCGGCGCGAGCAGCCCGGGCGCGGTCCACGCGGCGGTGCGGGTGGGCTCCCGTTCGGGGGGCGCCGACGTGACGGGGCCCGGCCCCCCGCTGTGGCGGAGGGCCGGGCCCCGGTGTGCGTCGCGGAGGTGCGGGTCAGACGCCCGTGGCCTCGCGGAGCGCGTCGACGCGGTCCGTGCGCTCCCAGGTGAACTCGGGCAGCTCCCGGCCGAAGTGGCCGTAGGCGGCCGTCTTCGCGTAGATCGGGCGGAGCAGGTCGAGGTCGCGGATGATCGCGGCCGGACGCAGGTCGAAGACCTGGCCGATGGCCTTCTCGATCTTCTCGTGGTCGACGGTGGCAGTGCCGAACGTCTCCACGAAGAGACCCACCGGCTCGGCCTTGCCGATCGCGTACGCGACCTGGACCTCGCAGCGCGAGGCGAGGCCGGCCGCGACGACGTTCTTCGCGACCCAGCGCATCGCGTACGCGGCGGAGCGGTCGACCTTCGAGGGGTCCTTGCCCGAGAAGGCGCCGCCGCCGTGGCGGGCCATGCCGCCGTACGTGTCGATGATGATCTTGCGACCGGTCAGGCCGGCGTCACCCATCGGCCCGCCGATCTCGAAGCGGCCCGTCGGGTTGACCAGCAGGCGGTAGCCCTCGGTGTCCAGCTTGATGCCGTCCTCGGTGAGCTGCTGGAGCACGTGCTCCACGACGAACTCACGGATGTCGGGCGCGAGCAGCGAGTCCAGGTCGATGTCCGACGCGTGCTGCGAGGAGACGACGACCGTGTCGAGGCGGACGGCCTTGTCGCCGTCGTACTCGATGGTGACCTGGGTCTTGCCGTCGGGGCGCAGGTACGGGATGGTCCCGTTCTTGCGGACCTCCGAGAGCCGGCGGGAGAGCCGGTGCGCCAGGTAGATCGGCAGCGGCATCAGCTCGGGCGTCTCGTCGCAGGCGTAGCCGAACATGAGGCCCTGGTCGCCGGCGCCCTGCTTGTCGAGGTCGTCGACCTCTTCACCGTCGGCGGCACCGCCGACACGCTTCTCGTACGCCGTGTCGACGCCCTGGGCGATGTCGGGCGACTGGGCGCCGATGGAGACCGAGACTCCGCAGGACGCGCCGTCGAAGCCCTTCTTCGAGGAGTCGTAGCCGATCTCCAGGATCTTGTTGCGGACCAGCTGGGCGATCGGCGCGTACGCCTTCGTCGTCACCTCGCCGGCGACGTGGACGAGGCCCGTGGTGATCAGGGTCTCCACGGCGACACGGGAGGAGGGGTCCTCGGTCAGGAGTGCGTCGAGGATGGTGTCGCTGATCTGGTCAGCGATCTTGTCGGGGTGACCTTCGGTCACGGACTCCGAGGTGAACAGGCGGCGGGACACATCGCTCCCTGGGGTTGCAGCGGCTGCTGACTGATCAGCTGATCATTAACGGCTGGAGCACGGCTGGAGGCTGCTCCCGGCCATACTCTCGCGCCAGTTTATCGGTCGCCCCACGTCGGGAGTCCAGGCATCTCGCTCCGTGGGCGCGGTGTGGTCCGTCTTACCCCGACACGGAACGCCCCAGGAAGGGCTTATCACCACTTTTGCCGGATTTTTTGCCGTCCCCTGCGATCGGCGTGCCGTCCACGCCTCGGGATGACCGCCCAGGATTCGGACAGAACTGTCATGACCTGCGCAACCGTGGCACCACCAGGTCCCAGACCGTGTCCGCGAGCGCCTCCTTCGGGCCGTACGGCACCGGCGTCTCGCCGCCGTCGGCCGCGAGGACCACGGCCTCGTTCTCCTCCGCGCCGAACGTCTTGTGCGCGCCCACCTCGTTGACGACGAGCAGGTCGCACCCCTTGCGCAGCAGCTTCTTCCGGCCGTTCGCCAGGACGTCGTCCGTCTCGGCGGCGAAGCCGACGACCACCTGGCCCGGCAGGGGACGCTCGGCGGCGAGCTGCGCCAGGATGTCCGGGTTGCGCACCAGCGACAGCGGTGCGGGCTCGGCGTCGTCCTTCTTCTTGATCTTGCCCTGCGCGTAGTCGGCGGGGCGGAAGTCGGCGACGGCCGCCGCCATGACCACCGCGTCCGCGTCGGAGGCCGCCTTCACAGCGGCGTCCCGCAGCTCCAGGGCCGTACCGACGTGGACGACGTCCGCACCCGCGGGGTCGGCCATGCCCGTGTTGGCCTCGATGAGGGTCACCCGCGCGCCGCGCGCCACGGCCGTCCTCGCGAGGGCGAAGCCCTGCTTGCCCGAGGAGCGGTTGCCGAGGAAGCGGACCGGGTCGAGGGGTTCGCGCGTGCCGCCCGCACTGATCACCACATGGCAGCCCGTGAGGTCGGGCGCCAGGACGCCGCGCGCCAGCGCCCTCCGGCAGACCTCGAAGATCTCGCCGGGGTCCGGCAGCCTGCCCTTGCCGGTGTCGACGCCGGTGAGCCGGCCGACGGCGGGCTCGACCACCACGGCGCCACGGCGCCGCAGCGTGGCCACGTTCTCCTGGGTGGCCGGGTGTTCCCACATCTCGGTGTGCATGGCGGGCGCGAACACCACCGGGCAGCGCGCGGTCAGCAGGGTGTTGGTGAGCAGGTCGTCGGCCAGCCCGTGCGCCGCCCTGGCCAGGACGTCGGCTGTCGCCGGTGCGACGACGACGAGGTCGGCCGCCTTGCCGATCCGCACGTGCGGCACCTCGTGCACATCCGTCCAGACCTCCGTGGACACCGGCCGGCCGGACAGCGCGGACCAGGTGGCCTCGCCGACGAAGTGCAGCGCCGACGCCGTCGGGACCACCGTCACGTCGTGCCCTGACTCGGTGAGCCTGCGCAGCAGCTCGCACGCCTTGTACGCGGCGATCCCGCCGGCCACTCCCAGAACGACCTTCGGCCTGTCCACCATGGTCCTGCTCCCGGCTCCGTGGGGGACGGTCCGCCCGTACCCGCTGCTCCCATGACACACCACAGGCCCGGCAGTCGTCTGCCGGGCCTGTGGACAACGCGTCGATCATATGACCGACCCGCGTGAGCGTCCCGCGATGCTACTGGGCCGGGGTCTCGATGGCCTCGGAGGTCAGCAGCCCCGCGTTGATCTCGCGCAGGGCGATCGAGAGGGGCTTCTCGTGCACGTGGGTGTCCACGAGCGGACCCACGTACTCCAGCAGACCTTCACCGAGCTGCGAGTAGTACGCGTTGATCTGGCGCGCACGCTTCGCGGCGTAGATCACCAGGCTGTACTTGGAGTCCGTGGCTTCGAGCAGCTCATCGATCGGCGGGTTGATGATGCCCTCGGGCGGGGTCATGGAAGAGGACACTCTCTGGCCTTCCGAAGATTGAACAGGGATTCAGGAATTCAGGAGCCGTGGAACGCCGCTCCTGACGGATCGGGACGAACCGTCGGGCCGACGCCACCGATCGGGCGAGCCGATCGAGAAGTCCTGAATCAAGACACTTCCATCAAGGCTAGCAGCTCACGCGCCACGTCCTCGACGGAGGTGTTGACCAGGGTGGTGTCGAACTCGGACTCGGCGGCGAGCTCCACCTTCGCGGCGGCCAGCCGGCGCTCGATCACATCGGCCGGTTCCGTGCCCCGCCCGGTCAGCCTGCGCACCAGTTCGTCCCAGTCCGGCGGGGCCAGGAAGACCAGACGGGAGTCCGTCATCGACGTCTTGACCTGACGGGCCCCCTGGAGGTCGATCTCCAGCAGTACGGGCTCACCCGCGTCGAGCCGGTCGAGGACCGCGGTGCGGGGCGTTCCGTACCGGTGCCCGGCGAACTCCGCCCACTCCAGCAGTTCCCCGTTGGCGACGAGCTTGTCGAACTCGTCGTCCGTCACGAAGAAGTACTGGACGCCGTGACGCTCACCGGGACGCGGCTTCCTTGTCGTGGCCGACACCGAGAGCCATACCCGGGGATGAGCCTTGCGCATATGCGCGACGACCGTGCTCTTGCCGACCCCGGAGGGTCCGGAGAGCACGGTCAGTCGCTGACGTGCCTCTGCTGCCATGCAGCGATTATCCAGCTTCCCGGGCGTGCCCGGAAACGTCAGGCCGCGGTGGAGCCGAACTCACGTTCAAGGGAGGCGATCTGGTTCGAGCCGAGACCGCGTACACGGCGGCTCTCGGAGATGCCGAGACGCTCCATGATCTGCTTGGCGCGGACCTTGCCGACGCCGGGCAGGGACTCCAGCAGTGCGGAGACCTTCATCTTGCCGATGACGTCGTTCTCCTGGCCCTGCTTGATGACGTCATGCAGGGACGCACCGGAGTGCTTGAGTCGATTCTTGACCTCGGCCCGCTCCTTGCGAGCCGCGGCGGCCTTGTCGAGCGCGGCTTTGCGCTGTTCAGGGGTAAGGGGCGGAAGAGCCACGCCTACGTCACCTCGGATGTCGAACTGTCGGATACGGACCGGTGAGGAGACTTCCGCCCCCACACCAGGCGAGCAACGGGCAATGTCCCGCTCGTTGGCTCTGGTGGGGAGACTATCGGCCTGGGCCGCCGGAGTCAGCGAGAACAGATGAAAAGTCCCTGGTCAGCATCGCCCGACCGGTGTATTTCCGGCATTTTGCACCTCTTTTCGACTCCAGGCTTTACCTGAACCTCTCATTCCGGTGGCCCACAGCCGCTCTCACCTCGTCGGAGAACCGCTCCGCGGCCTCCCCGAGAGCCGCCGCACCGGGTCCGTGACGCAGGATCGCGCGGCTCACGCTCGGCACGACGTCGCCCACCGAGGCTCCGAAGACCGCCGGGAGGTCCGCGGGCGTGGCGCCCTGCGCGCCGATCCCGGGGGCGAGCAGCGGCCCGTTCACGGCGAGGTCCGCGCCCGCGTCGCCGAGGGTCGCGCCGACGACCGCGCCGACGGAGCCCAGCGGCTCGGCTCCCGCGTTCTCCGCCGCGATGTGGTCCAGCATCACCTGGGCCAGTGAGCGGCCGCCCGCGGCCGTCGCCCGCTGCACCTCGGCGCCCTCCGGGTTCGACGTCAGCGCGAGGACGAAGACACCGCAGCCGCTCGCGGCGGCGGCGTCGAGGGCGGGCCGCAGCGAACCGAAGCCCAGGTACGGGGAGACCGTCACGGCGTCGGAGAACAGCGGGGAGCCCGGGTCCAGGTAGGTCGCGGCGTAGGCGGCCATGGTGGAGCCGATGTCGCCGCGCTTGGCGTCCATCAGGACCAGCGCGCCCGCCGCGCGCGCGTCGGCGACGGTGCGCTCCAGGACCGCGACACCCTTCGACCCGAACCGCTCGAAGAACGCCGACTGCGGCTTGAGCACCGCGACCCGCCCGGCGAGGGCCTCCACCGTCGTGCGGGCGAACCGCTCCAGCCCCGCGACGTCGTCGTCCAGGCCCCACGCGGAGAGCAGCGAGGCGTGCGGGTCGATGCCGACGCAGAGCGGCCCGCGGGTGTCCATGGCACGCCGCAGGCGTGCCCCGAAGGCCTCGGCGGGGCTCACGCGGCCACCTTCCTGACATTGGCGCCGACGGCGTCGGCGAGTGTCGCGTGGGGGCTCGCCGACAGGCGCGCGGCCAGCCCCTTGTGGATTGCACACGCCCAGAAGGGCCCCTGGTAGATGAAGGCGCTGTAGCCCTGGACGAGGGTGGCGCCGGCGAGGATCCGCTGCCAGGCGTCCTCGGCGTTCTCCACGCCGCCGACGCCCACCAGGGTGATCCGGTCCCCCACGCGTGCGTACAGGCGCCTCAGGACCTCCAGGGACCGTTCCTTGAGCGGCGCTCCGGACAGGCCGCCGGTCTCGCCGGTCAGCGTGGCAGGCGACGCGAGGCCGAGAGCATCGCGCGCGATGGTGGTGTTGGTGGCGATGATCCCGTCGAGGCCGAGTTCGACGGCGAGGTCGGCGACCGCGTCGACGTCCTCGTCCGCGAGATCGGGCGCGATCTTCACCAGCAGCGGCACCCGCCGCCCGGGCACGGCGGCGTCGGCCGCCTCCCTGACGGCGCTCAGCAGCGGCCGCAGGTGGCCGACGGCCTGGAGGTCGCGCAGCCCCGGCGTGTTCGGGGAGCTGACGTTGACGACCAGGTAGTCGGCGTGCGGCGCGAGCCGCCCGGCCGAGGCGACGTAGTCGTCGACGGCCTCGGACTCGGGCGCGGCCTTCGTCTTGCCGATGTTGACACCGACGACCGTACGGAAGACCTCCCGGCGGGCGCCGAGGCGGCCGGCGACCGCCACGGATCCGTCGTTGTTGAACCCCATGCGGTTGATCAGGGCCCGGTCGGGCACCAGCCGGAACAGCCGCGTCCGCGGATTTCCCGGCTGGGGCCGCGCGGTGACGGTCCCGATCTCGACATGGTCGAAGCCGAGCATCGCCATGCCGTCGATCGCGACGGCGTTCTTGTCGAAGCCCGCCGCCAGACCGAAGGGGCCGTGCATCCGCAGCCCGAAGGCCTCGGTGCGCAGCTCCTCGTGGCGGGGCGCGAGGGTGGCCGCCACGTACGTACGCAGCACGGGCACGCGCGCGGCGAGCCTGATCCACCCGAACGCCATGTGGTGGGCCCGTTCGGCGTCCATGCGCCGAAAGACGAGCCGGAAGAGGAGGGCGTACATGAGGCGCCTCAGTCCTTCCTGGCGGCGATCAGGCGCTCGGCGTGCTCCTGGAGGGAGCGGACGCCGACGCCGCCGTGGTTGAGCGCGTCGATGCCCTGGACGGCCGCGGCGAGTGCCTGCACGGTCGTCAGGCAGGGGACGGCGCGCGCGACCGCCGCCGTACGGATGTCGTAGCCGTCGAGCCGGCCGCCGGTGCCGTACGGGGTGTTGACGATGAGGTCGACGTCCCCGGCGTGGATCAGCTGGACGATGGTCGGCTCGCCGTCCGGGCCCTCGCCCTCGCTCTGCTTTCGCACCACGGTGGCGTTGATGCCGTTGCGCTTGAGCACCTCCGCGGTGCCGGAGGTGGCCAGCAGCTCGAAACCGTGGGCGACCAGCTCGCGCGCCGGGAAGATCATCGAGCGCTTGTCGCGGTTGGCCACGGAGATGAAGGCACGCCCCTTGGTGGGCAGCGGGCCGTACGCCCCGGCCTGCGACTTCGCGTACGCCGTACCGAAGACGGAGTCGATGCCCATGACCTCGCCGGTCGAGCGCATCTCCGGGCCGAGGATCGTGTCGACGCCCCGGCCGTGGATGTCGCGGAAGCGCGACCACGGCATGACCGCCTCCTTGACGGAGATCGGCGCGTCCAGCGGCAGGTCGCCGCCGTCGCCGGCGCGCGGCAGCAGCCCCTCGGCGCGCAGCTCGGCGACGGTCGCGCCGAGCGAGATGCGGGCCGCGGCCTTGGCGAGCGGCACGGCCGTCGCCTTGGAGGTGAACGGCACCGTGCGGGACGCGCGGGGGTTCGCCTCCAGCACGTAGAGGATGTCCCCGGCCAGCGCGAACTGGATGTTGATCAGACCGCGCACGCCGACGCCGCGCGCGATGGCCTCGGTGGAGGCGCGCAGCCGCTTGATGTCGTAGCCGCCCAGCGTGATCGGCGGCAGGGCGCAGGCGGAGTCGCCGGAGTGGATGCCGGCTTCCTCGATGTGCTCCATCACGCCGCCGAGGTAGAGCTCGGTGCCGTCGTAGAGGGCGTCCACGTCGATCTCGATGGCGTCGTCGAGGAAGCGGTCGACGAGGACCGGCCGGGTGGGGCTGATCTCGGTGGACTCCTCGATGTACGAGGCGAGCCGCGTCTCGTCGTAGACGATCTCCATGCCGCGCCCGCCGAGCACGTACGACGGCCGCACGAGGACCGGGTAGCCGATCTCGTCGGCGATCGCCTTGGCGCCGGGGAACGACGTGGCGGTGCCGTGCTTGGGCGCCGGCAGTCCGGCCTCCGCGAGGACGCGGCCGAAGGCGCCGCGGTCCTCGGCGAGGTGGATGGCCTCGGGCGAGGTGCCGACGACGGGCACGCCGTTGTCCTTGAGTGCCTGCGCGAGACCGAGCGGGGTCTGGCCGCCGAGCTGCACGATGACGCCCGCGATCGGGCCCGCCTGGCTCTCGGCGTGCACGATCTCCAGGACGTCCTCCAGGGTGAGCGGCTCGAAGTAGAGCCGGTCGGAGGTGTCGTAGTCGGTGGAGACGGTCTCGGGGTTGCAGTTGACCATGACGGTCTCGTATCCGGCGTCGTGCAGGGCGAACGACGCGTGGACGCAGGAGTAGTCGAACTCGATGCCCTGGCCGATGCGGTTGGGCCCGGACCCGAGGATGATCACCGCGGGCTTCTCGCGGGGGGCGACCTCGCTCTCCTCGTCGTAGGAGGAGTAGAAGTACGGCGTCTTCGCGGCGAACTCGGCGGCGCAGGTGTCGACCGTCTTGTAGACCGGACGGACGCCGAGGGCGTGCCGGACCTCGCGTACGACGTCCTCACGCAGCCCGCGGATGCCGGCGATCTGGGCGTCGGAGAACCCGTGCCGCTTGACCTCGGCGAGCAGGGCCGGGGTGAGGTCCGGGGCCTGCGCGATCCCGTCGGCGAGCTCCTTGATCAGGAACAGCTGGTCCACGAACCACGGGTCGATCCGCGTCGCGTCGAAGACCTCCTCCTGCGTGGCGCCCGCCGAGATGGCCCGCATGACGGTGTTGATGCGGCCGTCGGTGGGGATGGCCGCGGTCCGCAGCAGGGCGGCCTTGTCGCCGTGCGCGGCCGGCCCGCCGGTGAAGTCGAACTGGCTGCCGGTCTTCTCCAGCGAGCGCAGCGCCTTCTGCAGGGCCTCGGTGAAGTTGCGGCCGATCGCCATGGCCTCGCCGACCGACTTCATGGTCGTGGTGAGGGAGGAGTCGGCGGCCGGGAACTTCTCGAAGGCGAACCGGGGCACCTTGACGACGACATAGTCGAGCGTCGGCTCGAAGGAGGCCGGCGTCTTCTCGGTGATGTCGTTGGGGATCTCGTCGAGGGTGTAGCCGACGGCGAGCCGGGCAGCGATCTTCGCGATCGGGAAGCCCGTCGCCTTGGAGGCGAGTGCGGACGACCGGGAGACGCGCGGGTTCATCTCGATGACGATGACCCGGCCGTCCTCGGGGTTGACCGCGAACTGGATGTTGCAGCCGCCCGTGTCGACGCCGACCTCGCGGATCACGGCGATGCTGATGTCGCGGAGGGTCTGGTACTCCCGGTCGGTCAGGGTCATGGCGGGGGCGACGGTGATCGAGTCGCCGGTGTGCACGCCCATCGGGTCGAAGTTCTCGATGGAGCAGACGACCACGACGTTGTCGTTGCGGTCGCGCATCAGCTCCAGTTCGTACTCCTTCCAGCCGAGGATGGACTCCTCCAGGAGCACCTCGGTGGTCGGCGAGAGCATCAGTCCCTGCCCCGCGATGCGGCGCAGTTCCTCCTCGGTGTGCGCGAAGCCGGAGCCCGCGCCGCCCATCGTGAAGGAGGGGCGCACGACGACGGGGTAGCCGCCGAGCTCGTCGACTCCGCCGAGGACGTCGTCCATCGTGTGGCAGATCACGGACCGGGCGGACTCGCCGTGCCCGATCTTGTCGCGCACGGCCGCGACGACGCCCTTGAAGAGGTCGCGGTCCTCGCCCTTGTTGATCGCCTCGACGTTGGCGCCGATCAGCTCGACGCCGTACTTGTCGAGGGTGCCGGCCGAGTGCAGCGAGATCGCGGTGTTGAGCGCGGTCTGGCCGCCGAGGGTCGCGAGCAGCGCGTCCGGACGCTCCTTCGCGATGATCTTCTCGACGAACTCGGGGGTGATCGGCTCGACGTACGTGGCGTCGGCGATCTCCGGGTCGGTCATGATCGTCGCCGGGTTCGAGTTCACGAGGATGACCCGCAGGCCCTCGGCGCGCAGCACGCGGCACGCCTGGGTGCCGGAGTAGTCGAACTCAGCGGCCTGGCCGATGACGATCGGTCCCGATCCGATGACCAGGACGGACTGGATATCGGTGCGCTTAGGCACGCTGGTCCTCCATGAGCTTGGTGAAGCGGTCGAACAGGTACGCGGCGTCGTGCGGGCCCGCGGCGGCCTCGGGGTGGTACTGGACACTGAAGACCGGCCGGTCCACCAGGCGCAGGCCCTCGACGACGTCGTCGTTGAGGCAGACGTGGGTGACCTCGGCCGGCCCATAGGGCGTCTCGGTGACCCGGTCGAGCGGCGCGTCCACGGCGAAGCCGTGGTTGTGCGCGGTCACCTCGACCTTGCCGGTCGTGCGGTCCTGCACGGGCTGGTTGATGCCGCGGTGCCCGTACTTGAGCTTGTAGGTGCCGAAGCCGAGCGCCCGTCCGAGCAGCTGGTTGCCGAAGCAGATCCCGAACAGCGGGGTACCGCGCTCCAGGACTCCGCGCACGACGCCCAGGTCGGCGGTGGCCGGGTCGCCGGGGCCGTTGGCGAGGAAGACGCCGTCCGGGTTCACCGCGTAGACCTGCTCCAGGCTCGCGGCGGCCGGCAGGACGTGCACCTCGATGCCCCGCTCGGCCATGCGCTGCGGGGTCATGCCCTTGATGCCGAGGTCGAGCGCCGCGACGGTGAACTTCTTCCTCCCGATCGCGGGCACGACGTAGGCCTCCTCGGTGGTGACCTCGGCGGACAGGTCCGCGCCGGTCATCTCGGGGGCCTGCCGCACGCGCTCCAGGAGTGCGTCCTCGCCGGCCAGCGCGTCGCCGGAGAAGATGCCGACGCGCATCGCGCCGCGCTCGCGCAGGTGGCGGGTGAGGGCGCGGGTGTCGACGCCGCTGATGCCCACGACTCCCTGCTCCACGAGTTCGTCGTCGAGGGTGCGGCGGGAGCGCCAGTTCGACGGGACGCGCGCGGGGTCGCGTACGACGTAGCCGGAGACCCAGATCCTGCGCGACTCGCGGTCCTCGTCGTTCACACCGGTGTTGCCGATGTGCGGGGCCGTCATGACGACGACCTGACGGTGGTACGAGGGATCGGTCAGGGTCTCCTGGTAGCCGGACATTCCGGTGGAGAACACGGCCTCGCCGAAGGTCTCCCCCACTGCCCCGTAGGCGCGGCCGCGGAAAACGCGGCCGTCCTCCAGGACGAGTACGGCGGGGGACGCCTGGCTGAGGGCGGTTCCCCGGGTGGACGAGGGGGTCATCGTGCGGGGCCTTCCGTTGTGGCGGTCTGTGCGGTCTGTGCGGTGGTGGCGTGCGCCGGTGGGACGGACCTCGCCGTCCCGTCGGCGGTACCGGGGGCGGCGGCCCGCTCGGGCGGGCGCGCGGCGTTGATGGCGGTGACCCAGGCGGCGTGCTGCGCCGAGCGGTCGGAGCGGAAGCCGGAGTCGAGCAGCCTGTCGCCGTGTTCCCAGGTCACGATCAGCAGGCCGCCCTCCGCGAGCACCTTGCCCGCGATGCCCTTGTCGAGCCGGGCCTCGCGGAGCCGGCCCGCCGGTACGAAGAAGTCGTTCGCCCCGGGCCGTACGACTTCGAGGCCCGCGTCCGTGAGGGTCAGCTCGACGCGGCTGCGGGCGCCGAGGCCGTGGGCCACGATGCGGTCGAGCCACTGCCCCGCGGTGGTCGAGCCGTGGTAGCGGCCGCTCATGGTCAGTTTGACGGTGCCCTGCCGCTCCGGCACGGCTGGCAGTTCCGGTACGTCCGACTGGAGATTGCCGCGCCATTTCCAGCCCTGGCGCATCAGCCAGTACACGAGCGCGATGAGGATCGCCAGCCCGACGAGCCAGCCGATGCGGCCGCTCCAGTCCGTCACGGGCGCCGAGTGCTTGCCCTCGGCGAGCCGGGCGGTGGGCAGGAGGGCGGAGAGGTGCGCAGAAGTCATGCGAGATTCCCGTCGGTGACCGTGGCCTTGCCCCGCAGGAAGGTGTGGGTGACACGCCCCGGCAGCTCGCGGCCCGCGTAGGGGCTGTTGCGGCTGCGGGAGGCGAAGTCCGCGGGGTCCACCGCACCACGGTATGCCGGGTCGACGAGCACGAGGTTCGCGGGCTCGCCCGCGGCCGGCGGGCGGCCGTGACCGGCGAGCCGGCCGATGGCGGCCGGACGGAACGACATCCGGTCGGCGACGCCCGCCCAGTCGATCAGGCCGGTGTCGACCATGGTCTCCTGCACCACGGACAGGGCCGTCTCCAGTCCGACCATGCCCATGGCGGCCGCGGCCCACTCGCAGTCCTTGTCCTCGTGCGGGTGCGGCGCGTGGTCGGTGGCGACGCAGTCGATCGTGCCGTCGGCCAGCGCCTCGCGCAGCGCCATCACGTCGGCGTCGGTGCGCAGCGGCGGATTGACCTTGTAGACCGGGTCGTACGAGCGGACCAGCTCGTCGGTCAGCAGCAGGTGGTGCGGGGTCACCTCGGCGGTGACGTTCCAGCCCTTGGACTTCGCCCAGCGCACGATCTCCACGGAGCCCGCGGTGGACAGGTGGCAGATGTGCACGCGGGAGCCGACGTGCGCGGCCAGCAGCACGTCCCGGGCGATGATCGACTCCTCGGCGACGGCGGGCCAGCCGCCGAGTCCCAGTTCCGAGGAGACGACCCCCTCGTTCATCTGGGCGCCCTCGGTCAGCCGGGGCTCCTGCGCATGCTGGGCGACGACGCCGTCGAAGGCCTTCACGTACTCCAGGGCGCGCCGCATGATCACGGCGTCGTCGACGCACTTGCCGTCGTCGGAGAAGACGCGGACCTGCGCGGCCGAGTCGTGCATGGCGCCGAGTTCGGCCAGCTGCTTGCCCTCCAGGCCGACGGTGACGGCGCCGATGGGCTGGACGTCGCAGTAGCCGGAGGCCTGCCCGAGCCGCCAGACCTGCTCGACCACGCCCGCGGTGTCGGCGACGGGGAAGGTGTTGGCCATGGCGTGCACGGCGGTGAAGCCGCCCCTGGCGGCGGCCCTGGTGCCGGTGAGGACCGTCTCGGAGTCCTCGCGGCCCGGCTCGCGCAGGTGGGTGTGGAGGTCGACGAGGCCGGGCAGCAGGACCTGGCCCTCGCCCTCCACGACGGTGGCGCCTGCGGCGTCGAGGTCCGTGCCGACCTGGCTGATCGTTTCGCCCTCGATCAGGACGTCCGCCGGTCGGCCGCCGAGTACCCGGGCACCGCGGATAAGGATCTTGTTCTTGCTCACTTGCTCTCCTCGGTGACGCCGGTGGACGTCGTGACGGTGTCGGTGGCGCTCGGTCGGGGCTGGGCCACGGCCGGTTCGTTGCCTCCGAGCAGCAGGTACAGGACGGCCATGCGGATGGAGACGCCGTTCGCGACCTGCTCGACGATGGTGGCGCGCGGCGAGTCCGCGACCTCGGCGGTGATCTCCATGCCCCGGTTCATCGGCCCGGGGTGCATCACGAGGGCGCCGTCCGGCATGCGGTTCATCCGGTCGGCGTCCAGGCCGTAGCGGCGGGAGTACTCGCGCTCGGTGGGGAAGAACGCCGCGTTCATGCGCTCGCGCTGCACGCGCAGCATCATCACGGCGTCCGTCCCGGGCAGTGCCTCGTCCAGGTCGTAGGAGACCTCGCACGGCCAGGCGCCGACGCCCACCGGCACCAGGGTGGGCGGGGCAACCAGGGTGACGTGCGCCCCGAGCGTGTGCAGCAGCAGGACGTTGGAGCGGGCGACGCGGCTGTGCAGGACGTCGCCGACGATCGTGACGCGCACGCCGTCGAGGTCCCTGCCGAGGCCGGCGTCGGCGCCGACGATCCTGCGGCGCAGTGTGAAGGCGTCCAGCAGGGCCTGGGTGGGGTGCTCGTGGGTGCCGTCGCCCGCGTTGACGACGGCGCCGTCGATCCAGCCCGACGTGGCGAGCCGGTAGGGGGCCCCGGAGGCGCTGTGCCGGATGACGACGGCGTCGGCGCCCATCGCCTCCAGGGTGAGGGCCGTGTCCTTCAGGGACTCGCCCTTGGACACGGACGAGCCCTTGGCGGAGAAGTTGATGACGTCGGCGGACAGCCGCTTGGCCGCCACCTCGAAGGACGTCCTCGTCCGCGTGGAGTCCTCGAAGAAGAGGTTCACCACCGTCCGTCCCCGCAGGGTGGGCAGCTTCTTGATGGGCCGGTCCGCGACCCGTGCCATCTCCTCGGCGGTGTCGAGGATCAGGACGGCGTCGTCGCGGGAGAGGTCGGCGGCGGAGATCAGGTGGCCTGGTGTCCGGGGGTTCGCCCCGGGGAGACGCAGCATCTCGGTGTGCTCCGGTGGGTCTGGTGCGTGAACGCGCGCGGGCGCGCGCTCGCGGCCGTGGCAGGTCAGGACGGGCGGGGTCCGGGTGCGCGCCCCGAGGGGCGCGCGACGGGCCCGTGGAGGGCCGCTAGCGCTCGCCGGACGCGGGCTGCTTGACGCCGAGCAGTACGGTGTCGCGCCCGTCCATCTCGCTGAGCTGGACCTTGACGGTCTCCCTGAGGGAGGTCGGGAGGTTCTTGCCCACGTAGTCGGCGCGGATCGGCAGCTCGCGGTGGCCGCGGTCCACGAGGACCGCGAGCTGGACCGCGCGCGGGCGGCCGATGTCCCCGAGCGCGTCGAGCGCCGCGCGGATCGTACGGCCCGAGAACAGGACGTCGTCCACGAGGACGACCAGCCTGCCGTCGACGCCGTCCCCGGGGATCTCCGTGCGGGCCAGGGCCCGCGCGGGCCGCATCCGCAGGTCGTCCCGGTACATCGTGATGTCGAGCGAACCGACGGGGACCACCCTGCCGGTGATCTCCTGAAGCTTCGCCGCGACCCTGCGGGCGAGGAAGACACCGCGGGTGGGAATGCCGAGCACCGTCACATCGTCCGCGCCCCTGGCGCGCTCCACGATCTCGTGGGCGATGCGGGTGAGCACCCGCGCGATGTCGGGTGCTTCCAGGACGGGCCGTGCGGCGCCGGCGCCGGAGAGATTTTCCGTGCTGTCTGCATCCATGGAACTCATGGAAAACGGACCTCCTTCTCCGCCTCACAGGACGGACGTTAAAGGACGTCATGATTGCGCCATGCATCCTACCAGTGGCGGACCCGCGACCCCCGGGGGACCCTCGGGAGTATCCGGTACGGACCATCCGGCTTGACGCATCAGGGTAACGCTGCGTAACCTTACAGTGAGTTACGAGACTTCGTCCGGGGAGCCATATGTCCAGCGAATACGCAAAACAGCTCGGGACCAAACTCCGGGCCATCCGCACCCAGCAGGGCCTGTCACTCCACGGTGTGGAGGAGAAGTCCCAAGGGCGTTGGAAGGCCGTGGTGGTCGGTTCCTACGAGCGCGGTGACCGCGCCGTGACGGTGCAGCGCCTCGCCGAGCTCGCTGATTTCTACGGCGTCCCGGTCCAGGAGCTGCTTCCCGGCACGACCCCCGGCGGGGCTGCCGAGCCGCCGCCGAAGCTGGTCCTGGACCTGGAGCGGCTGGCCCATGTGCCGGCGGAGAAGGCCGGGCCCCTCCAGCGCTACGCGGCGACGATCCAGAGCCAGCGCGGGGACTACAACGGCAAGGTGCTGTCGATCCGCCAGGACGACCTGCGCACGCTGGCCGTGATCTACGACCAGTCGCCCTCGGTCCTCACCGAGCAGCTCATCAACTGGGGCGTCCTCGGCGCCGACGCCAGGCGAGCGGTGGCGCACGAGGAGGGCTGACAGCCCGGATCCCTCGGGGACAAAAGCAGCAGAAACGTCACGTCCTGAGGGGCGAGCACCCTTCGGGGAAGCTCGCCCCTCGGCATATGCGCAACGTGATTGCCTACGAGCGACGGCCGAGCCCCGCCTCCGCTCGGCGGGCCCGGGGCCCCGCCACCGCTCTCGGACGGCCGTACGACGGTTTCCGGACACGGGGCCGCCCCCGCGGGCGCCCGACGGCCCCGCGGGCCCCTGGGCCGCGGCAGAGCCCCGCACGGGCCGGCCGGTGGGGCGGTGAGCCCCCAAGGTCCTGACAGCGACCGTGGCATGCCACGGTCCGCGCCACGGGCGGGGCTCGGCGCGCCACGGCATCGCACTGGATCGCACGGCAGGCACCGTGGCGGGGATCACAGCCCGCGGCAGCCCGTCACAGGTGTCACCCATCCGTATCGCGGCGCCCGTGGCGGGCCGCCCCGGGCCGCCGGACGGCGTCGGGACGCACGGCGGCCCGTGGCGGGGACGTCGTCTCGGACGTCCTGTCCACCACGGGCCGAGGGGCCGCACAGGCGTGTCACACGCTTCCCTGCCGGGCCACCGGGCCCGTTGGGGCGTACGGACGCCCCGTCCGCGCGATGGGACGGAGCGGGGCAGGCCGGGCCGTCAGGAGCGGCGCAGGCTCGGCTTGAGGTCCTTGAAGCGGCCGAGCAGGCCGTTGACGAAGGACGGCGACTCGTCGGTCGAGAACTCCTTCGCGAGCTGCACCGCCTCGTCGATCGCCACCGCGTCCGGCGTCCCGTCGACCCAGACCAGCTCGTACGCGGCGAGACGGACGATGTTGCGGTCCACGACCGGCATGCGGTCGAGCGTCCAGCCCACCGCGTAGGTCGAGATCAGATCGTCGATACGGGTCGCCTGTCCGGCGTAACCCTCGACGAGCTCCATCGTGAACTCCGTCACCGGAGGCTGACGGTCGTCGGTCCTGGCGTGCCGGATCCAGTCAGCCATGACCGTGCCGACGGACTCGCCGCGCTGGTCGGCCTCGAAGAGGATCTGGAACGCGCGCTTCCGGGCGTTGTTGCGAGCGGCCACGGTTAGCTGTTCACCCGGCCGAGGTACTCGCCCGAACGCGTGTCGACCTTGATCTTCTCGCCGGTCGAGATGAACAGCGGAACGCCGATCTCGTAGCCGGTCTCCAGCTTCGCCGGCTTGGTGCCGCCGGTGGAGCGGTCGCCCTGGACACCCGGGTCGGTGTGCTCGATGACCAGCTCGACCGCTGCGGGCAGTTCGACGTACAGCGGGCTGCCCTCGTACATCGCGACCGTGCCCTCGAAGCCTTCCAGCAGGAAGTTCGCGACGTCGCCGACGACCTCCCGGCTGACGTGGATCTGGTCGTAGGTCCCCATGTCCATGAAGACGAAGTACTCGCCGTCCATGTAGGAGAACTGCATGTCGCGGCGGTCGACGACAGCGGTCTCGACCTTCACGCCGGCGTTGAAGGTCTTGTCGACCACCTTGCCGGACAGCACGTTCTTGAGCTTGGTGCGCACGAAGGCCGGGCCCTTGCCGGGCTTCACGTGCTGGAACTCGACGACGGACCAGAGCTGGTTCCCGTCGAGCTTGAGCACCAAACCGTTCTTGAGGTCGTTGGTGGATGCCACGGTTGCGGATCTCCTGGACTGAAGCAGGTGGGACCACGGGTGCGCTGCTCCCCAGGCCCCGTGCGAGCAGGTCCTAGAGCGCGAGCAGCTCCTTGGTCGTGATGGTGAGTAGCTCGGGTCCGCCGTCCGCCTCGGGGCGGACGACGAGCGTGTCATCGATCCGGACGCCGCCCCGGCCCGGGAGGTGCACTCCAGGTCCGACGGTGACCGGCACGCAGGCGTCCAGTTTACCCATGGACGCGGGTGCCAACTGCGGCTCCTCCACGATTTCGAGCCCCACACCGTGCCCTGTGCACGGGTCCAGTCCCTCCGCGTGGCCCGCGGCGACCAGCCGCTGCCGCACCGTGCGGTCGACGTCGCGGCAGCCGACGCCGGGCAGCAGCCCCTCCCGGCCGGCCCGCTGGGCCGCGAAGACCAGCTCGTACAGGTCGATCTGCCAGTCCGCGGGGGACGTCCCGATGACAAACGTACGCGCGACACTACACCGGTAGCCGCGGTACTCGGCGCCCAGGCTGACGGTCAGGAAATCGCCCTCCTCGACCCTGCGGTCGCTCGGCCGGTGGGCCCGGCGCCCCGAGTGCGGACCGGTGGCGACGGAGGTCGGGAAGGCCCGTCCGTCCGCGCCGTGGTCGACGAGCCGGCGCTCCAGCTCCAGGGCGAGATGCCGTTCGGTGCGGCCGACGAGGATCGATTCGAGCAGTTCGCCGAGGGCCTGATCGGCGATCTCGGCGGCGATCCGCAGCCGGGAGATCTCCTCCTCGTCCTTGACCACGCGCAGCTGCTCGACGGCGCCCGCCAGGTCGGTGAGCCGCAGTTCCGGTACGGCGGCGGCCAGCTCCCGGTGCCGCGAGACGGTCAGGTGGTCCTCCTCCACCGCGAGCGAGCCCGCGCCTGCCTCGCGCCCGGCACCCGAGAGGAGGCGGGCCGCGGCGACAGCCGGATCGCCCGCCTCCTCGCAGACGACGGCGCGCAGTCCTTCGTCCACCCGTCCGGGCGCGGTGTCCTCGGCAGACGCCCGGGGACACAGCAGCACGTCCTGACCCGGCGCGAGCAGCAGGACGGCGCCGGGCGGCGCCCCGCCGGCGAGGTAACGCACGTTGGCGTGGCCGCAGACCAGGGCCGCGGCGCCGTGTGAGGCGCCGTACCTCTCGCGCAGCCGGGTACGACGGCCCGCGTACACCTCTGACATGGTCCGAGCGTAAGAGGACGGGCCCCGTCCGGCCGGTCGAGCGCGTCCGACCGGGGACGGGGCGCCCCGCGCCTACCAGGCGGGCGGGCTCGCGACGGACTGGGCCAGGACCTCGTCCAGGACCCGCGCCGTGGTCGGCACGTCCAATGCGCTGTTGTCGATGATCGGCAGACCGGAGCCGTACCAGCCGGCCATCCGGCCGTGGATTCCGGCGACCTCCTCGTCGGACAGCCGCCGGTTACCCTCGCGCTTCGCGTTGCGCTCCAGCACCACTTCGAGGCCCGGCAGCAGGACGACGGGCAGCAGGCCGGGGCCTACGTGCCGCTTCCAGCCGCCGAGGCCGATGACGGGGCGGTCGGGGAAGACGGCGTCGTCCAGGATGCAGGAGATGCCGTTCGCGAGGAAGTTGCGCGCGGCGAAGCCGCAGGTGCGGCGGGCGAGCCGGTATTGGGCCTCCGAGTGCTCGTTCCAGCCGCTCTGCGGGTCGGCGAAGCCCGAACACACCCATTCGCGCACGTCGTCGAGGCTGATGTGAGCGGTCGGCACCCGGCGGGTGCGCGCCCAGTGCCGGGCCACGGTGGTCTTGCCCGCGCCCGCGGGGCCGATCAGCAGGACGGCGAGCGTGGCCGCCCCCGTACCGCCCTCGGGCGCGAAGGGCACCGGCATGGGGACGGGCCCGCCGGGCGGCAGGGCGACATGTCCGGTGGAATCGGGCCGTACCGGTGCCTGCGGGACGGCGGCGGCCGGACGGGCGCCCACCGGGGCCGGCCGGCGGGGCGCGGGGGCGGCGGGCGCCCCGGGCGGGAGGGGCGGGACACCGGTCTGCGGAGTGTGGGACCGGGGGGGACCGGCGGGGGGAAGGCCGGGCCCCGGCGGAGCGGACGGTGGCGTGACGGACGGGGGCAGACCTGGGCCGACGAGCCCGGGCAGCGGACCGGCGCCCGGAACCGCGGGCTGCGGCACGCCCGCGCCAGGAACTCCCGCCCGCGGCAGGCCGGAAGCAGGGATGCCGGGCCGGTACCCGCCCGGACCGGCGGCTCCGGGCGGTGGCGGAGCAGAGCCGGGGACCCCGGCCTGCGGCACCTCAAGGCCGGGGACCCCCGCCTGGGGCGCACCCGGAACCGCGGCCGCGGCCCGCGGCATACCGGGAAGCGCGGCGTCCCCGGCCCGGAGCGGCGGCGCGGGCGGGGACGCCGGCGGGTCCTGGAGGGCGAAGCCGTCGTCCTCCTCGGGCGCCGCGCCGTCGTCGGCGGGGATCCGTCCGGTGGGATCCGGCGCCGGAGCGGGGCTCCCACCGGGTGGCGGCGCGGCGGGCGGGGCCCAGACCGGGAGGTGCCAGTCGTCGTCCTCGGAGGCACCCATCGCGTCCTGCATCTCCTGCCACTCCGTCTCGTACGACCGGCGTGTTGCCTACTGAACGGTACCGCCCCCGGCACCCGGGCCGGTGGGCGGCTGTCAGCCCGTCAGTTCCTCGGCGAGGGCCCGCAGCGCGAGCCGGTACGAGCCGATGCCGAAGCCCGCGATCGTGCCGCTCGCGACCGACGCCACCACGGAGTTGTGCCGGAACTCCTCGCGGGCGTGCGGGTTGGAGATGTGCACCTCGATGAGCGGGGCGGTGCGCTGCGCCATCGCGTCCCGCATGCCGTACGAGTAGTGCGTGAACGCGCCGGGGTTGACGACCACGGGAAGGCTGCCGTCGGCCGCCTCGTGCAGCCAGCGGATCATCTCGCCCTCGTCGTTCGTCTCGCGCACCTCGACGTCGAACCCCAGCTCCTTGCCGAAGGTCTCGCACGTCGCGACCAGGCCCGCGTACGTCGTCGCACCGTAGATGTCCGGCTCGCGCGAGCCGAGGCGGCCGAGGTTCGGGCCGTTGAGCACGAGCACGCGCCGGCTCACGCCGAGACCTCCCCGTACGCGGCGACCAGGAACGCCGGGTCGGGCCCCTCCAGCACCGAGGGCTTGCCGAGCCCGTCGAGGACGATGAAGCGCAGCAGGTCACCGCGTGACTTCTTGTCGACCCTCATCGTCTCCAGCAGCTTGGGCCACTGGTCGCCCCGGTAGGTGAGCGGGAGACCGACCGAGCCGAGGACGGCCTTGTGGCGGTCGGCCGTCGCGTCGTCGAGCCGGCCCGCGACCCGGCCCAGTTCGGCGGCGAAGACCATGCCCACGGAGACCGCGGCGCCGTGCCGCCACTTGTAGCGCTCGTTCTTCTCGATGGCGTGGGCCAGCGTGTGGCCGTAGTTGAGGATCTCCCGGAGACCGGACTCCTTGAGGTCGCTGGAGACGACCTCGGCCTTCACCCGGATCGACCGCTCGATCAGCTCCGCCGTGTGCGGGCCGCCGGGGCTCCTCGCGCCCTCGGGGTCGGACTCCACGAGGTCGAGGATGGCGGGGTCGGCGATGAAGCCCGCCTTGATGATCTCGGCCATGCCGCTGACGTAGTCGTGGGTGCCGAGGGAGTCCAGGGCCGCGAGGTCGCACAGCACCCCGGTGGGCGGGTGGAAGGCGCCCACGAGGTTCTTGCCCTCGGCGGTGTTGATGCCCGTCTTGCCGCCGACCGCCGCGTCGACCATGCCGAGCACGGTCGTCGGCACCGCGATCCAGCGCACCCCGCGCAGCCAGGTCGCCGCGACGAACCCGGCGAGGTCCGTGGTGGCGCCGCCGCCGACACCGACGATGACGTCGGTGCGGGTGAAGCCGCTCTGCCCGAGCGCCTTCCAGCAGTACGCGGCGACCTCGGCGGTCTTCGCCTCCTCGGCGTTGGGCACCTGGACGGCGATGGCCTCGTACCCCTGTTCGGCGAGGTCGCCGCGCAGCGCCTCGCCCGTCTCGGCCAGCGCCTCGGGGTGGATCACGGCGACGCGCTTGGCCCGGCCGACGAGCGCGGGCAGCTCGCCCAGCAGCCGGTGGCCGACCAGCACCTCGTAGGGGTCCGTGCCGGCGGTGCCGGCGACCTGGATGCGGGTGACCGGGTGCTCCGCTGTCTGCTCCGTCATGCCTTCCTCAGTTCCAGTGCGTCCAGTACGGCGTCGGCGACCTCTTCGGGGGTGCGCTCGTCGGTGGCCACGACCACCCGGGCGACCTCCGTGTAGAGGTGGCGCCGCTCCTCCATGAGCTGCTTCCACTGCTGGCGGGGGTTGACGACCGTGAGCAGCGGACGAGCGGCGCTGAGGCCGGTGCGCCGCACGGCCTCCGTGACCTCCATCGTCAGGTAGGCGACGGGCAGCCCCCCGAGCAGTTCCCGCGTGCTCGCGTCGAGGACGGCGCCCCCGCCGAGCGACAGGACGCCGGTGTGCTCGGCGAGCGCCGCCCTGACCGCCGCGCTCTCCAGCGCCCGGAAGTGCGGCTCGCCGTCGTCCAGGAAGATGTCGGAGATCTCCTTGCCCTGGGAGGCGACGATGTCCGCGTCCGTGTCGCGGTAGGCCGCGTCGAGGCGCTGTGCGAGGAGTTCTCCCACGGTCGACTTGCCGACCCCCATCGGGCCGACCAGCACGATCCTGGGCCCGGTCACCGGATCGCCAGGTGTTCGAGGTACGACTCGACGTTGCGCCGGGTCTCCACGACGTTGTCCCCGCCGAACTTCTCCGCGACCGCGTCCGCCAGCACGAGGGCGACCATCGCCTCGGCGACGATCCCCGCCGCGGGCACCGCGCAGACATCGGAGCGCTGGTGGTGGGCCTTGGCGGGCTCGCCGGTGGCCACGTCGACGGTGGCCAGGGCGCGCGGCACGGTCGCGATGGGCTTCATCGCGGCCCGCACCCGCAGGAGTTCGCCCGTGCTGAGGCCGCCCTCGGTGCCACCGGAGCGGCCGGAGGCGCGCCTGATGCCCTCGTCCGTCACCAGGATCTCGTCGTGGGCCTGCGAGCCCGGCACACGCGCCAGCTCGAACCCGTCGCCCAGCTCGACGCCCTTGATCGCCTGGATGCTCATGAGTGCTCCGGCGAGGCGCGCGTCCAGCTTGCGGTCCGCGTGGACGTGCGAGCCGAGGCCGACCGGCACGCCGTACGCGAGGACCTCCACGACGCCGCCCAGGGTGTCGCCGTCCTGGTGGGCCTGGTCGATCTCCGCGACCATCGCCTTGCTCGTGTCCGCGTCGAGGCAGCGCACCGGATCCGCGTCCAGCCGCTCCACGTCCGACGGCTTCGGCAGGAGCCCGCGGGGCGCCTTGGCCGAGGCCAGCTCCACGACGTGGGAGACGATCTCGATGCCGGCCGTCGCCTTCAGGTACGAGCGGGCGATCGCGCCGAGCGCGACGCGCGCGGCGGTCTCGCGGGCGCTCGCCCGTTCCAGGATGGGCCGCGCCTCGTCGAGGCCGTACTTCTGCATGCCCGCGAGGTCGGCGTGGCCGGGCCTGGGCCGGGTCAGCGGCGCGTTGCGCGCCAGTTCGGCGAGGACGGCCGGGTCGACCGGATCGGCCGCCATGACCTGCTCCCACTTCGGCCACTCGGTGTTGCCGATCATGACCGCGACGGGCGAGCCGAGGCTGAGGCCGTGCCGCACCCCGCCGAGGAAGGTCACCTCGTCGCGCTCGAACTTCATCCGCGCCCCGCGCCCGTACCCGAGGCGCCGACGGGCCAGGTGGTCCGCGACGGCGTCCGTGGTGATCGGGACGCCGGCGGGAAGTCCCTCCAGTGTCGCGACGAGTGCGGGGCCGTGCGACTCCCCCGCCGTCAGCCAGCGCAACCTGCTCAACGGTGCTCCTCATGTCCGCGCCTGGGAACTGCTGCGGCGGCCGGGCGTGGGGCCCGGCCCGCCGTGTCCCGATCCTCCCACGCCCGGGGTGGAGCCCCGGCCGCCGGTCCACAGGACGGACGACTCCTGCGATCGTCGTACCGGACCGGGACCGGCCACCCGCGGGGGTCCGGCGGCCGGGCCGGACCGTACGCGCGCTGTGTCCTACGGAACCCCGGCCGTACGCGCGCTGCCGCGGCCCCCGGCCGTACGCGCGCTGCGTCCTACGGAACCCCGGCCGTACGCGCGCTGTGTCTTACGGAACCCTGGCCGTACGCGCGCTGCCGCGGCGCCCGACCGTACGCGCGCTGCGTCCCGCCGCACCCCGGCCGTGCCGGCGCGCCCGGACCCGGCCGCGGGCCGCGCCCGGCGCCGCCGAAGGCCTCGCCCGCGGGCTTACACCCCCCGGGCCGCGAGGGCCCGCTCACCCGCCGCCCGCATCGCCGCCAGCGGCGCCTCGGGCAGTCCCGTCATCAGCCGGACCTGCAGGACGGCCTGGTGCACCAGCAGGTCGAGCCCGGAGACCACCTGCCCGCCCCGCGCCGACCAGGCCGCCGCGAGGCGCGTCGGCCAGGGGTCGTAGAGGACGTCGAACAGCACGCCGGGGCCGGGGGGCACCCGCTGCGCCAGCTCGTCCGTCGCCCCTGCGGGCGTCGTCGCGATCACCAGCTGCGCGTCGAACGCGTCGGCGGCTTTGGCCCACGGGGCCGTGCGGACGTCCACCCCGAGCCGCTCGCCCCAGCCGCGCATCTCGGCCGCGCGGGCCTCGCCGCGCACGTACGCGGTGACCGGTCCCGCGCACACGCTCGCCAGTGCGGCCAGCGCGGACGAGGCGGTGGCACCCGCGCCGAGGACGGCCGCCGACTCGACGGAGTCCACCCCCCGCTCCGCGAGGGCCGCCACCATGCCGGGAATATCGGTGTTGTCGCCCTTCGGGGAGAGCTTGGGACCGAACGTCACCGTGTTGACGGCCTCCACCGAGGCGGCCGTGTCACTGATCTCGTCGAGCAGGGGGATGACCGCGCGCTTCAGCGGCATGGTCAGCGAGAAGCCGGCCCACCCCGCGTCCCGCGCCGCGTCGGGCAGACGCGCGAAGAAGCCGGGCAGCGCGGCCTCGTCCACCTCGTGGCTCTCGTAGCGCCACTCGGTGAGGCCGAGTTCCGCGTACGCGGCACGGTGCAGCACCGGGGAGAGGGAGTGGCCGATCGGTGAGCCGAGGACACCCGCGAAGTGCGGCGCGTACAGGGTCCCGTCCTGCCGTGTCATCCGCCCAGACCCTTCTGCTTGTCGTTGAACTTCGTCTTGAGCTGCTGGAACTCGGCGTTCGTCTTGGCGAATTCCGTCTTGTTGTCGCCGTCGGTCGCCACGAAGTACAGCCAGCCGTCGTGCGTCGGGGCGATCGCCCCCGCGAGGGCGTCCTCGCCGGGGTTGCCGATGGGCCCGGGCGGCAGGCCCCGCTGCGTGTACGTGTTGTACGGGTCGTGGTTGCCGAGGACCTCGGCCTCGGTGATGTCGATGTGGCTCTGGCCCTTGAGGTAGTTGTACGTCGAGTCGAACTGGAGCTTCTGGTTCGTCTGCTGGTTGGTCGGCTTGAGCCGGTTGTAGATGACCTCCGCCATCTTGCGGAAGTCGTCGGGGGTCTTGCCCTCGGCCTGCACCATGCTCGCGACGGTGAGCAGCTGCCACGGGTTGTCGAGCCCCACCGACTTCGCCTTGGCCTCCAGCCCGTACTTGTCGTACTCGGCGTTCGCACGGGCGACCATGCCCTTCAGGACGTCCTCGGGCTTCGAGTTCGCCGCGACCGGGTAGCTCGCGGGGAAGAGGAAGCCTTCGAGCGGGTCCTTGATGTTCTTGCTGTCGTCGGCCCAGGCGGGCATGCCGAGCTTCTTCGCCTGCGCGAAGGCGACGGATCTGGTCGTGCCCGCCTTCAGCTTCAGCTGCTTGTCGATCGCCTTGTAGATGGTGGCGTCGCGGGTGCCCTCGGGGATGATCAGCGCGTTGCGGCTCTTCGGGCTCAGCATCAGCGCCACGGCGTTCGCGCCCGACATCTGCCGCTTCAGCGTGTAGACGCCGGCCTGGATGGTGTTGCCCTTGGGGTTGTGGTTCTGCGCGTCGACGAACGCGGCGGGACTCTTGACCACTCCGCTCTTCATCAGCAGCGTCGCGATGTCCGATCCGTTCGCCCCGTCCGGGACGGTGACCTGAACCGTCGACGTGCCGGCGCCCGTGTAGTCCGGTGGGGGGCCGAATCTGTGCTGGTAGAAGGTGTAGCCGAAGTATCCGAGGCCGCCGACGCCACCGATCAGCACCACGGTGACGACCAGGCAGGCCACCCCGCTGCGGCCCTTGCGCTTCTTGCTCTTGCCGCCGGGGCCGTCGCCGGTGTCCCGGTCGTCGTACTCGTCGTCGTCATCGTCGTCGCCCGACAGGTCGCCCGCGCCGCGCGCCGTGCGGTCCCGGCCCGGCAGGGGCGTGTCCGCACCGGTGAAGAAGGGATGCGTCTCCTCCGGCGGCTCCTCGTCCCACTCTGAGCGTTCCGGCTCCTGCTGGGCCGCCGGGGGCTGCTGGGCGGCGCGGGGCCTTTGGGGGGCGGGCGCCGGGGCGGGGCGGGATTCGGCGGGCGCGCCGGGGGCCTGCGCGTACCCGGCCTGCGGGTACGGGGTGCCGTAGCCGTCGCCCGGCGCGCCTGCCCCGGGGCCGCCCCCGTTCGCGTCGTCGGGGACGGGGCTCTGCCCGTCGTAGCCGGCGGGCTGCTGGTAGTTGACGGGCTGCTGCTGCCCCGTGTCCCAGCCGCCGCCGTAGTTCGGGTCGTACTGCGGCTGCTGCTGCGGCCGGCCCTGCTGGTAGGGGTCCTGGCCCTGCCCGGGGTAGCCGGGGTCCTGCGCGTACCCCTGCTGAGGGTGCTGCCCCGGCGGCTGCTGCTGCTCGTAGCCGGACGCGTAGCCCTGACCGGAGCCGTCGTACTGCTGGGGGACCTGGGGCTGCTGGCCGGGGTGTCCGGGCTGCTGCTGGTACTGCTGCGGGTACTGCCGGCCGGGATAGCCCTGCTGCGGGTACGACTGCTCCGGGTAGTGCTGCTGCGGGTACTGTCCGCCGTCGTATCCCTGCTGCTGGGGGTACTGCTCGCCGCCGTACCCCTGCTGGGCGCCCTGCCCGCCGTCGTATCCCTGCTGCTGGTACTGCTGCTGGTACGGGTCCTGGCCCGCCCCGTACGGCTCCTGCGGCTGGCCCTGCTGCCCGTACTGCTGTTGCGGCGCGCCGTCCTGGGCCGCCTGGCCGTCACCGGCCTGCTGCGCCCCCCACCCCTGGTCCCCGTACAGGGGATCCTCGGGGTGCCACGGTTCGGAGCCGGAGCCCCGGCCATAGTCGGTCATCGATCCCCAAAAGGCCGCGAGGGGCGGCCGTCGTGCGCGGACTGCGCCGGCCGCATCGCCTCTTCGTTGTGCGGCTGCTGTTCGAACGCCGCCGCATCGCGCGGAACGTTACCGTACCGCGATCAGATGACCACTTCGACGGCCTCGCCCGGGGCCCCGCCCGCGGTGCGCTCCGTCTCCAACGCGCTTTGCAGGATGACGACCGCGGCCGCCTGGTCGATGACGGAGCGGCCCTTGCGCGAGGTCACACCGGAGGCCCGCAGGCCCCCGGCCGCCGTGACGGTGGACATACGTTCGTCGACCAGGCGTACGGGTACGGGCGCGATACCGCGCGCCACCTCGGCGGCGAAGGCACGCACCTTGACCGCGGCCGGGCCCTCACCGCCCCCCAGGGAGCGCGGCAGGCCGACCAGCACCTCCAGCGGCTCGTACTCCTCGACGAGCGCCCGCAACCGCCGGTGGGCGGCCGGGACGTCACGTCCCGGCACGGTCTCCACCGGCGTCGCGAGGATCCCGTCGGGGTCGCAGGACGCGACCCCGATCCGGGCGTCCCCGACGTCGATCGCGAGACGGCGGCCGCGCCTCACGAGGTCTCGGCGACCAGACGCTCGACGGCCGCCATGGCGTCCCCGATCGCCTCGACGTTCTGCCCGCCGCCCTGGGCGACGTCCGGCTTGCCGCCGCCTCCGCCGCCGAGGGTCTTGGCGGCCGTACGGACCAGCTCGCCGGCCTTCAGGCCACGCTCGCGGGCACTCTCGTTGGTGGCGATGACCGTCAGCGGGCGGCCGTTCGCCGTGGTGAACAGGGCGACGACGGCCGGCCGGGAGGCCGGGATGCGGCCGCGTACGTCGAGGACGAGGCGGCGCAGGTCGTCGGCGCTCGTGCCGTCCGGGACCTGCCCGGTGACCAGGGCCGTGCCGTGGACGTCCTTGGCGCCGTCGACGAGCCCGCCCGCGGCGGCGAGGACCTTCTCGGCCCGGAACTTCTCGATCTCCTTCTCGGCGTCCTTCAGCCTGCCGAGCATGCCGGAGACACGCTCGGGCAGTTCGTCCGGGCGGGCGCCCTTCAGCAGTTCCTGGAGCTGGGCGACGACCGTGTGCTCCTTGGCCAGGAAGCTGTAGGCGTCGACGCCGACGAGGGCCTCGATGCGGCGCACCCCGGAACCGATGGACGACTCGCCCAGCAGCTTCACGAGGCCGAGCTGGGCGGTGTTGTGCACGTGCGTGCCGCCGCACAGCTCCTTCGAGTAGTCGCCGATCGTCACGACGCGCACCCGCTCGCCGTACTTCTCGCCGAACTCGGCGATGGCGCCCTGCTTCTTGGCCTCGTCGATGCCCATCACCTCGGCCTGGACGTCCAGGTCGCGGGCGAGCACCTCGTTGATCTTCTGCTCGACGTCGGTGAGGACCGTGCCGGGTACGGCGGCGGGCGAACCGAAGTCGAAGCGGAAGCGGCCGGGGCTGTTCTCGGAGCCGGCCTGGGCGGCCGTCGGGCCGAGGGCGTCGCGCAGCGCCTGGTGCGTGAGGTGCGTGGCGCTGTGGGCGCGGGCGATGGCCCGGCGCCTGTGCGTGTCGATGGCGGCGAACGCGGAGGCTCCCACGGTCACTTCGCCGACCTGCACACTGCCCTTGTGCACGTACACGCCTGGCACGGGCTGCTGCACGTCGCGCACCTGCACCACGGCGCCGGTGTCGAGCTTGATGCGGCCCTGGTCGGCGAGCTGGCCACCGCCCTCGGCGTAGAACGGTGTGCGGTCGAGCACGATCTCGACGTCGTCGCCCTCGGAGGCGGCGGGCGAGGAGACGCCGTCCACGAGCAGGCCCACGATCGTGGACTCGCCCTCGGTGAGGCCGTAGCCGGTGAACCGGGTGACGCCGTGGGCGTCGGCCACCTCGCGGTACGCGGACATGTCGGCGTGGCCGGACTTCTTGGCGCGGGCGTCGGCCTTGGCGCGCTCCCGCTGCTCCTTCATCAGGCGGCGGAAGCCGTCCTCGTCCACGGACAGGCCCTGCTCGGCGGCCATCTCCAGGGTGAGGTCGATCGGGAAGCCCCAGGTGTCGTGGAGCAGGAACGCCTTGTCGCCGGAGAGGACCGAGGCACCGGCGGTCCTGGTGTCGGTGACAGCGGTGTCGAGGATGTTGGTGCCGGCCTTCAGCGTCTTGAGGAAGGCGGCCTCCTCGGCGAGGGCCACCGTCTCGATGCGCTTGCGGTCGCTCTCCAGCTCCGGGTACTGCTGCCCCATCGTCTCGATGACGGTGTCGACGAGTTCCTCGACCACGGGACCGGTGGCGCCCAGCAGGCGCATGTTGCGGATGGCGCGGCGCATGATGCGGCGCAGCACGTAGCCGCGGCCCTCGTTGCCGGGGCTGACACCGTCGCCGATGAGCATCACGGACGTCCGCATGTGGTCGGTCACCACGCGCAGCGACACGTCCGAGGTGTGGTCGGCGCCGTACCGGACGCCGGTCAGCTCGGTGGCCTTCTCGATGACGGCCATCGACGTGTCGATCTCGTACATGTTCGGCACGCCCTGCAGGATCATCGCGAGGCGTTCGAGGCCGAGGCCCGTGTCGATGTTCTGCTGCGGCAGGTCGCCGAGGATCTCGAAGTCGTCCTTGCCGATGCCCTCGCCGCGGATGTACTGCATGAAGACCAGGTTCCAGATCTCCACGTACCGCTCGTCGTTGACGGCGGGGCCGCCCTCCACGCCGAGCTCGGGGCCGCGGTCGTAGAAGATCTCGGAGCAGGGGCCGCACGGTCCCGGCACGCCCATGGACCAGTAGTTGTCCTTCTTGCCGAGGCGCTGGATGCGTTCGGCGGGGAAGCCGACGACCTCGCGCCAGATGCGCTCGGCCTCGTCGTCCTCCTCGTAGACCGTGATCCACAGCCGGTCGGGGTCCAGCCCGTAACCGCCGTCGTCCTGCGACGTGGTGAGCAGCTCCCAGGCGAGCTTCGCGGCGCCTTCCTTGAAGTAGTCACCGAAGGAGAAGTTGCCGCACATCTGGAAGAAGGTGCCGTGCCGGGTGGTCTTGCCGACCTCTTCGATGTCCGGCGTACGCACGCACTTCTGCACGCTCGTGGCGCGGGCGAAGGGCGGCTTGACCTCACCCAGGAAGTACGGCTTGAAGGGGACCATGCCCGCGGGGACCAGGAGCAGAGTCGGGTCGTCCGCGATGAGCGACGCCGAAGGGACGACGGTGTGCCCGCGCTCCTCGAAGAAGCTCAGCCAGCGGCGGCGAATTTCAGCCGACTCCATCAGTGGTCCTCATTCCGGTTGGATTCGTTGGAGGTGTGGTGGGGCCCGGGGCGGCGGCCGGCCCGCGGGGGCGCGCCGCGTCCGCCCGGCCTGCCGGGCGCCGTGATCGGACGGGGTCCGGCCGGGGGGAGCGCGCGTTCGGAGGGCGCCTCGATGCCGAGCGCCTCGCCGAGTTCGGCCTCCCGGCGGACCATGCCGGTCCTGACGTCGACGGCGAAGCCCTTCAACCGGTGGCCGGCCTCGACCGCCTTGCCGGCCGCCTGCGCCGCGAGGCTCTCGGGCGTGAGTTGCTTGATCTTCTGGTTGACCTTGGCGGTGGCCCACACGCCGGCCGCTGCGCCCGCGGTGAACCAGAACGTACGGCGGAACATCGCTGCGTCAGCCCTTCTTCTTCCTGCGTGCGGCGGGAACGGTGCGTCCGACGACCACGCGGCGGCGCTCTGGTTCCGGTACGGCCCCGGCGCCGCGGCGGGACATCGCCTGGCGCACGCCGTAGCCGAACGCGGCGACCTTGACCAGCGGGCCGCCGAACGTGGAGGCCACCGTGGAGGAGAGCGCGGAGGCGTTGGAGGTGACTTCCTGGACGTCGGACGCGATGGAGTCGACGCGCTCCAGCTGCGTCTGCGCGCTGCGCACCGTCGCCGAGGCGTCCGCGAGCAGCGGCACCGCCTGTTCCGTCACGTCCGCCACGAGCTTGGTGGTCGCCTTGAGCGTCTGCGCGAGCCTCACCAACACCACGGCGAGGAACGACACGAGGATCGCCCAGAACACGGCCACCAGGATCCCGGCCACCTCTCCACCGGTCACACCGCACCGCTTCCTGCTTGGTCACGGACACCCGACGGGGTCCGAAGAGTCGTCCTCCGACCTTATCGCGCCACCACCCCCGGCCCGAACCGGATAAAGGGCGGCCGGCGAGGCCGCTGTCAGGGCGGTTGTACGCAGCGGGGTCGCCTCGGTACCCTCTGTGTCCCATGCACGGCACATCCGGCGCGGCTTTCGTCCCCGCCCCTCCCGAGGGGCCCGAAGCGGGCGGTCTTCCCGCGGAGCTGTCCTCCTTCGTCGGCCGCGGCGACGAACTGGCGGAACTCGTGGAGCGGCTGACGGCCGGCGGGGACCGCCTCGTCACGGTGGTGGGGGCCGGGGGCGTCGGGAAGACCCGGTTCGCGCTGCGGGCCGCGGCCGCCGTGGCGCGTTCGAGCGCCGGGCACGAACGCTACGGCGACGGGGTGCGGCTGGTGGAGCTCGCGCCGCTGCACACCCCGGACCTGCTCGACCACGCGCTCGCGCAGGCGCTCCGGCTGACGGACCAGAGCCCGCGCCCGCCCCGCGAGGTGCTCAGGGAGTTCCTGCGGCAGCGCCGGCTGCTGCTCGTCCTCGACGGTTTCGAGCACCTGGTCGAGACGTGCGGCGCGGCCGTGTCCGATCTGCTGCGCCGGGCCCCGGGTCTGCGGATCCTCGCGACGGGCCGCAGGCCGCTGGGTGTCGAGGGCGAACGTACAGTGCCGCTCGCACCACTGCCTGCGGCGGACGCGGAGGAACTGTTCCTGGCCCGGGGTGCCGCGCGGCTGCCGGGCTTCGCCCCCGAGGGCGGTGAGCGGGCGGCGGTCACCGAACTGTGCGCGCGGCTCGACGGCATCCCGCTGGCGCTCGAACTGGCCGCCGGCCGGCTGCCCGCGCTGTCGCCGGAGGGGATCGTCGCGCGGCTGGACGACCGCTTCCGGCTGCTGACCGACGGCGCCAGGGGCGCGTTGCCCCGGCACCGGGCCCTGCGTACGGCCGTGGGCTGGAGCCACGAGCTGTGCACCCCGGCCGAACGGCTGCTGTGGGCCCGCCTGTCGGTCTTCTGCGGCCCCTTCGACCTGGACGCGGCCGAGTACGTGTGCGGCGGCCCCGACCTGCCCGCCGAGCGCGTACTCGACGTACTGGGTTCGCTGATCGACCAGTCACTGCTGGTCAGGGAAGAGACACCGGCGGGCAGTCGGTACCGGATGCTGGGGAGCGTGCGCGCGTACGGCGCGCGGTGGCTGGACGAGGTCGGGGACACCGAACGGCTGCGCGCGCTGCACCGCGACTGGTACGTGGGGCTCGCCACCTGGTACGAGCTCGACTGGTACGGACCCCGGCAGGCGGAGGTCGCCGCGGGCACCGGGAGCGCGATGGCGAACCTGCGCGCCGCGCTGGAGCTGTGCCTGCGCTCACCGGACGGCACCCGCCTCGGGCAGCACCTGGCCGGGACCCTGTGGTTCTACTGGGCCGGCTGCGGCCGGCTCGCCGAGGGCCGGTACTGGCTGGACCGCGCCCTGGCCCGCCCGTCGCCACGGGGCGACGGCGCCCGTCTCAAGGCGCTGTGGGTGCAGGGGTACGTGTCCGTGCTGCAGGGCGACACGGCGACGGCCCTGCGCGCACTGTCCGGGTGCCGCGAGGAGGCACTGTCCACGGACGACCGGCTGGCGTACGCCTACGCCGTGCACCGGCTGGGGTGCGTGGCGCTGCTGGGTGACGACATGCCCCGTGCTCAGGACCTGCTGGAGGTGGCCCTGTCCGTGTACCGCGAGCTGGGCGAGCTGAACAGCAACGTCCTGGTCGCGCGGGCCGAGTTGGCGATGGCGCTGGCGTTCCAGGGCGAGCGGGAGCGCGCGGTGGCCCAGTGCGAGCGGCTGCTGGAGGTGTGCCGGGACAGCGGGGAGCGCTGGGCACGCTCGTACGCCCTGTACGTGCTGGCGTACGCGCAGTGGGAGCACGGCCGCAACGCCGCGGCGCGGGAACTGCTGGCCGAGTGCGTCACCATCAGCCACACCTTCCACGACCTGGTGGGTCTGGTGCTGGCGCTGGAACTGGTGGCGCTGGTGGCGACGAGCGAGGGCGACCCGCAGGAGGGCGCGGTGCTGCACGGGGCCGCGCTCAGGATCTGGGACTCGGTGGGGCCCCCGCTGTTCGGTTCGCGCCACTTCGGGGCGCCGCACGTGCTGTGCGAGCGGCGGGCCGTCGGGGTGCTGGGCCGGGCGCGGTACACGGCGTGCGTGGAGCGGGGCCGTGGGCTGACGGAGGCGGAGGCGGTGGGCCGGGTGCTCCGGGGTCCGGGAGGCTCCGCGGCCGGGGGCGGCGCGCCCGCCGGATCACGCGGCGAGCCGGCGGCGGCGCGGGAGCGCTGAGGTGACGCCGGCAGCCTGCCGGCGCTGATCGGCGCGGTGCGCACCGCCCGCCCGTACGGCGAAGGCCCGCCCGTCCACGCCACGAGGGCGGGGACAGGCGGGCCTTGAGGCGCGCTGGGCGCGAGTACCGCGTCCGGATCAGCGGGCGTAGTACTCGACGACGAGCTGCTCGTCGCAGATGACCGGGACTTCCTTGCGCTGCGGGTCGCGGTCCAGGCGGAACGCCAGGGCCTTCAGGTTGACCTGCAGGTAGCGCGGCGTCTCGCCGTCCGTGTCGTTGCCACCCTCGCGGGCCACCTGGAAGGGGACCTTGGTGCGGCTGCGCTCGCGGACCATCACGACGTCGTCGGGACGGACACGGAAGGACGGCTTGTCGACCTTCTGGCCGTTGACCTCGATGTGGCCGTGGACGACCATCTGGCGGGCCTGGTAGATGGTGCGGGCGATGCCGGAGCGCAGGATCAGCGCGTCCAGGCGGCGCTCCAGCTCGATGACCAGGGCCTCACCGGTCTTGCCGCCGGCCTTGCGGGCACGGTCGTAGGCGCGGGCCATCTGGCGCTCGCTGATGTCGTACTGCGCACGCAGGCGCTGCTTCTCCAGCAGACGGACCTTGTAGTCACTGTTCTGCTTGCGGCCGCGGCCGTGCTCGCCCGGCGGGTAGGGGCGGGCTTCGAAGTACTTGACGGCCTTCGGCGTCAGCGCGATACCGAGCGCGCGCGACTTCTTGACCTTGGGACGCGACTGGTTAGGCACGTTCTCCAGACCTCCGTGTAGGTTAGGTTAGGCTCACCTTACTAAAGGAGATCGCATGTCTCGCCCTGGGAACACCACGCGCATCACAGACGGCCCCGACAAAAGGCGGGGCACCGAATCGACGGAGGTCCGATCAGCTCATGGTCAGCCGCGTCCCTGTCAGGACCGTGAACCGACCAGCGGACACAGTCACGACAACGGGCTGGGGATCGCCCGGTTGCCGTCAGCAGCCGAGCGCACACGAACTCTCGTACAGAGTACATGCTCATCGGTACTGCTCATTCCCGGTCTCGAACAGGCCCCGCCGTACGCCCTGACCCCCGACGAGCGGACCGTGGGCAGGGACGGCGAGGTGCTGCTGACCTTCCCCGAGCACTCCCCCGCCGTACGGGCCGCGGCCCACGCGCACGACGACGAACTCAGCGCCGTGCTGGAGGTCACCGATGTCGCGCCCGTCGCCGTCCCCCACCGCGTCCGCGGCCGGACCTGGGTGTCCGGCCGGCTGACCCGCGTACCCCGCGACACCGGTCCCGGCACCGCGACGCTGCGCCTGGAGACCGGCGAACTCTCGCTCGACGACCTGTGGGGCGCCGAACGCGTGGAGCCGGAGGACTTCGCCGCCGCCCGCCCCGACCCGCTGTCCGCGCACGAGGCCGAACTGCTCCAGCACCTCGCCGCCGCGCACGGCTCCGAGGTCCAGCTGCTGCGCGGCCTGCTGGGCGAACACACCGGCGCCGGGTCCGCCGCGGGGGCCGTCGCGGTGCCGCTCGCGCTCGACCGGTTCGGGCTGCGGGTGCGGTTCGTCGGGGTGCAGACCTTCGACGCGCGCTTCGACTTGCCGGAACCCGTCGCGGACGTCGGGGGCCTGCGCCGCGCCATGCACACCCTCTTCGAGGCCGCGGCGGGCTGAGGGGCCCGCCCGCGCGGCGAGCACGGCGGCCGGCCGCCCGTCACGCGCGCGCCTGGTGGGGAAGGCCGGTGCGCGGGACCGGTGTGACCCGCCCCTGTGCTCGCTCCCGGAAACGAGCTGCCGGTGCGATCAGGAGGTGTCGCCGCGCAGCCGCTCGCGCACCTTCTCCACGACGTCCGCGTACCGCCCCTCGGCGCCGTACCGCGTCGGCGTGTAGTACCTGCGGTCCTTCACGCCCTCCGGCAGGTACTGCTGAGCGGCGATCGCGCCCGGCACGTCATGCGGATACACATAGCCCTGGGCGTGCCCCAGCTTGGCCGCGCCCTGGTAGTGCCCGTCCCGCAGATGCGGGGGCACCTGGCCGGCCACGCCCTTCTTCACGTCCTGAAGCGCGGCCCCGATCGCGAGTGTCGCCGCGTTGGACTTCGGGGCGAGCGCCAGTGCGATCGTCGCGTGGCTGAGTGTCAGCGCGGCCTCGGGGAAGCCGATCATCGCCACCGCCTGCGCGGCGGCGACCGCGAGCGGGAGCGCCGCCGGGTCGGCCAGGCCGATGTCCTCGCTCGCCGAGATCATCAGGCGGCGTGCGATGAACCGGGGATCCTCACCCGCGTCGATCATCCGGGCCAGGTAGTGCAGGGCCGCGTCCACGTCGGAGCCCCTGATGGACTTGATCAGGGCGCTCGCCACGTCGTAGTGCTGGTCGCCGTCCCGGTCGTAGGAGACGGCCGCGCGGTCGACGGTCTCCTCCAGCGTCGCGAGCGAGACCTCCTGTTCGCCCTTGTCGATCGCGGCGCCCGCCGACGCCTCCAGGGCGGTGAGTGCCCGCCTGGCGTCCCCGCCCGCGATGCGCAGCAGGTGCGACTCGGTGTCCTCGGGCAGCCCGACCGCGCCGCCGAGCCCGCGCTCCTCGGACAGGGCGCGGCGCAGCAGGGCCCGTACGTCCTCGTCGGTGAGGGGCTCCAGCGTGAGCAGCAGGGACCGGGACAGCAGCGGGGAGATGATCGAGAAGTACGGGTTCTCGGTGGTGGCCGCGATCAGGGTCACCCACCGGTTCTCCACGGCGGGCAGCAGCGAGTCCTGCTGCGCCTTGCTGAAGCGGTGGATCTCGTCGAGGAAGAGGACGGTCTCCCTGCCGTACCCGCCGGAGGCCCGGCGGGCGCCGTCGATGACGGCCCTGACCTCCTTGACGCCCGCCGTGATGGCGGAGAGCTCCACGAAGCGCTTGTCGGTCGCCTTGGAGACCACGTACGCGAGGGTCGTCTTGCCGGTGCCGGGCGGGCCCCAGAGGATCACCGAGGACGGCCCGGCCGGGCCGCTCCCCTCGCCGACCAGGCGCCGCAGGGGCGAACCGGGCCGCAGCAGGTGCTGCTGGCCGACCACCTCGTCCAGGACGCGCGGACGCATCCGGACCGCCAGGGGACTGCTGGAAGGATCTTTCTCCTGGCGGTCTTCCGCCGCTGCGGTAAAGAGGTCGGGCTCCACGCCTGAAAGCCTAAGCCAGCCCACTGACACCGCGGCGCCCACCGACACCGCGGCGCCCGGCAGCCGGGACGGATCAGCTGGTCCAGAAGCTCCACCAGTTGGTGAGGATCAGCATGCCGATGATCGCGAGGTGCAGGGTCGGCAGGATCCAGGTGAAGTCGGCGAAGAAGGAGCGCAGCCAGCGCGGCGCGGGAATCACACCGCTCCGCACGTTGTGCGACAGCGTGTACCAGAACATGATCACGGTGCCGACCCATGCCAGCGAGCACCACAGGCACAGCGCGTGGATGCGGTACAGCGACTCGAACTGGAGCCAGGTGACGAAACCGACACCGAACAGGGTGCCCGCCTGGAGCCCCAGCCAGTACCAGCGCTGGTGCCTGGCGCCCGCCAGGATCGCGAGACCGATGCCCATGACGACCGGGTAGGTGACAAGGCCCAGCATCGGGTTGGAGAACCCGAAGACATGAGCCTGGTCGCTCTTCATCACACTGCCGCAGGACACGACCGGGTTGAGGCTGCAGCCGGGCACGAAGTTCGGGTTCTTCAGCAGCTTGAACTCGTCCAGGGTGATCACCCAGGCGGCGAGCAGCCCCGCCGCCCCGGTGAGCATGAGAAGCACTCCGAAAGCACGGCTGCCGGCGATCGGCGCACCGCCGAGCCGTTTCGTCTCCCCGCGTGAGGAGACGCTGTCCAGCGTGGTCGTCATATCCCTGTCCGGTCGCTAGGAAGGCGTTGTGGGCACCGCTATTGTGCCGCACCAGCGTTGCCCCGCACCGTTCGGCGGGGATAAGGGCCGGCCCCGGGACCGGCCCTCACCCCGCCGCGCTCAGTGCCGGCCGAGCAGCGCCCGCAGCTTGTCGACGACGGCGTCGAGCGCCACCGCGTGCTGGTCGCCGCTCTCCATGTCCTTGAGCTGCGCGACACCCTCGGCGAGGTCGCGTTCGCCGACGACGAGGGTGTAGCGCGCTCCCGACCGGTCGGCACTGCGCATGGCGCCCTTGATGCCCTTGCGGCCGTACGCGAAGTCCGCGGCGACGCCCGCCCGCCGCAGCTCGGTGACCACGGAGAACAGGGCCTTGCGGGCCTCGTCGCCCAGCGGCACGGCGAACACACTGGTGGCGGACGGGAGTTCGAGGGTGACGCCCTCGGCCTCCAGCGCCAGGACCGTGCGGTCCACGCCGAGCGCCCAGCCGACGGACGGCAGCGCGGGGCCGCCGATCATCTCGGACAGGCCGTCGTAGCGCCCGCCGCCGCCGACGGCGGACTGCGAGCCGAGGCCGTCGTGCACGAACTCGAAGGTGGTGCGGGTGTAGTAGTCGAGGCCGCGCACGAGCCGCGGATCGTCCTCGAAGGCGACGCCCTGCGCGCTCAGCAGCGCGCGGACCTCGTCGTGGTAGGCGCGGCACGCGTCGCACAGGTAGTCGCGCAGCAGCGGGGCGCCGGTCAGCTGCTGCTGCACGTCCCGGCGCTTGTCGTCGAGGACCCGCAGCGGGTTGATCTCGATGCGGCGCCGGGTCTCCTCGTCCAGGTCGAGCCCCCGCAGGAAGTCCTGGAGCGCCTCGCGGTAGACGGGGCGGCACTCGCGGTCGCCGAGCGAGTTGAGCAGGATGCGGAAGCCGCGCAGCCCGAGCGAGCGGTAGGCCTGGTCGGCCAGCACGATCAGCTCGGCGTCGAGAGCCGGGTCCTCGGCACCGATCGCCTCGGCGCCGACCTGCGAGAAGTGCCGGTAGCGGCCCTTCTGGGGGCGTTCGTAGCGGTAGTACGAGCCCGAGTACCAGAGCTTGACCGGGAGGTTGCCGGCCTTGTGCAGGTTGGCCTCCAGCGCGGCGCGCAGCACCGAAGCGGTGCCCTCGGGGCGTAGCGCGAGCCGGTCGCCGCCCTTCGTCTCGAAGGCGTACATCTCCTTGGTGACGATGTCGGTGGACTCGCCGACACCGCGCGCGAACAGTTCGACGTTCTCGAAACCGGGCGTCTCGACATAGCCGTACCCGGAGCGCCTGAGCGGTTCGGCGAGGGCCTCGCGCACCGCCAGATACGTCGCGGAGACGGGCGGGATCAGGTCGTAGGTGCCCTTGGGGGCCTGGAAGGTACTCATGAAGATCGCTGCGTTCACATTCCTCGTCGTGGCGCGCCGGTACCGGCCCCGTCCGCGCGGGCGGTGGCCGCCTGGCGCAGGTGGGGGTTGGTGGCGCGCTCCTGGCCGATGGTCGTCTGGGGGCCGTGGCCCGAGAGCACCACGGTCGAGTCGTCGAGCGGCAGGCACACACGGCCCAGCGAGTCGAGCAGCTCGGCGGTGTCCCCGCCCGGCAGGTCGGTACGTCCGACGGAGCCGGCGAACAGCAGGTCGCCGGAGAAGAGGAGCGGCGGGATGTCGCCGTCGCTCGCTCCGGGCAGCCCGAAGGTCACCGACCCCTTGGTATGGCCGGGCGCGTGCGCGACGCTCAGGTCGAGCCCCGCCAAGGACAGCGCCGCCCCGTCGGACAGCACCCGGACGTCGTCGGGCTCGCCCACGGTCAGTTCGCCCATCAGTGGGGCGCCGATCGAGCGGCCGAGCCCCTTCTCGGGGTCGCTCATCATGTACCGGTCGGCGGGGTGGATCCAGGCGGGCACACCGTGCGCACCGCACACCGGCACCACCGAGGCGACATGGTCGATGTGGCCGTGGGTGAGGATCACGGCGACGGGCTTGAGGCGGTGCTTCGCGACCGTCTCGGCCACGCCCTCTGCGGCCTGGTGGCCAGGGTCGATGATCACGCACTCCTCGCCGGCGGCGGGGGCGACCAGGTAACAGTTGGTCCCCCAGGCCCCGGCGGGGAACCCGGCAATGAGCACGATCGTCCTTCATGTCGGTCGGGCCGGCGGACGCCCCGTGGCGGAGGCAGGTCACGGGCAGACGTCGCGGCAGATCACAGGCAGTGCACAGAGCGTACCGGGACTGCGTTTTCCACAGCGAACCCATATAGCGTACGGGGTCAGTCTTGCCGGACGGACACGAGATCCGCGATCTAGGGAGTAGACCCGGTGGCCAACAACGACCAGCGGCGGCGGCAGCTTGCCAGGGAGAAGTTCGAACGGCAGCAGCGGCGCCGGGTGGAGGCCCGCAACCGCGCCAAGCGCCGCAACATCATCATCGCCTCGGTGGTGGCGGCCGTGGTGGTGATCGGCGGCGGCAGTACCGCTTTCGCCGTGATGGGCGGTAACGGCGGCGGGAAGAAGGCCGACGCCGCGGCGTCCCCGGCGGCGGCGCCCTCGCCTTCCGCGTCGGCCTCCGCCCCGCCGGAGCCGAAGATGACCATCGACAAGACCGCGAAGTACACGATGAGCCTCACGACGAACCGGGGCACCGTCGCCATCGCCATGGACGCGGCGAAGACCCCGCACACGGTCAACTCCTTCAAGTCCCTCGCGGACAAGAAGTTCTTCGACAACACCAAGTGCCACCGGCTGACCACGAGTGGCATCTACGTGCTCCAGTGCGGCGACCCGAAGGGCGACGGCACGGGCGGCCCCGGCTACACGATCCCCGACGAGAACCTGACGTCGCTGGGCAAGGCGGGCGCCGACGGCTCCGTCACGTACAAGGCGGGCACGGTGGCGATGGCGAACACCGGGCAGCCGCACACCGGTGGCAGCCAGTTCTTCCTGGTCTACAAGGACTCGAAGCTCCCGCCCTCCTACACGCCGTTCGGCACGATGGACGCCGCCGGGCTGAAGGCCGTGCAGGCGGTGGCCAAGGCGGGCGTGTCCGGGAGCACCACGAAGACGCCGGTGACGGACGGCGCCCCCAAGGAAGCGGTGACTGTACAGAAGGCCACGGTCGACAAGCAGTGACCCGCTGTATCGGCCAATGAATTTCGGCCGCCCGGAGTGCGGACAGCCGGGCAGCCGTTCGCCTATGTTGGGCGTTATGCAGGGTGGGCGCTGCCCGCCCCAGGAACCGTGGACGATGCCAGGGGGCTGGAGCCCCCTGGGCATCAGCTGGAGGAGGCGCTGTGAGCAGCGACCCGTGGGGCCGTGTCGACGAGACGGGCACCGTGTACGTGCGTACGGCCGAGGGTGAAGTGGTCGTCGGGTCCTGGCAGGCGGGATCGCCCGGGGAGGCCCTGGCCTACTTCGAGCGCAAGTACGAGGGTCTGGTCGTCGAGATCGGCCTCCTCGAGCGCCGGGTGAAGACGACCGACCTGTCCGCGAAGGACGCGGTGGCGGCCATCGACCATCTGCGGGGGCAGGTCGACGAACACCATGCCGTCGGCGACCTCGACGCACTGCGCAAGCGCCTCGACGCGCTCGTGGCGACGGTCGACGCCCGCCGCGAGGAGCGCAAGGCGCACCGCGCGAAGCAGACGGACGAGGCGCGCCATTCCAAGGAGGCGCTGGTCACCGAGGCCGAGGAGCTGGCGGCGAGCGACCAGTGGCGGTCGGCGGGCGAGCGGCTGCGGGCCCTCGTGGACACGTGGAAGGGCCTGCCGAGGCTCGACCGCAAGTCCGACGACGAGCTGTGGCACCGCTTCTCGCACGCCCGCTCCGCGTTCTCCAAGCGCCGCAAGGCGCACTTCGCGGCTCTCGACGCGCAGCGCGAGGAGGCCCGCACGACCAAGGAAGCGCTGGTCACCGAGGCCGAGTCGCTCTCCGGGTCCACCGACTGGGGTACCACGTCGGCCCGTTACCGCGACCTGATGACGGCGTGGAAGGCGGCCGGCCGTGCGCAGCGCGAGGCCGAGGACGACCTGTGGAACCGCTTCCGCGGCGCCCAGGACGTCTTCTTCGCCGCGCGGGGTGAGGTGTTCGCCGAGCGGGACGCCGAGCAGTCGGACAACCTGAAGCTCAAGGAGGAACTGGCGGCGGAGGCCGAGCGCCTGGTGCCCGTCGGGGACCTGAAGTCGGCGCGGGCCACGTTCCGGGCGATCAACGAGCGCTGGGAGGCCATCGGCCATGTGCCGAGGGATTCGCGTCCCAAGGTCGAGGGCCGGATGCAGGCCGTCGAGCGCGCGCTGCAGGAGTCCGAGGAGACCGAGTGGCGCCGTACGAACCCGGAGGCGCGGGCGCGTGCGGCCGGGCTGACGGGGCAGCTCCAGGCAGCCGTCGACAAGCTGCGCGGGCAGATCGACACGGCACGCGCGGCGGGCAACAACGCCAGGGCGGACAAGCTGACGCGGGAGCTGGAGGGCCGGCAGGCCCTGCTGGACCAGGCGCAGAAGGGCCTGCAGGAGTTCGGCGGCTGAACCAGGTCGCGCGACCGCGCGGCATACGTTCTCGCAGGGGCCCGGTGGAGTGCGCGCACTCCACCGGGCCCCTGCGTGCTGTGCCGGGCCAGGGGAGTTACCTTCGGACATACCGCCATATTCCCCTCCGCTGGAAGCGAGGCCGTGCCGTGGCCGGCTACGACTACGTCGTCGTGGGGGCGGGGACGGCCGGATGCGTCCTGGCCGCGCGCCTGTCCGAGGACCCCGCCGCGCGGGTCCTGCTGCTGGAAGCCGGGGGCGCCTCGGTCCCGGAGGCGGTGTCCGTGCCCTCGGTGTGGCTCTCCCTGCAGGGCACGGCCGTCGACTGGGCCGACGTCTCGGCCGTCCAGGCGTCGACCTGCGACACCGTCCCGCTGCCACGCGGCAGGACCCTCGGCGGATCGTCCGCGATCAACGCCATGGTGTTCACCCGCGGGCACCGCAGCAGTTACGACGCGTGGACCGCCGGGGGCGCCGAGGGCTGGGGCTACGACGACCTCCTGCCGTACCTGCGACGCACCGAGTCGGCACCGGGCCGGGATCCGGCGCTGCGCGGCACATCGGGACCGCTGACGGTCGCACCGGCACCGGAGCGCCATCCGCTGGCCGCCGCCGGGCTGCGGGCCGCGTACGAGGTGGGCGCACCCGCCGCCGACGACATCAACAGCGGCGAGGAGGAGGGATTCGGCTGGGCGGACCTCAACATCGTCGACGGCCGCCGGCAGAGCGCGGCCGACGCGTACCTGATCCCGGTCATCGGCCGTTCCAACCTCGATGTCGTCACCGGCGCCCTGGCCCACCGCGTGCGGGTGGAGGGCGGGCGCTGCACCGGCGTCACGTTCAGCCTCGGCGATGAGATCCATACGGCGGACTGCGACGGCGAGGTCGTCCTGTGCGCCGGTACGGCCGGTTCGGCGCACCTGCTGATGCTCTCCGGCATCGGACCCGCCGACCATCTGCGCACGAGGGGTGTCGAGGTCGTCCTCGACCTCCCGGGGGTCGGCGCCAACCTGCACGACCACCCGCGCTCCACGGTCGTCGTCGGCTCGCCCCGGCCCGTTCCGCCGGGGGTCAACAACCATGCCGAGGTGATCGGGCTGATCGCGAGCGCGCTGTCGCCGGGCACACCCGACCTGCAGTTCCAGGTACTCGACGTCCCGTACCACTCGCCGGGCCTGCCGCCCTCGCTGCCCGTGCCGGGCCAGGCGTACTCGGTGGCGTTCGGCGCGATGACGCCCCGCAGCCGGGGCAGCCTGCGGCTGCGGGACGGCGAGCCCGGCGGGCGTATCCGCTTCGATCCCAACTACTACGGGGATCCGCACGACGTCGCCACGATGGCGGAGGGCCTGCGCATCGCACGGGAGATAGCCGGGGCGGACGCCCTGGCTCCCTGGCGTGCCGCGGAGGTGCTGCCGGGGCCCGACCGCGACCTCGGCGACGTGGACGCGGTCCGCACGTATCTCTACAACAGCCTCAGGACGTACTCGCACCACGTGGGGACCTGCCGGATGGGCACGGCGGGGGAGGCCGTCGTGGACCCCGAGCTGCGGGTGCGCGGGGTGGAGCGGCTGCGGGTCGCGGACGCGTCGGTGATGCCGTCGGTGGTCTCCGCCAATCCGAACGCGACGGTGTACGCGATCGCCGAACGCGCGGCGGACCTGCTGGACGGCCGGGGCGGCGGCCGGATGGCGTGACGCCGGGGTCGGCACAGCGGGCCCCTCCGCCGCCGTCCGCGCCGCCCGTGCGACGCCTGCGGGCACGCCCCGGACTCCGCTCCCCGGCCCCCGATGCGGGCGCCGCGCCGTCAGGGCCTGCGCGCCGACGTGACGCGGTAGACGTCGTACACGCCCTCCACGCCCCGTACCGCCTTCAGGACGTGCCCGAGGTGCTTCGGGTCGCCCATCTCGAAGGTGAAGCGCGAGGTGGCCACACGGTCGCGGGATGTCTGGACCGCTGCCGACAGGATGTTCACATGCTGATCCGACAGCACCCGGGTGACGTCCGAGAGCAGCCGGGACCGGTCCAGCGCCTCGACCTGGATCGCCACGAGGAACACCGACGACTGGGTCGGCGCCCACTCGACTTCGAGGATCCGTTCGGGCTGCTGCGACAGCGAGTCCACGTTGACGCAGTCGGCGCGGTGCACGGACACCCCGCTGCCGCGCGTGACGAAACCGATGATCGGGTCGCCCGGCACCGGTGTACAGCACCGCGCGAGCTTCACCCACACGTCGTCGACACCCTTGACGACGACCCCGGGGTCCGCGTTGGACCGGCGCTTGCCCCGGCCGTGCGCGGGCGGTGTCGTCTCCTCGATGTCCTCGTTGGCCGCCTCCTCGCCGCCGAGCGCCTGCACCAGCTTCTGCACGACGCCCTGCGCCGCGACATGGCCCTCGCCGATCGCCGCGTAAAGGGACGAGATATCGGGGTAGCGCATCTCGTGCGCGAGGGTCACCAGCGAATCGCCGGTCAGTATCCGCTGGATCGGCAGGTTCTGCTTACGCATCGCCCGCGCGATGGCGTCCTTGCCCTGTTCGATGGCCTCCTCGCGGCGCTCCTTGGAGAACCAGCCGCGGATCTTGTTGCGTGCCCGGGGCGACTTGACGAAGCCGAGCCAGTCGCGGGAGGGGCCCGCACCGGACGCCTTGGAGGTGAAGACCTCCACCAGGTCGCCGTTGTCGAGCGTCGACTCCAGCGGTACGAGCCGCCCGTTGACCCGCGCGCCGATGGTGCGGTGACCGACCTCGGTGTGCACCGCGTACGCGAAGTCGACGGGGGTGGCGCCGGCCGGCAGCGCTATGACGTCGCCCTTCGGTGTGAAGACGAAGACCTCGTTGCGGGAGAGGTCGAAGCGCAGCGACTCCAGGAACTCGCTGGGGTCCTCCGTCTCCTTCTGCCAGTCGAGCAACTGGCGCAGCCACGCCATGTCGTTGACGGTGTCCTGCCCGCCGCCCTTGCCGGCGGACTTGGGCACGTCCGTGCGGACCTTGGAGGCGCCCGCGACGGCGTCCTGCTTGTACTTCCAGTGCGCGGCGATGCCGTACTCGGCGCGGCGGTGCATGTCGAACGTGCGGATCTGCAGTTCGACGGGCTTGCCGCTGGGCCCGATGACCGTCGTGTGCAGCGACTGGTACATGTTGAACTTGGGCATCGCGACGTAGTCCTTGAACCGCCCCGGTACCGGGTTCCACCGGGCGTGGACGGTACCGAGCGCCGCATAGCAGTCACGGACGGTGTCGACGAGGACGCGGATGCCCACCAGGTCGTAGATCTCCGCGAAGTCCCGGCCGCGGACGATCATCTTCTGGTACACGCTGTAGTAGTGCTTCGGTCGGCCGGTGACGGTCGCCTTGATCCGCGCGGCCCGCAGGTCGGCCTGCACCTCGTCGGTCACTATGGCCAGGTACTCGTCGCGCTTGGGCGCGCGCTCCGCGACGAGGCGGACGATCTCGTCGTACATCTTGGGGTAGAGGATCGCGAAGGCGAGGTCCTCCAGCTCCCACTTGATGGTGTTCATGCCGAGCCGGTGGGCCAGGGGGGCGTAGATCTCCAGCGTCTCCCGGGCCTTCTTCTCCTGCTTGTCCCGCTTGAGGAAGCGCATGGTGCGCATGTTGTGCAGGCGGTCGGCGAGCTTGATCACCAGGACGCGCGGGTCGCGGGCCATCGCGACGACCATCTTGCGGACGGTCTCGGCCTGCGCCGCCTCACCGAACTTGACCTTGTCGAGCTTGGTGACGCCGTCCACGAGGGCCGCCACCTGGTCGCCGAAGTCCTGGCGCAGGGTGTCCAGGCCGTACTCGGTGTCCTCGACGGTGTCGTGCAGCAGCCCGGCCATCACCGTGGCCGGATCCATCCCCAGCTCGGCCAGGATGGTGGTGACGGCGAGCGGGTGCGTGATGTACGGGTCGCCGCTCTTGCGCTTCTGGCCCCGGTGCCAGCGCTCCGCGACCTGGTAGGCCCGCTCGATCTGGCGCAGCGTGGCCGTCTCGATCTTGGGGTCGTTGCCCCGCACCGTGCGCAGCAGCGGTTCCAGCACCGGGTTGTACGGGGACGACCGCTGCACGCCCAGACGGGCGAGCCTGGCACGTACCCGATTGGGGGACGCGGCGCGCGAAGGGGTCGCGGGGACGGGCTTGGGGGCCGTGGGCGGCGTGTGGTTCGGGCGCGCCTGAGGCGCCCCCGGTGCTGCCTCGGCCGGGTGCGTCCCTGAGCCGCCGGCCGGCCCGGCGTCGCCCGCTCGGGCCTGCTGCTTCGTCTCGGGCTCCGCCTGGGCCCGGTCGGCGTGCGGCTCGGGCGTGGCGGCCAGTGGCTTGGCCTCGTCTGGCAAGAGCGCTCCTCGTGCGGATCGGGACCACCCGTTCAGCCCCGGAAAGGTCCATGGTAGCGATCCCGGCCATTTCGCTCGCTCCGGGAACGGCGGATCCTACGGGAGCCGGGGCCGGAGCCGGCCCCCGGGCCCGGAGGAACGACGGACGGGCACCCGGTTGTTGCCGGATGCCCGCCATCACACGTCCGAGGGACGCGTCAGACCGTGAGGAGGGCCTCCAGCGGGGCACCCCGCAGGACCTTCTGCAGCCGGGCCCTGCCGTCCAGGAACCCGAGCTCCATGAGCACGGACACCCCGGCGACCTCGGCCCCGGCCCGCCTGATCAGCTCCACGGCGGCCTCGGCCGTACCTCCCGTGGCGAGCACGTCGTCGATGACGGCGACCCGGTCGCCGGCGACGAGGTCCTCGGCGTGGACCTCGATCTCCGCGGTGCCGTACTCCAGGTCATAACTCTGCGAGAGCGTCGCGCCCGGCAGCTTGCCCGCCTTGCGGACCGGCACGAAGCCGATGCCGGTCACGACCGAGACGGGCGCGGCCAGGATGAAGCCGCGGGCCTCCAGGCCCACGATCTTCGTGGCGCCCATCCTGCGGCAGTCCTCGGCGAGCGCCTCGGTCAGCAGCCGGAACGCGGCCGGGTCCGCGAGCAGCGGGGTGATGTCCTTGAACATCACGCCGGGCTCCGGATAGTCCGCGACGTCCCGGATCCGGGAGAGCAGCAGCTCCCTGGTCTCCTCCCCGCTCACCTGCGCCTCCCCGTGGAGCCGGAGGAGCGGCCGCCGCGCGGACGGTCACGCGGTCCCGCCACCGCGGGGGTGGGACCGGCGCCGGCCGGCAGAGGGGACGCCTCGCCACCCGGGCCGCCGGCCTGCTCCTCCTTGGCGCGCTTGGCGAGGACCCGCTTGCGCAGCGCCTTCATCTGCGGCTCGCGCTCCTTGAGCTCCGCCACGAGCGGCGTCGCGATGAAGATGGAGGAGTACGCGCCGGCCGCGAGGCCGACGAACAGCGAGAGCGCGATGTCGTTCAGGTCGCCGGCGCCGAGGAAGCCGCCGCCGATGAACAGCAGGCCCGCGACGGGCAGCAGGGCCACGACGGTCGTGTTGATCGACCGGACCAGGGTGCTGTTGATCGAGTTGTTGGCGACCTCGGAGTACGTGTACCTGGTCTGCTTGGTGATCCCCTTCGACTGCTCCTTGAGGCTGTCGAAGACCACGACCGTGTCGTAGAGCGAGTAACCGAGGATCGTCAGCAGGCCGATCACGGTGCCGGGCGAGACCTGGAAGCCCACCAGCGCGTACACACCGACGGTGATGACGATGTCGTGCAGCAGCGCGACGAACGCCGCGACCGCCATGCGCCATTCGAAGGCGATCGCCAGGTAGATCACCACAAGGACCAGGAAGATGATCAGACCGGTCCACGCCTTGTTGGCGATGGTGGAGCCCCAGCTCGGACCGACCAGGTCCGCCGTGATCGCGTTCTGGTCGACCTTGAGGTCCTTGGCCAGCTCCGCCTTGATCGGGTCGGACTGTGTGGTCGTGATGTCCGCGATCTGGATGCGCAGCGAGCCGTTGCCGAGCTTTTGGACGAGGGCCGTCTTGCCCGACGCGCTCTGCGCGTCGGAGACGGCTTCCTCGACCGAGATGCTCGTCTTCGGCGTGGTGAAGACCGCGCCGCCCTTGAAGTCGATGCTCTCGTTGATGCCGCGCACCCCGAGCCCGACGATCGCCGTGATCGCGATGAGCACCGAGATGCTGTACCAGATCTTGCGCTTGCCCACGAAGTCGTAGCCGACCTCGCCGCGGTAGAGACGAGCGGTGAACGCACTGATCCGTGACATCTCACGCCTCCTTCGGGTGGTCGGACGAGGAAGCGCCACCGACCGGGCGGGAGCGGCGCAGGGGCGGTTTGGCTCCGAGCCGCTTCGGGTCGAGACCGGACCACGGGTGGCCGTCGGAGAAGAACTTCCGGCGCGCCAGCAACGTCATCACGGGCTTGGTGAACAGGAACACCACGACTACGTCGAGGACGGTGGTCAGGCCCAGCGTGAACGCGAAGCCCTGCACCTTGCCGACCGTGACGATGAACAGCACGGCGGCGGCCAGGAAGGAGACGAAGTCGGAGACCAGCACCGTGCGCCGGGCGCGCGGCCAGGCGCGCTCGACGGCGGGCCGCAGGGTGCGGCCCTCTCTGATCTCGTCCCGGATCCGTTCGAAGTACACGATGAACGAGTCGGCGGTGATACCGATCGCGACGATGGCACCGCAGACGGCCGGCAGGTTCAGCGCGAAGCCGATGCCGGAGCCGAGGAGCGCCATCAGTGTGTACGTGAGCACCGCCGAGACCACGAGGCTGAGGACCGCGATCGCGGCCAGACCCCGGTAGTAGGCGATGAGGTAGATCAGCACCAGCAGGAAGCCGACGCCGCCGGCGATCAGGCCCGCCTTGAGCTGCTGGCTGCCGAGCGCCGCCGTGACGGTCGTGACCGTCTCCTCGTGGAAGGACAGCGGCAGAGCGCCGTACGACAGCACGTTGCCGAGGTCCTTCGCCGACTGCTGGTCGAAGCTGCCGGAGATCTGGGCGCTGCCGCTCAGGGTCTGGCTGACCGAGGGGGCGGACTCGACGTTGCCGTCGAGGACGATGGCGAACTGGTTCATCGGCGCCTGCTGCTGCGACAGCTGGCCGGTGATCGTCGAGAACTTCTTGCTGCCCGCGCCGGTGAAGTCGAGGGTGACGATCCACTGGGCGTTCTGGCTGTCGAAGACGCCCTGGGACTTCTTGACGTCAGTGCCCTCCAGGGCGGACGGGCCGAGGACGTACTTCTCCCACTGCTTGTTCGAGTCCTGGCCGCAGGCGACGATCGTGTCCTTCGGGCCCGCACCCTGGTTGGCCTTGGTCCGCTGCGCCTTGCTGCTGCAGTCCAGGGCCTCGAACTTCTTCTGCAGCGCCGCGGTCGCCGGGTCCGGCGGTGTGGTGGCGTCCGTGGCCGGCGGTGAGGCCGGGGCACTCGCGTCGCCGGACGGCGTCGGAGAGGGATCCTTCTGCAGGGCGCTGGTGACCGCGCGCCCCTGGGTGGTGGAACTGGCCGACGGCGAACCGGAGGCCTTGTCGGTGGCGGTCGTTCCCCCTGCGGAGGACGACGCCTTGCCGCTCGGGGTCGCGCCGGGCGAACCGCTCGGGGTGGCCTTCGGGGAGCCGCTGGTGGACGGCTGGGGCGTCGGAGCGCCCGCCGCCACGGTCAGCACGGGCCGGAAGTACAGCTGGGCGGTCTGGCCGACCTGCTGACGGGCCTGGGCCTCGTTGGTCCCCTTGGGGATGTTCACGACGATGTTGTCGCTGCCCTGCGTCTGGACCTCGGCCTCGGAGACACCGAGACCGTTGACACGGCGGTTCATGATGTCGACCGCGGTGTCCATGTTGGTCTTGTTGATCGCGTTGGGCTTACCCGGCGTGTTCTGCGCCTTCAGCGTGATCGTCGTACCGCCCGCGAGGTCGATGCCCAGGCGCGGTGCGGTGTCTCCCGACCAGAACATGCCGCCCACCAGGGCGGCGATGACGATCAGGAACAATGAAAGGGTGCGGCCCGGCCTGCCTGGCGAGCCCGCAGACCTTCGACCCTTCTTGGGTGCTGCCACCTTCTCGATTCTCCCTGTCCAACCGCCCTCCGTCCGGTGGCGAGCGCCGGAGCCTGAAGCGGCCACGAAGTGTTGTGGGGACCCTGCCCCGCCAAGTTCGTTACGGCCCGTGCACCGCCGACAGCCGCGGTGCGGCGGCCCGCGGTCGCGGAGGTGACTACTTCGTTCCGGTCTCGCCGTCGGTCTTGGCCTCGTCCTTGGCGTCCTGGGCGGCGGCGTCCTTCGGCTCGGCGTCCTTCGACTCGGTGTCCGCGCTGCCGGCCTCGCCCGCGGCGGAGTCCTTGGACTCACCCTCGGACTTCGTCAGGTCGGCGCCGGGCTTCTTGCCCAGGTCGATCTTGGAGATCCCGCCCTCGGTCAGCGACGAGGCGTCGTCCGGGACGACCGGCGCGTCCAGCCCGAGGTCGCCGGCCGGCTCCTCGCCGTGCACGATCCGGTTGTACTCCTCGTCGTCGAGGACGGCACCGATGGCGTTCTTCGCGTAGACGGCGTGCACGCCGGGAGCGACCTCCAGAAGGACCATCTCGTCGTGGACCTCCTTGACGGTCGCGAACATGCCGCCGATGGTGCGAACGCCGACACCGGGCTGCACGTCGCTGCGCATCGAGGCCGCGGCCGCCTGCTTCTTCTTGGCGGAGCGCGTCATCAGGAACATGGCCCCGATGAGCACGATGAAGGGGAGGAGGGTCACGATACTCACGGGCGGGAACTTCCTTCGCACGACCGCTGTCGAAACGGCCTGGTATTCGGGGGTGGGAACGCCGACCGGAAGGGGCGGCACCGGCGGAGTCTAGGCGAGTCCGCATCGTTGGAACAACGCCCAGCATGGCACCCGGGTTCCGCAGGCGGCGAGTAAGTGTGCTCTCAGGCTCCGAACAGGCCCTGTTGTCCGCTTGCTCCCGGTGCGTGCTGCGGGGCCGTGAGACCCAGGTGCCCCCAGGCCGCGGGAGTCGCGACGCGACCACGGGGCGTGCGCGCGAGCAGGCCCTCCCGCACGAGGAACGGCTCGGCGACCTCCTCGACGGTCTCGCGCTCCTCCCCCACCGCCACCGCGAGGGTGGACAGGCCGACGGGGCCGCCGCCGAACAGCTTGAGCAGCGCGCCCAGCACCGCCCGGTCGAGCCGGTCGAGGCCGCGCTCGTCCACCTCGTACACCCGAAGGGCCGCGGCGGCGACCTCGCGGGTGACATGCCCGTCGCCCTTGACCTGGGCGTAGTCCCGTACGCGGCGCAACAGGCGGTTCGCGATACGCGGCGTGCCGCGGGAGCGGCCGGCGATCTCCGCGGCGCCCGCCGGGTCGACGTCGACGTCGAGCAGCTGGGCGGAGCGGTGCAGCACGCGCTCCAGCTCGGCGCTGTTGTAGAACTCCATGTGGCCGGTGAAGCCGAAACGGTCCCGCAGCGGCGGCGGCAGCAGTCCGGCCCGGGTGGTGGCACCGACCAGGGTGAACGGCGGCAGCTCCAGGGGGATCGCGGTGGCGCCCGGACCCTTGCCGACGATGACGTCGACGCGGAAGTCCTCCATCGCCATGTACAGCATCTCCTCGGCCGGCCGCGACATGCGGTGGATCTCGTCGAGGAACAGCACCTCGCCCTCCTGGAGGGAGGAGAGGATCGCCGCGAGGTCGCCCGCGTGCTGGATCGCGGGGCCAGAGGTGATGCGGATCGGGGCGCCCATCTCGGCCGCGACGATCATCGCGAGGGTGGTCTTGCCGAGGCCCGGCGATCCCGAGAACAGGACGTGGTCGGAGGTGGCGCCACGGGCGAGCGCCGCCTTGAGCACCAGGTCGAGCTGCTCCCGTACGCGCTCCTGGCCGACGAACTCGGACAGCGACTTGGGACGCAGTGCCGCCTCGACGGCCTGGTCCTCGCCGTCCGCGGACGCGCCGACCAGCCGGTCGACGGCCTCGGTCCCGATGTCCGTGGCGTCTGCGACGTCGGTGTCCTCTGCGGGAACGTCCCAGTTCACTGCGTGCCCTTCGGTGGTCCTTCGGTGGATCTGCGGGCTGCCGGCCCGGCCCCGGGCGCCGGCTCGTGCGGCGGCCGGGCGGCACGGGTCAGTGCGTGCGGTTCAGGCTCTGCAGCGCGGCCCGCAGCAGCTGCGGCACCGGCGGCGCGGTCCCCTGGGCGAGGGCGGCCTCGGCCTGCGGGGTGACCTGCACGACGGCCTCCTCGGCCTCCCGGCTCTGGTAGCCGAGCCCGACGAGCGCCGCGAGCAGCTGCTCGCTCCAGGGGGCGGGTCCGGCCGCCAGGGCGCCGGGACGGGCCGCCGCGCCCGTGCCGAGCGGCGGGCCGAGCCGGTCCTTCAACTCCAGCAGGAGCTTCTGCGCGCCCTTCTTGCCGATGCCGGGCACGGCCGTGAGCGCCTTCTCGTCCCCCGTGGCGACGGCGATGCGCAGCGCGTCCGGGCTGTGCACGGCGAGCATGGCCTGGGCGAGCCGGGGACCCACCCCGCTGGCGCTCTGCAGCAGCTCGAAGACCTGCCGCTCGTCGTCGTCGGCGAAGCCGTAGAGCGTGAGCGAGTCCTCCCGTACGACGAGGGAGGTGGCGAGTCGGGCCTGCTCGCCCAGGCGGAGCCCGGCGAGGGTGGCGGGCGCACACTGCACGGCCATGCCGACGCCGCCGACCTCGATCACCGCCGTACTCGGGGCGACGGCGGCGACCCGGCCGCTGAGGAACGCGATCATGGGGTGACCTTCCGGACGGATGGGCCGCCTCCCGGCAGGCGCGGGGCGCGCGCGGCCCGCGCGGCGGCCTGGGCCTGCTGGAGGCGGTCGGTGGCGGGGGCCCGCCAGATGTGGCAGATCGCGAGGGCGAGCGCGTCGGCGGCGTCCGCCGGCTTCGGGGGCGCCGCGAGGCGCAGCAGCCGGGTGACCATCGCGCCGACCTGAGCCTTGTCGGCGCGCCCGCTGCCGGTGACGGCGGCCTTGACCTCGCTCGGGGTGTGCAGCGCCACCGGGATCCCGCGGCGGGACGCGCAGAGCACCGCGACGGCGCTGGCCTGTGCCGTGCCCATCACCGTACGGACGTTGTTCTGGCTGAACACCCGCTCCACCGCGACGCGTTCGGGCCGGTACTCGTCCAACCAGGCCTCGATGCCCTGCTCGACGGCGACCAGCCGCGGCCCGAGGTCGCTCTCCGCGGGCGTACGGATCACCCCGACACCCAGCATCGTGAGCGGCCGGCCCGCGACCCCCTCGACGACGCCGATGCCGCACCGGGTCAGACCGGGGTCGACGCCAAGAACCCGCATCGCACACCCCCCTTCGGTCAACTGTTCCAGCCGTTCAGCACCCTAGTGGCCGCCACTGACAAAGCGACGGACCGACGGAGACACGCTCCGTCGGCCCGTCGGCTGTGCGGCTGCCGGCCGGGGCCGGTCAGACGTCGACCTTCTCCATGACCTCGTCGGACACGTCGAAGTTCGCGAAGACGTTCTGCACGTCGTCGCTGTCCTCCAGCGCGTCGATCAGCTTGAAGATCTTCCGCGCGCCCTCCTCGTCCAGCTCGACCTGCATGGTCGGGACGAAGTTGGCGTCGGCGGAGTCGTAGTCGATGCCGGCCTCCTGCAGGGCGGTGCGCACCGCGACCAGGTCGGTGGCCTCGCTCAGCACCTCGAAGGACTCACCGAGGTCGTTGACCTCCTCGGCGCCCGCTTCGAGGACCGCGCCCAGGACGTCGTCCTCGGACAGCTCGCCCTTGGGGACGACGACGACACCCTTGCGGTTGAACAGGTACGACACGGAGCCCGGGTCCGCCATGGAGCCGCCGTTGCGCGTCATGGCGACGCGGACGTCGGAGGCGGCGCGGTTGCGGTTGTCCGTGAGGCACTCGATGAGCACGGCGACGCCGTTCGGGCCGTAACCCTCGTACATGATCGTCTCGTACTCGGCGCCGCCGGCCTCAAGGCCGGCGCCGCGCTTGAGCGCCGAGTCGATGTTCTTGTTGGGGACCGACTGCTTCTTCGCCTTCTGCACGGCGTCGAACAGTGTCGGGTTGCCCTCGATGTCGGCGCCACCGGTGCGCGCGGCGACTTCGATGTTCTTGATCAGCTTCGCGAAGAGTTTGCCGCGCTTGGCATCGATCACGGCCTTCTTGTGCTTCGTCGTAGCCCATTTAGAGTGGCCGGACATCTGCCTGTCTCCTTCGCGTAACCGATGCAGCTCTGTTCGCCAGAGATCCTACCGGGATCCGCTCATGCTACGGAGCGCACCATGTCGGCGAACAGCCGGTGCACACGGTGGTCCCCGGTCAGTTCCGGGTGGAACGACGTGGCGAGCACGTTGCCCTGGCGTACGGCGACGACATGGCCCGCGTGCTCGGCCAGCACCACGACCTCGGCGCCGACCGACTCCACCCAGGGCGCCCGGATGAAGACGCCCTCGACGGGTCCGCCGTCGACGCCCTCGACCTCGACGGCCGCCTCGAAGGACTCGTTCTGCCGCCCGAAGGCGTTGCGGCGCACGATCATGTCGATGCCGCCCACGGTCTCCTGCCCCGACCGCGGGTCGAGGATCTTCTCCGCGAGCAGGATCATCCCCGCGCACGTGCCGTACACCGGCAGGCCGCCGCGGACCCGCTCGCGCAGCGGTTCCATCAGGCCGAACAGGACGGCGAGCTTCGACATGGTGGTGGACTCGCCGCCGGGGACGACGAGGCCGTCCACGGCGGCGAGTTCCTCGGGCCTGCGCACGGACACGGCGGCCACCCCGGAGGCGGCCAGCGCCGCGACGTGCTCGCGCACGTCCCCCTGCAGGGCGAGCACCCCGATGGTGGGGCCCGTGATGTCCTTACCAGCCACGGTTCTCGAACCGCTCGGCGTCGGGGGCCGCGTCGAGGTTGATGCCGACCATGGCCTCGCCGAGGTCGCGCGACGCGTCGGCGATGATCTTCGGGTCGTCGTAGAAGGTGGTGGCCTTCACGATGGCGGCGGCGCGCTTGGCAGGGTCGCCGGACTTGAAGATGCCGGAGCCGACGAACACGCCCTCGGCGCCGAGCTGGCGCATCAGCGCGGCATCGGCGGGGGTGGCGACACCGCCCGCGGAGAACAGCACGACGGGCAGCTTGCCCAGCTCCGCGACCTCGCGCACGATCTCGTACGGCGCGCGCAGTTCCTTCGCGGCGGCGTACAGCTCGTTGCGGTCCGCGCCGCGCAGACGGGCGATCTCGCCCTTGATCTGGCGCAGGTGGCGCACGGCCTCGACGACGTTGCCGGTGCCGGCCTCGCCCTTGGAACGGATCATGGCGGCGCCCTCGGCGATGCGGCGCAGGGCCTCACCGAGGTTGGTGGCACCGCAGACGAAGGGGGTGGTGAACGCCCACTTGTCGGAGTGGTTGGCCTCGTCGGCGGGGGTGAGGACCTCGGACTCGTCGATGTAGTCGACGCCGAGGGACTGCAGGACCTGCGCCTCGACGATGTGGCCGATCCTGGACTTCGCCATGACGGGGATCGACACGGCGTTGATGATCCCCTCGATCATGTCGGGGTCGGACATCCGCGCGATGCCGCCGTGCTTGCGGATGTCGGCGGGGACCCGCTCCAGGGCCATGACCGCGACGGCGCCCGCGTCCTCGGCGATCTTCGCCTGCTCGGGGGTGACGACATCCATGATCACGCCGCCCTTGAGCTGCTCGGCCATGCCGCGCTTCACACGGGCGGTACCGGTCTCGGGGTTCGCCGACTGGGGGGCCTGGGGGGCGGACTGCGGAGCAGTGGACACAAGGGCCTCGCTGAGGTGAAAGGGACGGAAACCTGCCAATCAGAGGAAACGCCTGGTGACGGGCGGGCGACAAGAGCCAATGCGCGGGCGGTGGACCTCTCGGGACGCGATCCGCGCCACTGTCCGCCGGGGCTCGCCCTCCCGCCGGGGAGCCCCTTCAAGGCGCCCGCTTCAGGGGGCGCCCCAGGGAGCCCGATCCAGGGCGGGGCGCTCACTCACCGGAGAGCGCCCGCACTCCGGGCGGGGCGCTCGTTCTCCAGGCGGGGCGCTCGTTCTCCCGGCAGGGCGCTCGTTCTCCGGCGCTCTGCCCGAGCTCGCGGAAATCCCCCGGCTCCTGGGGCATGGCGTCCGTTCTCCGGCGGGCTGCTCAATCTCCGGCAGTGCCCGCCTCTCGGGGACCGCGCTGGTTCACCCGGCGGGCGCCGCTCCCAGGGAGGGGCGCCCGGCCCTGCCGGACGGCGCCAGTTCCCGCCAGGGCGTCCGGGCTCCGCGGGGGCGCCCGATCCGCGGCAGCGCGCTAGGCGGCGCGGTCCGCGAGCGCGACCGGCGCCTCGTCGTCCATCTCGAACGCGAGCGGGCGCGGGGCGTGCCCGGCCAGCCGGAACCAGCGCACCTTGCGGTGCCTGCGCAGGGCCCGGGCGGCCCGCACGGCGTCGTTGTAGAAGCGGCGCGCCATGGGGACGCGGCGTACCGCGGCGCCGAGTTCGTCGGCCGCCTCCACCCCGCCCGGTACCGCCCGTACGGCTTCGACCTGCACGGACTCGCCGAACACCGCGCGCAGCGCCTGGCTCAGTTCGCTCTCCGCGACCTCGCGCTCCTCTTCCTCCGCCTGCCGGGCCGCGTGTGCGGCCTCGTACAGCACGATGGACGCCGCCGGGTCGAGCACGCCGGAGGTCGCGACCTCCTGGGCGACGGAGGCGCGGCGCAGCAGGGTGGCGTCGAGCGAGGCGCGGGTGGCGTCGATCCGGGCGTGCAGCCGGTCGAGCCGGCCGGCGGTCCAGCTCAGGTAGAGGCCGAAGGCGACGAGCACGACGACGGCGACGCCGATCCAGGCGAGGGTCACGATCACGCCAGCAGGCTACCGGCCACGGGCCGGCCCGTACCCCGGTCTCCGGCCGTCCCGCCGGCACCGGGCGCGGGCGAACGGCTGCCGTCCGCCGCTCCGAACGCCCCTGCCGGGGAGCGTCCATGGAACTCCTGGCGCCCCAACCAGCGCCAAGAAACCGGGTGTTGGGCGCCAGCCCCCCGACGGACCGGCGCGCACGCGGCGACGCGGGACGCCCGCCGGCCCCTGCCGGACGCGGGCGAAGGCGGCGCCGTGCCCGGCGCGACGCGTCCCGCCGGGAGGCGACAAAGCGACAAAGCCCCTCCGCGCCACGGCGACCGACGCCTAGACGCGGGGCCCGCGCTCCACCGCCGCCACCTGGGCCGCGCCGTCCGCGACCGTCTCGTACACGGCGAGGATGTCCGCACCGACCGTCGACCAGTCGAAGCGCCGCACGTGCGCCGAGGCGCGGTCGCGCAGCGCGGCCCGGCGCGGGTCGTCCGCCAGCAGCGCGAGCGCCGTCGTGGCCAGCGCGTCCGCGTCCTCGTTCGGGAACAGCACGCCCGCCTGGCCCTGCCCCAGCACCTGCGCGAACGCCTCCAGGTCGCTCGCCAGCACCGGCGCCCCCGCGGACATCGCCTCGACCAGGATGATGCCGAAGCTCTCGCCGCCCGTGTTGGGCGCCACGTACAGGTCGACGCTGCTCAGGAGCCGCGCCTTGTCCTCGTCACTGATCATGCCGAGGAACTCGACCCGCGAGCGCGACTCCCGGGGCAGTGACGCCACCGCCTCCTTCTCGTCGCCGCGCCCCGCGACCAGCAGCCGGGTCTCCGGCCGCGCCGCGAGGATCTTCGGCAGGGCCCGCATCAGGACCGGCAGGCCCTTGCGCGGCTCGTCGATGCGGCCGACGAAGCCGATCGTGCTCGCCCTGCCCCGGCCCTGCCAGGCCGGGTCGGGCTCCGCCTTCGCGAAGAAGTCGACGTCGACGCCGTTGGGGATCACCACGGCGTCGCCGCCGAGGTGTTCCACCAGGGTGCGCCGCGCGTACTCGCTCACCGCGATGCGCGCGCTGATCTTCTCCAGCGCCGCCTGGAGGATCGCGTAGGCGGCGATCATCGCGCGCGAGCGCGGGTTCGACGTGTGGAACGTCGCGACGATCGGGCCCTGCGCCGCCCAGCAGGTGAGCAGTCCGAGGGACGGCGAGGACGGTTCGTGGATGTGCACGACGTCGAAGTGGCCGTCGTGCAGCCACCGCCGCACGCGCGCCGCCGAGATGAAGCCGAAGTTGAGGCGCGCCACCGACCCGTTGTACGGGACGGGTACCGCGCGGCCCGCGGAGACCACGTAGGGCGGCAGCGGCGTCTCGTCGTCGGCGGGTGCGAGGACGGACACCTCGTGGCCGAGCTTGATGAGGTGTTCCGAGAGGTCCCTGATGTGGAACTGCACGCCCCCCGGGACGTCCCAGGAGTACGGGCAGACGATGCCGATCCTCATGACTGCGCCCGCCCCTGCCCCGGCGCGCCGGGGCCGCGCGGATCGAGGTCCGCGAGCCACAGCCGCTGCAACATGTGCCAGTCCTGCGGGTGTTCGGCGATCCCCCCGGCGAAGACGTCGGCCAGCGCCTGGGTCATGGACGACGTCTTCTCGGCGCGCGTGCCCGAGGCGGGCACCTCGACGGGCGGATGCACCGCGCCGCGCATGACCGGCGAGTCGTCGTACCAGAGGGTGACCGGCAGCAGCGCCGCGCCGGTGTGCTGGGCGAGCAGGGCGGGCCCCGCGGGCATGGTGGCGCGCTCCCCGAAGAAGTCGACCTCGACGCCCGAGGACGACAGGTCGCGGTCGGCGACCAGACAGACCATGCCGCCGCCGCGCAGGCGCCGGGCGAGCGTGCCGAACGCGGCGCCGCCCGCGTGCGGCAGCACCTCCATGCCGAGGCTCTCGCGGTAGGCGACGAACCGGTCGTACAGGCTCTCGGGCTTGAGCCGTTCCGCGACCGTGGTGAAGTTCCGGCCGAGGGCCTGGGCCACCCAGGCGCCCGCGAGGTCCCAGTTGGCGAGGTGCGGCAGCGCTATGATCACGCCCCGGTTCGCGGCGAACGCCTCGTCGAGGTGGTGCACCCCCTTCGGCGCGAAGCCGTTCACCACCCGCTCCTTGGACCAGGTGGGCAGCCGGAAGGACTCCATCCAGTAGCGCAGGTACGAGCGCATCCCGGCCTTCGACAGTTCGGCGAGCCGCTCGGGGCCCGCGTCCGGGACCACCCGGGCGAGGTTGCTCTCCAGACGCTCTATCGCCTTGCCGCGCCGCTTCCAGGCGACGTCCGCGACGGTCCGGCCCAGCGAGCGGGCGACGGGTTCCGGGAGGGTCTTGACCGTGGCCCAGCCGAGCCCGTAGAGGGCGTCGGTGGCGCGGTCCTTCGCGTCGCTCACGAGGCGGCCCCGGACGCGCCGGCGCCGGGGGCGCCAGGGGCGCCGGCCTCCGCCTCGGCCTTCGCCGCGTCGGCCTCCGCCGCCTCGCGCCGTACGGTGACGACCCGCTGGCACAGCGTCACCAGCGATCCGGCCGCCACGATCCACAGCGCGATGGGCAGCAGGATCTGGATGCCCGGCACCCCGAAGGTGCGGTGGAACCCGGCCAGACCGCCCAGGACGAGGGTGATCACCAGGCGTTCCGCGCGTTCCACCAGTCCGTTGACGGCGACGGGCAGGCCGATCGACTCGCCGCGGGCCTTGGTGTACGACACGACCTGGCCGCTCGCGAGGCAGAAGATGGCGACCGCGCACATCATGTCGTTGTCGCCGGTGCCCGCGTACCAGAGCGCGAAGCCACCGAAGATCGCACCGTCGGCGACCCGGTCGAGCGTCGAGTCGAGGAACGCGCCCCACCGGCTGGAGACGCCGGCCTGCCGCGCCATGTTGCCGTCGACCAGGTCGGAGAAGACGAAGACGGTGATGCAGATCGTGCCCCAGAAGAACTCGCCACGGGGGTAGAACACCAGCGCGCCCGCCACCACCCCCGCCGTGCCGATCAGCGTGACCGTGTCCGGGCTCACCCCTCTTCGGAGCAGGAGCGCGGCGAACGGCGTGAGGACACGCGTGAAGAACGCACGCGCGTACTTGTTCAGCATGGCTTTCCCGGGGTCGTTGGCGCCTGACGGCCCCGGTGGCCGTCGGCTGGCCCATCGTAGCCACGACCGCCGCCCGTCACTGCCGGGTCCCCGGGGGGCGTGGCGCCCGCGCACGGGGCGCGCGGCGCCCGGACGCCGGGGAACGACGGATGGACGCGACCTGAGCGAAGTGCGAAGCTCGAAGGACACCGTGGGCACCGCCGGAGCTGCCCGTGCCGCTCCCCCTGCGTCCGCGCCCTTCACATCTCCTCAGCGCGCGATGACAACCGGGAGGCAGGACCATGGGCGACAAGGCGAAGAAACCTGCCGGGGCCGCCGCGGGGGCACCGGCGGCCGGCCGGCCCGCGGCGGTCAGGAACGTGGTCCTGGTCGGGCACAGCGGATCGGGCAAGACGACGCTCGTCGAGGCGCTGGCCCAGACCGCGGGAGCGGTGGTGAGGCCGGGGCGGGTCGAGGACGGCGGGACCGTCTCCGACTACGACGAGATCGAACACCGGCAGCACCGCTCCGTACAGCTGTCACTGGTGCCGGTCGAATGGGGCGGATACAAGATCAATCTCCTTGACACACCGGGTTATGCCGACTTCGTCGGCGAGCTGAGGGCCGGTCTGCGCGCAGCGGACGCGGCCCTTTTCGTTGTCTCGGCCGCGCAGGAGGCCGAGGCCGTCGCGGGCGCCACACGCGCCGTCTGGGACGAGTGCGCGGCGGTCGGCATGCCGCGCGCCATCGTCGTGACCCACCTCGACACCGCGCGCACCGCCTTCGAGGCGATGACCGAGGTGTGCGGACGCGTCCTCGGCGGCGACGACCCCGACGCCGTCGTGCCGCTGTACCTCCCCGTCCTCGGCCCCGAGGGACCGGACGGACACGCGCCCGCCACCGGCCTGACGGGCCTGCTGACGCGGCGGCTGTACGACTACGCGACGGGCGGGCGCACCGCCCGGCCCCCGTCCGACGAGGAACTGCCGGCCGTGGAGGCGGCGCGCAACCGGCTCATCGAGGGGATCATCGCCGAGAGCGAGGACGAGACCCTCATGGACCGCTACCTCGCGGGTGAGGACATCGACGTGGACACCCTGACGGCCGACCTGGAGAAGGCCGTGGCCCGCGGGGTGTTCCATCCGGTGCTCGCGGCGGCGCCCGCCCCGGAGGGCGCCGCCCAGGGGCTCGGCACCGTCGAGCTGCTGGAGCTGGTCACCGGTGGCTTCCCCTCGCCCCTCGAACGCACCGCTCCCGGGATCACCACCCCGGCCGGCGCCGCGCGCGAGGGCATCGGCTGCGACCCGGCGGGCCCGCTCGTCGCGGAGGTCGTCAAGAGCGCCTCCGACCCGTACGTGGGGCGGATCTCGCTGGTACGGGTGTTCTCCGGCACGCTGCTGCCCGACGCGACGGTGCACGTCCGCGGCCACCACCCCGCCGACGGGAGCGGCCCCGATGGCGCCGCGGCCGGGCAGGACGCCGCGCACGACGCGGACGAGCACGTCGGCTCGCTCTCCTCCCCCTTCGGCAAGCAGCAGCGCGCCGTGACCGAGTGCCGGGCGGGCGACCTCGCGTGCGTCGCGAAACTCACGCACGCGGAGACCGGTGACACCCTCTCCGCGCCGTCCGATCCGCTGCTCGTCCAGCCGTGGCCCCTGCCCGACCCGCTGCTGCCGCTGGCCGTCGAGGCCCACAGCAAGGCCGACGAGGACAGGCTGTCGCAGGGCCTCGCGCGGCTCGTCGCGGAGGACCCCACCATGCGCCTCGAACACAACCGGGGAACCGGCCAGTTGGTGCTGTGGTGCCTGGGCGAGGCGCACCAGGAGGTCGCGCTGGAGCGGCTGCGCAGCCGCTACGGCGTCCGGGTCGACGCCGTGGCGCACCGGGTGCCGCTGCGGGAGACGTTCGGCGCCGTGGCGACGGGTCGCGGCCGACACGTCAAACAGTCCGGCGGACACGGCCAGTTCGCGATCTGCGAGGTCGAGGTGGAGCCGCTGCCGCCGGGGTCGGGCGTCGAGTTCGTCGACAAGGTGGTGGGCGGCGCGGTGCCCCGGCAGTTCGTCCCGTCCGTCGAGAAGGGCGTCCGCGCCCAGGCCGCGCGCGGGGTCGCGGCCGGGCACCCGCTGGTCGACGTGCGGGTCACCCTGTTCGACGGCAAGGCCCACTCGGTGGATTCCTCGGACGGCGCGTTCCAGACCGCGGGCGCGCTGGCGCTGCGGGACGCTGCCGGGGCCGCGCCGATCCATCTGCTCGAACCGGTCGCCGACGTCGCCGTACTGGTGCCCGACGAGTACGTCGGTCCTGTCATGAGCGACCTGTCCGGCCGCAGGGGCCGTGTCGTCGGCACCGAACCGGCGGGCCGGGGGCTGACCCTGGTGCGCGCGGAGGTGCCGGAGCTGGAGATCGGCCGCTACGCGGTCGACCTGAGGTCCCTCGCGCACGGCACCGGCCGCTTCAGCCGCCGGTACGCGCGCCACGAGCCGATGCCGCCCGCGGTGGCCGAAAAGCTGCGGGAACGGAGCCTGATCGACGCATAGTTGACATATGACTGCCACGGGCGGGGCACCCCGGATAGGCTGGGTGCCCAGCTCAGCAGGCGTGCGAGGCCCGCCGAGCGGGAAGAGGTGGCACAGCGGGACCTCGGGCGACGGGTGGGGGCGGTCAGCAGTGAGCGACGGGTTCGACTTCAGCCCGGGGGCACAGGTGCCCCTGATGGGCGCGGCGGGTCAGACCGCGGCGACCCAGGCGCTGGCCTCGGCGGCCTACAGGGACAGCCCGATCACGGAGATCCTGAAGGCGGACAACGAGTGGCACAAGTCCACCATCAAGGGCGGTTCGCGCACCAAGGAGGGCGAGAAGCGGAACATCTTCGCCCCGAACCTCGGTGAGGCGTTCTCGCGCGCGGTGCAGACGCGGACGCTCGGCGGCGGGCGCAAGGCGCTCATCCAGTCCTTCGGGATCGAGGCGCAGACCGTCGTGGAGCACTGCCTGGCCGCGAACCACATCCGCAAGGAGCGCGACCGGCGCCTCACCCTCGTCACGGTGGTCTTCGGCGTGCTGTTCCTGCCGGGACTGCTGCTGTGGTTCGGCGTGTTCGTGCTGCGTCGTGGCCTGTCGAAGGGCGCCGCCAAGAGCGCCGGCGTGATCGGCACGCTGCTGCTCGTCGCGGTCGGCGTCCTCGCGGTGATCGTCCTGCTGTTCCTGCCGTTCAACGGCGTGCTCGGCTGGTACCTGCGCGGCATGATCCTCATGCCGGTCGTCGGCTGGTACCTCGCCAAGCGCATCTCCGAGTCCACCGCCAAGGACCTGCGCGGCAGGTGGGACGCGCTGCTCGCGGGCGGCGGCATCGGCGCGAAGGTCCCCGACGCGGTGCCGGGTCACCCGGGCGAGTCCGCCCGCGAGCAGTTGCGGCAGGGCCTGCAGAAACTCACCGCCGAGCAGCAGTCCAACGTGGTCTTCTACGCGGGCCCGAAGGGCATACTCGGCATGGGCACCCGCTGGGGCGGCTGGCAGCTCGCGGAGCAGCTCGTTCCCAAGGAAGCGGGCAAGGAGATCCACGGCTTCCGCAGCTGGGACGTCATCAAGGCCATCCACGACCAGCTGAAGCTGCTGGAGCGCGGCCCGCTCAACACGGGCGGCTTCCCGACCCCGTCCGTGAAGCACTGGATCGTCTCGCCGGTCGCCCAGGGCGCGGGTGCCGTCAGCAGGCCCGAGGGCCAGAACATCGAGGCGTACCAGGTCAAGCCGCACGAGATACAGCGCATCTGCAACGAGCAGCAGTTCGGCAGCGGCAACCGGCACTACCTGGGTGTGCAGTTCACGCTGTGGGACGGCCAGTTGGTCCTGACCATGATGATCAGCGTGACCGTGCTGCACGAGACCCTGCGCATCGAGGTCACCGGGCACGCCCTCGGGCCGGTGCACGGCCTCTTCCTCACCGGGCCCGCCGCCAAGACCGTGACCTCACCGAAAATGGTCAAGTTCTGGGAGACCAACACCCGTACCCTGCCGCTCGTGGACAACGACGAGGTCGTGCGGCTCGCGGTGCGCGCCCCGCTGCTGTGGTACCCGCCGGTCCTGGACCACCTCGGCGGCAAACTGGAGTTGCCCGAGCCCTTCGGCCTGCGGCACGCGTGGGCCGAACAGCCGTGGCTGCACCGCTTCATGGCCGACGACGCGCTGCGCATGGCGACGCCCGTCCTGCGGGCGGCGCACAACGCGGCGCTGCGGGTACTGGACGAGCACGGCGTCGACACGACCGGCTTCGGCAACCGCGCGGGCTTCCTCAGCGGCGCGGTACAGGACCCGTCCCCGTCGAAGGCCGACACGTACAACGCCTAGGGCGGGGACACGGCACGGTCCCCGGCGGCTCAGGACGCGGCAGGCCAGGCCTTGGCGAGCATCGTGCGCGTGTCCGCGAGGAGCTGCGGCAGCACCTTCGTATGACCGACGACCGGCATGAAGTTGGTGTCACCGCCCCAGCGGGGCACCACGTGCTGGTGCAGGTGCGCCGCGATCCCCGCGCCGGCCACCGCACCCTGGTTCATCCCGATGTTGAAGCCGTGCGCGCCGGACGCGGTGCGCAGCGCGGTCATCGCGCGCTTCGTGAACAGCCCGAGCTCCGCGGTCTCGGCGTCGTCCAGTTCCGTGTAGTCGGCGACGTGCCGGAAGGGCACCACCATGAGGTGGCCGCCGTTGTACGGGTAGAGGTTCAGCACCGCGTACACCAGCTCACCGCGCGCGACGACCAGCCCGTCCTCGTCCGACTTGGACGGGATGGCGCAGAAGGGGCAGCCGTCCTCGGCCCCCGACCCGCTGGGCTTGTTCTCACCCTGGATGTACGCCATCCGGTGAGGCGTCCACAGGCGCTGGAACGCGTCCGGGCTCCCCACTCCGATCTGCTGCTCCGGCTCAGTCGTCATGCTCTGCAGCATAAGACGTGGCGCTGTCGGGGCGTGTCGCCGGTGCCCGCCCTCCGGGCCCACCGGGATGCTGGGGCCATGCGTGACGAAACGGGCCCGTCGCGGCTGGGCCGCTGGGAGGAGCACGTGGAGCTCCCCCTGTTCGCGATGTCCTTCGTGTATCTGGGCGGGTACACGGTGTGGGTGCTCGCCTGGCAGGCCGCGGCGGTGTGGCGGGACGTCGGGCTCACCGTGATGCTCGCCGCCTGGGCGGTGTTCGCGGGGGACTACGCGGTACGGCTGGTCCTGAGCGGCGAGGGCCGGCGCTTCGTACGCTCGCACTGGCTCGACTCGCTCGTCCTGCTGCTGCCGCTGCTGCGCCCGCTGCGGCTGGTGAAGCTGTACACGACGGTCCAGCACCGGCGCAGCGACCAGCCGTGGATGAACCTGTACGCCCGGGTGATCACCTACGCGGGCCTCGCGTCGGTGCTGCTCGCCTTCACCGCCGCGCTGACCGTCTACCAGGCGGAGCGCGGTGCGCCGGGGGCCACGATCCGGACCTTCGGGGACTCGTTGTGGTGGGCGGCCTCGACCATCACGACCGTCGGGTACGGGGACGCGGTGCCCATCACGGCCGAGGGGCGGCTGGTGGCGGTGGGCCTGATGTCCTGCGGCCTCGCCCTGCTGGGCGCGGTGACCGGCTCGTTCTCGTCGTGGGTGATCGAGATCTTCCGGCGGGAGAGCCGGGACGCACCGCGGCCCCCGGAGCGGTGATACCGCTCCGGGGGCCGGGACGCGCGCGAGGCGTCAGACCTGGACGCGGTCCGCGACCGCCTGGGCGATCTTGTCCAGGGCGTCGCCGCGGGACAGGCCGTTCTCCTGCGAGCCGTCGCGGTAGCGGAAGGACACGGTGCCCGCCTGCATGTCGTCGTCGCCGACGATGACCATGAACGGGGTCTTGGCCTTCTGGTGGTTCCTGATCTTCTTCTGCATGCGGTCGGAGGAGGAGTCCACCTCCATGCGCAGACCCCGCTTGCGGGCCTCCGCCGCGAACTCCTCCAGGTACGGCACGTGCGTGTCGCCGACCGGGATGCCGACGGCCTGCACCGGCGCGAGCCAGGCGGGGAACGCGCCCGCGTAGTGCTCCAGGAGCACACCGAAGAACCGCTCGATGGAGCCGAACAGCGCGCGGTGCAGCATCACCGGCTGCTGCTTGGAGCCGTCGGCGGCGGTGTACTCCAGACCGAACCGCTTGGGCTGGTTGAAGTCGACCTGGAGGGTCGACATCTGCCACGACCTGCCGATCGCGTCCTTCGCCTGCACGGAGATCTTCGGCCCGTAGTAGGCGGCGCCGCCCGGGTCGGGCACCAGCGGGAGATCCTGCTTCTCGGCGGCCAGCCGCAGCGCCTCGGTGGCCTCCTCCCAGTCCTCGTCGGAACCGATGAACTTGTCCGACTCCGGGTCCCGGGTGGAGAGTTCCAGCTCGAAGTCGTCCAGGCCGTAGTCACGCAGCAGGCCCAGGACGAAGGTCAGGAGCGTGTCCAGCTCCCCGGGCATCTGCTCCTTGGTGCAGTAGATGTGCGAGTCGTCCTGGGTGAAGCCGCGGGAGCGGGTCAGGCCGTGCACCACACCCGACTTCTCGTACCGGTACACAGTGCCGAATTCGAACAGGCGCAGCGGCAGCTCGCGGTAGGAACGCCCCCGCGACTTGAAGATCAGGTTGTGCATGGGGCAGTTCATGGCCTTGAGGCGGTAGTTCTGCCCGTCGAACTCGATGGGCGGGAACATGCTCTCCGCGTAGTGCGGCAGGTGCCCGGACGTCTCGAAGAGGTGCTCCTTCGAGATGTGGGGGGTGTTGACGAACTCGTACCCCTCGTCCTCGTGCCGCCTGCGGGAGTAGTTCTCCATCTCCTTGCGGATGATCCCGCCCTTGGGGTGGAAGACCGCGAGGCCGGGGCCCAGCTCGTCGGGGAAGGAGAACAGGTCGAGCTCCGCGCCCAGCTTGCGGTGGTCGCGGCGCTCCGCCTCGGCCAGGAACTCCAGGTGCGCCTTGAGCTCGTCCTTCGTCGGCCACGCGGTGCCGTAGATGCGCTGGAGCTGCGGGTTCTTCTCGCTGCCCCGCCAGTAGGCGGCGGCGGAGCGCATCAGCTTGAACGCCGGGATGTAGCGGGTAGTGGGCAGGTGCGGACCCCGGCAGAGGTCCTTCCAGCACAGCTCGCCGGTCTTCGCGTCGAGGTTGTCGTAGATCGTCAGCTCGCCGGCGCCGACCTCGGCGTCCGCGCCCTCGGCGGCGTCGGCCGCCTTGCCCTTGAGCCCGATCAGCTCGATCTTGTACGGCTCGGCCGCGAGCTCTACGCGCGCATCCTCGTCGCTCGTGACGCGCCGGGAGAAGCGCTGGCCGCGCTTCTGGATCTCCTGCATCTTCTTCTCGACGGCCTTGAGGTCCTCCGGCGTGAACGGCTTCTCGACGTCGAAGTCGTAGTAGAAGCCGTCCTTGATGGGCGGACCGATGCCGAGCCGGGCGTCGGGGAAGATCTCCTGCACGGCCTGCGCCATGACGTGCGCGGTCGAGTGGCGCAGGATGTTCAGGCCGTCGGGCGAGGAGATCGCCACCGGCTCGACGACCTCGCCCTCGCCGATCGCGTACGCGAGGTCCTTGAGCTGCCCGTCCACCCGGGCGGCGACGACAGTGCGCTCACCCGGGAAGAGGTCGGCGGCCGTAGTCCCCGTCGTCACCACGCGCTCTTCCCGCTCGGAATCGCGTTGGATGATCACACGGACGTCTGACACCGGTCTCTCCCTCACTGCACGGGCTGCCACAGCGGGCGCTGCGCCCGTGAATCGTACCGAGCATCGGCGGTCCTTCGCGAAAGGGTATAGCGACCTTAAAGACCGCGTACCTCACCACCTGTCCGGGTACCTACCGGTCCGTGCCGCGCATGGCGGCCGTCCGGACAGCCATGTGCCCTACGGGCCAGAGGAGTTCGTGAATGACGTTGTGGTACGAGGGGCCGCTCGCCGCGTTCGGGGCCGCGACCACGGGGACGGACGCGGAGGGCGACAGGATCGTTTCCGCGGCGCTGGTGACTCAGGAGGCGCCGGACCGGGCGCCACGGGTCAGGCGGTGGCTGGTGGATCCCGGGGTGCCGGTGCCGGGTACGCACGGGCTGACGGACGAGTTCCTGCACCGCAACGGCCGCTGGCCGGCACCCGTGGTGGAGGAGATAGCGAGAGCCCTCGGCGGCGCGTGCGCGGCGGGGGTTCCCCTGGTGGTGCCGAACGCCTCCTACGGGCTGACCGTCGTCGACCGTGAGCTGTGGCGGCACCGGGCCTCCCGGCTCGCCCGCTACGTGGAGCCCGCGCCGCTGTGCGTCCTCGACCCCTGCGTGCTCGACGGCCACCTGGACCGGCGCGGGCCGCGGCGGACCGGAACCGCGCAGCTGTGCGCCCGCTACGGGCAGGGGGCGGTGGACGTGCGGGACCCGGCGGCCTGCGCGCTGGCGGCGCTGGAGGTGACCCGGGCGGTGGGGCGCCGGTTCGCGACCCGGCTCGGCCGCCTGACAGCGGTCGAACTGCACCGTCTGCAGGGGGTGTGGCACACCGCGCAGACGCGGGGGCCGCTCGGCTGGCTGGTGAAGGGCGGCGACCTGGCGAGGGCGCGCGCCGCGGAGGGCTGGCCGCTGCCTCCGGACCTGCCCGCGACGGCCGCCTGAGGCCCGGCGGCGGGGCTCCGGCATGCGAAAAGCCGGTCCGTCGGGGACGGACCGGCCTGTTTCCGGTGGGCGATACTGGGTTCGAACCAGTGACCTCTTCGGTGTGAACGAAGCGCTCTTCCACTGAGCTAATCGCCCGGCAACGGACTGAACCATACAGGTCGCCTCGGCTCTCCTTCAAACCGCGCCGCGTGACGCCCGGTCCGTACTCAGCCACCCCCCTGAGTACGGACCGGGCGGGTCCCTGAGTACCCGAGCCGATGGCCCGCCCGGCGGCGGCCAGCACACTCCCCCTTATGACGAACGTTGCCTCAGTGAGGGCCGAACTGGCCGCTGTCGACGGGGAACTGCTCCGACTCGACGGGCGCAGGCACGAGTTGCTCGCGCGCCGGGCCCACCTGGTGTCGCTGCTGACCCACGCGAGCGCGGCGCCGCCGCCCCGGGCCGGCCACGGCCCGGGGCGTCCGGCCACGCCTCCGGCAGTCGGCCCGGCGGTCCGTGCCACGGCGCGCCCGGCCGCCCGGCCACGCGAAGTGGCCCCGAAAGGAGCGCAGAACGTCCTGCTGACGCTCGGTGGGACGCTCCTCGCCATCGCCGCGATCGCCTTCACCGTCGTCAGCTGGGGCGCTCTCGGCGAGGGCGGCAGGGCGGCGGTGCTGTCGCTGGTGACGCTCGCCGCACTGGCCGTGCCCGCCCTGCTGGTGCGCCGGGGACTCGTCGCGACCGCCAGGACGGTGTCCGTGCTGGCGCTGATCCTGACGGTCCTCGACACCGTGCAGGTCTCCGTGCTGGCGCAGCCCTCGAACGGCTTCGCCTTCGCCGGGGGCGCGGCGCTGGTGCTCACCGCGGTGTGGACGGCGTACGGACTGGTCGTAGGGGAGCTCGGCATTCCGTTGCCCGCCGCTGTGCTCGCGGGTCAGTTCGTGCCGCTGCTCTGGGCGTTGGCCGCGGGCGCGGCTCCGCTCGGCCTCGCGGGAGCGCTGCTGGCGACCGGGGTGGCCGACGCGGCGGTGGCCCTCCGGGTCAGGCGCTCCTCGGTGTGGATCCCGGCGGCGCTAGCGGCGGCGGGTACGGGCGGCTGGGGGATGTTCGGCGCCTGGTGGTTCTCGGTCTCCGCGCCGACCGCCGCGCACGCGGTCGCGCCGGGACTTCTGCTGCTCGCCGGGGCGGCCGCCGTCGTCAGCGCGGCGCTGCGGGAGCGGCGGCTCGCTCCGGCCGCCGCGATCGTGGCGACGCTGTCGACGGTCGCCGCGGTCGGCGACGTGGCACGGCACGCGGTGCCGGCCGACGGGGCGGTGGCGGTGTACCTGGCGTGCGCGCTGGCCGCGGCCGGAACCGCCCGGGGCCCGCTGCCGCGCGGCGCGGCGCGCGCCGTCGCCGCCACCGCGGCGGGCCTGACGGCCTGCTGCGTGCTGTGGGTCCTGCCCGTGCCGGCCCTGGTCCTTGCGTCCGCCCTCGCGGGGTACGTGTGGAGCGGCGGCGGCCTCGCACTGCCCGTGGCGGCGGCGCCGCTGGTACTGGCGGTGACGGCGGCGCTGCCGCTGTGCGCCGGGCGGTGGCTCCTGGCGGCACCCCGGCCGGGGGCGGACGGGCCGGCGCCACGCGCACGGGTGCGGCATGCGGCGGCGGGCGGTGTCACGACCGCGCTGGGGCTCGCGGCGGTCGCGGCGCTGCCCGCGACGCTCGGCCTAGGGTTCGCGGCGACGGTGGCCCTGCTGCTCGCGCTGGTCGCGGCCCTGCTGGTGGTGGCGGCGCGGCCGGGCCCGGTGGGAGCGCCCACGGCGGTGACGGCCGCGGTGGGGGCGGGGCTGTGCGCGGCGCCCGTAGTGGCGCTGTCGACGTCGGCCCGATGGTCACTGCTGCTGTGCCTCGGTGTGCTCACCGCGCTCCTCGCGGCGCTCGCCGCGCTCGGCGGAGCCCACTCGCGGCGCGCTCCGCTGGGCGTCCGGGCGGTGCTGGGATGCCTGGCGGTGGTGTGTGCCACGGCGTTCACGGCGGCGGTACCCGCGACAGCCGGGCGGCCGGCGGCCACTGTCGCCTCCGCGGTGCTCCTGGTACCCGCCCTGGTGGCGGTGCTCGCGGCGTGGCCGGGCGTACGTCCGGCCCTGGTGGGCGTCCCGGTGGAGGCCACCGGCGCGGCGGCTGCCGTGGTGCCGGTGGTGTACGCGGCGGCGGCCGGTCCGCGGGTGCTCGCCGTGGTCCTCGCGGTGTGCGCGCTGATCGCGGCGGGGACGGCCCTGCGCCCGGTCAGGCGCGGGGCGGGGACCTGCGCGGCGGCCGTGCTGCTTGTGGCGTCACTGTGGGTGTGGCTGGCACAGGCGGGCGTGAGCGCGCCCGAGGCGTACACGGTGCCGGTGGCACTGCCGCTGCTCGCGGTGGGCGCTGTGCGCCGCAGGAGCGAGCGGACGGCGTCGTCGTGGGTCGCGTACGGCCCGGGGCTCGCGCTCGCGCTGGTGCCCGCTCTGGGGGCCTCCTGGGTGGACGCGCACTGGCCCCGCCCGCTGCTGCTGGGTCTGGCCGCCCTGGCGGTGACCCTGGCGGGCGGGCGGCGCAGGCTGCTCGCGCCGCTGCTGCTCGGCGGCGGGGTCCTCGCGCTCGACGCCCTGCACGAGCTGGCTCCGTACGTGGTGCAGGTGGCGGGCCTGGTGCCGCGCTGGGTGCCGATGGCGCTGGCGGGGCTGCTGCTGCTCGGCCTCGGCGCGACCTACGAGCAGCGACTGCGGGACGCCCGCAGGCTGCGCGAGGTGCTGGGCGGCATGCGCTGAGGAACGCGTCTGAGCGCACGGGCCGTGGCCGGGCCGCGCGCATGACGAGGCCCCCGGAAGGATCTTCCGGGGGCCTCGTGACGGGTGGGCGATACTGGGTTCGAACCAGTGACCTCTTCGGTGTGAACGAAGCGCTCTCCCACTGAGCTAATCGCCCGCGCGCAGGGCACACATTACCCCATGTCAGGGGTGTCCCCGCACCGCTTTACGACGATCCGCGCCCGGCCGCTCAGCGGTGGATCCGCCAGGGCATGACCGCGCCGAACCTCCAGACGTAGAGCGCGATCAACGCTCCGACGATCACCACGCCGACGGCGGTCAGGACGATGTTCCTGCGCCTGACCTTGGGATCAAGCGCCTTGTGCGCGGCCTCGGTGACCTTGCGTTTCGTCCACCGCAGCACCCGTTGGGCCCAGACGAACTCCGTGGCCCAGACAGCCATCCCGCCGAAGATCACCAGCCAGCCCGGGCCGGGCAGGGGCAGCAGGATGACGCCGCCCCCGACGACGGCGAGCCCCACCATGAAGACGCCGACCTTCCAGCCCTGGTGGAGCGGGCGCGATGCCTTGATGAACTCCGGGGCACGGGACCCGAGCCCCTTTTCGTCACTCTCCGCGATCACATGGACCAACGTACCGGACTCACGCCGTTCACCGGAATGGCCGAATGAGACAAATCCTCCCACCGCCACACGAGTGACCTCAAGACGCACAAAAAGGTCAGAGGGGTTTACAACGGCACGGGAAGTGGCATGTCGATTTCGCCGACGTGCGAATCCCCGAGCGCACACTGAGCGAAAGGCCCTGGCGCTTATGAACACCACGGTCAGCTGCGAGCTGCACCTGCGCCTCGTTGTGTCGAGCGAGTCCTCCCTGCCTGTCCCAGCGGGCCTGCGGTATGACACGGCCGATCCCTACGCCGTGCACGCCACCTTCCACACCGGAGCCGAAGAGACGGTCGAATGGGTCTTCGCCCGCGACCTGCTCGCCGAGGGGCTGCACCGGCCCACCGGCACCGGCGACGTCCGTGTCTGGCCGTCCCGCAGCCACGGTCAGGGCGTCGTCTGCATCGCCCTGAGCTCCCCGGAGGGCGAAGCCCTGCTCGAAGCCCCGGCGCGGGCGCTCGAATCCTTCCTGAAGCGGACCGACGCCGCGGTGCCACCCGGTACCGAGCACCGGCACTTCGACCTCGATACGGAGCTCTCACACATCCTGGCCGAGAGCTGAGCCAGGCCGAGAGCCGCGTGGTGCCGTCCGACTCGGGGGGACGGCACCGCGCGCAGACGCACGCGTGAGCCCGGCCGGCGTCGCTGTCGCGGAATCCACCGCGGCAGCGGCGCCGCCGTGTTCCCGTGACCCGCCGGCATGCTCCTACCGGCCCGCCGGTGTGCCCCCGGGGGCCCGAGCCCGCTCCCGGCCACGGCGCCCGCGCTCGGCGCCTACCGCCGGATTCGGCCCCGCACCGTCCCTGGTGGCGGCGACTAGAGTCGAGGCGTGCAGATCCCCCATGACACCCGGATCGCCCTCGACACGGTGGTCGACCTGGTGAACACAGCGCCGGAAGGCATGTCCGGCAGCGACCCTGCGGACGGCCTGGCCGACGTCGACGCGCTGTTCTCCTTCGTCCGCGCCCACGACATCAGCGGCGTCACGGACCTCGACGCCCGGGACCTCGGCGCCGTGCTGGACGTGCGCCGGCGTTTCGCCGACGTCTTCGCGGCGCCCGACGCCGTCGCCGCCGCGGCGCTGATCAACCAGCTGGTCGCGGGCGCCGGCACCACGCCTCGGCTCACCGATCACGACGGCTACGACTGGCACGTGCACTATTTCGCGCCGGGCGCCTCGGTGGCGGACCACCTGACCGCGGACTGCGGCATGGCGCTCGCGTTCATCGTCGTCGCGGGCGAACAGGAGCGCCTGCGGCGCTGCGAGGCGCCGGACTGCGGACGGGCCTTCGTCGACCTGTCCCGCAACCGCTCGCGCCGCTACTGCGACAGCCGCACATGCGGGAACAGGCTGCATGTCGCCGCGTACCGGGCCCGCCGCAAGGAGGCGGCCGCCGGCTGACGGGGGCGGCCACGACAGGTCGTGGCAGCTGTCACGGCGACGGTCATGCCCGCTGTCGCGGAGACCGTCGCGGGCGTCTCGGCGCGCCAGGACGGCGGTCACAGGGCGAGCAGGTCATGGACGGCCGCCGCCAGGAGGAGCGAGCCGACGACGGCCAGAAAGATCATCAGCGGCGGCTGGGACAGTGCGAAGAGGCAGCCGCGCTGCTCTTCGGAGGGAACGTATTGTTCCGGCGGTGCGGGGTACTGATCCCCGGAGGTATCGAGCATCTCGGACAGATGATGACGCAGCCGGGCGAGTGCTCCTGACCAACAGACCACCTAGGGCAAGGACTTCACCTGATTTCGTCGGTGACCTTGCACTATCTGAGCGACCTTGATCATCGCGAGGCGCAAGCCTGCTCCCCGAGGGGGCGGCGGCCCCGCGCCCGGGGGCCGCCCGCGAGGTCAGATGCCGTGCTTCTTGAGGATCGCCTCGATGTCGCTGAAATCCTCCGGCTTCTGCTGCTGCGTCGCACCCTTCGGCCGCACGGCGTCCGAGGCCCCCGTCGGCTGCCCGCCGCCCGCGCCGAGCGACGGCGCCGATGCCGCGGGGGCGACGGCCTCGCGCCTGCGGGCCTTCTCGGCCTCGCGGCGCTCCTTGCGCGTCATCCCCCGGTGGCGGTCCACGGCCCTCGTGATGAGGAACAGCACGACGGCGATCGCGAGCACGGCGAAGCCGCCCCACGCCGTCGGGCTGAAGGCCGTGTGGGCCACCCACTTGACGACGCCCGTCATCGCCAGCCCGATGGGGACGAGGGCGAACGCGGCGATCTTCGTGGCGGTCAGGAACCGCTTGCGGTACGCCGTGACCGCGGCGATACCCAGCCCCGCGGCCGACACCGCGGCGCAAATGGTCTCGGCAATCATCCGGTCCTCCTGGCGGTCTGCCGTCGTCCTGTCGATACGAACAGGTTCGTACCCCTCCATCCTGCACCCGAGGTCCCCGTCGGGGCCACGATCGCGGCGCACCTCAGGGGGAAGTCCGGGGCGGCGTCCTTCCCAGGTCGCGTTTGGGCGGCCGGTCACCCTCCTGGAAGACTGCTTCCATGAACGATTCCCCGGCCGCCTCCCCCGTCGTGCTCGACGTGTGGTGCGAGCTCCAGTGCCCGGACTGCCGCAGCGCCCTCGCCGACCTCGACGCGCTGCGCGAGAAGTACGGGGACCGCGTCGAGCCCCGGCTGCGCCACTTCCCGCTGGAGAAGCACCAGCACTCCTTCGCCGCGGCGCAGGCCGCCGAGGAGGCCGCCGGGCAGGGCAGCGGCTGGGAGTACGTCGCGGCGGTACTCGCCCGCACCGAGGCGCTCGGGGACCGCGGTGAGGAGGTACTCGTCGAGGTCGCGCGCGAGCTGGGCCTCGACGCGGAGGAGGTGGACACCGCGCTGGTCGACGGCCGGCACATCCTGGTCGTGGACGCCGACCACGCCGAAGGCAAGGCCATCGGCGTCAAGGGGACGCCCACCTACGAGGTGGGCGGCCGGCTGCTGGACGGGAGCAAGAGCCAGGACGGCATACGGGAGCGCGTCGAGGAGATCGTGGACGCCCTGCTCGCCCGCTGAGATCCGGGGCCCTCGCGCCGCGGGTCCAGGCCGCGCCTGCGGCCGGGACCTCAGAGCAGCTGTTTGGCGAAGTGGCGGGCGGTGACGCGGTAGCCGAGCGACGTGTAGAGCCGCACCGCCGGGGTGTTGTCCGTGAAGACGTGCAGGCCGAGTGCCGCGCCGCCCCAGTCCAGGGCCACCCGCTCGGCGACGCCCATCAGCGAGCGCCCGTACCCCCGGCCCCGGCTCGGCGCGGCGACCTCGACCTCGTAGACGTACGCGCCGGGCACCCCCGGGGCGATCTCCTGCCGGGCGACCCAGACCCGGCCCACGACGGCTCCCGCGGCGGCCAGGACCCGAAAGGCCGCGCCGGGGGTCGCGAACCCGTCGGGCAGGGCCTGGCGCCGGCTCGCCTCCGCCTTGGCCGCGGCCTGCTCACGGGTCATGCCGCGGCTGGCCCAGCTGTCCGCGAAGAGGGCGTGGGCGCCCGCCCACCACGCGTCGAACTCGTCCGCCGTCATGGCCCGTTCGGTGACGCCCGGGGGCAGCTCCGGCGCCTTTGACGGCAGGTCCTTGACCATGTTCACGCTGCGCTCGGTGTACCCGAGCGCGCCCAGCATCCGGGCCGGGGTCCCCGCGTCGCCGGGCGTCGAGGCCAGCACCTGCCGGCAGCCCCAGCCGCGCAGCACCTCCTCGGCGGCGAGCGCGGCGACCGTGCCCCTGCCCCTGCGCCGGTCCGGTTCGTCGATGCGCAGCGCCCGGACCACGCCCGCGGTGGGGCCGAAGGAGGGATCGGTGCCGAGTTCGACGGCCCCGACGGGACGGCTGTTGACACATACCTGGTAGGCGCGGGACCTGACGCCGTCCGGACTCTCGTTGAGCGGCCCGGTCGGCCGCAGGGTGGTGGTCATCCCTGGTGTTCTACCCGTCCACCGCACCGCGCGTCACCCCGCCGGGGGGCGGCCGGGCCGCGCCGGGCCGGGTCCGCGCGCACGCTCAGACCGCGGCCGGGTCGGGTTCGGCCGCCGCGCGCTCCTGGAAGATCCGCATCGCCTTGGCCGTGACGGGTCCCGGCGCCTCGTCGAGGTCGCGGTCATCCACCCGGCGCACTGCCTGGACGTCGCGCAGGCTCGACGTCAGGAAGATCTCCTCCGCGCTGCCGAGGACGTCCATCGGCAGGTCGCTCTCGCGGGCACCGGTCCACTCGACGGTCAGCGCGCGGGTGATCCCGGCCAGGCAGCCGGAGGCGAGCGGCGGGGTGTGGAGTTCGCCGTCGACGACGACGAAGACGTTGGATCCCGTGCCCTCGCACAGCCGGCCGACGGTGTTCGCGAACAGCGCCTCCGAGGCGTCCGACTCGTGCGCCCGGGCGAGGGCGACGACGTTCTCGCCGTACGACGTGGTCTTCAGGCCGGAGAGGGCGCCGCGCTCGTTGCGTACCCACGGCACGGTGACCACGGCGGTCGAGGCGGGCGGCCGGTGGGCCTCGCCGAGCGCGACGACCAGGGTGGAGTCGGGCTCTCCCCGGTCCGAGCCGAGCGGGGCCAGCCCGCCGGTGTATGTGACGCGCAGCCGGCCGAGCGCCATGGGTGAGGCGTCCAGGACGGCCGCGCACGCGGCGCGCACCTCGTCGAGGTCGGGCTCCGGCAGGCCGAGACCGCGCGCGGAGCGCGCCAGCCGGTCCAGGTGCCGGGTCAGCGCGAAGGGGCGGCCCCGCACCGTCTTGAGGGTCTCGAACACCCCGTCGCCGACGGTCAGTCCGTGGTCGAAGACCGACACCTGGGCCTCGTCCGCCTCGCGCAGTCCGCCGTTCACCCAGATCTTCATGTGCCCGATCCTCCCACTCGCCCGTACCTGTCCGACGCTACCCGAGGAGCCCTCGCGACCTCGGGACGGCTCCACGCCCGCTCACGCTACGGGCCGCGGTCCGGCTCGGGGCCGCCCCTGTGCCGGTGGCGCGGCGCGGCCGCCCGGCCAGGACCGACGGCTCACCGCCCGGCCCGACCGCGACGTCCCGGCACGCTCGGGCCGGACCCGGAGCCCGTACGGCGCGGGCCGGCGGGAGGGCGGGGAACGGGACGGTGCGCGCCACCGCCGGCGCCGCGCCCTCAGCACGCTGCGTAAACGCGTTTTTGTGCTGGCCCTCAAATCCGCTAGAGTTCACTCCGTCGCCCGGCACGCAAAACGGACCGGAAACGACAGGCGGACGTGGCTCAGTTGGTAGAGCATCACCTTGCCAAGGTGAGGGTCGCGAGTTCGAATCTCGTCGTCCGCTCGATGTGGGAGCTGTAACGATCAGCGCCCGCGCACTCCGGGTGGAGTGGCCGAGAGGCGAGGCAACGGCCTGCAAAGCCGTCTACACGGGTTCAAATCCCGTCTCCACCTCCAAGGACGATTAGCTCAGCGGGAGAGCGCTTCCCTGACACGGAAGAGGTCACTGGTTCAATCCCAGTATCGTCCACTGGATCCGCAAGGATTCCCGCGCGATTAGCTCAGCGGGAGAGCGCTTCCCTGACACGGAAGAGGTCACTGGTTCAATCCCAGTATCGCGCACGCAGCAGTAGCCATCTCGGTGGTGACCTGCGCGATTAGCTCAGCGGGAGAGCGCTTCCCTGACACGGAAGAGGTCACTGGTTCAATCCCAGTATCGCGCACAGAGCAAGCCCCGGCGGATTCGTCCGCCGGGGCTTCGTCGTTGCGTCGGGCCGGTTTCCCGGTGCCTCGCCCGTGATTCGCGGCGCCGGTGCGGGCGGGCCCCCGCCCTCTCCTCCGCCGGGGCCCTCTCCCGCTGGCGTACGCCGCCGGATCAGGTCGAGAAGAGCATGTGGGAGAAGCTCTTGTGGTGACCGTGGTGGCCGTGGCCGCCGTAGTGACCGCCGCCGCCGTGGCCCCCGCCGTACGGGGCTCCCCAGGCCGGGCCGGGGGCCGGCGGGTAGGGCGCGGCAGGCGGGCCTGGCGGCATCGGCTGGGACCACTGCGACTCGATGCGGGTCAGGGTCTCCAGCTCACCGAAGTCGAGGAAGATCCCCCGGCAGCCGCTGCACTGCTCGATCTGGACACCGTTGCGGTTGTAGGTGTGCATCTCCGCATGGCACTTGGGGCACTTCATCCGGCTTCAGCTCCTCGGCACGTGGACCAACGCTTCACCCTACGACGACGCACCGGGGCCCTGCACGGTTGCCCGCGCGCTCAGTTGGGGCCGAGCGCGGCGATCCGGACACACGCCGCGACCACCAACTCCTCGACCTCGTCGGTCTCCCGGCCCTCCTCGGCGGCCTTGGCGATCGCGAGAGCCGCCGTCTGCACGGTGAGGGCGCGGGCCGGGAGGTCGAGGCGCGGCCAGGGGTCCCCGTCCCGGGGCACCGCGGAGCCGCCGGCGGCCCGGTACGCGTCGAGAAAGCGTCCCCAGACCTCCGGCGGCAGCAGCCCGGCCGCGTACCAGGCGGCGGGCCTCGCGAGGTCCCACGCGGGGTCGCCGGTGCCGGCGTCGTCCACGTCGATGAGGAGCCAGCGTCCGTCGGACGGATCGCGCACGAGCTGCCCCAGATGGAGGTCTCCGTGGCACAGGGCGGTGGGGCCGGAGCCGGCCGCGCCGGACGTGAGAGCGCGGTGGGCGCGCTCGACCGCTCGGGCCCCCGGGTGGCCGGGGGCAGCGGCGCGCATCCGCGCGACGGCGGCACGCACCTTGAGCGGGGCGCGCATCGGCGGCAGCGGCCCGGGCAGCGCTCCGGCGAGGGCCGCGAGCGGTACGCGGTGCAGGCGGGCGAGGAGTTCGGCCACGTGTTCCCAGGGTGCGGCGTCCGGGTCCTCGGGGTCGACCGGCACGCCGTAGGGCCAGGCCGTCACCAGGCGGCCGTGCACGTCCGCGGCGGTGGAGGGGAGCGGCGCCAGGAACGTCCCCGCGAGGCGCGGGTGTGCGGCGAGGGCCATCCGCACCCGGTGGGCGGCCGGGTCGGTGTCGTCGGCGTGTGCCTTCACCACGGCGGAACCGTGCCGCACGACGGCGGCGTCGGGGCGGTCCGCGAGGACACTCTCCAGGTCACAGGCGGAGCAGGCCCCCGAGCGATGGGCGGTGGCGCGCGCGACGCGCTGGAGTGTGGGCAGGAGCCCGTCGGCGGTCATGATCTCCCGTGTCCCCGTGTCCCCGTGTCCTGCGCTTCGGTGCCCGGCGCTGCGCTGCCCGGATTCCCCACCGGCCGGATTCCCCGCTGCCCGGATTCCCCACCGGCCGGATTCCCCACCGGCCGAAGTCCTGGGATCCCCGAAGTCCCTGATTCCCGTGGGGAGCGTACGCGGCCCGCGGCCCGGGGGCCGGGCCGCGGGTCCCCGCACAACGCGCCGGCCGGTCAGCTCCCCAGCTGACCGGCCGTACGCTGCCGTCCGCCGCACCCCCGTCCCCACGGGGCTGTTGGCCGGATGCCCCCGGCCCGGACCGCTCTCCCGGGCCCGGGACGCGTTCAGCGCCCCAGCATCACGCCCACGGACGACGCCTGTTCGACCACAGCGCTCCAGCCGCCGAAGACGACGACGAGCAGGGCCGCGAGGGGAAGGACCATGGCCACCGCCACCAGCGGGTGGCGTGTGCCGGACGGCCGTACGCCGAGCGCGGCGAAGGCTTTGCGCTGCGCGCGGAGCGTGGTCCGTGCCACCGTGTCCGCCATGATCCCTCTCCCGTCGAATCCTGCAGCGGCGAGTACCTGACCTCGGGGGACGAGTGCTGGACCCGCCGCTCGACCTCAACACTAGGGACCCGCGGGCGCCGGGTCGTCATGCCCGCGCACGGCTTGTCCGGCCTCCCAGGGGATGACCCGGCACGGGGACGCCTACTCCCCTGGGTGGAGTCCCGGCGCTCCCGTCTCGGGGTCGGCCCCCGCTCCCCGGCGCGCGCCGTCCCACCTGCGCGGGGGTCCGCCCCCGCGCGCCGGGCGGGTCCGCCCCCGGGCCTACGTGCGCCGCGCACGCCGGAGCCCGGTACGCGTGACATCACTCACCCGCGCGGGACCGTACCCGGCGTCGCCGGGCGGGGCCCCGCCCGGCCGCCCTGCCGCGCCCGGTGCGGGACGCGCCGTCCGTCCCCGGCCGTCCCGGCCGGACCCCGGGACGCAATCCCTTTGCTGTGCGGGGGCCTTGGGGTCACGTCCGGGTCAAGCCCGCCTGAACAGCGGCCCTGCTGACCGCTCCTCATGTCCCCGGCGGCGTACTGACAATCGATCTGGTCGCCAGGGCGCGGCCTGTGAGCACGCCGGGGCGCGGGTACGTAAGCTGTGCGACGTCAGACGGTCGACCGGGCAGCGGGGATGGACATGGCGATGATGCGGCTCCGGCGCGAGGACCCGCGAGTCGTCGGTTCCTTCCGTCTTCACCGGCGACTCGGCGCCGGCGGCATGGGCGTCGTCTATCTGGGCTCCGACCGGCGCGGACAGCGCGTCGCGCTGAAGGTCATCAGACCGGACCTCGCGGAGGACCAGGAGTTCCGGTCCCGCTTCGCGCGCGAGGTCTCGGCGGCCCGGCGCATCCGTGGCGGCTGCACCGCCCGGCTCGTCGCCGCCGATCTGGAGGCGGAGCGCCCCTGGTTCGCCACGCAGTACGTGCCCGGCCCCTCGCTGCACGACAAGGTCGCCGAGGAGGGCCCTCTGACCGCCTCCGACGTCGCGGCCGTCGGAGCCGCCCTGTCGGAGGGCCTGGTCGCCGTGCACGAGGCCGGCGTCGTGCACCGCGATCTGAAGCCGTCGAACATCCTGCTGTCACCCAAGGGCCCCCGCATCATCGACTTCGGGATCGCGTGGGCCACCGGGGCGAGCACCCTGACGCACGTGGGCACCGCCGTCGGCTCCCCCGGCTTCCTCGCACCGGAACAGGTACGCGGGGCCATGGTCACGCCCGCCACGGACGTGTTCGCGCTCGGTGCGACGCTGGCCTACGCCGCGACCGCCGACTCGCCCTTCGGGCACGGAAGTTCCGAGGTCATGCTCTACCGGGTGGTGCACGAGCAGCCGCAGTTGCGCGACGTGCCGGACACCCTGGCGCCGCTGCTGCGCGCGTGCCTGGCGAAGGACCCGGGCGACCGGCCCAGCACGCTGCAGCTGTCGATGCGGCTGAAGGAGATCGCCGCGCGTGAGGCACAGGGGCTCACCGAGGCGAGACCGCCCGCGCAGCGTGACCGGGCACCGCAGGACGTACCGACGGGGCGGATGCGGGAGCGGGAGCGCCGGGTCGGCGAGCGCCCGACGGAGCAGTACACGGAGCGGTCGATGCGGCGTGCCGCCGCCGCGGAAGCGGGCGAGCACGGCGAACACCCCTCGCAGCCGCGCGCCGCGGGTTCCTCGCGCCCGGCCCAGAAGCGTAGCGGGGCCTCCGCACCGCGCACGGGCGGTACCCGCCCGCCGCAGCCGCGCGGCGCGAGCCGGCCCGGAGCACGGAGCACGGCGCCGGGGCGCAGGCCCGCCAACCCGCGGCTCCTGCGGCAGCGGCTGATCGTCTTCGTGATCGTCACCCTGCTGGTCGTGCTGGGGATCTGGCTCGCCCAGCAGCTGTGACGACGACGCCCCGCCGGGAGGCCGGCGGCCGGTGTCCCCGACGTCAGGGGACGATGCCGCTGTAGGCGTTCAGCGCGGGCTGGCCGCCGAGATGGACGTACAGGACCTCGCTGTCCTTCGGGATGTCGCCGCCGCCCACGAGGTCGATGAGTCCGGCCATCGACTTCCCCTCGTAGACCGGGTCGACGATCATCCCTTCGAGGCGGCCGGCCAGCAGGATCGCGTCGAGCGTGGACCGCACGGGGATGCCGTACCGCTCCCCCGCCCAGCCGTCGAGGACGGTGATCTCGTCGTCGCGCAACTCCCGGCCGAGGCCGACACGTCGCGCCGTATCGCGGGCGATCTTCTCCACCTGGGCCCGGGTCGCCGCGAGTCGGGCCGACGCGTCGATGCCCAGGACACGGCGGGGCCGGTCCTGCCCGGCGAAGCCCGCGATCATGCCCGCCTGGGTACTCCCCGTGACGCTGCACACGACGATCGTGTCGAAGAAGACGCCCAGCTCCTCCTCCTGCACCCGCACCTCCTCGGCCCAGCGGGCGAAGCCGAGGCCGCCGAGCGGATGGTCGGAGGCGCCGGCGGGAATCGCGTACGGAGTGCCGCCGGCGGCGCGGACGTCGTCCAGTGCCTGCTGCCAGCTGTCCTTGAACCCGATGCCGAAGTCGGCCCGCACCAGGCGCACATCGGCGCCCATGATGCGGGAGAGCTGGATGTTGCCGACCTTGTCGTTGACCGGGTCGGGCCAGTCGACCCAGCTCTCCTGGACGAGCACGGCCCGCAGGCCGGCCCGGGCGGCGACGGCGGCCACCTGCCGGGTGTGGTTGGACTGCACCCCGCCGATGCTGACGAGAGTGTCGGCGCCGCTCGCGAGGGCGTCGGGCAGCAGGTACTCCAGCTTGCGGGTCTTGTTTCCGCCGTGAGCGAGAGGGCTGTTGCAGTCCTCCCGCTTGGCCCAGATCCGCGCGCCGCCGAGGTGGTCGCTGAGGCGGCCGAGCGGGTGCACGGGGCTGGGCCCGAACAGCAGGGGGTAGCGGTCGAAGTCGTCGAGTGACATGCGCGCTCCTCGGTCCGGGCTCGGGTGCGGCGGGCGCCGGCCACGGGACGGGGCCACGTCGTGGAGACGTTCGCCGGGGGCGAGGTCGCCGTCGACGACGGTGTCGCGGTTCTCGCGGTGGGCGCTTCTCCCGCAGGGCCGGTCTTCGCACGGGCCCCCGGTTGGGTGGAGACCGGCATGCCAGTCAGTGCACGCCGCCACGGCGGACGGAGTCAAGAGGCCGCCGCGCGCGGCCCGTTCGGTCGGCGCCCAAGCGGACCGGCCCCGGAACCGCACAGGACCGGCAACCGCGCCCGGGTCAGCCCGCTGCGGGGCGCGTCGCGTAGAAGGCCACGGCCGAGGCGGCCGCGACGTTCAGGGAGTCGACGCCCGCCTCCATCGGGATGCGGACGTGCACGTCGGCCGCCTCCAGCGTCGTGGAGGAGAGCCCCGCGCCCTCCGTGCCGAACACCAGCGCCAGCTTCGGCTCCTGACGCGACGCGAGCGTGTCGAGCGTGACCGCGCGGTCGCTCAGACACAGCGCCGCCACCGTGAAACCCGCGGCACGCAGCTCCGCCAGGTCGCCCGGCCACGCGGTGGCGCGGGTCCAGGGGACCTGCAGGACGGCCCCCATCGAGACCTTCACGGACCGGCGGTAGAACGGGTCGGCACAGCGCGGTGTCAGCAGGACCGCGTCGATGCCGAGAGCCGCCGCGTTGCGGAAGGCGGCACCGATGTTGGCGTGGTCCACGATGTCCTCGAACACCGCCACGCGCCGTGCGCCGGGCAGGAGTTCACCGGCCGCGGGAAGGGGCTTGCGCGCCATGGAGGCGAGGGCGCCGCGGTGGACGTGGTAGCCGGTGACCTGCTCGGCGAGTGCCGGATCCACCAGGTAGACCGGCGCGGTCGCGGCGTCCACGACGTCCCGCAGCGGGCCGAGCCACTTCGCGGACAGCAGCATCGAGCGCATGGCGTATCCGGCGCCCACGGCCCGGCGGACGACCTTCTCGCCCTCCGCGATGAACAGGCCCTCCGCCGGCTCGCGACGGCGCCGCAGCTCGACGTCCGTGAGGCCGCTGTAGTCGTGCAGGCGCGGGTCGTCCGGGTCGTCCAGGACGATGGGTTCTGCCATCGGCTCAGCCGTTCCCCAGCGCGACGACGTCACCGATCACGATCACGGCGGGCGGCCTCACGGCCTCGGCCCTGGCCGTGGCCCCCACGGTGGCGAGCGTCGCGTCGACGCGGCGCTGGGCCGCGGTCGTGCCCTCCTGGACGAGCGCGACGGGCGTCGCAGGGTCCTTGCCGTGCCGGATGAGGGCCTCGGCGATCGCACCGATCTTCTCCACACCCATGAGGACGACGAGGGTGCCCCGCAGTCGCGCCAGTGCCTCCCAGTCCACCAGGGACCGCGCGTCGTCGGGGGCCACATGGCCGCTGACGACGGTGAACTCGTGGGCCACGCCCCGGTGCGTGACCGGGATGCCCGCGGCGCCCGGCACGCTGATGCTGCTGGAGATGCCGGGCACGACCGTGCAGGGGATCCCGGCCTCGGCGAGCGCCTGCGCCTCCTCCATGCCGCGGCCGAAGACGAACGGGTCGCCGCCCTTGAGCCGTACGACGTTCCTGCCCGCCCTCGCGTGCTCCACGAGCGCCGCGTTGATGGCCTCCTGCGCCATGGCGCGACCGTAGGGGATCTTCGCCGCGTCTATGACCTCGACGTGCGGCGGGAGTTCGTCCAGCAGGTCGCGCGGGCCGAGCCGGTCGGCGATGACGACATCGGCGGCGGCGAGCAGGCGGCGGCCGCGCACCGTGATGAGGTCGGGGTCGCCGGGACCGCCACCGACGAGGGCGACGGGGGCCGGTGCCCCGCCGTCCTGCCGGCCGCGGGCGGGTGCCGGCGCGATGGTCCCCTCGCGGAGCCCTTCGATGACGGCGTCCCGCACGGCCGCCGAGCGGCGCGGGTCGCGGTGGCGTGCGTCGGAGCCGGCGAGGACGGCGACGGTGATGCCGCCGTCGCGGCCGGTGGCCGGGGTCCAGGCGGTGGCGGCCTCGGCGTCGTCGCTGCGCACGCACCAGGTGCGGGTGCGCTCCGCCTCGGCGGACGCGGCGGCGTTGGCGGCCGGGTCGCTGGACGCGACCAGCGCGTACCAGGTGTCCGCGAGGTCGCCCTCGGCGTAGCGGCGGCGCTCCCAGCGCAGTTCGCCCGCGGTGACCATGGCCTCGACCGAGGGGGTGGCGGACGGCGAGACGAGCACGATGTCCGCTCCGGCGGCGATCAGGGCCGGCAGGCGGCGCTGGGCGACCTGGCCGCCGCCGACGACGACGACCCGGCGGCCGGAGAGCCGCAGGCCGACCGGGTAGGCGGAGTGCCGGCCGGCCCCCGGGGCGGGTCGCGGCTCTCGTGGGGCGTCGTCGTGGGGCTCGGCCATGGTGCGTGCGGCTCCTCGGGCGGATTCTTCTGGCGGCCGCTGCGCCGGTGGAGCGGCTGGTGGGACGGGTGGTGCGACCACTTTACGGGGCGGGCGTGCCGGGGTCGCCGGGGTCCCCGTTCCCGAGGCGGCGGCACCGGGATCACGGGGCCTTGTCCACCAGGTACCAGGCACGACACGGGTCGCTCGCCGGGGTCGTGTCCACAGGAGGACGCATCGGGGCCCGGGCCCGACGGTGCAGGCCCGGCGGTACGGGACTTCGCGGTACGGGACTTCGCGGTACGGGACTTCGCGGTGACCACGCGTCCCGGGCCCCGGGGGCCCCGGCCCCGCGCGTCCCGCGTCTCGCTCGTCCCGGCACCCGCTCCGCTCGCCGCCGGCGCGTCGCCCGGGACCGCGAGCCGTCCCCGCTCCCCCGCACCGGCAGGACGGCGCGAGCCGCCGGGGCCCCTGAGCGGGGCGGGTCCCGGCGGCTCGTCCCGTCGTCTACTTCTCCGTGACTCCGGCCGAGTCGAACGTCGCGACCTCGTGCATCGCGCGCGCCGCGCTCTGCACCAGCGGCAGCGCCAGCAGCGCGCCCGTGCCCTCGCCGAGGCGCAGGTCCAGGTCGACCAGCGGGCGCAGGCCCAGTTTGGTCAGGGCCGCCTGGTGCCCCGGCTCCGCGCTGCGGTGTCCCGCGATGCAGGCCGCGAGCGCCTCGGGCGCGATCGCGCGGGCCACCAGGGCGGCGGCGCCCGCGCTGACCCCGTCGAGGATCACCGGCGTACGCATGGAGGCGCCGCCCAGCAGGAAGCCGACCAGCGCGGCGTGTTCGAGACCGCCGACCGCCGTGAGGACGCCGATCGGGTCGGCCGGGTCCGGGCGGTGCAGGTCCAGGGCGCGGCGCACCACGTCGACCTTGCGGGCGTGGGTCTCGTCGTTGATGCCGGTGCCCCGGCCCGTGACCTCCGCCGGGTCCATGCCCGTGTACACGGAGATCAGCGCCGCGGACACGGTGGTGTTCGCGATGCCCATCTCGCCCGTGAGGAGCGCCTTGTTGCCGGCCGTGACGAGATCGCGCGCCGTCTCGATGCCCACCTCGATCGCGGCGACCGCCTCCTCGCGGGTCATCGCGGGCCCGGTGGTGAAGTCGGCGGTGCCCGGCCGCACCTTGCGCGGCAGCAGGCCGGAGGTGGCGGGCAGTTCGGAGGCGACTCCGACGTCGACGATGCACACTTCGGCGCCGACCTGGGTGGCGAACGCGTTGCACACCGCGCCGCCACCGAGGAAGTTCGCCACCATCTGCCCGGTGACCTCCTGCGGCCACGGGGTGACGCCCTGCGCGTGGACCCCGTGGTCACCGGCGAAGATCGCCACGGCCGCGGGCTCCGGGATGGGCGGCGGGCTCATCCGGGACAGCCCGCTGAGCTGCGCGGAGATGATCTCCAGCACGCCGAGCGCGCCGGCCGGCTTGGTCATGCGCTTCTGGCGCTCCCAGGCCTCGCCGAGTGCCTTCGCGTCGAGCGGCCGGATGTTGGCGACCGTCTCCTCCAGCAGGTCGTGCGGTTCCGCGCCGGGCAGGACCCGCCTGCCGTACGTCTCCTCGTGGACCACCCACGCGAGCGGGCGCCGCTTGGACCAGCCCGCCTGCATCAGTTCGGGGTCCTGCGGGAACGCGTCGACGTACCCGACGCAGAGGTACGCCACGACCTCCAGGTGGTCCGGCAGGCCGAGCGCCCTGACCATCTCGCGCTCGTCGAAGAAGCTGACCCAGCCGACACCGAGGCCCTCGGCGCGCGCGGCGAGCCAGAGGTTCTCCACGGCGAGCGCGGAGGAATAGGGCGCCATCTGCGGCTGGGTGTGCCGGCCGAGGGTGTGCCGGCCGCCGCGGGTCGGGTCCGCTGTGACGACGATGTTCACCGGGGTGTCGAGGATCGCCTCGATCTTCAGTTCCTTGAACTGCTTCGCGCGGCCCTTCGGCAGCGACTTGGCGTACGCGTCGCGCTGGCGCTCGGCCAGTTCGTGCATCGCGCGCCGGGTCTCCTCGGAGCGGATGACGACGAAGTCCCAGGGCTGCGAGTGGCCCACGCTGGGCGCGGTGTGCGCGGCTTCCAGGACGCGCATCAGCACGTCGTGCGGGACGGGGTCGGAGCGGAAGCCGTTGCGGATGTCGCGGCGTTCGCGCATCACCCGCAGCACGGTGTCCCGTTCGGCCTCGTCGTAGCCGGAGGGGGCCGGCGGGGAGGCCGGGGTACCGGCTGCCGCGGGTGCGGCCGTCCCGGCCTCCGGGGCAGGCTCCAGGTCGGGTACCGACGGGGTGGCGGCCGGCTGTTCCGGGGTGGCGGCGGGCGCCTGCGCCTCGGCGAGGGGTACGGGAGCGGGTTCGTGTACGTCCGGCTGTGCCGGGTCGGCGGCCGGCGGCGCCTCGACGGCGACGGGCTCCGGCGCGGCGGGCTCGGCGGCAACGGCCTCGGCGGCGTCCGCGGTCCCGGGCTCCGCCGCGGGGTCCTGCGGGACGGCCACGTCCGCGGTGGCCGGCTCGGGGTCCTCGGGGGCCGGGGCTTCGTGCGGCGCGGCCTCCGGTGCGGTGGCCCGGAGCTCCATGGCCAGGGGTGCGGGGGCTTCGTGCGCCGGGGTCTGCGCCGGCAACGGCTCCTGCTCCGCGGTGGCCTGCACCGGGGTGGCGGGGTCAACGGCGGCGTCGGCGTCCGGCACTTCCGGGGTCTCGGGTGCCTCGGCCGCCTGCTGCGGCACTGCCGCCGCCTGCGTCTCGATGACCTCGGGATCCGCCGGGATCTCCACGGGCGAAGCCGCGGGGGCCGCCTCGGCGGACACCGGTGTGTCCTGTTCCGCCGCCTCCTCCTGCTGGGGGCGCTGGGGCTCGGGCACCCAGGGGACGCCGCCCTGCGGCGCTTCGGCCGCGTCGGGCGCGAGCACCGATCCGCCCTGCGTGGCGGCGCTCCCGTCGGGCGGGATGTCGAGGTATTCCGGGCCCGTCGTGGGCGGGCCGGACGTCCCCGAGCGTGTCGGGTAGGCCGGTGCCGTACGGGCGGCGGGGCCCCGGTCGGCGAGCGAGCGCACGACGCCGCTGGTCGGGTCGGAGACCGGCGGGCCGAGGTGCAGCGGCCTGCGGACGGTGGCAGCCGCGACGCCCGCGGCGACCGGTACGGGGCCGCCGAGGGAGGCGTCGGGGGCCGCGGAGGGCGACGGCACCTGGCCGCCGCCGAAGCTCTCGGGGGCGTGGGCGGCCTGCTCCACCGGGTCGTGGCCCTGCGCCGGTACCTGCGCGTAGGCGAATCCCCGGCCGTCGGAGCTGTACGTCTGCTCCTGGGGGTGCGGGGCCTGCGGCACCTCGTGGGCCGTTCCGTGCGCGGGGGTGCCCGGCACCTCGTAGGCCGTTCCGTGCGCGGGGGTGTGCTGCTGCAGCGGGGAGTACGGCTCCTGTGGGGCCGCGTACGCAGGGGTCCCTGCCGCCGGCTCCGTCACCGGCGCCGGCTCATCTATCGGCGGCGCGGTCGTCGTCGGGGCCTCCGGGTCCCGGCCCACGACGGCGTGCTGCTCCTGAACCGGGTAGCCGCCGTGCTCCACGGGCGGCGCCTGGTGCGCGGGCTCCTGCGGCGGCACCGGCTGCGGGTCGCTCCAGGCGCCCTGCGCGCTCGGCATCAGCAGCAGGTCGTCGTCCTCTTGAGGGGTCTCGGAGGGGCCCAGGTAGGCGTACTCACCGGCAGTCGGGATGCCCGGCTGCTCCGCCATGCCTGCGTTCTCCGGCTGTCCCTCGCCCGGGACCCTGCCGGTGTCAGTCATGCGTACCCCTCGCCCATCGGTTCTGCTCCTTCAGCCCTTCGCCGGGGTCGCGCGGGGCCGTTGGCCCCTGCCGCCCGTCGATAACAACGAGCGGGGCCGCCGCGCGGCACGAAGGACCGCGGTCCTGGCGTGTCCTCGCGCATTCCCACGGGTCGCGGGACACGCGCCCCGACGACCGGCCGCGGACCGCGCCTCGTTGCGCGTCCCCCCGGTTTCCGCGTACCACAGCGGGAGCCGGAAGCGACTCCATTTCGACCGGATTTCCCGGACATTGACCACCGAATCCACGGGTGGCCGGCTGCGGTACAACAGTCCGCCAGCCTACCGCGCGCTCTCACGCGGCAGGGTCAGGGGGCGCTTTCGCGGCGCCGTCCCGCGACGAGGAAGACCACCGCGCGTTCCCGTTCCGACCAGTCACGGGTGTCCAGGTCCACGGACTGGAGCAGGGAGCACTCCACGGTGTAGACGCCCCCGGCGAGCGCCGCCGCGACGGCCTCCGCCTCGTCACGAGTGGCCGCGTGGGTGACGATCCGCTCGGGCCTGCGATCGGCGCACGCGGTGACGACGTCGAGTCCGCCGCCGCCGATCCGTACGACATCGGGTTCCGGGAGACTTTCGAGGACATGGGGTGCGCGGCCCTGGACGACCTGGAGTTGGACCCCCGCGCGGCGGGCCGCCGCCGCGGTGGCCGCGCAGGCTCCCTCCTCCTCGTCCACGGCGATGACGGCGGCGCCGAACCGGGCGGCCTCGGCCGCGACGGCCCCGCTGCCCGAACCGATGTCCCAGACCAGGTCGCCCGTCCGCGCGCCGATGCGGGCGAGCTGCGCGGCCCGCAGCCACGTCGACTCGCCCTCGTCGAGGGTGATCCCGTACTCCTCGGTGGGCAGGGCCCAACCGCGCGCGCCGGTCCCGGAGGGCCGGGCGGAGTCGCCGCCGAGGAGCCAGCCGGGTGCGGCGGCTATCGCGGTGCCGGACGCGCCGGAGCCCACCGCGGTGCCACCGATGACGATCACGACGTTGGGGTCGCGCCACACGTGGTCGGCGACCTTGTCGGAGGTCAGGACGGAGACCTGTTCGCGGTCGGTGCCGAGCTCCTCGCAGATGACGAACGTGCGGTGGACGCCTTCGAGGAGGAGCGCGAGTTCGACCGGTCCCGCCCCCGGCGAGGTGAGAACCGCCACCTTGGTGTGTGCGCGGCAGACGTTGACGGCGCGCCGCAGGGTGCGGCGGTGCGCGACGACGACCTGCGCGTCGTCCCAGGCCATGCCGGCGCGTGCGAAGGCCGCGGCCACGGCGGAGACGGCGGGCACGACCTCGACCTCCAGGCCGTGCTCCGGGGCACGCAGGGTCCTGACGACCCCGAAGAACCCCGGGTCCCCGTCGGCGAGTACGACGGCGCTGCCGCGGTGTCCGGCGATGCGGCGGGCCGCGAGGTCGATGCTGCCGAGCCTGATGTGCTCGGCGTCGTCGGGTACTTCGGGCAGGGCCAGGTGGTGCGCGGCGCCGGCCACCAAAGTGGCGGCGAGGAGCGCGGATCGGGCCGCAGGGGTGAGCGGTGAGCCGTCCCAGCCGATCACCGTGACGCGGTCGGCCATCGTCGTATCTCTCCCGGAGGTGTCGCGAGTGGGGTGGAGTGGAGTGCGTGGACGGTGGGTCCGTCGCGGTGGGGCGCGGGACGCCGGGCACGGTGAGAGTACCGGGCCGCGTCGCCGGGCGGCAGACCGGTGGGGGTACGGGCCGGGGCCGGCCGGGTCCTCACGGCGCGCGGGGGCCCGGGTGCCGACGAGTCGGCAGGGCGACCCCCGCGCCGATCAGGCTCGTTCCCCTGCGCCGCGCGGGCAGCGCCGGTGGGGCCTCGGGCCGCCGCCCGCAGGACCCGGTGGGCGCGGCCGCAGGGCGGCGAAGGGCACGGTGGACCCAAGGGGACCCGTAAGGAGCGGAGGACCCGAGGGTCCCGAGGCCGGGGAGTACCGGCCGCACCGCGCGACGGGACACGCCCGCCCCTGATCCCGCACGCCAGGGACGCCGACGGCCACGGCTCCGTGCCCGCCGCGCGGGTCCCGTTGTCAGCGCCAGTCGGTGTAGGTGGCGTATCCGCCGGCGTCGGCCAGCTGCTCGCCGGTGCCTTCGAGGTCCTCGGGCAGCAGGCTCCACACGATCAGGTCCGTGCGGATGTCCGTCCAGCCGCCGTCCTCGGTCTGCGTGCGCGCTATCCACGCGTTGCGCAGCACTCCCTCGCTGATGCAGCCCATCTTCTGGGCGACCTGCTGGGCCGCCGTGTTGTCGGCGGCGGTGCGCAGTTCGAGCCGCTCGAACTTCTGGTCCCGGAAGAGCCACTGGGATACGGCGAGCATCGACTCCGTGGCGTAGCCCTCGCCGCGCGCCCAGGGCGCCGTCGTGTACTCGGCGTGCACGGCCAGCGTGTGCCAGTCCGTGTCGTGCAGCCGGACCGTACCGACGAGGCGCTGGGTGAGGAACTCGGTGACGGCGAAGACGATGCCGCGCCCCTCCCTGCGCACGGCCGGGGCCGACCGGCCGACCCACCTTGCGGCGTCGGAAGCGGAGAAGGGGTGCGGAACGGACGTCCAGGCGGTGACCATCTCGTCGTTCATCATGTCGGTGTACGCCGGGACGTCGGCCGACTCCAACGGGCGCAGCACCAGTCGCTCCGTACTGATGGAAACGTCCGGAAAGGTGGTGGTCATCCGCAGCTCCATGCCTCGGTCCGTCCGGCAGTGCGTCCAGTCCGCCGTAAAAGCACAGCATGCAGCATCGGACGCCCCCGACGCATAGGGGGTGGTCGGGGCGGGGCAGGGCCGGGCGTGGGAGGCGGCCCGCGCCGTAATACCCTCGGTCAATGCTTGTCGCCCTGACGATCGCGGTGACCGTGGCCGCGCTCGCCCTCGCCGCGTGGTGCGCTCTTGCCGCCTACCGGGACCAGCCCACGAAGGACTGGCACTTCATCGGCATGGCCGTGGTGTCCGTCCTGGCGCTGGTGCAACTGGTGGTGGGGATCGTCCAGGTGGCGCGCGGGGAGAAGGCCCACGACGGGTCGGTGATCTTCTTCGCCTACCTGCTGGGCGCGGCGCTTTCGGTGCCGGTGGCCGGTTTCATGTCCCTGACGGAGCGCAGCAGGTGGGGGTCCGTGGTGGTCGCGGGGGGCGGGGTCGTCCTCGCGGTGCTGGAAGTACGGCTTCACGCGATCTGGGGAGGGTGACGGACGGCGATGGAAAGGGACGGATCGGACGTGACGGAGCGGACGGCGGGACCCGTGGGGACCGCCGCAGGGGAGATGGGCCCTACGGCGGCGGCCGACGTGGCCGGGGCCGCGGAGCAGGCGGGCCCGGCAGAGCGGCCCGGCAAGCGGACCAAGCTGGTCAGCGGCCCGGGGATCGTGCTCGTGTGGCTCTACGGCGTGATGACGGTCGGCGCGGCCTCCCGGTCGGTGTACCAGATCGCCTCCGACTTCGGCCGGGCGCCGCTGGCGTACTCACTGTCGGCGGTCGCCGCGCTGGTCTACGTGTTCATTACGTACACCCTGGTGCGCGGCGGGGAGACGGCGCGGAAGGTGGCGCTGGTCTGCTGCGCGTTCGAACTCGTCGGGGTGCTGACGGTGGGGACCTGGACGCTGCTCGACTCGTCGGCCTTCCCGGACGCGACGGTCTGGTCGTACTACGGCGCCGGCTACATCCTCATCCCGGTGGCGCTTCCCGTGACGGGCATCCTGTGGCTGCGCAGGTCCCGGGCGCTCACCGCGTCCGCGCCGGCGGCCTGAGGCCCTGCGCGGCGAGCTTGACGCCGTCGGCGCGAGGGGCCGTCGGGGGCTCTCCCGGGTGGGCGGTGCGCTGATCGAGGACCGGGCGTTCGAGGGCCGGATGACCGCCCTCCGCGTACCCGACGGCCGGTGTGCCGGCCCCCGCGTGCCCGACGGGCTTGGACGGCCGGACGATGGTCGCCGGCCCCGTCATCGGCGGCGGGGTGTTCGCCCCTGACGTCCGCGCCCCGGGACGTCAGGGGCTCGCGTCAGGCGCTCGCCACGAAGGTGCCGGCGGAGGCGGGCTTCTCCAGCGCGATCAGGTCCAGCCGGGTGTCGTCGGCGCCCGCCTGGACCGGGGCGTACCCCCGGCTGCGGTACAGGCGCATGTTGCCGTCGGCGCGGCCGCCCGGGACCAGTTGGAAGCGCCTCGCCGCGGGATCCTGGGCGAACCGCGTCTCGATCGCGTCGAGCAGCCGTCCGCCGAGGCCGTGGCGCTGCATCCTCGGGTGGACCATGAGTTTGCCGATCCGGGCCGTACCGGACGGGTCGATCCTGCCGCGCACCGAGGCGACGACCTCGTCACCGAGGCGCGCGACGAAACAGTGGCCGCCGTCGAGGTCGGCCCTGAGTTCGTCGAGTGTCTGGGTCAGCGGCTCGATGGTGTAGTCACCGCTGAGTTCCGCCTCCCCCTGGTAGCACAGGTACTGGAGTTTGAGGATGTTCTCCGCGTCCTGCGCACGTGCCGCTGAGATGGTCACGCTCATGCCCATGTGTGCATGCCTCCCGCTCACCTGGTTACGCCGATTGTCTACGGCTCTTTTCCCAGATGTCCATGAGCTGCAACCTCCGGCGCGAGCATTCTCCGCAGGCATCCCAGGCATCTGGAACGGATCGGTCCCAAACTGCCCTGTGACATACCCAACGCCCCTGCGATCTCCCGGTACGTGGGGTCGCCCGGCGACAGCATCGCGGTCAGCAGGCCCGGACAGCGGCCGGGTGTCCTGCCGACCGCCTCGCGTATCGCCAGGCGCCGCTCGGCGCGCAGGACCACCCGTTCGGGCCCCGCTTCGGGGTCGGTGCGGGGGTGGTGCGCGGACCCGGTGCCGTACGGCATCTCGCGGGCGGCGGTACGGCGGGCCCGGCGGGCCTCGCCGCGGACCGTCTCCCTGACCCAGCGGGAGGCGTCGGGCGGTGGGCCCTGTCCCGACAGGCGTTCCAGGAGGCGTACCCATACGGCCTGTTCGAGATCGCGCGCCTCGACGGCGGCGGCCGGGGCCTCCGCGGTCGCCTCGGCGCGTACGAGGGGGGACAGCGCGGCGAACAGTTCGCCGGCCCCTGGGGTGGTGACCATGCACGCCGAGACGTTTTTGCACAGCCGCGGGTTGCCCCGGTTCGAACAGCTCACCCGTTCGGGAAGACATGGGACGCGCGTGCGATTTTTCTGCCCGGCGGGAGCGCGAGGGCCGGGATCGAGCGAGCGCCCGGCCACCACGCCGGCCGGGCGACCCGGCGCCGCACGTCCCGGCGGCAGGCGCAGCCGCTCCGGGGTCGCCGACGGGTGGGCGCCGGCTTTCCGACGCCCCTTTCACCGCACGGAGATTGTGTACGGAACCTGACAATGAACGGCAGGCCTCCGGGTCGACGGGCCCCCGTATGAGGGAAGTTGGCGGGATCCGACGGAATCCCGCCGTATGTCTGTGAGTTCACTGTGCGGCGCGTGTGAGGCTCCCCGCTACCCGGGCGACGCTCCCGAGGTGCGCTCCGACACGCCTCGCGAGTAATGTCCTCACCTGCACAGACCTCGCCGTTCATCCATGCCCGCCGACGACACGGAGGACCCGTTGTCCCGTTTCGCGTTCCTCAAGGCAACGATCGGATCGCTGGTGCGCCTCGCGTTCCGTACGAGGGTGGAGGGTGCGGAGCACATTCCGGGCACCGGGCCAGTGATCCTCGCCGGCAACCATCTGACCTTCATCGACTCGATGATCCTGCCCCTGGTCTGCGACCGGCAGGTCTTCTTCATCGGCAAGGACGAGTACGTCACCGGCCGGGGCATCAAGGGCCGGGCGATGGCCTGGTTCTTCACGGGCGTCGGCATGATCCCGGTGGACCGCGACGGCGGGCGCGGCGGGGTCGCGGCGCTGATGACGGGGAGCCGGGTCCTGGAGGAGGGCAAGATCTTCGGGATCTACCCCGAGGGCACCCGCTCCCCGGACGGGCGTCTGTACCGGGGCCGTACGGGCATCGCGCGGCTGACGCTGATGACGGGCGCGCCGGTGGTGCCGTTCGCGATGATCGGCACCGACAAGCTCCAGCCCGACGGGAAGGGACTGCCGCGCGCGGGCAAGGTGACCGTGCGCTTCGGCCCCGCGATGGAGTTCTCGCGCTACGACGGCATGGAGCGCGACCGCTACGTCCTGCGCGCGGTGACGGACTCCGTCATGGCGGAGGTCATGCGGCTCGGCGGCCAGGAGTACGTGGACATGTACGCGACGAAGGCGAAGGCAGCGGCCTGAGGCCCCCCGGGCGGGCCCAGGGCCCGCCCGATGCCACCGCGTAACCGGCGCCGGACGACGGCCCGGCGACTGGGGCCCGCCGGGCCGGCGCCTTCGGCACGTCCGGCCGGCCGGATCCCCGACCGGTCCGCCGGGTCACTTCGCCCGGCTTTCGGCACGCGCCGGTGAGGTGTCCGCCGCGCGCCCCGGCTCGCCCCCGGACGCGTCCTCGGCCGAGGACTCCCCGAGGTGCTGGCCCCGCAGCAGGACCCAGGCAGCGCCCGCGGTCAGCAGCAGGATCACCGCGCCGACGCCCGCGGCCACCCGCAGCCCGCTCATGAACGACTCCTGCGCGGCGGCGAGGAGGGCCTGGCCCTGGCGGCCGAGGCCACCGGCCGCCAGGGTCGCCCCACCGAGCGACTGGTGGGCCGCGGCCGAAGCACTCGCCGGGATGCCGGCGGGCGCCTGGAAACCGCGGTACACGCCCGTCACGATCGTGCCGAGCAGCGCGATGCCGAGCGCCGCGCCCAGCTCGTAGGCGGTCTCCGAGACGGCGGCCGCCGCGCCGGCCTCCTCCTTGGGGACGCTGCCGAGGATCACGTCGGCCGTCACGGTGAAGCTGAAACCCGCGCCGATCCCGACGACCAGCAGGACGCTGCCCAGCGCCGGGTATCCCGTGTGCTCGCCGAACAGGGTGACCGCGGCGAGTGCCAGCCCGATCGCCGCGAGGCCCCCGGACACGATGGCGCGGACCGAGAAGCGCCGGGCCGCCCGGCCCGCGACCAGGCCGGCCGCGACGGCGCCGACCGCCGCCGGGAGCTCGGCCAGGCCCGCCTCCAGCGGGTCCCTGCCCTGCACGAGTTGCAGGTACTGCGACAGGAAGAAGACCAGGCCGGAGAGGCCGAGGATGGTCAGGAGATCGGCGAGGACCGCGCCCCTGAACCCCCGGTGCGTGAACAGCCGCATGTCCAGCAGCGGTACCGGGAGGGTCAGCTGACGCCGTACGAACCAGGCGAGCGCGACGATCCCGATCAGCGCCGTCGTCGCGATGTCCCAGCGCAGCCCGTGGGCGGCCGCCTCCTTGACCGCGTACACCACGCCGATGACGCCGATCAGGGACAGCAGCACGCTCGGCAGGTCCCAGGGGCCCGGGCGCGGGTTCTTCGACTCGGGCAGCAGTCTGACGCCGACGATGACGAGTACCGCCATCACCGGCAGGTTGATCAGGAAGACCGAGCCCCACCAGAAGTGCTCCAGCAGGAAGCCGCCGACGACGGGACCGACCGCGGCGCCCGCCGAGGCCATCGCGCCCCAGATGCCGACGGCGAGACTGCGCTCCTTCGGGTCGTGGAAGATGTTGCGGATCAGCGCCAGCGTCGCCGGCATCAGGGTCGCGCCCGCGACGCCGAGCAGGGCGCGCGCGACGATCATCATCCCCGGGCTGGTGGCGTACGCGGTGAGCACGGAGACGCCGCCGAAGGCGACTGATCCGCACAGCAGCAGTTTCTTGCGGCCGATGCGGTCGCCGAGGCTCCCCATCGAGACGAGCAGCCCGGCGATGACGAACGAGTAGATGTCGCCGATCCACAGCAGCTGGGTGCTCGACGGGCGCAGGTCCTCGCTGAGGAAGGGGGTGGCGAGGCCGAGGACGGTCGCGTCGACCGCCACCAGCAGTACGGCGAGCACCAGCACGGACAGCGCGAGCCAGCGGCCCGCACGGCCGCGCGGCGGCTCCTGGGTCCTGGGCGGCGTCCGGCCGGTCCGCGTCGTGCCGCCGCTCATGTCCGCGCTCCCCGGCGTACCCCACCGAGCAGGAGCTCGGTGGTCATGTACGTGAAGTCCTTCGCCGCGACCCTGCCGTCCTGGATCGACCAGGCGCACGCACCGATCAGCCCGTACAGGGCCTCGGTGAGCCAGGCCGGGGGCAGGTCGATGCGGAATTCGCCGCGCTCCTGACCGCGCCGGAACAGGGCCGAGATCCGGGCGTCTATCCGGCTCCAGCCCGCGTGCACGCCGTCCTCGAACAACTGGTTCTCGGTGACGAGGAAGGCCAGCAGGCCCGCGGCGGGCTCGACCGCGCCGACGAAGCGGCGCAGCGCGTCCTCGGCCGGGCCCTCGTCGAGCCGGGCCGCGTCGAGCGCGGCCTCGATCTCCTGTATGCCGAGCGCTTCCAGCGCCCGTACGAGCGCCTCCCGCCCGGCGAAGTGCCGGTGCAGGGTGGCGCGGCCGATTCCGGCCGCCTTCGCCACCTCGTCCATGGTGGCGGTGGCGCGGCGGGTCAGGAGCGCGGCGGCGCTGCGCAGGACGTGGTCACGGTCGACAGCCATGAGACGACCCTAACCCGAATGAGACAATGACGTCTCACAAGGTGGGCGATGTCACGTGCGACCCATGCCATGTCCGGTCGGGTCCGGTCACGGGATATCTTGATGTCGAGCAATATTGCAGAAGTCCTTGCTGACGTGAGCAACGTGGAGCGGAGCACCGGTGACTGACCCGACCATCATCTATACGCACACCGACGAGGCGCCGGCCCTGGCGACCTATTCGTTCCTGCCGGTGATCGAGGCGTACGCCTCCACGGCGGGCATCGCCGTGCAGAGCCGGGACATCTCCCTGGCCGGGCGGATCATCGCGCACTTCCCCGAGCGTCTCAAGGAGGAGCAGCGGGTCGGCGACGCCCTCGCGGAGCTGGGCGAACTCGCCAGGACGCCCGACGCGAACATCATCAAGCTGCCGAACATCTCGGCCTCGATCCCGCAGCTCAAGGCCGCGATCGCGGAGCTCAAGAGCCAGGGCTACGCGCTGCCGGACTACCCGGACGACCCGAAGACCGACCAGGAGCGCGACATCCGCGCCCGCTACGACAAGGTCAAGGGCAGCGCCGTCAACCCGGTGCTGCGCGAGGGCAACTCGGACCGCCGCGCGCCCGCGTCCGTGAAGAACTACGCCAGGAAGCACCCGCACCGCATGGGCGCCTGGTCCCCCGACTCGACGACGAACGTCGCGCACATGAGCGCCGACGACTTCCGCTCCACCGAGAAGTCCGCGGTCATCGGCGCCGAGGGAACCCTGCGCATCGAGCTGTCCGGCGACGACGGCACCACCACGGTGCTGCGCGAGTCGGTGCCGGTCCTCAAGGACGAGGTCGTGGACGCGTCCGTCCTGCACGTGGCCGCGCTGCGCGAGTTCCTCACCGCGCAGATCGCCGAGGCCAAGCGCCAGGGCGTGCTGTTCTCCGTACACCTGAAGGCCACGATGATGAAGGTCTCCGACCCGATCATCTTCGGTCACGTCGTCCGCGCCTTCTTCCCGAAGACGTTCGCCGAGTACGGTGACGTGCTCGCCGCGGCCGGCCTGACCCCCAACGACGGTCTCGGCGGCATCCTGAAGGGCATCGAGTCGCTGCCCGAGGGCCCCGCGATCAAGGCGTCCTTCGACGCCGAGCTCGCCGCGGGCCCCGAGCTCGCGATGGTCGACTCCGACCGCGGCATCACCAACCTGCACGTGCCGAGCGATGTCATCGTGGACGCGTCCATGCCCGCGATGATCCGTACCTCGGGTCACATGTGGGGCAAGGACGGCGGCGAGCACGACACCCTCGCGGTCATCCCCGACAGCAGCTACGCGGGCATCTACCAGGCCACCATCGAGGACTGCCGCGCGCACGGCGCCTTCGACCCGTCCACCATGGGCTCGGTGCCGAACGTCGGTCTGATGGCGCAGGCAGCCGAGGAGTACGGCAGCCACGACAAGACCTTCGAGATCCCCACCACCGGCACGGTCCGCGTCCTCGACGCGTCCGGCGAGGCGGTGCTGGAGCAGGCCGTCGGCGCCGGTGACATCTTCCGCATGTGCCAGACCAAGGACATCCCGATCCGGGACTGGGTCAAGCTCGCGGTCACGCGGGCACGTGCCACCGGCACCCCGGCCGTCTTCTGGCTGGACGAGACCCGCGCGCACGACCGGAACCTGATCGAGAAGGTCAGGGCGTACCTGCCGGAGCACGACACCGAGGGCCTGACCATCGAGATCAAGTCGCCCGTCGACGCGATCAGGTACTCCCTGGAGCGCATCCGCCGCGGCGAGGACACCATCTCGGTCACCGGCAACGTGCTGCGCGACTACCTCACCGACCTGTTCCCGATCCTGGAGCTCGGTACGAGCGCCAAGATGCTCTCGGTCGTCCCGCTGATCAACGGCGGCGGGCTGTTCGAGACGGGCGCCGGCGGCTCCGCGCCCAAGCACGTGCAGCAGCTCGTCAAGGAGAACTACCTCCGCTGGGACAGCCTGGGCGAGTTCCTGGCCCTCGCGGTCAGCTTCGAGCAGCTGGCGACCAGCACGGGCAACGCGCGCGCCCAGGTGCTCAGCGACACCCTGGACCGCGCAACCGGCACCTTCCTCGACAAGGACAAGTCGCCGAGCCGCCGCGTCGGCGGGATCGACAACCGCGGCAGCCACTTCTACCTGTCCCTGTACTGGGCCCAGGAGCTGGCGAAGCAGACGGACGACACGCAGCTGGCGGAGGCGTTCGCGGGTCTCGCGAAGACGCTGGGCGAGCAGGAGGCGACCATCGTCGGGGAACTGGCGGCGGTGCAGGGCTCGCCGGTCGAGCTGGGCGGCTACTACCAGCCGGACCCGGCGAAGGCCGCGGCCGTCATGCGCCCGTCGAAGACGTTCAACCAGGCGATCGACGGCCTGAAGGGCTGATCGAAAAGGGCGCGGCGGCCGGGGCACCGGCTGCCGCCCCCGGGCCGGTCCCGGACCGGCCCGGGGGCGTACCCGACGAAGAAGGCGAACGGCCCGCGAATCGCGGGCCGTTCGCCTTCTTCGTACGTCAGCAGGGGCGGCAGGAGTCGAACCTACGGCATTCGCTTTTGGAGAGCGACGCTCTGGCCTCTGAGCTACACCCCTTCGGCTGGTCCAGACTCTGACAGGTCCGCCTCAGGGGTGCCATCCGATTATCGGTGTGTCGGGTCCGCGTACCCCGAATGGCCGTCACTTCCTGGCGGTGGCCCACGCGTGCTGGATGACCAGGTCCGCCTTCAGCTCGGAGAGCTGGGTGGCGACCGCCGAAGGGGCGGTGCCCCCGCGCCCGTTGCGGGACGCCAGCGCGCCCTGCACGTTCAGCACCGAGCGGACGTCCGGCGTCAGGTGCGGCGAGATCTTCGCGAACTGCTCGTCCGTCAGCTCGTCCAGTTCGATGCCGAGCGCCTCGCACTCCTTGACGCACTCCCCCGCGACCTCGTGCGCCACCCGGAACGGCACGCCCTGCTTCACCAGCCACTCCGCGACGTCCGTCGCCAGCGAGAAGCCGGCCGGGGCCAGCTCCTCCATCCGGGTCCGGTTGATCTTCAGCGTGGCCATCATGCCGGTGAAGGCGGGCAGCAGCAGCTCCAGCTGGTCGCAGGAGTCGAAGACGGGCTCCTTGTCCTCCTGGAGGTCGCGGTTGTACGCGAGCGGCAGCGCCTTCAGGGTCGCCATCAGCCCCGTCAGGTTGCCGATGAGCCGGCCGGACTTGCCGCGCGCCAGCTCCGCGATGTCCGGGTTCTTCTTCTGCGGCATGATCGAGGAACCGGTGGAGTAGGCGTCGTCCAGGGTCACGAAGGAGAACTCCTTCGTGTTCCACAGGATGACCTCCTCCGCCACCCGGGACAGGTTCACCCCGATCATCGCCGTGATGAAGGTGAACTCGGCGACGAAGTCACGGGAGGCCGTGCCGTCGATGGAGTTGCCCACCGAGCCGCGCTCGAAGCCCAGGTCCACGGCGACGGCCTCCGGGTCGAGGCCGAGCGAGGAGCCGGCCAGCGCGCCGGAGCCGTAGGGGGAGACCGCCGTGCGCTTGTCCCACTGGCGCAGCCGCTCCGCGTCGCGCGTCAGTGCCTGGACGTGCGCGAGGACGTGGTGCGCGAACAGGACGGGCTGTGCGTGCTGGAGGTGCGTACGGCCCGGCATGGCGACGGTGGGGTGCGCGTCGGCGAGGCCGACCAGCGCGTCCTGCAGTTCGGCGATCAGGCCGCCGATGACGCGGGCGTGATCGCGCAGGTACATGCGGAAGAGGGTGGCGACCTGGTCGTTGCGGGAGCGGCCGGCCCGCAGTTTGCCGCCCAGGTCAGGACCGAGGCGCTCCAGCAGGCCGCGCTCCAGCGCCGTGTGCACGTCCTCGTCGGCGACGGTCCCGGTGAACGACCCGTCCGTGACGTCGTCCTCCAGCTGCGCGAGGCCCGCGAGCATCTCCGTCAGCTCGTCCCGGGTGAGCAGCCCCGCCTTGTGCAGCACGCGGGCGTGCGCGCGTGATCCCGCGATGTCGTAGGGGGCGAGACGCCAGTCGAAGTGCACGGACGCCGAGAGCTTGGCCAGGGCGTCGGCCGGTCCGCCGGCGAACCGGCCGCCCCAGAGCCGGACGTCACCGTTGTTGCTGCTCACTGCTGCTCCCGAGGTGGAGTGGAGGTGGAGGAGGTCGAGGGTACGGGCCGGCGACCGGGATCCGTGCGCGGACGGGCCCGGTTCCGGGCTCCTGGCGGGCGCGGGCCCGCCAACGCCACCGCCTCCCCGCCCACGAGGGAACGGGGAGGCGGTGGTGGGGCCCGTACGGCTGCCGCCGGCGCGCGGACTACGCCTGCAGGTCGCGCTTCGCCGCGATCTTCGAGGAGAGGCCGAAGATCTCGATGAAGCCCTGGGCCTTCGACTGGTCGAACGTGTCGCCCGTGTCGTACGTGGCGAGGTTGAAGTCGTAGAGCGACTCGCCGGAGCGGCGGCCGGTGACCACGGCGCTGCCCGCGTGCAGGGTCATCCGGATGTCGCCGGTGACGTGCTCGTTCGCCTCGTTGACGAAACCGTCCAGGGCACGCTTGAGCGGCGAGAACCACTGGCCGTCGTAGACCAGTTCGCCCCAGCGCTGCTCGACCTGCCGCTTGTAGCGGGCCAGCTCGCGCTCGACGGTGACGCTCTCCAGCTCCTGGTGGGCCGTGATCAGCGCGATCGCGCCGGGGGCCTCGTAGACCTCGCGGGACTTGATGCCCACGAGCCGGTCCTCGACCATGTCGATCCGGCCGATGCCCTGGGCGCCGGCGCGTTCGTTGAGCTGCTGGATGGCCTGCAGGACGGAGACGGGCCTGCCGTCGATGGCGACGGGGACGCCCGCCTTGAAGGAGATGACGACCTCGTCGGCCTCGCGGGGCGTGGCGGGGTTCTGCGTGTAGTCGTAGATGTCCTCGATCGGCGCGTTCCAGATGTCCTCCAGGAAGCCCGTCTCGACGGCCCGCCCGAAGACGTTCTGGTCGATGGAGTACGGGGACTTCTTGGTGGTCGCGATCGGGAGGTTCTTCGCCTCGCAGAAGGCGATCGCCTTGTCCCGGGTCATCGCGTAGTCGCGGACCGGGGCGATGCACTTGAGACCGGGCGCGAGGGCCACGATGCCGGCCTCGAAGCGGACCTGGTCGTTACCCTTGCCGGTGCAGCCGTGGGCGACGGTGTCGGCACCGTGCTTCTCGGCGGCGGCGACCAGGTGCTTGACGATCGCCGGCCTGGACAGGGCGGAGACCAGCGGGTAGCGGTCCATGTAGAGCGCGTTGGCCTTGATCGCCGGCAGGCAGTAGCCCTCGGCGAACTCGTCCTTCGCGTCGGCGACCTCGGCCTCGACGGCACCGCAGGCGAGGGCTCGCTTGCGGATCACGTCCATGTCCTCGCCGCCCTGGCCGACGTCGACGGCGACGGCGATGACCTCGGCCCCCGTCTCCTCGGCGATCCAACCGATGGCGACGGACGTGTCCAGGCCGCCCGAATAGGCGAGTACGACGCGCTCGGTCACGGGTCTCTCCTTTGGATGCATTCGCTGATGGGTATAACTATGCAAGCCTCCGCATGGTTTGTCAAAGCCGTGGCCGCGAGGGTGCCGACCGGGGCATGGCGCGGACGCCGGGGGAAGGGCACTCGCCCGTCCGGCCGCACCCGGCGATCGCCGGCGGCCGCTCACTCCTACGCTCCGAGCATGACGACCGTACGCGCCGCAGCGTCCGCCTTCCTCGCCCTCGCCGCCGTCGCCGCCACGGCGGGCGCGGCACCCCCCGGCACCGGGCCGGCGCCCGGACGGATGGCGGACACCGGTGGCGGAAGCCAGCTGATCACCGTCCAGGGCGCCGCCCTCGGCTCCACCTCGGGCCGCCTGACGTGGTGGGACCGGCGCGGCCGGACCTGGGTCGCGACGGGATCCGCGCCCGCGCGGTTCGGCGCGCACGGCCTGACGGACGGGGCGAGCAGGAAGCAGGGCACCTCGACGACCCCGACCGGGCTGTACGACCTGCCGTACGCGTTCGGCAACGCGGCACCGCCGCGCGGCACGACGTACCCCTACCGGCGCACGACGGCGCGGTCCTGGTGGTGCGAGGACAACGCCTCGCGCGCGTACAACCGGTGGACGGAAGGGTTGCCGAAGGACTGCCGGGCGAGCGAGTCGGAGCACCTGGCGGACTACGCGACGCAGTACGCCCACGCGCTGGTGATCGGGTTCAACTACGCGCACCCGGTGCACGGGCGGGGCGCCGGGATCTTCCTGCACGTGAACGGGAAGGGCGCGACGGCGGGCTGCGTGTCGCTCCCGGCGGACGCGATGGCGTCCGTCCTGGCCTGGGTGGACGTCTCGCGGGCCCCGCACGTCGCGATCGGCACGGACAAGGACGGGGCCACGGCGCTCACGGCGTACTGACCACCCGGTCCCGTCGGGCGCGGCCCGAGGACCGCCTGCCGCCCGGCCGCCGCCCCGCCGCCCCGCGCCGCCTCGCCGCCGGGTGCCCGTCAGCGCGGACGTCCGTACGGAGCTACGCCCCCAGGTCCGTGCAGCCGTGCGGCCGTGGGGTCCGGGGCGGGCGCCGAACCCGAAGGGGCCCTGCCGCCGGAGCGGACCGTCCCGCTGCCCGCTGGGCGGTGACGTAAATGACCCTCCCTCGCCTATGGACCTGTCCAGGCATGTCCACTACTCTCCAGACATGCCTGGACAGGTTCACAAGCATCATCGCATCGCCCGCGTTCTCGCCGACGAGATCAGAGCCGGTGTGCACAGCACCGGCGAGCGGCTGCCCGGGGAGCACGCGCTCACCGAGCGGTTCGGAGTCAGCCGCACCACGCTGCGGCAGGCGCTCCAGGTCCTCGGCGAGCAGGGGCTGATCGCGACGCACCCCGGCATCGGATCGTTCGTCACCTTCGACGGCACCCCGCTGGACAACCGGCTCGGCTGGGCACACGCCCTCGCCGCAGGGGCCACCGAGCTGGTCACCGAGGTGCTGCGCTTCGAGACCGTCCACGACCCCGCGCTCGCGGCGGCGCTGGACACGCGGACGGACGCGTTCGTCGCGCTCGACCGGGTCCGGCGGCTCGGCGACGGAGCCGGGGTCTCGCTGGAGCTGAGCCGGGTGCCCGCCGTCGGCGCGCTCGCGGAGCTGCCCCGGCACGGGCTCACCGAGGGATCGCTGAACAAGACCCTGCTCGCCGCGGGCCGGATCGCCGAATCCGGCGACGGCCGGGTCTCCGTACGCGGTCTCGACGAGGCCGAGGCGGCGACGCTGCGCCGTTCCCCCGGTGAATCGTTCCTGCACCTGGCCCAGGTGTACCGGGCCGCCGATGGGTCCGTCGTCGAACAGGTGACGAGCCTCCTCGACCCCGCCAGGTTCCAACTGCACGTCCACACGGGTCGAGGAGACCGCCAGTGACCATCGACAGCACCACCAGGGACCGCGCCCTCGGCGCGTTCTACGGCCTCGCGCTCGGCGACGCGCTCGGCATGCCCACGCAGGTCATGTCGCGACGCGACGTCGTCAGGGCGTACGGCACCCTCACCGGCTTCGCGCCGGCCGGGCCCGGCAACCCGGTCAGTGCCGGGATGCCGGCCGGTTCCGTGACCGACGACACCGACCAGGCCGTCATCGTCGGCAGGCTGCTCCTGGAGGGCGCCGGCCACATCGACCCGCTGCGCTTCGCCCACGAACTGCTCGCCTGGGAGAAGGACATGAAGGCGAAGGGCTCCTTCGACCTCCTGGGCCCCTCCACCAAGGCGGCGCTCGACAGGGTGGCGCAGGGGGTGCCGCCCAGCGAGGCGGGCAGGTACGGCACCACGAACGGCGCAGCGATGCGCGTCACACCGGTCGGCATCGCGTTTCCCGCGCGGCCCACCGAGGCGTTCCTCGACCGGGTCGTGGAGTCCTGCCAGGTGACGCACGACACCACCGTCGGCATCGCGGGCGCGGCGGCCGTCGCCGCCGCCGTCAGCACCGGCGTCGGTGGTGGCACTCTTGAGGACGCGGTCGCCGCCGCCGTCGTGGCCGCGCGGGCCGGCGCGGAGCGCGGCCACTGGATCGCGGGCGCCGACATCGCCGCCCGCATCGAGTGGGCGTCCGAGCTGGTCAAGGGTGTCCCGGAGGCGGAGGCGCTGGACCTGGTGTGCTCGCTCGTCGGGACGAGTGTGGCCAGCCAGGAGTCGGTACCCGCCGCGTTCGCGGTGCTCTCCGTCGCCGGTGGCGACCCGTGGCGCAGCACACTGCTCGCCGCGAACCTCGGCGGCGACAGCGACACCATCGGTGCGATCGCGGGTGCGATCGCCGGGTCCGTGGCGGGCCTCGCGGCCCTGCCCGCCGACGCGGTCACCACTCTGCGCACCGTCAACGATCTTGAGCTTGAGCCCCTCACGGAGCGCCTGCTCGCGCTGCGCTGACCCCCGTCGGCGCGCCCCTCGCACCACCGGCCCCCGCCGGCGGCGCGGCACCAGTCACCCCGTAAGAGGCAAGGAGGTTCCGTCATGACCGCTTCGACGACGAACGATCACGTCGGTGCCGGCGATCAGGCAGCCGGCCGCGAGCAGGTCGGCGCCATCGAGACCCGAGGGATCGAACCGGTCCCCGACAACGAGCGGCACGGTCACGCGAGCCAGATGTTCTGGACGTGGTTCGCCGCCAACATCTCCATCCTCGGGCTGCCGCTCGGCGCCACCCTCGTGGCGTTCCGCGGCCTGAACATCTGGCAGGCCATCCTGGTCGCCACCATCGGATCCGTCGGGTCGTTCGCCCTGGTCGGCATCCTCAGCCTGGCCGGCAAGAAGGGCGGCGCGCCCGCGCTGACGCTGTCCCGGGCGGTGTTCGGGCAGCGCGGCAACGCGGGCCCCACCCTCATCAGCTGGCTCAGCCGGGTGGGCTGGGAGACGATCACGACCACGACGGCCGCGTACGCGCTGCTCGCCCTCGTCCAGTGGATCTTCGGCTGGCACCAGAACACCGTGCTGACGATCATCTGCCTGCTCGTCTTCATCGGCTGCACGCTGCTGATCAGCGGTCTCGGCCACGCCACCATCATGTGGATCAACAAGTGGGCGACGATCCTCTTCGGCGTGCTGAACCTGATCGTGATGGGCTTCCTCGTCGCGACCGTCGACTGGAACAAGGTCCTCGGCGTGCACGCGGGACCGGCCAGCAGCGTCGTCGCCGGTATCGGCTTCATCGCGGCCGGTACGGGCATCGGCTGGGCCAACGCCGGTGCGGACTACGCCCGCTACCTGCCGCGCAAACTGCCCGCGGGACGGCTGGTGACGGCGTCCGCGTTCGGCGCGGGCATCCCGCTGGTCCTGCTGATCTCGCTCGGTTCGCTGCTGTCGGCCGGGGACAAGACCCTGGCGAGCGCGTCCGACCCGGTCTCCGCGATCAACGGCATGCTGCCGTCGTGGATGGCCGTGCCGTACCTCATCGCGGCCTTCGGGGGGCTGCTGATGTCGAACCACCTGTCGACGTACTCGGCGGGCCTGACCATGCTGACCCTGGGGCTGAAGGTCCGGCGCCACCTCGCGGTGACCGTGGACGTCGTGCTGATGTTCCTCGGCGGCGTGTACTTCATGCTCATCGCGAAGGACTTCTACGGTCCGTTCTCGACGTTCCTGACGCTCCTCGCGGTACCGATCTCGGCGTGGGTCGGGGTCATCCTGGTCGACTCGGGGCGCGGGCGCACCTACGACCCCGACGGGCTGATGGACACCACCCGCACCAGCCGCTACTGGTACACCGGCGGCTTCCACGTCCCGGCCGTGCTGGCCTGGGCCGCCGCGATCGTGATGGGACTCCTGTTCACGGAGGCCTCGACGAGTGCGGACGACGTCTGGTTCGCGGGGCCCTGGGCGCACACCTGGCTCGGCACGAACGGGCTCGGCTGGGCGATCGCCATGGCCGTGGGCGCGCTCGTCTACGGGGTGTTCGGCCGGCGTCCGGTACGGGCGCCCGAGGAGCCGGCCCCCGCGGCAGCCGGCCTTGAAGGGGCACGCCGGTGAGCGGGCAGCTGATCCTGGCGGGCAACGTCATCGCCGACCTGGTCATCGAGGTGCCCGCACTGCCGGAGCGCGGCGGCGACGTCATCGGCACCCGGACCGAACTGACGGCGGGCGGCGGCTTCAACACGCTCGTCGCCGCGGGCCGGCTCGGCGCGGAGACGGTCTTCGCCGGGCTGCACGGCACCGGCCCGTACGGCGACCTGGTCCGCACCGCGCTCGCGGCGGAGGGCGTACGGCCGCTGCTGCCGGCCAGGACGGACGGTGACACCGGTTTCACGGTGGCGCTGGTCGACGCGGGCGGCGAGCGGACGTTCGTGACGAGCTTCGGTGTGGACGCCGAGATGCGACCCGACGACATGGCGAAGGTGGCCGCGGAGGTACGGGCCGGGGACCTGGTGCAACTCTCGGGCTACGGCCTGGTGATGCCGGTGAACGGCCCGCTGCTCTGCGCGTTCGCGGCGGGCCTGCCGCGGGGAGTGACCCTCTGCCTCGACCCGGCCCCGCTGGTGGCGGACATCCCGGCCGCCGTGCTGGAGCCCGTCCTCGCCCGTACCGACTGGCTGAGTGCCAACGCGCGCGAGGCCTCCCTGATGTCGGGGAGCGAGAGTCCGGGACGGGCCGCGGCGGCGCTGCGCGCGCGACTCGCACCGGGCGCGGGGGTCCTGGTACGGGCGGACAAGGACGGCTGCTGGCTGGCGCCGCCGGACGGCTCAGCCCCGGTCCATGTCGCGGGCTTCCCGGTGACGGCCGTGGACAGCAACGGCGCGGGTGACGCGCACGTCGGCGCGTTCCTGGCGCTGCTGGGCGAGGGCGCCGCGCCCGAGGCCGCCGTGCGGGCCGCCAACGCGGCGGCCGCCTACGCGGTGACGCGCCGGGGGCCGGCCACGGCGCCGACCCGGCAGGAGCTGATCGTCTTCGCCCGGGACGCGGGCGCGCAGGACGTGGTGGCACTGCTCGGCGGGTAGCCGCCGGGGCCCTCGGTCCGGGAACGGCGAAGGGGCGGGGAGCGCGGATGCCGAGGCATCGCGCTCCCCGCCCCTTCGCGTTGTCCCCGGCCACGGCTACGGCCCCGCCTTCGGCTTCAGCTTCGCACCGGGCCGGGCAGGCGGGCGGAGCGGTCCACCCGACACCCGGGCCGGCGGCCCGACGGGCCGGGTCAGCGGTCGCGGGCCTCGCGCTCGTGGCCCGCCTCGGCCAGTTTCAGGAGGTGGGCGGCGAGTTCCTGGCCGCCCGCCGGGTCCCGGCTGATGAGCATGAGCGTGTCGTCGCCCGCGATCGTGCCGAGCACGTCGCCGAGTTCTGCCTGGTCGATGGCGGACGCCAGGAACTGCGCCGCGCCCGGAGGCGTCCGCAGCACCACGAGGTTCGCGGACGCCTCCGCCGAGATGAGGAGTTCGCCGGCGAGGCGGCGCATGCGCTCCTCCTTGACCGACTCCCCCAGCGGGGCGTGCGGGGTGCGGAAGCCGCCCTCGCTGGGTACCGCGTAGATGAGTTCGCCTCCGGCGTTGCGGATCTTGACCGCGCCGAGTTCGTCCAGGTCGCGGGAGAGCGTGGCCTGGGTGACGGTCAGTCCGTCGTCCGCGAGCAGCCGCGCCAGCTGGCTCTGCGAGCGCACCGGCTGCCTGCCCAGGATGTCCACGATCCGGCGGTGCCGGGCCATTCTCGTCTGGGGCAGCGAAGGACCGCCCTGCTGCTGCGGCTCACTCATCGTCGTCGTCTCATCTCAGTTCTGCTCAGTTCGGACCGGGCCCTGTTCCGTCGTTCTTCGCCGCCGCGTCCCGTACCGCCTCAAGGGCCGCGTCCAGGACGCCCGGCAGCGCCCGCAGGAATCCGTCGGCCTCGCCGTCCCCCATGATCAGCGGCGGCATCAGCCGTACGACATCGGGGGCGGGCGCGTTCACCAGGAAACCGGCGTCCTGAGCCGCCCGTTGCACCGCCGGCGCGAGCTGCTCCTCCAGCACGATACCGAGGAGCAGGCCCGCACCGCGGACGTGGGACACCAGCGGGTGGCCGAGCCCCTCGATCCCCTCGCGGAGTTTCTCGCCGAGAGCTTTCACGTGATCGAGCGCGCCGTCCGCGGCGAGCGTGTCGAGTACCGCGAGCCCGGCGGCGCAGGCGACCGGGTTGCCGCCGAACGTCGTACCGTGCTGACCCGGCTTCAGCAGGTCCGCCGCCGCGCCGAACGCGAGGGTCGCGCCGAGCGGCAGGCCCCCGCCGAGGCCCTTGGCGAGGGTGACGACATCGGGCTCGACGCCCTGGTGGGCCTGGTACTCGAACCACTGGCCCGTACGGCCGACGCCCGTCTGCACCTCGTCGAGGACGAGCAGGGTGCCGGTGGCGCGGGTGATCTCGCGGGCCGCCTCCAGGTAGCCCTTCGGCGGGACGACCACGCCCAGCTCACCCTGGATCGGCTCGATGATCACGAGCGCTGTCTCCTCGGTGACGGCCGCGCGCAGCGCGTCGGTGTCACCGAACGGGACGTGCGTGACCTCGCCCGGCAGCGGCGCGAACGGTGCCCGCTTGCCCTCCTGGCCGGTCAGCGCGAGCGCGCCCATGGTCCGGCCGTGGAAGCCGCCGACCGTCGCGACCATGTGCCGGCGGCCCGTCAGCCGGCCGATCTTGAACGCGGCCTCGTTGGCCTCCGCACCGGAGTTGCAGAAGTACACGCGGCCGGGGCGGCCCGACAGCTGGATCAGCCGTTCGGCCAGCGCGACGGGCGGCTCGGCGATGAAGAGGTTCGAGACGTGCCCGAGCGAGGCGATCTGCCGGGACACCGCCTCGATGACGGCGGGGTGCGCGTGGCCGAGCGCGTTGACGGCGATGCCGCCGACGAAGTCCGTGTACGCGGCGCCGTCCGCGTCCCAGACGGTCGCGCCCGCGCCGCGGACGAGGGACAGGCCGGGCGTGCCGTAGTTGTCGGTCATGACGGCCTCCCACCGGCGGGAGAGCGCGTCGTTGCCGGCTGGTTCGCCGGCGCCGGTCGGCGTGGTCCCGCTCGCGCCGGTGACCGCGATGTCGCTCACTGGGTGTCCCCTCCTGTGGTGTGCGGTGCGCCGGGGCCGGGGGTGGCGTCCGCGCCCCGCTCGTGCGGCGCGCCGGATGCGTCGCGGCCGGCCGGCCCGTCCGGTACGACCATCGTGCCGATGCCCTCGTCGGTGAAGATCTCCAGCAGGATCGAGTGCGGCACCCGCCCGTCGATGACGCGCGCCGTCGCCACGCCGCCGCGCACCGCGTACAGGCAGCCCTGCATCTTCGGCACCATCCCGCTGGAGAGTTCGGGCAGCAGCTTCTCCAACTGGGTCGCCGTGAGGCGGCTGATGACGTCGTCGCTGTTCGGCCAGTCCTCGTAGAGGCCCTCGACGTCGGTGAGGACGACGAGCATCTCCGCGCCGAGGGCGACGGCGAGCGCGGCGGCGGCCGTGTCGGCGTTGACGTTGTAGACGTGGTGGTCGTCGGCGCTGCGGGCGATGGAGGAGACCACCGGGATGCGGTCGTCGTCCAGCAACGTGGTGATCAGGCCCGTGTCGATCGCGCTGATCTCGCCCACCCGGCCGATGTCCACCAGTTCGCCCTCGATGCGCGGCTGGTGCTTGGTCGCGGTGAGGGTGTGGGCGTCCTCGCCGGTGAGGCCGACGGCGTGCGTGCCGTGTGCGTTGAGCAGCCCGACCAGCTCGCGCTGGACCTGGCCCGCGAGCACCATCCGTACGACGTCCATGGCCTCGGGCGTGGTGACACGCAGGCCCGCCCGGAACTCGCTGACCAGGCCGTGCCGGTCGAGCTGGGCGCTGATCTGGGGTCCGCCGCCGTGCACGACGACCGGCTTGAGGCCGGCCTGCCGCAGGAAGACGACATCCTGCGCGAACGCGGCCTTCAGGTCGTCGTCGACCATGGCGTTGCCGCCGAACTTGACGACGACGATCTTGTTGTTGTGCCGGACCAGCCAGGGCAGCGCCTCGACGAGGGTCTGCGCCTTGGGGAGCGCGGTGTGTTTGCGTGTGCTCATGAGCTGTACGCGCTGTTCTCGTGGACGTAGTCGGCGGTGAGGTCGTTGGCCCAGATGACGGCGGACTCGTCGCCGGCGGCCAGGTCGGCGGTGATGCGGACCTCGCGGTAGCGCATGTCGACCAGGCCGCGGTCCTCGCCGAACGAACCGTTCCTGCACACCCACACGCCGTTGATGGCGACGTTCAGCCGGTCCGGTTCGAAGACGGCACCGGTCGTGCCGATCGCGGACAGGACGCGGCCCCAGTTGGGGTCCTCGCCGTGGATGGCGCACTTGAGGAGGTTGTTGCGGGCGATGGAGCGGCCCACCTCGACGGCGTCGTCCTCGTCGGCCGCGCCGACCACCTCGATGCGGATGTCCTTGGACGCGCCCTCGGCGTCGCCGATGAGCTGACGGGCGAGGTCCGCGCACACCTCACGGACGGCCTCGGCGAACGGCTCGTAGCGCGGGGCGGTGCCACTGGCGCCGGACGCGAGCAGCAGCACCGTGTCGTTGGTGGACATGCAGCCGTCGGAGTCGACGCGGTCGAAGGTCGTACGGGTCGCCTCGCGCAGCGCGCGGTCCAGCGACGGGGCCTCGACGTCGGCGTCGGTGGTCAGGACGACGAGCATGGTGGCGAGGCCCGGCGCGAGCATGCCCGCGCCCTTGGCCATGCCGCCGACGGTCCAGGCGCCGCCGGGACCGGTGACGACCGCCGTCTTGTGGACGGTGTCGGTGGTCTTGATGGCGAGGGCGGCCTTCTCCCCGCCGTGCTCGGAGAGCTCGGCCGCGGCCCGCTCGACGCCGGCCAGCAGCTTGTCCATCGGCAGAAGCTCGCCGATCAGGCCGGTGGAGGCGACGGCGATCTGGCCGGCCCCGATCTCCACCGGCTCGGACGGGCCGGTGGAGCCGGCGGCGGGAGCGCTGAGGACCTCGGCGGCCCGCTCCGCGGTGGCGTGGGTGTCCTGGAAGCCCTGGGGGCCCGTGCAGGCATTGGCGCCACCGGAGTTGAGAACGACAGCGGCGATCTCGCCGCCGCTCACGACCTGCTCCGACCAGAGCACGGGCGCGGCCTTGACGCGGTTGGAGGTGAAGACGCCCGCGGCGGCGCGACGGGGGCCGCGGTTGAGGACGAGAGCCAGATCGGGGTTGCCGTTCTGCTTGATTCCCGCGGCGATGCCCGCCGCGGCGAATCCCTTCGGTGCGGTGACGCTCAAGGCGCGACTCCGATCGTGGAGAGTCCGGTGTCCTCAGGGAGTCCGAGGGCGATGTTCATGCTCTGCACGGCGCCGCCCGCGGTGCCCTTCGCGAGGTTGTCGATGGCACTGATCGCGATGATCCGGTTCGCGTACGGATCGTGGGTGACCTGGAGCTGTACGGCGTTGGACCCGTGGACGGACGCCGTGGCGGGCCACCGCCCCTCGGGGAGCAGGTGGACGAACGGCTCGTCCGCGTAGGCCTTCTCGTACGCGGCGCGGACCGTCTCGGCCGTGGTGCCGGGCCGGGCCGTGGCGGAGCAGGTGGCGAGGATGCCGCGGGGCATGGGCGCGAGAGTGGGGGTGAAGGACACGGTGACGTGCTCGCCCGCGACATGGCTGAGGTTCTGGGTGATCTCGGGCGTGTGCCGGTGCCCGCCGCCGACACCGTACGGGGACATGGAGCCCATGACCTCACTGCCCAGCAGGTGGACCTTGGCCGACTTGCCGGCGCCGGACGTACCGGACGCCGCGGTGATCACCGCCTCGGGCTCGGCGAGCCCCGCGGCGTACGCGGGGAACAGCGCGAGCGAGACGGCGGTGGGGTAGCAGCCCGGTACCGCGATGCGCTTGGAGCCTTCCAGCGCGGCGCGGGCACCCGGCAGTTCCGGCAGCCCGTAGGGCCAGGTCCCGGCGTGCTCGGAGCCGTAGAACCGTTCCCAGTCGGCGGCGTCCCGGAGGCGGAAGTCGGCTCCCATGTCGACGACGAGGGTGTCGGCCCCGAGCTGCCGGGCGACGGCCGCCGACTGCCCGTGGGGCAGCGCGAGGAAGACGACGTCGTGCCCGGCGAGCGTCGTGGCGGTGGTCTCCCCCAGCACCCGGCCGGCGAGCGGCAGGAGGTGCGGCTGGAGCGCCCCGAGCAGCTGCCCGGCGTTGGAGTTGCCGGTGACGGCCCCGATCTCGACCTCGGGGTGCCCGAGCAGCACCCGCAGGATCTCACCGCCGGCGTACCCACTGGCGCCGGCCACTGCCACACGTAGAGCCATCGGAAAGCCTCCCTCTCAATGGCATGACTATACGTATGCATGCAGTTTTATGCAATGACGGGATGGCGGCACGGCCACCGGCTCCTGAGACTGAGCGCTCGACTTGGCCCCTGAGCACTTCAGGAGGCCCGCCTGAGCTGACGAGCTGGCCCGTCCATTCCAGCAGGCCAGTGAACTCTCCTCGATTCGTCGTGCCTCTCGGGGTGGGCGAGGTCCTGATGGACCCTGCTCGCCCATCCGTAGAAATCCCTGGTCCGGAGGCTGGGGCGCTGAGCGTTTGAGTTGGCCGGACGGGCCAAGTCGAGCGCTCAGTCACAGCTCCTGAGACTGAGCGGCTGAGTTGGCCCTTTAGCGCTTGAGTTGGCCCCGCTGGGCGTTGATGTTGGCACGCAGGGTAGCGGTTGGTTCGCTGACCTGCTGGGACTTCGAGAGAAGCCGTACGGGAAGCGGTGCAGCGCGTTGTTCTGGAGGCATGACGGTTACGGTCCATGCTCCGGAGATCGAATCCCGGCCGATCTGGTCGCACAGCTGCGCCCTGGATGACCTCGTCTCGCCGTACGCCATCGATCCGGCGGTGGCGGAGAGATTGGACATGGGGCCTGGGTGGACCCGGCGGTGGACGGCGAGATGGAAGACCGCGCAGGCGGAGGTGATCTGCCCGGTCCAAGAGCTGGCCAGTGTCCCGGCCATCGCGTCGGTGCCAGTTCGCGGGTTCACCTGGCGGGCGGGTCAGCGGCACCGACCCGGACTGCAGTACCTGCTGGCTACGGGTCGAATGCATGGCTTCGAGAGCCTGGCCGAGCGGAATCTGCTGCTTGCCCTGGACTTCGCCGGCGAGGTGGTGGAGGTGCTGTCGCAACCGTTCAAGCTGCGGTTCACCACTGCAGACGGCAGTGAGGACCACACGCCGGATTTCCTGGTGCTCTTGCCCGATACGGCTGTACTGATCGATGTCCGGCCCGGTCATTTGGTCAAGGACAAGGATCTGGTGAAGTTCGCCGCAACGGAGTGGGCGGCTGGTGCGGTGGGGTGGCGCTACCTGGTGGCGTCCGGCTGGCGCCGCCAGGTCCTGACCGGCCTTGATGCGCTGTCCGCGCGGAGGCGTCCGATGTCCGACCGCCTCGGGCTTCAGGGAGAACTGCTGGGGCTGGTTCGGGAACGTCCTCGGCGGTTCGGAGAGCTGGCGGAGGAGACGTCGCTGCCTGCGGTGGCCCGCGTACATGCGGTTCACTTGCTCTGGCACCGCCGACTGGCGATGGATCTGACTCAGCCGCTGGACGATGCCACGTGGATTTACCCGGTGGGGAGGGCCTGATGGCCGCTGCGCAGCAGCGGCCTCGGACTGAGGATCTTGAAGAGCACGACCTGACGCGGGCCCGGATCCGGATGGCGCATCTGCTGGAGGTGGAGACGGGCTACCGCAGTGGCAGCCGGTCCTGGGCCCGGCCCGGTGAGCCCAGGGCCGAGTACGACCCGGAGCGGACCACGCTGACCGAGCGTCGGCGCGCGAAGGTGGACGAGCTGAAGGATCTGGACCGCCAGGAGGCCAAACAGCTGGGGCTGGAGTGGATCAGCGAGCGCACGCTGAAACGCATGGCTGTTCAGTACGACGAGAACGGGTTGATGGGGCTGGCGGACGGAAGGTGGACACCACCCCTGCGAGGCCGCCGGGCGATCGGGGACGAAGTCGCCGAGGCGATCCGTGCCGTTCATGCCGAGTCGCTACATCGCTCGAAGCTGAGCATGAAAACGAAGGAGAGGTTGATCCACCAGTACGTGCGGGAGAAGTTCGAGACCGAGGGCAAGAAGGTGGAGGTGCCGCACTACACCACGCTGGCGAAGGTGTGGAAGGAGTGGTTCGGCGCCGAGGGGGCCCGGCAGCGATACATCCGCTCCGCTGCGGCGGTGGAGACGGGGAAGGCGAAGGTGGTGATCGTCCGGCCGGGGCAGGTGGTCGCGCTGGACACCACGCCGCTGCCGGTGAAGGTGCTCGATGACATCTTCGGTGCCCCGATCTCCGTCCATCTCACCCTGGCCCTGGACACCTACTCGCATTCGCTGGTCGCGTTCCGTCTCACGCCGGTGTCTGACTCGTCGGTGGAGGTGGCGATGCTGCTGCGGGATGTGCTGCTGCCGCTACCGATGCGCCCGGACTGGGGCGAGGAGATGGAGTGGCTCTACCCCGGCGTCCCGGCCGCCTTGGTCGCCGAGTTCGCTGGGCACCGGGTGGCTGGCTTGCCGTTCTTCGCTCCGGAGACGGTGACAAGCGATCACGGCAGCGTTTACAAGAATCACCAGATCGTGCAGGTCGCGCGCACGTTGGGGATGGAGTTGTTGCCGGCCCGTGCGATGCGTCCGACTGACAAGGCTGCCTGCGAACGTGCTTTCGCCGGGATCCAGTCGCTGCTGCTGGAACTCCTGCTCGGGTTCCGCGGCGTCGATGTCGCTGACCGCGGAGTGGACCCGGAGGGGGACGCGGTCTGGACGCTGGCGGAGATGGAGCACCTGTTGGCAACCTGGGTTGTCGCAGTGTGGCAAAACCGGAGACTTGATCAGTATTCGCCTGCTTGGGACCCGGGCGGGCGACACAGTCCGAACACGCTCTTCGCGGCTGCGGCGGCCCGCGACGGGATCAGTCTGGAGATCCCTGAGCCGAGTCTGTACTACGAGCTTCTGCCGGCACACTTCGTGAAGATCGACCGCCGTCGTGGGGTGAAGATCGGCGGACTCTGGTACGGCGGCACCGACCCGGTTCTGGACTCCTATCGCGGCCAGCGATCCGGCCGCAGCGGACGGCACGAGGGCAAGTGGGCCATCAGTCGCGATCCGCGGGACTGCCGCGAGGTCTACTTCGAGGACCCCGAGCACCCGGGGCTCTGGCATGCCCTGAGTTGCAACGGCCTGCCGCCGGGAGACGACGTTCCGGCCTTCTCTGATACACGCGTACGTGAAGTGCTGCGCGAGGCTGCCCGCGCCGGCCTCAAACCGCGCGACGATGGTGAACTGCTGCCCGTGCTGCTGAAGTTGGTGGCTACACGCACGCCGGTTGCGGCATGGCCCACCCAGATGACCGCCAAGCAGAAGAGCGAGCGGGCTCGCGAGATGGCACGAGCCCGCGCTGCCGCGTCCGACCGGGCGCCGGTTCCGTTGAGCACTCTTCCTCCACCCGCCTCACCATCCGAGCTGGCCGCCACCACTCGGCGAGCCGTCACTGCAGACCGGCAGAGGCGCCGCGAGGCCGCCGTCTCGCAGCCGCCGACAGCGCCTCCTCTGCTGGGTGAGTCCTTGCGGGCCCGCAGCCTGTTCCTGCTGCCCGATGAGGATGTCGACCAGGCCGATGAGCCGGGATCGGGGACCACATGAGTGCCCCGAGCGGCAGAGGATCTGTCCCTTTCGTCCTGCCGGGCCTTCCGCCGATGCGGGATACGGTCGACGGCTGGGAGCGCTGGCGCAGCACTCGCCACGACTTCGTGCCCGCACCTCGGCTGAGTCCGGCTGAATGGCGACTGCTGAGCCCGAGGAAGAAGACGCTGCACGATCTGCACCGCGCGGCTACGCACGCCAATCTCCCACTGCTTCAGACCCCGATGACCAAAGCCGTCACCAAGCTGCTGCACGGACGGGTCATGACCAATGCGCTCAAGCACAAGCCGACCACCCGGGCCGGGGTCATGGTCACGGGCGGGGGATACCAGGGCAAGACAGAGACGGGATGCGAGATTTTGGCGACATTCGAGGACACCTGGTTGGAACTGCGGCGCCACCTCAATCCAGATGCCGTCGCCGGGGCCCGCGACCTGCACATTCCTGTCGCCTATGTGCAAACCCCGGTGACGGCGAAGCCGAAGAGTCTTTGCAAGGCCATCCTGAACTTCTACGGCGCCCCGATCCACCCGCGCATGGACCTTCCCGAGTTGATCCGGCAGGTCGCCGCTTCCTTGCATGACCATGGAACGAGGGCGCTTCTACTGGACGACATTACGAGGCTCCGCCTCCATCGAGTCGACGATCAGGACACACTCGACCTGATCCGGGCCTTCATGAGCATGCACGTCACCCTCGTCCTCATCGGAGTGGACATCCCCGGCTCGGGCCTTCTCCGAGAAGGCCGGAACGATCCCCGCACAGGCCAGGTGATCTTCCCCTCCTCCCGGCAGGCCAAGGTTCACGGACTGGAGGCGACACAAACCGAGCGGCGCTTCGACCTCGTTGAACTTGATCACTTCCGCTACGACACCGCCGAACAGATCACCGCCTGGATCGACCATCTCACCGGCGTCGAAGCCCAGCTCAGGCTAATGGACGCCCCCTCAGAGATGCTTACCGGAGGGCGCATGCCCGAGTACCTCTTCGAGCGCACCAACGGCGTGGTCGGCCTGCTGGAACGGCTGATCGAAGACGGCTGCCAGGAAGCCATCGATTCGAGTGAGGAGTGCTTGACCGAGAGCCTCCTCGAAGGCATCGCCATCACCGTCGACGGGGACACCGCCCGTGATTCCGGAGCTGGAGAAATCCCCGCTGTCCCGTCGGTCAAGAACGGACCTGCCGCCGGCCCTCGCTCGGCCAAACGTAAGCGCCCCAGAAACACCGTGCTCGACGATCACGGCCCGGCAGCCGCGGACACCGGAAGCTGAATACGCCGGTGCATCCCCTTCCCCGGAGCCTTGATCCGTTGCCTGACGAGTCCCTGCCCGGTTACCTATTGAGGCTGTCCTTCCGGCTCGACCTGACTCCTGGCGAGCTCGGGCGCACCACTGGCCTGGTGTCCACCAGTGGCGGCTATCTCCCTCGCCGACTCGTCCTAGATTTCCCCGGTCTGTCACTCAACGAGTTCACGCAAGCTACCCGATTGTCGCGCAGTGAGGCCAGGCTCCTCACACTGAGCACGTGGCGTCGCAACTACCCCCCGATCCAAAGCTGGTTGCCGCCGCTGCACGGCCAAGCCCCGCAGATCGACAAATGGATCCTGGGCGGACTCGACCGTTACTGTCCCCAGTGTCTGGTTGGGGATGACAGCCCAATCCAGCGCGAATACGGCGGTCCCTGGAAGAAGGAATGGCACCTTGGAATCGTCTTCGCCTGTCCACAGCATGAGTGCTTCCTCGGCCACCACTGTCCGCAGGGCGGGCAGCCACCGGACTACGACCGAGCACCAAGGCTGATCCCCTTCGACGGCTTTCGCGGTCTCCACCCCACCGCATGCCGCTATCCGTTACCCGCTACGGCTCGAAGACTCAGACGACCTCCTTGCGGGGCCCGGCTCGACCAAGCTCCCACCCCCGCCTTGCGTCCTGCCCCCCGACTGCTGGCACTGCAGCATCATCTTCTCAGCCTCCTCAAAACCCAGGACGACAATCCCGAAGTCCGCGAGTACTTCAGCGACCTGCATCTGCTCACTGCGTTGATCACTATTTCGTGGCCCCATAGCAGGCGTCGAGTCGACTCCACATTCGCCCCGGTCGTCGACATCGAGGCCGACGCCCGAAGGATCCTTGGCGGCATCCGAGTCCACGACACTTCCCCTATCGACCCAATTGCCTGCGGCGCGATCCTCGACACTGCCCACTCCTTGCTACAGATCGACAGTCTTCGTGATGCCCTCGCTGAATTCTTCGATTCGGCCTTCACCGGCACCTCAGCTCGCGCGGGATGGGCCCAGATCTTCACCAAGTACGAAAAATCCTGCTCACAGCGATTGCGTACTGCCGCAGCACCCCTTATCCGCACCTACTCCCCCTCTCCTGGCTGGGCTGCCCCCAGCCCCACCGGCTACCGGGCTGAAAACATTCCCGCCCACCTGGAGCCGAACTGGTATGCCCGCCACTTCCAGAAACTCGATGGCCCAACCGACCACAGGATCCTCCGACGGATCGCAGCCATCCAACTCGTCCAGTGGACAGCTCAAGCGTCAATTCCCGAAGCCGCCCGCTATCTCGGCGTCGAAGCCGAGAAGGCCCTCTACACCGAAGACAACACTCATATCTGGATGAAATCCACCCACGAAGTGCAGGACTTCAGGATCGCCCTCAGCGACCTCGCCGCAGAACTCAGCAACCGAGCCGACGGGCTCATCGACTATCAGTACCGCCGCGAGGCCCTCCGCGACTGGTCCCTCGACCCCAGCACCTGGCAGGAACTGACCAGCCGACTGGAGCCTCCGCACGGCAAGCAACCCGTCCTCGATGACCGCAAGCGCCAGGACCCGTCCGTGTTCATCTGGGTCCATGTCACGTGTGGTGAGCACCTGTTCGCGCCTCGTCCCATCGAAGCCGCGCAATCACTGGACGTCCAACAAGACTGGGCGCGACGCCGGAACACCACATGGTTCCAACTCACCCGCCCTGATCCGATGCGGCATTACGCCGACCTGCGGAATGCACTCACCGATTACGCTCACCAGTTCGCCGCAGACATCGAGGCGAGGACGTTCCGACCCAGCAAGGCATGCGCGGATTTGCGAGATAGATGATACCGACAGTGCCCCCTATCTGGGCCCTGCAACGGATCTGAGCGCTCTGGTTGCCGCCGGAAGGTCGATTTCTTTGACGCCCGATCTCCCTGCGCAGCATGAGGCGGCAGGCACTCAGCGGACTGTGAGCTGCAATCGGTCGACAGATGGCAGAGAGGTCGGCATCTCGTCGGTAATCCAGGCATATTCCAGACCCGCCAGGGTGTCGCCTCCCTCAGTCCATACCAGCAGCTCACCGACGTACTCGCCGAACTGGTTGAGGACTTGGGCGTCGACGGGAACAAGTTCGGAGGCCATGGCCGCACGCTGCGCCGGCTCACGAACCCGCAGGTCGATACTCACGGAATCGGGCGCCCAGATGGCCACGACTTCCGTCTGGTCCAACTGGCTCCGCAGCGCTGAAGCGCCGACAAAGTCAATCGAGAGGACACACTCCAGCACAGCTCGCTCAGAGTCGTTCAGGGGACGAGGCGCGATGGACAAGGAAGACATGCACCCATCATCCTCGCTCCCCGTCCCGCACTTGCCGATGGGCAGGTATCGCTCGCCAACGATCGAGGGTGGCGGAGGCGATCACTAGGCTCCATGTCATGACCGACGTTACCGGATTCACCTGCTCGTGCTGTGGGGCGCACCACCCTGAGCTGCCCATGAACTACGCGGCCGAGGCCCCGACCGTGTGGGATCCAGCCTTCGCTGACGCGGACGACTGCCTGCTCTCCTCGGAGCAGTGCGTGATCCGGGCACAGCACTACTTCGTCAAGGGCCTGATTGAGATACCGGTCATCGGCAGCGGCGAGGTGTTTTCCTGGGCTGTCTGGGTCTCGCTAAGCCGCGAGAACTTCTCCCACGCGGCGGACTTGTGGGACGCCCCCGGTCGAGAAGCGGAAGAGCCCTACTTCGGCTGGCTTACTACTGACCTCTTGGCTTACTCGCCCACAACTCTCAACTTGAAGACCCACGTCCACACCCGCCCGGTCGGCGAGCGCCCCTTCGTCGAACTCGAACCCACCGACCACCCCCTCGCCGTCGAACAGCGCACGGGAATCACCCGGGACCGCGTAGAGGAGATCGCCGCGGCGGTGCTGCACACCTCCCTCGATAGGAACCAGTCCTAATGGCGGACACACGAGTGCTGCGTGCCTTCCGGGCGCCAGAAGGGCTGAGCCGCCGGGCCCGCTACTTCGTCGAGGCGCACGGACTGCGGGTTCCCCACCGGGACATCCGGTCCCATAGGGACGGGTGGCTCGAGCACGGGATACCTGCTGCGGAGATCGACCGGGCCGTGGCCTTCCAGGAGCGCTGGGGCGGCATCGCCCTGCCTCCCGCCCCCGCCTATGAAGGCGGCCCGCGCGTTCTAGAAGCCGACGTTCCCGATGGCCCGGCCGCAGACGGATGGAGATTCCCGGCCGGCGGTTGCCGCGTGTCCATGGCCCACGGATTCATGATCGGGCCCGCAGGCGAGTTCGGCATCGATGCCCACCAGTGGACACCACTGCACGCCAGCACAGAGGGATGGGTGGAAGCCCTGGCACTGGCCCACCACGCGGGCTACTGGGCCAAGACCGTCACGAAGATCAAAGGCGACGCCGTCGACCACCTGGACCTCAACGGATTCGAGCCAGTACCCGAAGTCGAGGGACTCACCGACACCTGGTGGCGGGGCAAGGACTCCCTCATCGCCATCTACCGCGGCGAGGCCGTCGGGTTCGCTGCCCCCCACTGCCGAGAGGCCCACATCTACGGCAGCCTCGACGCATGGGGCCTGGGCGGCAACTGACGCCCCCGGTCCTGTCCACCTGCTGAGTGCTCTACTTGGCCGAACGGGCCAAGTAGAGCACTCAGTCTCACCGGCTCCGGGGACGCCTTTCGGCCGCTTGGGGCCCTTCGCGGCAATGTCCGTTCACATGCCGAGAGGATCGATGATCACGTTGTTGCGTTTCCGGGCCGCCGTAGAGAATCCCCGGCATGTTCTCGTCCAAAAGACGCCGACCGAATACGCCCGAACTCCTGGAGTGCTGGGAGCTCTTGGACGCCGGGGACGTACCCGGAGCGCTGCGGCGGCTGCGGGCGGGCGCGGAGACGCTGCCCCTGGCGGAGATGGCGCTCGTCGTGCGCCGGGCCGCCGAGGCCGCCGGTTTCGACGACCTCGGCTCCGCCGCCGGGACACTCGCCGGGGCGCCCCGCAGCGGACTCGCGCTCCACCGCTTCGGGTACGCCTGCGCCGAACGCGGTCCGCCCTGGATGTCGGTGCCCGCCCTGCGCGAGGCGCTCCGGCTGAACCCGGACCTCCTCGCGGTCGTCAGGGAACTGGTGGCGGCGTACGAGCGGCAGGGGCGGCACCGGGAAGCCACCGACCTGCTGATGCGCTACGAGGACCGGTTCCAGGAGTGGCCCGACGGCCACCTCCTCGTCGTCAACGCCCTCATGGCCGGCGACCTCGCGCCGGCCCGGGACCGGGCCGAGGTGCTGCCCGACCCGGTGGACCCGCGCTGGGCGCCGGCGCGGGAGCGGCAGCGCCGCATGCTGGCGCGGGCCGCGAGCGTCGCGCGCACCAGTGCGCTGGACGCGACCGACCTGCGCGGCTGGCAGTTCGTCCTGGGCGGCACGGTCCTCGGCACCCTGTCCCCCTTCGGCTTCGAGGCGGGCATGAACGGCCGCTACGCCTGGCTCCAGGACACCTACGGCCAGTGCCTCCGGGGGCTGCTGCGGCTCGGGGCGCTGCTGGAGAGCGCGGGGGTGGCGCCGCGCTCGGTGTCGCTGCTGCCCGACCGCGGCAGCCAGGTCCTCGGCCTCGCCGCCGCCGACGTGCTCGGTCTGCCCGCGCGGCCCTTCGAACCCGGCCGGCAGGACACCGTCGTCGTGGCGTACGACCTGAACAGGCTCACGGCGCGACGCGGTGGGCCCGAACTGCGCCGCCGGCTGTTCCGGCGCGTCCCGGGCCAGGTGCTCCACGAGCACGCGAGCAGCTGGTCCGACGCCCCGGCCGTCACCGCCGACAGCGTGGGCCTGCTGCACCAGTCGGTGGTGCCGCCCTGGGACGGGCGCCTGCGGCACGGAGCCGGCGGCGGCGTACGGCGGACACCCCCCGACGACCGGCCCGCCGGCGCCGTCGCGGCCGGCATCAGCGCCGCCGACCCCGCGCCGGACAGCGGGGACGGCGAAGGGCCCGACGACCCGGCCGAGCACTTCGCCCGGTTCGTCACCGCGGTACGCGACTGCTGGCTGCGGGGCGACCGGGAGCGACTCGACTCGTCAGGACCGGTGCCGAGTTCACGCTTCGTGTGACGGCGGGAGGCGGAGGGGCCCCCGCCTCAGCCCTCGTAGCAGGCGCTCGCGAGCGCCGTGAACTCCGCGATCAGCGGGGTGCCGCGGTCCGCGCTCCAGGCCAGCTGCACCTGACCCGGCGGGATGTCGTGGACCGGCACGTGGACGATGTCCTCGCGCGTGTAGAACGCCGCGGCCGACAACGGCAGGATCACCAGGCCCTCGCGCGCCGCCACGTATTCGAGCTTCTCCTCCACCGTGGCCGCCCGCGGCCGGCTGCGGGACGGCACGTCACCGCGCCCCGGCAGATCGCGCCATTCGGGCACCGCGTCCGGGTCCTGCAGCAGGTACTCCCCGGCCAGGTCCGCGATACCGACCGACGGCTTGCCCGCGAGCCGGTGACCGGCCGGCAGCACCGCCACCCGAGGCTCCTCGAACAGCGGGTGCAGGCGCAGTCCGCGCCGGTCCACCGGTACGCGCACGAAGCAGACGTCGACCCGGCCGTCCAGCACCACCTGCGCCTGCTCGCCCCAGTACGTCCGCATGACGTCGACCGTGAGGTCCGGATGGCGCGCGGTCAGGGCGCGCACGGCCGAGGTGACGGTGATCCCGGGCATGAACGCGACCCCGAACCTCGGGACCGCGCGCGTCGCGTCGGCCACCCTGCGCCGCACTGCCTGCGCGGACGCGAGCAGCGCCGGAGCGTCCTCCAGCAGCCGGCGTCCCGCCTCCGTCAGCTCGGTGGAGCGCCTGTCCCGGCGCAGCAGCTCCGCCCCCAGGTCGCTCTCCAGGGCCCGGATCTGCCGGGACAGCACGGGCTGCGCGATGTGCAGGCGCTCGGCGGCCCGGCGGAAGTGCAGCTCCTGCGCGACGGCGACGAAGTACCGCAGCTTCCTGAGATCGATGTCCATCCACTCTCCCTGAGCGGCCTGCCCCGGCCTGATACCTCAAGGGTATGGCGCTCCGCCGGGACGGGGCCCGGCCGCCCCCTGCCCGGCCGCCCCCTGCCCGGCCGCCCCCTGCCCAGCCGCGGCCCCCGCCCAGCCGCAGTCCTCGCCCGGCCCCGGCCCCGGAGTCCGCGGCGCTCGCGGCGCGTGCTTCCCGTGACCCGGTGCGCCGGGTCACGGTGCGCCGGGTCACGGTGGCGGTCCGTGTTCCGGTCGCCGGGCACGGCTGTCGTACCGCGCCCCTAGACTCGGGGCCGTGAGCGCTCCAGACTTCGACACCCCCCGCACCGGCACGGCCCCGGACCAGGCCTCCCTCCAGGACGGCCCCGCCGCGGCGCCCGCGATGCCGGCCGCGGAGGTGGCGCGTGGCGGCGACGCGCTCGCCGTGCTGCACCGGGTGTTCGGGTACGACGCCTTCCGCGGCAGCCAGCAGGAGATCATCGACCATGTGGCCGGCGGCGGTGACGCGCTGGTGCTCATGCCGACGGGCGGCGGGAAGTCCCTCTGCTACCAGATCCCCGCACTCGTGCGCCCGGGTGTCGGTGTCGTGGTGTCCCCCCTGATCGCGCTCATGCAGGACCAGGTGGACGCCCTGCGGGCGCTCGGTGTGCGGGCCGGGTTCCTCAACTCCACCCAGGATCTGGACGAACGCCGGCTGGTGGAGGCCGAGTTCCTCGCCGGCGAGCTGGACCTGCTGTACCTCGCACCGGAGCGGCTGCGGGTCGAGTCGACCGTACGGCTGCTGGAGCGGGGCACGATCTCGCTGTTCGCGATCGACGAGGCGCACTGCGTGGCGCAGTGGGGCCACGACTTCCGGCCGGACTACCTCGCCCTGTCCGCGCTCCACGAGCGGTGGCCGGACGTCCCGCGCATCGCGCTCACGGCGACGGCCACGGAGGCCACGCACGCGGAGATCGCCTCGCGGCTGGGGCTTGAGGACGCCCGTCATTTCGTGGCGAGCTTCGACCGGCCGAACATCCAGTACCGGATCGCCCCGAAGGACGAGCCCCGCCGCCAGCTCCTGCAACTGCTGCGCGCCGAGCACCCGGGTGACTCCGGCATCGTCTACTGCCTCTCGCGGGCCTCCGTGGACAAGACCGCCGAGTTCCTCGTGAAGAACGGCGTCGACGCGCTGCCGTACCACGCGGGCCTGGACGCGCGGGTCCGCCGGGACAACCAGGCCCGGTTCCTGCGTGAGGACGGGCTGGTGATGGTCGCGACGATCGCGTTCGGTATGGGTATCGACAAGCCGGACGTGCGGTTCGTCGCCCACCTCGACCTGCCGAAGTCGGTGGAGGGGTACTACCAGGAGACGGGGCGCGCGGGCCGCGACGGGCGGCCGTCGACGGCCTGGCTCGCGTACGGCTACCAGGACGTCGTCCAGCAGCGGAAGATGATCGACACCTCGGAGGGCGACGCCGCACACCGGCGGATGCTCGGGGAGCACGTCGACGCGATGCTGGCCCTGTGCGAGACGGTGGAGTGCCGCCGGGTGCGGCTGCTGGACTACTTCGGGCAGAAGAGCGGCCCCTGCGGCAACTGCGACACGTGCCTGTCCCCGCCGCAGTCCTGGGACGGCACAGTGCCGGCGCAGAAGCTGCTGTCGACCGTCGTACGGCTCAAGCGCGAGCGCAACCAGAAGTTCGGGGTGGGCCAGACCATCGACATCCTGCTCGGCAAGAAGACGGCGAAGGTCATCCAGTTCGACCACGACGGACTGAGCGTCTTCGGCATCGGCGCCGACCTCGCGGAGGCGCAGTGGCGCGGCGTCGCGCGACAGCTGCTGTCGCAGGGCCTGCTCGCAGTCGAGGGTGAGTACAGCACGCTGGTCCTGACCGACGGCAGCGGCGAAGTGCTCGGCGGGCAGCGGAAGGTGACACTGCGCAAGGAGCCGGAGCGGGTGGCGAAGGCCCCTCGCTCCGCCGGTTCCGGCAGCGGTGCCGGCGGGCGGGCCCGCCCGGCGGCGGTGGACCTCCCGGCCGCGACGGTGCCCGTGTTCGAGGCGCTGCGCGCGTGGCGGGGGGCCACGGCGAAGGAGCAGGGCGTCCCCGCGTACGTGATCTTCCACGACGCGACCCTGCGGGAGATCGCGCTGTCGATGCCGTCGACCCTGGGTGGGCTCAGCGGCATCAACGGCGTGGGCGAGAACAAGCTGGCCAAGTACGGTCAGTCGATCCTCGACACGCTCGGCGGGCAGGGCGGCGGCGCGGAGGGCGGCGCTCCTGCCGGGTCCCGGACGACCGGGCCGCCCCGGACCCCGCCCCCGCAGGGCGGCGCCGGTCCCAAGGACCCGTTCCCCGAGGAGTCGCTGCCGGACGACCCGTTCCCGGCTGACGACTTCCCCGAAGACCCCTTCGACGAGGGGCCGTTCCCGGACGACCGGGTCTGACCGGTCCCGGCCGGGCCGTTCGTCGCGCCCGGCCGCTCCGGTACCGGGCCCCCGCCGGGCCGTGTGACGGCGCCCCGGGCCGCCGAGCCCGGCGATCCCGGTACGGCGCTCGTACGCCGGCCGGGCGGGTTCCCGGCGTTCCGGCCGGGCGGGAGCGGGCCACCCGCCCGCGCACCTCCACCTGCGCCGCGCGCGGCTATCGCTGCCCGCGGGCCTCGTCGTACGCGGCGCGCAGCCGGTGGACGCCCTCCGCGATCTCCGCGGTGCCGGCCACCCCGGCGAAGCTGAGCCGGACGTGCGGCGCCGGGGGTTCCGTACCGAAATAGGGGCGGCCCGGAGCGATGGCGACCCCGGCGCGCAGCGCCGCCGCGGTCAGGGTCCCGTCGTCCACGCCGTCCGGCAGCGCCGGCCAGAGGTGGTAGCCGCCGGACGGGATGTGCGGGAGGGCGAGGTCGGGCAGTTCGCTGCGCAGGGCGGCCGTGAGCGCTTCACGGCGCCGCCGCAGTTCCCCGGCGACACTCACCAGGTGGCGGTGCCAGGCGGCGGAGCCGACGAGTTCGAGGGCCGCCTCCTGGAGGGGCCGCGGTACGAAGAACGTGTCGACCACGTGGATGGCACGGAGCCGTTCGAGCGCGGGGCCGCGCGCGGCGAGCACCCCCACCCGCAGGCTCGGCGAGGTGGCCTTCGTCAGGGAGCTGACGTGCACGACGACGCCGTCGGGATCGTCCGCGGCGAGGGGGCGCGGGAGCGGGCCCGCGTCCTGGTGGGCGAGGCGGCGGGCGAAGTCGTCCTCGACGACGAACGCCCCGTACTCGCGCGCGACACGGACCGCCTCCGCGCGCCGGCCGGCCGTCAGCACCGCGCCGGTCGGGTTCTGGAACAGTGGCTGGCAGACCACCACCCGGGCGCCGCTGGCGCGGAACGCGTCGGCCAGCAGATCGGTCCGCATCCCGTCCGCGTCGACCGGCACCGGGACCGGCCGCAGCCCCGCGGCCCGGGCGACGGCCAGCAGGCCGGGGTACGTGGGTGATTCCACGAGCACCGGCGCGCCGGGCGGCGCCAGGGCGCGCAGCGCGGTCGTCAGAGCGGCCTGGCCGCCCGCGGTGACGAGGATGTCGGCGGCCGTCCAGGTGTCGCCGATGCCCCGGGCGAACCATTCCCGCAACTCCGGCAGCCCGTCCATCGGCGGCCTGCCCCAGGCTCCGGGTCTGCGGCCGGCGCGCGCGAGCGCCGCCGCCATCGCGTGCTCTGGCTGGAGCGAGGGGTGCAGGTATCCGCTGTTGAACTCGATGACGCCCGGCGGGGGCGCGGCGAGTGTGGCCAGCACCCCCGAGGCGTCCACCGAGCGCGGGGCGCCGTCCGCCGCGGCGTCCGCGCTGAGGGAGACCTCCTGCCAGGACGTGTCGGCGGGGCGGGTGAGCGGGGGGCGTGCGGCGGCCCGGAAGGCGCCGGCGCCCGGCCGGGTGGTGACGAGCCCCTCGGCGACGAGCCGCGCCAGGGCGCGGGAGACCGTGACGGGGGAGACGCGGTACCGGTCCACGAGTTCCCGGCTCGACGGCAGCTTTCCCCCTGCCGGATAGCGGTCGAGAGTCGACCTCACCACATCAGCCAGTTGTTCCACGCTGCTGCGGTCACCGCCGGTCTCACTGCTACGCTCGTACATGACAGTAGAGAATAGCGCTACCGCCCTCTCGCCGATATCGGTCCGCGGCGGCACCCTCCTCGCCGCCGCCGGTGTGGCGGCCTTCTCCCTCACGTTCCCCTCCACGGCCTGGGGCCTTCAGAGCTTCGGCCCCTGGGCGTTCGTCGCCCTGCGGACGGTCCTCGCGGCGCTGATCGCGCTGGCGTTCCTCCTCTCGCGCCGGGTGCCCGTACCGGCGCGGCGGCACTGGGGACCGCTCGCCGCCGTCGCGGGCGGCACCGTCATCGGGTTCCCGCTGCTGACGACGCTGGCGCTCGGCACGTCCAGCACGTCGCACGCGGCCGTGGTGGTGGGCCTGCTTCCGTTGACCACGGCCGTGTACGGGGCGGTGCGCGGGCACCGCTCCCCGTCCCGGACGTTCTGGTACGGGGCGCTGGCGGGAGCGGCCGTGGTGATCGCGTTCGCGGTGGAGCAGAGCGGCGGCGCCCTCTCGACGGCCGACCTGTACCTGTTCGGCGCGCTGCTGGTATGCGCGGCGGGCTACGCGGAGGGCGGCCGGCTCGCCCGCGAGATGCCCGGCTGGCAGGTCGTTGGATGGGCGCTGGTCGCGTGTGCGCCGCTCGCGGTGGCGGGGGGCGCTGTGGCACTCGCGTACGAACCGGTGCGCCTTACCGCTCACGGCGTGGTGGGCCTGGTGTGGGTGGCGGCCGGCTCGACCTTCTGCGGGCTCTACGTCTGGTACCGGGGTATGGCCGCGATCGGAGTCGCCCGGGCCAGCCAGCTCCAATTGGCGCAACCGCTGCTGACCCTTGTCTGGTCGGTCCTGCTGCTGGGAGAGCGGCTGAGCGCCGTGGCGGTGCTGTGCGCGGCGGTGGTGCTGGTCTGCATCACTGTCACTCAGCGGGCCCGCACCTGACGACCGGCGCGTACGCGGGTACACGCGCCCCTCCCTGAGCCGCCGCACGCCGGAGCGCAGAGTAACGTCTTGGCGTGAAGTCCCTCGGCATCACCCCGGGGACCGGCGGAAAACACCGATCAGTGAGGGGTCGACGTGACCGACACCAGTACCGATATCACCCGCGTCGGAGTGGTGGGCTGCGGCCAGATGGGCGCGGGCATCGCCGAGGTGGCCGCGCGCAGCGGCCTGCAGGTGATGGTCGCCGAGACCACCGGCGAGGCGCTGGAGATCGGTCGGACCCGTATCGTCTCGTCCCTGACGAAGGCCGCCGGGCGCGGCAAGATCACCGAGGTGCAGCGGGACGAGGCGCTCGACCGCCTCACGTACACGACCGACCTCGGCGAGTTCGCCGACCGTGACCTCGTGATCGAGGCCGTCGTCGAGAACGAGCAGGTCAAGACGGAGATCTTCCGCGTACTTGACCAGGTGGTGACGCGCAAGGACGCGATCCTCGCGTCGAACACGTCGTCCATCCCGCTCGTACGGCTCGCCGTCGCCACCTCGCGTCCCGACCAGGTCATCGGCATCCACTTCTTCAACCCGGCCCCGGTGCAGCGGCTGGTCGAGCTGATCCCCGCGCTGACCACGTCCGACGAGACCCTCAAGCGCGCGGAGGGGGTGGTGACCGACATACTGGGCAAGCACGCGATCCGCGCCCAGGACCGCTCGGGCTTCGTGGTGAACGCCCTGCTGATCCCGTACCTGCTCGCCGCGATCCGCATGTTCGAGTCCGGCATCGCGAGCCGCGAGGACATCGACAACGGCATGGAACTCGGCTGCGCCCACCCGATGGGCCCGCTGAAGCTCGCCGACCTCATCGGTCTGGACACGGTCGCCTCGGTGGCGGACTCGATGTACACCGAGTTCAAGGAGCCGCTGTACGCCGCTCCCCCGCTGCTCCAGCGCATGGTCGACGCGGGCCGTCTCGGCCGCAAGACGAACCACGGCTTCTACCCGTACTCCTGAACGTCCCGACGCCGAGGGGTCCTCGCGGCCCGGCGCTGCGGCCGGGCTCCCACGGCCCGGCCGGGGTCGCCACCCGGTGCGCGCGGCCCGCCGAGGGCACGGGGCCCGTCGGCGGTGCGGGTCAGGACTGCGCGGGTGCCGCGTCCTGACCCTGGGGGCCACCGGTGAAGAGGCCGATGAATCCGTGGGGTGCGCCCTCGCCGAGACAGAGGTCCAGCATCTCGCGCGCCTCGGCGTAGAGGGGTTCGGTACGCGGGAACAGCGCCGCCTCGTAGGCGGTGAGGGCCGCCTCGAAGTCGTCGGGGTGCGCGGCGAGGGCCTTACCGAGTTCGGCGCCGTCGAACATCGCCAGGTTCGCGCCGTCACCCGAAGGCGGCATCAGGTGAGCGGCGTCGCCGAGGAGCGTCACTCCGGGCACACGCTCCCATCGGTGCCCTTCCGGGAGCGTGTGGAGCATGCGGGCGACCGGAGCGCTCTCGCCGTCGGTGATCAGCGCGGTGAGCTCCGGGGCCCACCCCTCGAACTCGGCCGCGATCCGGGCGGTCGCGGCGGCGGCGTCGGTGAAGTCGATGGCGGCCATCCACCCGGCGGAGCGGTTCAGCTCGACGTAGGTGTGCAGGACGTTCCCCGCCTCGCGGTGCGCGATGAGCGCCTTGCCCGGTGTCAGCGCGTACATCGCGCCGGCGCCGACCGCCGCGGCCGTCTCCGGGCGCCGCTCGTCGGCGTCGTACAGGTAGGTGTCGATGACCGTGGTGCCGGTGTACGCGGGCACGGCGTCGGAGAGCACCGGGCGGACCTTCGACCAGGCTCCGTCGGCGCCGACGAGAAGACCGCAGGTCACGGCCGAGCCGTCGGCGAAGGTCAGTTGGTGCCGGCCGTCGCCGAGGGAGTGGACACCGGTGACCTTGTGTCCCCACTGGACCGTCCGCTCGGGCAGGGAGTCGAGCAGGATCCGGCGCAGGTCTCCGCGGAGCACTTCGGGACGCTGCGCGGTGCCGTCGTCGGGGGCGTCGAAGAGCAGCGTGCCGTGCTGGTCGAGCAGGCGCGACGCCTCGGCGCCTTCGTGGATGATCGCGTGGAACGCGTCGAGCAGGCCGGCGTCGGCGAGGGCCCGCTGCCCGTCGCCCTCGTGGATGTCGAGCTGGCCGCCTTGGGTGCGGGACCCGTCGTAGGCGTCGGCCTCGTAGACCGTTGCCCGGATGCCGTGGACGTGGAGGACCCGGGCCAGGGTCAGGCCCCCGAGTCCCGCGCCGACGATGGCGATGGGGCGGTGAAGGGTGGTCACGGGCTTCCTCATTCCCTGCGGGCGCGGCTCCGGCGTCGGCCCGAGCCGACTGGTCCGGCGTTCCATATTCGATATGGAACACCGGACCAGACGGACGTGTCAAAATGAGGCCATGCCACGGACCCGAGGAAGAGCGCCCACCGGGGGGCGCGCCGGCGCGCTGTCGCGAGAGATGATCGTCGGCGCGGCCGTCGAACTGCTGGACGAGCACGGCGAGCGGGGACTCACCTTCCGGCTGCTGGCCAAGGCGCTGAACACCGGCCCCGGCGCGCTGTACTGGTACGTGTCGAACAAGGACGAACTCGTCGCACTTGCCGCCGATCAGGTGCTCGGCGACGCTCTCGCCGCGGACCCGCGCCCTCAGGACGGCGCGGTCCCCGGACTGCGCGCGCTCGCCGTCGCCGTCTTCGACGCCCTTGTCCGGCACCCGTGGGCCGCGTCCCACGTCAACGCGCCGGCGACGCTGGAGAACGCGCTGCGCCTGCTCGACCGCATCGGCACGCTGGTCGTGGGGACCCGGGTGCCCCCCGAACGGCATTTCGCGGTCTCCACCGCGATCTCCTACTACGTCACCGGCGTCAGCGCCCAGATCGTCGCCCCGCACACCGACCTCGACGCGGCCACCAGCCGCGACGCCTTTCTCCTGCACACCGCCGAGCGCTGGTCAGAACTCGACCCCGCCGACCACCCCTTCCTGGTGCGCGCGGCCAAGGACCTGCGCGACCACGACGACCGCGACCAGTTCATCACCGGCCTCGACATGCTCCTGGGCGGCCTGAGCACGACCGCGGACCCGCCACCGCCCGCGTGACATCGCGCTCCGGACGCTGCGGAGCCGATCGCCCGGTCGTCCGCTCCGCCGCGTGGCGGCGAACAGTGAGCTGTGGAGTCCGACGCCTCGTACGAAAGCCCGGCCCCGGTTCTACTCCCCTGCCAGCGTCCGCCGTACCAGGGATTCCAGCAGGGCGACACCGAGCGGCAGCGCCGCCTCGTCGAGGTCGAAGGACGGGGTGTGGTGTGGGGCGGCGAGGGTCGAGCCGATGCCGATGTACGAGGCGACGCCGCCGCGTTCCTGGACGCGGCGCATGAACGCGGTCGCGTCGTCGCTCGCCACGCCGTCCTCCGCGCGGGCCCGCACCACGCGCAGCCCCTCGGCCGCCGCGGCCGCCTCGACCAGGGCGACGGCGGGGCGGTCGGCGCGGGCCGTGGTGACGCCGCCGATCAGCTCGATGTCCACCGCCAGCCCGTACGTCTCGGCGGCTCCGCGCAGTGCCGTGCGGACCCGGGCCTGAAGGTCCTCGTTGACGGCGCCCTCGTCTGCCCGCGTCTCCAGGAGCATCTCGGCGCGGTCCGGCACGATGTTGCTTGAGGTGCCGCCGCTGATCCGGCCGACCGCCACGCGTGTCTCGTGGCCCGGGAAGCGGGGCATGCCGTGCACGGCGAGGGTGGCGGCCGCGGCGCCGAGCAGGGCGCTGCGGCCCTCGTGCGGGGCGAGCGAGGCGTGCGAGGCCACGCCGTGGAAGACGGCGCGCAGTTTGGAGTTGGCGAGCAGCCCGTCGAGGGATGACGCGATGGTGCCGGTGGGCAGGTTGAGGCCGAGGTGCGGCGCGATCAGCACGTCGATGTCGTCGGCGACGCCCGCGGGCACCATGGCGCGCGCCCCCCGGCCGCCTTCCTCGGCGGGCTGCAGGAGCAGCGTCACGGAGCCCGCCGGCGGGGGGTCGGCCGCCAGCCGCTCGGCGAGTTCGACGGCCATGGCGATGTGCCCGTCGTGGCCGCACGCGTGCATCACGCCCTCGTACACGGACCTGAACCCCTCGCGCGCGGGGCGGTGTCCCTCGTCTGCCGACTCCCTGATGGGCAGGGCGTCCAGGTCGGCGCGCAGCCCGAGCGCGGGGCCGGGCGCGGCCGCCCGCCAGGTCGCGACGACGGCGGTGTTCCCGCCCTCCATGGCCGGCAGGAACCGCTGGTCGCCGCCCGAGGCGGCGGCCCGCCGGTAGGCGGCGTCCACTTCCGCGTCCGCCGGTACGCCGAGCCGGTCGCCGGGCGAGAGGGCGTCGGTGCCCGTGCGTATCTCCCAGCCGAGGTCGGCGAGCGCGCCCGCGACGCGGCTCGCCGTGCGGAACTCCGTGAAGCCGACCTCGGGGTGGCGGTGCAGGTCGCGCCGCCAGCGCACGGCCGTGCTCGTGAGCGGTCGCGGGGCCTTCGCGTCGTGGTCGTCGTGCATGGTCGTGCCTTTCGCAGCGGGTCGGTGGCCGGGAGGGGGTGCCTACAGGCGGGTCGGTGTGCCGGGTCCGAACGGGATGCCCGCGAAGTAGAACACCGCGAAGATGCCCGCCCACAGCACGGCGACCGGGACGACGAACAGGCTGAGCCGCGCGAAGAGGCTGCCCAGCGTGAAGCCCGGGTCGTACTTCCGGGCCGAGAGTTCCAGCATGTACACGTAGGGGTTGAGCGGCGAGACGGGATGCGTCACCGAGTCCCCCACCCGGTACGCGGCCTGCGCGACGCCGGGATGGAAGCCGAGCCCCACGAAGATCGGTACGAGGACCGGCGCGAGCACCGTCCACAGCGAGGCGCCCGAGAAGATGACGAGCGAGAGCAGGCCGCTGAACACCATCATCAGCAACAGCGCCCAGAATCCCGTCACATGGGCCGAGCGCAGGCCGTCCGCGCCCCGCACCGCGAGGTAGTCGCCGAGGTGGCTCCAGTCGAACATCGCGATGAACTGTCCGGCCGTGAAGGCGATGACGATGTAGCCGAGCATGGACTGGAGGGCCTCGCCCATCATCCTCGGTACGTCGGCCGGCCGCCGGATCGTCCCGGCGGGGATGCCGTACGCGATGCCGCAGACCAGGAACGAGAGCATGACGAGCGGCACGACGCCGTCGAAGAACGGTGACTTGACCAGCGCTCCGCCAGGGCCCTGGAGCGGCCCGCCGGGGATCAGCCAGCAGCAGAAGGTGAGCGCCAGGAACACGGCCAGCGCGATGACGGCCACGCCGAGTCCGCGCCGCTCCTCGGGCGTCGCGGCGGGCACCGGGTCCGACGGGCCTCCGGTGGCCGCCGCGTGCGCGAGGCCGGGCGCGTGTCCGGTGACCGAACCTCCGGCTGTGCCCGCCGCCCCGGCAGGGCCACGCGCGCCGGCCGTTCGCGCCGCCGGAACAGCGGCCTCGGCCCCGGGGAGTTCCGGGAGCGTGGGTTCGACCCAGCGGGCCAGGATGAACCCGGTCAGCAGCGGAAGCACCAGGCCGGCCGCCGCCTGGAAGAAGTAGTTCATGACGACCGACGTGCTGACGTCGAGACCGTGCGGTACCACGGACGCGGTGATCGTGGACAGGTTCGCGTCGAGCGCGCCGATCAGCACACCCGACGCGTAGCCGACGGAGGTGGACGCGAAGCAGCCGATCATGCCCGCGATGGGATGGCGCCCCACGGCGCGAAAGGCGAGCGCGGCGAGCGGCGGCAGGATCACCATCGACGCGTCGCCCATCACATGCCCCTGCGCGGCGATGTACGTGACGGCGTACGGCATGACGCCGCGCGGCACCTTCGTCAGGACCACCGAGACCACCGTGGTCAGGAATCCGGCGCGCTCCGCGACGCCCACGCCCAGCAGCACCGCGAGGACGACCCCGAGCGGCGGGAACCCGATGAAGTTGGGGACGAGCGTGTCCAGCAGGTTCGTCAGGCCCGCCACCGACAGGACGCTGCGCACCGGTTCGGCCTTGCCGGTGCCGGGCACCTGCGCCGTGGCGTGCAGGGAGGCGAGGATCGCGGAGGCGACGGCGAGCGCGATCAGCAGGTACAGGAAGAGGAGGAACGGGTGCGGTATCCGGCGGCCGATCCGGTCCACGACGGTGAAGAACCTCCCGAGGCGGCCGGCTCCGGGAGGTTCTTCGCGGCCGGTGGCCCGCTGGTCTGGCTGCGCGGTCGGCATGGTGCGTCCTCGCCCTCGGAGTCGGTCCCGCCCAGGGGCCGGATGTGCGATGCCGAGCACATCAACCGATGATCGACCAGTCAAGTCCCTTTCACTGTCTCCAAGGGAGACTTATGGATGACGCGCACGCCCCTCACACACCCGGCAGAACCCGTGGCCGGCCCGCCGGAACCGCGGCCTCGCCCCGCCCGCACCGCGCCCTCGCCGCGCCCGCACCGGGTCCCCTCCCCGCCGTGACCGGGCCTCACCCCCGCCGTAAGTGGTGCAGCATCAGCAGGCCCGCCGCCATGTTGGCCGCCGGGACCCGCCCCTCCGCGATCAGCGCGGGCACCCGCGCGAGCGGCACCCAGGACCGGCGCGTCGATTCGAAGTCGTCCTCGGGATGGCCGATCCAGGTCGCCTCACGCGACCAGTAGAGGTGGTGCCGCGCGTCCGAGAGGCCGTTGGAGGGTTCGACCGTGAGCAGGTGCCGCAGCGGGCCGGGCCGCCAGCCGGTCTCCTCCTCCATCTCCCGGGCGGCCGCCGCCTCCGGGCTCTCGCCGTCCTCGACGACGCCCGCGGGCAGTTCCCAGCCCCAGCTGTCGGTGATGAAGCGGTGCCGCCAGATCATCAGCACCTCGTCGTCGGCGTTGACGGCCGTCGCCACCGAGACCGGGCGCTGGCGGATCAGGAAGTGGTCGAGCCGCCGGCCGTCCGGCAGTTCGACATCGGCGAGATTGACCTGGAACCAGCGATTTCCGTACACATTCTTTTCGCTCAGCTTCGTCCACTGCACGTTGCTGCCACCCTTCGTTCGATCCGGTGGCACTATCCCGCTGGGACGACCCCTGTCACAGGCGCATCTAGAGGGGCACGCGGAGCGCGCCGTCGATCAGGCCCGCCGCGACCGCCGCGTCCATCGAACCACTCGCGGCGAGGTCGTCGCGCACCGCCCGCAGCCGGTCCCGCAGCCGCTGCGACTCCATCCCCCGCGCCCGCTCCGCCATCTCGGCCGCGGTGCGCGCCGCCCGGTCGGGCTCACCCTGGCTCAGTTCGACCGTGCTGAGGATCGCGAGCCGGTGCACGCGGCCCCGGTCGTGCGCCGGGGAACTCACGGCCGCCGCCGCGTGCATCCGCGCGCCGGGCAGGTCCCCGAGACGCAACAGGGCCTCCGCGACCTGGACGTTGAGCAGACCCGGCTGCACATAGCCGGTCTCGTCGGGCTCCTGACCGGGTCTGATGCGCTCGGCGGCGCGTTCCGCGCAGCGGATCCGGTCCCGCGCGCTCACGCTGTCGCCGAGTTGCGCGTACGCCTTGGCCTGCATCGCGTACAGGTCCGTGGCGAGCGCCGGGCTGATAGTGGCGCCGGCCGTGCGCAGCGCCGCCTCCGCGAAGGCGACCGCCTGCCGTGACTCGCCCAGGTACAGCGACTGGTTGACGAGCAGCGCGATCACGTACCCGCCCAGCGCGCGGTCGCCGCTCGCCTTCGCGAGCCGAAGCGCCTGATGGAAGTAGCGCTGGGCGAGGCCCTGCGCGTTCGAGTCGTAGGCGCAGATGCCGGCGACGGCCACGAGTCCGCCGGTCGCCCGGTGCAGCCCCCGGCCGAGCGTGTCCCCGTAACTCCCGCGCAGCAGCGGCGCGGTCTGCGCGTTGAGGAAGCGGACGATCCGGGCGTGCGTGGCGACGCCGCCCGCCTTGCGGTACATCAGTTCGTAGTGTGCCCTCGCGGAGCGCAGCGTCTCGATGTCCGCGGGCAGCACCCGCGCCGGCCCCTCCCGGGACACATCCGCGTCGTCCGGTGGGTTCTCCCACTCCCATACGGGCATCACGGCCGGTGTCCCCGTCACGGCCGGCGCGTCCACGGCGGCCGGCTTGCGCTGCTCGTCGCCGCGCCACAGCGCGGTGGCCCGCTCCACGAACCCGGCGAGCGACGTCGTGGTGCCCGTCGCGCTCTGGCCGCCCCCGGCGCCGAAGCCGATGTCGTCGAGGGTCACCTGGCGTCGCAGCCGGTCGGTGAGGATGCCGCACATCAGGTCGGGCACCTGGCCGCGCGGCCGCTGGCCGCGCAGCCAGCGGGAGACGGCCGTGTGGTCGTACCGCAGGGTGACGCCCCTGGCCCGGCCCGCGTGGTTGACCCGCACGGCGAAGCCCGCGTGGGAGATCCCCGCCTCCTCCAGCAGCGCGTCCAGCAGAGTGTTGGGCTGCATATCCCCTCCGGTGGCTCGGCCCGTTCAGCCTAGTGAACAGCCGCGCGCACGGGGTGTGAACGGAAAGTCCCCAATCGAAAGGTGTGCGCTCTGCCCGGCCGGCGAGCGCCGCGGTTGACTGGTGTCCCCTCGCAAGAGGCGGCCGGGCCGCCGGCTCCCCCCTCAACAGTGGGCGGCCCGATCCCGCGTCGTTCGCCCTGCCGTCCTGCCCGACACTCCTCGGCGGGGCGGACGACGTCGGCCGGCCCAGCACCCCTTCCACCGGGCTCCGCGCGCGCGAACGCCCGAGGGGCGCAGCCGGATCGCTCCGGATGCGCCCCTCGGGCGGGTTCGGCCCGTTGTCCGGGCCACGGGTCACGCGCCTCGCAGCACCGCTCCCGTGCGCTCGGCGGCGAGCGCCACGGCCGCGTCGCGCGCCGCCGTCGCCTCCTCGACCGTCAGCGTGCGGTCACCCGCGCGAAAACGCAGCGCGTACGCGAGCGACTTGTGGCCGGCGCCGACCTGATCGCCTTCGAAGACGTCGAACAGCCGCACGGATTCGAGCAGTCCGCCCGCACCCTCACGCAGCGCCAGCTCCACGTCCGCCGCGGGCACACCCGCGGCGACGACGAGCGCGACGTCCTGGGTGGCGACGGGGAACGTCGAGATGCGAGGCGCCGTGAGGCCCCCCTCACCGGCCCGCTCGATCAGGTCGAGGTCGACCTCGGCCGCGCAGGTGCGCTCGGGCAGGCCGAGCGCCTTGACGGCGCGCGGGTGCAGCTCGCCCGCGTGGCCGACCAGGGTCTCGGTGCCGTCGACGGTCGCGAACAGCGCCGCGCACCGGCCCGGGTGCCACGGCTCGTACTGGCCGGCCCGCACGACGAGTTCGACCCCCGCCTCACCGGCGACACCGCGTGCCGCCTCGACCGCGTCGGCCCAGGAGGAGGGACGGCCCTCGCCCCACCAGCCGGCCTGCTCGCGGGCGCCCGCGAGGACGACCGCCGCGCGGCGCGGCTGGTGCGGCAGTGCCGCGTCGAGCGAGGCGATCTGCTCCTCGGTCGGCCGGTGGTCGACGGGCAGCCGAGGCGGTACGTGCTCCTCACCGGTGGGCAGGAACACCAGGCCCGTCTCGAACAGCGCCAGGTCGTGCGAGCCGCGCCCGTGGTTGCGGCGCAGCGCGCCCAGGAGGCCCGGCAGCAGCGTGGTGCGCAGCGACGGCTCCTCGTCGGACAGCGGGTTGACGAGGGTGACCGTACGGCGGCGGGCGTCGCCCGCGGGGATGCCCAGCTGGTCGAGGACGGCCTGCCCGAGGAACGGGTAGTTGAGCACCTCGACGTATCCGGCGCCGGCCAGCGCGCGGCCCACCCGGCGGTGCAGCCGCTGCCGCTCGGTCAGGCCGCGGCCCGAGGGCGGTGTGGGCAGTGTGGAGGGCAGGTTCTCGTAGCCCTCCAGCCGGATGACCTCTTCGGCGAGGTCGTTGGGTTCGCGCAGGTCGGGGCGCCAGGACGGCACGGTGACGATCAGCTCGTCCTGGCCGTACACGTCGCAGCCGATCTGCTGGAGCCGCCGCACGACCGTCTCCCGGCCGTACGCGACGCCCGCGACGCGGTCGCAGTGGTCGGCCGGCATGGCGATGGAGTGCGGCGCCGACGGCGCGATGATCTCCGTGACACCGGCCTCCGCCGAGCCGCCCGCGAGCAGCACCAGCAGGTCGACGGTGCGCTGGGCCGCGGCCGGGCCCGCCAGCGGGTCGACGCCGCGCTCGAAGCGCCGGGACGCCTCGGAGGGCAGCCGGTGGCGCCGGGCGGTGCGGGCGATGGAGATCGGGTCGAAGTGCGCGGCCTCGATGACGACCTCGGTGGTGCCGGTGCTCTCGCCGGTCCCCGCGTCGGTGACGGTGTCGGCGATCTCGGTGTGCGCGCCGCCCATGACGCCGGCGAGGCCGATGGGCCCCCGGTCGTCGGTGATGACGAGGTCCTGCGCGTCGAGGACGCGCTCCACGTCGTCGAGGGTGGTGAGCTTCTCGCCCGGCTCGGCGCGACGCACCCCGACGGGGCCTTCGAGCCGGGTGCGGTCGTACGCGTGCAGGGGCTGCCCGAGCTCCAGCATCACGTAGTTGGTCACGTCCACGGCCAGCGAGATCGACCGCATGCCGGCCTTCTGCAGCCGGCGCTGGAGCCAGATCGGCGAGCGCGCCTCGGGCTGCAGCCCGGTGACCGTGCGCAGGGTGAGCCGATCGCAGCCGATCGGGTCGGCGACCTTGGCCGGGTAGCCGTACGAGTTGGGCGCGGGTACGTCGATCAGCGCGGGGTCGCGCAGCGCGAGCCCGTAGGAGATGGCCATCTCGCGCGCGATGCCGCGCATCGACAGGCAGTAACCGCGGTCGGGCGTGACGGCGATGTCGAGGACCTCGTCGACGAGTTCGAGCAGCGCGATCGCGTCGGTGCCGGCCTCGTACTCCGGCGGCAGCACGATGACGCCGTGCGTGCTGTCGTCGCCCATGCCGAGCTCGTCGGAGGAGCAGATCATGCCGTGGGAGACCTTGCCGTACGTCGTGCGCGCGGCGATCTCGAAGCCGCCGGGCAGCACGGCGCCGGGGAGCACCACGACGACCTTGTCGCCCACCGCGAAGTTGCGGGCGCCGCAGACGATCTCCTGGAGCTCGCCGGTGCCGTTGGCGGTCCCGACGTCGACGGTGCAGAAGCGGATGGGCTTCTTGAAGCCCTCCAGCTCCTCGATGGTGCGGACCTGGCCGACGACGAGGGGTCCCTTGAGGCCCGCGCCGAGCTGTTCGACGGTCTCGACCTCAAGGCCCGCGGACACCAGTCTCGCCTGCACGTCACGGCCGGTCTCGGTGGCGGGGAGCTCGACGTACTCCCGCAGCCAGGAAAGCGGGACCCGCATCAGATCTCCATCCCGAAGGGCCGGGTGAACCGGACGTCACCCTCGACCATGTCTCGCATGTCTTCGATGTTGTGGCGGAACATGAGCATCCGCTCGATGCCGAAGCCGAAGGCGAACCCGCTGTACTTGCGCGGGTCCACACCGCAGGCGGTCAGCACGTGCGGGTTGACCATGCCGCAGCCGCCGAGCTCGATCCAGCCCTCGCTGCCGCAGGTGCGGCAGGGCCGGTCGGGGTTGCCGACGGACGCGCCGCGGCAGACGTAGCAGACCATGTCCATCTCGGCGGACGGCTCGGTGAACGGGAAGTAGTTCGGCCGCAGCCGGGTCCTGAGGTCCGCCCCGAACAGCGCCTGGACCATGTGGTCGAGGGTGCCCTTGAGGTCCGCCATGGTCAGGCCCTCGTCCACGGCGAGCAGCTCGATCTGGTGGAAGACCGGGGTGTGCGTGGCGTCGAGCTCGTCCGTGCGGTAGACGCGGCCCGGGCAGACCACGTACACGGGCGGCTTGCGCTCCAGCAGCGTCCGGGCCTGGACCGGGGAGGTGTGGGTGCGCAGCACCACACCGGACTCGCCCTCGACGGCGCTGTCCACCGGGCCCGTGGCGTCCTGGCTGCTCCGGACGAAGAACGTGTCCTGCATCTGGCGCGCGGGGTGGTCGGGCAGGAAGTTCAGGGCGTCGAAGTTGAACCACTCGGCCTCGACCTCGGGGCCCTCCGCGACCTCGTAACCCATCGCGACGAAGACGTCCGCGACCCGCTCCATGAAGGTGGTCAGCGGGTGGCGGGCACCCGCGGGCACCCGGTCGTAGGGGAGGGTGACGTCCACCGCCTCCTCGACCAGGACGCGCGCGTCACGCTCGGCCTCCAGCTCCACCTGGCGGGCGGCGAGCGCCTTGTTGACGGCGCCGCGCGCCTGCCCGACCCGCTTGCCCGCCTCGGCCTTGGCCTGCGGGGGGAGCGCGCCGATCTCGCGGTTGGCGAGGGCGAGCGGCGAGGTGCCCGAGGTGTGGGCGCTCTTCGCGTGGGTGAGCGCGTCGAGGTCGCCCGCGGCGGCGAAGGCGGCCAGCGCCTCGTCCCGCATGCGCTCGATCTCTTGCGGTTTCAGTGCCTCGACCTCGACTGGGTCGTAGGACTTGTTGGGTGCCGACATCTCTTCCCGTACTTCCGATTGGCTGGCGAAACGACCATGCCCGAACGACCCTGCCGACCGCTCGATCGCTCCCGATCGCAGACGGCGCGAAGGCGCCAAAGGTCGAGTCTAAAGGTCCGGTGAAGGTGAGGGAGCCCGTGGGCCGCTCAGGCCATGAAGGCCGGCGTCCCCACGGGCAGGATAAATCGGAACTCGGCGCCGCCGCCGGGCCCTCTTCCGACGGTGATCGTCCCGCCGTGGGCCTCGACGATGCCCTTGACGATGTAGAGCCCGAGCCCGGTGCCGCCGCGTTTGCTGCCCCGCCAGAAACGGGTGAAGACGCGGCTCATCGACTCCTCGGGGATGCCGGGGCCCTCGTCGCACACGGTGACCGCCGTCCCCTTCTCGGTGCTCGTGCCGTCGGTGGCGCCCCCGCCCGGGGCGCCCGGGGCGCCGCCTCCGTCACCGCCGGAGCGGATCTCGGCGGGCGCCACCTCGATCGTGACAGTTCCCTCGCCGTGGCGCACCGCGTTTTCGAGCAGGTTGCCGAGTACCTGGTCGATCTTGTCGGGATCGGCCCACAGACCGGGCAGCGGCTGCTGTATCCGGACGAGGAAACGGTCCGGCGGCTGCCCGGCCGCCGTGTACGCCTGGACGTGGCGCCCCACGGCCGCCGCGATGTCGACGGGCTGGCGGCGCACCTCCAGCCGGCCCGAGTCGATCCGGGAGATGTCGAGGAGTTCCGCGATCAGCCGGGTGACCCGGTCGGCGTCCGCGTCGACGGTCTCCAGCATCAGCCGCTTCTGGTCGTCGGTGAACCGCTCCCACTTCGCGAGCAGGGTCGCCGTGAACCCTTTGACGGAGGTCAGCGGCGAGCGCAGTTCGTGCGCGACGGTCGCGATCAGCTCCGCGTGGCTCAGTTCGGTGCGGCGCCGGGCCTCGGTACCCCGGATGCAGATGACGACGCGGCTGACGGGCCCGGTGGGCCGCGTACGGACGTAGCGGGCGGACACGAGCACCTCGTCGCCGCACGGCAGCAGCAGGTTGCGCTCGGGCTGGCCGCCCCGGATGGCGAGGCCGCCGTACGGGTCGGTCAGGGCCCACCAGCGGCGGCCCTTGAGGTCCTCCAGCGGCAGTGCCTGGTCGAGCGGCCGGCCGAGCGCGGTGTCGGCGGGCAGCCCGGTGATGCGTGCGGCGGCCGCGTTGAACCGCACCACCCGGCCGTCCTCGTCGGCGACGACCAGTCCGTCGGGCAGGTCGTCGGGGTCCACCCCGCGCGTCCCGGCAGTCATCCCCGTAAAGCCCCTTCTCCCGGCTGAGCGCGTGGGCGCTGAGGGCGCAAGAGTACTAGGGCCCGACGTGCGCCGAAGCGGTTCCGGCAGGTGCTTGCACGGAGCGTGTCCGAGGGCGTAAGGGCGCGGCTCCCCGGGCGGGCAGGCCGGTCGGGGGCCCTCCTCGTGGCGAACCGCCGTGATCCGGCGACGGGACCGGTGCGCTCCACGAACGGTGCGCTCCACGCACGCGGCGGCCGGCCCGGCCGCTCCGCATACGCCCGCCGCTCCCCCGCCGCGCTCCCGCACGGGAACGGCGCGCCCGCCCCCGGTGGGTCTACGCGCGCCGCTGGGCCCGCGCCGAGGAGTAGAGGCAGACCGCGGCGGCGGTCGCGAGGTTCAGGCTCTCCGCCCGGCCGTGGATCGGCACGCGCACGACGGCGTCCGCGAGGGCGCGCGTCTCCTCGGGCAGGCCCCAGGCCTCGTTGCCGAAGACCCAGGCGGTGGGGACGCCCATGGTGCCCGCGTCCAGTTCCCCGTCCAGGTCGGCGTCGCCCGCGCCGTCGGCGGCCAGCACCCGCACGCCCGCGGCCCTCAGCTCGGCGACGGCCCGTTCGACGGGGACGCCGACGGATACGGGCAGGTGGAAGAGGGACCCGGCGGAGGCCCGTACCGCCTTGGGGTTGTACGGGTCGACGGACGCGTCGGTCAGCACGACGGCGTCGGCGCCCGCGGCATCCGCGCAGCGCAGGACCGTGCCCGCGTTGCCGGGGTCGCGTACATGCGCCAGTACGGCGACCAGGCGCGGCCGGGCGGCGACGACGTCCTCGAAGGGCGTGTCGAGGAACCGGCACACGCCGAGCAGCCCCTGCGGCGTGACGGTGTCCGCGAGATCGGCGACGACCTCCTCCGACGCGTGGTGGACGAGCGCGCCGCCCGCGAGGGCGGCGGCCACCAGGTCCCCGTGGCGCTCGGCGGCCTCCGCGGTGAGGAACAGCTCCAGCAGCGTGGGCCGCCCGTCGGCGCGGTGGGCGACGGCCTCCCGTACGGCCTGGGGCCCCTCGGCGAGGAACTTGCGCTCCTTGCCCCGGAAGGAGCGCTTCGCGAGCCGCCGCGCGGCTGTGACGCGCGCGGAACGCGGGGAGATCAGCTCGGGGGTGGCGGCCATGGGCGGCGGCGTCTCACTTCTCGGTCGGGGCGTCGGGCGGGAAGGGGGCGGAACGCACCGGACCCGCAGGCGCACGGCCTGCGGGTCCGATGACGGTGAGCCGTTCAAACGCCGGCTCGGCCTGGTGTCAGGCGGCGGCCTTCGGCGCGTTGACGTCGCTCGGCAGCGCCTTGTGCGCGACCTCGACGAGCGTGGCGAACGCGTTCGCGTCGTTGACGGCGAGCTCCGCGAGGATCTTGCGGTCCACCTCGACGTTGGCGGCCTTCAGACCCTGGATGAAGCGGTTGTACGTCATGCCGTTGGCGCGGGCAGCGGCGTTGATGCGCTGGATCCACAGCTGACGGAAGTCGCCCTTGCGCTTCTTGCGGTCGTTGTAGTTGTAGACGAGGGAGTGGGTGACCTGCTCCTTCGCCTTGCGGTACAGGCGCGAGCGCTGGCCGCGGTAACCGCTGGCCTGCTCCAGAATCGCCCGGCGCTTCTTGTGGGCATTGACCGCCCGCTTGACGCGTGCCACGTCTCAACTCCTTGTAGCGGGGTCGTGGTCCGTGCACACGACCCGAAAGTGGTGGGTCCCCTTGGGTAGAGCTCGCGGTCCCCGCATGCGGGGACCGGACCTCACAGGCCGAGAAGCTTCTTGATCTTCTTGGTGTCCCCGGGGGCCATTTCGGCGTTGCCGCTCAGACGACGCGTCACGCGCGACGACTTGTGCTCCATCAGGTGGCGCTTGCCGGCCCGCTCGCGCAGCACCTTGCCGGAGCCGGTGACCTTGAAGCGCTTGCTGGCACCCTTGTGTGTCTTGTTCTTCGGCATGCGCCGTGTCTCCTCGTCAGTGGCGCTTCCAGGCCGGCGGGGTGCCGGCGCGCGGAGGCGTCATTTCTTCGGTATGGGGTTCCGGGACGGGCCCGGGACCGGAGGCAGTCCTGTGGAGCGCCCGCGGTTCACGCCTCGGCGGACTCCTCGGCCACCTCGGCCACCTCGGTGGACTCGTCAGCCGTCTCGGCGTGCTCGTCGGCGTCAGCCGTGAGCTGCCCACCACCCTGGCGCTCGGCCTTACGGGCGGCCTGGGCCTCCCGGGCCTCGGCCATGGCCTCGGTCTTCTTCTTGTGCGGGCCGAGCACCATGATCATGTTGCGGCCGTCCTGCTTCGGGTTGGACTCGATGAAACCGAGGTCCTCCACGTCCGAAGCGAGGCGCTGCAGCAGCCGGAAGCCCAGTTCGGGCCTGGACTGCTCACGACCGCGGAACATGATCGTGATCTTGACCTTGTCGCCCTGCTTGAGGAACCGCACCACGTGACCCTTTTTGGTGTCGTAGTCGTGCGGGTCGATCTTCGGCCGGAGCTTCATCTCCTTGATGACCGTGTGCGCCTGGTTCTTGCGCGCTTCACGGGCCTTCATGGCCGACTCGTACTTGAACTTTCCGTAATCCATGAGCTTGCACACGGGCGGACGCGCGGTCGCCGCGACCTCGACGAGGTCAAGGTCGTACTCCTGCGCGAGTTCCAGGGCCTTGGCAAGCGGCACGATGCCGACCTGCTCGCCACTGGGACCGACGAGTCGTACTTCGGGAACACGAATCCGGTCGTTGATGCGGGGCTCGGCGCTGATGGATCCTCCTCGGTTAGGACTGACCGGCTGTCTGGCAGACAGCCGCATCACCATGTCTGTACTGACCAACCGTGGCGGAACATCAAAAATGCCCCGAACGGACACAGGCAGGAGCTCCAAGGAATACCGGAGCACCGCCGTGTTCCACACGGGGCGCATCGGGCGGCTCCATCGTCCGTACGGAACGATGGGCACCACCTGACCGGTGACCCGCCACCTCGAAAGGCGGCCAGGTGGGAGATCGGAGCCTCCACTTGTGGGCCGGGTACATGCGCACCCGACCGGTCATCACACAAGGTTAACACCCCGCGAAGGCAGCGGCGAACCGGCTGCGCGGCGGGGGGTGCTTCCCGGAAGCCCTAGGGTAAGGGGCATGAGTGACGCGACGCCCGCAGCCGGTCAGGCTGCCCCCGAGCAGCCCGACTACGACGCCCTGACCCGCGACATCGCGGAGGTGCCCGCCGTCGAGGTGATCGTCACGGTGGCGGTCAACCTGATGAGCGCGGCAGCCGTGAAACTCGGCCTGACCGAGGAGGGCGAGGAGCACAAGGACCTCGACGAGGCGCGCAAGCTGATCCACTCGCTCGCCGGGCTGATGGACGCGAGCGCGACGGAGATCAGCTCGTTCCACGCGTCACCGCTGCGGGACGGGCTCAAGTCGCTCCAGCTGGCGTTCCGCGAGGCATCCGTCGTCAAGGACCAGCCGGGCCAGGGCCCCGGCGAGAAGTACACGGGCCCGATCTACGGCTGAGACGCGCCGCGCGCCTCTCACCCCGCGAGCCGTGCCGACCGCGCTGGACGCTCACGCGCCGCGTCCCCGCCAGAGGCCGGCGCTCACCCTCCGCGTACTCCGCGTACGTACAGGGGCTCCCCCGGCGGCATCGCCCCGGCCGGCAGCAGCGCCACGTCCAGACCCCGCACCAGGCGGGCCCTGAGCGTCTCGTGGGCCGCGAGCGCCCCCGCGACCGTGCGGGCGGCGGCGCCCGCGTCCCCGTCCAGCACCAGGGCCAGCAGGCCGTCGGCGCTGCCCGGCCCCAGATAGGCGCGGACCACGGCCGGCTCGGCCGCCACGACCTCCCGTACGGCACCGGTGACGGCCGGGTCCTTCAACGGGTCGGCGTCGCCGCGCCCCTCGGCGAGCGCCCGCAACGCGGGGCCGGTCAGCTGGTAGGTCACCGGGCCCGCGAGGTCGAGCACCAGGGTGTCCGCTCCCTCGTGCGCCGCCGCCCGCAGCGCCTGGTGCAGCGGCACGGCGACGGGGCGTGCCGCCGGGTCCCACGCGGCGAGCGCCGCCGTGGAGGTGAAGGCGGGCAGTGCCCGCCGGTCGCCGACGGTGAGCGTGGGCACGGCCATGTCGCTGGTCTTCTCACGGCGCAGCCCGGCGCCCGCGCCGTGGCCGGCGGTGTCCGGCTCCTCGACCTCGCCGAGGACGGCGACCACCGGGACCAGCAGCCGCGCCTCCTGGAGTGCGGCGAGCACGCGGGGCTCGGCGCTCCTGTCGTTCGACCAGGCGGCGAGCGCCGCGGCGAGCTCGGGGGCGGCGGTGCCGTCGTCGTGCGCGAAACCGGAGTCGGGGATGTTCTTGAGAGCCACGCGACGAGCTTAGGGCCTGCCCGGCGGAGCACGCCGGGCGCTCCCGGCCCGGGGAACGCCCCGGAACCGCGGCCCCCGGAAACCGGTCCGGCCCGCTGGCTAGAGCACGGCGTCCTGCCGACGCCGCTGCCGTCTGCCGGACACCCACAGGACGCCCGCCGCGACCAGCAGGACGCCGCCCGCACCGCCCGCGACGGGGGCCGGCCAGGCCGGTGGCCCGTCGGGATGGTGCGGCGGGGTGGGCCCCTGGCCGAAGTAGCGCCGGGTGTATCCGGCGGAGGTGCCGCGCACGTCGGCGCGGGAGAGCCGGGCGGCGTCGGCGAGGGCTGCGGCCGGGTCGACGAGTCCGTAGCCGGTGGCGTCGTCGCGGCCGCCCTTGGGGGCGTCCCGCGCGGTGTCCTCCAGCAGTTTCTTGATCTGCGCGGGCGTGAGGTGCGGGTAGGCGGAGCGTACGAGGGCGACGGTGCCGGAGACGAAGGCGGCGGCGGCGCTGGTGCCCCAGCCCTCGTAGTAGTGGCGGTCCGGGTCCGCTATCACCACGTCGACGCCGGGGGCGCTGACATCGGCGTACCAGCGGCGGGTGGAGAAGTCCGCGGGCGTGCCGTACTTGTCGACGGCCGCGACGGCGATCACACCCGGGTAGGCGGCCGGGTAGGAGATGTGGTCGCCCTTCTGTCCGCCGTTGCCGGCGGAGGCGACCACGGGCACGCCCTTGGCCAGCGCGTACTGCACGGCCTCGTCCTCCGAGCGCTCGGGGTGCGCGGAGGCGCTGTCGTCGCCGAGGGAGAGGTTGATGACGTCGGCGCCGTGGTCGACGGCCCAGCGGATGCCGAGGGCGAGCGCGTCGCCCCGGCTGGTGCGCGCGCGGTCGCGGGCCGGGTCGGTGCCCTCCAGGATGACCCGCACGGGCAGGATCCTCGCCTGGGGCGCGAGGCCGAGCACGCCGTCACTGTCGCCCGGGCCGTGACCGTGGCCCGCGATGATGCTCGCCATCGCCGTGCCGTGCCGGGCCCAGGACCGGTCGCCGCGCCGGGCGCCGAAACCGATGAAGTCCTTGCCGGTGAGCACCTGTCCGGTGAGGTCGGGGTGGGTGTCGTCGACGCCCGTGTCGAGGACGGCGACGGTGATCCCGTGGCCCTTGCTGCTGCGCCACGCCTGCTGGGCGTGGAGTTGGTCGAGCGCCCACTGCTGGTCGCGTATGGCGTCGGCGCTCGCCGGCGACGCGGGCACGAGCAGCAGGAACGACGCGGCGGTGAGGACCGCAGCGGTACGCCGCAGACGGTGTCCGGCACGGGCGGGACCCGGCGCGCGGCGCCTCATCGGTGGGCCGCCGGCCGCGCGGCGGTCAGGGTCCGTATGCCGCGCTCGACGCTGTCGGCGAGGCCCCTGGCCTCGAAACCGAGTCCGGCCTGCGCGGCGGGACTCGTGGCGTGTGCGGCCGTGGCCGACGCGGCAGGTTCCGGCGCGGTGACCGTGCGCCCGTCGGCGAAGCCGCTCACGGCGTAGACGACGACCGGGGCCTGGGTGAGGATGTCGATGCTCCAACTGGCGCGCTGCCGGTCCCCGAAGGACGCGGCGATGGTGCCGGGTACGGCGTAGGCGGTGGGCACGAGGGCGGTGTCCGCCGCGAGGTGCCGGTCGGCGAAGCCGGTGCGCAGAGTGGTCATGGCCACCGGGTCGGCCTTGGTGAAGACGAGGCCGACGGTGGTGATGTCGCTGGAGGTCGCGTCCCGGTAGGTCGCCCGTATCACCCGCAGGCAGCCCACCGAGCGCAGAGCGGTGGCGAGGGCCGGATCGAGCGCGCCGGCGCAGCCGCTGTCGGGGGCCACGCCGAGCCGCGTCCAGGTGCGCCGGGCGCCGTCGGGTCCCGCTCCCACGCCGTCGAGGACGGGCGGGAAGAGTGTGTCGACGGGCGTGCTGTGCCACAGGTCGCGCGCGGCGTCGAAGCGGCTGACCGCGGTGGGGGCGTCCGGGTCGTCGTCGAGCAGCCAGTTCCCGGCGAGCGCGCCGCCGACGAGCCCGAGGCCGAGGACGAACAGTGCGACGACCGCCGCCGTGCGCGGGAGCCGGCTGCCCGGCCCGGGCCGGAGCGCGGTGGAGGTCGCGGTGGGCGCGCCGGGCGGTGCCGGCGCCGCGACGTGTCCCGGTGGCAGGGGCGGGAGCGGAGGCACCGTCCGCGCGGGGCCGGCCCAGGGCCCCGCGCCCGGGGTCCGCGCTGCCGACGCCTGGTACGGCACCGGAGGCAGTGGCGGTACGGGAGGTACGGATGATCTCGGCGGCGTCCCGGGTCCCGGCGGGACCGACGGCGGCGGGACCGACGGCCGAGCGGCCTGCCGTGGCGGAGCCGTGGGCGGCGGCGGTACGGCGGAGCCCTGCGCCTCGATGCTCATCCGCCCCTCCGGGTCCCTGAAGTCCGTGCCTGCCCGGCCGGGCGCGCGTCGGGCCGCGTTGCGGATCACCGTACGGGACACGCCCGTTCGCCCGGAGTCCGGACGTAACTCTACGGGCTCGCGGGAGTACCGGGACCCCGCGCGGGCAACGCTGCGGGTGCCGTCCCGACGCGCGGCACGCGCACGTCTACCGTCAGGTAATCGGCTCTGGCAAGCTCGGCCCATGACTCCCTTCGCCTCCGACCGGGCCCGGTACGACCGGGCCACCGCGCATCTCGAAGCGCCGCTGGCCGTCGTGGACCTGGAGGCATTCGACGCGAACGCCGACGATCTCGTCCGGCGCGCGGGCGGCAAGCCGATCCGGTTGGCCAGCAAGTCGGTTCGCTGCCGGGCCCTGCTGGAGCGGGTCCTCGCGCGGGACGGTTTCGCGGGCCTGATGTCGTTCACCCTGCCGGAGTCGCTGTGGCTCGCGCGGGCGGGTTTCGACGACGTGCTGCTCGCCTACCCGTCGGCGGACCGCTCGGCGTACGGGGAGCTCGCGGCCGATCCGAAGCTCGCGGGCTCGGTCACCGTCATGGTCGACGATCCGGCGCAACTGGACCTGATCGACGCGGCGCGCGACGGCGGCCGGGAGGAGATCCGGGTCTGCCTGGAACTCGACACCTCGCTGCGGATGTTCGGCGGCCGGGTACGGATCGGCCCGCTGCGCTCACCGCTGAGCGAACCGGCTCAACTTGCGGACCTGGCGCGGTCGGTGGCGCGCAGGCCGGGGTTCCGGCTGGTCGGCCTGATGGGGTACGAGGGCCATGTGGCGGGTGTCGGCGACACGGTGGCGGGCCGGCCGCTGCGCTCGCGCGCGATCCGGCTGATGCAGGCGGCGGCGCGCAGGGAGCTGGCGGGGCGGCGCGCGGAGGCGGTACGCGCGGTGCGGGCGGTGGCCCCGGAGCTGGAGTTCGTCAACGGCGGCGGCACGGGCAGCGTGCAGCACACGGCGGCGGAGGACGCGGTGACGGAGATCGCCGCGGGGTCGGGGCTCTACCAGCCGCGCCTGTTCGACAACTACACGTCGTTCTCCGGGCGTCCGGCCGCGCTGTTCGGGCAGCCCGTCGTGCGCAGGCCGGGGGTCGGCGTGGTGACGGTGCTGGGCGGCGGCTATCCGGCGTCCGGCGTCGCGGGCCAGGACCGGCTGCCGGTGCCGTACCTGCCGGAGGGGCTGCGCTACGACGCGCAGGAGGGCCCCGGTGAGGTGCAGACGCCGCTACTGGGCTCGGCCGCGGACGATCTGCTGATCGGCGACACGGTGTGGTTCCGGCACGCGAAGGCGGGCGAGATGTGCGAGCGGTTCGCCGCGCTGCACCTGGTCGAGGGCGACCGGGTGAGCGCGACGGTGCCGACGTACCGGGGCGAGGGGCTCACCTTCCTCTAGTGTCCCGCGGGCGCGCCCCGGCATCGGGCTCTCGCCAACTCACCTGCTGTTCCGGCGAGGTGACGGAGGTTCGGGTTCCGGGGGCCGCGGGTGCCGCGGCCGGGTCGGGTGTGGCAGGGTCCGTGCCTACGGCGGCCGTACGGCGAGGTGGTGACGGCCGGACATTCAGGAGGTCCACCCATGACAGCAGGCACGCCCCGGCCCGTGATCGACACCAGCAGGCCGCATCCCGCGCGCATCTACGACTACCTGCTCGGCGGGAAGGACAACTACCCCGTCGACCAGGCCGTCGCCGAGCGGCTGCCGGTCGAGGCGCGCAACGGCGCAGCGGCCAACAGGGCGTTCATGCGCCGGGTGATCGCCTGGACGGCCGCCGACGGCATCCGGCAGTTCCTGGACGTGGGCACCGGCATTCCCACCGAACCGAACCTCCACCAGATAGCGCAGGACGTGGATCCGGCGTGCCGGGTCGTCTACGTCGACAACGACCCGATCGTGCTGCGGCACGCAGAGGCGCTGCTGGTCAGTTCCCCCGAGGGCCGCACCGACTACGTCCAGGCGGACGTCCTCGACCCCGACGCCATCCTCGAACGCGCCTGCGGGACGCTGGACTTCGACCGGCCGATCGCCCTCTCCCTGATCGCGCTGCTGCACTTCGTGCCCGACGGCCGGGACCCGTACGGCATCGTGCGCAGACTGCTCGAACCGCTCGTGCCCGGCAGTTGCCTGATCCTCTCCCACCTCAGCCTGGACCGGCTGACCGCCGAGCAGGACCGGACGGACGAGTACCGGGCCGCCGGCATCGACCTGCGGCCCCGTACGCACGCCGAGATCCTGCGGTTCTTCGACGGGCTCGACCTCGTGGAGCCGGGTCTGGTGCCCTGCTGGTACAAGGACACCCCGCAGCCGGCGGACGCCGGGCTGCCGGGCGCGGACTCCGGGTACGCCGGGGTGGGACGCGTCCGCTGATCCCCGGCTTCCTCACGGCGCGCCCCGGGCCGGGGTGCGCCGTGAGACACCGCCAGGACCGCGGCGCCGCCGGCTACAGCGGCGTCACGTACGCACCGGAGATACCGCCGTCGACGAGGAAGTCGCAGGCGTTCACGAACGACGCGTCGTCGCTGGCGAGGAACGCGACGGCGGCGGCGATCTCCGTGGCCTCCGCGAACCGGCCGAGGGGGATGTGCACCAGCCTGCGCGCCGCCCGCTCCGGGTCCTTCGCGAACAGCTCACGCAGCAGCGGGGTGTCGACCGGCCCCGGGCACAGCGCGTTGACCCGGATGCCCTCGCGGGCGAACTGGACGCCGAGTTCCCGCGACATGGCGAGCACGCCCCCCTTGGACGCGGTGTAGGAGATCTGCGAGGTCGCGGCGCCCATCCGGGCCACGAAGGAGGCCGTGTTGATGATGGAGCCCCGGCCCTGGCGGCGCATGTACGGGATGGCGGCCTTGCAGCACAGGTAGACGGACGTCAGGTTGACCTCCTGGACGCGCCGCCACGCGTCGAGACCGGTGTCGAGGATCGAGTCGTCGTCGGGCGGCGAGATGCCCGCGTTGTTGAAGGCGACGTCGACACTGCCGTACGTGTCGTACGCGGCCTCGAACAGCGCCTCGACCTGTTCGGCGTCGGTGACGTCGACCCGTACGAACAGGCCGTCCACCTCGGCCGCGGCGGCCCTGCCCGTTTCCTCATCGATGTCGGCGCAGACCACGCGGGCGCCCTCGGAGGCGAGCCGGCGCACGGTGGCGAGGCCGATGCCGCTGCCGGCGCCGGTGACGACGGCCGTGCGGCCCACGAGACGGCGGCAGACGGAGACGGCGCCGCCCGCGTCCGGGGCGGGGGTCGGGATGTTCGTCATGGGTTTCAGTCCTCCGAGCTGATGAAGACGTTCTTGGTCTCGGTGAAGGCCGCGAGCGCGCCGGGGCCCAGTTCGCGGCCCAGGCCGGAGCGCTTGTAGCCGCCGAAGGGGGTCCAGTAGCGCACGCTGCTGTGGGAGTTGACGGAGAGGTTCCCGGCCGCGACGGCCTTCGACACGCGCAGCGCCCGGCCCACGTCCCGTGTCCACAGCGACCCGGACAGGCCGTACGGCGTGGCATTGGCGAGCCGTACCGCGTCGTCCTCGTCCGTGAAGGGCAGGACGGCGGCCACCGGCCCGAAGACCTCCTCGGTGGCGGCCGGCGCGTCGGGAGCGAGATCCGTCAGGACGGTCGGCGGGAACCAGAAACCCGGCCCCTGCGGGGCGCTGCCCCGTATGCCGGGTGCCGTGTCCGGGACGTAGGAGCGCACGCGCTCCAGCTGCCCGGCGGAGATCAGCGGGCCCATGTCGGTGTCCTCGTCCGCCGGGTCGCCGACCCTGACGGCGGCGATCGCGGGCGCCAGCAGGTCGAGGAAACGGTCGTACACGTCGCGCTGCACGAGGATGCGGGTACGGGCGCAGCAGTCCTGGCCGGCGTTGTCCAGGAAGGCCATGGGGGCGCTCGCGGCGGCCCGTTCGAGGTCGGCGTCGGCGAAGACGATGTTGGGGCTCTTGCCGCCGAGCTCCAGGGTGACCCGCTTCACGGCGGCGGCGCACTTCGCCATCACGGAGGTGCCGACGGCGGCGGACCCGGTGAAGACGATCTTCGCGACGCCCGGATGCGTCACCAGCGCGTCGCCGGTGACCGGCCCCGCACCGGGCAGCACCTGGAAGAGGTACTCGGGCAGGCCTGCCGCCAGGCCCAGTTCGGCCAGGCGCAGTGCGGTGAGCGGGGTGGTCTCGGCGGGCTTGAGGAGGACCGCGTTGCCGGCCGCGAGCGCGGGCACGCTGCCCCAGCCGGCGATGGGCATGGGGAAGTTCCAGGGTGCGATCACACCGACCACGCCGAGCGGTTCGAGGAAGGTGATGTCGACGCCCCCGGGGACCGGGATCTGGCTGCCGGTCAGGCGCTCCACTCCCCCGGCCGCGTAGTCGAGGAGGTCGCGGAAGTTGCCCGCCTCCCAGCGGGCGTTGCCGATGGTGTGGCCCGCCTGACGCACCTCCAGGCGGGCGAGCTCCTCCACGTGCTCGTCCACGAGGACGGCGAAGCGGCGCAGCAGCCGGGCGCGGTCGGCGGGCGCGGCGGCGGCCCAGCCGCGCTGGGCGGCGGCGGCGCGCCGCACCGCCGCGTCGACCTCGGCGGGACCGGTGGCGGGGACGGTGGCGAAGACCTCACCGGTGGCCGGGTCGAGGACGCGGTGTCCTGCGGCGTCCGGCGCGCCGGTGGTGTGGTGGTGCCGGGACATGGGCGCGGTGTCCTCCTTGTGTGACGGGCCCGCGGACCCGGGCAGCGGGCCGCGGGGGTACGGCGGCGGCTACGGGCACCGCCTAGAGGCGTTCGAAGGAGCGGCGCAGCTCCCAGTCGGTGACGGCCGCGTCGAACGCGGCGAGTTCGACGCGCGCCATGTTGGCGTAGTGGGCGACGACCTCCTCCCCGAACGCGGCACGCGCGATATCGCTGGCGCTCCAGCGCTCGGCGGCCTCGCGCAGCGTCGCGGGCACCCGCGCGTAGTCGCCCTCGTAGGCGTTGCCCGCGCAGGCGTCGGGGAGTTCCAGCTCGTGCTCGACGCCGTACAGCCCGGCGGCCACCAGCCCCGCCACCGCGAGGTAGGGGTTGACGTCACCGCCCGGCACCCGGTTCTCGAACCGCAGCGAGGCGCCGTGGCCGACGACCCGCAGCGCGCAGCTGCGGTTGTCGTGCCCCCAGGCGACGGCCGTGGGCGCGAAGGAACCGGGCTGGTAGCGCTTGTAGGAGTTGATGTTGGGCGCGTACAGCAGGGCGAAGTCCCGCAGCGCGGCGAGCTGTCCCGCGAGGAAGTGCCGCATGAGCGCGGACATCCCCCCGGACGCCTCGTCCGCCATGACCGGATGCCCGTCCCGGTCCCGCAGGGAGAGGTGGATGTGGCACGAATTGCCCTCGCGCTCGTCGTACTTGGCCATGAACGTCAGCGAGACGCCCTCCTGCGCCGCGATCTCCTTGGCGCCGGTCTTGTAGACGGCGTGGTGGTCGCAGGTGGTCAGCGCCTCGTCGTACTTGAACGCGATCTCGTGCTGGCCCGGGTTGCATTCGCCCTTCGCCGACTCGACGGTGAGGCCGGCGCCCGCCATCTCGTTGCGGATGCGGCGCAGCAGCGGTTCGATGCGGCCGGTGCCGAGCACGGAGTAGTCGATGTTGTACTGGTTGGCCGGGGTCAGGCCCCGGTAGCGGGCGTCCCAGGCCTGTTCGTAGGTGTCCTTGAAGACGATGAATTCGAGTTCCGTGCCGACGTGGGCGCTCAGTCCGCGCTCCGCGAGGCGGTCGAGCTGGCGGCGCAGGATCTGCCGGGGCGCGGCGACGACGGCCGAGCCGTCGCTCCAGGCGAGGTCTGCCATGAGCAGTGCCGTGCCGGGATGCCAGGGCACGCGGCGCAGGCTGGAGGGGTCGGGCCGCAGGGCGAAGTCCCCGTAGCCGTGGTCCCAGGAGGACATCGCGTAGCCGTCGACGGTGTTCATCTCGGTGTCGACGGCGAGCAGGTAGTTGCAGCCCTCGGCTCCGTGGTCGAGGACGTCGGAGAGGAAGAACGGCGCGGCGAACCGCTTGCCCTGGAGTCTGCCCTGCATGTCGGGAAAGGCGAGGACGACGGTGTCCACCTCGCCCGTGCCGATGAGCCTGGCGAGTTCGCCGGTGGGGAGCGGGGGTGTGCGGTCTGCCACGGGGTGCTTCCTCCTTCGGTCAGCCGAAGCCTTAAGGTATAGGTTCGAACCTTTGATTGTGAAGAGGGGAGCCAGCGTGGCGGAGGGCGGTGACACCGGCGCGGAACCGGACGTGGGCGGGCGCGCGAAAGCAGAAGCGCAGGCGCGCACGAACGCCGGCGCGAACGCCCGCACGCGAGCGGTGGCGGGCGCGGCTTCCCGCGACGGCGCGGGCGGGTCCGCCGGCACGTCCTTCGCCGCCGGCGCGGACGGGCTGGCCCCGGTAGTGCGGCCCGTGCGGGCAGGCAACGGCTTCGAGGAGGCCCTGGAGCAGATCCTCCAGGTCGTCCGGCTCGGCCTCGTCCCGCCGGGCGGCCGGCTCCCCGCCGAGCGTGAGCTCGCGGAGCGGCTCGGCGTCAGCCGGGTCACCCTGCGCGAGGTGCTGAGGGTACTGACCGACCAGGGGCTCGTGGAGAGCAGGCGGGGACGGTACGGTGGCACGTTCGTCCGCCCCAGGCCGGCCCCGGACACCCGCGCGCCCGGCGCGGGCACCGACGAGCTGCGGCGGCGGATGGCGGACACCGACCTGGAGGACGTCCTGCGGTTCCGGGAGGTGCTGGAGAGCGGCGCGGCCGGGCTGTGCGCGGCCGAGGGCCTGTCGGGCGAGCGCGCCGGCCGGCTGCGCGCCGCCCTCGACGCGACCCGCGACGCCCCGCTCGCCGACTACCGCAGGCGGGACACGCTGCTGCATCTCACCCTCGCCCGACTCGCCGGGACGCCGACCCTGACGGCGCAGTACGCGGCGGTACGCTCGCGCGTCAACGACCTCCTCGACTGCATCCCGCTGCTGGTGCGCAACCTGGAACACTCCCAGGTCCAGCACACCGCGCTGGTCGGCGCGGTCCTCGAAGGGGACGCGGAGGCAGCCCGGGAGATCGCCCGGGAGCACTGCGCGGGAACGGCGGCGCTGCTGCGCGGCTTCCTGGCGGGGACGCCGCGGGCGGGCGGGCCGTCCGGGCCCGCTTGGTAGCCATGACGACCTTTGGCCGCGGGGCGGCCGGCGAGGAGACAAGATGACACCGCTGATCGGCATCAGCACCTACCGGGAGGACTCGGCCGCCTGGGGCCCCTGGCGGATGCCCGCCGCCCTGCTGCCGCTCGGCTACCCCGGGCTCGTCCAGCGGTCCGGGGGCCTCGCCGTGATGCTCCCGCCCGGCGACCCGGCCACCGCGCCGGCGGTCCTCGCGCGGCTCGACGGCGTGGTGATCGCGGGCGGGCCCGACGTCGAACCCGGGCGGTACGGGGCGCGGAGGCACCCGCGCACCGGGCCGCCCGCGCCGGAGCGCGACGCGTGGGAGCTGGCACTGATCGACGCGGCGCTCGCGGCGGACACACCGCTGCTCGGCATCTGCCGGGGTCTGCAGTTGCTGAACGTGGCGCTCGGCGGCACGCTCGTGCAGCACGTCGAGGGCCATGTCGGCACGGTCGCGGGGCAGTTCGGCGCGCACCCGGTCACCCCGCTGCCGGGCACGCGCTACGCGGCGCTCGTACCCGAGGAGTTCGGCGTGCCGAGCCAGCACCACCAGTCGGTGGAACGGCTCGGCGACGGCCTCACGGTGTGCGCGGTGGCCGCCGACGGCACGGTCGAGGCGGTCGAACTGGCGGGCAGGCGCTGGGTCCTCGGTGTGCAGTGGCATCCCGAGATGGCGGACGACACGCGCGTGATGGCCGACTTCGTCCGCGCGGCCGCGGACCACCCGTCACACCCGGTCGGTTGACGCACCGCCGGTCGAGGGCCGGGCGCGGCTGACACAGCACGGCCGAGGGGCCGGATGCGGCGGACACAGCGCGAAACAGGTCCTGCCGCGCCCTCACCCCTCGGGACGCCCTGCCCACCGGCGCGCCCAGCCCCTGGCGACGCCCGGCGCGCCGGCGGTCAGCCGCACCCGGCCCCCAACGCCGCCCGCAGCGCGTCGGGCGCCACCACCAGCGACGGCCCGTACCAGGTCAGCATGCGCCCGTCGACCAGGGCGGACGGCAGCCCCGGGAACGCCTCGGGTCCGTCGTCGGCCGTGAACCGGTACGGCTCGTCCGGCAGTACGACGAGATCCGCGCCCGCGGCCACCAGGTCGTCCAGCGGCACGCGCGGGTAGCGCTCGGTGTGGTCCCCGTAGACGTTGGACACCCCCAGGCGGGCGAGCAGGTCCCCGGCGAAGGTGTCGCGGCCGAGCACCATCCAGGGCCTGCGCCACACCGGGACGACCGCGCGCCGGGGGACGCCCGGCGGGGGGACGGCGTCCCAGGCGGCCCGGGCCCGGGCGAGCCAGGGCGGCGGTGCCGCGAGCCCGCAGCCGTCCACCAGGACGCGGTCCAGTTCGGCGAACGCCTGCTCCAGCGTCCTGACCTCGGTGACCAGCACCTCCGCACCGCCCGCCCGCAGGGCGTCGAGGTCGGCGGCGCGGTTCTCCTCCTCGTTGGCGACCACCAGATCGGGGCGCAGTGCGAGGACGGCGGCGACATCGGGGTTCTTGGTGCCGCCGATCCGGGCGACGTCGAGGCCCGCGGGGCGCACGCACCAGTCGGTCGCCCCCACGAGCAGCCCGGCGCCGCTCACCGCGAGCGCCTCGGTCAGCGAGGGGACGAGGGAGACGACGCGGGGGCGTACGGCGCGCGGCCCGGGGTTCGCGTGCGTTCGGGCGGCCATCACGGGCGGCCGCTCAGCGGTCCCGGTCGAAGGTCGCGTCGATGTGTTCGGCGACGGCGACGACCAGGATGCGCGTGCCGGGTTCGGTGGTGCGCCAGCGGTGCCGTACACCGCCGGACAGGTAGAGCGTGTCCCCGCGCTCCAGCCGGTAGGCCCGGCCCTCGGCCTCGACCTCGGCGGCACCGTCCGCGATGTACATGATCTCGTCGTTGCGGTGCTGGTACTCGCGGCCGGTGTCCTGCTCGCCGGTGTACTCCTTGGCACCGAGCTGGTGCCCGCCGCGCACGACCCGGCGGGCGCCGGGCGCGGGAGGGCCCGCGTCGCCGTCGCCCCGCACGACGTCGACGGTGCGCGCGGAGTCCGCGGCGGCGCGCAGCGCGGCCGGCGTCGTCTCCAGCGCGTCGGCGACCCGCTCCAGGGAACGCGTGCTGGGGCGGGCGCGCTCGTTCTCGATCTGGCTGAGGAACGGTACGGAGAGCCCGCTGCGGGCGGCGACCGCCGCCAGCGTCAGCCCCAGGGACCTGCGCCGCCTGCGGACGGCGGCGCCCACCCTGAGCGCTTCCTTGTCGTCCATGTCTGGGCTCCCTCCCGGCCGGACCGCCATCTTCTCAGAGGTGACGCCCTGACAAGACTTGTCCCTCCGGAGCCGATAGGGAACCGGACGAAGGGTGACGCCCGTCACAGGTCGTGCTCAGGCCCCGACGCTGCGTTCCCCGGGGCCCCGTACGCGCCGGGGCCGTCGCGCCTCGCGGGGCTCCTGGGAGACGGCGGATCCGGCGGCCCCGAGGGGTCCGCCGGATCCGTACTGCCGCGCGCCCGGACCCGCCGGTCCGGCCGCTCCCGCTACATCGGGGCCATCTTGTCCACGATGCCGGGGTTCTTGTTCATCCACGCCTTGACGGCGTCCTCCTCGTGCCCCGTGCCGGCCTTCTTGATCTGGCTCTCCAGGCTGCCGAGCTCGGACTCGGACATCTTGAAGTCCTTCAGCCACTTGGTCAGCTGCGGGTACTGCCGGGGGAACTTCTTGCTGGCCACCGTCGTCAGCTGGTCGCCGGTCCCGAACGCCTTCTGCGGGTCGGCGAGCTTGGTGAGCTTGTACGTGCTGTAGGCCCAGTGCGGCGACCACAGGACGACCGCGACCGGCTTCTTCTGCGCGTAGTCACGCTTGAGCTCGGACAGCATGCCGGGCGTCGAACCGTCGACGACCTTGTACTCCTTGTCGACGCCGTACGTCGGCAGGACCTTGTTCTTGAGAAGGTTCATCTCCTCGGTGCCCGGCTCGATCCCGATGATCCGGTTGCCGAACTCCTTGCCCTTGCCCTTGAGGTCGGAGTAGCTCTTGACGCCCTTGACGTAGCTGGGCACCGCGACCTCCAGCGAGGTCGGCCCGTACCAGTAGCCGATCTTGGTCAGATCGTTGTGGTACTTGTCCCAGTACGGCTTCTGCGTGTACGGCAGCCAGCCGTCGAACTGGACGTCCAGCTGCCCCCTGGCCAGGGCGGTGTACATCGGTCCCACGTCGAACTGCTTGAGGTTCATCGTGTAGCCGCGCTTGGCGAGGACCTCTTTCCACAGGTAGGTGGCGGCGACGTCCTCGTCCCACGGGAACCACGCGACGTTGATCGGGCGGGCGGCCTCCTTGGCGACGGCCGCCTGGACCGACTTGTCCTTCTTGGGTACGGGAGCCCACTTGTCGACGAGGCCCGGATTGGCCTTGAGCCACGTCTTGACCGCTTCGAGCTCGTGGCCCGTACCGGACTTCTGGATCTGCGCCTCAAGGCTGCCGAGCTGGCTCTCGCTCATCTTGAAGTTCTTCAGCCAGTTCCCGACGGCCGGGTTGTCCTGGGCGAAGCCCTTACGGGTGAGCATGTGGATGCTGTCGCCCTTGCCCCAGGCGTTCTTGGGGTCGGCGAGCTTGGTGAGCTTGTACGTGCTGTAGGCCCAGTGCGGCGACCACAGGACGACCGCGACCGGCTTCTTCTGCGCGTAGTCGCGCTTGAGCTCGGACAGCATGCTCGGCGTGGAGCCGTCGGTGACCTGGTACTCCTTGTCTAGCCCGTACGCCTTGAGCACCTTGGTCTTGAGCAGGCCCATCTCGCCGGCGCTGGGCTCGATGCCGATGATCCGGCCGCCGAACTCCGAGGCCTTCCCCTTGAGGTCCGCCATGGTCTTGACGCCCTTGACGTAACTGGGGACCGAGACCTCCAGCGACGTCTGGTCGTACCACTTGCCCATGTCGTCGAGCTTGCTGCCGTACTTCTTCCAGTACGCGGCGTGCGTGGTGGGCAGCCAGGAGTCGGTCTGCAGGTCGATCTGGCCGTTGGCCTCGCCCTGGTAGAGGGCGCCCGCGTCGTACTGCTTGACGTTGACCTTGTAGCCGCGCTCCTGGAGCATCTCCTGCCACAGGTACGTGGACGCGATGCCCTCGTCCCACGGGATGTAGCCGATGCTCACCGACTTGCCGTGTCCCACGTTCTCGGCGGAGCCCGCCGTGGTGGACGTGGAGTCGGACGTGGAGCCGCCGAACAGGCCGAGGCCGCCGGCCGCCAGTGCCAGGACCACCACGCCGACGAGCGCCACGACGGGCTGCGGCCGGTGGTTCCAGAGCTTCATGCCGGTGACGCCGCTGGCCATCTCACGGGCCTTGGCGAGGGTGCGCCGGCCGAGCGGCGAGACCTGCTGGCCCAGCGCGCCGGTCATCCGGTCCAGGTAGATGGCGAGGATGACGATCGAGATGCCGGCCTCGAAGCCGAGGCCGATGTTCACGTTGCCGATGGCCTGGAAGACGTCGCCACCGAGGCCGCCACCGCCGACCATGCCAGCGATGACCACCATGGACAGTCCGAGCATCACGTTCTGCGTGACACCGGCCATGATCGTCTGCATGGCGAGCGGGAGCTGGACGCGGAGCAGCGTCTGGCGCGGCGGCGTACCGAACGCGTCGGCCGCCTCCACCAGTTCTTCGTCGACCTGCCGGATGCCCAGCTCGGTCATGCGGACGCCGGGCGGCAGCGCGAACACGATGGTCGCGATGATGCCGGGCACGACGCCGACGCCGAAGAAGATGACGCCGGGGATCAGGTAGACCATGGCGGGCATGGTCTGCATGAAGTCGAGGACCGGCCGGAAGACCGAGCTGACGGTCTTGGACCGGGCGGCCCAGATGCCCAGTGGCACCCCGATCACCAGGGTCAGGACCGTGGCCACCAGGACCAGCGAGAGCGTCTGCATCGAGTGGTCCCACAACTCGATGGAGTCGATCAGTGCGAAGCCGATGAAGGCGAGCACACCGGCGGACAGGCTCCGCAGCCACCAGGCGATGACGGCGAGGATGCCCGCGAGCAGCAGCGGCTGGGGAGCCGACAGGACGTCGAAGATCCAGTCGTAGAGGTGGTTGACGAGCCAGGAGACGGCGTCGAACAGCCAGGCGAGGTTGTTCTGGAGCCAGTTGACCGCACTGTCCACCCAGTCGCCCAAGGGAAGCCTAGGCACTGGCCACCGCCTTGCCCGTGGTGGCGTCGCTGTCCGTGGCGGCGCCCTCGGCGGCCGGCCCCGGTGCTGCGTCCGACGGGGTCATGGGCTCGCCGAGCACGGCGAGCAGCCGCGCCCTCGGGACGACACCCACGAGCCGGCCGTTCTCGCCGGTGACGGCGACGGGCACCGCGCTGGTGGAGCAGGGCGTGAACAGCTCGATGATCGGCGTGTCCTCGGTGACGGTGGCGGGCGCCGCGCCGAGGACGTCCTCGGCCGTGCGGAGCTCCTTGCCGGAGTCCGTCCGGCTGCCGTACGCGGTCTCGGGTTCGGCCATGATCGCGCCGGCCGTGAGCACGCGCGACCGGTCGACGTCCTGGGTGAAGGACGCCACGTAGTCGTTGGCGGGGGTGACGAGGATGTCCTGCCCGGAACCCTGCTGGACGATCCTGCCGTCCCTCATCACGGCGATGCGGTCGCCGAGGCGCATGGCCTCGTTGAGGTCGTGCGTGATGAAGACGATCGTCTTCTTGAGCCGCTTCTGCAGCGTCAGCAGCTGGTCCTGCATGTCGCGCCTGATCAGCGGGTCGAGCGCGCTGAAGGACTCGTCCATGAGGAGCAGGTCCGCGTCCGTGGCGAGGGCGCGGGCGAGGCCCACGCGCTGCTGCATGCCGCCGGAAAGCTCGTCGGGCCAGGAGTTCTCCCAGCCGCCGAGGCCGGTCATCTCCAGGGCCTCACGGGCGTGCTGCTCGCGCTGCTTGCGCGGCATGCCCTGGACCTCCAGGCCGTATGCGGCGTTCTCCAGCACGCTGCGGTGCGGGAAGAGCGCGAAGTGCTGGAACACCATGCTGATCTTGCTGGACCGGACGGCGCGGAGCCCCTCCTTGGACAGGGCCGTCAGGTCCTCCCCGTCGAAGAGGACGCGGCCGGCGGTCGGTTCCAGCAGTCCGTTGAGCATCCGCAGCAGGGTGGACTTGCCGGAACCCGACAAGCCCATCACCACGAAGATCTGCCCCGGCTCGACCGTGAAGGATGCGTCGATGACGGCGGCCGTCGTCCCGTCGGCGCGGAGCTCCTCACGGTCGGCACCGCTCTGGAGCTTCGTCACAGCTTCATCTGGTCGTCTGCCGAACACCTTGTACAGGTGTTCGGCTTGCAGCCTGGACACATAAACCTCACGAGTCGAACCGGAAAACGGCTCGCCACCCCCGCCGGGCGAGCCGTGGAGCGGCACGGGGTCTGCCCGCTTGCCCGCCCGCATCCGGCATGGGGAAGCCGGGGGGCGGTCCGCTCCGCATCGGCGCCTGCCCGCACTTATACAGACCAAACAATTATGTGATCTACATCACTTCAATTCGGCGTGTCGGTGCTGCACGCGGGACATCTCGGATGCGTGGGACGCGCCACCCGCCGCGTGCCGGCGGCTGTCTGCGCCCGCGACGGGGTTACGGCATCATCTGCCACGTGACGCGACGCCTGATGCTCCTCGACACCGCCTCCCTGTACTTCCGCGCGTACTTCGGCGTGCCCGACTCCGTACGGGCCCCGGACGGCACCCCGGTCAACGCCGTACGCGGCCTGCTCGACTTCATCTCCCGGCTCGTCCAGGACCACCACCCCGACTCCCTCGTCGCGTGCATGGACGCCGACTGGCGCCCGCAGTGGCGGGTCGACCTGATCCCCTCGTACAAGGCGCACCGGGTCGCCGAGGAGCACACCGAGGGGGCGGACGACGAGGAGATCCCCGACACCCTCTCGCCGCAGGTACCGGTGATCGAGGCCGTCCTGGACGCGCTGGGCATCGCCCGCGTCGGCGTCGACCGCTACGAGGCGGACGACGTGATCGGCACGTTCACGGCGCGCGCCTCCGGCCCCGTCGACATCGTCACCGGCGACCGGGACCTCTACCAGCTGGTGGACGACGCGCGCGGGGTGCGCGTGCTGTACCCCGTCAAGGGCGTCGGCACTCTCCAGCTGACCGACGAGGCGGCGCTGCGCGAGAAGTACGGGGTGTCCGGGGCGGGTTACGTGGACCTGGCGCTGCTGCGCGGCGACCCGAGCGACGGACTGCCCGGCGTGCCCGGCATCGGGGAGAAGACCGCGGCGAAACTGCTCGACGCGTTCGGCGACCTCGCCGGGATCATGGCGGCGGTCGACGACCCGCACGCCAGGCTCACCCCCTCCCAGCGCAAGCGCCTCGCCGAGGCAAGGCCCTACATCGCCGTCGCGCCGCAGGTCGTACGCGTCGCCTTGGACGTGCCGCTGCCCGACGTCGACACCGCGCTGCCCGTGCGACCCCGCGACCCGGCCGCGCTGGACGCCCTGGCCGAGCGGTGGGGACTCGGCGGGTCGCTGACGCGACTCCTGTCCACCCTCGCCCGATGAGGTGTTAGCTTAGGTAAGCCTAAGCCGATATCGACCAGGGAGTTTCGCCGTGGCGGAGGAACCGCGCCGTAAGGCACCGACGGCCCGTGAGGCGCGCGTCGTGCGCACCGAGCGCATCACCCCGCACATGGTGCGGATCGTGATCGGCGGCGAGGGGCTGGCCTCCCTGCAGTGCGGGGAGTTCACCGACCACTACGTGAAGGTGATCTTCGCCGCGCCGGGCGTCCGGTACCCCGAGCCGTTCGACATGGAGCGCATCCGCGAGGAGTTCCCCCGCGAGCAGTGGCCCACGACGCGGACGTACACGGTGCGCGCCTTCGACCCGGACGCGCTGGAGATGACTCTCGACTTCGTCGTCCACGGCGACGAGGGGCTGGCGGGCCCCTGGGCCGCGCGGGCCGTTCCCGGTGAGACGGTGCGCTTCCTCGGCCCCGGCGGGCTGTACGCGCCGGACCCGGACGCCGACTGGCATCTGCTCGCCGGTGACGAGAGCGCCCTGCCCGCCATCGCCGCCGCCCTGGAGCGGGTCCCCTCCGACGTGCCGGTGCACGCCTTCGTCGAGGTCGCGGACCCGGCCGAGGAACAGAAGATCGCGTGCCCCGCCGGTGTCGAGGTGACCTGGCTGCACCGCGGTGGGCGCCCGGTCGGCGAGGCCCTGGTCGCGGCGGTGCGGGAGTTGGACTTCCCGGCCGGCGACGTGCACGCGTTCGTCCACGGCGAGGCCGGTGTCGTCAAGGAGCTGCGTCGGCACCTGCGCCAGGAGCGGCAGGTGCCGCGCGAGCGGCTGTCGGTCTCGGGCTACTGGCGGCACGGCCACAGCGACGAGGCCTGGCGCGCGGTCAAGCGCGAGTGGAACGCCCAGGTCGAGCAGGAGCAGGAAGGCCCGGCCCCGGCCTGACCCCACCACCCGCCCGGCGCGGCTCACACCGCCGCGGGACACGGCGGTGTGAGCGCACCGGCGCGGACACCGGTGCGCTCACACCGCTGGGTTGACGCCGGTCATGTCCCGCCGGTCGGCTCGTACCGGCGGTTTCCCGCCGGCCGGTTCATACGGACGGTCCTGGCCGGCGGGTCACACCGACTTCTGGTAGGAGCGGAACGTCAGCGTCGAGAGCCCCACGGCCACCGCTGTCAGCACGGCCAACGCCCCTCCCCTGCCCAGCACGTCGCCCCAGTGCGGATCGGCTGACATCGCTGAACGGCCGGCGATCATCGCCCAGTTGACGGGGTTGAAGGTCGCGATGCGGGCCATCCAGGACGGCATCTGACCGGGCACCATGAACGCCGAGGTGAGAAACGTCAGCGGCAGCAGCAGGAACGTGTTGATGCCGATGATGGACTCACGCTGCCGCACCAGCATGCCGACCGCGTTGGACAGCGCGCCGAAGACCGTGCCGAGCAGGACCGATGCGACGACGAGCACGGCGATCCCGCCGGCTCCGCCCGGGTAGCGGGCACCGCCCGCGAGGCCGAGCAGCACGATCAGCAGGGACTGCACGGCCGTACTGATCGCGTTGTGCACGACGTTGCCGTGGAGCACGGCGCCACGGCTGACCGGCGTGGACAGGAAACGGTTGAGCGTGCCGCGCTCGATCTCCTCCAGCATCCCCATGCCCGCCCACATGCTGGAGGACAGGGCGCTCATCACCACGATGCCGGGGATCAGGTAGTCCAGGTACGAGGTGGTGCCGAAGCCACCGAGCTCGACGACCTTCTTGAAGAGGTTGCCGAACAGGAACAGCCAGATCACCGGCTGCACCAGGGAGATGAACAGGAAGACCGGCTGCCGTGCCGTGGCGGTGAGCTGACGCCGCGTCATGAACCAGGTGTCGGTGAGGGCGCGCGCGCTCATCGGGCACCCCCCGCGGCGGCCGGGACCGTGCCGTCGGCCGTGCGACCGGGGCCGTCCGCCCCTGCCTGCGCGTCCTCGAAGCGGCGTCCCGCGTACCGCAGATACACGTCGTCGAGCGAGGGTCTCGCCACGGTCGCGGCGGCCACCGCCGCACCGGCCCGCTCCAGCGCCGCGAGCAGCAGGGGCACGGCGGCCGCGCCGTCGTCCGCCCGGACGCTGAGCCGGCGGCCCCCGGCCGCCACGTCGTGCAGGCCGGGCAGCCCGGCCACCGCCGCGCGCAGCACACCGGGCTCGGCACTCTCGCGCAGCTCCAGGTGGACGGCGTCGCCGCGCAGTTCGCCCTTCAGCTCGTCCGGCGTGCCCTCGACGACGACGCGCCCCCGGTCCACGATGGCGATCCGCCCGGCGAGCCGGTCGGCCTCCTCCAGGTAGTGCGTGGTGAGCAGGATCGTCAGGCCCTCGTCCGCCGCCAGCCGGGAGATCTCGTCCCACATGGCGGTCCGCGACTCGGGGTCGAGGCCGGTCGTCGGCTCGTCCAGGAACAGCACCTGGGGCCGGTGGATCAGCCCCAGCGCGACGTCGAGCCGGCGCTGCATGCCGCCGGAGTACCCCTTCACCAGCCGCTTCGCCGCCTCCGCGAGGCCGAAGCGGGCCAGCAACGCATCAGCCCTGCGGGTGAGTTCGGCGCCCCGCAGCCCGTACAGACGCCCTTGGAGGAGCAGGTTCTCCCGGCCGGTGGCGGCCGGGTCGGCACCCGAACGCTGGGCGACGACGCCGATGGCGCGGCGCACCCGCTCCGGGTGGCGCAGCACGTCGTGCCCCGCGACGACGGCCGTGCCGCTGTCCGGCCGTGCCAAGGTGGTGAGGATCTTGACGGTGGTGGACTTGCCGGCGCCGTTGGGCCCGAGGAGCCCGAGCACACTGCCGGACTCGACGGTGATGGCCAGGCCGGCCAGCGCCGTCACGGAGCCCGGATAGGTCTTGACGAGGTCGCGCGCCTGGACGGCGGGCGGACGGGGCGCCGCGGGGGGCGCGGGTGGAGTCGTACCGGTATGCGTGCCGGTGGTCATGGCAGAGCTCTCCTGTGGGAACGGCTTCTCGGTCGGACCCCGTCCGTGGTGGTGGACGGGATCGGGCCGGACCGCGCGAAGAGCGCCGGGCTACCCTGGGTGTGCCGCACCTCGATCGCCCGGTGCGCCTCACGGCGGATCCGGTTCGGGGTTGGAGTCCCGGCGGGAGCTGCTGCAACAGCGCCCGCCGGGTCCTCTTCCCGATGCCCCTCAACGGGGCTCGTGTGTTCTTCCTGCTGCTTGTTCTTCCTGCTGCGCCTCCTGCGCCTCCCGTGCCTCTCCTCGTGCCCGCACGGGCTGCTTCCGGCTGTGTCCTTCGGCGTCCTTCTGCGTCCGGCTCTGTCCGGCCGGCAGTGTGCCGCCGCGTCAGCCGGTGCGCCGGGGTCCCGGCTCCCGGGGGCCCTTGTGACCGGGCCCGTGATCGGTGCTCGCCGCGGCCTTCGCGGCTCCTTCCGGACCGTGCCGGGAGAGCGCCGCCCACTCGGCGGGCACCTCGCCGCTCTCGCGCAGCGTGCGCCAGCCGTCGAGGCCGCTCAGCGTCCCCTCCTCGATCTCGCGCACGAAGCCGCGGACCCAGGCGGCCTGCGCCTCGGCCATGTGCAGCTTGTACTCGATCTCCACCAGGAAGATCCGAGGCAGCGTCTCGTAGAGCTTGCCGAGCACACCGCGCGTCGCGGCGGCCCCCACGTCGAGTTCGGTGATGCGGTCGCGGAGCCGGGAGACGGCCTCGTCCGGTGGGAGGTAGCCGATCAGCGACAGTGCCGTCTCGAAGAGCGGGAACTCCTCGGCGGGAACGGCCACCAGGTCGGAGAGCCACTCGACGACCTCCTCGCGGCCCGCGCCGGTCAGACCGTAGAGCGTGCGCTCGGGCCTGTTGCCCTCCCTCTGCACCTCGGTCGCCTCCACGAGGCCATGTTTCTCCAGGTTCTGCACCACGGTGTAGAGCGAGCCGTAGTTGATCTTCACGCTCTCTCCCTTGCCGCGCTGCCGCAGCGTCCTGGCGATCTCGTAGGGATGCATGGGCCGCTCGCCGAGCAACCCCATCACCGCCAGGGCCAGCGGATTCGTCAGCCTGCGCCGCTTGCCGCCGCTCATCGCGGTCCCCCTTCCCGAACGCCGCCGAAGGAGTGCGCCGGAGGCACGCTCTCCCGGCAGCGGGTTCGCGTTCCCTCATACTCCTTCTCAAATACTCGTGGCCGAACATATCTCGATTCTCCGGAGGCCGTCAAGATACGAGATATATCGCGAACATGTCGCGCTCGCTCAAGCTCGCCGTCGCAACGCGGCCCGAGCTGCTGCCGCGCGTGTGCCGCGGTGACTTCCGGCCCGGCACCGGCAGGATGCGGGCCATGACCGTTGCCGTGGTTCTCTTCACCTCCGACCTGCGCGTCCACGACCAGCCCGTGCTGCGGGCCGCGCTCCGGGCCGCCGACCGGGTGGTCCCGCTGTTCGTCCGGGACGAGGGCGTCCGGCGCGCCGGGTTCGACGCGGCCAACCGGCGGGCCTTCCTCGCCGACTGCCTCACCTCGCTGGACGCCGGGCTGCGCGAGCGGGGCGGCCGGCTGGTCATCCGTACGGGCGAACTCGTCGAGCAGGTGTGCCGCGTCGTCCACGAGAGCGGCGCCGGCGAGGTGCACGTCGCCGCCGGGGTCAGCCGGTACGCGCTGGACCGCGAGGAGCGGCTGCGCGACGCCCTGTCCGCCGAGCGGTGTGCGCTGCACGTGCACGACGCCGTGGTCACGGCGCTCCCGCCGGGCCGCGTCACACCCTCCTCCGGCGACCACTTCGCGGTCTTCACGCCGTACTTCCGGCGCTGGCAGGAGGCCGGCGTACGCGAGACGCTCGGCGCACCCAGGTCCCTCGACGTACCGCCCGTGGACAGCGAGCCGCTGCCTCGGCGCACCGATGTCCCCGGTGTCTCTCCCGGTGTCGCCGAGGGCGGCGAGGACGTGGCGCGCAAGCGGCTCACCGCCTGGCTGCGCGACGGCATCGAGTCCTACGAGGAACTCCACGACGACCTCGCGGGGGACGCCACCTCGAAGCTCTCCCCGTACCTGCACTTCGGCTGCCTGTCCCCGGCCGAACTGGTGCACCGCGCGGCCCGCAAGGGGGGTGCGGGCGCCGGGGCGTTCGTACGGCAGCTGGCCTGGCGGGACTTCCACCACCAGGTCCTCGCCGCCCGGCCCGCCGCCTCCTGGAGCGACTACCGGGACCGCGGCGACACGTGGTCCACCGGCGAGGACGCCGAGGCCGCGGTCGAGGCGTGGCGCCTGGGACGCACGGGCTATCCGGTCGTGGACGCGGCGATGCGGCAACTGCGCCACGAGGGCTGGATGCACAACCGGGGCAGGCTGCTCGTCGCGAGCTTCCTGACGAAGACGCTGTACGCGGACTGGCGCACCGGGGCCCGGCACTTCCTCGGGCTGCTGGTGGACGGCGACATGGCGAACAACCAGCTGAACTGGCAGTGGGCCGCGGGCACCGGCACGGACACCCGCCCCAACCGGGTGCTGAACCCGCTCACCCAGGCGAAGCGGTTCGACCCCAGGGGGACGTACGTACGCCGCTGGGTGCCGGAGCTCGCGGACGTGGACGGCGGCGCGGTCCACCAGCCGTGGCGGCTGCCGGAGCGGGAGCGCGCCGCCCTGGACTATCCCGACCCGGTGGTGGATCTGGCCGCGGGCCGCGACCGGTTCCTGAGGGCACGCGGCGCCTGACACCGGCGGCGGGATGCCCCGCGGCTCCACCGCACGCCCGCATCCGTCCCGCTCCCCGCGCGCCGTGGACCGGCCAGAAGCGGCCGGCCCCAAAGGGCGCCGTGGGCCGTCAGGCGATGCCGTCTAGGCTGGTCGGATGAGCGATCTGGAGCCGCCTCCGGGCCACGGAGACCGGGCGGCGGGCGCCGTCCTCGGGTCCGCCGTCGGCGACGCGCTGGGCGCGCCCTTCGAATTCGGACCGCCCGGCGCGTACAGCGAGCGGTTCCACGGCGGCCCGGGACAGATGCGGGCGGGCGGCGGCTGGGAGAAGGGCGAGGCGACCGACGACTCCCAGATGGCGGTGCTCGTCGGGGAGTCCCTCCTGGAACACGACGGGCTGGACCTGCCGGACATCTTCGAACGGTTCAAGCGGTGGGCCGCCGCCGAGCCGAAGGACATGGGCATCCAGACGGAAGTCGTCCTCACCAGCGGCAGGCCCTGGGACACGGCCGCGTCCGTGCACTTCCAGCAGACCCGCAGGGCGGCGGGCAACGGCTCGCTGATGCGGGCCGCCACCTCGGCGGTGTACTTCGCCGCCGCCGGACGCGACGCCACCATGGACGCGGCACGGCGCATCGCGGCCCTGACCCACGGCGACCGCGCGGCCTGGGAGGGCACGGCGGTCTTCCACGAGCTGGTACGGGTCGCGCTCACGGGCGAGAACCCGCTGGACGCCCTGGAGGCGACCCTCGCCGGGGTGCACGAGGCGCACCGCGAGCGCTGGGCGGCGGTCCTCTCGCCCACCTGGGACCCGTCCCTCGCCACGGAGTTCAACGGGGCGGTCTGGCCCTGCCTGGCCTCCGCGGTCTGGGCGCTGCGCACGACGGGCTCCTTCGAGGACGCCGTCGGCGCCGCGATCGACCTGGGCGGGGACACGGACACGGTCGCGGCGGTCACCGGCGGACTGGCCGGAGCGGTGCACGGCGCCGGGGCGATCCCGGCCCGCTGGACGGCCCCGCTGCACGTGCCCCTGCCCGGTTTCGGCCGGACCCTCGACGCCGGGGCGCTGACCTCACTGGCGGGATCGCTGGCGGACGCGCACTGAGCCGTGCCGTCCACGGGGCGCGGGGAGCTGGGGGAGCAACCGAAGGCGCCCGGGCAGAGCACCGTCTCCGGCCGGCCCCGACGACCCCGGACCACCCGTCGCGGTCCCGGACCCCTCCCCTCCCGGCCCCACCCGGCCGGCGACGGCACACGTGGACCGGACTACCGGAGGGTCACGACAGGCGGCAGCGCCGAGTGGCTCTCATGATCACGTCCCGACGCCGAGCTCCGCCAGCAGTCCACGCACGCGTCGCTCGATCTCGTCGCGGATCGGCCGGACCGCTCGCACGTCCCGGCCGGCGGGGTCCGGAAGGTCCCAGTCGAGGTAGCGCTTGCCGGGGAAGACGGGGCAGGTGTCGCCGCAGCCCATGGTGATCACCACGTCGGAGGAGCGGACCGCCTGTGCGGTGAGCACCTTCGGGACCTCGGCGGAGAGGTCGATGCCCTTCTCCTCCATGGCCGCCACCACGTCCGGGTGCACGGCGCCGGCGGGTGTGGAGCCCGCGGAGCGGACCTGGACCCGGTCGCCCGCGAGGTGGGTGAGGAAGGCTGCGGCCATCTGCGAGCGTCCGGCGTTGTGGACGCAGACGAACAGCACGCAGGGTGCGCGGCGGTCAGGCATGGGCGGGGTCTTCCTGGGGAGCGACGGCGGGTGTGGGAGCGAAGTAGCGGCGTGCGTGGAGAGCGACGTGGACCAGGCCGATGAGGGCGGGGACCTCGATGAGGGGGCCGACGACACCCGCGAGGGCCTGCCCGGAGCCGGCTCCGAAGGTGGCGACAGCGACCGCGATGGCGAGTTCGAAGTTGTTGCCGGCGGCGGTGAACGCGAGCGTGGTGGCACGCGGGTGATCCAGGCCGACCGCACGGCCGAAGGCCATCGATCCGCTCCACATGAGCGCGAAGTAGACGAGCAGCGGCAGGGCGATGCGGGCGACGTCGAGGGGCCGTGAGGTGATGGCGTGGCCCTGGAGGGCGAACAGGACGACGACCGTGAACAGCAGCCCGTACAGGGCGAAGGGGCCGATGCGCGGGATGAGCCGGGCTTCGTACCAGGTCCGTCCCTTGGTCTTCTCGCCGATGCGGCGCGTGAGGAAGCCGGCCACGAGGGGGATGCCGAGGAAGATCAGCACACTGCGGGCGATCGTCCACACGGAGGCGTCCAGACCGGCCTGTCGCAGACCCAGCAGGCCCGGCAGGACGGAGAGGTAGAACCAGGAGAGCAGCGAGAACGCGATCACCTGGAAGACGGAGTTCAGCGCGACGAGGACGGCGGCGGCCTCGCGGTCGCCGCACGCCAGGTCGTTCCAGATCAGGACCATGGCGATGCAGCGGGCCAGGCCGACGATGATCAATCCGGTGCGGTACGCGGGCAGGTCCGGCAGGAGCAGCCACGCCAGGGCGAACATGAGGGCCGGACCGACGATCCAGTTCAGGAGCAGCGACGGCAGCAGGAGGCGACGGTCGCGGGTGACGCGGTCGAACCGGTCGTAACGGACCTTGGCCAGCACCGGGTACATCATCACCAGCAGGCCGAGCGCGATCGGCAGTGACACCCCCGTCACCGTGATCCTGGCCAGGGCGTCCCCCAGTCCCGGCACGACACGGCCGAGTCCCAGGCCCACGGCCATGGCGGCGAGGATCCGCGCGGCGAGATAGCGGTCGAGGAACGACAGCCGCCCCGCGACGTTGCCCGCGGGCGGGGGCGTGCTCACGAAGCGGCCCCGGCTGCTGCGGACCGGCCCCCCGGCGACCCGCCCGTGGGACGGGTGAGGATGCCCGCCAGCCGGTCGGTCATCTCGGGGATGAGCCGGTAGTAGACCCAGGTGCCCCGGCGTTCGCTGTCGATGAGGCCGGCCTGGCGCAGCAGCTTGAGGTGATGGGAGACCGTGGGCTGGGAGAGGTCGAAGGCCGGGGTCAGATCGCATACGCAGACCTCTCCGCCTGCCCGCGAGGCGATCATCGACAGCAGCCGCAGGCGCACCGGGTCTCCCAGCGCCTTGAAGACTTTCGCCAGCTCAGCGGCCCGGCCCTCGTCCACGGGAGTGGTCAGCAGCAGCCCCGGACAGCACGCGTCCGCCCCGTCGTCCTGCCCCAGCACCACGAGCTCTTCTTTCGACATCTGCCTATATTGACATCTGTCGATGCACGACACAAGGTTGTATCGAAGGATGTCAATCCACACCGATGGGAGCCGTCCCATGTCCCGCGCCCAGCTCGCCCTGCGCGTCAGCGACCTCGAAGCGTCGATCGCCTTCTACACGAAGTTCTTCGGCACCGAACCGGCCAAACGACGCGAGGGCTACGCCAACTTCGCCATCAGCGAGCCCCCGCTCAAACTCGTCCTCATCGAGGGCGAGCCCGGACAGGACACCCGCCTCGACCATCTCGGCGTCGAAGTCGCATCCACTGAACAGGTCACCAGGGCGACCGACCGCCTCAGCGGCGCGGGACTTGCCACCTTCGAGGAGAACGACACGTCCTGCTGCTACGCCCTCCAGGACAAGGTCTGGGTTCACGGACCCGGCCAGGAACCCTGGGAGATCTACGTCGTCAAGGCCGATGCCGGCGCCCTCGACAAGGACGCCGGGAAGGCCCCGGAGACGTGCTGGAGCCCGGCGGGCGCCTGCTGCGGCCCAGCGGTGCAGCCGGTGTGAGGCATCCGGCGAGCGCCCGGCGAAACGGGGCGCGGGGCCGCAGCCGTGCTCGACGTCCCGCCGCGAGGCGGTGCTCCCTGACGGCCCGCCCGCAGGGCCGAGCGCCATGAGGACGCGGCGGCGCTCCGCCGCGCCCGTGCGGCGCCAGTCCGCCGCCCGTTCCGGTGTCGCAGCGCCGTCCGTCCGGTCGCCCTCACGTCCGGCGCCGGGCGCCGGGACCCGACTCCGGACGCGCCGGGCCCCGCCCGAACCAGTCGGGCAGCACCGGACCCGCCCCGCCTCGGCCCCGGCCGCCCAGGGACGACCGGGGCGGCCGGGGCCCTGCCCCTCACCCCACCGAGCTGTAGGCCACCACTCCGCGCCGCATGCCCTCGATCGCCCGGCGCGCGTTGCGCGTGACCGTGCCGCCCTCGGACGACGGCGCCGACGCGATCTGCCCGAGCACGTCGATGACCTGCTTGCACCACCGGACGAAGTCGCCCGCGGGCATCTCCGCCTCGCGCAGCACCTCGTCAAGGCCCCGGCCCGACGCCCACATGTAGGCCGCCCAGGCGAAGCCGAGGTCCGGCTCCCGCTGGCCCACACCCTCCGCCTGGTTGATCCCGAGGTCCTCCTCCAGCGCGTCGAGGCCGCCCCAGATCCGCACCATGTCGTTGAGCGCGGCCTTCGCCGGCCCCGACGGTGTCTTGGGCACCACGGCGTCCTCGCTCTGCCGGGACTCGAAGACGAGCGCCGACACGCACGCCGCCAGCTCCGCGGGGCCGAGGCCCTCCCACACTCCGTCACGCAGGCACTCGCTGGCGAGCAGGTCGAGCTCGCCGTAGAGCCGGGCGAGGCGCTTGCCGTGCTCGGTCACCTCGTCGGCGCGCAGGTAGTCCAGCTCGGTCAGGAGCGCGACGATCCGGTCGAAGGTCCGCGCGATCGTGTTCGTACGCCCCTCGATGCGACGCTCCAGCTGGTGGGTGTCGCGGGTGAGCCGGTGGTAGCGCTCGGCCCAGCGGGCATGGTCCTCGCGCTCGCTGCACCCGTGGCACGGGTGTGCCCGCAGCTCGGTGCGGAGCCGGGCGATCTCCCGGTCGTCCGCCGCCGCGGCCCGCTGCTTGTGGTGCCGCTCGGGCGCGATGTGCCCCGCCTTGCTGCGCAGCGCCGACGCCAGGTCACGCCGGGACTGCGGCGAGCGCGCGTTGAACGTCTTGGGGATCCGCATCCGCTCCAGCGCCTCCACGGGCACCGGGAAGTCGATCGCCCCGAGCCGCTTGACCTGCCGCTCCGCGGTGAGCACCAGGGGCCGGGGCCCCTCGTGGTACTCCACGCCCGCGTGTCCGCGGTGACCGTTCGAACGGCCCGCGGGCACCCCCGGGTCCAGCACCAGGGCGAGGCCCGCGAACTTCCCCGTCGGCACGTGGATCACGTCGCCCGGCTTGAGCTTCTCCAGCGACGCCGCGGCGGCCGCCCGGCGCTGGGTGGCGCCCTGCTTGGCCAGCTCGTTCTCCCGGTCCTTGAGTTCGCGGCGCAGGCGTGCGTACTCCTCGAAATCGCCGAGGTGGCAGGTCATGCCCTCGCGGTAGCCGTCGAGGCCCTCCTCGTTGCGCTGGACCTGCCGTGAGATCCCGACGACCGACCGGTCGGCCTGGAACTGAGCGAACGACGTCTCCAGCAGTTCGCGCGAGCGGTGCCGGCCGAACTGCTGCACCAGGTTCACGGCCATGTTGTAGGAGGGACGGAAGCTCGATCGCAAGGGGTACGTACGGGTGCCGGCGAGTCCGGCGAGGGCGCCCGGGTCCATGCCGCGCTGCCACAGCACCACCGCGTGGCCCTCGACATCGATGCCACGCCGTCCGGCACGCCCGGTGAGCTGCGTGTACTCGCCCGGCGTGATGTCCGCGTGCTGCTCGCCGTTCCACTTGACGAGCTTCTCCAGGATCACCGTGCGCGCGGGCATGTTGATGCCGAGCGCCAGGGTCTCCGTGGCGAAGACCGCCTTGACCAGGCCGCGGACGAACAGCTCCTCCACGACCTCCTTGAACGTCGGCAGCATGCCCGCGTGGTGGGCCGCGACGCCGCGCTCCAGGCCTTCCAGCCACTCGTAGTACCCGAGGACGTGCAGGTCCTCCGTCGGGATCGACGACGTGCGCTCCTCGACGATCTGGCGGACCGTCGCCCGCGCCGCGTCGTCGTTGAGCCGGAGCCCCGCGTACATGCACTGCTGCACGGCGGCCTCGCAGCCGGCCCTGCTGAAGATGAACGTGATCGCGGGCAGCAGCCCCTCGGCGCCGAGGCGCTCGATGACCTCGGGGCGGGACGGCGTCCAGATCCGGCTGCGCTGTCTTCGCTCGCGCTCGCGGTCGGCCTCCCGCACCATCTTGCCGCGCCGCCGTTCGCGCGGGTTGTACGTGCGCTGGTTCTCCATCCGGGCCATGCGGACCAGGTCGGGATTGACCTCGCGCTTGCCGGCGCCCCGGCCGCCGTGGTCGCTCTCCTCCTCGAAGAGGTCGTACATCCGCCGCCCGGCGAGGACGTGCTGCCACAGCGGGACGGGCCGGTGCTCGGAGACGATGACGGCGGTGTCGCCGCGCACGGTGTCCAGCCAGTCGCCGAACTCCTCGGCGTTCGAGACCGTCGCCGACAGTGAGACCAGCGTCACCGACTCGGGAAGGTGGATGATCACCTCTTCCCAGACGGCGCCCCGGAACCGGTCGGAGAGGTAGTGCACCTCGTCCATGACCACGTAGCCGAGGCCGACGAGCGCCTGGGAGCCCGCGTACAGCATGTTGCGCAGGACCTCGGTGGTCATGACCACGACCGGGGCATCCGCGTTGACGCTGTTGTCACCGGTCAGCAGGCCCACCTTGTCGGCGCCGTACCGCTTCGCGAGATCCGCGTACTTCTGGTTCGACAGTGCCTTGATGGGTGTGGTGTAGAAGCATTTGCGGCCCTCGCGAAGAGCCAGGTGCACCGCGAACTCACCGACGATGGTCTTTCCGGAGCCGGTGGGCGCCGCGACCAGCACCCCCTTTCCGGCCTCCAGGGCCTCGCACGCCTCGATCTGGAAGCGGTCGAGGCCGAACTCGTACATCTCACGGAAGGGGCCGAGCGCGGTGGCCCGCACTGCGTTGCGGATGCGTGCGGCCGCATAGCGCTCTGCGGGAGAAAGGTCCTCTGTCATCTCGCTCACGAGCCTACCCGCCACCTCCGACACTCACCGCGATCTTTTGGCGGACCCCGGGCCCGCCCGCCCCTGCCCCGCCCCGGCGAGCCGGGGCCCCGCACTGCCCGCGACGCCGGGGCCGGCTCAGGGCGCCGGCGCCAGCAGGCGCAGGGCGCCCGGCACGCACCGTGCGGTCAGCGGCAGCGCGCCGAGCGGTTCGCCGTCCGCGTAGGCGGTGGCGCCGGCCGCCAGGGTGACCCGGGAGGCCCGGTGCACGGTGACGACCCGGTGGCCGACATGGGTGCCCCGGTACACACGCGGGAACACACGCAGCAGCGTGGCGCGGGAGCAGGCGCCGACGACAGTCACATCGAACAGCCCGTCCTCGCAGCCGGCACCGGGACAGATCCGCAGACCGCCGCCGTACGACGAGGTGTTGCCGACGGCCACGAGCGTCGCCTCGATCTCCCGCTCGACGCCGTCGTCCAGCGTCAGCCGGTAGGGCACGGGCGCGAGCGCGGCCAGCTCCGCGAGCATCGCGATCTCGTACCGGAACCTACCGATGGTCCGCCGCATGCGGTTGCCGCGATCGTTGACCTTCGAGTCGAAACCGGACGCGAGGACGGTGGCGAACCACCTCCCGCCGACCCGCCCGAGGTCGACGGGACGGGGGCCCGGGCCCTTGAGGACGTCCGCCACCAGCCGGGCCCCGGCGGCCGGGGCGCCGAGCGGCAGGCCGAGGGCCCGGGCGTAGTCGTTTCCGCTGCCCGCGGCTACGACACCCAGCGGGGTCGCGGTCCCCGCGACGGCCTGGAGCGCGAGCGAGACCATCCCGTCGCCGCCGACGGCCACCACCGCCCCGGTGCCGCCGGCCACGGCTTCCCTGGTCCGGCGCAGCGCGTCGGGTGCGTCGGAGCCGACGACCCCGCGGACGAGGAAACCCGCTTCGCGCAGTGCGGCGGCGGCCGGTGCGGCGGCCCGCGCGCCACGTCCGCGCCCGGCGGTGGGGTTGACGACCAGGGTGACCTCGCTGCTGGACCCGGCCGTGATCTCACTGGTCACCAGCGGACCATAGCGGCGTTCGGGGCGCGCGAGGAGCCCCCGGGAGCAGCGTCCTCGCCGGTTCGTCTCCTGCCGGGCAGGTACGCCCCGCCGGCCGCGGGGCCCGCACGCACGGGACCGGGCGAAAGGACAGGAAAGGACCACTCTGGGGCACGCGCGCACGGCACCCGGGCCGCGCGGGCATCCGGGCACGCGCGACGGCCGGGGCTCGATGAGCCCCGGCCGTCGGAAAAGGTGCGCGGCGCCCCGCGGGCGCTTCCCGCGCCGTCCGGCGACGGCCGGGCAGCGCACCGGCCGGGAGCGGCCGGGCCGCGTCAGGTCACGTCGTCGTAGCCGTTGACCCGCTGCGGGCTCGACTGCTCGGGCAGCGCGGGCGTCGCGCTCACCGGTTCCACGTCGTCCACGTGTTCCGGGGCGAGGTCCAGATCGGACGCCTCGTCGTCGGCCGGGCCGCCCTCTTCGCGCAGCCGCTTGCGCCGGTCGTTCATGTAGGCGACGAAGCAGGCGGCGAAGTACAGGATCCAGATCGGCGCGGCCAGCGCGAGCATCGACAGCGGGTCGGTGCTGGGCGTCGCGACGGCGGCGAACACCGTGATGCCCATGATCATCAGACGCCACCAGCCGAGCATGCGCTTGCCGGTGAGGATGCCGACGAAGTTCAGCATCACCAGCAGCAGCGGCATCTCGAAGGAGAGGCCGAAGACGAGGACCATACGCGTCACGAGGTCGAGCAGGTCGTCGAGGGGCAGCAGGTTGGCGATGCCGTCCGGCGTGAAGTCGAGGAGCACCTTCGCCGTGGTCGGCAGCACCTCGTAGGCGAAGAAGGCGCCGAAGAAGAACAGCGGCACGCCGCTGGCGACGAAGATGACGGCGTACTTCTTCTCGTGCCGGTGCAGACCGGGCGCGATGAAGGCCCACAGCTGGTACAGCCAGATCGGCGAGGAACACACGACGCCGGCCATCAGGGTGACCTTCAGGGCGAGCGAGAACGGGCCGAGCAGGCCGTTCATCGTGATGTTCGCGCACTGGTCGCCCTTCTGGCGGGCCAGCGACGTGAAGTCACCCTTGCAGCCCACCGACTGGAGGACCGGGTGGGTGAAGAAGTTGATGATGTCGTTGTAGAAGAACCCGGCGACGCACGCGACGACGATGATCGCCAGGATGCCCTTCGCCAACCTGTTGCGCAGCTCTCGCAGATGCTCGACGAGCGGCATCCGCCCCTCGGGATCCTTCAACTGCTTGGAGGCAGAGCTGGCCAACCCAGTTCCTCATCTCGTGCGGCGGTCACACGCCGGCAGGCGCGGCCGCTCCGGGCCCTGGTGCTGCTTGACTCAGCGCTGGGTGGAGTCCGTCGGCTCGGTCACCGGGCGGGCGGTGGTCACGTCACCGGGCGCGGCCTTGATGGTGCGCTGCACGTCCTGGACGTCGTTCGGCGGGTCGGCGGGCGCGGTCGTGCCCGTGTCCGACTTCATCGCCTTGGCCTCGCTCTTGAGGATGCGCGCGGACTTGCCGAGCGAACGCGCCATGTCCGGGAGCTTCTTCGCACCGAACAGCAGGACGATCACGACGAGGATGAGAATGATCTCGGGGGCGCCGAGCCTTCCGAACATAACTGTCTACCTTCTCACCGAGGCGGCATGGGGGGCCTGCGTCACACAGGGCGGACGGGTGCCCGACCGGTGTCCTACGCAAGGATCGTAACGCCCGTGGATGAACCCCGGGCAATCCCTGTGCGTACTTCCACGTGCGGCCCAATGCCTCGCTCGCTGGGCCACGTCCGTCAGAGTACCCGCCGAACGTGCATTCCAGGAGGGGGCGGAGGGGATGTGCCCCTTCTCCCCCGCGGCCCCCTTGACGGCCCCGGGCCGGTGGTGGGCGGCGCCCGCCCGCTAGCGGAGGGCCTCGCCCGAGGAGGCCAGCCGCCCCGCAGCCCGTTCGAGGTCCTCGGCGGCCCGGCTGATGCGGTCCGTGGTGTGGGCCACCTGGCGGCCGAGGCGCTGGGTTTCGAGGAAGACGCGCACGGCGAGCACGCCGAGTACGGCGATCCCGCAGAACCCCAGGGCGATCGCGAGCATGGGCCAGAGCATGGGCAGAGCCTAGTGCCTCGCGTCAGCCGCCCGCGCCGGCGGAGCCCGGCGCGGATGCGGCGGCCGACGCGCCGCCGCCGACCGAGTGCAGCCGCAGCGTCCTGACGCCGCCCTGGACGAGCAGTTCCACGATCCGCTCCCCCGCCGGCTTGCGCACGGAGGTCTCGCACGCGGGACAGGCGAAGGAGTACGTCGTCGTGCGCCGGCTCGCGCCGATCGCCAGCAGGAACGCGTCGGCGGGCAGTTCGAAGTGCGCGCGGCACTCGGGGCAGGCGGCCTTGAAGCGTACGGGGGCCACGGCGGTGAGCCCGTACACCGACGCGTCGTCGGACGGACCGGTCATGTCGGACGAGTCGGGCGTGGGGGGCATGGTTCCCGGTCTCCTTCTACTCTCGGCCGTCGAAGCCGGGGCGGGCGCCGGAGCCGTCGCTGCCGGCGGCGGTACGGCCGTCGGAGCCCTGCGCGTGGGGGGCGGCGGGCATCGCGAAGGCGTCAGGGTCGTCGTACGCCGCGAGCGCGTCACGCGCGGCCTGCCGGGCGCTGTCCGCGAGCTCGGGCGGCGAGACGATGCGGCCCTCGCCGCCGAGCCGCAGCGCGAGACGGCGCAGCGAGGCCGGCGCCGGGGTCCGCAGGGTGATGCGCAGTCCGCCGTCGGGCAGTTCCTCGGCGCTGTCGTGCGGGTAGTACTCGGCGACCCAGCGGCCGCCGGGGCCGACCTCGACCATTACTTCGGGGTCGTCCGCGGACGGCTGGACGAGCCCTTCGGACAGGTCGCGGAGTTCGATCTCGGGCGGTGCGGCCGGCTCGTCGAGGAGCTTGATCTCGGCGACCCGGTCGAGGCGGAAGGTGCGGCGCGCCTCGGAGAGGTGGCACCACCCCTCCAGGTAGGTGTGGCCCACGGCGAACAGCCGGATCGGGTCGACCTCCCGCTCGGTCAGTTCGTCCCGCGCGGGTGAGTAGTAGCGCAGCCACAGCCGGCGGCGCTCCGAGATGGCCCGGTCGACGTCGGCGAAGACACCGCCCTCGGACTCGAAGGTCACGGAGAGGCGGGAGCTGGCGCCGGCCACCTCGCCCGCGGCGGCCTCCAGCTTGGCCGTGGCGCGCACCAGCGCCTTCCGGTCGCCCTCCCGCAGCCCCGGCAGGGTGGCCACGGCGCGCGCCGCGACAAGCAGCGCGGTGGCCTCGTCCGCCGCGAGGCGCAGCGGCTCGGCGACGTCGTCGGGATTGTGCCACCAGATGCGGTCGCCGTCGGTGTCGATGTCGAGGAGGTCCCCGCCGCGGAAGCTGGTGCCGCACATCGGCAGCACGTCGAGGTCCGCGATCAGTTCGTCCTCGGTGATCCCGAAGGCCCTCGCGACGTCCGACACATGGGCGCCGGGACGCTCGCGCAGGTAGGTGACGAGTGACAGCATCCGTCTGGTGCGGTCGATGGCGTTGCCGTTGGTACCTGCCATGTGACGCGTCTCCTCAGCCCTTGGCCACGGCGCGCAGCCGGTCCACGACGTCCGCCCTCAGATCGGCGGGTTCCCGTACGACCACGTCGGGCCCGAACTCGACGAGCCACGCGTCGAGGCCGTGCCCGTACGGGATCTCCAGCTCGTCCCAGCCGTCGCCGAGCTCGCGCGACGAGAGCGCCTTAGCGCGCAGCGGGTAGCCGGAGCCGGTCCGCAGCCGGATCAGCGCGGACCGGGTCGCGGTCTCGCCGGCCCAGGTCTCGACGGTCTCGCGGACCGTGGAGACATCGGGCACGGGCGCGGTGAACGACCCGGACCGGGAACGCACCCGGCCGCTGATGCGGGAGAGCCGGAACACGCGCTCGGCGCCCCGGTCCCGGTCGTGCCCGGCCAGATACCAGTGGCCGCGCCAGCACTCCAGCGTCCACGGCTCGACCTGGCGCTGCTCCGGGCGGGCCGCGCTGGCCTTGCGGTAGTCGAAGACGACGGGACGGCGGTCCCGGCAGGCGAGCATCAGCGGCTCGAAGGCCGCCTCGTGCACGGGGATGCGCGGTTCGAGCGCACTGTGGTGTGCCTCGTAGCTGTCCTCCGCCTCGGGCATGCCCGCGGCACGGAGCTTTTGCAGGGCGCCGTTCGCGGCGCCCGCGAGGCGGGCCTGCTGCCAGACGCGGGCGGCGACGCCGAGCGCGGCCGCCTCCTCGGCGTCCAGGGTGATCGCGGGGAGCCGGTTGCTGTCCCGGCGCGCCAGGTAGCCGGTGTCGCCTTCGAGGCCCTCCACCGTCTCGATGACCAGGCCGAGTTCGCGCAGGTCGTCCTTGTCCCGTTCGAACATGCGGTTGAAGCTGTCGTCGGAACCGGCTTCCAGGTACGCCTCGATCGAGCCGCGCAGCTCGCGCTTGCTGAGAGGGCGTCGGGTCCCGAGCAGACACAGCGCCAGGTTCATCAGCCGCTCTGCCTTGGCAATGGCCATCGACGCCCTTTCGTGTGGTGCCTGTGCGCCTCGACGGTACCGCCACCGGGCGGACCGGGAAAAGCTGAGGGCCCATGCCGACCGGCATGGGCCCTCCCGGCTTCGGAAATGATCAGACCGCGACCAGATCGCAGACGAAGATCAGCGTCTCGCCGGGGCCGATGCGGCCGCCCGCGCCCTGGTCGCCGTAGGCCAGGTGCGCCGGGATGACCAGCTGGCGGCGTCCGCCGACCTTCATGCCCTGCACGCCCTTGTCCCAGCCGGAGATGACCTGGCCGACGCCGAGCTGGAACTTCAGCGGGGTGCCGCGGTTCCAGGAGGAGTCGAACTCCTCGCCGGTGGAGAACGCCACGCCCACGTAGTGGACGGAGACGGTGTCCCCCGCCTTCGCCTCGGCACCGTCGCCCTCCCAGAGGTCCTTGATCTCCAGGTCGGCGGGCGGCTCGCCACCCGGGAAGTCGACCTCGGGCTTCTCGTTCTTCACGAAACTGCTCCTCGCACGTTGTACGTGTTGCTCTGCTGAACCGGCCAAGTCTTACATTGCGCCCAGGATGTCGACGACGAAGACCAGCGTCGAGTTGGCGGGCAGGTCCGCGCTCGGCGACTGGCTCCCGTAGCCGAGGCTCGGCGGGATGACGAGCATGACGCGGCTGCCGACCTTCTGGCCCACGATGCCCTGGTCCCAGCCCTTGATGACGGCGCCGGTGCCGATGGCCGTGGTGAGCGGGACGCCGGTGTTCCAGGAGCTGTCGAAGGCCTTCGCCGGCGACTTGCCCTCATTGGGCTTCCACGCCACGCCGGTGTACTGCATCACGACGGTCTGGCCGCTCTTGATGGTGGCGCCCTTGCCCGGGATCAGGACCTTCTTGACGAGGTCCTTCGGCGGGTCGGTCTTCGGCACGTCGATGGTGGCCGGGGCCGCCGCGTCCGCCTTGACCTGCGGGAGGTCCTTCGGGATGGCCGACTGGGTGCCCGTGACCTGCTTCGGCAGCGTCTTCTGGATGTCCAGGACGAAGATCAGTGTGTCCCCGGCCTTCACCCCGAGCTGGCTGTTGCCCTGACTGCCGAAGCCCGCGGACGGCGGGGCGACGACGAGGACGCGGCTGCCGACCTTCTGGCCCACGACCGCCTGCGAGAACGCGGGGATGATCTGCGGCGAACCGGCCGGGATGACCTGGGGCGACGCGCCCTTGTCGTACGAGCTGCCGAGATCCTTGCCGCCCCAGACCTTCGCCGTGAAGCCGGCGACGACCAGCTGGTCCTTCTTGATCGCGGGGCCACTGCCCTGCGACAGGGGGTGCACGACGAACTTGTCGCTCGGCTTCCCCTTGGGAACGGTGATGGTGGCCTTCTTGCCCACCGCGCCCGTAACGGTCGGCATGGGATCCGCGGACGCGACCGGCGTCGGAGCCTTGGGGGCTGACGCGCTCGGGCTCGGACTCGGTGCAGCGGATGACGCCGCGTCGGACTTCTTGTTGTTGTCACCGCCGCAGGCAGCGGTCAGCACCAAGGCCGGCACGATGAGCAAGGCTGCAAGACTGCGTCGCACAGTGGGTCCTCGTGGGGTAGGCGTTAAGTCAGTGGCCGCCACTCTACGGCCCTCGCCCCACGCGTCACCCTCGGTCGCAGACGAGTGGGCCCCGTACGCACTCGTACGGGGCCCACAGGCGAGGTGGCGCGGTCGCGCCCGCCGTCACATCCCGGCGATGAGCTTCTCCACCCGGTCGTCCACCGAGCGGAACGGGTCCTTGCACAGCACCGTGCGCTGCGCCTGGTCGTTCAGCTTCAGATGCACCCAGTCGACGGTGAAGTCCCGTCGCTGCTCCTGGGCCCGGCGGATGAAGTCGCCGCGCAGCCGCGCCCGGGTGGTCTGCGGCGGCACGGACTTGCCTTCGAAGATCTTCAGGTCGTTCGCGACGCGCGCGGCCTGGCCCTTCTTCTCCAGCAGGTAGTAGAGCCCACGACGCCGGTGGATGTCGTGGTAGGCGAGGTCTATCTGCGCGACCCGGGGGTGGGACATGGTCATGTCGTGCTTGGCCCGGTACCGCTCGATGAGCTTGTACTTCATGACCCAGTCGATCTCGGTGGCGATCTTGTCCAGGTCCTCGGTCTCGATCGCGTCGAGCGTGCGGCCCCAGAGTTCCAGGACCTGCGCCACCGTGCCCGTACGGATGTCACGGCGCTCGACGAAGTCGACGGCCTTCTCGTAGTACTCGCGCTGGACCTCCAGGGCGGACGCCTCGCGTCCGCTGGCGAGGCGCACCTTGCGCTGGCCCGTGATGTCGTGGCTCACCTCGCGGATCGCCCTGATCGGGTTCTCCAGGGTCAGATCGCGCATCACGGTGCCGGCCTCGATCATGCGCAGCACCAGGTCGGTGGCGCCGACCTTGAGCAGCGTGGTCGTCTCCGACATGTTGGAGTCACCGACGATGACGTGCAGCCTGCGGTAGCGCTCCGCGTCCGCGTGCGGCTCGTCCCGGGTGTTGATGATGGGCCGGGAACGGGTCGTCGCGGAGCTGACCCCTTCCCAGATGTGCTCGGCACGCTGACTCACGCAGAAGACGGCGCCGCGCGGCGTCTGGAGCACCTTGCCCGCCCCGCACAGCAACTGGCGCGTGACGAGGAACGGAATGAGGATGTCCGCGAGGCGGGAGAACTCACCGTGGCGTGCCACCAGATAGTTCTCGTGGCAGCCGTAGGAGTTTCCCGCCGAATCCGTGTTGTTCTTGAACAGATAGACGTCGCCCGCGATTCCCTCCTCGTGCAGGCGGCGTTCCGCGTCGACGAGCAGGCCCTCCAGAATCCGCTCACCGGCCTTGTCGTGCGTGACCAGTTCGGTCACGTTGTCGCATTCCGGGGTGGCGTATTCCGGATGCGAACCCACGTCGAGGTAGAGGCGGGCGCCGTTGCGCAGGAAGACATTGCTGCTACGGCCCCATGACACGACACGGCGGAAGAGGTAGCGCGCCACTTCGTCAGGTGACAGTCGGCGCTGTCCCCTGAACGTGCACGTGACGCCGTACTCGTTCTCCAGCCCGAAAATGCGGCGGTCCATGTCTGAACATTACGCCTGATGGCCTGAGCTGAAACCGTGTGCGGGCGCGTCACTTGGATCATTTTCGTCTTCGGCCGCCGTATTCACGCCCCCGCCGGGGAGGGCGAGGGCCCGTCCCGTCACCGCGAGGACGAGCAGGGCGACGAGGCCGCAGACCCCGGCGACGACGAACCCGGCGGACGTTCCCGCGTGCTGGGCCACCGGTCCCGCCACGGCGGTGCCGAGCGCCGAGCCGACCCCGAACGTCGTCACGAGCCAGGAGAACGCCTCCGTGACGGTGCCGGCCGGCGCCTGCCGGTCCACCACGATGAAGGCGCACGCGAGCGCCGGCGCCAGGAACACACCGGAGAGCACGGACAGCAGTGTCATCGCCACCACTCCCGGCGTGAGGGCGAGTGGCAGGTAGCACACCGCGAGCAGTGCCACGATCACCAGCAGCCTGCGCTCCGGTGCGCCCGTCCAGCTCCGCGCCCCGTACACGGCGCCGCCCAGCAGGGCGCCGAGACCGAGGGCGGCCATCAGCCAGCCGTACACGGCACCGCGGCCGCTCCCGTCGGCGTACGCGACGCCCGCGACGGTGATCGAGCCGAGCGCGGCCCCGACGAACAGGAACGCGCCGAGCAGCGCGAGCAGGCCGGGCGAACGCAGCGCGCCCAGCCAGTGGGCCTCCCGCTCTCCCGAGCGCCAGGCCCTGGACGGCTTGGAGACCACGACCGAGAGCGCCCCCAGCACACCGAGGGCGTTGATCACGAGCAGCGCGGTGGCCGGTGAGCGGAGCGCGACGAGCGCGGTGACGAGCAGCGGGCCGACGGTGAACATGACCTCCTGGGCGACGGCGTCGAGCGCGTAGGCCCGGTGCACCCGGTCCTGGCGGCCCAGCACGCTCGGCCACAGCGCCCGCAGTCCGCCTTCCAGCGGCGGGGTGCACAGCCCGGCGAGGGCCACGGCGGCGAACGCGGCCACGGGCGCCGCGGTGCCGGACAGGACGAACAGGGCCATCCCGAGCGCCGAGACCACGGCCGCGGGGAACTGCACGCGCGGCTGGCCCCGCAGGTCCACGGCCCGCCCGAGCAGCGGCTGGCCGACCGCGTTCGCGAACCCGTACACGGCCGCGAGCGCCCCGGCGAGGCTGTAGCTCGCGCCGTCGGCCCGGGCGAACAGCACGACGGCGATCGGCGCGGTCGCGTTCGGCAGCCTGCCCACGAGCGTGCCCGCGAGCAACCGCGTGGCGTGCGGTGCCCTCAGCAGCTCCAGATATCCGGTGGCTCCCACAGCCTCGGCCCCTCCCCTGATCGGTGTCCCTCGATCGGCGTCCCCTGTGACGTGTTACGTATAACTACGCGACCCATACGTACCATGAGCGCGAGCGCCGGGTCCACCGGAGCACCGCACGAGGGAGGTCCCATGACCACGCCGGTCACGCGTCCCACCAGCAGGGACGTCGCGCGCACCGCCGGTGTCTCGCAGGCCACGGTCTCCCTCGTGCTAGGTGAGAAGTGGCGCGGCCGGGTGTCCGAGCGCACCGCCGGGCAGGTGCGGGAAGCCGCCAGGAGCCTCGGCTACCGCCCCAACCTCGCCGCCAGGAACCTCCGCCTCGGCTCGACCAGGACGGCCCTGCTGGTCGTCCCCGCGCTCACCAACGAGTTCTTCGCCCGCGTCTACGCCGGAGCCGCCACCGTGGCCGCGGAGCACGGCTTCGGCGTCGTGCTCTACCCCTCCCCCGCCGGTGTGGGACCCGCGCCCAGCCCCTTCGACGCGGCCCGCACGGCGCTCGACGGCGTCATCGCCTCCTCCATGGCCGTGGAGGCGCCGGCCGCCATCCACGGGAGCCACCTGCCACTCGTCATGCTCGACAGCGACCCGGCCGCGCCCGGCTCGGCGGCGTGCGTCAATCTCGACATCGCCGACGGCATGCGCCAGGTCGCCGCCCATGTGCTGGGCCTCGGACACCGCGCGGTCCTGCACCTCGCCTCGGCCGTGGCCTCGTGGACGTTCGACGTACGGGCCGGCGCGCTGGCCCGAGCCGTCTCGGAGGTCCCCGGCGCGGGCCTCGTCACGGTGCGCTCGGAACTCGCCGTGAGCGCGGGGCGGGAGGCCGTCGTCGCCGCGCTGGCCGGCAGCGGCCCCCGCCCCACCGCCATCGTGTGCGACGACGACATCCTCGCCGCGGGAGCCTGCAAGGCCCTGCGCCGCCTCGGATTGCGGGTGCCGGAGGACGTCTCCGTGACCGGCTTCGACGATCTGGCCCTCGCCACGGCCGTCGAGCCCGAACTCACCACCGTTCACCTGCCCGCCGAACACGTCGGCGAGCGGGGCATGGGCGCGCTCCTCGCCGTGCTGGAGGGACGCGAGCCCGCGCCGCGGGACCTGCCGGTACGACTGGTGGTGCGCGGCTCGACGGCGCCGCCGCCCCGCTGAGGCCGCCGCGCGGGCCACCCGGCCTCCGACGCGCCCGCGGCCTCGCGAGGGCCCGGACACGTCTGTGCCCCGGCCGCACAGGGCGGCCGGGGCACAGACGTACGAACGCTACGGGCGGGCCGTCAGGCGTCGCCTCCCGCGCTGTCGTCGCTCCCCGTGGCCTTGCCCCCGGAACCGGTGTCCTCGGAGTCGCCCGAGTCGCCTGAGTCCCCTGAGTCGTCGGCCGGCTCCGCCGCGGCGCCGCCCGCCTCCAGCAGACGCGAGAGCTGCGCGCCCACGATCCGGCGGAACTTGCGCTGCTGCGGGCGCGTCCGGTCGAGGACCGCCACCTCCAGACGTTCGGCGGGGATCTCCCGCTCACCGCCGTTGGTGTCCCGGGAGAGCGCCTGGACCGCGAGCCTGAGCGCCTCCGCGAGCGTCATGCCCTCGCGGTGTCGCTGGTCGAGGTAGGTGCTGATCTGCTCGGAGCTGCCGCCGACCGCGACCGAGCCGTGCTCGTCCACGATGGAACCGTCGTGCGGCAGCCGGTAGATCTGGTCGCCGTCCGGCGTGGCCCCGACCTCGGCGACCACCAGCTCGACCTCGTACGGCTTCTCGCCGGCGCTGGAGAAGATCGTGCCGAGCGTCTGGGCGTAGACGTTGGCGAGCCCACGGGCCGTCACATCGTCACGGTCGTAGGTGTATCCGCGCAGGTCGGCGTAGCGCACACCGCCGATCCGCAGGTTCTCGTACTCGTTGTACTTGCCGGCGGCGGCGAAGCCGATCCGGTCGTAGATCTCGCTGAACTTGTGCAGGGCGCGGGACGGGTTCTCGCCGACGAAGACGATGCCGTCGGCGTACTGGAGCACGACCAGGCTGCGGCCGCGGGCGATGCCCTTGCGGGCGTACTCGGCCCGGTCGGCCATGGCCTGCTGGGGTGAGACATAGAACGGCGTCGACACCGGCTATCCGTCCCTTTCTGTCAGTGGCTGATTCACTCTCACCGCGGTGCCGTCACAGAAGGGCGGCGCGCGGACCGTCGGGCTGTACGAGCCGGCGCTCGATGATGGAACGGGCGATGTCGGCCGACTCGTCGTCGGTGAGGCGGCGGAAGCCGTTCTCCGTGATCACCGTGACGATCGGGTAGATCCTGCGGGCCACGTCCGGGCCGCCGGTCGCCGAGTCGTCGTCGGCGGCGTCGTACAGCGCCTGCACGACCAGCGTGGTGGCCTGGTCCTCCGTCAGGTCGTCGCGGTAGAGCTTCTTCATGGCGCCCCGCGCGAAGACGGAACCGGAGCCGGTCGAGGAGAACCCGGTCTCCTCCGAGCGGCCGCCCGTGACGTCGTAGGAGAAGATGCGGCCCTTGCCGCGGTCCACGTCGTACCCGGCGAAGATCGGCACGACGGCCAGCCCCTGCATCGCCATGGCGAGGTTCGACCTGATCATCGTGGAGAGCCGGTTGGCCTTGCCCTCCAGCGAGAGCTGCGCGCCCTCGACCTTCTCGAAGTGCTCCAGCTCCAGCTGGAAGAGCTTCACCATCTCCACGGCCAGGCCCGCCGTTCCGGCGATGCCCACCGCCGAGTACTCGTCGGCGGGAAAGACCTTCTCGATGTCCCGCTGGGCGATCATGTTGCCCATCGTCGCCCGCCGGTCACCGGCCAGCACGACGCCGCCGGGGAACGTGACGCCCACGATCGTCGTGCCGTGCGGAGCCTCGACGGCCCCCTGCAGCGGCGGCAGCGAACGCTTGCCCGGCAGCATGTCCGGCGACTGCGCCGAGAGGAAGTCCATGAAGGAAGAAGATCCGGGCGTCAGGAAGGCAGCCGGCAGACGCCCGGTCTCACGAGTGTTGGCTTCCACGCGTTTCCCTCCAGATATGCGACGGCACGACGCCAGGTGTCGGGATTCATTCCCAACGTGCCGATGGCCGAATTGCAGTTGAAGCACAGTACGCCAGGGACCCTACCCGCCCGGCGGGGATGATCCACCTGCGGTTCGGGGAAGCACGGGCCGCTCCCCCGAACCGGGGAAGCCGGGGAAGCAAGGGGTGCTTCCGCACGCGGAAGCACCCCTTCTCCACCCCGTTCACATGTGTGACTACTGCCCGCCCTTTTGGACGAAGCTCCGCACAAAGTCTTCGGCATTCTCTTCGAGTACGTCGTCGATCTCGTCCAGGACGGAGTCCACGTCGTCCGAGAGCTTCTCCTGACGCTCCTTGAGGTCTTCGGAGCCCTCCGCTTCCTGCGCCTGCTCCTCGGCCTCCTCCGTGGACCGTGCCGCCTTCTGCTGGCCGCCGCCGCTGTCCTTGGTCGCCATAACCCTCACCCCGCTCGGTTCGCCCCGCTCGATGTGACTTTCGTTGCCCTCAAGATCAGACCCTAGCCGCAGGGTCCGACAAAGGCCCCGTTGATGTGCAACGCCGGGGACCCACCTCGATGATTCCCTCCGGTGGGCCTTTTCAGCCTTTTCAGTGGCCTGACAACACCCGCACCAGGTCCTCCGCCGTACGGCAGCGGTCCAGGAGTTCCTTCACGTGTTCACGTGTACCGCGCAACGGTTCCAGGGTGGGCACCCGCTGGAGCGAGTCCCGGCCCGGCAGGTCGAAGATGACCGAGTCCCAGGAGGCCGCCGCGACATCCTCCGCGTACTGGTCGAGACACCGGCCGCGGAAGTACGCCCTGGTGTCCTCCGGGGGGTGCGTCCTGGCCGCCTCGACGTCCTTCTCGTCCAGCAGCCGCTTCATCCTGCCGCGCGCCGCCAGACGGTTGTAGAGGCCCTTGTCCGGCCGCACGTCGGCGTACTGGAGATCGACGAGATGCAGCCGCGCCGCGTCCCAGTCCAGCCCGTCCCTGCGCCGGTAGCCCTCCAGGAGCTCCCGCTTGGCCACCCAGTCCAGCTCACCCGCGAGAGACATCGGGTCCCGCTCCAGCCGGTTGAGTGTGTCCTCCCAGCGGCCGAGCACGTCCCTGGTCTGTTCGTCCACGTCCGCGCCGTACTTCTCCTCGACGTACTTCCTCGAGAGTTCGAAGTACTCCATCTGGAGCTGCACCGCGGTCAGCTTGCGGCCGCTGCGGAGCGTGACCAGATGCTTGAGCGAGGGGTCGTGGGAAACCTCGTGCAGAGTACGTACAGGCTGGTCCACCGCCAGGTCGACGTTGATGAAACCGTCCTCGATCATGGCGAGGACCAGGGACGTCGTTCCGAGCTTGAGGTACGTCGAGATCTCGGAGAGGTTCGCGTCGCCGATGATCACGTGCAGGCGGCGGTACTTCTCCGCGTCGGAGTGCGGCTCGTCGCGCGTGTTGATGATCGGCCGCTTGAGCGTCGTCTCCAGACCGACCTCGACCTCGAAGTAGTCGGCACGCTGACTCAGCTGGAAGCCGTGGTCGCGCCCGTCCTGCCCGATGCCGACGCGCCCGGCGCCGGTGACGACCTGGCGGGAGACGAAGAACGGCGTCAGGTGGCGCACGATGTCCGAGAAGGCGGTCGCGCGCCGCATCAGGTAGTTCTCATGGGTGCCGTAGGAGGCGCCCTTGTTGTCGGTGTTGTTCTTGTACAGGTGGATGGGCTGCGCACCGGGCAGCTGGGCCGCCCGCTCCGCGGCCTCCGCCATGATCCGCTCGCCGGCCTTGTCCCACAGGACCGCGTCGCGCGGATTGGTGATCTCCGGCGAGCTGTACTCGGGGTGGGCGTGGTCGACGTAGAGACGCGCGCCGTTGGTCAGGATGACATTGGCCAGGCCGATGTCCTCGTCCGTGAGCTGCGTCGAGTCGGCGGTCTCCCGGGCGAGATCGAAGCCGCGGGCGTCCCGCAGCGGGTTCTCCTCCTCGAAGTCCCAGCGCGCGCGCCGCGCCCTGTGCATCGCCGCGGCGTACGCGTTGACGATCTGGGACGAGGTGAGCATGGCATTGGCGTTCGGGTGACCGGGCACGGAGATCCCGTACTCCGTCTCGATGCCCATTACTCGCCGTACGGTCATGCGGCCCTCCTTGCCCGGCGGCGGCGCCCCCTGGGGACGCGGCGCTCAGTTATCGAGCCTAGAACGCCGTGGCGTCCGCGGGGAGATCATTCGACACGTCGGCCTGGTGTGATGGTACGTCCGGGTAAAGCAACCGGCTGCGGATACCCCGCCGGGGGCATCCGCAGCCGGTCCGTTACTTACAGGTACTGACCGGTGTTCGCCACCGTGTCGATGGAACGCCCGGTGTCGGCGCCCTGCTTTCCGGTGACGAGCGTACGGATGTAGACGATCCGCTCGCCCTTCTTGCCGGAGATACGGGCCCAGTCGTCCGGGTTCGTGGTGTTCGGCAGGTCCTCGTTCTCCTTGAACTCGTCCACACACGCCTGGAGGAGGTGGGAGACGCGGATGCCCTTCTGATTGTGGTCGAGGAAGTCCTTGATGGCCATTTTCTTGGCCCGGCCGACGATGTTCTCGATCATCGCGCCCGAGTTGAAGTCCTTGAAGTACAGGACTTCCTTGTCGCCGTTGGCGTACGTCACCTCAAGGAAGCGGTTCTCCTCGGATTCGGCGTACATCTGCTCCACGACGGTCTGGATCATGGCGTGGACCGCCTGGTCGGGCGACTCGCGGTGTTCCGAGAGGTCGTCCGCGTGCAGCGGCAGGGAGGCCGTGAGGTACTTGGCGAAGATGTCCTTGGCGGAGTCCGCGTCGGGACGCTCGATCTTGATCTTCACGTCGAGCCGGCCCGGGCGCAGGATCGCCGGGTCGATCATGTCCTCACGGTTGGAGGCGCCGATGACGATGACGTTCTCCAGGCCCTCCACACCGTCGATCTCGGCGAGCAGCTGGGGGACGATGGTGTTCTCCACGTCCGAGCTGACACCGGAACCGCGGGTGCGGAAGAGGGATTCCATCTCGTCGAAGAAGACGATGACGGGCGTGCCCTCGCTCGCCTTCTCCCTGGCGCGCTGGAAGACCAGGCGGATGTGCCGCTCGGTCTCACCGACGTACTTGTTCAGCAGCTCCGGACCCTTGATGTTCAGGAAGTAGCTCTTGCCCGCGGGCCGCCCCGTCACTTCGCCGACCTTCTTGGCGAGCGAATTGGCGACTGCCTTGGCGATGAGCGTCTTGCCGCATCCGGGAGGACCGTAGAGCAGGATGCCCTTCGGAGGCCGGAGCTCGTGCTCCTTGAACAGGTCCGGGTAGAGGTAGGGAAGCTCGACGGCGTCGCGGATCAGTTCGATCTGCCCGCCGAGGCCGCCGATCTTCGTGTAGTCGACGTCGGGGACCTCTTCGAGGACGAGCTCCTCGACCTCGCTCTTGGGCACGACTTCGTAGACGTACCCGGAGCGGGGTTCGAGCAGCAGGGCGTCGCCGGGCCTGATGGTGAGGTCCATGAGGGGCTCGGCGAGCCGTACCACGCGCTCTTCGTCGGTGTGCCCGACGACCAGCGCGCGCTCGCCGTCCTCCAGGATCTCCTTGAGGGTGACGATGTCGCCGGCGCGCTCGAACTGCATGGCCTCGACCACGTTGAGCGCCTCGTTGAGCATCACTTCCTGGCCGCGCCGGAGCTCGTCGAGCTCGACGCTGGGGCTGACGTTCACCCGGAGCTTGCGGCCACCGGTGAAGATGTCCGCCGTTTCGTCCTCGTTCGCCTGCAGGAAGACGCCGAAGCCGGCAGGCGGCTGGGCCAACCGGTCGACCTCTTCCTTGAGGGCCACGATCTGGTCGCGGGCCTCACGCAGCGTATTGGCGAGCCGCTCATTCTGAGCGGACACGCCCGCCAGGTTCGTCTGGAGCTCGACGATCCGCTCTTCGAGAATTCTCGTGTGCCGCGGAGAGTCGGCGAGCTTGCGGCGCAGGACGGCGATTTCCTGCTCAAGATAGGCAACCTGGCCTGCGGGGTCCTCGGACCCCCGCCCGGGCCGGATGCCGCGGTTGATGTCGTCGTCGTGGGCTGCCACGGTCCTCACCTCCTCCAAGGGGAGCTGGACGCTTCCTGACCCTACCTGGGTGGGTGATGATTGAAACCCCTAGATCACAAACACGTAAGGGGTCTGTCCGATCTTCACCCTTGCGCTCTCCCTCACGCCAGGCAAATACCCACCCGACAACATCGGAAAGCGGCCGGTTGTATCGTCGACTTGTTCAACACCCGTCATGGCTGGCGCGACTTGTCACCCAGGGTTGCACGACGGATGGGCCCGACGCAGAAAACGGCAGGAGATATGACCGTGCAGCAGGACGCCCCGACCGATGACCTCGCGGCCCAGGGACCGCTGGAGGTATGGATCGATCAGGATCTGTGCACGGGTGACGGCATCTGTGCGCAGTACGCGCGCGAGGTGTTCGAGCTGGACATCGACGGCCTCGCCTACGTCAAGAGCGCCGACGACGAGCTGCTCCAGAACCCGGGCGCGAGCACCCGCGTCCCCTTGCCGCTGCTGCGCGAGGTGGTCGATTCGGCGAAGGAGTGCCCCGGCGAGTGCATCCACGTGCGCCGGGTCTCGGACGGCGCCGAGGTCGTCGGCCCCGACGCACAGTGACGGCGGGCGACGGGTCAGTCGCCGAAATGTGACCTCGACCGGCCCGGCCCCGAGGCCGCCGGCCCCGCCCGGAGCGTGCTCGCGCGGGCCGGGTGTGCTTTTCAGACGCTCTTGTCGTTGGCCTGTTCGCTGCGGACGAACACGCCGTTGCGCCACACCCAGGAGACCTTCTCCGTGACGTCCGGGCAGCAGCTCGGCACGTTCTCGCTCGAATAGCCGAGGAGCGTCGCGTAGACGGCGCGGCCGGCGACGCTGAACCCCTTGCCGACGGTCTCCTTCGACGCGACACCCAAAAGGGTGGCGACCACCCGCGGTGTGCCCTCGCGGTCCCTGTTGAGGACGTAGACCGCGTTCGGCGGTGTGCCGGAGCCCGAGTCGCAGCGGACGGCCGCGACCGTCTCCGGGTTGCCGTCCCCGTCCAGGTCGCCGCTCGCCCTGGCGGTCACGACGAAGCCGACGGATCCGCACTCCAGCGGGAAGTGGAACGTGCCCGCGTCGGGTGCCGGCAGGTGTGCGGCTCTCGGCGCGGCGGAGCCGCTGATCGGCGGGCCCTGCCGCGGGGCCGCCGCGGAAGCGGTGGCGCCCTGCTGGTGGAAGAGCCCCGCCACCGCGACGACGCCCGCCATCGCGGTGGCCGTGGCGAGCCAGTGCATCGGGGTGGGCCTGGTGTGCGCGAGGTCCGGAAGCTCGGAGAGCTGCACGCCGACTGTCTCCTGTTGCGGTGGTGCTGGAGAAACCAACTGTGGGCGGGAGACAGCATCGTGCCACACGTCACACACACGCGAAACGGTGGGGGGCGGCCGGTTCCCCGGGCCCGGGGTGCGACGCCTGCGAGTGCCACGGCGCGCCAACCCGGAACCGCCGCCGCCCCGTTCCGCGCGGTGGGCGGGAACGGGGCGGCGGCGGCAGGGCGTTGACCGCGCGGGGCCGGGATCGGCGGGATGCGCCGCCGGGGCCGTCGCGTGACGGAACCAGGTCAGCGCGATCCGCTGCCGGGACCGTCGTAGTCCTCGCCGTACGCGCCCTTCGCGGGGCGCCTGCGGCGCAGTGGGGGCTCGACACCGTCGGCGAGGCGCCGTGCGGTGACGAGGAAGCCGGTGTGGCCGATCATGCGGTGGTCGGGGCGTACGGCGAGGCCCTCGACGTGCCAGTTGCGGATCATGGACTCCCACGCGGCCGGCTCGTTGAACGTGCCGAACTCGCGGATGGTCTCCACGGTGCGGGAGAGCTGCGTGGTGGTCGCGACGTACGCGATGAGGATCCCGCCGGGCACGAGGGCCTTGGAGACCGCGTCCAGGCACTCCCAGGGCGCGAGCATGTCCAGGATGACGCGGTCGACCTCGGTGTCGGAGAGGTTGTCCTGGAGGTCGCCGACGGTCAGCTCCCACGCGGGGTGGGGGCCGCCGAAGTAGCGCTCGACGTTGCCCCGGGCGATGTCCGCGAAGTCCTGCCGGCGCTCGTAGGAGTGCAGCATCCCGTCATCGCCGATGACCCGCAGCAGGAAGCTGCTGAGGGAGCCGGAGCCCACCCCCGCCTCGACGACCCGCGCGCCGGGGAAGATGTCGCCGAACGCCAGGATCTGGCCCGCGTCCTTCGGGTAGACCACGGCTGCGCCGCGGGGCATGGACAGGACGTAGTCGGGGAGCAGGGGGCGCAACGCGAGGTAGGCGACGTTTCCCGTGGTTCGGACAACACTGCCCTCGGGAGCACCGATCAGCTCGTCGTGCGGGAAGGACCCCTTGTGGGTGTGGAAGTTCTTCCCGGCTTCGAGCGTGAAGGTGTAGTGGCGTCCCTTGGGGTCGGTGAGCTGGACCTGGTCCCCGACCTTGAAGGGCCCACGACGGCGGGCGGCACCGGTCGGTTCGGACATGTGCCCAGCCTATCCGCTTCCCGTGGTGCCTCTGTCCGCCCGGTGCCCCGGGCGCGACCGGTGGGCCGCGCGGGCCGGGCGGGGCGTCGCGATCCGGGGGCACCGACAGGCACCGACGGGGGGACGACCGGGGCGCCCGGACGGCCACCGGGGGCCGGGCCGTCCTGCCCGGGGCGACGCGTCAGCGGGCCGCGGCCCTCACTGGGGCCGGGCCATCGCCGCGACGAAGGCCCGCTCGACGTCCGTCGTGGACAGCACGCCGTAGATCGACCCGCTCTTTTCGACCACCAGGTACTCGGTGGCGGGGTTGGCCCGCAGCCGGTCGAGCAGGATCTCCCCGCCCAGATCGGCCGGGACCGTCATGCCGTCCGTGAGGTCCTGGGTCAGGGTGCTGACCGCGACCCAGGGGCGCCGGTGCTGGGGTACGCCCACGAGGGACGCCTCGCGCACGATGCCGGTGGGCTCACCCTGGCCGTCCACGACGACGAGGGCCCGCGCACCGGCCTCGTTGGCCCTGCGCAGCGCCTCGGACAGGGGCGTGTGCGGCTCCACGGGCACGGCCCGCCGGGTCAGCGTGCGCGCCTGGAGCTGCGGAAGGTGCTCGCGCAGCCTGGCCATGCGCAGGCTGTTGCCCGCGCCGGTCCAGATGATCGCGGCGAGAATCGCGGCGATCAGGGCGTCCGTGACCGTCTCGACGCCGTCGATACCGCCGTCGCCGCGCAGTCCGCCGCCCCCGAACAGCGGGAGGCCGATGAGGACGACGAGGACGGCGACGGCGAGCGCCCGGCCGACCCAGACCGCGGCGACCGTGCCGCTCATGGGCTTGCCGGTGATCTTCCACACGACGGCGCGCAGCATACGGCCGCCGTCGAGCGGGAGGCCCGGCAGGAAGTTGAAGATCGCGACGATCAGGTTCGAGACCATGAGACCCGCGAGCAGCACACCGGGCACGGAACCCGCGTCGACCAGGTACATCGCGCCGTAGAAGATCCCGGAGAGGATCAGCGACAGGAGCGGGCCGACGAACGCGAGCACGAACTCGCGCCCCGGCGTATCGGATTCCTTCTCGATCTCGGAGACACCGCCGAAGAACTGCAGCTGGATGCGGCGCACCGGCAGATTGAAGCGGAGCGCGGCCACGGTGTGCGCGAGTTCGTGCACGAACACGGAGGCGTAGAAGGCCACCGCGAAGAAGAGCGCCACGAGGTAGCGCGCGTTGCCGATGTCCGGCAGGATGCCGCCGAGCTGGCCGCCGAAGATCCAGGTGATGAGCGCGGCGACCAGGAACCAGCTGGGCCCCACGTAGACGGGCACACCGAAGGGACGGCCCACCAGGATGCCGCCTCCGGGGTCGGCCGGGCGCACGGGCTTCGCGCCGGGCTCAGGCGCGCCGCTCTTGTCCCGCGCTTCGCCCGTGTCGCGTTCGCCCGAATCGTCCTCTTTCACGGGTTCCTTCCGTCGTCCGCCTGCCGTCTGCTTGATCATGCAGTGCGAAAGGCCTCGTAGTCGATGGTATGCGGATCGCTGTCAGTGGCGGGTCGTAGGGTCTGCGGCATGAGTACGAGCGCGCCCCCCACCTCCCTGTCGCCGTCGCGGGCGAACGACTTCATGCAGTGCCCTCTGCTCTACCGCTTCCGGGTCATCGACAAACTGCCCCAGAAGCCGAGCGAGGCGGCTACCCGCGGGACGCTGGTGCACGCCGTGCTGGAGCGCCTTTTCGACCATCCGGCCGATGAGCGCACGGCGCCCCGGGCCAAGGAGATGGTGCCGCACCAGTGGGACAGGCTGCGCGCGGCACGTCCTGAGCTCGCGGAGCTGTTCGCCGACGACGAGGCGGGCGAGCGGCTGGCGCTCTGGCTCGCCCAGGCCGAGGCACTGGTCGAGCGGTGGTTCGCGCTGGAGGACCCGACGCGGCTCGAACCCGCGGAGCGCGAGATGTTCGTGGAGACCGAGCTCGACTCGGGGCTGCGGCTGCGCGGGGTGATCGACCGCGTGGACGTGGCGCCGACGGGCGAGGTGCGGATCGTCGACTACAAGACCGGCAAGGCGCCCCGGCCCCAGTACGCCGAGAGCGCGCACTTCCAGATGGCCTTCTACGCGCTGGTGGTGTGGCGACTGAAGGGCGTCGTGCCGCGCCGTCTCCAGCTCGTGTATCTCGGCAGCGGGGACGTGCTGACCTACGACCCGGTCCTTGAGGACCTGGAGCGGGTCGAGCGCAAACTGCTCGCGCTGTGGGACGCGATCCGCCGGGCGACGGAGACGGGCGATTTCCCGCCGCGGCCGACGAAGCTGTGCGGATGGTGCGACCACCAGGCGTTCTGTCCCGAATTCGGGGGCACTCCCCCGGTCTATCCGCTGCCGACGGCCCCCTAGGGCGGGCAGGGCAGAATGGGCGTGGTCCAGTGAAAGGGGCTCCCGTGAGTGTGGGCACTGTCCGCGTCCTGCTTGTCGACGACCAGCCGCTGCTGCGCACCGGTTTCCGGATGATCCTGGAGGCCGAGCAGGACATCGCGGTGGTCGGTGAGGCCGGCGACGGCCTCCAGGCCATCGAGCAGGTGCGGGCGCTCCAGCCCGACGTGGTCCTGATGGACATCCGCATGCCGCGGATGGACGGCGTCGAGGCGACGCGGCAGATCACCGGCCCCGGCAGGGACGGCCCGGCCAAGGTACTCGTACTGACCACGTTCGACCTCGACGAGTACGTGGTCGAGGCGCTGCGCGCGGGCGCGAGCGGCTTTCTCCTGAAGGACGCTCCGGCCGTCGAACTGGTGCAGGCGATCCGGGTGGTCGCGGCGGGCGAGGCGATGCTGGCCCCGAGCATCACGCGGCGGCTGCTGGACAAGTACGCGGACCACCTGCCCTCGGGCGAGGAGGCCGTGCCGAACGCGCTGAACACGCTGACGGAGCGCGAGGTCGAGGTGCTGAAGCTGGTGGCACGCGGCCTGTCGAACGCGGAGATCGCGGCGGATCTGTTCGTCAGCGAGACGACGGTCAAGACCCATGTGGGCCATGTGCTGACGAAGCTGAGCCTGCGGGACCGGGTGCAGGCGGCGGTGTACGCGTACGAGAGCGGGCTGGTGCGCCCGGGCGCCCAGTAGGAGCGCCCTTCGGGGAGCGCGGCGCCCGCGCGCCCGGCTGCCCGGGGCCGTCCGCTCCCCGGGCCGTGCGCGCCGGACCGCGCGGATTCCGGGCCGGGCGGACGCTCCTGGGCCCTGGGCCGGCCGGCGATGGCGCCCGCGAAGGGCCCGAGGACGACCGCAGGACCGGCACCGCGCCCAGCGCGGCCGGGCACGCCCCGCGCGCCGGGCCGGGCGGACATGCCGGGGCCCCGGACCGGCGGTGCGGGTCCGGGGCCTGACAGCGGCGGGGCGGGGCGGCCCCGTGCCTGGCGGCGGGAGGTGCGTCAGTCGGACGTGGTGCCCTCGCCTAGCTCCCACAGGTAGTAGTTGGTCGACGAGTCGACCGCCCACTCCACACCCGTGACATCGGTGTGCGCTGCCACGTACTGCTTGCCCTGCCACAGCGGCAGGATCGGCACGTCGCCCGCCACCGCGTCCTGGATCTGCCCGAAGACGCCCGCCGCGGATCCCCGGTCGGCCTGGCGGCGCGACTCCGGGATCAGCTCGTTGCGGATCTGCGGGTTGTCGTACGGGCTGCCGAGGAAGTTGTCCTTGTCGAGGAAGGGCGCCGTGAAGTTGTCCGGGTCGGGGAAGTCCGGGAACCAGCCCATGCCGTAGACGGAGTAGTCGCCCTTGGTCTGGTCGGGCCGGAAGGTGTCCCAGGGCGTGCCCTTGATGGTGACGTCGAAGAGCTTGCTGTCGTTGAGCTGGCCCTGGAGGACCTGGAACTCCTTGGCGGTGGCGGCGCCGTAGTGGTCCGTCGTGTAGTTCAGGGTCAGCTTCACCGGCGTGTGGATGCCGGCCTTCTGCAGGGTCTGCGCGGCCTTCTGCGCCGAGGGCTGCGCACCGTACTGGTTGAAGAACGAGTTGGTGTGGCCCGTGATGCCGGCGGGGATGAGCGAGTAGAGCGGCGACGCCGTGGTGCCGTAGACCTTGGAGACGAGCGAGTCGCGGTCGACCAGGTAGGCCATCGCCTGACGGACGGCCTTGCTCTTGACGACCGGTGCCGACGTGTCGAAACCGATATAGCGGATTTCGAGACCCGGCATCTCGGTGAGGTTGACGTCTTTCTTCGGGTGGTCGGTCAGGGACTTGATCTGGTCCGGCGACATGCGCAGCATCACGCCGATATCGTCCTTGTCGAACGCCGTCTCCATGGCCTTGGCGTCCGAGTACATCCGCATCTCGACCTTGCTGTTCTGAATCTTCAAGTCCCCTTTATAAGTGGGGTTCTTGGTGAAGGTCGCCTTCACGACTGTGTTGTCCTTCACCTCCGCCTTGAAGGTGTACGGACCCGAGCCGTCGACCTCGAAGCCGTCGCGCAGCTTCTTCGCCGCGTACTGCTTGGGGTCCACGATGCCCGCCGCGGGTGTCGCGAGCTTGTACGGGAAGGTCGCGTCGGACGACTTCAGGTGGAAGTCCACGTTGAGGCCGTCGGTGACGATCGTGCCGATGTTGGTGAGCAGACCGTAGGCGCTGTTGGGGTCGTGGATGTTGACGACCCGTTCGATCGAGTACTTGACGTCGGCCGCGGTGACCGGGTCGCCGTTGGCGAACTTCAGGCCCGAGCGCAGGGTGCAGCGGTACGTCTTGCTCTCGTGGTCGGTGAACAGGCAGCGGCTCGCCGCTTCCGGCACCGGCTCGCCGCCGCCGCGCGGCACGTGTGTGAGGGTCTGGATGGTCTGCCTCAGGACGTTCCAGGCGGCCGTGTCGTAGGTGTAGGCCGGGTCGAAGGGGGCGGGGGCCGCCTTCGTCGCACTGAATTGGTCCGTGGTGCCCACGACGATGGCACTGCCGGAGTCGGAACTGTCACCGCTGCCGCCGCAGCCGGCCATGACGGGGGCGAGCAGGCCTATGGCTGCCGACAGCACCAGGGTTTTGCGCTTCATCGTGGGCTAACTCCTTGTGGGAAACCTGGACGCGGCGGTCCGAAAGGCGCCGGGGCGCCCTACGCGCGACGCGAGTTGCGGCGCCGGCGACCCGGCACGACATTAGCCGCCGCGCGGCCAAAGCCCTGAACGGGCCTCCCAGAGAGGGTTATCGCTTAGTGATGGCCATTAACGGCCTGTGGATGCAGGGGTGTCGTATGTTTCGTACACGGCTTCACCAACCGGGACACATGGGCATGGCGAACCGGCGCCCGAAGGGGCGCGAGCGGGACGAATTGGCGATGCGCGCACCACGCAGAGTGATGAATGTCACCCGGTATTCCCGCAGTGGCGGACCTGACCCGAGGGCCGCGCCCGCCGGGGCAGCGCGTGGAACCGTGCCGGGCGTCGCACTGCCCCCGGCGGTCAGCGCTCGTTCGCGGGCAGGGCGCGCAGCAGCGCGAGATCGACCTCTTCGAGCGAGGCCACGACGTGGCGGCCGGGGGCCGGCTCGATCGGGGCGATGGACGGTACGGCCACGACACGGCAGCCGGCCGCCTCCGCCGCGGCCACCCCGGTGGCCGTGTCCTCGACCACCGCGCAGCGGTCGGGCTGCGCGCCGAGGCCGCGGGCGGCGATCAGGTAGGGGTCGGGGTGCGGCTTCGTACGGGCCACCTCGTCGCCCGCGACGGTGAGTGCGAAGTGCTCGGGGCCGAGGGAGAGCAGGACCTTGTCGATGATGCTGCGGTGCGAGGCGGACACCAGGGCGGTGGGGACCTGGTGGGCCGTCAGTTCGGCGAGCAGCCGGGCGGCCCCCGGCATCAGGGGCACGCCCTGTCCGATGCGGTTCTCGAAGGCCGCGTTGAGCAGCAGCACGAGGGCGTCGAGCGTGACCTCGGCGCCCGTCGCCTCGATGAGGAAGCCGGCGCTGCGCGTCATCGGCCCGCCGACGACGATCTCCCGCCAGCCCTCGTCCAGGACGTGGCCGAGCTCCTTGAAGACCTCGACCTCCGCGTCCCACCAGATGCCCTCGCTGTCCACGAGTGTGCCGTCCATGTCGAGCAGCACGGCCTGGAGGGCGGAACCCTCGGCCGTTCGGGGCAAGGACGCGGGGACCGTACTGGTCATCCGGCACACCTCCATGAGGGACGAGAAGGCCGGCCGCCTGCCCGTACGGGTTTCCCCCGCCAGGGCGGGCGGCCGGCCTGCGCTGGACCGACCAGTGTACGTCCCCGCGGCGCGCGACGCCCGGCGTGGCGGCGCGCCGCGGGTGACGATCCGGTCATCGTGCGTTGAAGTACTTCGCCTCGGGGTGGTGGATGACGATCGCGTCGGTGGACTGCTCCGGGTGGAGCTGGAACTCCTCAGAGAGCTGCACGCCGATGCGCTCGGGCTCCAGCAGGGCGGCGATCTTCGCCCGGTCCTCCAGGTCGGGGCAGGCGCCGTAGCCGAGGGAGAAGCGGGCCCCCCGGTACTTCAGCGAGAACATGTCCTCGACGTCCGCGGGGTCCTCGCCGGCGAAGCCGAGCTCGGAGCGGACCCGCGCGTGCCAGTACTCCGCGAGGGCCTCGGCGAGTTGCACGGAGAGCCCGTGCAACTCCAGGTAGTCGCGGTAGGAGTTGGCCTCGAACAGCTCGGCGGTGCGCCCGCCGATCCTGGAGCCCACGGTGACGACCTGGAGGCCGACGACGTCCGTCTCGCCGGACTCCTCGGGGCGGAAGAAGTCCGCGAGGCACAGGTGACGGCCGCGGCGCTGGCGGGGGAAGGTGAAGCGGGTGCGCTCCGAGCCGTCCTCGCCCAGCAGGATCAGGTCGTCGCCCTTGGACACGCAGGGGAAGTAGCCGTAGACGACGGCCGCCTCCAGGAGGTTCTGCGTGTGCATCTGCTCCAGCCAGCCGCGCAGGTGCGGGCGGCCCTCGCTCTCCACGAGCTCCTCGTACGAGGGTCCCTCGCCGGCCCTGGCCTCCTTGAGGCCCCACTGGCCCTTGAAGAGGGCGCCCTCGTCGAGCCAGGACGCGTACTCCGCGATCTGGATGCCCTTGACGACGCGGCTGCCCCAGAACGGCGGGGTGGGGACCGGGTTGTCGGTGGCTACGTCGGAGCGGGTGACGACCTCTCCCGGCCGCTCCAGCACCGCCGTGGTCGCCGCGGTCTTGACGCGGCGCTGCTTGAGCTCCGGCAGGACGGCGCCGGGCACGCCGCGCTTGACGGCGATGAGGGCGTCCATCAGCCGCAGGCCTTCGAAGGCGTCACGCGCGTAGCGCACCTCGCCCTCGTAGATCTCGTGGAGGTCCTGTTCCACGTACGCGCGGGTGAGCGCTGCGCCGCCGAGGATGACCGGGTAGTCGGCGGCCATCCGGCGCTGGTTCAGCTCCTGGAGGTTCTCCTTCATGATCACGGTGGACTTGACGAGGAGTCCGGACATCCCGATGACGTCCGCCCTGTGCTCCTCGGCGGCGTCCAGGATCGCGGAGACGGGCTGCTTGATGCCCAGGTTCACGACGTTGTAGCCGTTGTTGGACAGGATGATGTCGACGAGGTTCTTGCCGATGTCGTGGACGTCGCCGCGGACGGTGGCGAGCACGATGGTGCCCTTGCCCTCGTCGTCGGACTTCTCCATGTGCGGCTCCAGGTGCGCCACCGCGGTCTTCATGACCTCGGCGGACTGGAGCACGAACGGCAGCTGCATCTTGCCGGAGCCGAACAGCTCGCCGACGACCTTCATGCCGTTCAGCAGCGTCTCGTTGACGATCTCCAGGGCGGGGCGCTCGGCGAGCGCCGCGTCGAGGTCGGCCTCCAGGCCGTTCTTCTCGCCGTCGATGATGCGGCGCTCCAGGCGCTCGTTCAGCGGCAGGGCGAGCAGTTCCTCGGCCCTGCTGTCCTTCATCGACTTGGTGTTGACGCCCTCGAACAGCTCCATCAGCTTCTGGAGCGGGTCGTAGCCCTCGGAGCGGCGGTCGTGGATCAGGTCGAGGGCGGTCGTGACCTGTTCCTCGTCGAGCCGCGCGATGGGCAGGATCTTGGAGGCGTGCACGATCGCCGAGTCCAGGCCGGCCTTGACGCACTCGTCCAGGAAGACGGAGTTCAGGACGACCCGGGCGGCCGGGTTGAGACCGAAGGAGATGTTGGACAGGCCGAGCGTGGTCTGCACGTCGGGGTGGCGGCGCTTGAGTTCGCGGATCGCCTCGATGGTCGCGACGCCGTCGCCCCGCGACTCCTCCTGCCCGGTACAGATGGTGAAGGTCAGGCAGTCGACCAGGATGTCCGACTCGTGGATGCCCCAGTTGCCGGTCAGGTCCTCGATCAGGCGCTCCGCGATGGCCACCTTGTGCTCGACGGTACGGGCCTGGCCCTGCTCGTCGATGGTCAGCGCGATCAGCGCGGCGCCGTGCTCGGCGGCCAGCTCGGTGACCTTGTGGAAGCGGGACTCGGGTCCGTCGCCGTCCTCGTAGTTGACCGAGTTGATGACGGCCCGGCCGCCCAGCTTCTCCAGGCCGGCGCGGAGCACGTCCAGTTCGGTGGAGTCGAGCACGATCGGCAGGGTGGACGCGGTGGCGAAGCGCCCCGCGAGTTCCTCCATGTCGGCCACGCCGTCGCGGCCGACGTAGTCGACGCACAGGTCGAGCATGTGGGCGCCCTCGCGGATCTGCCCGCGGGCCATCTCGACGCAGTCGTCCCAGCGGCCGTCCAGCATGGCGTCGCGGAACTTCTTGGACCCGTTGGCGTTCGTCCGCTCGCCGATGGCGAGGTACGAGGTGTCCTGCCGGAACGGGACGGTCTGGTAGAGCGAGGCGGCGCCGGGCTCGGGGCGGGGCGCGCGCTCGCGGCGCTCGGCGCCGCGCACGCGCTCGACGACCTGGCGCAGGTGCTCGGGGGTCGTGCCGCAGCAGCCCCCGACCAGGGAGATGCCGTACTCCGCGACGAAGTTCTCCTGCGCGTCGGCGAGCTCGCCGGGCTGCAGCGGGTAGTGCGCGCCGTTCTTGCCGAGGACGGGCAGGCCGGCGTTGGGCATGCAGGACAGCGGGATCCGGGAGTGCTTGGCGAGATAGCGCAGGTGCTCGCTCATCTCGGACGGGCCGGTCGCGCAGTTGAGGCCGATCATGTCGATGCCGAGGGGTTCCAGCGCGGTGAGCGCGGCGCCGATCTCGGAGCCGAGCAGCATGGTGCCGGTGGTCTCGACGGTGACCGAGCAGATGACCGGCAGGTTCGTGCCGGTGGCGTCCAGGGCGCGGCGCGCGCCGAGGACGGCGGCCTTGGTCTGCAGCAGGTCCTGGGTGGTCTCGACGAGGAGCGCGTCGGCCCCGCCCGCGATCATGCCTTCCGCGTTGCGCTGGTAGGCGTCGCGGAGCTTGACGTACGGGGCGTGGCCGAGGGTCGGCAGCTTGGTGCCGGGGCCCATGGAGCCGAGCACCCAGCGCTGCTGCCCGGTCGAGGCGGTGAACTCGTCGGCGACCTCGCGGGCGATGGCCGCGCCGGCCTCGGAGAGCTCGAAGACGCGCTCGGGGATGTCGTACTCGCCCAGCGCGGCGAAGTTGGCGCCGAAGGTGTTCGTCTCGACGCAGTCGACGCCGACGGCGAAGTACTCCTGGTGCACGGAACGGACGATGTCCGGGCGGGTCACGTTCAGGATCTCGTTGCAGCCTTCGAGGTCCTGGAAGTCGGCGAGGGTCGGGTCCTGGGCCTGGAGCATGGTGCCCATGGCGCCGTCGGCGACCACCACGCGGGTGGCGAGGGCCTCACGCAGGGCGTTGACGCGGGTACGGCTGTCGGTGGAGGGGGTCGGCGACGAGGCCATGAATTCACTCCCGTAGATGCGACGGCTGTCGGCTTTGCCCCGAGCGGTGCGAGGGGCACCCGGCCAGGGTAGCCGGGGAGTACGCCAGTACGGCTCGGGCGTCCACGGCGTGGTCCCCCGGGTCTGTCTTCGGCAGACGGATTCGGCATGGGCCGATAGTGTTCAGCATTGTCGAATAGTGAACGGAGTCCGCCGATGGCGAAGAACATTCAGTCGCTTGAGCGGGCTGCGGCCGTGCTGCGCCTGCTGGCAGGCGGCGAGCGCCGGCTGGGCCTGTCCGACATCGCCTCCTCGCTGGGCCTGGCCAAGGGCACGGCGCACGGAATCCTGCGGACCCTCCAGGCGGAGGGGTTCGTCGAGCAGGAGGCCGCGTCGGGGCGCTACCAGCTGGGCGCGGAGCTGCTGCGGCTCGGCAACAGCTACCTGGACGTGCACGAACTGCGCTCGCGCGCCCTCGTCTGGACGGACGATCTGGCCCGGTCGAGCGGCGAGAGCGTCCACCTGGGCGTCCTGCACCTGGGGGGCGTGCTGATCGTGCACCACGTCTTCAGACCCGACGACAGCCGCCAGGTGCTGGAGGTGGGGGCCATGCAGCCGCTGCACTCCACGGCGCTCGGCAAGGTGCTGTGCGCGTTCGACCCGGTGGCGCACAACGACGCGCTGGAGGGCGAGCGCCGGGCCTTCACGCCCCGGACCGTCACCCTGCCCGGCCCCTTCGAGGAGGAACTGTCGGCCGTGCGGGAGCGGGGCTGGGCCTCGGACGTCGAGGAGACGTGGGAGGGCGTGAGCGCGGTGGCGGCGCCGATCCGCGACCGGCACGGGATGGCGGTCGGGGCGATCGCGCTCACCGGCGCGAGCGAGCGGCTCCTCGCGGGCGGCGGAGCCGGCGAATCCGCTCCGCGTCCGGGCGCGGCGGCCCCCGCGGTACGGGCCGATCTGGCGGCCGCGGTCCGCGACTGCGCCCGCTCCGTGTCCCGGGATATCGGCAACGGGCGGTTTTGACCCGAATAGCGCATGATCGGAAGTGCGCGAGGTTCCGTTTGCGGAACTCTTGACGGCCCTTGATCTCAGGACGAGACTGCCGTACAGCGGTCGACATTGTCGAACGGTTGCCGCAAGAACAGCGGTGACGGGCGACGACGACTGGGAGCAAGTGCCTAAAGAAGGGCGCGGACCGCCGGGCAGCCCCGGCGATCCGCTTTCCCTGGACGAAGGAGTCTCGGGTGTCCAATCTCGACATATTCGTGGGTGAAACGTCCGGCACGGCCATGCTGATCCTGCTCGGTGGTGGCGTGGTGGCCGGCGTGGTACTCAAGCGGTCGAAGGCGTTCGGTGCCGGATGGGTGGCCATCAGCTTCGGCTGGGGCTTCGCCGTCATGGCCGGCGCCTATCTGTCCGCGCCGAAGTCGGCGGCCTCACTGAACCCCGCGCTGACACTCGCCCTGGCCATTCAGGGCGGCATCAAATGGGGCGATGTGCCCCTCTACATGGGATCGGAACTGCTGGGTGCCATGATCGGCGCCTTCCTGGTGTGGGTCGCCTACCTGGGCCAGTTCAAGGCGTTCCTGAGCGATCCGGACGTACTCGCGGCGCAGCCCGCGGAGGAAGGGCTGGTCGACCAGAAGACCGCGCCGAAGGCCGGTCCCGTACTCGGCATCTTCTCCACCGGCCCGGAGATCCGGCACTTCGTGCAGAACCTCCTGACGGAGATCATCGGCACGTTCGTGCTGGTCATCGCGATCCTTACGCAGGGCCTCAACCAGAAGGGCAACGGTCTGGGGGCCATCGGCATCCTGATCACGGCGTTCGTCGTGGTGTCCATCGGCCTCTCCCTCGGTGGGCCGACCGGATATGCCATCAACCCGGCCCGCGACCTCGGGCCCCGTATCGTCCACGCCCTCCTGCCGCTGCGGAACAAGGGCGGCTCGGACTGGGCGTACTCCTGGGTCCCGGTGATCGGACCCTTCGCGGGCGCGGCTCTCGCGGCCGGATTCTACGAACTCGCGTTCGCGTGACGCCCGCGTCTCCCTCTTCCCACCCCTCCGACGGAGCAGGAGCTGACACCGTGAGTGACAACACCACAGGGACCTCGTCCCACGGGACGGGCCCGTTCATCGCCGCCATCGACCAGGGCACGACATCGAGCCGCTGCATCGTCTTCGACCGGGACGGCCGCATCGTGGCCGTGGACCAGAAGGAGCACGAGCAGATATTCCCCAAGCCCGGCTGGGTGGAGCACAACGCGGCCGAGATCTGGACCAACGTCCAGGAAGTCGTCGCCGGAGCCATCAGCAAGGCCGGCATCACCAAGGACGACGTCAAGGCGATCGGCATCACCAACCAGCGCGAGACGACGCTGCTGTGGGACAAGAACACCGGTGAGCCGGTGCACAACGCGATCGTCTGGCAGGACACCCGTACCGACGGCCTCACCCGTGAACTGGGGCGCAACGTGGGCGCGGACCGCTGGCGCCGGGAGACCGGCCTGCCGCTGTCGACGTACTTCGCGGGCCCCAAGGCGCGCTGGCTGCTGGACAACGTCGAGGGCCTGCGCGAGCGCGCGGAGCGCGGCGACATCCTGTTCGGCACGATGGACACCTGGGTCATCTGGAACCTCACCGGCGGGACGAACGGCGGCGCCCACGTCACCGACGTCACCAACGCCTCCCGCACGATGCTGATGAACCTCCACAACATGGAGTGGGACCAGCGGATCTGCGAGTCCATGGGCGTGCCGTACGGGATCCTGCCGAAGATCAAGTCCTCCTCGGAGGTGTACGGGACGGCCAAGGGCGGCGCGCTCGACGGCGTGCCGGTCGCCTCCGCGCTCGGCGACCAGCAGGCCGCGCTGTTCGGCCAGTGCTGCTTCACCGAGGGCGACGCCAAGTCCACCTACGGCACGGGCACGTTCATGCTGATGAACACGTCCACCAAGCCGGTCAACTCGTACAACGGCCTGCTCACCACGGTCGGCTACCGCATCGGGGACGAGCCGGCGGTGTACGCGCTGGAGGGCTCCATCGCGGTCACCGGCGCGCTCGTGCAGTGGATGCGCGACCAGATGGGCCTGATCAAGACGGCGCCCGAGATCGAGACGCTGGCCTCCTCCGTGGAGGACAACGGCGGCGCGTACTTCGTACCGGCGTTCTCCGGGCTGTTCGCGCCCCACTGGGCCCCCGACGCGCGCGGGGTGATCGCCGGACTCACCGGCTACGTCACCAAGGCGCACATCGCCCGCGCCGTCCTGGAGGCGACGGCCTGGCAGACCCGCGAGATCAGCGACGCCATGACGAAGGACTCGGGTGTCGAACTGACCACGCTCAAGGTCGACGGCGGCATGACCGCCAACAACCTGCTGATGCAGACGCTCGCCGACGTCCTCGACGCCCCGGTCGTACGCCCGCTGGTCGCGGAGACCACGGCACTCGGCGCGGCGTACGCGGCGGGCCTCGCGGTGGGCTTCTGGCCCGACACCGACGCGCTGCGCGCGAACTGGCGCCGCGCCGCCGAGTGGACCCCCCACATGGAGTCGGGGATCCGCGATCGCGAGTACAAGAACTGGCTCAAGGCCGTGGAACGGACCAAGGGCTGGCTCGAGGACAGCGACGTCTGAACCGGAGCGCCGCACAGCGGCCGCCGGCACCCCGGCGGCCGACCCGGCGACACAGCCACAGAGCGACAGCTGGACAACGGCTGACGAGGAGTACGTATGAACACCCCCCTGCGCGGCGCCCCGGCACTCGGGACGCACCTGGCCGGCGGCTCACTGCCGAGCCGCGCCGAGATCCGTGACCAGATGGACCACGCGGCCTTCGACCTCCTGGTGATCGGCGGCGGCATCCTGGGCATCTCCACCGCCTGGCATGCCTCGCAGTCGGGGCTCAGGGTGGCCCTGGTGGACAGCGGCGACTTCGCCGGGGCCACCTCATCGGCCTCGTCGAAGCTGCTGCACGGCGGGCTGCGCTACCTCCAGACCGGCGCGGTAAGGCTGGTGGCGGAGAACCACTTCGAGCGCCGGGCCGTGGCCCACCAGGTCGCTCCGCACCTGGCCAATCCGCTCACCTTCTACCTGCCGGTCTACCGGGGCGGCCCGCACGGCGCGGCCAAGCTCGGCGCCGGCGTCTTCGCCTACTCCGCGCTGTCCGCCTTCGGCGACGGCGTCGGGCACCTGATCAGCCCGGAGAAGGCGAAGCGCGCCGTACCGGAGCTGCGCACGGAGAACCTGCGGGCCGTCGCCGTGTACGGGGACGACCAGATGAACGACTCGCGGATGGCGCTGATGACGGTCCGCGCCGCCGTCGACTCCGGCGCCGCCGTGCTCAACTACGCCCAGGTGACCGGGCTGCGCTTCACCGGCGGCCGGGTGACGGGCGCCGACCTCAAGGACCAGACGGACGGCAGCGAGTTCGGCGTGAACGCGCGGCTCGTGCTCAACGCGACAGGTCCCTGGGTCGACCACCTGCGGGCCATGGAGGACGCGGGCGCGGCCCCCTCCATCCGGCTCTCCAAGGGCGCGCACCTCGTGATGCGCAGGACCGCGCCGTGGCGCGCGGCCCTCGCCACGCCCATCGACAAGTACCGCATCACCTTCGCGCTGCCGTGGGAGGACATGCTCGTCCTCGGCACGACGGACGAGGGGTACGAGGGCGATCCCGCGGACGTCGCCGTCAACGAGAAGGACATCCGGCAGATCCTCGACGAGGCCTCGCTGTCCGTCACCGACCAGCAGCTCTCGCGGGACCAGATCGCCTACTCGTACGCGGGCCTGCGGGTGCTGCCCGGCGGTCCGGGCGACACGTCCACGGCGAAGCGGGAGACCGTGGTGACCGAGGGCAGGGGCGGCATGCTGTCCGTCGCGGGCGGCAAGTGGACCACGTTCCGGCACATCGGCCGCACGGTGCTGAACAAGCTGGAGACGCTGCCCGGACATCCGCTGGGCCAGGGCGCGGAGCCCGTGTCGGAACTGCCGAAGAAGATGCCGCTGCCCGGTATCGCCAACCCGGGCGCCGTCGCGCACCGGCTCATGATCGACGAGGGCGTCTCGGACGGCGGGATCGCGCCGGACACCGCCAAGCACCTGGCGACGCACTACGGCACGCTCGCGTACGACATCGCGCGGCTGACGTACGAGAAGCCGGAGCTGCGCGAGCGCATCCATCCGGACGCGCCGGAGATCTGGGCGCAGGTCGTCTACGCCCGCGACCACGAGTGGGCACGGACCGCCGAGGACGTACTGCGCCGCCGCACCACGCTCACCATCCGGGGCCTGGACACGGACGAGATCAAGACGAAGGTGGAGGAACTGCTCGCCCGGCGCGGCTGACGGCGGCGAGAGCGACGGGAGCGCTGCGAAGACACCCGTGTATCTGTCCCCCAGGGCACTGAGCCCGACGCATAATGGGGGGCAGATACATCGGATGTATGGAGGTCACCCGTGGCTGTCACCGACGAGGCGATAGAGAAGATCAAAGGAATGATCGTCTCCGGCACGCTCCGCCCGGGTGACCGCCTCCCCAAGGAGAGTGAACTGGCGGCCGATCTCGGCCTGTCCAGGAACTCCCTGCGGGAGGCGGTCCGCGCGCTGGCCCTGATGCGCATTCTCGACGTGCGGCAGGGCGATGGAACGTACGTCACGAGTCTCGATCCGCAACTGCTCCTGGAAGCACTCAGTTTCGTGGTGGACTTCCACCGCGACGACACCGTGCTGGAGTTCCTCGCGGTGCGCCGCATCCTGGAGCCCGCCGCGACGGCGATGGCGAGCGCGCGGATCACCGCGGACGAGCTGACGGCCCTGGACGGGCAGCTGGACGCCCTGGGCGCCGAGCCGTCCGTGGAGGAACTCGTCGCCTCCGACCTGGAGTTCCACCGGGGCATCGTGCGGTGCTCCGGCAACTCGGTACTGGTCTCGCTCCTCGACGGGCTGTCCGGGCCGACGACGCGGGCGCGAATATGGCGCGGTCTGACGCAGCAGGACGCGGTCAGCCGCACCCTGCACGAGCACCGGGCGATCCTCGCGGCGCTGCGGGACCGGGACGCGGAGGCGGCCAGGTCATGGGCGACGGTGCACATCGCGAGCGTGGAGATGTGGTTGCGCTCGACGCTGTGAGGACGTGAGCGAAGGAGCGGGCGGCGTACCGGCGCCGTCCGGTCCGGGGCAGCGTGAAGGGCCCGTTCCGCGATGCCCGAGGGGGTCGCGGAACGGGCCCTTTCGCTCTCAGTCCTGTTTCTCGCCGCTCGCGAAGCGGGAGACGATCAGTGCGACGATGATGATCGCGCCGTTGAGGAACTGGTCCCACTCCGGCGGTACGCCCGCCAGTGTCATCACGTTGACCACCAGCTGGAGGGTGAGGACACCGGTCAGCGCGCCGAAGATGGTGCCGCGTCCGCCCTTGAGGCTGACCCCGCCGATGACGGCGGCGGCGAACACGTTGAAGATCCAGCCGTTGCCCTGGTCGGCGGCGACCGAACCGTAGTGGCCCGTGTAGAGGATGCCGGCGAACGCCGCGAGCAGGCTCGCGATGCCGAGCACGATCCAGGTGACCCGGTCGACCCGGATACCGGCGGCGCGCGCCGCCTCCGGATTGCCGCCGATCGCGTACAGCGACCTGCCGTGCCGGAACCAGGCCAGCGCCGCCCCGCCGAGCGCGAAGAGGATCAGACACAGCCACACCGCGGCCGGCAGCCCGATCCACTGGGTCCTGCCGAGGTAGCGGAAGGAATCCGGCACGTCGGAGATGGACTTGCCGCCGGTGATGCCGATCTGGAGCCCGCGCAGCATGGTCAGCATGCCGAGGGTGGCGATGAAACCGTTGACGCGGAGCTTCAGGATCAAGAAAGCGTTGAACGCGCCGATGGCGAGGCCGACCAGCAGGTCGAACGGGATCGCCGTCCAGGTCGGCAGCCCCAGGCCGTTGAACCGGCCGCCGTGGGTGGGCAGCACCAGCCACATCGCGATCGCCGGCGCGACGCCGATCGTCGACTCCAGCGACAGGTCCATGCGGCCCGCGATCAGCACCAGCGCCTCGCCGAGCACCAGCAGGCTCAGTTCGGACGCGGACTGGAGCACGCCGGTCAGGTTGTTGGCGGTCAGGAACGCCGGCGAGACGATGAACCCGATCACCATCAGCACGACGATCACGGGCACGAGCGAGAAGTCGCTCCACCTGATCAGCCGGAGCCTGCCGCGCGGGCTCAGGCTCTCGGTACGGTCCGCCACCGGCGGACGCATCGTCTCGGTCATTCCCGCTCCCCCACACCTTCCATGGCGGCGACCAGTTCCCGGTCGCTCCACCCGCTCCCGAACGTGGCCACCACGCGCCCGTGGAACAGGGCCAGTACGCGGTCGCACACCCGCAGATCGTCCAGCTCGTCCGAGATGATCACGGCCGCGCTGCCCTCGTCGGCCACCCGGCGCACCACGCCGAGCAGCGAGTCCTTCGATTTGATGTCGACACCGGCCGTGGGCCGCACGGCCACGAGCGCCTTGGGATCGCGCGCGAGGGCGCGTGCCACCACGACCTTCTGCTGGTTGCCCCCGGACAGACCGGCCACCGGCTGCTCGGGTCCCGTGGTCTTGATGTCGAGCGCGTCGATCATCGACCGGGCGAACGCCCGGGTACGGGAGGGCAGTACGGTCCCCCAGGGCCCCAGCTGGTCGGCGACGGTGAGCGTCGCGTTCTCCGCGACGCTGCGGGTCGCGACCAGGCCCTGGAGGTGGCGGTCCTCGGGGATGTACCCGATGCCCGCCTTCAGCGCGTCGGGCACACTGCCCGGCCGCACCGGCCGGCCGTTCATCGCGACGCTGCCGGAGGTCGGCGAGCGCATGCCGACGAGGATCTCGCCGAGCGCCACGGTGCCGCTGGCGGCAGCGCCCGCGACCCCCAGCACCTCACCGGGGCGAACCTCCAGGTCGAGCGGCTCGAACACACCGTCCAGGGTGAGCTGTTCGGTGCGCAGGACGGGTTCGGCACGGGCGAGGGCCGAGGAGTTCTCCCCGGCGTGCCAGGCGCCGGCGGAGCGCGCCGCGTCCCCGGTCATCGCCGCCACCAGGTCGTTCTTCGGCAGGTCGGCGACCTGCGCGCTCAGGACGTGCCGCGCGTCGCGGTAGACGGTGACCGCGGTGCACAGTTCGTACACCTCCTGGAGGTGGTGCGAGATGAAGAGGAACGCGACGCCCTGCGCCTGGAGTTCGCGCAGTTTGGTGAACAGGCGCTGGATGCCGCGCGCGTCGAGCTGCGCGGTCGGCTCGTCCAGGATGATCAGGCGGGCGCCGAAGGACAGCGCCCGCGCGATCTCCACGAACTGCCGCTGTTCCACGGTCAGGTCCTTGGCGCGCACGGTGGGGTCGACGTCCACGCCGTATCCGCCGAGGAGCTCCGCGGCGCGCCTGCGCAGGGCACCCCAGCCGATGACCCGGCCCGAACCCGCGTTCTGTGCCGCGAAGTTGTTGAGGAAGAGGTTCTCGGCGACCGTCAGGTCGGGAACCACCATGGACTTCTGGTAGACGCAGGCGACCTTGGACTGCCAGGCCGCTGTGTCCCCGTAGGCGGGGGCGGCCTCGCCGCCGAAGCTCACCCGCCCCTCGTCCGGCCGGTGCAGGCCGGTGAGGACGCTCACGAGCGTGGACTTCCCCGCGCCGTTGCGGCCGACGAGCGCGTGCGACTCGCCGGGCCGCACGGTCAGCCGGACGCCGTCCAGCGCGAGGGTCGAGCCGAAGCGCTTGACGATGCCTTCCGCGTGCACCGCTGCGGGTGCTTTCGGTGTTGCCAGTTCCATGGCTGCTACTTCTTGTCCAGCTGGTTGGCCCACAGGCTCGGGTCATCCACGTTCTTCTTGGTCACCAGCGGCGCGGGGAGCTGGTCCTCGTACCCGTTGGGGATCTTGACGATCGTGGAGTCGTGGTCCGTGGGGCCGACCTTCTGCTTCTTGCCCGCGACGGCTTCCTTCGCGTACTGCAGCGCGTACTTGGCGTACAGGTCCGCGGGCTGGGAGATCGTGGCGTCGATCTGGCCCTTGCGGATCGCGTCGAACTCCTGCGGGATGCCGTCGTTGGAGATGATGGTGATGTGGCCCTTGGTGCCGGCGGGCTTGAGCAGGTGCTTCTGCTGGAGCAGCGCCAGGGTGGGGGCCAGGAAGACACCGCCGGCCTGCATGTAGAGGCCGTTCAGGTCCGGGTTGGCGGCCAGCGTGGACTGCAGCTTCGACGACGCGACGTTGCCCTCCCAGTTGGTGGCCAGCTCGATGACCTTGATGGCGGGGAAGTTCTTGTCCATGCAGGACTTGAACGCCTGCGAGCGGTCGCGGCCGTTGATGGAGGACAGGTCGCCCTCGAACTCCGCGACCTTGCCCTTCCCCTTCAGCTGCTGGCCGAGGAACATGCACGCCTTGGTGCCGTAGGCGACGTTGTCGGCGCGTACCACCATGTACACCTTGCCCTTGTCGGGCCGGGTGTCGACGCTGACCACGGGTATCTTCTTGTCGCTCAGCGTCTGCAGGGTCTGGGCGACCGCGCCGGTGTCCTGCGGGGCCATCACGACGGCCTTCGCGCCCTGGTCGGTCAGCGCCTGCACGTTGGACGCCAGCTTGCCGATGTCGTTCTGCGAGTTGGTCAGCGGCAGCGCGCTCACGGCGCCGCCCTTGATGTCCTTCTGGATGTACTGCTGGTACGAGTTCCAGAAGTCGGTGTCGCTGCGCGGCAGGTCGACGCCGATCTTGCCGCCGCCCGAGGCGCTGTCGCCCCCCCGGTTGCAGCCGGCGAGGGCCGTCACCGACAGCAGCACGGCGCAGGCCGCGGCACCCGTCATCCGCAGCCGGCCGAGTGGGGCTCGCCCCATGGTGTCTCGGAGCATGGTTGTCCCGTCCTTAGATATGTATGTCGGCTCAGGTGGCGGGGCGCAGGCGAAGACCCTGCATTCCGCCGTCGACCGCGAGCGCCGTCCCCGTGACGGCGGACGCGGCGGGGCTGGCGAGATGGACGACGGCGGCCGCGACCTCATCGGCGGTCACCAGGCGTCCGGTGGGCTGGCGCGCGTTCAGCGCCGCGCGCTCGGCCTCCGGGTCGGGCGCCTGGTCGAGCAGGCGCCCCACCCAGGGGGTGTCGGCGGTTCCGGGGTTCACGCAGTTGACGCGTATCCCCTCCCGGACGTGGTCGGCCGCCATGGCGAGCGTGAGGGAGAGCACCGCGCCCTTGCTCGCGCTGTACAGGGCCCGCTCGGGCAGTCCGGCGGTGGCGGCGATCGAGCAGGTCTGGGTGATCGAGACGCAGCCGGGCGCCCCTGCCGCCGCCCGGCGCAGGTGCGGGACGGCATGACGGGCCGTCCGCACCATGCCCATGACATTGACGTCCAGCACCCTGCGCCACTCGTCGTCCGCGTTGTCCAGGACGGTGCCGACGGCGCCGGTACCGGCGTTCGACACCACCGTGTGCAGCGCGCCGAACTCGGCGGCCGCCGCGTCCACCGCCCTGCGCACGGCCTCGTCGTCCGTGACGTCCGCCGCGAGGGCGAGCGTCCCGGCGGGCGCGCCCGCCGTCGAGCGGTCCAGTACGGCGACCCGGGCGCCGCGCGCGAGCAGCAGCGCCGCGACGGCCGCGCCGATCCCCGACGCGCCCCCGGTCACGAGCGCGCCCAGCCCCTCGAAGTCCCGCGCCACCGGGTGCGCGGGCACGGCCGGTACGTTCCCCTCGGTCGGTCGGGTCACGAGGCTGCCTCCTTCTCGGCACGGCGGGCCCGCCACACGGGCCCCTCGGGAAAGCTGTACGCGGCGATCGACTCCGGCAGCATGCGCGCGGAGAAGCCCGGCGCGGTAGGGGCCGTGTAGTTCCCCGAGACGATCACCACCGGGTCGGCGAAGTGCTCGTGGAGGTGGTCGACGTACTCGATGACGCGCCCCTCCTTGCTGCCCGAGACCGCGACGTAGTCGAACATCGCGAGGTGCTGCACCAGTTCGCACAGGCCCACACCGCCGGCGTGCGGGCACACCGGCAGGCCGTACTTCGCGGCGAGCAGCAGGATCGCCACGTTCTCGTTCACACCGGCCACCCGCGCCGCGTCGATCTGCACGAAGTCCACGGCTTCGGCCTGGAGCAGCTGTTTGAACACGACGCGGTTCGCCACGTGCTCACCGGTGGCCACCTTCACGGGCTGGCCGGACCTGATGGCGGCGTGGCCCAGTACGTCGTCGGGGCTGGTCGGCTCCTCGATCCAGTGCGGCTCGTACGGCGCGAGCGCGGACATCCAGCGCACCGCGTCGGCCACGTCCCAGCGCTGGTTGGCGTCGACCGCGATCCGGATGTCGGGACCGACCGCCGCACGGGCCAGGCGCATCCGGCGCACGTCGTCCGCCAGGTCGCCGCCGACCTTCAGTTTGATCTGCCCGAAGCCGTCGGCCACGGCCTGCTTGGCGAGCATCACCAGTTTGCTGTCCGAGTAACCGATCCAGCCAGGCGACGTGGTGTACGCCGGGTAGCCCTCGGCATGCAGCGCGGCGACGCGATCGGCGCGGCCGGCCTGCGCGGAACGCAGGATCTCCAACGCCTCTTCCGGGGTGAGCACGTCAGTCAGGTAGCGGAAGTCCACCAGCGAGACGATCTCCTCCGGCGTCATAGCGGAGAGGAACTCCCAGACCGGCTTGCCCGCCTGACGTGCCGCCAGATCCCAGGCCGCGTTCACGACGGCGCCCGCCGCCATGTGCATCACGCCCTTCTCCGGCCCGAGCCACCGCAGTTGGGAGTCGTGCGTCAGATCCGTGTAGAGCGAGGTGAGGTGGGCCGCCGTGCGCGGTGCGGGCCGGCCGACGACGTAGCCGCGCAGCGCCTCGATCGCCGCCGCCGTCACATCGTTGCCGCGGCCGATGGTGAAGCAGAAGCCGTGCCCTTCCACGCCGTCCGTGGTACGCAGGACAACGTAGGCGGCGGAGTAGTCGGGGTCCGGGTTCATGGCGTCCGAGCCGTCGAGCTGTTCCGAGGTGGGAAAGCGGATGTCGTGAACCTCGAACCCTGTGACGGTCTGACTCATGCACGCGCTCCCTCAGGGGAAGAGAAGAACATCGGATCTCTTTGGTCATCCGATGTATAGCGCCGCCCACGCCGAAGCGTCCAGAGGTCGGACGCAAATTGAGGTCACAGATCGGATGACTGACGCACTGAGGGAGCCGATCGGCCCCACAAGGGGGGACATGAGCCGTGCGGACGCGCTCCACCCGCCACGCCGGACGGGCCCGCGCCCGCAGCGGGCCCGGACAGCCGTTCCGGCCTGCTCCGGGCGTACGCGGGACTGCGGACGGGCAGCTGTGAAGCCGTAAGGTTGGTCCGTACGACAGAGAACTTCGGAAGGAGGCCTGGGTGATCGAGCTCGAGGGAGTTCCCGAGCTGATCGACCCGGTCATGGTGGCCGCGTTCGAGGGCTGGAACGACGCCGGAGACGCGGCGTCCACGGCGGTCGCCCACTTGGACCGGGAGTGGAAGGGCGAGGTGTTCGCGGCGCTCGACGCCGAGGACTACTACGACTTCCAGGTCAACCGGCCCACCGTCTTCATGGAGGACGGCGCGCGCAAGGTGACGTGGCCCACGACACGGCTGTCCGTGGTGCGGGTGGCCGGTGACACCCCGCGGGACCTGGTGCTGGTACGCGGCATCGAACCGTCGATGCGGTGGCGTTCCTTCTGCAACGAGATCCTGGGCTTCGCCCACGAACTGGGCGTGGAGCTCGTGGTCATCCTGGGGGCGCTGCTCGGCGACACCCCGCACACCAGGCCCGTGCCGGTCAGCGGGGTCACATCCGACGCGACGCTGGCCCGGACGATGGACCTGGAGGAGACGCGCTACGAGGGACCGACCGGCATCGTCGGCATCCTCCAGGAGGCGTGCACGCACGCGGGTGTGCCCGCGGTCAGCCTGTGGGCGGCGGTGCCGCACTACGTGTCGCAGCCGCCGAACCCGAAGGCGACGCTCGCGCTGCTCAACCGGCTGGAGGACCTGATCGGGGTCCGTATCCCGCTGGGCGAGCTGAGCGAGGACGCCCGCGCCTGGCAGCTCGGAGTGGACCAACTCGCGTCGGAGGACAGCGAGGTCGCGGAGTACGTGCAGTCGCTGGAGGAGGCGCGGGACACCGCGGAGCTGCCGGAGGCGTCGGGCGAGGCGATCGCCCGCGAGTTCGAGCGGTATCTCCGACGGCGCGACGGCGAACCGGGCCGCGGCACCGGGGCCGGGACCGCCGGCCGGGCGACGGACACGGGCACGGGAGGCGCGGGCCGTACGTGGCCCAAGCCGTCGCGCGGCAGCCACGACCAGGAGCCGGCGCCCGCCAGGGATTCCGACCGCTCCCCCGGGCAGGACCGGGGCCCTGAACCGCCCGCGGAGGACGACGGGGAAGGCCACGGCCCGGAGGGTACCGGCGGCGCGGAGAGCCCGGACGGCAGCGGCGACGGCCGGAAGGACCACGGCGCGGGGCCGGAGCCGGACACGGGCCCGGACTCCGGCCATGAGGGCGACGCGTCGCAGGACTGACCTCCGCGGCGCGGGACGGATCGCGTACGGCGCACCGGCCCGGGTGCGGACCGCGCTGCCGCCGGCCGCAGTCAAAAGGAGGGGCGCTGTTCCCCGCCACCGGATCGGGTGGCGGGGAACAGCGCCCCTCCTGCATGCTTCCGCGCGCCGACAGGCGCACCGGCCGTCCCTACAGCGCCACACCCAGCAGCGCGTCGACCGTGCGCGTGACCAGGCCGGGCGCACCCTCGTCCGTGCCGCCCTCGCTCTCCTGCACCGCGACCCAGCGGTCCACGGCCGCCAGCGCGGCGGGCGCGTCCAGGTCGTCGACGAGCGCCGCGCGGACCTCCTCCACCAGTGCGTCCGCGGACGCGCCTTCCGGCCGGGAGACGGCGGCGCGCCAGCGCGCCAGCCGATCGCTCGCGTCGGCGAGGACCTGGTCGGTCCACATCCAGTCCGAGCGGTAGTGGTGGGCGTGCAGCGCCAGCCTGATGGCGGCGGGGTCGACACCCTGCTCGCGGAGCGTGGAGACGAAGACCAGGTTGCCCTTGGACTTCGACATCTTCTCGCCGTCCAGGCCGACCATGCCCGCGTGCACGTACGACGTGGCGAAGGGGTGCTCGCCGGTCAGCGCCTGGGCGTGCGAGGCGCCCATCTCGTGGTGCGGGAAGGCCAGGTCGCTGCCGCCGCCCTGGACGTCGAAGGCCATGCCCAGGTGGTCGAGCGCGATGGCCACGCATTCGATGTGCCAGCCGGGCCGGCCGGCGCCGAGGCTGCCGCCGTCCCAACTGGGCTCGCCGGGACGGGCCGCCATCCACAGCATCGGGTCGAGGGGGTTCTTCTTGCCCGGCCGCTCCGGGTCGCCGCCGCGCTCCGCGGACAGCACCCGCATGGCGGCGGCGTCGAGACGGGACACCTCGCCGAAGTGCGGGTCGGCGGCGACGGAGAAGTACGTGTCGCCCTCCAACTCGTACGCGGCGCCGGCCTCACGCAGCCGCTCCACCAGGGGAACGATGCCGGGTATGGCCTCGACCGCGCCGATGTAGTGCTTCGGCGGCAGCATCCGCAGCGCCGTCATGTCCTCGCGGAACAGGGTGGTCTCGCGCTCGGCGAGCGCCGTCCAGTCCTCGCCGTCGCGCTGCGCGCGCTCCAGCAGGGGGTCGTCCACGTCCGTCACGTTCTGCACGTAGTGGACCTGCCGACCGCTGTCCAACCACACCCGCTGCACGAGGTCGAACGCGTTGTACGTCGCCGCGTGCCCCATGTGGGTCGCGTCGTACGGCGTGATGCCGCAGACATATATCCGTGCGACGGGTCCCGGGGTGAGGGTGACCCTGTCGTCCGTCGAGGTGTCGTGGATCCGGAGGTCGCGGCCCTTACCGGGCAGGGCGGGGACATCGGAAGCTGGCCAGGCATGCATGTCATGAGCGTAACCGGACGTCGTATCCGGATACGACCCGGACGGCGGGCCTGATCGTCAGACCGGCGGCCAGGGGATCGCGGGCCACTGTCCGGACGGCTCGGGATGCCGCCCGGTGTGGCGCAGTTCACGTACGCGGGCCCGCAGCGCCTCCGTCTCGGCGGGCGTGATGAGCGCCGCCAGCCGGGTGGCGAGCGGCGCGCCCTCCGCGAGCTCCTCCGCGAGCCGGGCGAGGACCGTGAGCGCCTCCTCGGGCAGCGGTTCGCCCGCCCATCCCCACAGCAGGGTGCGGAGCTTGTCGTCGGCGTTGAACGTGACGCCGTGGTCGATGGCGTACAGACGCCCCTCGGGCGACGTCAGCAGGTGCCCGCCCTTGCGGTCGCCGTTGTTGATCACCGCGTCCAGCACGGCGAGGCGGCGCAGCCGCTCGTCGTCGGCGTGCACGAGGAGCGCGGTGAGCCCCTCGCCGACCTCGGCAAGCCCGATCGCCTTCCAGCCGTCGACGGTCTCCTCACCGGCCACCAGCGCGAGCTGCGGCGTGAGCAGGGTGAGGACCGCGTCCGCCTCGGCGCCCGGCGGGGCGTCCCCGTCCGGGGCCGCCGCCTCGGCGTCCCCGTCGGCATCGCGTGGGCCCGTGGCCCCGTCCGCATCGCGTGGGCCCGTGGCCCCGTCCGCGACCGGGTCCCGCAGGTCCCCGGCCTCGTCCACGTCCGGGAGCCCGTCCGTGTAGTCGTCCTCGTCCTCGGCCTCGACCTCGTCGAGCGGCTGCCCTTCGATCCAGAGCTGGATCATGCCCTCGCCGTAGGGGCCCTCCCGCAGCACCGTCGGCGGTACGAGACCCCAGCCGGTCGCCTCGGACACCTCGTACGCGGCGACCTCCCGCTGCGCGAGGGTACCGTCGGGGAAGTCCCACAGCGGGCGCTCCCCCGCCACCGGCTTGTAGACGCACGCAGCCTCGACGCCCCGGTGGGAGACGGTGCAGTACAGCACACCGTTCGACGCCTCGCGTATCCGGCCGCGCACCGTCAGTTCGCCCTCGCGAAGCAGGTCCGCCACAGACACCTGTGCCCCGGTCCCGCCCGCCACCGTGCTCATTTCGCTCTCCCCGCTCACGCGCCCCGCCGGTATCCGTTCTGGCGGGGGCACACGTGCCCCTCCGGGTCCAGTGGCAGGCTGCACAGCGGGCACGGCGGACGGCCCGCGTTCACGACGTGCAGGGCGCGCTTGGCGAAGGCCCTGGCCTGGGAGCCGCTCATGCGGATGCGGAGCATCGGCGGACCGTTCTCCTCGTCCTGGAGCAGCCGCTCCTCGGCCTCGGCCAGGTCCTCGTCGGTATCGGCGTCCAGCTCCACGAGGGCCTGGGCCTCGACGATCATGCGCTGCTCGTCGCCGTCCCAGGCCAGAGCCATGGTGCCGACGCGGAACTCCTCCTCGATCGGCACGTCGAGCGGCGCGGAGTCCGAGACGTCGGAGGGGGCGACCGCGGGCACGGGGGCGTTCCCCCCGCTGCGCCGCACGACCTCGTCGAGCAGTTCGTCGATCCGCTCGGCGAGCGCGGCGACCTGGGTCTTCTCCAGGGCGACGCTGGTCACGCGCCCCGCGGCGGACGCCTGGAGGAAGAACGTACGACGTCCAGGCAGCCCGACCGTGCCGGCCACGAAGCGGTCCGGCGGGTCGTAGAGGAACACCTGACGGGACACGTCCTGTCTCCCTTGGGAAGTGAAGGAATGGGCGCCGCTGCGACGCTCACACCGGCCGCCGCCGGCGGCCGGTGACGCGTGCACGGCGCGTCCACCCTACTGCGCCCGGCGATCACGGCGCGCCCGCGCCGCCGCCCACGGCCCCAGGACCCTCGCTCTCCGCCTCGCGGGGCACCAGGGCCCCGAGATCCTCGGTGTCACCGAGCCTGAGGAGGTACGGCCGCAGCCGGGTGTAGGCGATGGCGGTGACGGAGCACGGGTCGACGTTCAGCCGCTGGAACAGGTCGAGGTGCATACCGAGCGCGTCCGCGACGATCGCCTTGATGATGTCGCCGTGCGAACACATCAGGAAGACGGCGTTCTCGCCGTGCTCCGCCTCGACGCGCTCGTTCCACTCCCGTACGCAGGCGACCGCCCGCGCCTGCATGGCGGACATCGACTCGCCACCGGGGAACGAGGCGGCGGCCGGGTGCTGCTGCACGACCTGCATCAGCGGCTCCTCGTTCAGCTCGGCGAGCTTGCGGCCGGTCCACTCGCCGTAGTCGCACTCGCCGATCCGGTCGTCCGTGACCACCTCCGTGCCGGGACGCGCGTCCAGCAGGGGCTGGAGGGTCTCGCCGCACCGCTGGAGGGGGCTGGAGACGACGGCGGCGAACGGGATGCCGTCGAGGCGGGCGGGCAGTGCCGCCGCCTGCGCGGCGCCCCGCTCGTCGAGTGCCACACCGGGAGTCCAGCCCGCCAGCAGGCCGGAGGTGTTCGCGGTGGAGCGTCCGTGACGTACGAGGATCAGCGTGGCCATGACGGCAAGCCTAACCACCTCGGGGAAGACGCCTGGTGCCGCTGTGGCGTGGGGGGAGCGCGACCGGGAAGAATGCCCGGCGTGATCGTGGACTGTGCCATCTACCGCAACGGCAGCCGTACGGACGGGCCCGAGGATTTCTCGGACGCCCTGGACGAGGCGCGCGCCACCGGCGACGCGTTCTTGTGGATCGGGCTGCATGAGCCGTCGGAGAAGGAGTTCTCCCTTGTCACGAGCGAGTTCGGGCTCCACCCACTCGCCGTCGAGGACGCCCTGACCGCACACCAGCGGCCGAAGCTGGAGGTCTACGACGACTCGCTGTTCATGGTGCTCAAACCGGCGACGTACGAGCCCGAGAGCGACACGGTCACCACCGGTGAGCTGATGGTCTTCATAGGGGATTCGTTCGTGGTGACGGTCCGCCACGGTGAGGCGGCCTCGCTGTCCGTCGTCCGCAGCCGGCTCGAGAGCGAGCCCGAGGTGATGAAGCACGGGCCGACGGCGGTGCTGTACGCGGTGAGCGACGCGGTGGTGGACCACTACATCGACGTGGCCGCCGAGCTGCAGAGCGACCTGGAGGAGGTGGAGGCCGAGGTCTTCGCCCCGACGTCGGACACCCGCGCGAGCGAGCGGTCGGCGACGGCGCAGACCACGGCCGCCCGCATCTACAACTTCAAGCGTCAGGTCCTTGAGTTCCGGCGGGCGACCGGGCCGCTCTCGACACCCATGCAGAAGCTTTCGGGGGCGGCCGTGCCGTTCGTCGACGCGGGGTCGCAGCCGTTCTTCCGCGATGTCAACGACCACCTCGCGCACGCGAACGAAATGGTGGAGGGCCTCGACCGGCTCCTGACCGACGTGCTGTCCGCGCATCTCGCGCAGATGGGGGTGCGGCAGAACGACGACATGCGGAAGATCTCCGCCTGGGCGGCCATGGCGGCGGTCCCGACCCTGGTGGCCGGCATCTACGGCATGAACTTCCAGCACATGCCAGAACTGCGCTGGACCTGGGGCTATCCGGCCGTGATCGCGTTCATGCTGGTGGTCGTGACCGGTCTGCACCGGACGTTCAAACGGCGCGGCTGGCTCTGAGCCGCCCGCGGCCACACGTGGACACTGCGGCGGGGCCGGGGAGTCCCGCGCCCCCGGAAGCCGTACCGGGCCGGCCGGCCGGACCACGGAAGCGACCGGACGTGCGGCGCGCGGCCGGTACGACGATGCGCGGCCGGACGGACGGGACGGTGCGCGACACGCGTCGGCGGGGGGGCCGCACACCGTCGTACCGGAGCCGGGGATCGCCCCGCACAATGTCCTGCCGGGTCAGACCGCCGGGACCGGGGCGGCCTCGGGAGCCGGGCCGCCGAGTGCGTCGCGGCGCTCCGGCGGCGCGAGACGGGTCATCCGCCGCCAGCCGCCGAGTCGCTCGTACGCGTACATGCCGTTGATCCCGGCGGCGAGAGCCGCGGCCTTGGGCGCGGACCAGCCGAGGATGCTGCCCATGTGGTCCATGACCGCCAGGCTGACCTGGCGGTAGACCGCCATCTCGACGCGGGCGCACGAGACGAGCGAGTCGAGGATGAACCGCCCGTAGCCCTGCCGGGCGAGGCGCAGCAACTCCTCGTGGCAGTAGGCGAGGTGATTGTCCTCGTCGTTGCTGATCATCTTGACGGCCCTGCCCACCTCCGGGTCGTCCGCGAAGTACTTCTTGAGCATCTCCATCTGGTCGCTGGCGCGCTGCTCCGTGACCCTGCTGTGGGCCAGGTACACGACGATGTCCTGCTCGGTGAGGGGCTCCTCACGGCGCAGCTTCTCGTGGGCGAGCCCGATGCCGCGGTGTTCGAGCAGGAGGGTGTAGTCGGTCTCCAGCGGCACCTCGACCGGGTCGAGACCACGCTTCTTGAGGAGCGCGTTGAAGATCCGGCCGTGCTTCTCCTCGTCGGCGCCGTGCCGGGTGATCTTGGGCGCGAGTTCGCCCATGCTGCGGGGCACGAGGGCCGCGATCCTGCCGTTCTCCCAGCCGCCCTGGGCCTCGCCCGACGCGGCGATGGAGCAGAACAGCTGGAACGCACGGTCGTCACCGACCATTTCCTGGAACAGACTCTGGGCCGAGAGCATCTCTGACTACCTCCATCTGGACAGATGTCCGCAAAAAACGAGTCAAAGCGGACGGGACGACGGAGGCAACAGGTGGGGCCCTCGACTGCGCCAAAAGAAGGACAGCCGCCCGCGTAACCGCGCGCGGCCCGGTGCGTTGTCCTGAGTGACGCGGCTGTGGCGGGGAGACCCCCGAGCCCCCACCACAGCCGCACGGCTCAGCGTGCCCGCCGGGGGCGGGGTGGGGGAAGGCACAGGGGCTGGGGTACGGGCGGGGTTGGGGTACGGGGTTGCGGGGGCTGGGGTACGGGCGGGGGTTGGGTGCGGGGGGGTTACTCGGCGAGGCCTGCGCGCTCCAGGGCGTCCACGCCCACGCGCAGCGCCGCGACCCGCTGCTCCAGCGTCAGGCCCGCTGGGGCCAGGGTCAGGGTCGTGACACCGACCGACGCGTACGCCTGCATGCGATCCGCGATCCGCGCCGTCGAGCCGAGCAGCGCCGTCGAGTCGATCAGGTCGTGCGGGACGGCGGCCGCCGCGCCGCTCTTGTCGCCTGCGAGGTACTTGTCCTGGATCTCCGCCGCCTCCTTCTCGTACCCCATGCGGCCCGCGAGACGGTTGTAGAAGTTCTGCTTCCTGCTGCCCATGCCGCCCACGTACAGCGCGGTGTACGGGCGGAACTGGTCCGCGAGCGCGGACACGTCGTCGCCGGTCGCGAGCGGCACGGTCGGGCAGACGTCGAAGCCGTCCATCGTCAGGCCCGCCTTCTCCCGGCCGGCCCGCAGGTGCGTCAGCGCCGTCTCCTCCAGGTGCTCGGCCGCCGGGAAGATCAGCAGGGCGCCGTCCGCGATCTCGCCCGTCTGCTCCAGGTTCTTCGGCCCGATCGCGGCGATGTAGAGCGGGATGTGCTCGCGCTGCGGGTGCACGGTCAGCTTGAGCGGCTTGCCGGGACCGTCTGGCAGCGGCAGCGTCCAGTGCTCACCCTCGTACGACAGCCGCTCGCGCGACATCGCGCCGCGCACGATCTCCACGTACTCCCGGGTCCTGGCCAGCGGCTTGTCGAACCGCACGCCGTACCAGCCCTCGGACACCTGGGGCCCCGAGACGCCGAGGCCGAGGCGGAACCGGCCGCCGGAGAGCGAGTCGAGCGTCGCGGCCGTCATGGCCGTCATGGTGGGCTGCCGCGCCGGGATCTGCATGATCGCCGAACCGACGTCGATGCTCTCCGTCCTGGCCGCGACCCACGACAGCACGGTCGGGGCGTCGGAGCCGTACGCCTCGGCCGCCCAGCACACGTCGTAGCCGAGGCGGTCGGCCTCCTGTGCGACGGCGAGGTTGTCGCCGTCCATCCCCGCACCCCAGTACCCGAGGTTGATGCCGAGCCGCATTCCCGCACCCGCTCCCTAGTCGCCCTACTCACCAGTAATGTCCTGTGCCTGGGACTGTAGCGCGCGCGGTGCGGGGCCGTCATGGGTGCGTTGTCCCCAGCCCTTACTCGGCGTGGCGTCCCGGCCAGTAATCTCAGCCCCCATGGAGCAGAGGCATCTCGGCAGTACGGGACTGCGCGTGTCCCGCATCGGGCTCGGCACCCTGACCTGGGGCAGGGACACCGGCGAGCACGATGCGGCGGACCAGTTGAAGGCCTTCTGGGACGCCGGGGGCACGCTGGTCGACACGGCGGACGTGTACGGCGGCGGAGACGCGGAATACCTGCTCGGGCAACTCGTCGAGCGGCTGGTGCCGCGCCGTGACCTGGTGATCGCCACGAAGGCGGGCAGCGTGCCGGACCCCGACCGTCGCTTCGACGGCTCGCGCGGCCACCTGCTGGAGGCACTCGACGCCTCGCTCGACCGTCTCGGCACGGATTACGTGGACCTCTGGCAGATCCACGCCTTCGACCCCGAGACCCCGCTTGAGGAGACCCTGCACGCGCTGGACATCGCGGTCACCAGCGGACGGGCCCGGTACGCGGGCGTATCGAACTTCTGCGGCTGGCAGCTGGCGAAGGCCGCGACCTGGCAGCTCGCGGCACCGGGCATACGGACGCGCCTCGCCAGCACGCAGATGGAGTACTCGCTGCTCCAGCGGGGCGTGGAGCGCGAGGTGCTGCCCGCCGCGCTCGACCTGGGGGTCGGACTGCTGCCGTCCTCGCCGCTCGGACGGGGCGTACTGACGGGCAAGTACCGTCACACGACTCCCCCGGACTCGCGGGGCGCGACGGACATGGCCATGTTCGTGGAGCCCTACCTCGACGGCGCGGCGAGCAGGATCGTGGACGCGGTCGCCACGGCGGCCGACGGCCTGGCGACGAGCCCGCTCGCGGTCGCGCTCGCGTGGGTGCGCGACCGGCCGGGCGTGGTCGCGCCGATCGTGGGCGCGCGCAACGCGAGGCAGCTCATCGAGGCGTTGTCGGTGGAGGGCCTTAGTCTTCCTGACGAGATCTGCCGGGCGCTGGACGACGTGTCGGCCCCGGTGCACCACTATCCCGACCAGGACTGGAGCACGCTGTGACGACGGACCGCGACGCGGACGAGGCGACCGTCGAGGAGGCGGGCGCGGACGCGCCGGATGAGGCGCGGGCGGGCACCGGGCATGGCGCCGGGACACGGGAGCCGGGCGGACAAGCGCGGACGGCGGAGGAGCCCGCAGGAGCCGATCGAGCCGAAGGGGACGGCGGGAGCCCCGAGATGGCGGACGAAGCGGTCGAAACGGCCGGGACGGGCGAGCCCGGGGAGGCCTCCGGGCAGACCCCCGGGGAGACGTCCGGGCAGACCCCCGGGGAGACGTCCGGGCAGACGCCTGACAGTGCGTCCCCGAAGACGCCTGCCGCCGGCGGGACGGCCGAGGCGGGGGACGCGTCCGGCAAGGCCGAGGGCGACGAGGCGGCTGCGGCGGGCGAGGCCTCCGGCACGGGGGACGCGGCCGAGAAGGCCGCCGAGCTGAGCGAGGCGCAGGCCGAACTCGCTGCCCAGCGCGAGCTGCGCCGGCGCATCGACCAGCGCAAGGCGGACAAGGCGGGGCCGGTCGCGGCAGGCGCCAAACTCAGCGGCCACGCGGCCGACCTGCTGGCGGCCGTCCGCGCGGTCGAGAGCGGCGGTACGCCCGATCCTGTCGTCCTGCGGGCCGCGCCGGCTCCCGTTCCCGCGCAGTCCCCCGCCGGCGCCGCCCCCCGGCCCGCGCCCCTGTCCGGCGGAGCACCGCCCCCGGAAGCGCTCGCGGCGGTTCGCGGGGTCCTCGGTGAGGGCGGCGCCCCCGAGTCCCTGGCGGGGCCGGTCGCCGGCGCTCTCGGGGAGCACGCGGGCGAGGTCCTGCGCCAGGACCCGTGGCAGCTCCTGGCCGTGCCGGGCGTACGGCCGGAGCAGGCGGACGGGTTCGCCAGGGCGCTGCTCGGCGCCGAGTGCGGCCCGGGCGACGAGCGGCGGGCCGTCGCCCTGGTCGTGTGGCTGCTGGAGCGGGCCGCCGTCCAGGGCCACACGGCACTCGAAGCCTCCGCCGTACGCGCCGGGCTGGCGGGGCAGGGCGTACCCGACCCGGACGGGGCCGTGCGCCACGCCGTGGCCGAGGGCGCCGTGCTCGTCTTCCGCGAAGAGGAGGAAGGCGCGGGCGAGTACGGCGAGGACGGCGAGGACGAAGAGCCGGGGGCCGGGGCCGAGCCGGACGCGGAGGACGGGACGGCACCCGACGAGCGGGACACCGCCGCGGACGCGCCCGTACTGCTGGGGCTGGATCGTTTCGCACTCGCCGAGGAGAGCCTCGCGGACGGGCTCGCGCGTGTGGTGAAGACCGTCGCGGAGCTGCCTCGGGGGCCCTGGACCGAGGCGGAGCGGGCGGCCCCCTCGCCGTCCGCCGCCGAACTGCTGCGGGCCGTCGCGGAGCACGGTCTCGTGCTGCACACCGGCGGCGAAGCCGCGCGCGCCGAGCCCGTCGCGCTCGCGGCGGCGGCGCGGGCGCTGGGGCTGCGTACGGCTCTCGCCGTGCACAGCGAGAACGGCCGGGACCGGCTGGGTGCGCCCGGCGCGGCGGACGGGTCGCGGGGGGCGGACGTCGTCACCGTGGCCGGGCTGCTCGCGGGTGCCGAGGGCCCGGGGCGGGACGCCGACGGCATGTTCGCGCTCGATCTCCTGGTGGTCCTCGACGCCCCGCAGCTGGACGTGGAGACGGCGGCCATGCTGGTCGAGTCGCTCGCGGACGGCGGCAGGCTGGTGCTCGGCGGCGACCCCGGCGTACTGGGGTCGGCGGGCGCGGGCCGGGTCTTCGGCGATCTGCTGGCCGCGCGGATCTGCCCGCAGATCGCGTCGAGGACGCCGGACGCGGGGCCGATCGGCGAGCTCGTCTCCGGGATCGGCGTCGGCGAGCTGAACCAGGTGCCCGCGCCCGACAAGGAGATCGTGATCGTCCCGGTGCGGGACGCCGGCGAGGCGGTGCACCGCACGGTCCAGCTGGTGGCGGAATCCGTGCCGCGGGCGTTCGGGCTCGCGGCCGGGCAGACGCAGGTCGTCACGGTCGGCCACGGCGGTGCCGCGGGGACCCGCGCGCTGAACACCGCGCTCAAGCAGCGGCTGGCGCCGGGGCCCGGCAGGTTCGGCGGGTTCGATCCCGGCGACCGGGTCGCGTACGTGCCCTCGCCCGGGCGGACGGTGCAGGGCGTGGTGGTCTCGGCGGAGGAGGACGGCCTGCGGGTACGCCTGGACGGCTCCGGCACCTCCGACCGCTCCGGCACCTCCGGCAGCGGCGAGAGCACCGGCGGCGGCGCGGGAGGCGTCACGGTGACGGTGGCGAGGGAGCGGGTCGACATCGAGCTGCGGCACGGCTGGGCGCTCACCGCGCACCAGGCCGCCGGGATGCGCTGGCCCGCCGCAGTGGTGGTGCTGCCGGGGGACGCGGCCGGGGCACTGACGCGGACCTGGGTGTACACCGCGTTCGGGCGGGGTGAGCGGCACCTGTCGGTGGTGCACGGGGTGGACCAGGCGTTGCCGAAGGCGGTCGCGGAGGGCGAGCGCCCCTCGGCCGGGCGCTGTACCCGGCTGCGGGCGCTGCTGGAGGGCCTGCTGGCCCCGGACCCGGAGCCGGCGCCCTAGACAGTGCCGCGAGCGCCGCGGAGCCGCCCACCTCACGGTGGGCGGCTCCGGGCGCTTGTGATCCTGCGGGAGGGCTACGCCTCCTGTTCCTCCAGGTCGTCCACGTCGGCGTCCAGGTCGTCCTCGTCGAAGACCGCGCTCACATCGAAACGGCAGACGACCTGCTGCGGGTCCGCCTGCTCGAACGGGGACGACAGCCACTCACCGGGTTCCGGGAGGTCCTCCACCGCGGAGACCCAGAGCGTCGAGTCGCCCTCCTCAAGGCCGAATTCCTTGTGCCGTGAGGCGATCTCGTCCGGTTCGTACTCGCCGAACAGCACGCCGAGTGCCGCGTGCACACTGCCGGCGACGACCGCTGCCGCACCCGCCGCCGTGACGACGTCGTCGTCCGCGTCGGCGATGCGCTGTGCCTGTGCGACGAGCCGCTCCGGTTCGACCACCGCGTAGTCGCGGCGGATCAGCACGCTGAGGGCGTGTGGCTCCTCGGGCCCCGCGTAGGGCGGAAGGGAGTCATCCGGTTCCGGGATCTCGAAGGGGGTCACCTCGTCGTACCGGTTGTAGAGCCGTTCGTCGTAGACCTCGGCCGCCGCCGCCAGCGCGTTGAACGCCTCGGAAACGGCCTGGTCGTCCTCACCCGTGCGGTTCTCGACTGCCGCCAAGTGCCGGTCGAGGGCGGCCTTGACCGCCTCGGCGGCGGCGCGTACGTCGGCAGCGGTGGGCTGCGCAGCATCAGACATAGAGCAGACGCTATCCGTATCCGGGGTCTGGTCGCACAATAGATGCGATGCCGGAATACGAATTTGTCGACGTGTACGTGCCCCGCGGGGTATCCCGCACGGACGCCGCCCGTCTGCTGACGGACCATGCCGAGTACGGGCACTGGGAACTGGACCGCCTGAGTCTGCACCGGGACGGCAGCCGCAGGGTGCGGCTGCGCCGGCGCATCATCCGACAGGTACGCGCCACCTGGTGAGCGCCATCCCGCCCGCGACAGCGGAACGAGCCCCGCCCGTGTGAGAGGTGCGGGGCCCGTCCCGGTCTCCGTGTGTGCCCACGCGCCGAGTGACGTTACGCGGCGGCGCGGGAACGGCGGTAGAGGATGGTGCCTGCGAGCAGCATGCCCGCCGCCGCCGGGACCGCGATCCCGAGGCCTTGCGAACCCGTGTGCGCGAGCTGCGCGACCGGCACGGTCCTGGGCACCGTCCGGGGCTCCGGGGCGTTCGGCACCGGCGGGATGTTGCGGTGGGTCGCCGTGTGCGGGGCGGGCGGGGTCACCGGCGTCCCGGGGTGGTGCGGCGCCGGGGGTGCCGGCGGTGTGTCCACGTTTTCGCACGACTGGCCGGTCAGCGGGTTGAGCAGGCCGACGACGTCGACACCGAGGCCGCAGACGTTCACGGGGATGTCGATCGGGATGCCCACACTGTTGCCCGAACCGACGCCCGGGGAGTGGGACGTGTCGCCGCCGGCCGTCGAGCCGCCGCCCGCGTGCGAGCCGCCGCCCTGGTGACCGCCACCCGCGTGCGAGCCGCCACCCTGGTGGGACCCTCCGCCCTGGTGACCGCCGCTGTGCGTACCGCCCTGCGAGCCACCACCGTGCTGGGACCCGCCGCCCTGGTGGGACCCTCCGCCCTGGTGGCCGCCGCCGTACTGGGAGCCGCCGTGCGCGCCACCGTTGCCGGAGGCGTTGACGCAGTTGTTGCCCATCGCCGGGTTGAGCAGTCCGACGACGTTCACGGTGTTGCCGCACACGTTGACCGGGATGTGCACCGGCACCTGCACGTTGTTGCCGGACAGCACGCCCGGCGAACCGACGGCGCTGCCCTCGGCTCCCGAGTCGGCGTGTGCCACTCCGCCACCGAGGGCGATGACGCCGCCCGCGGCCGCGAAAGTGATCAGGCCCTTGCGCGTGCCCTGTCTCATCTGAAGTTCCTGCCTTCTGCCATGCGGAATTCCCCCGGTCCACGCCGGGGACGGGATACCCAGTGGCCCCGGAGTGCATGGCGCGCACTCCGGGGCCACCCGGATTCGGGCCCTGTGCGGGCCGACCTACAACGTCACGCGTTGACGCAGGTGTTGCCGAAGGCGGGGTTCAGCAGCCCGATCACAGAGACCGTGTTGCCGCACACGTTCACCGGGATGTGCACCGGCACCTGGATGACGTTGCCGGAGAGAACACCCGGGGACTGCACAGCGGCGCCCTGGGCACCCGCGTCGGCGGAGGCCATACCGGCGCCCGCGAGCACCAGACCACCGGTGACAGCCGCAGCAGCGACGACCTTCTTGATCATTGTTCCTCCTCGTTGGCAAAGCGCGGCCCCAGCTGCGGACCGCACACCTGTAACGAGGAGGGACTAATGGGGCTACGAGCTTATGGTCGGATTCACTCGTCCCCGTGAGGGTGCCGGACACACGAACGAATCACGCGTCAGGGACGCGGCGCCGACGGCCGGTGGCGGCGGCCGTCGGCGCGACCCGGGGCGGGGCCGCTCAGCAGTGGTCGATGAAGCGGTCGAGCACGCGGGTGCCGAACTTGAGGCCGTCGACCGGGACCCGCTCGTCCACGCTGTGGAACATCCCGGCGAAGTCCAGCTCGGGCGGCAGCCGGAGCGGCGCGAAACCGAAGCCGCGGATGCCGAGGTCGTCGAAGGACTTCGCGTCCGTACCGCCGGAGAGCATGTACGGAACGGCGCGCGCGATCGGGTCCTCCGCGCTGAGCGCGATCTGCATGGCGTCGACCAGGTTGCCGTCGAACGTCGTCTCCACCGCCTTGTCCGCGTGCACGTCCTCGCGCCGCACGCGCGGGCCGAGGACGCGGTCGAGGTCGGTGAGGAACTCGTCCTCGAAGCCCGGCAGGAAGCGTCCATCCACGTGCGCGGTGGCCTGCCCGGGGATCACGTTGACCTTGTAGCCCGCGCCGAGCATGGTCGGCGCCGCCGAGTTGCGCAGCGTCGTCCCGACCATCTTGGCGATGCCGCCGAGCTTGGCGAGCGTGGCCTCCATGTTCTCCGGGTCGAGGGGGGTGCCGAGCGCGTCGGACAACTCGTCCAGGAAGGACCGCACGGTCTTGGTCACGCGCACCGGCCACTGGTGCCTGCCGAGGCGGGCCACGGCCTCGCAGAGCTCGGTGATCGCGTTGTCCGTGTTGGTCATGGACCCGTGGCCGGCCGTGCCGTCCACGGTCAGCTTCATCCAGTGCATGCCCTTCTCGGCCGTCTGGACGAGGTACAGGCGCAGATCCTCGCGCGCGTCGAAGGAGAAGCCGCCGACCTCGCTGATGGCCTCCGTGACGCCCTCGAACAGGCCCGGGTGGTTGTCCACCAGGTGGCGGGCGCCGTACGTGCCGCCCGCCTCCTCGTCGGCGAGGAAGGCCAGCACGATGTCGCGCGGGGGCTTGCGGCCGCTGCGCATCCGGTCGCGCACGACGGCGAGCGTCATCGCGTCCATGTCCTTCATGTCGATCGCCCCGCGGCCCCACAGGCAGCCGTCGGCGATCTCCCCGGCGAACGGATCGTGCGTCCAGTCGTCGGCGTTCGCCGGGACCACGTCCGTGTGGCCGTGGATCAGCAGGGCGGGCCGGGACGGGTCCTCACCCTCGATCCGGGCCACCGTGGAGGCCCGGCCCTTGTGGGACTCGAAGATCTGCGGTTCGAGACCGACCTCGGCGAGTTTCTCCGCCACGTACTCCGCCGCCGCGCGCTCCCCCGGCCCGGAGTGGTCGCCGTAGTTGCTGGTGTCGATCCTGATCAGGTCGCGGCACAGGTCGACGACCTCGTCCTCGCCCGCCAGGGCCCGCTCCGCGCTCGGCTCGCTCACGCTGCTCACTCCCACGATCGTTGCTGGTGATCCCCCCATGGTGCCCCGAGCACCGGCGTGATCGAAGGCCCCCCGAAGTTTGCTATGGTTTTCCACGTCGGAACGGCCGGAGGCCTCCGGCAGACACCTTGTCCGGGTGGCGGAATGGCAGACGCGCTAGCTTGAGGTGCTAGTGCCCTTTATCGGGCGTGGGGGTTCAAGTCCCCCCTCGGACACCAGTGAAGACCCCAGGTATCTGGGGTCTTCTGCTTTTTCCCGTCGGGTTTTCCCGCCGCGCCTTCCCCGGTGAGGTTTTCCGGTCAGGAACCGATCCGCGAGCGTCCCTGTCCGGGCGCTCGCGGATCCGGCATCGCGCGCCCAGGCGCGGCGCCGCGGGGACCTGCGGGCGCGGCGGATCGCGGTGCCGCACCCGCCCCGGCCGGCCGGCCGGTACGAAAGCCCGGAGCCGGGAGCAGGCTCGTTGCGGGTAAGGGTCCGGAGCGCCGCATGGTGAGACGTCAGCCGACCGGCGTTGACGGCCCAGCGCCGGGGGTGGGAGCCTGCTGCCTGTGAGCCAGGCTGAGTTTCTCGTATCGCGTTTGGACGTCGATCTGCGACGTAATGCCAGCGCGATCTGTGCCGACGGCCGCTGAGTCCCTTCCCGCGGTGCCCCGCCCGCTGAGCCGTCGGCTCGTGCGCGCCACCGCCCCGAAGGCCGGCTGAACTCCCCCGCCCCGATCGCCCGGTCCGTCCTCGCCCGCGCCGTCGCGCGCGACTCGGCCGGGGTCTCTCCCGCGGGCCCCGGCCCACCGGCCGCGTCCCCGGATCTCGCCTTCCGTGACCGTCGAGCACGTTCTCCGCCGCGCCTGTCACGCATCTCCTCACGAAGGAGCCCCACCGTGCAGCAGCCCATCGAGATCCTCACCGAGGACACCAGCGACGCGCAGCCCGCCACCCCGCGGCGCCTGCGGGTGGTGACCACGGGCGAACCCGCCCAGCATCTCGTCACGTACGTGGTCCTCGCGCCGACGCATCTCGCGCCCGAGGACCTGTTCTCACCGCAGGTCGTCGTCCACCCGCAGGCTCTCGGGAACCCACCGGTCGCCGACTCCGGGCGGGCGCGCCTCGCCCCGGCCGGGGGCCGGCCGGCGGAGCGCTCCCCGGACCGCCCGGGGTCCGCCATCCGGGTCGACCTCGAACAGCGCACCGCCCAGGTCGACGGGCGGCCGCTGGACCTGACGTACCTGGAGTTCGAGGTGCTCGCCCACTTCGTCGCCCATCCCCATCTGGTGCATTCGCGTACACAGTTGCTCGAACTCATCTGGGGTTACCACTACGCGGGCGACGGAAGGACCGTCGACGTGCACATCGCCCGGCTGCGCAGGAAGCTCGGCCCGGCACACCGGACGGCGATCCACACCGTGCGCCGCGCCGGGTACAAGTACGTGCCCGCGCGGCCCGCTCTCGCGTGAGGCACGGCCCCCCGCCGTCCGGGCCGGTCGCCCCGCGTGGTGTCCGGACGGCGGGGCATCGCACTCGCCCGCACGCCGGCGGCCGTCGGCGCTGCGAACCGGGCGCCCGGAGCCGTCGGTCGGCCCGGAGGGGCCGCCCGGGTCCCCCCGGCGCCGTTCTGCGCGCCGTCCTGCGCCCCGTCAGTGCGCCATGCCGAACAACTGCGTCCAGTACGTGCCCGACCGGCCCCCGGTGGCGTAGCCGACGCCGATGTGCGTGAAGTCGGGGCGCAGGATGTTGGCGCGGTGCCCGGGGCTGTTCATCCAGCCCTCCACCACCTCGGCGGCCGAACGCTGGCCGCAGGCGATGTTCTCCCCGATGCCCCGGTGCCGGGCCCCGGCGGCGCGGGCCCGGTCCCAGGGCTCGCGCCCGTCCGGGTCGGTGTGGGCGTAGAAGTCTCGGGTGGCCATGCCCGTGCTGTGGTCCTGGGCGGCGTGCGTCAGCAGCGGGTCCACGGCGAGCGGCCCGAGTCCCGCGGCGGCCCGCTCGGCACCGGTCAGGCGGACGACCTCGGCGGTGAGCCGGGCCAGGCCCTCGGCGCTGAAGGGGGAAGCCCACACCGCCGTCCAGAACACCCCGCCCGCTCCCCCGCCGGCCTCGGCGCGGCCGATGCCGGCGTGGGTGTACGCGGCGTCGTGGAACGGCGCCCGGGTGCCCGGCCCGGACAGGCAGTACGCGACGAATCCGGCGGCGTCGCGCGGGCCGGACACGAGGTGTTCGCCCAGGGCCAGGCACGAGAAGCCGGCCTCGCCGACGCGCTGGTAGAGGGTGACGCCGTCGGGTGCCTCGACGGTGAGCGACCCGTGCGCCGCCATGGCGGCGGCGTGCCGCGTCGCGGCGGCGCAGAGCCGGTCGTCGAGGGCCACGGGCGCGGCACCCGAGCGTACGCGCTCGGCGTCCACGAGCGCGGCGTACCCCTCCACGCCGGCGGCCGGCCCCCGCGCGGGCGGGGGTGCCGGCGGCGCCGCCCGCGGCGGTTCGTCCGCGGACGGGCGCGGCGGTGCGGGCGGGAGCGCGCCCGAAGCCCCGTCGTCCTCGACGTCCACCCCGAAGTCGCGGGCGATACCGGCGAGGCCGTCCGCGTACCCCTGGCCGAGGGCCCGGAGCTTCCAGACGGCGCCCCGACGGTAGACCTCGGCGAGCAGCAGCACGCTCTGCCGGGTGACGGGCGGCGGGCGGAAGGTCGCGACGAGGATGCCGGACACGGCGCCGGGCCCCCTGCCCGATCCGGATTCCGGGGGCGCGCCGGTGCCCGGGGCGCGCACGCTGAGCACCGGCGCGGGCAGCGTGGCGAGCGGGGTGCCGGGGTCGGCGGCGCTGAGCACGAGCGTGACGCGACTCGCGCCGGGCCGCAGCCGCCCCGGGTCGACGCGGACCGTGCTCGCGGCGCCGTCGGAGCCGACCTCGACGCCCGGCGCGCGGGGCTGGTTGAAGAAGACGAAGTCGGCGTCCCCGGTGACCCGGCCGTCGTCGCCGGTGACCAGCGCGGACACGTCGAAGGGGCCGGGGACGCGCAGTATCAGCGCGCCGTCCGGCAGTTCCTGGTTTCCCCCGGGGACCAACTCGGCCATTTCCGCCCCTCGCTGTACGGCACACCAGGACAAACGCGGGCGGGCGGCGCACGGTTCCTGGCGGGTGCGCCGACGGCGGCGGAGGATCGCTCGGTAGGGTCGGCCGGTGGACAGTACACGAAGGGCCGCGGCGCGTTCGTTCGCACGGCCGTGGGAGCCCGCGACACGGATCGAACGGGAGCTGAGGGCCGCCGCCGGCACCGGCGACCCGGACGCCTTCCTGCGGGTGCTCGCCGGGTGCGACCTGTTCCTGTACGTGCCGAGGGAGCAGGCGGACACCGGCGGATCGGTCCGCTGGGGCACCTGCAGGGACCGGGCGGGCGCCTGGTGTGTGGCCGTGCGCACGGCGGGCGAGCGGCTGCCCCGGCGCGCGGGGACGGTGGTGCAGCGGACGTCGCTGCGCTCGATGGCGGAGCTGTGGCCCGACGCGCGTTTCGGTCTGTGCGTGAACCCGGGGACGCCGACGGAGATGACCTTCCCGGCCCGGCCCCGGCACCGGCGGCGCTGGCTCAAAGCGGTGCGCGTCGGTGGCCAGGACCCGGCCGGCCCCCGCCCGGTGGCGCTGCTGACGAAGTACGACGGGCCGCGGAGCGGGCTGCTCGCGCAGGCCCTGGCCTGCGGCGCGCCGCTGGCCGTGCGCAACGGCGTGCTGTGGAACGAGATCGGCGACGTGTACGACGACTACGCCCTCGACGGGCAGTTGCTGCGCGAGTCGTGGGGCACGACGACGCACGCGCACTGGCAGGTCCAGATGGACGCGCTGCTCCAGGCGCGCAACAGCCCCGGCGAACCGGAGTTCGTCCTGGACGTGCGACGGCAGCTGGCCGGCGCGGACGAGGTGCGTGTACCCCTCGACGTATGGCGCGCGACCTGCGCGACGGCCCTGGCGGACCTCGGCGCGCCCGACGGCCTCGGCCCGCTCATCCAGGAGCTGATCGGGCGGATCCTGCGCTACGAGGCCCGCTTCCGGGCCGACGGACTGCTGCCGCCCGAGGGGTATGTGCGCAGCGCGGCGGCGTACGACTACGGGCGCGCGGTCAACTTCGCCCGCTGGGGCCTGAGCGCGCGGCTGTGCGGCGGCCAGGAGGCGCGGGACGCGATCCTGCGTGCGGGCGCGCTCGCGGGCACCCGCCACACGTCGTGGGAGGACTTCTCGGCGGGGTACGCGCTGGGGCGGGTACTGCGCTTCGACACCGAGGAGTTCGGCGAGTGGTACGAGAACGTGCTGGAGCCGCACCGGGTGCTGACGGGGGACCCGGAGAGCCCCTGGCGGACCCTGCCGTGGGACTGAGGTATCCGGGCGGGGCCACGCACCGTGCCCGGGCGACCCGGGCGGACGGCCCGCCGCCCGGCCGGACGGTGGCGGTCGGCGGGCGGGCACCCGGACGGTGAGGTAGCCGGCCGGCGGGCCGCCGGGGCGGAGATGTCAGCCGGCCGGCCGCCGGGACGGTGATGTCAGCCGGCCTGCGGGCCGCCGGGACGCCCGGGGCAGTGCAGGCCCATCTGCGGCCCCGCGAGCACCGCTTCGAAGATGGCCCGCAGCTGCCCCACCTGGTCCCGGTCGAGCTGGTCGAAGAGGACCGCGCGCACCTGGCGCACATGGCCGGGCGCCGCGGCCTGAAGGACCCCGAAGCCGTCGTCCGTGAGCGTGGCCAGGGTGACCCGGCCGTTGGTGGGGTCGCGGTGGCGCCTGACCCGGCCGCGTTCCTCCAGCTTGCTGACGATGCGGGAGAGACGGCTCGCCGAGAAGCGCAGCCGCCGCGCGAGCCGGGTCATGGTCAGTGTGCGGCCCTCGGCCTCGGAGAGCATCGCCATCAGCAGGTATTCGGTGTGGGGCAGCCCCGAGTCGTGCTTGAGCTGCCGGTCCAGGGCCTCGGGCAGCGCGTTGACGGCGCGCACCAGGGCGTGCCAGGCGGCGGACTCCTCCGCGTCGAGCCACGGCACGTCGTCGGTCATGGCTGCATTCTTCCATCAGGGCATCGCTTGAAACGGCAAGCTTGGATCCCGCTGTGCCGGGCCGACCTGCGGCGCGGGACTCCGTCGGGCCCGGGCGGAGCGAGCACGGGTGCCCCGCGCCGGCCGGGGACGGTGCGTGCCGGCCGCCCGCGTCCGTCCTCGGCCGCTCCCGGTGCTGCCGCCTCGCGACGCGGACACCCCTCAACGCCCGCCCGGTCCCGGGGTGGTGGGGACGCGAGCGCCTCGCCCGCCCATGACGGCGGGGACCGTGAGGGCGGGCGGCCGTGGCGGGCCGTGCGCACAGCGTCCCCGCCGGGGTCCGCCCCCCGCCGGGACCCGTCACGTCAGTTGCTGAGCGAGGAGTTCACCGCCGCCATGTCGACGAGGGCGACACGGTGGTTGAACTGGATGGTCCAGAACTTCCGCGCGCCGGTGACCACCGTGGCGCTGGAGGCGAAGTAGTCGTCCGCCCCCGCCGCGGGCCCCGTGGCCACATAGCCCTGTCCCTCGGGGATCGTGTACCTGCTGAGCGGGGCCATCGTGGAGGGGGTGAGGCCCGCGGGGTACGCGGACGGGTCCGGGTAGGCCGCGCCGTACACCGGTACGCTCGCGGGCCCCGTGCCCTTCGCCCCGACGATGCGCGCGCCCGGGGCCGGAGTGGTGTTCGCGCCACCGGAGTTGAGGATCCAGCCCTTCTTGCCCGCGTACCAGATCGCCGTCCAGTTCCCGCTGGTCCCCGCGACCACGTACTGCTGGCCCGCGGAGACCGTGCCGCCCCAGTCGGCGATGCCCGTGGTGCCCTCACCGCCGGCGTGGACGTACGGGTCCGCGACGACCGGCGCGCCCGGGTCGGGCGCGGTGCGCACGGGGAGGAAGTTCGACGGTGCGCGCCGGCTGGTGCACGCCGGGGTGGCGCCCGACGGGTCGTCGGCCGGACAGATCTTCGCGGTCTGGACGTTGGCCGCGAAGGACGGCGTGATCGTCACGGCGGTGCCGACCGCGCCCACACCGTGGGAGGAGGGCGCCGGGACGCCGAGCAGGGCCATGAACCGGTTCCAGTCCCAGTACGGTCCCGGATCCCAGTGCATGCCCGCGACCGTGCCGTCGGTCGGCGCCGGTACGTTGTCGTGGCCGATGATGTGTTCGCGGTCGAGCGGGATGCCGTACTTCGCCGCGAGGTACGTCACGAGGTCCGCGGTCTCCTGGTACTGCGCCTCGGTGTACCAGGTGGCGCCCTGGGCGGCGTAGCCCTCGTGCTCGATACCGATCGAGTGCATGTTGAACCAGTAGTTGCCCGCGTGGAAGGCGAGGTCCTTGGTGGGCACCATCTGGGTGACGGAGCCGTCCGAGGACTTCATGACGTAGTGCGCCGAGGCGCCGCCCGCCGTCTGGAACAGCCTGACCGCGGCGTCGTACGACGTCTCCGTGTCGTGGATGACGAGGTACTTGACGGACATGCCGTCATCGGGCCGGTCGGCGACCTGGCCGTTGGACGGCGACGCGGCCACGAACCGGCAGCTCACCGTGGCCGGGCACTCGGTCGCCCGGGCCGAGGGACCGGGCTGGGCCGGGGCCTTCGGATACGCCCTGACGAGTTGTGCGGCCGAGGGCCGCAGGGCCGGATCGCCCGCGAAGGCGACGCGCTGCCCCTGGTCCGCGGTGCGGCTCGCGCCGGTGCGCAGCGTGGCGTAGACCCGCGCCGCGAAAGCGCCCGCGGTTGCGCGGTCGACGGCCCGGCTGTAGCGGGCGACGGCCCCGTACCACTGTGCGGGGCCGGCGGGTGTGCCGCCTGTGAGGGTCTTCTCGTACGAGGCGAGAAGGGCGGTCCCACCGCGGATGTTCGCACCGCTGTCGGTGCGCAGTGCCGCGGGTGACGCGCCGGTGAGGCGGGCGGCGGTGGTCAGTGTGTGCAGTGCGGGGTCTTCGGTGAACGAGGCGATGTCACCGCGTCCCGCGGCTCCCGCGCCGCCCGCGCCCGCCATCTTCGCGGTGACGTCGGTGAGGTTCATGGGGCCGTAGCCGCCCCCGGTGCTGAACCGGCCGGGGTGCGCGTCCCACCGCGACTCCTCGTAGGCCAGGGCGAGCAGGACGGAGGCGGGAACGTGGAACTCCGCCGCCGCGGACGTGAAATCGGCCTGCCGCGTCCCGGCGGCGGCGCCCGCCGCAGGACCGGGTGCGGGTGCGGCGGTGGCGGAGGTGGTGGTCGCGGGGAGGAGCGCAAGGCAGCCCGCGGCGAGTACGCCGCTGGTGAGAGCCGCGAGGAGGGGGAGTCTTGTCCTGTGCTGGTGCATGCGGGGGCCTCTCGTGCACGTTCGGGACAGATCGGGGCAGTTGAGGCACCGTCGACTGTGCCTTCCCCAGCCCCGACCGCCCGCCGCCGGCACTGTACGCCGGGGGCGTGCGTGGATCGCCCGCGCGCGCCCGTCCCCGCGCCCCGCCCACCCGGACAGCAGAGGAGCCGTCATGTACCGGCGCCCGGTGCCGGAGTGGCGGGGCCTCAGGTCCGGGGAGCCGGGAGTCCCGCGCGCGGCGGCTGCCGCGCGGGCCGCGCCGGACCGAGGGCCGCTCAAGGCCGCGGTGCCTCAGGCGGGGCCCTCGTCGCGTCCCGTCGGCGCCAGGGCCAGCGCGCCGCGCAGCGCGGCGTCCGTCGCGAACCGCGCCGTGACCAGCGCGGGCGGGTACGGCACCGCCTCGGCCAGGCGCCGGGCCAGCGCGGGCAGCACGCGGTCGGACACGGCGCTCATGCCGCCGCCGACGGCGACGACCTCCGGGTCGAGGGCCGTGGCCACGTTGGCGACCTGGACCGCGAGCGTGTCCAGCGCCTCGTCGACCAGTGCGCGGGCCCGGTCGCCGGTGGCCGCGAACAGCTCCGCCGTGGTCCAGGTCCCCCCGAGCACCTCGCCCGCGCGGCGGGCGAGGCCGAGGCCCGAGACGTGTTCCTCCAGCGGTGCGCGGCCCGAGGCCACGCCCGCCCGGTCGGAGCGGTCGCGCAGCAGGTAGCCGATCTCCCCCGCCGCGCCGTGCGCGCCCCGCAGGACCCGGCCGCCCGCCACGAGGGCGACGGCCAGGCCCGTGCCGAGGTTGAGGTAGACGCCGGGGTCGGCGCCGCGCAGCGCGCCCCAGCGCGCCTCGGCCAGTCCGGCCGCCTTCACGTCGTTGTCCACCCCTACCGGGGCGGGGCCGAGGACGGCCGCCACCCGGGAGCGCAGGGCGATGTCCGCGAGGCCCGGGATGTTCGGCGCGTACGCGATGTGGTCCTCGTGCACGACCCCCGGCGCGGCGACGCCGACGCCGAGCAGCCGCCCGGGCGTGGCGTCGCGCAGGTCGGCCGCCGCGCGCAGGGCCCGCTCGACCGCCTGACCGGCGCCCTCCCACGCGCGGGTGTCGAGGCGTGCCGTGCGCAGGATGCCGCCCGCCGGGTCGGCGGTGGCCAGGGCGATCTTCGTACCGCCGATGTCGACGCCGAGTACGAAGTCCGGCCCGCCCGCCGCCCGGTCCGCCGACGTGCCGTCCCTCACGCCTGCTCCCGTCGGACGGCTCCCCCGGTGTCCGCGCCGGCTCCCGCCGCCTCGCCGTCCACGGCGTCGTCCACGGGCGCGTTCAGGAAGTTCTCGTTGATCTCCTTCGGGCCGAAGGGCCAGGTGCGTTCGACCTTCGCCCACACGAGGAACGCGATGCCGCCGAGCAGCACCCAGCCCAGTGACCCCTCGATGGGATGCAGCCCCGGGTTGTTCTTGTCCGCGAACACATACACCGTCAGCCAGCCCACCAACGCCACGATGCTGGGCAGCGGGTACAGCCACATCCGGTACGGGCGCCGCAGGGCGGGCTGCCGCCTGCGCAGCACGGTGACGGCGGCGATCTGCGCGAACGCCTGCACGATCACCATGGTCGTGGTGAGGAAGGTGATCAGTACGGTCAGCGGCGGATGGGTCTGCGCGTTGCCGAGGTGCCGGCTGATCAGGAAGGCCAGCGCCGTGATCACGCCCATCGTCACCAGGCCAAGGACCGGGAAGCGGTGCTTCGGGTGCAGGGTGCCGAACTGCTTGAAGAAGACCTTGTCGCGTGCCGCGTCGTAGGGCACCCGGGAGCCGCCGAGGAGGCCGGCGAAGACCGAGGCGAAGGCGGTGATCAGGATCAGCACCGTGACCACGTCCGCCGTGGTCCTGCCCCACGCCTTCTCCAGCACCACCGCCGCGACCGACCGGGACGCCGGATTGGCCGGGTCGATCATGTCGTGCCAGTTCACCACGCCGAGCGTGCCGATCTGCATCAGCAGGTAGATGCACATGATGCCGACGATGGCGTAGATGATGGAGCGGGGCAGGACCCGTCCCGGCCGCTTGATCTCCGCGCCCATGTACGCGGTGGTGTTGTAGCCGAGGTAGTCGTAGATCCCGATGGTCAGTCCGCTGGCGAAGCCCAGCCAGAACTTGGTGGAGCCGAAGTCGAACGCGTGGGCGGGATAGGTGAAGGCGTCCGACGCGTGGAAGTGCGTGAAGGACGCGATGATCACGCAGGCCACGCTGATCATCATGACGACCCAGAGCACCGAGGTGAGCCGGCCGACGGAGTCGATGCGCCGCCACAGCAGCACCACCACCGCGACGCACATGGCGAGGCCTATGAGGTCGCCCTGGCCCGGAGACATGGACGGCCAGAGGTAGGTCAGGTACTGGACGAACCCGGCCACTCCCGTCGACATGATGAGCGGGATGAACAGCATGGCCGTCCAGGTGAACAGGAACGGCATCAGCCGTCCCGTCCGGTACTGGAACGCCTCCCTCAGATAGATGTACGAGCCGCCCGCGCCCGGCATGGACGCGCCGAGCTCGGCCCAGATCAGACCGTCCGCCAGGGCGAGGATCGCGCCGGCCATCCAGCCGATGACGGCCTGCGGCCCGCCGAAGGCGATGATCATCGCGGGAATCGTGATGAACGGCCCGATACCGACCATCTGGCTCATGTTGATGGCGCTCGCCTGGAATTGGCCGATGGTGCGGACGAACCCGATGTCGTTCGTCGTGGTCTTACGGTCGGTGTCGGGCATCCGGGCCCTCTCCTGAAGTCCGTCGGGGCTGCTGTCGTCGTGGGGTGCGGAGCCCCTCCCCGCGGCGCGAGGGGGGACCGGGCTTGCCGGAACAGGCGACGTCAAGGAACCATCAAGACGATGCCAGGACCAAGTTAGAATCCTTAACAAAAGAACGTCAACGGGCGAGGAGGGACGATTCTGAACGGCGTCAACGGGACCGGTGGCGAGGCGGCCCGCGCACCGGCCGGAGCCTCGGTCGGGAAACAGGCCTGGAACCGGGGCGTCCTGCGCAGCTACAACGAGCGGGTGCTGCTCGATGCCCTGCGCGCTGCGGGCTCCACCTCACGTGCCGAACTCGCCCGTTCCACCGGCCTGTCCAAGCCGACGGTCTCCGCGGCGCTCGCCAACCTGGAGCGCGCGGGCCTCGTCCGCCGCACCGGCGAGGTCAGCCGGGGCCAGGGCCGCGGCAGGGCCGCCGTGCTCTACGCCGCCGATCCGACGGCCGGACATGTGATCGGTGTCGACGTGGGGCGCGAGTGGCTGCGGGCCGCGGCGGCCGACCTCGACGGCACGGTCGTCGGCCGCAGGGACACACCGAACACCGCCCGTACCGCCGGGGCGATGGTGCGCGAAGCGGCCCGTCTCGCCCGCTCGGTGGCGGCCGAAGCTGGTCTCGACTGGTCCCAGGTGGTGCACACGGTGGTGGGCAGCCCCGGCGTGACGGACCCCGGCACCCACCGCGTGCGCTACGCGGTCAACCTGCCGGGGTGGGGCCGCAGCGGTCTCTTCGAGCGGCTGCACGCGGAACTCGGCACCGGCCTCGACGTGATGAACGACGCCAACCTCGCGGCGCTCGGCGAATACGCGCTCGGCGCGGGCCAGGGCTCGCGGCTGTTCGCGTACCTGTGGGTCGGCACGGGCCTCGGCGCGGGTGTGGTGGCGGATGGCAAGCTGTTCAGGGGCGGCCACGGCGCGGCGGGCGAGATCGGCTATCTGCCGATGTTCCCGCTGCCCGAAGCGGCCGGCCCCGGTGGCGGGGGCCCGGAGCCCGCGGGGACGGCGCGGGGGCCGGGCGCCGGGGACCCCGCGGTGCGCGGCGGCCCGATGGAGGGCGCCGTCTCGGCCGACGCCGTGGTCGCGCTGGCCCGGTCGATGGGCATGCCGGCGGCCACGATCCGGACGGCGAAGGACGTGTTCGCCGCGGCCCGCGCCGGGGACGCGACGGCGCTGCGGGTGGTGGAGCGGGAGGGCGCGCGGCTCGCGCACGCGGTCGCGGCGCTCGCCGCCGTCCTGGACCCCGAACTCGTCGTGCTGGGGGGCGGGGTGGGCCGCAACGGCGATCTGCTGCTGGCGCCGCTGCGGGCGTGCCTGCGGGATCTGACACCGCTGCGCCCGCGCGTGGTCGGCTCGGCCCTCGGTGACGACGCGGTGCTGCTCGGCGCGGTGGCACGGGCGGCCCAGACGGCCCGCGAGCGCGTCTTCGACATGCGCAGGGACGTGTGAGAGCGGCGCCCGAGGCGGATTCGTAAAGCACCTTTCCCAGGTCGCCTCCCGGCGGCACCGCGGGCGGGGGGCGGCGCGACCCGCCGTGGACGCGGTGGGCGCGGTGGGCCGCCCGGCGCGGGCACCGGCACGAAGCGGGCGAAGGGGCGCCCGCACGCGCCCGTTTCCCGTACGTACGTGTCCCTTCGGGACCCTGGGGTCCGCCTCCGGCGCCCCGCACCCGCGGGCACCGGGAGGGGGAGGGAGGAAGGGGTGGGTCGAGCATCCCCGGGGACGCTCGTTGAACCACTGGCGCCCCGCGCACGTTCACCCTACGAAGGCAACAGTTGCGAGCGGAAAGAAGTGGGCTGACCATGGCCACGACCATGACCGCGCGGCGGGTCGTCATCATCGGCGGAGGCTATGCGGGTGTGAAGCTCGCACGCGACCTCGACCCCCACGCCGAGGTGACGCTGATCGACCTCAAGGAGGCGTTCTTCCACCGGATCGCCTCGCTGCGCGCGAGTTCGGACAGCGCGTGGACGTACGCGCCGTTCCTGTCGTACGACGCACTGCTCGCGCGGGGACGCGTGCTGCGTGACAAGGCACTCGGCGTGAGGACCGCAGAACGCGAGGTGGTCCTCGCCTCCGGCGGGGTGGTCACCTACGACGTGCTGGTGCTGGCGACCGGGGCCGACTACCAGGAACCCGCGCGTTTCACGGGCGGCACCATCGCCCAGGCGGCCACCTCGTTCCGCGCTCACCAGCGGCGCGCGGCCGGGGCCCGTTCGATGCTGGTGATCGGGGGCGGGCCGTCCGGTGTGGAGTTGAGCGCGGAGTTGCGGCGCGCGAACCCGGGCGCCACCGTCACGCTCGCCCACTCCGGGGAGCACTTGCTGTCGCGCCTCGGTACCGGCCGGATGGGCCGCAGGGCGCGTGCCTGGCTGGAGACCCACGACGTCCGCGTGCTGCTGAACACGCTCGTCACCTCCGCGGGCAGCAGACTGCGCGACCAGGCCGGCTCCCCGCTCGGCGCGGACGTGGTCTTCTGGACGACGGGCACCACACCGAACACGCTGTGGCTGCGGCTCGCGGGGCTCGGCGGATGGCTGGACGGGAGCGGCCATGTCCGGGTCGACGCGCATCTGCGGGTGCTCGGGCAGCGGGACGTCTTCGCGATCGGCGACGTCAACGACGTGGCGGAGGCGAAACTCAGCCCGTCCGCCCTCGCGCAGGGACAGGCGGCGGCGCACACCATCCGCGCGCATCTGGAGGGTGTGAGGCACAGCACGCCTCCGCGCCCCTACCGGCCCTCCCCCGTACGGGCGTTCTCGGTGCCGTTCGGTCCCGAAGGCGGGAGCACGCTGCTGCCGGTGCTCGGCCGCGACGCACTGGTGCTCGGAAACCGCGCGACCGTACGGCTCAAGAGCAGGACCCTGATGATGCCGACCGTCCAGGGCCTGCTGGGCCGCCCGGATCAGTGAGACGCGGGCGCCCGGCGCAGTGGCGTCCGCCACAACGTCAAGATCTCCGCAGGTCCGGGAACGGTCACCGCTCATCGCTCGTCTCACTCGTAAGGGGCGAGCTGCATGCATGTACCGAGCATTGATATAAAGCTCATATGACCGAGCACTTCCAGCAGGACCACCGCCGTCGCGGCGTGGTTCCGCGCGGGCTCGTCATCCGGACGCTCCTCCCCGTGCACCCCGTCCCGGGTCGCACGAGCGCACCTCGGCTACTGCCACGACCAGAGGGCCCCCCAGCGTGGGCTCGACGCCATGACAGCCGTCCGATCTGTTCGACGCGTCATCGGATGCCGCGATCCGCGCGGAGTGACTGACCCCCGTGAGCGCTCACCCAGCGCTCGCGCCACTTCGCGATACGGTCGTGCCCGTGCCCGCGTTCATGCTCGCAGGCCGGCCGTCGTCCCCCGTAAGGACCGCACATCGGTCCGACCGGCGATGTCGCATACCGGCCCGCCCCAGCTTTCATAACGTAACCACTGCCGTCTCACAGACGGTTCCATCACCGAGTCACGGTCTCAACGGCCGGGGCCGTGCCCGTGGTGTCCCGGCGCCTTCGCGCCGCGACGACGACGGCGCCGCCCCCGCTGTGACGACCGTGGCCCGGTGTGCCCGCCTGGCCAGGGAGTAGCAAGCCCCCATGCACCTTCTTGTCAAAGGGATCAAGCACCCGCTCACCGGTGATGTCCTTGTTCCCAACTCCAAGTACCACGCGCACCGCGCGCTGATCCTCGCGTCACTCGCCGACGGGGAGAGCCGGGTGCACGGGCTCTCCGACGCCCGGCACGTCGAGTACACCGTGCAGTTGCTGCGCGGTCTAGGTGTGAAAGTCACACGTGACGGTGACACCTTTGTGGTGAAGGGACTGGGCGGGCGCTACAAGCCGCGCCGCGCCGCCGTCTCCGCCGGCAGTTCCGGCACCACCCTCTACTTCATGATCGGACTCGCCTCCCTGTCCGACCGCGACGTCGCGGTGACCGGGCAGAAGTACTTCAGGCGCCGTCCGGTCGGCCCCCTGCTGCGCGCCCTCGAACAGATGGGCGTCCAAGTGGAGTCGGCGGACGACTGCCCGCCGGTCCAGGTCACCGGCCGCAGGCCCACCGGCGGCCACGTACGCATCGCCGGCACGCTCTCGCAGTGGATCTCCGGCCTGATCCTGCTCGCGCCGTTCGCCACCGGGCACACCACCATCGAGGTGGAGGGCGAGCTGAACGAACGTACGTACCTGGAACTGACGGTCGCGATGATGCGGCAGTTCGGCCTCCAGGTCACCGTGTCCGAGGACTGGCGCCGGTTCGACATCGAGCCCCACCAGGAGGCGCGCCCGGTCGAACTGACGCTCCCGCCCGACATCGGCTCCGCCGCGTTCGGGATCGCCGCCGCCGCGCTGCACCCCTCCGACGTGCTGCTGCGCGGCATCACCTCGCTGGAGGGCGGTCCCGCGGACCACCCCGAGTTCCACTTCATCGACATCGCGCGCGCCATGGGTGTGCCGATGGAGATCGACCACGCCGCCGGCGGCGTCCGCATCCAGCAGGACCGTCCGATGCTCAAGGGCGTCGACATCGACTGCCGTGACGTGCCGGACATGCTGCCGATCCTCTCGACGCTCGGCACGTTCGCGTACGGCGAGTCGGTGTTCCGCAACATCGCGCACACCCGGCTCAAGGAGTCCGACCGGGCCGCCGCGATGCTCCAGCTCAACTCCATGGGCGGCGAACTGGAACTGACGAGCGACACCCTGCGGGTGCGCGGCGTCGGCGGTCTCGTCGGAGCCAGGCTCTCGTCGTTCAACGACCACCGGGTGCTGATGTCGCTGGCCATCGCGTCGTCGCGGGCCAGCGGGCACTCCACCCTCACCTACCCCAACGCGTACCGCATCTCGTACCCCACCTTCCTCGACGGCATGAACACCCTCGGGGTGCCGATGTCGGTGGAGGAGGGCGCGGGCGCGGTCGGCAAGGCCAAGCCGCGGCGCCTGGAGCGCGAGGTCACCAGGCCGGACCTGGCCGCCGGCGTGACACTGCCCCAGTGGCTGCGCCGGCGCGCCGCCGCCCGCCCGAACGACACCGCGGTGGTGGACGTACGGTCCGACCACGACGAGGTCGTCACCTGGGGCGAGCTGGCGGAGCGCGTGGAGCGCACCGCGTCCCTGCTGCTCGACCTCGGCGTGCGGCCCGGCGAGAACGTGGCGTACCAGCTGCCCAACCGCGTCGAGTTCGTGGTGCTGTCCCTGGCGGCGCTGCGCGTCGGCGCGGTGTGCTGCCCCATCATCCCCTTCTTCCGTGAGCGCGAGGTCGGCTTCGTGCTGCGCCGCTCCAGGGCGCGTGTCCTGGTGGTGGCCGACGAGTACCGCTCGCGCCAGCCCGCCGAAGAGGTGCTCGGCCTGTCCGACGCGGACCGCGCCGCCCTGGAACACGTCCTGGTCCTGTCCGGTGCGGGCGGCGCCGCGGCGCTCCCCGACGCGGGTGCGACGGGCCTGTCCGTACGGGACTTCGGCGCGGCGCTCGACGCGGCGGTCGTGGACCGCGCCGCACTCGACGCGATCGTCCCGGAGCCCGGCATGACGGCGCAGCTGCTGTTCACGTCCGGCACCACGGGCGAGCCGAAGGGCGTCACGCAGCCGACCGCCAACCTGGTGCGCGCGGCGTCCATGGAGATCAAGCACCTGGGCCTCGGCGCACGGGACGCGATCTGGGTGCCTTCGCCACTCGCCCACCAGACCGGTTTCCTGTACGGCATGGTCCTCGCGATGGTGCTCGGCGTCCCGCAGATCGTGCAGTCCGACTGGGACGCCAAGCGCGCCCTCCAGTCGCTCAACCAGCACGGCGCGACGTTCGTCCAGGCGGCGACGCCGTTCCTCGCCGACCTGGTCCGGGCGGTCGAGGAGAGCGGCGAGACGCCCCGCAACCTGCGGATCTTCGTCGCCACCGGCGCCCAGGTGCCGCGCGGCCTCGCGGAGCGCGCGGGCCGGCTGCTCGGCGCCGACGTGTGCGGTGCCTTCGGCACCACCGAGACATGCCTCGGCGCCCTCTCCTCGCCTGGCGACGAACCGGGCGAGCGCTGGGGCTCGGACGGCCGCGCGCTGGACGGCATCGAGCTGCGTATCACCGACGACTCGGGCCTGGTGCTCCCCGCGGGTGAGGAGGGCAACTTCGAGCTGCACTCCCCCACCGTGTTCGACGGCTACCTGGACCGCCCCGACCTGACGGCCGAGGTGTTCACCAAGGACGGCTGGTACCGCACGGGCGACCTGGCGACGATCGACGCGTCCGGCTTCCTGCGGATCACGGGCCGGGTGAAGGACGTCGTCAACCGCGGCGGCGAGAAGATCCCGGTGGCCGAGGTGGAGCAGTTGCTGTTCGCGCACCCCGCCGTCGAGGACGTGGCGATCGTCGCCATGCCCGACGAGCGGCTCGGCGAGCGTGCCTGCGCCTTCGTCGTGCTGAAGGACGGTGCGACCCTGGAGTTCACGGAGATGCGGCGCTATCTGGACGAGCACCAGGTGGCCAAGCAGTACTGGCCGGAGCGGCTGGAGCCCATCGACGTCCTGCCGCGCAACCCCATCGGCAAGGTGCAGAAGTTCGAACTGCGTGCCAGGGCCCGCGGCCTGCGCCCGCACGGCGCGCTGTAGACCATGCCCTCCGGCAGCGGGAGCACCGCTTCGGGAGGCGTCCTCGGACGCCTCCCGGAGCGGCCCCCGCCCGGCAGGCCACGGTGCCCGGCCGACGTCAGGCCTCGCACCACATCGGGAAAGACGGAAGGCAGAAGCAGCAGATGACCGACGACCAGCAGTTCCACCGGCTCAGGACCCAGGTGGAGCAGTGGGTGGAGGGGCCCGGCGAGCGCTGGGCCGAGCGCATCGAGGAGAGCGGTGAGGTCCCCGAGGAGCTGTGGGCCGAGCTGAACGAGCTCGGTTTCCTGCGCGTGGCCGCGCCGAAGGAGTACGGCGGCCACGGCCTCGGCTTCGCGCGCTGGATGGAGCTGATGGAGATCTTCTCCCGCTCGCACGGCTCCGTGCGCATGATCGTGCACGTGGTCAACGGCATCTGGCGGTCCATGGACGGCCACGCCACCGAGGACCAGCGCAAGCGCTTCGTGATCCCCTCGATCACCGGCGAGATCAAGATCGCGTTCACGCTCACCGAGCCGGGCAACGGCACCGGCGCGGACATCACCACGTCCGTGGTGCGCGAGGGCGACACGTACTACCTCTCGGGCCGCAAGCACCTGATCACCTTCGGGGTGCGCTGCGACTACTTCCTGCTGGCCGCGCGCGTCGAGGGCAGCAGCGGCCATGAGGGCACCGTCGCGCTGCTGGTGCCGCGCGAGGCCGAGGGCGTCACCGTCGAGGACACGTCGAACACGATGGGTGTCACCGGCACCGACCACGCGTCGCTGACCTTCGAGCGCACCCCGGTGCCGGTCGACCACCGGCTCGGCGCCGAGGGCCAGGGCCTGGAGGTCTTCCTCGGCGGTTTCCTGACGCCGTCCCGCATCTCCGTCGCGATGAGCTGCGTGGGCCTCGCGGAGCGCGCGCAGGAGCTGGCCATCGAGTACGCCGCGAACCGCGTGACGTTCGGCAAGTCGCTCACGCAGCGGCAGGCCATCCAGTTCCTGCTCGCCGAGAACCAGGCGGACATCGAGGCGGCCAAGCAGCTCGTGCTGCACGCGGCCCGCCGCTTCGAGCAGGGCGCGGACGACGCGTCCATGCAGTCCTCGATGGCGAAGATGCACGCCGTGACGATGCTGACGAACGTCACCGACAAGGCGCTCCAGGTGCACGGCGGCCTCGGCTACTGGAAGTCGCAGAAGATCGAGCGCGTGTACCGGGACGCCCGTGCGCAGCGCTTCGAGGAAGGCACCAACGAGGTGCAGAAGGCGGTCGTCTTCCGCGAGCTGCTGCAGCGCGCGAAGGCGGCCTCCGCGGCGAGGACCGCCGAGGGTTCCACCGCCTCCGGCAACTCCACGAACGCCACGGACACGACGACCAAGGAGACCGCCCGATGAGCGGCACGCAGGACACCCCGAAGACCGAGCGGGTCTCGCTGATCACCGGAGCCTCGCGCGGCATCGGCCGCGCCCTGGCCCTGACCCTGGCCCGCGAGGGCGGCACGATCGCCGTCAACTACAAGAAGAACGCCGACCTGGCGGAGAAGACGGTCGCCGACATCGAGGAGGCCGGCGGCCACGGCTTCGCGGTACAGGCCGACGTCGAGACCACCGAGGGCGTGCAGGCGCTGTTCGACGAGGTCGCGCGGCGCTGCGGGCGCCTCGACAACTTCGTCTCGAACGCCGCCGCGAGCGCGTTCAAGAACATCGTGAACGTCGGCCCGCACCACCTGGACCGGTCCTACGCGATGAACCTGCGGCCCTTCGTGCTGGGCGCGCAGGAGGCCGTGAAGCTGATGGACAAGGGCGGCAGGATCGTCGCGCTGTCCTCGTACGGTTCGATCCGCGCGTACCCGACGTACGCGACACTCGGCGCGATGAAGGCCGCGATCGAGGCGTGGGTGCGGTACATGGCGGTGGAGTTCGCGCCGTACGGCATCAACGTGAACGCGGTCAACGGCGGTCTGATCGACTCGGACTCCCTGGAGTACTTCTACAACGTCAAGGGCATGCCGGACATGCAGGGCGTGCTGGACCGCATCCCGGCGAACCGGCCGGGCACGGTGCAGGAGATGGCCGACACGATCAACTTCCTGCTCGGTGAGGGCTCCGGCTACATCACGGGCCAGACGCTGGTGGTCGACGGCGGCCTCAGCGTGGTCGCGCCGCCGTTCTTCGCGGACGCGGGTCCCGAACTGCGGCTTCCGCCGCGTCCCACGCGGGAAGCCTGATTCCGGCGGAGAAGTGCTGAATCCGACAGAGGGACTGCACGTGTTCGACCATGTCTTCCGCTCAGGTGCCATCGGCGGCCTGACGTTGCCCCACCGCATCGTCATGGGTGCCATGCACCTCAATCTGGAGGCCCTTCAGGACGGCGGGGAGGCGCTCGCCGCGTTCTACGCCGAGCGTGCGGGCGGCGGGGCCGCGCTGATCGTCACCGGCGGCACGGCGGTCTCCCCCGCGGGGGCCGGCGGGCCGGGGTACGGCATGGTCGGCGATCCCTCGCACCGGGCCGCGCTGCGCCGCGCCGCCGAGGCGGTGCACGCGGCGGGTGGCCTGATCGCGCTGCAGTTGTTCCACGCCGGGCGGTACGCGCTGCCCGGCGTGGCCGGGACGGACGGGGGCGCCCCGTTCGCGCCCTCGCCCGTCTACAGCAGGTTCTCCCGTGCCACGCCGCGGCAGATGTCGGCGGACGACATCGCGAGGACCGTCGAGGACTTCGCGCGGGGCGCCGAGGCGGCCCGCGACCTGGGCTTCGACGCCGTCGAGGTGATGGGGTCGGAGGGTTATCTGATCAACCAGTTCACCGCGCCGCTGACCAACCAGCGCGACGACGCGTGGGGCGGCGACGCGCAGCGCCGCCGCCGGTTCCCCGTCGAGGTGATGCGCGCGGTGCGCGAGGCGGTGCCGGGCTTCCCCGTGCTGTTCCGGATGTCCGGGGCGGACCTGGTGGAGGGCGGCACCCCGGCGAAGGACACCGCGGACCTCGCGGTGGCCCTCGCACGGGCGGGCGCGGACGCGCTGGCCGTGGGCGTCGGCTGGCACGAGTCGCCCGTGCCGACCGTGCAGGCGCAGGTGCCGGAGGGTACGTGGGCGGCGTTCGCGAAGGACGTCAAGCGGGCGCTGCTGGGGGCGGGCCTCGACGGGGTCCCGGTGATCGCGTCGAACCGCTTCAACCGGCTCGCGCAGGCCGACGAGGTCCTCGCGGGCGGCGAGGTGGACTTCGTGGCGATGGCCCGGCCGTTCCTCGCGGACGCGGCGATCGTCGCCAAGTCGCGTGCGGGCCGGCCGGAGAGCGCCGACCTGTGCATCGCCTGCAACGAGGCGTGCATCGACAGGTCGTTCGGCACCGAGCGGGTGTCGTGCCTGGTCAACCCGCGGGCCGGGTACGAGGCGGAGTTCGCGGCCGCCGGGAGTCCCGGGGCGGGACGCGGCAGGTACGCCGTGGTGGGGGCCGGCGTGGCCGGCCTCCAGGCGGCGAGGACGCTGCTGGCGCTCGGCCACGACGTCGAGGTGTTCGAGGCGGCGGCCGAGCCCGGCGGGCAGTTCCGGATGGCGGGACAGGTCCCGGGCAAAGCGGACTTCGCGGAGACCGTACGGCACCATGTGGCCGAACTGGCGGAGCACGGCGCCCCGTTGCACGTGGGGCACCGCGTCGGCCACGGGGACGTCGGGCTGCTGCGGACGTTCGACGGGGTGGTCCTGGCGTCGGGTGTGCTGCCGCTGCGGCCCACGCTGCCGGGGCTCGCGCTGCCCCACGTGCTCGATTACGCCCAGGTGTTCGCGGACCCCGACGCCCTCGGCCCCCGGGTCGCGGTCATCGGCGGCGGTGGCATCGCCGTGGACCTCGCGCACCTGCTGACGGCGGGGCCCCGGGCCAAGTCCACCCCGCAGGAGTTCCTGGCCGCGCACGCGGTGACGGGCGGCTCCCCCGCGAAGGGCACGTCGGCGGGCGCCGCCCGTTCGGTGACGCTGATGCGCCGCGGCGGCCGGGTCGGTGCGGGCATCGGCCCCAGCACCCGCTGGGTCGCGCTGGCGGAACTGCGGGCGGCGGGCGTCGAGACGCTCGTCGGGGTGGAGTACGAGGAGATCACGCGCGCGGGCGTGGTGGTCAGGGACGCGGACGGCGAACGCCGCCTGGTGGCCGCCGACCATGTGGTGCTGGCCGCGGGCCAGGAGTCGGAGCGGGACGCGCGGGCGGCGCTGCGGCGGGCCGGGGTGCCGTTCGAGGAGGCCGGTGGCGTGAGCGGCACGCGGGAGCTCAACGCGGTGCGGGCCACCGCGGAGGGGCTGCGGGCGGCGCACCGCGTCGTGGCGCGTACGGCTGCCGCGGTGGCGTCGCGGGCCGCGGCCGGCGGCGGGACCGGGCACGGCCGGCGGCCGGGCGGGGCGGTGGCCGAAATCGGCGCCGCGGATACCGGTTCCGCAACGACGCCGGCCGCCCCGATGGGACAAAGCGGAACAGACCCGGCAAGCGGGGGCCGCACGAACGTGGCAGCCGGGGCTTGACGGACATACGGCGCGTATGAGGCGGGCATATCGCGCCGAGTCCGTGACTTTTATCGACAACGGCCGGATTGTGGTTCAAGGTTTGGCAGGCCCATGCCTGGCAGTCCGGAGCCGAGCAGGAGGAGCGCAGTGCAGAGCAATCAGCAAGTGGTGGTGACGGGCTTCGGCGCCCTCACCCCCGTCGGCAACGACCGGGAGAGCACCTGGCAGGCGCTCCTCGCGGGCAAGTCGGGTGTCGGACCCATCACCCGCTTCAACGCGACGGGCATGCAGACGAGCATCGCGGGCGAGGTCACCGGCTTCGACCCCTCCGAGCTGCTGGACCGCAAGCGGGAGCGCCGCTCGGCACGCTTCTCCCAGCTGGCGATCGCCGCGGCCCGCGAGGCCGTCGAGGACGCCGGGCTGAGCATCGGCACGGACGGCGTCGACTCGCGCCGCGTCGGTGTCGTCGTCAACAACGCGGTGGCGGGCATGGACGGCGTCGAGAACGCCGTGGACACCATGCACCTGGACCCGCGCAAGGTGAATCCGTACTTCGTCTCGTCGGTCATCCCGAACATGCCGGCCTGCGAGGTCGCCATCGACCTCGGCATCCGGGGCCCGGTGACCGCGAGCGCGCTCGCCTGCGCCAGCGGCATCTACGCGCTGATCGAGGCCCGCCGGCTGATCCTGTCCGGCGAGGCCGACGTGGTCATCGCGGGCGGCACCGACTCGGCGATCACCCCCGTCATGTTCACCGGCCTGTCCAACATGGGCGCGCTGTCCCGCCGCAACGACGACCCCACGCACGCGAGCCGCCCGTTCGACGCGGACCGCGACGGGTTCGTCTTCGGTGAGGGCGCGGTGGTGTGCGTGATGGAGTCCGCCGAGCACGCGAGGGCGCGCGGCGCCCGCGCGTACGCGGAGGTCGCGGGCGGCGCCCTGACCTCGGACGCCTTCCACGTCTCCGCCCCGGACCCGAGCGGCGAGGGCGCGATGGACGCGATGCGTCTCGCGCTGCGCGCCTCCGGCACCGACGCGGGCGACATCGACTACATCTGCGCGCACGGCACCAGCACCCGGATCAACGACCTGACGGAGACCCGCGCGATCCGAGAGGTCTACGGCTCCCACGCGTACGACCTGGCCGTCAGCTCGCCCAAGTCCATGGTGGGCCACCTGATCGGGGCGGCGGGCTCGCTCTCCGCCATGGTGTGCGCGCTCGCGATCAGGGACGGCATCGTGCCGCCCACGATCAACCTGGACAACCCCGGCGAGGAGTGCGACCTCGACTACGTGCCGCACACGGCCCGGCAGACCGAGGTGCGCGCCGCCGCGGTCAACGCGTTCGGCTTCGGCGGCCAGAACTGCGTCGCCGTACTGCGCGCGGTCTGATCACCGCCGGTGCCTGCCGAAGGCTTCCCTGAGAGGAACAGCAACATGACCGACCCGGACCCCGCCGAGGCACCCGGCTACGACCCGGCCGCGTACCGCGCCGTGTTCGAGAACCGCTTCACGTACTGGGCGGGCTTCGCACGCAACACGCACCGGTACGCGCGCGCCACCGCGATGTACGACCCCGCGTCCGGTCGCGGCTGGACGTACGCGGAACTGGGCCACGAGGTCGAACGGCTGGCCGCGGGCCTCGCGGCGTCCGGGGTGCGCGCGGGCGACCTCGTCGCGTACCAGCTGTTCAACACCCCCGAGTTCGCGCTGCTGTACCTGGCGACGCAGCGGCTCGGCGCGGTGGGTTCGCCCGTCAACTTCCGGCTGGCACCGGGCGAGACCGCGCACGTGCTGACCACCGGCCGGCCGCGCGCCTTCGTGTACGACACGGCCGTCGCGGAGAACGCGGGCCGGGCGCTCGCTCTCGCCGGCCACCGTCCCGAGCTGATCGTGCACGTGGCCTCGGGCGATCCCGACGACGCGGCGCTGCCGGGCTCCGTGGCGCTCGCCGACCTGCCGGCGCGCGGCGAGGGCCGCCCCGCGCTGCCCGAGCCGGACGGCGGGATCTACGCGGAGACCACGCGCCTGTACACGTCGGGCACCACGGGCATGCCGAAGGGCGTGCCGCTGAACAACGCGACCGAGGTGCTCTCCGCGCACGACGTGATCATGCACTTCCCGCTCTCTCCCGAGGACCGCACGCTCAACATGACGCCGTGGTTCCACCGCGGCGGACTGTACGCGGGCGGCCCGAACCCGGTGTTCTACATCGGCGGCGAAACCGTCCCGTTGCGCCACTTCGACGCCGGGACGGTCCTCGACCTGGTGCAGGAGCGCGGCCTCACCTTCCTGATCGGCGCGCCGACGAACCTGGAGCGGCTCGCGGACGCGCAGGAGGCCGCGCCCCGCGACCTCTCCTCGCTGCGCGGCATCGTGACCATGGGCGCGCCGCTGGACCGGGCCGCGTGCCTGCGCTACCAGCGGGTGCTCACCGAGCGGATCTTCAACGGGTACGGCACGACGGAGGCGTTCTGGAACACGTTCCTGCGCCCCGCCGACCTGCCGGAGCACGCGGGCAGCGCGGGCCGCGCCTCCACTGACGACGACGTGGCCGTCGTGAAGGTCTACGAGGACCGCCGCGCCGCCCCCGACGACCTCGCGGCGAAGAACGGCCAGGAGATCGGCGAGGTCATCGTCCGCTCCCCCAAGTCGGGCTACGGCTACACGGGCCGGCCGGACGAGGAGGCGGCGAACTTCCGCGACGGCTGGCTGTACATCGGCGACCTCGCCACCTGGGACGCGGACGAGTACGTGACGATCGTCGGCCGCAAGGACGACATGATCCTCTCCGGCGGCGAGAACGTGCATCCGGTGCAGGTCGAGGAGGTACTGGGCGAGCACCCCGGCGTCGCCGACTCGGCCGTCGTGGGTCTGCCCGACCCCGAGTGGGGCCAGCTGGTCACCGCGTACGTGGTACGCCGGGACCCCGCCCTGACGGTCGAGGACTGCGAGAAGCACTGCCGCTCGCACCCGATGCTGGCCTCCTACAAACGGCCCCGGGCGTACCGCTTCGTGGAGGCGCTGCCCACGACGGCCACCGGCAAGAAGATCCACTACCGGCTGCGCGAGCAGGTCGCCGCGGACGCCGCGGCGGGCCTGATCGAGCGCGTCGGGCGCTGAGGCCGGCGCCCGTCCGGGCGTCGTACGGGAGAGGGGCGCCCGCCCGGCCCCTCCCCCGTACGCCCGGCGGGCCGACCGCTACACGACGCGTGGTTTCGGTGGCCTGTTGCCGCTCGCTAGCGGTGATCTGGCGAGTTCCACGCACCCGGCCGCGATCAGTCCGAGCGCGAGCAGCTGGGGCAGCAGCCACCAGCCGGTGTTCAGGGTCTCGCCGAACAGGGTCACCCCGTACGTGATGCTGATGAGCGCGTCGCCGAGGGTCAGCATGGGCTGGGAGGCGACCAGCTGACCCGCCTGGAGGGCGTTCTGCAGCAGGAACAGCGCCCCCACGCCCGCCACGGCCGTCGCGTACAGCTGCCACGACTCGAACAGCTTCACGATGCCGTCGCCGTCCGCCAGGCGCGCCACGGCGTCCTTCATCAGGGCCGCGGTCAGCGCGTAGCTGCACGCGGCGGCGAGCCCGAACAGGGCGGCCCTGGGGTTGCCCCGGGTGCGTTGCGCGAGGGTGATCAGCACGGCCTCGAAGAGGACCGTGCCGATCAGCGCGGGAATCCAACTGGCGCCCGGGACGGTCTCCCTGCCACCGCCCGGCGCCGCGCAGGCCATCCCGAGTGCGAGGCCGAGGGTGACGGCCGCGACGCCGTACCAGGCCGTGCGCGGGAGCCGGGAGCGGAAGACGTACCCGGCGATGATCAGTGTCGACGGCAGCTCGATCACGAAGATCGGCTGCACCACCGCGATCGGCCCGGTGGCGAGGGCCACGGCCTGGCAGACGGCTGCCACGATCACCAGGCCGATGCCCGCGAGCCACACCTTCTTCTTGAGCAGGTGGCGGAAAAGGGACAGGTGCATGGCATCGCTGTCGGGCACCGTCGCCGCGGCGCGGCGCTGCAGCACCGAGGCTGAGCCGTTGCTGATGGCCGTCAGCACGGCGAAGAGGACACTGATCACCTCACTATTTTGCGTGTACATGGGACTCAGACCTAAACCAGGGCGGTTCCCCGCACGTCGCGGCGCACTGACGGCGGCCCGGGCGGCCTCATCCGGGCGGCGCCGTAGGCTTGCCGCGTGGTGCGCAGACACAGGACGCCGGCCTCGCCCCTGCCGCAGCGGGACGGCGTGGACGCCGTACGCGTGCGCCTGCCCGCCGATCCGGAGGGCCGCCACGGGACGGTACGGGAGTATCTGAGTGTCCGCTACGGACCGGCGGCGGGCGGCGAGCGGATCGAGGAGATGCTGCGCGAGGGCCGCTTCGTGACCGCCGACGGGCGGCCCGTCACACCCGCCACCCCGTACACGCCCGGCCTGTACGTGTTCTTCCACCGGGACCTGCCGGCCGAGGAGCCGCTGCCCTTCGCCATCCGCGTGGTCCACCGCGACGAGCGGATCGTGGTCGCGGACAAGCCCCCCTTCCTCGCCACGACACCGCGCGGCGGGCACATCACGCGTACGGCGGTGGCACTGCTGCGGCAGGCACTGGACCTGCCCGAACTCCAGCCGGCCCACCGGCTGGACCGCCTCACCGCAGGTCTGGTGCTGTTCGTGGTGCGCCCGGCGGACCGGGGCGCGTACCAGGGGCTGTTCGCCGAGCGGCGGGTGCGCAAGGAGTACGAGGCGGTCGCCGCCCATGATCCGGCGCTCACCCTTCCCCGCACCGTACGCAGCCGGATCGTGAAGGACCGCGGCGTGCTCGCGGCGTACGAGGTGCCGGGCGGTGTCCCCAACAGTGAGACGCGCGTCGAACTGGCCGCGCACGGCGGTGGGTTCGGCGGCTACCGGCTCACCCCGGCCACCGGCCGCACCCACCAGCTGCGGGTGCACATGAACGCACTCGGGCTGCCGCTGCTGCACGACCCGCTGTACCCCGTGGTCCGCGACGCGGCGCCGGAGGACTACGACCGGCCCCTTCAACTCCTCGCCAGGGCACTGGATTTCACTGATCCGCTGACGGGAGAGCCGCACTCCTTCACCAGCGGGCAGCGGCTGGCGCGGTGGCCCGTGGCCCAGTGAGACGCCCGACTCGGTGACGGGCCGCTCCGGTTCGCCACCGCCCGACGGCGCGGGTCCACCACCGGCCCGTTCCGCGGTCCGCCACCGGGCCTGCCGCCGTCCACCGGAGAGCCGGTCGACCGTGGCCGGACGACGGCGACCGGGCGGCCACGTTCCGCCTTGACACCCCCACTCGGCGGGGACTAGTTTCTTAGTAGGCACTAAAAAATACGCCGACCCCATCTTGCCGCTATGCGCCGGGGCCACCCGCGCCCATTGAAGCAACCAAAGCCGTTACATCAACCGGCGGGGTCTCTCTCCACCGCACTCGACCGACACGGAGCACCAGATCATGGGACAGCTTGACGGCAGGACGGCCATCGTCACCGGTGGTACCAGCGGAATCGGCCTGGCCGCCGCACAGCGGTTCGCCGCGGAGGGCGCACACGTGTTCGTGACCGGCCGGCGCCAGGAGACGCTCGACGCGGCGGTGGCCGCCATCGGCGCACGGGCGACCGGCGTACGCGGTGACGTCGCGGACCTCGCCGACCTCGACAGGCTCTACGCGGCCGTCGCCCGACGGGGCGCGGGCATCGACGTGCTGTTCGCCAACGCCGGCGGCGGCGGCTTCTCCACACTGGAGCAGGTCACCGAGCGGCACTTCGACGAGACGTTCAACATCAACGTCAGGGGCATGCTGTTCACGGTGCAGAAGGCACTGCCGCAGCTCAACGAGGGTGCCTCCGTCATCCTCACTGCCTCGAACGCGGCGAGCCTGGGCAACGAGGCGTTCGGCGTCTACGCGGCGTCCAAGGCGGCGGTGCGCTCCTTCGCGCGCACCTGGGCCAACGAGCTCAAGGGACGGGCGATCAGGGTCAACAGCATCAGCCCCGGCACCATCGACACCCCGGGGATCGACGGTCTGGCACCCGACCAGGAGCAGGCGGACCAGCTCAAGAGCTTCCTGGCCGGCACCATCCCACTGGCCCGCGTCGGCCGCCCGGAGGAGGTCGCCGACGCGGCCCTCTTCCTCGCCTCGGACCAGAGCACCTTCATCACCGGTACGGAGATGTTCGTCGACGGCGGACGCAACCAGATCTGACCGCCACCCGGCCCCGCGTCGGACACACCGGCGGGGGCGCCGCGGCGCACGGACACCGGCCCTCCGCCGGCTCGCTCCCGCGTCCCCCGGCGGCCCGGGCTGCCCGGCCCCGGCCGCCCGGCCGCCCGGCCGCGCGGGACCCACCGCACGACCATGTACCAGTACAGACGGGAAGGCACCATGGAGTTGGGACGGACAGGGCTCTGGAGCATCGAGCTGCGGACAGCCGATCCGGTGGAGATCGCGGACGCCGCGGCGGAGCTGGACGAACTGGGCTGGGGTGCCCTGTGGATCCCGGGGCTGGGCGGCGGCGACATCCTGGGGGACGCGGAACGACTGCTGCGGGCCACCCGCGTGACGAAGGTGGCCGTCGGCGTCCTGAGCATCTGGCGCCACCGGGCCGAGGACATGGCCGCCGGACACGCGCGGCTGGGAAGCGCGTACGGCCGACGCCTGCTTCTCGGACTGGGCGTGAGCGATCCGGGGACCGCCGAGGCCGCGGGGAGCGCCTTCCACCCACTGGCCGACATGGGGGCCTACCTGGACGCACTCGACCAGGCCCCGGTCCCCGTGCCCCGGGACGAGCGCGTCATGGCCGCGCTCGGCCCCCGGATGACCCGGCTGGCGGGACGGCGCACGGCCGGGGTCCATCCCTTCATGGTCACGCCGGAGCACACGGCCGCCGCCAGGAAGCACCTCGGTGCGGGCCCGCTGCTGGCCCCCTACCAGGCGGTCGTGCTGGAGAGCGACCCACGCCGGGCCCGCGCCGCCGCCCGGGAGTTCCTCGGCGCGTTCCTGACGATGGACCACTACGCGAGGAGCCTGCTGCGCCAGGGGTTCACCGAGGACGACCTGGCGGACGGCGGCAGCGACCGTCTCATCGACGGTGTCGTCGCCCGGGGCGACGTGGACGCCATCGGCGAGCGCGTCCGCGCGCACCACGACGCCGGCGCGGACCACGTCTGCCTGCACGTGGTGGGGGCGGGCTCCGCCGTCCCGCTGCCCCAGTGGCGCGAGTTGGCCGTACTGGCCCGCTGACGGAAGGCACCCGCGGGGGCGCCGTCACGGGCAGCGCCGGCGTGCCGGCGGCGCACGCGGGGCGCGCCGGGCGGTCGCCTTGCGGCGCTCAGGCCGCGGGGCGCTCCCGCGGCCAGGCCGTCATGGCCACATCGACGATCCGGTGCAGCTGTTCGCGGGCCGCGCCACCGGCGGCCTGGACGGCCAGGCCCTGGTAGATCGTGCTGAAGTAGGCGGCGAGCACCTGGGGATCGGCGCCGGCCGGCAGCTCCCCGCTCTCGCTCGCCCCCCGCAGCCGCTCGTGCAGGGCCGCCTCGCCGGCCGCCCGGCGCGCCGCCAGTTCATCGCGCGCGGGCCGCGAACCCGGCGAGCACGCCAGAGCGCCCTGGACCGTGATGCAGCCGCGCGGGTGGTCGGGATGGGTCGTCGCGTCGGCGGCTCCGTGCAGCAGCGCCTCGACGGCCTCTCGTGCGGTGGGACGGCCGAAAGCCTCGCGGATGTACCGTGCGGGGCCCTCGGCGTAGTGGTCGAGGACCTGGCGGAACAGCTGCTCCTTGTTGCCGAAGGCGTTGTAGAGGCTCGGTGCGTTCTTGATGCCCATCGCCTTGGTGAGTTCGGCGGTCCCGGTGCCCTCGTAGCCCTGGCGCCAGAAGAGTTCCAGGGCCCGGTCGAGGGCCGTGTCGTGGTCGAAGGTGCGTGGCCTGCCCCCTGCCATGAATCGTCTCCCAGGTGACGTCGGATTTATAGTTACCACTACAATATAACCGGCAGCGGCCGGGCGCCGGGCGCCGCCGGGCGGGCGCCGCCGAGAGCGCCGCCCGCCCGGCCGGCACCGGCCGTCCGCCGTGATGACCGGCGCGGTCACACGGCCCGATCGCGGCCGGCCCGGCCCCGTGACCGGCTTCCGCCTAGTGACCGCGCGTGATCCACTCGTCGAGGTGGGGGGCCTCGGCGCCGATCGTGGTGGAGTCGCCGTGCCCGGTGCGCACCACCGTCTCGGGCGGCAGGGCCAGCAGACGCCGGCTGATGGAGTCCACGATCGTCGGGAAGTCCGAGAAGGAGCGCCCCGTGGCGCCGGGGCCGCCGGCGAAGAGTGTGTCGCCGGTGAACACCGTGCCCAGGTCGGCCGCGTACAGGCACACCGCTCCCGGCGCGTGGCCCGGAGTGTGCAGCACCGTCAGGTCGGTACCCGCGACCGTGATGGTCTGGCCGTCGCTCAGGTCGCCGTCGGGCGCCTCGTCGGGATGGGTCAGCTTCCACAGCGGCAGGTCGTCCGGGTGCAGCAGCACCTTGGCGCCGGTGGCGGCCGACAGGGCGGGAGCCGCGTCGACATGGTCGTTGTGCGCGTGGGTGCACACCACGGCCCTGAGCGTACGGGTGCCCAGCGCGGCCTTGATCGCCCCGGCGTCGTGTGCCGCGTCGATGACGATCGCCTCGGTGTCGTCCCCGACGATCCACACGTTGTTCTCGACGTCCCAGGTGCCGCCGTCGAGCGAGAAGGTGCCGGAGGTGACCAGGTGCTCGATGCCCGCGGTCATCAGAACTCCACCACCGAGCGCAGGACGTCACCCTCGTGCATCCGGGCGAACGCGGCCTCCACGTCGCCCAGTCCGATCGTCTCCGTCACGAACGCGCCGAGGTCGATGCGGCCCTGGCGGTGCAGGTCGATCAGCATGGGGAAGTCCCGTGAGGGCAGGCAGTCGCCGTACCACGACGACTTCAGCGAGCCGCCCCGGCCGAACACGTCGAGCAGGGGCAGCTCGATCTTCATCTCCGGCGTGGGTACCCCGACCAGCACGACCGTACCGGCCAAGTCACGTGCGTAGAAGGCCTGTTCATAGGTCTCCGGGCGCCCAACCGCCTCGATGACCACGTCCGCGCCGAACCCGCCCGTCAGCTCCCGGATCGCCTCCACGGCGTCCCTGGAACGGGAGTTGACGGTGTGCGTGGCGCCGATCTCGACGGCCTTCGCGAGCTTGCGGTCGTCGATGTCGACGGCGATCACCTTCGCCGCGCCCGCGAGACGCGCGCCCAGCACCGCGGCGTCGCCGACACCGCCGCAGCCGATGACCGCGACCGAGTCGCCCCGGCCGACCGCGCCCGTGTTGATCGACGCACCGATACCGGCCATCACACCGCACCCCAGCAGACCCGCCACGGCGGGCGAGACCTCGGGGTCGACCTTCGTGCACTGCCCGGCCGCCACCAGCGTCTTCTCCGCGAACGCGCCGATACCGAGCGCGGGCGTCAGCTCCGTGCCGTCCTCCAGCGTCATCTTCTGCTTCGCGTTGTGCGTGTTGAAGCAGTACCAGGGCCGGCCGCGCAGGCAGGCACGGCACTGGCCGCACACGGCACGCCAGTTCAGCACCACGAAGTCGCCCGGCGCCACCTCCGTGACGCCCTCCCCCACCGACTCGACCACGCCCGCGGCCTCGTGGCCCAGCAGGAAGGGGAAGTCGTCGTTGATCCCGCCCTGCTTGTAGTGCAGGTCCGTGTGGCACACACCGCACGCCTGGACCTTCACCACCGCCTCGCCCGGGCCCGGATCCGGCACGATGACCGTCTCGATCCGCACCGGCTCGTTCTTGCCCGGTGCCACCACACCCCGCACCCGCTGCGCCATGCCACGACCTGCCTTTCCTCACCGCGTCCACCGCGTCGGCCGACGACGGAACGATCTCGTCCAAGGGTGAGTATGGCGCGCCGGGGCCCGGCTCACGGAGCCAGTACGTCGAGTTCCTCCAGGGCGCCGGCCGCGATCTGCCGCGTCAGCTCCTCGGCCCGGTCCGCCCGGCCCTCCCGTACGGCCTGCGCGACCTGGACGTGCAGCGTGACCGCGGCCGGGTCGGGGTCCTCGAACATCACCTGGTGGTGCGTGCGTCCGGCGAGGATCTCGGCGACGACGTCGCCGAGCCGGGCGAACATCTCGTTGCCGGACGCGCTCAGCACGATCCGGTGGAAGGCGATGTCGTGCACCAGGTACTCCTCCAGGCGCCTGCCGCGCGAGGTGGCGACCATGCCGAGCGCCCGCTCGGTGAGGGCCGCGCACTGCTCGGGCGTCGCGTGGCGCGCGGCGAGCCCGGCGGCCACCGGTTCCACGGCCGAGCGCAGGACCGTGAGGGAGCGCAGCTGACGCGGCCGGTCGGCGCCCGCGAGGCGCCAGCGGATCACGCGCGGGTCGTAGACGTTCCACTCGTCGGCGGGCCGTACGGTCACGCCGACCCGGCGCCGGGAGGCGACGAGATGCATGGATTCGAGGACGCGCACGACCTCCCGCACGACGGTGCGGGACACGTCGAAACGCTGCGCCACCTCGTCGGTGCGCACCACGGAGCCCGGGGGGTACGCGCCGGCGGTGACGGCGAGGCCGAGGGCGTCCAGGACGCGGTTGTGCTGACCTCGGCCTTCTTCGCTCATGGCCCCAGCTTACGGTGCGTACGGCACATCTCACGCAAAAAATAAGTACTACGTTTACATCACACACTCTTGATTACGTCATACCTGATGGGGTTCAGTGACGCGACACAACGTTGCCGACGTAGACAGCGAGGCAGGCATGCACGGCCCCCACGTAGTGGTGGTGATGGGCGTATCGGGCACCGGCAAGACCACGGTCGGGCCCCTGGTGGCCGAGGACCTGGGCGTTCCGTACGCCGAGGGCGACGCCTTCCACCCGCCGCGGAACATCGCCAAGATGACGGCCGGGCAGCCGCTCCAGGACGAGGACCGCTGGCCCTGGCTCGACGCCATCGGCCGGTGGGCGCACGAACGGGCCGGTTACGGCGGTGTCGTGAGCTCCTCGGCGCTCAAGCGCGCCTACCGCGACCGGCTGCGGGCCGCGGCACCCGGCGTGGTCTTCCTGCACCTCACGGGAGACCGCGGGCTGATCGGGAAGCGCATGGCGGACCGCAAGGGCCACTTCATGCCGTCCACGCTGCTGGAGTCGCAGTTCGCCACCCTCCAGCCGCTGGCAGCGGACGAGCGAGGCGTCGCCGTCGATGTGTCCGGTTCCCCCCACGAAATAGCCGAAAGGGCGGTAGCCGCGCTGCGCGCGCTGCCCGGGATGTAGAAGGAAGCACCCATGACCGGTCTCAATGTCGAGATGCTGGCTGCCGCCGACCCCCCGCTGATCTCCTCCGCGGGCGACGCGCAACTGGGTATAGCCGTCCTGGTCGGCATAGCCGTCCTCGTCGTGCTCATCACCGTCTTCAAGATGCACGCGTTCCTCGCGCTGACGATCGGCTCACTGGCGCTGGGCGCCACGGCCTCCGCCCCGCTGGACAAAGTGATCACCAGCTTCTCCACCGGCCTCGGCGCGACGGTGGCGAGCGTCGGCGTGCTGATCGCGCTCGGCTCCATGCTGGGCAAACTGCTCGCGGACTCCGGCGGCGCGGACCAGATCGTCGACACCATCCTCGCCAAGGCGAGCCGCAGGACCATGCCGTGGGCGATGGTGCTGATCGCCGCGATCGTGGCACTGCCGCTGTTCTTCGAGATCGGGCTCGTCCTGCTGATCCCGGTGGTGCTGCTCGTCGCCAAGCGCGGCAACTTCTCCGCGATCCGGATCGGCATCCCCGCGCTCGCGGGCCTGTCCGCCATGCACGGCCTGATCCCGCCCCACCCCGGCCCGCTGGCCGCGATCAGCGCCATCCACGCCAACCTCGGGGTGACGCTGGCGCTGGGCCTGGTCGTCGCGATCCCGACCGTCATCATCGGCGGCCCGGTCTTCTCGAAGTACGCGGCACGCTGGGTGGACGTCACCCCGCCCGAGAACATGATCCCGGAGCGTCCCTCGGACTCCCTGGACACCCGTCCGAGCTTCCCCGCCACCGTCTGCACCATGCTGCTGCCGGTCGTGCTGATGCTGGCCAAGGCGCTGGTGGACATCACGGTCGACGACCCGGCCAACACCGGCCAGCGCGTCGCCGACGTGATCGGCAACCCGCTGGTCGCGCTCCTCATCGCGGTCATCGTCGGGCTGTTCACGCTGGGCCGCGCGGCCGGCTTCGGCAAGCAGAAACTCTCGGTGCTGCTGGAGGAGTCGCTCGGCCCGATCGCCGGTGTGATGCTGATCGTCGCCGCGGGCGGCGGCTTCAAGCAGGTGCTGGTCGACGCGGGCGTCGGCCAGATGATCCTGGACGTCACCAAGGACTGGTCCATCCCGTCCCTGCTGCTCGCCTGGCTGATCGCGGTGGCCATCCGGATCGCGACGGGCTCCGCCACGGTCGCGACGATCTCGGCGGCCGGGCTGGTGGGCCCGCTGTCCCAGGGCATGTCCACCACGCACGTGTCCCTGATGGTGCTGGCGGTCGGCGCGGGCTCGCTGTTCTTCAGCCACGTCAACGACGCCGGGTTCTGGCTGGTGAAGGGCTACTTCGGCATGGACGTCGGGCAGACGGTCAAGACCTGGTCGGTGATGGAGGGCATCCTGTCGGTGGTCGGCCTGGGCTGCGTGCTGCTGCTGTCGCTGATCGTCTAGCCCGGTCCGGGTGTCTTCCCCGGCCCCGGCGCACCGCGGGCGGCCCGGGGACGAAGAAGAGGGGCGGTGGCGGCCACCGGGTCGCCACCGCCCCCTCGTCGTGTCCGGGCCCCGCACGGGCGAGCCAGGGGCAGGCACGCGCGGACGGTCAGCCGCGGCCTTCCGGCAGGTCCGTCACGGGCGCCGGCCGGGCCGCGCCGCCGGCCGCCCCGGCCGCCCCCTCCTCGGCCGCCATCTCGTCCTCCCACTCGGAGTGTTCGCGGCGGGCCCAGGCCCGGTCCACCGAACCCGTCCGCATGCCGTGGCGGGCACCCGGGTCCTTGAACGCCATGCCGATGTGCCCGAACAGCACGATGCCGATGGCGAGCGCCAGCCAGTCGTGGATGAAGGTGGCGCTCGTGCGGGAGACGAGCGGGAACAGGCCGGTGAACCACATCAGCAGGCCGGTGAAGATCATCAGGATCGTCGCACCGGCGATCCACGACGCGTAGATCTTCTGCCCGGCGTTGAACTTGCCCGCGGGCCGCGCACCCGCCCAGTTCCAGCGCCTGCGCACCGCGCGCAGCCACTCGCGGTCGTAGGGCGCGAAACGGTTGATCCGCTCCAGGTCCCGGCGCAGCGCGCGCGAGACCAGGCCCGCGAGGAAGGGCACGGGGATCAGGATCCCGGACCACTCGTGGACCGTGACGACGAGGTAGCGGCGCCCGACGAGCTCGGCGAGCTGCGGTACGTAGAGGAACGCGGCCGTCCCCACACACAGCAGCATCAGCCAGCTGGTGGTGCGGTGCACCAGCCGCTCGGCCAGCGTGAACCGCCGTACCCCGTCCGGCCCCGCCGCGGCCTCAGACCGTCGGCTGGTCGTCCCGCCCGTTCGAGCGTCCGACCCATCCGTCGACGTCATAGCCGTACTCCTCCCAGTAACCGGGCTCCACCTTGTCGGTGACCGATATGCCGGAGAGCCACTTCGCCGACTTGTAGAAATACATGGGGGCCACATAGAGCCTGACCGGCCCTCCGTGGTCCTTGCTGATGGGCTTGTCCTGCATCCGCAGCGCCACGAGCACGTCGTTCCTGCGGGCCTGGGAGAGCGTGAGGCTCTCGCTGTACGTCCCGTCGAAGCACGTGAAGCGCAGCGCGCGGCCCTCCGCCCGCACCCCGGCGGCGTCCAGCAGGTCCGAGACCCGCACCCCCTCGAACGGCACCTTCGGCACCCGCCAGCCGGTGACGCACTGGACGTCCAGATCGGTCCGCGTCTGCGGGAGGGCCCGCAACTCGGCGAGGGTGTACGAGCGGGGACGCTCGACCAGCCCGTCGATCTTCAGCCGGTAGGTGACCGCGGTCTTCGTGGGCACCGAGGCGGCGACGTTGTAGAAGCGGAAACCGCCCCCGTTGGGCAGCAGATTGGAGATCCCGGTGGGATCGACCTGGGAGGCGGCGCCGAGGAACTTCTCCAGGCCGCCCTGCAGGTACGGGGCCGCCACCAGCCCGCCCGCGCCCAGGGCCAGCGTCCCCAGCAGCACCCGCCGGCCCACGGGTGGTCCCTTCCTCACCGGCGCGTCCGCACGCCCCGGCCCCGGCCGCTCGTCCTCGTCGCGTACGTCCCCTGACCCGGACCGGCCCTCGCTCTGCTCGCTCACTCCACCGATTGAACACCCCTGCGGAGGTCCGGCGCCCTGCCCGGGCCGACACGTCAGACTTCCGTCACAGATCGGGCGGTGGCGCGCTCCTTTCGGGGCGGCGGCTCAACGGGGCCGCGCGGCGCCACTACGGCGTCGGTCCGGCGACGGCGAAGCGGTGGCCCCCGTCCAGGGCCGCGACGAGCCCGGGAGCGTCGGCCGCCGGTCCAACGGCGCCCGCCACCGATCCGCCGGCACACCGCCGCCTCTACGCGCACACACCCCACGCCCGGACAACGGCCCCGGGGACGGGCGCCCACCCGGGTCGGTCGGGGAGCCCGTTCCTCAGGGCCGCGGTGGAGTGATCACCCGGAGCCAGACCTCCCGCAGCGTCCGGGTGGCGCTGTCGAGGGTGTCGCCGTCATCGCCGCAGGCGCGGTAGTAGCCGCGTTCCGTCATCCAGCACAGCGCACGGGCGAGGGCGCCGGCGCCGGTGGGACCGTCGCCGTCGGGCAGCCCGGCGCGTACGAGCACCTGCCGCATGGCGTCGGCGAAGACCTCCACCGTCTCCTCCCAGGCCCGCCCGACTGCCTCGTTGCGGGCCGCGTTCTCGGCGGCCGCGCGCATCACCGTGCCGTGCTCGCGCCACATCCGCTCCGTGTGCCGCAGGGCGCGCTCGACGGCCTGGGCCGGGGGCGTCGCGGTGTCCTCGGCCGCGCGGGCGGCGTCCTCGCGGATGGCGGCCATCGTGCGGGCCACGAGGCCCGCCAGGACGTCCTGTTTGGAGTCGAAGTAGAAGTAGAGCGAGCCGCGCGAGATGCCGGCCCCCTTCGCGATGTCCTCGACGGTCATCCGCTCCAGTCCGGTGCGCGCCAGCAGACCTTCGGCGGCGTCAAGGAGCGCCTGTTCGCGCAGGTCGCCCTTGCGTGGCGTCTCGCTCCGCCTGCCCATGCGACTCAGCTCTCCTCACCTGCGGGGCCAGGCCGGCCCGGACCGCCCGAGCCTACCCGCCGGACAAGAAATCTTCGTCGCGTAGAAAAAAATCTGCACTGTGTAGACTCGGTGATGTTCCCGTTTCCGATCCAGGAGTGACCTCGGCATGACGCACCCGACTCAGCGGACCCTTCTCATCACCGGCGTCAGCAGCGGACTCGGCCGCGCTTTCGCGCAGGGCGCCCTGGAGGCCGGCCACACGGTGGCGGGGACCGTCCGGCGCCCGGCGGACGGCGCCGCCTTCGAGGCCCTCGCGCCGGGCCGCGCCCATGCGCGTGTCCTCGACGTCACGGACGACGACGCGGTCGTACGGACCGTGCGCGACGTCGAGGAGCGCGTGGGCGCGATCGACGTGCTCATCGCCAACGCGGGCTACGGGCTCGAAGGCGTCTTCGAGGAGACCCCGCTCGCGGACCTGCGGGCCCAGTTCGCGGTCAACGTCTTCGGCACGGCCGCCACCGTGCAGGCCGTCCTGCCGTACATGCGGGCCCGGCGCCGCGGGCACGTGCTGGCCGTCAGCTCTATGGGCGGGCTCGCCTCGTTCCCCGGCGTCTCCGCCTACTGCGGCAGCAAGTACGCGGTGGAGGGCCTCCTGGAGGCCGTCGGCAAGGAGGTGGCCGGCTTCGGGATCCACGTGACCGCGATCGAGCCGGGCTCCTTCCGCACCGACTGGGCGGGCCGCTCGATGGTCCGCGCGCCCCGGTCCCTTCCCGACTACGACGAGTTGTTCGAACCGATCCGCGCGGCCCGGCAGTCGGCCGACGGCCGGCAGCTCGGTGACCCCGCCCAGGCCGCCGCGGCGGTGCTGCGCGTCCTCGACCTGCCCCGGCCGCCCGCCCACCTGGTACTGGGATCGGACGCGCTCCGGCTGGTGCGGGCCGGCCGCGCGGCCGTCGACGAGGACCTCGCCGCCTGGGAGGAGCTCTCGCGTTCGACGGACTTCCCGCAGGACGGCGCACGGAGCGCGGCATCGTCAGGCATGGTGGGCACGGTGGGCACGAGCTGACACGAGACGCTGATCGCGGACCGCACCCGCTCCGGATTCCCCCACGGCCCCCGGGCCGTGCGTCAGGCCGTGGCGGCCGCCGCCGCGCGGCCCGCGGCGCGGCCCGAGAAGAGGCAGCCGCCGAGGAACGTGCCCTCAAGTGAGCGGTAGCCGTGGACGCCGCCGCCGCCGAAGCCGGCCGCCTCGCCCGCCGCGTACAGACCCGGCAGCGGCTCGCCCGACGCGGTCAGGACACGGGACGACAGGTCGGTCTCCAGGCCGCCCAGCGACTTGCGGGTGAGGATGTGCAGGCGTACGGCGATGAGCGGGCCGGCCGCCGGGTCGAGGAGGCGGTGCGGGGGCGCGGTGCGGATGAGGCGGTCGCCCCAGAACCTGCGGGCCCCGCGCAGCGCCGTGATCTGGAGGTCCTTCGTGTACGGGTTGGCGACCTCGCGGTCCCGCGCCACGATCTCGCGGCGCAGTTCCGCCTCGTCGAGCAGCGGCTCGTCGGTCAGGTTGTTCATGCCCTTGACGAGGGTGGCGAGGTCGCGGGCGACCACGAAGTCGGCGCCCTTGTCCATGAACGCCCGGACGGGGCCCGGCACGTCGGCGCGGGCCCGGTCGAGGACGCCCCGGACGGACTTGCCGGTCAGGTCGGGGTTCTGTTCGGAGCCCGAGAGGGCGAACTCCTTGCCGATGATGCGCTGATCGAGCACGAACCACGTGTACTCGTGCCCGGAGCGCATGATGTGTTCGAGGGTGCCGAGCGTGTCGAAGCCGGGGAACAGCGGTACGGGCAGCCGCCGGCCGCGCGCGTCGAGCCACAGCGACGACGGTCCCGGCAGGATGCGGATGCCGTGGCCGGGCCAGATCGGGTCCCAGTTCTGGATGCCTTCGGTGTAGTGCCACATGCGGTCGCGGTTGATGTGGTGGGCGCCCGCCGCTTCGGCGATGCCCAGCATCAGTCCGTCGACGTGGGCGGGCACACCGGTGATCATGTGCCGGGGCGGGGTGCCGAGCCGGTCGGGCCACTGGGCGCGTACGAGGTCGTGGTTGCCGCCGATGCCACCGCTGGTGACGACGACGGCCTGGGCGCGCAGTTCGAACGCGCCGGTGGTGGTGCGGGTGCTGGGGGTGCCGCGCGGCGCATCGCTCTCTTCGAGCACGTCACCGGTGACGGTGTCGAGGTGGCCGTCGCTCGCCGCGAGAGCGGTGACCCGGTGCCGGAAGCGGAGGCTCACGAGGCCCTTGGCGACGCCCTCGCGCACCCGGCGTTCGAACGGTTCGACGATGCCGGGTCCCGTGCCCCAGGTGATGTGGAAGCGCGGCACGGAGTTGCCGTGCCCCCTCGCGTCGTACCCGCCCCGCTCGGCCCAGCCGACCAGCGGGAAGAAGCGGATGCCGCGCCGGTGCAGCCAGGCGCGCTTCTCGCCGGCCGCGAAGTCGACGTACGCCTCGGCCCACCGGCGCGGCCAGTGGTCCTCGGGGCGGTCGAAGCCGGCGGTGCCCAGCCAGTCCTGGAGCGCGAGCTCCCTGCTGTCCTTGATGCCCATGCGGCGCTGCTCCGCGGAGCCGACGAGGAAGATCCCGCCGAACGACCAGTGGGCCTGCCCGCCGATCGACTGCTCGGGTTCCTGGTCGAGAAGGATCACGCGGCGTCCGGCGTCGACGAGTTCGGCCGTCGCGACCAGTCCCGCGAGACCGGCTCCGATCACGATCACATCTGCGTCGTACGCCATGCTCCCCCGCCCTCGGAGTCCGCCTCTGCCCGGTGCTCCGATCTTCGGTACGCGCTGGTAACAAGTCAACCGCCTGCGCGCGGCGGCCCCGGCGCGTTCCGGACGTACCGGCCCTGACCGGGCTTCGGACGGGCCGTTTGATTGGATGGCCCCATGGCTCCAGAAGACGAGATCGTGGACGTCGTCGACGAGAACGACCATGTCGTCGGCCGGGCGCCGCGCGGTGAGGTGTACGCGCGCGGTCTGCGCCACCGGGCCGCCTTCGTGCTGGCCCGGGACGCGCGGGACCGGCTGTTCGTACACCGCAGGACCGCGACGAAGCTGATCTTCCCCTCGCTGTACGACGTCTTCGTCGGCGGCGTGCTCGGCGCGGGCGAGAGCTACGACGACGGCGCGCTGCGCGAGGCCGAGGAGGAGCTCGGGGTCACGGGGCTGCCCCGGCCCACCCCGCTCTTCCGCTTCCTGTACGACGCGCCCGAGGGGCGCGGCTCGTGGTGGTCGGCGGTCTACGAGGTGCGCTGCACACTGCCCGTGAACCCGCAGGCAGAGGAGGTCGCGTGGCACGGTTTCCTGCCGGCCGGCGAGGTCGCGGCCCGGCTGCGCGGCGAGGTGCCCGCGGGCGGCGCCGGGGAGGCACTGCCGTGGGAGTTCGTGCCGGACGGCCGCGTCGCGTACGAGCGTTACGCGCGCCACGCGCGCGAGCGGCCCGCCGCCGATGGCACGGGCGGGGCGACGGGTGCCGGGCGTGCCTGACGGCGCGGGCACGCCGCAGGCACCCGGCCCGGGGCGCCCCGGCCGGGGTTTCTTCCTGTGGTTCGCCCCCCGGCGCATCGGCGAGGAGGGCACGACACCCGACTACCGCTTCTCGCTCGCCAACGAGCGCACCTTCCTCGCGTGGATCCGTACGGCCCTCGCGCTGGTCGGCGGCGGGTTCGCGGTCGACCAGTTCCTGCCGCACCTCGACGGGGCGGTGCGCGCGGCCCTCGCGGTCGCGCTGCTCGCCGTGGGGGCGCTGGCCTCGCTGCGCGCCGTGAACCACTGGGTGCGCTGCGAGCGGGCGATGCGGCGCGGCGAGGATCTGCCGGTGTCGCGGTTCCCGACGGTGCTGGCTCTCGTGGTGGGGCTGCTGGCAGTGTGCATGCTGGTCGTGGTGCTGCTCGGCCGGGGCGGCTGAGGCGGGCGATGGCGACCTCGGCACCGGGTCCGCGGCGGGCGGACCGGCCCAGGGACCCCGGGCTGCAGCCGGAGCGCACCCGGCTCGCGTGGCGGCGCACGACCCTGTCCTGCACCGTGGCGGCGATCCTCGCCGTGCGGCAGGCGCTGCACGACGGTGTCACGGCCCTCGGTGTGGTCGCGGTCGCGCTCGGCGCGCTGCTCTGGCTGGCGTTCCTGGTGGTCGCGCACGTCAGGACGCTCGCGCTCGCGACAGCGCGCCCGCCGCGCCTCGGGGAGCGTGCGGCGCGGACGGCGGCGGTGTGCGCGGTGTGTCTCGCGGCCCTCGGCGTGGCGCTGCTGTGGTGAGGCGGGTGCCCCGATGGCCGGCGCCGGCGCCTCCCGGGCTTCCCGAAGGACCGGGCCGTGCGGCCCTCGACGTCACCCGCCCGGAGGGGCCCCGCCACGCACCGGCGAGGTCCGGGCCGGAGAGCGGCGTCCTCCGGCGCCCCGGCCCGCGGGGCGTCCACCGGCGCCCGGCCGCGAACGCGAACGCTCTGCCGTGCCCCGGCCGGACGGCGCTGGCACGTGCCCCGTACACCTGGCAAGCTGCGGGCGGGAGAACCCCCCGCGGATCAGGCCCCACCGCACCACCGCACACGTACCCGGCAACGACGCCGGGCAGGACCGCGACCGTCCCCCGACAGCGCCGCAGCGAAGGACCACCGATGCCCGCAATGGACCCGTACCTCGTCCGCGTCAGCCCGCAGGCGTACGCCTACGTCCAGCCGGACGGCGGCTGGTGCCTCAACAACGCCGGTGTGGTGAGCGACGGCCGCACGACGCTCCTCGTCGACACCGCGGCGACGGAGCGGCGCGCCCGGCTGCTGCGCGAGGCGGTCGCCGCACAGGGGCTGCCGCTGCCCGGCACCCTGGTCAACACCCACCACCATGGCGACCACACGTACGGCAACAGCATGTTCGCGGCGGACGCGACGGTCGTCGCCCACGAGACCTGCCGCAGCCAGCAGATCGCGGCGGGGCATCAGCTCCATCTGGTGTGGCCCGGAACGGAGTTCGGCGAGGTGCCGGTCGTCACACCGACGATGACCTACAGCGACCGCATGACGCTGTACGTGGGCGGCATACCGGTGCGCGTACTGCACCCCGGGGTCGCGCACACCACGGGCGACTCGATCGTCCATCTGCCGGAGCAGGGCGTGGTGTTCACCGGCGACCTGGTCTTCGCGGGCGGTACACCGTTCATCTTCAACGGCTCCCTGGCGGGCTCGCTGCGCGCACTGGAGCTGCTGCGGTCGCTGGACGCGGAGATCGTGGTGCCGGGCCACGGCCCGGTCACCGACCCGTCGGCGTACGACGCGACGGAGCGCTACCTGCGCTTCGTGGAGGAGGTGGCGCGCGCCGGGCACGCGAAGGGGCTCAGCCCGCTCGAAACGGCGCGCGGCACGGACCTCGGCGAGTTCGCCGCGCTGCGCGAGAGCGAGCGGCTCGTCGCCAACCTGCACCGTGCGTACGCGGAGCTCGACGGCCTGCCGGAGGGCGTGGACCTGGACCCGCTGCTGGTGTTCGGTGACATGACGACCGTCAACGGCGGGCAGCCCGTGGCCTGCCACGCCTGACGCACGTCATCGGACGGCCGCCGCGGGCAGGATCTTCCCACCCGCCGGCGGCGCCCGGCTCTCACCAGCGCGGCAGCGGGGGCCGCACCCAGTCGGGCCGCGCCGTGCGCATCGCCGCCGCGTCGTCGCGCTCGCGCATCGTGCCGTCGTCCTCGGCCCAGCGGCGGTGCAGCGCCGCCAGGGCCTCCCGGTCCAGTTCCACACCGAGACCGGGCGCGTCGGACACGGTGAGGTGCCCGTCCTCGAAGGTGTGCCGGACGGTGATCACGTCCTCCGTCTGCCACGGGTAGTGGCTGTCACAGGCGTAGTCCAGGTTGGGCACGGTCGCCGCGACATGGGTCATGGCGGCGAGGCTGATGCCGAGGTGGGTGTTGGAGTGCATGGACAGTCCCACGCCGAACGCCCGGCAGATCGCGGCGAGTTCCTGGGTGCGGCGCAGTCCGCCCCAGTAGTGGTGGTCGGAGAGGACGACCTGCACCGCGTCCCGCCGGAAGGCCTCCGCGATCTCCGGCACCGCGGTCACGCACATGTTGGTGGCGAGCGGGACCGAGGTGCCCGCGGAGACCCGCGCCATCAGGTCCGTACCGCTCGCCGGGTCCTCCAGGTACTCCAGGACGCCCGCCAGCCGCTCCGCCACGTACAGCGACGTCTCGACGGACCAGGCGCCGTTGGGGTCGAGCCGCAGCGGCTGCCCGGGGAACTCCTCGGCGAGCGCCCGGATGGCGGCGATCTCCTCGTCCGGCGGGAAGACGCCGCCCTTGAGCTTGAAGGAGCGGAACCCGTAGGTGTCGGCGAAGCGGCGGGCCTGTGCCACGACGCCCGCCGGGTCGAGGGCCGCGCCCCAGCCGTCGTCCTGCACCGCCGGATGAGCGCCGTCGGGGTGCTGGGCCCAGCGGTAGAAGAGGTACGCGCTGTAGTCGACGGCGTCCCTGACCTTGCCGCCGAGGAGTGCGTGGACCGGTTCCCCGCGGTGCTTGCCGAGCGCGTCGAGGAAGGCGACCTCGAAGGCGGAGACGATGGACAGGCGGAGCTTGTCGACGGTCTGCGCGCCCCGCAGGCCGCCCGCGTCGACGCGGGTCTCGGTGTTGTGTGACTCGCCGCACACGTCGTCGGCGAGGGCGAAGAGGCCGTTCATGTCCGTGATCGGACGGCCGGGAAGGGCGTCGGCGAGCGGCTGGGCCAGTTCCAGGTATTTCCCGTCGCCGTACGTCTCCCCGACGCCGACGACGCCGCCCCGGGTGATCACTTCGACGATCAGCCGCGGGGTGTAGGGCTGGTGCACGCCCTGGGTGTTGAGCAAGGGAGGATCGGCGATGAGGATCGGGGTGAGCCGGACCTGGTCGACGGTGAGCGATGTATCCATACGTGAACCCTATTCATATGGACGATCCGCCCGCCAGGGTACCCGGGACTGGACGACATACCGACCGGTCGGCATCATAAGAGGTGCCGCGGGACGCGACCGCGGCACCGCGCCTCACCACGGCACGTGACCCAAGAAGGAGCGGACGATGAGCCAAGTCCCCCCGCCAGGACTCGACCTCGACCGGCTGCGCGCCCACCTGGACCGCGAGCGGCCCGGCCTGGTCGGCGGCCCGCTGGAGGCGCGGATGTGCGAGGGGGGCCGCTCGAACCTCACCTACGTGGTCCACGACACCGCCGCGCCCGAGGGAACGGGCCAGTGGGTCGTGCGCAGGCCGCCGCTCGGCCATGTCCTCGCCACCGCGCACGACATGCGCCGCGAGCACCGCGTGATCAGCGCGCTGCACACCACGCCCGTACCGGTGCCCGAGGCGCTGCTGCTGTGCGAGGACGAGTCGGTGACGGGGGCGCCGTTCTACGTCATGGAGTTCGTGACGGGCACCCCGTACCGCACGGCCGAGGAGCTGGCCCCGCTGGGCGCCGCGCGCACCAGGGCCGCCGTGCTGGGCCTGGTGGACACCCTGGTGGACCTGCACGCCGTGGACCCGGCGGCGGTCGGGCTCGGGGACTTCGGCCGGCCCGAGGGGTTCCTCGACCGGCAGCTGCGGCGCTGGGGCAAGCAGCTGGACGCGTCCCGCAGCCGCGACCTGCCCGGCATCGACGAACTGCACAGCCGCCTCGGCGGCGCGCTGCCCGCCTCACCCGCGCCCGCGGTGGTGCACGGCGACTACCGCCTCGACAACGTGCTCCTCGGCGACGACGACCGCATCAGGGCCGTGCTCGACTGGGAGATGTCCACGCTCGGCGACCCGCTGACCGACCTCGGCCTGCTGGTCATGTACAGCGTCCGGCTCGACCTGCCGGACTCCCCCGTCAGCACGGCGGCCGGCGCGCCGGGCCACCCCGAGCCGGCCGAGCTGATCGAGCGCTACGCGCGCCGCTCGGGCCGGGACACCTCGGCGATCCCCTGGTACACGGCGTTCGCGTGGTTCAAGCTCGCCGTGATCCTGGAGGGCATCCACTACCGCTACACGCTCGGCCAGACCGTCGGCCGCGGCTTCGACCGCATCGGCGACCTGGTCCCCCTGTTCATCCGGCACGGCCTCACCACCCTCCAGGAAGGCTGAGTTACCCCCATGGACTTCGCATTCGACGCCCGCACGCAGGAGTTGCGGGCGAAACTGCTCGCCTTCATGGACGAGTACGTGTACCCGGCGGAGCCCGTTCTGCGTGAGCAGAGCGAGACGGCGGCCGACCCCTGGCAGATCCCGCCCGTCATCCAGGACCTCAAGCGGGCGGCCCGGAGCCAGGGCCTGTGGAACCTGTTCCTGCCGGACACGCGGTACGGCGCGGGGCTGACGAACCTCCAGTACGCGCCGCTGGCCGAGATCACCGGCCGCTCCCCGCAGCTGGCGCCCGCCGCGCTGAACTGCGCCGCGCCGGACACCGGCAACATGGAGCTGCTCGCCGAATTCGCCGACGAGGCGCAGCGCAAGCAGTGGCTGGAGCCGCTGCTCGCGGGCGAGATCCGGTCGGCGTTCGCGATGACGGAGCCCGAGGTGGCCTCGTCGGACGCGACGAACATCGAGACGCGGATCACCCGCGACGGCGACGACTACGTCGTCAGCGGCCGCAAGTGGTACATCTCCGGGGCGATGAACCCGGACTGCAGGATCTTCATCGTGATGGGCAAGACCGACCCGGACGGCGCCGACGTGCGCCGCCAGCAGTCGATGGTGCTGGTGCCGCGGGACACACCGGGCGTCGAGGTGCGCCGCGGGATGCGCGTCTTCGGTTACGACGACGGCCACCACGGCGGCCACGCGGAGGTCGTGTTCGACGACGTGCGGGTGCCCGCCTCGAACCTGGTCGGCGAGGAGGGCGGCGGCTTCGCCATCGCCCAGGCTCGGCTCGGTCCTGGCCGCATCCACCACTGCATGCGGCTGATCGGGATGGCGGAGCGCGCGATCGGGCTGATGTGCGTGCGGGCGTCGTCGCGTACCGCGTTCGGCAAGCCGATCGCGGCCCAGGGAGTCGTCCAGAACTGGATCGCGGACGCCCGCGTGAGCGTGGAGCAGCTGCGGCTGCTGGTGCTGAAGACGGCCTGGCTGATGGACACCGTGGGCAACCGGGGCGCGCACACGGAGATCCAGGCCATCAAGATCGCGACACCGCGCGCGGTGGTCGACATCCTCGACAAGGCGATCCAGCTGCACGGCGCGGGCGGTGTGAGTCAGGACCACCCGCTCGCGGAGCTGTGGGCGCACGCCCGCACCCTGCGTCTCGCGGACGGGCCGGACGAGGTGCACCAGCGCTCGCTGGCGCGCCGGGAGCTGAGGAAGCACGCCTGACGGTCCCGGGGCGGCGGCGGGGCGGCGGCGGGTGACGCCATCGGCCCGCCGCCTGTCGCGGCACCGGTGGCGCGTGACGCGAGGCTGCAGCCCCGCGCCCGTCGGTGCGGACGCCGCGCTCCGGAATCCGGTGCGGCCGTCCCCTGCCCGTCAGGGCCGCAGGGCCCGCAGCAGCAGGTCGGCGAGGTGGTCGGCGACCTCGCGTGGCGTGAGCGGGCCCTCGGGGCGGTACCACGTGGACAGGTGGTGGATCGAGCCGAAGTGGTAGTCCACCACGAGGTCCGGGGGGGTCGCCGTGGAGAAGACACCGCTTTGCTGCCCCTCCTCGACGAGGTCGCGGAAACGCTCGTGGTAGCGGCGGCGCTCCATCCGCACCTGCTTGTTCTTCTCCGGACTCAGGTGGTGCATCGAGCGGAAGAAGATCGACGCGTCGTCGAGGTTGTCGATGGTCGTCACGACGACGTCGGCCGCCGCGTCGCGCAGCCGCTTCTCGACGGGCTCGTCGGCGTCCGCGTAGGCGTCGAGGCGCTCCTGCTGGAGCCGCAGCACCCGCGCGTAGACCTCCTGCAGGAGGTCTTCCTTCGAGCCGAAGTAGTGGTAGAGCGCGCCCTTGGTGACGCCGGCGGCCTCCACGATCTCCTGCACGGAGGTGCGGTCGTAGCCCTGCTCCGCGAAGAGCCGGGTGGCGGCGGCCAGCAGCCGCTGGGGCACCGGCGTGGCGCCGTCGCCCCCCGTCGTCCTGGCCATGAGCCACCACCCTTTCCCGTTCGCGTCGCTAGGCGTCCCTACGTGAACGCAGCTCCCGCCTGAGGATCTTCCCACTGCTGGTCTTGGGCAGCTCGGGCAGGATCTCGACCACCCGCGGGTACTTGTACGCGGCGAGCCGCTCCTTGCAGTACGTGGCGACCTCGTCACCATCCACGTCCGCGCCGGGCCGCAGGCTGACGTACGCCTTGACCGTCTCGCCCCGGTAGTCGTCGGGGACGCCGACCACGGCGGCCTCGCGCACCGCGGGGTGGGTGTACAGCACGTCCTCGACCTCGCGCGGCCACACCTTGAAGCCGGACGCGTTGATCATGTCCTTCTTGCGGTCGACCACGTACAGCCAGCCGGCGGCGTCCATGAAGCCGATGTCGCCGGTGAGCAGTTCCCCGCCGGGGAAGGCCTCCGCCGTGGCTTCCGGCAGGTGCCAGTAGCCGGAGACGACCTGCGGGCCGCTCACGGCGATCTCGCCCTGCGTGCCGAACGGCACCTCGGCGCCGGTGTCGTCGAGGATGCGCACCACGGTGTCGGGCCCCGGCACTCCCACGGCGAGTGTGCCCGACTCGGGGTCGACGGGCGCCTCGACGCCCGGCGGGACGGACGCGCACGGCGCGGTGCACTCGGTGAGGCCGTAGCCGTTGTGGACGTAGGGGCCGAGCGCGGCGCGGAACTTCTCCACGAGCGCCGGCGGCAGCGGCGCGCCGCCCGAGCTGATCTGCTCGAAGGACGCGAAGTGGGCGGGGGTGACGTCCGGGTGCGCGGCGAGCGCCATGAACGCGGTGGAGGGGCCCACGGTGTAGGCGGGCCGGTGCTCGACGAAGGCGTCCAGCACCACGCCCGCCTCGAAGCGGTAGGCGAGGGCGAGGGTGCCGGCGTTGGCGAAGCAGGCCGCGAGCTCGCAGACCATGCCGGTGATGTGGAACAGCGGGGCCAGCGCGAAGTAGCAGGAGCCTTCCGCGAGGCCCTGTCCTGTGGCCTGCCGCTCGGCGTTGAACATGATGTTGCGATGGGAGTTCATCGCGCCCTTCGGGCGGCCGCTGGTGCCCGAGGTGTAGCTGATGAGCGCGGTGTCGCCGGGGCCGGGGTCCCGTCCGCCCGGGGCGGGCAGGCCGCTGCGCGCCACGGCGAGCAGGTCGTCGGCGTCCTGTGCCACCGGGAACCGTTCGAAGCCGAGGACCCGGCGGTCGTCACGCGTCTGGAGGTCGAGCTCGCTGGTGGTCAGCGCGATGCGCACCGGCGATCCGGCGGCCGTGTCGCGCAGGTAGGCCTCCCAGGCGCGGTCCGAGCAGATCAGCGCGGAGACGTCCGCGTCGCCGAGGACGTGACCGACCTCGGCGGACTTGTACATGGGGTTGAGCGGGACGACGATCGCCCCGGCCTTCCACGCGCCGAGCAGCGCGAGGACGAACTGGGGGCTGTTCTGCAGCATGATCGCGACCCGCTCGCCGCGGGCCAGGCCCCGCGCGGCGAGGTGGCCCGCGACGGAGTCACTGAGCTCGTCGGCCTCCCGGTAGCCGAGCCGGCCGTCGAAGTAGACGACGGCGGCCCGGTCCGGGGCCCCGGCGGCCGACTCGCGGAAGGCGTGCACGACCGAGTCGGCCGGGGTGATCGGTGCCCGCTGCGCCTCGTTGAGTATCCCCAGCCAGGGCTTGGCGGCGTAGATCGACGCGGTCACTCGGTGACCCCTTCCCGTGTCTCCAGCTTCTGCTGGTAGTGGTTCATCGTCGCGAGCCAGCGGTCCGGGTCGGCGGCGCGCGCCTGCGCGAACCGGCCGGCCTCGGGGTGCGGCAGGACGAGGAAGCGGTCCTCGGCCATGGCCGTGAAGAGCGCGTCGGCCACCGCGTCCGGCTCGATCGCGTCCGGGGCCAGCATCAGGCGCCCCGCCTCGCCGGACGCCGCGAGCATGTCCGTGCGGACGCCCTGCGGGCAGATGGCGTGCACGCGCAGGCCGCGGTGGCGGTAGGTGAGCGAGAGCCATTCGGCGAAGGCGAGCGCGCCGTGCTTGGTGACGCTGTAGGGCGCGGCGCCGAGCATCGTCAGCAGCCCGGCTGCCGAGACCGTGGAGACGAACCGTCCCTCACCGCGCTCCAGCCACGCGGGCAGCAGCGCCCGGCAGGCCCGTACGTGTGCCATGACGTTGACGTCCCAGGCGCTCTGCCACACGTCGTCGTCCGTCATGGGGTCGCCGCCGGTGCCCACACCGGCGTTGGCGCAGTAGACGTCGACCCGGCCGCCGAGTGCTTCGCGGGCCTGGCCGATGGTCGTGGCCGCGTCCCCGGGGACCGCGACGCCGCCGATCCCGGCCGCGACGGCGGCGGCTTTCGCGGCGTCGAGGTCGTTGACGGCGACCCTGGCGCCCCCGGCGGCGAACCTGCGGGCGAGCGCGGCTCCGATGCCGCCCCCCGCTCCGCTCACGACGACCCTCGCGCCCTCGAAGCCTTCCATCGGCACCTGCCCTTCGGCTGCTCGTCGGCCGTGTTGCTGACACGTCCGACTGGCAGACTAACCAGTCGGTATGTCATCGGGGAAGGCTTGGTGCCCGATCGGACGCGACGGCCTCATTCCGTACCGGACCACGGGGGACTACGGTGCGTGGGCATGACAGCAATGATCGTTTTCCCCGGTCCGGACCCTACGGCACTGATCGTTTCCAGCGGCACGGAGGCGGCGGCATGAACCTGTCCCGACGAGGTCTGCTCGCGGCGGGCGGCGCCCTGGGAGCCGCCGGGGCGGTGGCGGCGGCCGGGCCCGCGACGGCCGTCGCGCCCCGGCACGGTGCCACGGGCGGCTCCCGCGTCCACACCGGCTTCGACCGGCTGAGCGCGGACGGGTACCGGCTGCTGGCCGGGCAGAAGGTGGGGATCGTCACCAACCCCACGGGCATCACGTCCGACGTGCGCCACATCGTGGACGTGATGCACGCGGACGACCGGGTGGACCTCGTCGCGGTCTTCGGCCCCGAGCACGGCTTCCGCGGCACCGCGCAGGCGGGCGGCGGCGAGGGCACCTCGGCCGATCCGGCGACCGGCCTGCCGGTGTACGACACTTACCAGGTCAGCGGGCAGCCGCTGGTGGATGTCTTCACGAAGTCCGGTGTCGACACGGTCGTCTTCGACATCCAGGACGCGGGCGCCCGCTTCTACACGTACATCTGGACGCTGTACGACTGCATGGAGGCGGCGGCGCGGGCCGGCAAGCGCTTCGTGGTGCTGGACCGGCCCAACCCGGTCACCGGGCGGGAGGCCACCGGACCCGTGCTGCACGAGGAGTTCGCGTCCTTCGTAGGCCGCAAACCGATCTCGCAGCAGCACGGCATGACGGTCGCGGAGCTCGCCGCTCTCTACAACGGCGAGTTCCTCACGAAGAAGGCCGACCTGACGACCGTCACGATGACCGGCTGGCAGCGGTCGATGTACTTCGACGGAACCGGGCTGCCCTGGGTGCTGCCGAGCCCCAACATGCCCACCCCGGACACGGCGTTGGTCTACCCGGGCACCTGCATGTTCGAGGCGACCAACCTCTCGGAGGGCCGCGGCACGGCCCGCCCCTTCGAGCTGCTGGGGGCCGAGGGTCTGGACGCGGCGTGGGCGAGGGCCGCGACCGCGCAGAACCTGCCCGGCGTGCACTTCCGCGAGGCGTACTTCGCGCCGACCTTCTCCAAGTTCACCGGCAAGACCGTCGGCGGCCTGCAACTTCACGTCCACGACCGGGACGCGTTCGACGCGGTCCGTACCGGCATCGCCCTGCTGATCACCGCGAAGCGCCTCTACGGTGCCTTCGCCTGGCGCGCGGACAACGACATCGCGACCCTCACCGGCTCGGACCAGGTCGGCACGATGATCGACGCGGGCGCGAGCACGGACCAGGTGGTCGCCGCCTGGCAGAAGGAACTCGCCGCGTTCCGTGCCGTGCGCCGCCACTACCTCCTCTACCGCTGAACCGCCCGCAGCGCGGGTACGGACCGCGCCCGATGACGTGCCCGTGGCCGGGCGGCTGACGGGACTGTCCGTTCGCGGGGCCGCCTACCCGACGCCGCCCTCACGCACGGCACGCGCCGGGCGCCGGATCGCACTCCCCGGCGCCCGGCGCGGGGCGCGGGCACGGATGGCGTGAACGAAGGGGGGAGTTTTCGCACGCCAGTCGTCATGCGGATGTAAAGCCGCAGATCACGGGGGTCATCGTCGGGTAAAAAAGTCGGCGCTCCCGTATTCGTCACGGCAATCCTCTTTTTGATGGAGCCGAATGGGGCAGGCGTACGTCCATTCCACAACGCCGGAGTTCCGGAGATCCACTGACGGAGGTGGCATGTGATGGCCGGGTTCAGAAGTCTCGCGAGACAAGTCCGCGACCCGCGCTGCGATCTGGCCTTGCGGCGGTATTCACTGCGCAAGTGCCTGGAGAGGTTCGCCCCCTACGGGCACCGGGCGACGTGGGACCACCTGTGCGCGAGGCACGGCATAGAACCCGAGGACAGGTCGCCCGAGCCGGGCCGTCTGGTCGGGGCGCTCGACGAACTGGAAGAGGCCAGGGCGGTCTGGCTGCAGTACGAGGTGGACTTCGCCGAACGCCGCAAGCGCGAGAAGCACGACGGGCTCCGCCAGCCCGGGAGCTTCGACGACTGGCACCGGCTCACCTGGGGCGGCAACGGCGTGGCCCGCTGCGACAACCCCCGCATCCACCCCTCCGACTCGCTCGCCGAAGTGCTGCGCAGGCTGATCGCCGGCCTGGAGTCAGGACCCGGCGAGACCTGCCCGGTGTGCGGCGCGACCCGTGAGATCGTCTGGCGCCCCGACCTCACGCACGAGCCGTGGTCGGGCCCGGTGTGCACGGGCTGCGGCATCGTCGTCCCCCAGCCGGTCCTCACCTCCGAGGCGCTCGCCCACGCGAAGCACGGCCGGGGCAAGGCACTCACCGCCGCCTGAGCGCCGGTGATCCCGCCGGCGCACGGCACGGCGGGTCACGCGCGCGCAGCACGGCCCGCTTCTCCCCACCGCTGTGTCCGGTACGTCCGTCCCCGCACGGCCGCCCACCCGCACCTGTTCCCCGCACGCCCGTCACGGCAGGCGCCGTCGTCACCGCACGCCCCGCCGCCCCCTTACGACCGGCCGCCCACACCTGCTCCCTGTACGCCCGTCACGCATGCCCCGCCGTCCCCGTACACCCGCCACGGCAGGCTCCGCCCGACCCACGCGACGCGTCCGCACGTCCCTCTCACCCGGGTCCGCGTCATCGCCCCGGCAGCAGCCGCGACCCGGTGATGCGCCCGCCGATCACATCGTCCGGATGCGACAGCACGCACGTGGCCGGCGGGAGGCAGATGCAGTCGGCCGGGTGGTCCTTCAGCCTGCCGAGCCGCCGGGTCCGCTCGTCGGGTCCGCAGCGCCAGGCCCGCGAGAGCCGCGCCCGGTCCTGGGTGGTGGGTGTGCGGCCTGGGGCGGTTAGGCGAGCGCGTCCCCGACCGCCGTGAGCGGGATGCGGGCGCGCCGCGCGCACGAAGGCCACGCGGCGCGGCGCGTCAGGCGGGTCGCGGCGCTGGTTGCCACAGGCCCTGCGGCTGCTGATCAGCACGCGTTCCTCGTTCAGGCGCAGGGCCGACACGGCGGCCCCGCCGCGGGCCGAGAGCCGGCCGACGGCGGGGACGTGGACCTGGGGAACGCGGAGGACCCCCGGGAGCCTACGGGTGCGGGTGCCCGGGCACGGCGGCCTCGTTGACAGGAGAGCGGCGCCCCGACCATCCTGAGCAAGCGCTTGGACAGCGCCGGTCGGGGCGTCGACTCGCCCCGCACATACCGATCGGTACGACGACAGGGAGCCGGGGAATGACCGAGCCGAAGACCTTCACCTCCGCCGAGGAACTGCACGCCGGGATCGGCGAGCAGCTCGGGTACAGCGAGTGGGTGGAGATCGACCAGAAGCGGATCGACCTGTTCGCCGACGCCACCGGCGACCACCAGTGGATCCACGTGGACCCCGAGAAGGCGGCGGCCGGCCCGTTCGGGACCACGATCGCGCACGGCTACCTGACCCTGTCCCTGCTGCCGATGCTCCTGCCGCAGGTGCTGAGCGTGCGGAACGTGAAGATGGGGATCAACTACGGCACCGAGAAGGTCCGCTTCCCGTCCCCGGTCCCCGTCGGCTCCCGGCTGCGGGCCACGGGCGCGCTGACGGACGTCAAGGAGGTCGGCGGCGGCGCGGTGCAGGTGACGGCGCGCGTCACCGTCGAACGCGAGGGCGGCGACAAGCCGGTCTGCGTGGCCGAGTCGGTCTCCCGCTACTACTTCTGAGGCCCGCGCGGGGGGCGTCACCGGCCGGCGCCGGCCCGCGGGCGCGACGTGGATACGGACGCGGAGGCGGGTACGGACCGGCACCGCCGGCCCGTACCGCATCCGCGCGCGTGAGGCCCGTACCGGGCCCTGCCCCGCGCACCATGACGCCCGCGACGCGCCCCGGAGCAAGGGGCCGCTACGCCGCCGGCGCCGCGAGCGGGCGGCGGCGCTCCTCAAGGCGCTCGATCCATTCGCGCTGCCCCTCGGTGATGACGTCGCAGATCCAGTCCCAGTGCAGCGCCACCAGGTCGCCCGGCGCCACGCGGCCGACGAGCGACCTGCCGCCGGTCGACCAGCGGGCCGCCTGGCGCCGGGGCGCACCCGGCGCCAGCACCCCGCGCGCCGCGTCCCACAACAGGGGCCGCGACGTGACGACGGCGCTCTCACCGTCGACGTCCACCACCACACCCGTACGGATGCGGCACTGGTCGAGCACGTTCAGCGCGGTCGCCCTGCCGGCCGTGGCCAGCAGGCCGGCCCACGGATACACGTCGAACACCTGGAAGCTGTGGTGGGCGCGCGCGCCGGCCCCCGCCTCGCGCCAGGTGCCGCCGAGCTGGCCGCGGAAGCGGTCCCGCATCCGCTCCAGCAGGGCCCCGGGGTCGGCCCGCTCCAGCAGTTCGTTGCCGATCCAGTACGCCTCGACGACGTACGGGTCCAGCGGGTCGGCGACACCCGCGCTCTCCGCGAGGAACTCCAGATAGCACCAGGCGCCCTCGAACTCCCGGGCGCGGCTCTCGATACCGTCGGTGGCCTCGGTCCGCAGGAGGGCGGACGCGTCGGCGGGACCGCAGTAGCCCAGCTCGTTGGGCGGGTAGGCGTAGCGCGCGAACAGCACCGCTCCCTCGGCGCTCACCTCAGCAGATCCTCGGCAGCTGCTCGCCGATGGGCTGCGGGACCACCCGGGTGCCCCCGAGGCCGGTCCTGGCCACGACCATGCCGGGGTGGTCCGCCAGGCAGGTGCCGATCCGGCACGCCGAACGGCCGAGCGGGTGCGCCCGCATCGCCTCCAGCACCCGGTCCGCCGCCTGAGCGGGGACGATCGCCAGCAGCTTGCCCTCGTTGGCGACCTGCAGCGGGTCGAGACCGAGCAGGCTGCACGCGTCGCGGACCGTCTCGGGGACCGGCAGGTCCCGCTCCACCAGCTCGACCCCGACGCCCGAGGCCCGGGCGATCTCGTTGAGCGAGGCGGAGACACCACCGCGGGTCGGGTCCCGCAGCACATGGAGGTCGGCGCCGGTCGCGATCATGTCGGCGACCAGGCCGTGCAGGGCCGCCGTGTCGCTCTCCACGGTGGAGGCGAACTCCAGGCCCTCGCGGCGGCTGAGCACCGCCACGCCGTGCGCCCCGATGTCGCCGCTGACGAGGACGGCGTCGCCGGGACGTGCGCGCCGGGGGCCGATGTCGACCCCGTCCGGGATCACACCGATGCCGGAGGTGTTGATGTACACCCCGTCGCCGCTCGCGCGCTCGACGACCTTGGTATCCCCGGTCACGAGCCGCACCCCGGCGGCCCGCGCCGCCGCGCCCACCGCCCGCGCGATGCGGTCGAGGTCGGCGAGCGCGGTGCCCTCCTGGAGGATGTACGCCGTCGACAGGAACAGGGGTGAAGCGCCCGACATGGCCAGGTCGTTGACGGTCCCGTTCACGGCGAGGTCGCCGATCGAGCCGCCGGGGAAGAACATCGGCCTGACCACGTAGGAGTCGGTGGAGAAGGCGAGCCGGGTGCCGTCGCCCACGGTCAGGACCGCCGAGTCGCCCAGCTCCGCCGCCGCCGCCGCGCCGTAGGCGGGCAGGAAGAGGTGGTCGACGAGTTCGCCGGACATGGCTCCGCCGCCGCCGTGTCCCATGACGACCGCCGGGGTGTCGCGCAGCGGCGCGGGGCAGGTCCAGCCCTCGAAGTCGAGGTCGGGGACCGCGACGGGACCGGGGGCGGGGGCGGCTGGCACACCACGCGCACCGGTGGCGGTGGCGGGGGTGGTGCCGGTGGAGGTCGCACCGGTGGAGGTGCTGGTCGTCCCGGTCACTTGGCGTCCACCAGTTCCAGTCGGCGGTACGAGTGGTACGCGGCGCACGCGCCCTCGGACGAGACCATCGTCGCGCCGAGCGGGTTGCGCGGCGTGCACTCCTTGCCGAACGCGGGGCACTCGTGGGGCTTGATCAGCCCCTGGAGCACCTCTCCCGAGCGGCAGAGCTCGGACTCGGCGGTGTGGATGCCCGTCACGTCGAAGCGCAGTTCGGCGTCGAAATCCGTGTACTTCCCGGCGAGCCGCCAGCCGCTGCGGGGGATCTCCCCGATGCCCCGCCAGGTCCGGTCGGTCACCTCGAAGACGTCCCGCAGCATCTCCATGGCGGGGAGGTTGCCCTCCTCGCGTACGGCGCGCGGGTAGGCGTTCTCCACCTCGTGCCGGCCCTCTTCGAGCTGGAGGACCGTCCGCCGGACGCCTTCGAGGATGTCGAGGGGTTCGAAGCCGGTGACCACGATCGGCACCCGGTACTTCTCGGCGAGGGGCGGGTACTCCGCCGTGCCCATCACACTGCACACGTGCCCCGCAGCGAGGAACGCCTGCACCCGGCAGGTGGAGGACTCCATGATGGCGGCGATGGCGGGCGGCACGAGGACGTGCGAGACCAACAGGGAGAAGTTGCGTACACCGAGCCGGGCCGCCTGGTGCACGGCCATGGCGTTGGCGGGCGCCGTCGTCTCGAACCCGATGCCGAAGAAGACGACTTCGCGGTCCGGGTTCTCCCTGGCGATCTTCAGCGCGTCGAGCGGGGAGTACACCACGCGGACGTCGCCGCCCGCGCTCTTGACGGAGAACAGGTCCTGGCTGCTGCCGGGCACCCGCAGCATGTCGCCGAAGGAGCAGAAGATCACCCCGGGGCGCGCGGCGATCGCGAGCGCCCGGTCGATGGCCTCCAGCGGCGTCACACAGACCGGGCAGCCGGGCCCGTGGATCATCTCCACGCCCTCGGGCAGGAGTTGGTCGATGCCGTGCCGGATGATCGAGTGGGTCTGACCGCCGCAGACCTCCATCATCGCCCAGGGCCGGGTGGTCGCGGCATGGATCTGGTCGAGCAGTTTGCGCGCCAGGGCGGGGTCGCTGAACTCTTCGAGGTACTTCATCGGGCGGCCTCTTCGGGGGTCGTGGACGGGTGTGCGGTCGGTCCTGCGCCCCCGCCGTGGGCGGGCGCTCCAGCCGGCGCCGGGTTCCCCGCGGTCGCCCGGTCCCCGGCGGTGGCCGGGTCGCCGCCCGCCTGCCGCGCGGCGAGTTCGAAGCCGTCGCCGAACTCCTCCTCCAGGATCCCGAGCCGGTCGAAGTTCGCGAGCGTCTCCAGCGCCGAGCGCTCGTCGAGCCGTTGGATCGCGAACCCGACGTGGACGATGACGTACTCGCCCACCGTCACATCAGGGATGTACTGGAGGCACACTTCCTTGCGCACTCCCCCGAAATCCACCTCGGCCATCAAGGCGCCTTCGGATTCGGCGGTGCTGAGCACACGCCCCGGAACTGCCAGACACATGGTCCTTATTCCTTTTCTGTCTCTCGTGGGACAACCGGATGGATGACGGCACGCCGCAGCGCGCGAAGACACGGCCGGGCGGCGTCAGGCCGACGCCGCGATCAGGAGCTGGCCGAGAGCGAGCCCACCGTCGCCCGGGGGCAGCAGCCGGGGCCTCAGCACGGTGAAACCCCGCGCCGTCAGGTCGTGTTGTGCGGCCTGGAGGAGCACGGCATTGGCGAACACACCGCCGCCGAGCGCCACCGTCCCGACACCGGTGCGCTCCCGCAGGGCCACCGCCAGATCCACGACGAGGTGGGCGACGGCCGCGTGGAACCGGGCCGCGACCGCCTCCGGCCGCACCCCGGCCCGTACGTCCGAGGCCACCGCGCGGATCACGGGCGCCGCGTCGGCGAGATCCGGGCCCCCGTCCGGGGCGGGCCGGACCGTGAAGGCATAGGCGCCGGGGGCATCCGTCCCGCCCGCCCGGGCGAGCCCCTCCAGCGCGACGGCCGCCTCCGCCTCGTAGGCGATCTCCTGCCGGACACCGGCCAGCGCGGCGACCGCGTCGAACAGGCGACCCATGCTGGATGTCGGCACGCACCCGAACCCGGTCTCCAACTGGCGCCGCAGCAGCTCCTGTTCACGGGGAGGGCAGGCCGCCACGGGCGGCAGCGCCGCGTCCCAGCCGAGACCCGCGGCGTGCAGATGCGCGAGCGCCATCCGGTACGGGCGCCGCACACTGGCGTCCCCGCCCGCGAGCGGCACGTACGCGAGGTGCGCCGCCCGCCGCACGGAGCGGTAGCCGCCGAGCAGCACCTCACCGCCCCACACCGCGCCGTCGGTGCCGTACCCCGTGCCGTCGAAGGCGAAGCCGATGACCTCGTCGTCCGGGCCGAGCCCGTGCTCGCCCATGACGGAGGCGATGTGCGCGTGGTGGTGCTGCGCCGTGCGCAGCGGCCTGCCGCGGGCGTGCTCACGCGCCCAGCCGCCGGAGCGGTAGTCCGGGTGCAGGTCGGCGACCAGGGCGCGGGGGGCCGTGCCGGTGAGGAGTTCGAGGTGCGCCTCGGTGGCCGTGAGCGCGTCCAGCGTGGCGAGGTCGTCCATGTCGCCGATGTGCTGGCTGACCCAGGCGTACCCGCCCTCCCCCAGCGCGCAGGTGTTCTTGAGGTCGGCCCCGGCGGCCAGCAGCGGCGGCACGTCGAACGGCAGCGCGAGCGGCAGCGGCGCGTATCCGCGTGCCCTGCGCAGCGGCAGTTCCGCACCGGCGACGAACCGGCTGACGGAGTCGTCGCACGGCACCCGGATCGGCCGGTCGTGCCGCAGCCAGGCGTCGGCCAGCGGCGCCAGCACACTCAGGGCCCGTACGTCGTCGGTGACGATCGGCTCACCGGACAGGTTGCCCGAGGTCATGACGAGCGCGTCGGGTCCCCCGGGGTCGCCGTCGAGCCCGAACAGCAGGACGTGGAGCGGGGTGTACGGGAGCATCAGTCCGAGGTCGGGGGCGCCCGGGGCGACGGCGTCCGGCAGCCCGCCCGCGCGCCGGGGCAGCAGCACGATCGGTCGGCGGGGACCCGCGAGCAGCTGCGTCTCGTCCTCACTCACGAGGGCGAACTCCCGGGCGACGTCAAGGTTCTTGACCATCACCGCGAACGGTTTGCCACCGCGCCGCTTGCGGCGCCGCAGTTCGGCGACCGCGCCGGCGTCGCGCGCGTCGCACGCGAGATGGTACCCGCCGAGACCCTTGACCGCCACGATCGCGCCCTGCGCGAGCAACCGCCGGGCGGTGCGCAGCGCGTCGTCGTCGCGTACGGCGAACGCGCCGTCGGCGCGTACCAGTTCGAGCCGGGGCCCGCAGGCGTGGCACGCGATGGGCTGGGCGTGGAAGCGCCGGTCCCGCGGGTCCTCGTACTCGGTCCGGCACTCGGCGCACATCGCGAAGCCCGCCATGGTGGTGGTGGCGCGGTCGTAGGGCGTGCCGGTGACGATGGTGTATCGGGGGCCGCAGTGGGTGCAGGTGACGAACGGGTGCCGGTAGCGGCGATCGCCCGGGTCCGCCAGCTCGGCGAGGCAGTCGGCGCAGGTCGCGATGTCGGGCGAGACGAGCGTCCGGGCGCGGCCCGCGGGGCCCGACTCCTCGATGGTGAACCCGCTTGTCCCGCGCGGTGGCCGAGCGGACTCCGTGACGCTCTCGACCAGCGCGAGGGGCGGCGCGCCGGTACGCAGGCGCTGCCCGAACTCCGCCACGGCGGCCGCCTCGCCCTCGACGTCCGCCACCACACCGCTGCCGGTGTTCGCCACCGACCCGCTGAGGGCCAGCGCGTCGGCGGTGACATAGACGAAGGGGCGGAACCCCACCCCCTGTACGACCCCGCGCACCTCGAACCGGCGCCGGACACGCACCCCGGGCGGCGCGTCGCACGGACCGGGCTCCGCACCGCACCCCGAGCGCAGCGCCCCGGCCCCGGCGGCGGCAGGCGACCCGGCCTCCACCGTCACGGGAGCGGGAGCGGGCGCGGGCGCGGTCCGGGGAACGGGAGGGCACGCCGCCTCCGTTACCGTCTCCGTTACGCAGACGGACGCAGCGTCGGCTACGGGCGCCGACGCCACATCCGGTACGGGCCGGGCCGCGACGAGGGCCACCGCACCGGGCGCGTGAGCGGCCTCCGGCACGGTCGCGGCATCCGCCGCAGGCGCCGGGGCGGCCCCCGCCCCGCCGCCGTCCGCCAGGGCGACGGACGAGCGGACCGGGGCACGAGGCGCGCCCCGGTGCGGGTCCTCGCGGCCGGGCGTGGGGCCGGAGCCGGGAGCGGGGCGGCCGCCCGGCTCCGCCCCTGACCTCGCTCCAGGGCCGGTCGCGGGTCCGGGGCCGTCCTCGGGGCCGTCCTCGGGACCGGCGCCGGTCCCGGGCTCGGTCTCAGCCGTCCGGCCCCGGCCCATCATCTCCAGGCCGGACAGCGCCTCGGCTGCCTTCGTCCCGTCGATGACCTCCAGCGCGAAGCCCATGTGCAGCAGCACCCAGTCACCGCACGCGGGGGGCGCGTCGAGCATGCCGATGTTGACGCGCCGGCGGGCGCCCTCGACGTCGACCAGGGCCAGCTGCCCGGCGTACCCGTCCACGATCTCCACGACTCGGCCGGGGATGCCAAGACACACGATTCAGGTCCTCCGGGGCTCGGTGGCCGCGGCCTCGACGGCGGCGGGTACGGGTGCGGACGCGGACGCGGACGCTGTGGTGGTCGCGGTGACGGGCGCGCCCGCAGGGCCGGTGGTTTCCGTGGGCCGCGAGCGCCGCACCAGCGCGAGCACCGCGTCCATCGCCTCCGGGACGGCGGCGGCGACCGCACCGCTGAGCCCGATGCCCTCGCCGAGGTCCGCGGGTAGGCAGCCGACGACGAAGGTGAGGGGCAGCGTACCGCCCAGTTGGCCCAGGTTTGCCAGAACTGCTACCGGATTCATCCCATGCGCGTCGAATTCACCCTCACCCAGGTCGTCGGCGCCGACTTCGAGCACGGTGACGCTCCCCGGCGGCCCCTCGCCGGGGCACGCGTCGACGAGTACCAGCGCGTCGTAACCGTCGAGCAGGTCGTAGGCGAGGTGCATGCCGCGGATGCCGTAGTCGACGACGCGGACCCCGGGCGCCAGGTCCGCGCGGTCGCCGAGGCGCCGCACCACCTCGGGCCCGAAGCCGTCGTCACCCAGGAAGATGTTGCCGATGCCCGCGACGAGCATGCGGCCGCCCGGAGCCCCGGGGACCCGCGCCGACGGCCCGTCCGCGGGCATCCCACGCTCCTGTTCGCTGCCGCTCGCGCTCACATCGAGCGCATCCTGAGGTACCTGCGGATGTCGGGGATCGACTGCACGCCGGCGACGACGGCGACCGCCGCCACGGCTGCGGCCACACCTGCGGTGATCATGCCCAGGGTCTTCACGATCGGCTCTCCTCACGGTGTTGCGGGGTTGGTGTCCCGGTCCCGGTACGGGTCCCGGTGCGGGTCCCGCTCCCGGCGTCGGTCTCGGTCCCGGCGGGCAGGGGTTCCAGCTCGTCGGGCGCGAAGTAGAAGTACCGGCCGTACCAGTCATGCAGGTCGGCGGCCGGATCGTCGACGAGGACCAGCGCCACGTGCACGCCGCCGTCCACGTCACTGAGCACGGCGGTCACCCGCGCGACCTGGCCCGCGAAGAACAGGTCCTGCGCGTCCGCGCGACGGGCCGGGTGGACCCGGACGAGGCTGCCCTTGGCCACGCTGACGCCGTCGATGACGACGGCGTCGCTGCCGGGGCGCACGGCGGCGTCGGCCGCCGGGTCCCACCAGGGCGCGTCACCGGTGGTGAAGTCGGCCTCGGGCAGGTCGCGTACGTCCCCCGCCCCCTCGCCCGCCGGCGGTGCGGCCGGGTCCGGGCCCGGGGCGTGCGGATCACGCAGCAGGCCGTGCAGGCGCTGGAGTTCGGCGGGAGTCATGGCGTCGCAGCGGTCGATGACCTCCCGCGCGCGCGGGTCCGTGGCACGGGCCTCGGCCTTCTCGTCCTCGGTCATGGTCATCACCCGCAGGGTGAGGATCTCGTCGATCTCGGTGGAGTCGAAGAGGTCGCCGGGGCTCGCCTGCGCGATCTCCGGGTGGTCGTAGAGGATGATCGGCGCGCCGAGCACGGTGTCGGCGCTGCCTGGCGGGCCCGCGAGGACGGGCCAGCAGCGGTGCTGCCGGCAGCCGGCAGCCGCCGCGGCGGCCTCGGGCGGCGGGTCGAGGAGCGAGACGAAGTCCGCGTTCCGCGCCCGCAGCAGCAGGTGCGTGCCGATGAGGGAGGAGCGGATCGCCGCCTCCTTGTCGCCGGCGTGGCCGGCGTGTTCGTTCGTCACGGACACGGTGAACCGGGTGTACCCGCCGTCCTGTGCGCCCGCGCCGGCGCAGGGCTCGCCGTGCGCGCGGATCCGGACGGTGAGCGGGGACCTGCGCCGCACGACGCGGCCCACCGGTGTGCCGTCGGCGTCCGTCAGCCGCTCCGTGTCCTCGCCGCCTGCCACCTCCCGCACTTCGTCGACGGTGTCCGTCAACCGCATTACGGGCAGGGCAAGTTCGTGTTCGACGGCCTCGTCCCAGGTCAGCACGGAGGTACCGTTCACGGTGAGGGAGTCGACCGGGGTGTGCCCGCCGTCGCGCTCCAGCCGCTGCACCTCGCGCACCTGCAGTTGGAGGAAACGCAGGTGGACGGTGAGGCCCGCGTCGCCCGGGGCACCGGTCGGGGCGAGCAGGACCTGCGTCGTCATGCCGGGTTCCTCGCCGAAGCTGGCGGGTCCGGCGTTCGGCGGGCCGAGGACCCCGAACTGCCAGCGGGAGCGGTTCTTGTGGGAGCTCGCCCGGTAGGGGTAGAGCAGGTAGCCCTCGTAGAGGACCGCGTCGGCGACCGCGCGTACGGGGTCGAGGCCCGCCGTGCTCACCGGACCACCTCGCCGATCTCTTCGAGCACCGTGCTCACCGTCTCGTCCCAGCTGATGAGGCCGCGCCGGGCGCGGAAGTCCGCGAACCGGGCGAGCATGTCGGAGTCGAGCCTGATCCAGCCCGTGTGGGGGAAGTGCGCCGAGATCAGCTGCCGCCACACCGCGACGGGCATCGCGTACCGGGCCTCGCAGTCCCACGGCACGTGCCGCACACCGAAGCCCGTGCCCGACGGGCCGCCGTCCTTGGTGAACACCGTGCCGGAGAACAGCAGGTTCAGCGGCACGGAACCGCTGCCGAGCGCGTGCAGGTAGCGGGAGCCGACCACGTCGAAGTCGTACGTACAGGGCAGGGCGAGGTCGACTTCGGTTGCGCCGGTGAACCCCTGCACGGTGGTGTTGCACTGCATCCACAACAACGGCCGCAGTGTGTCGGCCCAGCGGTCGTGCTCCCCGAACAGGCCCAGCAGAGCGTCCCGTTCGGCGGCGTCGTACGAGCGGCGCTGCGGTTCGATACGGACCTGGCAGCGCAGCACGATCGCGTGGACGCGCTCGCCGCCGCTGTCCTCGATCCGCAGTCGCGCGGTCAGTTGGGGCGCGGCGCTGTACGGCTCCGCGACCACGTCGAGCACGGAGAAGTCCAGCCCGGCGGGCTCCGGTCCGCTCACGAGGCGCGTCCTTCGGTGTAGGGCCTGCTCCGCTCGCTGACGTGGGCGAAGAACGCGTCCATCGCGGCGTGCGCCTCGCGCCCCCCGTCGAAGCCGCGCCACACCGTCCGCAGCCGGCCGACGAGTTCGTAGCAGGCGTCGACGGGCACCAGGTGGCAGCTGGACGCACCGGACTCGGTGCGGCGCACCAGCAGGGCCTCCACGTCGGGGAGTAGGACGGCGAACTCGGGGTGGCTCTCGATCACGGAGTCCCAGGCGTCGAGCGGGAGTTCCGACTCGGTGGCGCCCGCCGGGCCCGGGTAGAAGGCGACCGTACGGCCGAGCGCCGAGTTGCGGAACAGGAAGGCGAGGCCGACCGGGATCTGGAGTTCGTCCCAGGTACGGGCGTCGAGGCTCACGCCGTCGAAGCGCAGGTAGCGCTCCGGGACGGCGCGGTAGCGCAGGTTCGCGCTCTCGTCGGTGAACAGCAGGTAGCAGGCGCGGCAGCTGCACATCAGCCCGCGGCTCTCCAGGTTCACCACATGGGCGTGCTCGTCACCGATCGGGGCGGCGCACATCTCGCAGCGCTCCCCCTCCATCACCGGGCGCCGGTCGCGGCTCAGACGCAGCAGTGCCGCGGCCGGGGAGACCCGGCCGGCCGGCGCGCTCACGTCGCCACCGCGGCGGGCACCGCGAGGGACACGGTCGCGCCGTCGGTGAGCACCGGCAGCGGGTCCAGGTGGACGCCGTCCTCGTCGAGGCACGCACCGGCCCGCCGTACGTCGTAGTGGGCACCGCAGGCGGGGCAGCGCAGCACACCCTCGCCCAGCGCGCCGCCGAGCCGCCGGGCCAGCGAGGCTCCCTTGAGCGAGCCGGCGCACCGGCCGCAGGTGTCCAGGAACGCGTACAGGTCCTGCCCGATGCGGCAGGCGAGCACCGGGACACGGCCGACGGTGAGATGGCGGACCGCGCCGGACTCCAGCGCGGCCAGTTCCGCGACGGCCTCCCACGAGCCGCCACCCTCCGGCGCGGCGCTCGCCTCGCGCACACGGGTGAACAGCGCGTCGACGGGGACGACGGTCCCGCCCGCCGCGGTGTCGGGCGTCCCGGCCGGGGCCTCGACCTCGATGGCGGTGATCTCCGGCGCGGCCGCCTCGACCGCGCCGCGCACGGCGAGTTCGAGCGTCGCCGACGAGGAGGGGCAGCCGTCGCAGCTGCCCAGCAGCCTCAGGCGGACGGTGCCCTCGTCGCTGACGCCGAGGAGTTCGACGTCACCGCCGTGCGTGCCCAGGTAGGGCCGTACGGCGTCCAGGGCCTGCTCGACGCGCGTCTCGACGCCGTACGGGTGCAGGCCGTGCACCAGCAGCAGGCCCGCGACGAGTTCGTCACCGGCCAGAGCGGCGAGGACGGCGTCGTCCAGCCGGCCGTGGTCGTGGACCAGGTCGAGGAGCCGTTCGAGTCCCGCACCGTAGAAGTCGGTGACGAGGCGTACGAGTTCCTCGCTGCGTTCGCGGGCGACCACGCCGTTCGCGGCGCTCGCCGCGATCAGCGTCTCGATGCGTTCGCCCGTCTCCCGCCAGTCCTCCCGTCCCTCGGACTCGCGGTCGCCGGCGGGTGGTTCGATGGGTGGTTCGATGGGTGGTTCGGTGGGTGCGCTCACGTCACTCACTCACTGCCTGCCGACTGGGTCGGGGAGTGCAGCAGTTCGAGCTTCTTGCCCTCGCCGAGGTACATGTGCACACCGCACGGCAGGCAGGGGTCGAAGCTGCGCACGGTGCGCATGATGTCGATGCCCTTGAAGTTCTCCCGGTCGTTCTCCTCGAAGATCGGCTGGCCCTGCACCGCGTCCTCGTAGGGCCCCGGGGTGCCGAAGGTGTCGCGGGGGCTCGCGTTCCACGGCGTGGGCGGGTACGGGTGGTAGTTGGCGATCTTCCCGTCCCTGATCACCATGTGGTGGGAGAGCACACCGCGCACCGCCTCGGTGAAGCCGCAGCCGATGCCCTCCTCCGGGACCTCGAACTTCTCCCACGTCTTGGTGCGCCCGGCCCGGATCTCGACGAGCGCCTTCTCCGCGAAGTGCAGGGCGCAGGCCGCCGCGTACGCCTGGAAGTAGGTGCGGGCGCGGTTGCGCTCGATGGTGTTGCTCCACTTCGGGACGTTCCACTCCAGCTCGACCGGGCCCTTGAGCGCCGTCTTGGGGAGGTTGATCTTCACGCTGTGGCCGGTGGCCTGGACGTAGCCGATGTCGACGAGGCCGGCGAGCGCGGTGGTCCACAGGCGCGCCAGCGGGCCGCCGCCGGTGTCGAGCGCCAGGTAGTCCTTGCCGTCGAACCAGCGCGGCGACATGACCCAGCTGTACTTGTCGTCCAGGTCCCGCTTCTGCGGCTGCGGGTTGGTGTGCTGGTTCCACGGGTGCCTGCGGTCGACCGGGTTGCCGAGGGGGTCGTGGCTGACGAACATCTCCTGGTCCTCCCAGTCGCCGTAGTACGACGAGCCGAGCAGGATCCGGATGCCGAGGTTGATCTTCACCAGGTCGGTGGTGACGAGCTTCCCGTCCACGACCACACCGGGGGTGACGTACATCTTGCGTCCCCACTCGGTCATGTCCTTGTACTCGAAGTTGCAGTACTCCGGGTCCTGGAAGGAGCCCCAGCAGCCCAGCAGGATGCGGCGGTTGCCGACCTGCTCGTAGCCGGGCAGCGCCTCGTAGAAGAAGTCGAAGAGGTCGTCGTGCATCGGCACGACCTTCTTCATGAACTCGACGTAGCGCTGCAGGCGGGTGATGTAGTCCGTCATCAGCTGGACCGTGGCGACCGTGCCGACGCCGCCCGGGTAGAGCGTGGACGGGTGCACGTGCCTGCCCTCCATCAGGCAGAACATCTCCCGCGTCATACGGCTGACCTGGAGCGCCTCGCGGTAGAACTCGCCGGTGAACGGGTTCAGCGAGCGCATGATGTCGCCGATGGTCTTGTAGCCGTGCGCCTCGGCGCCCGGTGACTGGGTGCGGTTCGCCCGCTCCAGCACGCCGGGGTTGGTCTCGGCGACCATCTTCTCGCAGTAGTCGACCCCGACCAGGTTCTCCTGGAAGATGTTGTGGTCGAACATGTACTCCGCGGCCTCGCCGAGGTTGACGATCCACTCGCCGAGGTGCGGCGGCTTCACCCCGTACGCCATGTTCTGCGCGTAGCAGGAACACGTGGCGTGGTTGTCGCCGCAGATGCCGCAGATCCGGCTGGTGATGAAGTGGGCGTCGCGCGGGTCCTTGCCCTTCATGAAGACCGAGTAGCCGCGGAAGATCGAGCTGGTGCTGTGGCACTCGGCGACGGTCTTCTGCTTGAAGTCGATCTTCGTGTAGATCCCCAGGCTGCCCACGATGCGGGTGATGGGGTCCCACGCCATCTCCACCAATTCGCTCTTGCCCTGGCTCGTCGCCGTCATTGCGCCGCCTCATCTGTCAGTGTGTCGGGGAGTCACCGGCTGGACAGCGCCGGCCGACGAGTTACGGGGTGTAGGGGTCACCGGGTACGGGCCGCGGGAGTACGGGCCACGCGGGGTACGGGCACGGGCATCCGCGCCCACCGGAGGCGCGGATGCCCGGATGTCACCAGGTGCGGGTCGCGCCGCTCCTGAGTTCGGTGCCGGGCCTGCGCCACTTCGGCTCGTGGTCGAGCGTGTGGGTGGTGAGCCCGCGCAGGCGGCGCATCGTCACGCCGTACGCCTTGGAGGCGTTGGTGGAGAGCTTCCCGCCGGGGGGCTCGTCCATGAACGGCATGAACTTGTCGGGGAAGCCGGGCATCGTGCAGCCGATGCAGATCCCGCCGACGTTGGGGCAGCCGCCGATGCCGTTCATCCAGCCGCGCTTGGGCACGTTGCACTTGACGGTGGGGCCCCAGCAGCCGAGCTTGACGATGCACTTCGGGGAGCCGTACTCGGTGGCGAAGTCGGCCTGCTCGTAGTAGCCGGCCCGGTCGCAGCCCTCGTGGACGGTCTGCCCGAACAGCCAGGTCGGGCGCAGCGCGTCGTCGAGCGGGATCATCGGAGCCTGGCCGGTGGCCATGTAGAGCAGGTAGGTGAGCGTCTCGGAGAGGTTGTCCGGCTGGATCGGGCAGCCCGGCACGCACACGATCGGGATGTCCGCCTTGGACTTCCAGTCCCAGCCCAGGTAGTCGGGCAGGCCCATCGCGCCGGTCGGGTTGCCCGCCATGGCGTGGATCCCGCCGTACGTGGCACAGGTGCCGACGGCGACGATCGCGGTGGCCTTCGGGGCGAGCCGGTCGATCCACTCGCTGGTGGTCATCGGCTGGTCGGTGCCGGGCTTGTTGCCGAACCCCGACCAGTAGCCCTCGTCGTGCAGCCGCTCGTTGGGGATCGACCCCTCGACGACCAGGACGAACGGGTCGAGTTCCCCGCGGTCCGCCTTGAAGAACCATTCGAGGAAGTCGTCGGCGCCGTCTCGCGGGCCGCACTCGAAGTCGATGAGCGGCCAGTGCACCGCCACCTGGGGCAGCCCCGGCAGGGCACCGAGGGCGATCTCCTCGATGCTCGGCTGCGTGGCCGCCGTCAGCGCCACGGAGTCGCCGTCGCAGCTGAGACCGGCATTGATCCACAGGACGTGGATCAGCGTTTCTTCCGCTTTGACCGCGGCTTCTGTCGGCATAGCGTTGCCGCCTTCCGGGGGCTCAGGCTGTATCCGGAGCGTCACCGAGTTCGGGGTGGCGCGCCACGCGTGTGGCGCCGGTCACATTGCTACCATCCACAGGCCCCGGTGGCCGCGCGGCAACGCAGGCCGACCCGGGAACTCCCTGGACGCAGGTGGGGCACATCCGCGCCCGAAGCCGACCGAAACCGCCCCCATCAGTGGTTATTGCGCCCTACGGCCCGCCGATCCCCGGTTGGGCCGTCCGGGTGATTCGGGTGCGATACCCCGATCGGTGCTTCGCGCGGCCGCCTCACCCGGCCTCGGACCTGCCGCACGGGCACCTCGGACGTGATGGACACGAAGGGACGGCGGAACGGCGATGCACGAACTGGCGATCACACAGAGTGTCGTGGACGCGGTCTGCGAGAAGGCGGCGGGCCGCCCGGTCCACACGGTGACCGTCCGCGTCGGCGCGCTCACCGCGGTGGTGCCCGACTCCATGCGATTCTGCTTCGACCTGGTCACCGCGGGCACGGTCGCCGAGGGCGCGCGGCTCCAGATCGAACAGCCCGGCGGCTCGGGGCACTGCCGGGCGTGCGACACCGACATCCCCCTCGACGGGCTCGTCCTGCTGTGCCCGTGCGGCAGCGCCGACGTGCGGGTCGTGTCGGGGCGGGAGCTCCAGATCGTTTCGATGAAAGTGGGCTGAACCGGATGTGCGGAACCTGCGGTTGCGGTGGGACGAGCGCCCATGGGGGCGTGCGGATCGGCGTACCGGGCGAGGAGGGCGCGACGCCGCACCACCCGCACCCACCGGCCGATGGCCGGGACCACGCCCACGGCGGCGCCCACGGCCACGGCCATGACAGCCACGACACTCATGAGCACGGCCGTGCCGGGGACGGCGACGCCACCGTCACGCTGGAGCAGCGGGTCCTCGCCAAGAACGAGCTGCTGGCGGAGGAGAACCGGGCCTGGCTGGCCGAGCGGGGCGTCGTCGCCGTCAACCTGATGAGCTCCCCCGGCTCGGGCAAGACCACGCTGCTGGAGCGCACCGTGCGCGACCTGTCGGGACGCCGTGAGGTCGCGGTCGTCGAGGGCGACCAGGAGACGATGCTCGATGCCGACCGCATCAAGCGGGCGGGCTGCGCCGTGGTCCAGGTGAACACCGGCGCCGGCTGCCACCTGGACGCGGGGATGGTGCGCGGCGCGCTCACCGCGCTGCGTCCCTCGCCCGGTTCGCTGGTCCTCGTGGAGAACGTGGGGAATCTGGTGTGCCCCGCCCTGTTCGACCTGGGCGAGCAGAGCAAGGTCGTGATCATCTCGGTGACCGAGGGCAGCGACAAGCCGCTGAAGTACCCATACATGTTCGCCGCCGCGGACCTGGTCCTCATCAACAAGATCGACCTGCTGCCCCACGTCGACTTCGACGTCGACCAGTGTGTGCGCTACGCCCGTTCGGTCAGTCCCGGGCTGCGCGTCCTGACCGTGTCGGCGACGACGGGCGAGGGGATGGACGACTGGTACGCGTGGGTCGCGCGGCAGTACGGGCCCGACGCGCAGGCGCCGGTGGCCGCCGCGCGTTGAGACACCGCACGAGGGAGGCCCGCGCCGGGCGCCGGGGTGCCGGCGCCGGCTGAGGTCAGGGCCTCGCGCGCACCATCCGCAGGACGAGGCCGGCGTAGAGGTCCCCGACCTCCTCGGGCGTCCTGCTGCCCGCGTCGCTGAACCACCGTGCCACGTCGATGCAGAGCGAGAGCACCGCGAGGGTGGTGCCGCCGACGTCCGGCACGTCGAACTCGCCGTCCCGCACGCCGTCCTCCAGGATCCTGCGCACCACGGCGTCGCTCTGCCGCCGCAGGGCGACGATCTCGGGGCGGTGTTCCGGGCCCAGCGCGTCGAGTTCGTACTGCACCACCCGGGCGGTGGTGTGCTGCTCCGCGTGCCAGCGCACAAACGCCCGTACGACCTCGGCCAGCCGCTCGGCCGAGGTGCCGCCGCCGGACTCGGCCCTGCGCAGGATCTCCAGGGCACGGTCGTGCCCGATCCTGCTGATCCGGTGCAGCAGTTCTTCCTTGGTCTTGTAGTGGATGTAGAGGGCGGCGGGGCTCATGCCGGCCCGGCCCGCGATGTCCCGTGTGGTGGTGGCGTGGTAGCCGCGCTCGGCGAACGCCTCGACGGCCGCGACCAGCAGCCTCCTGGCGGCCTCGGGCGAGACCTCGGCCCACGCGGCGCCGCCGCTCCCACCGTCGCCGTCGACCGATTCGGCCGTACGCATGGTTCGCCCCTTCCGTCCGGACACCGAACTGCCCTGGGGCAGGACGCACACCATACCCCGAGGGTGAGCAAGCGCTTAGGAAGGACCCGGGGCGCCCGGCAATCGAATGCGGGATTCGAAGCTGCAACGATTGACGCCCGGCTCCTTGACCGCTTCATGACACGAGGCCAAGATGATGATCCTTGACCCGGAGCGCAGCGCCGACCACGGACCGTTCCGACATCACCACACCATCTCCGAGGCCGGCACACCCAGGCGGGGGCTCCGCCGCCGCCGGAAGCGCGCCGGGAATTGTCAGGCGCATCTCGCGGAGAGGATCCACCCGTGGCATCAGCAGAACCGAACAGCGCGGCAACCCCCCAGCCGGCCGCAACTCCCTCACCCACCGCGAGCATCGCCGATCCGGGCGCCCTCGGGCTGGCCGCCTTCGCGATGACCACCTTCGTCCTGAGCACCTTCAACACCGGCCTGCTCAGCGACACGCTGGAGACCGTGGTGCTCCCGCTCGCCCTGTTCTACGGCGGCCTCGCCCAACTCCTCGCGGGTATGTGGGAGTTCCGCAGGGCCAACACCTTCGCGGCCACCGCGTTCAGCTCGTACGGCGCCTTCTGGCTCGCGTTCGCCTACTACATCTCCCACGTCGCGCCGAAGCTGCCGCCGGCCCACGCCTACCAGGCGACCGGCCTGTTCCTGCTGGCCTGGGCGATCTTCACGACCTACATGATCATCCCGGCGATGCGTACCAGCGGGGCGGTGCTGGCCGTGATCGCGCTGCTGGCGCTCACCTTCATCCTGCTGACCATCGGCGCGTTCGCGCAGTCGACGGGCATCGACAAGGTCGGCGGCTGGGCGGGGTACGTGACCGCGGCCGTCGCCTGGTACGCGTCCTGCGCGACAGTGGCCAACAGCACCTGGGCGAAGACCGTTCTGCCGGTGTGGCCGCTCGCCTGACATCCGTTCCGGGGCCGACGGGACATCACGCTCCGCCCGGCCCCGGACCAAGGCGGCACGACCGCGTCGACCAGTGCCCCGCCCCCGTGGCGGGGCACTGTCGTACCCCGGCCGGGCCGCACCGCGCTCAGAAGGCCGAAACCCCGGTCAGCGCACGGCCGATGATGAGCTTCTGGATCTGGCTGGTGCCTTCGTAGAGGGTCATCACCCGGGCGTCGCGCAGGAGTTTGCCGACCGGGTACTCGTCGATGTACCCGTAGCCGCCGAACACCTGGATCGCGTTGTTCGCGGCACGTACCGCGGCCTCCGACGCGAACAGTTTCGCCTTCGACGCGGCGGTGGCGAACTCCTCGCCCCGGTCGATGAGATCGGCCACCCGCCAGGTCAGCAGCCGGGCCGCGTCGACATCCACCGCCATGTCGCTGATGAGCTCCTGCACCAGTTGGTAGTGGGCGATGGTGGAGCCGAACTGCTCGCGCTCGCCCGCGTATCCGAGGGCCGCGTCGAGCGCGGCCTGGGCGATGCCCACACTGCCGGCGGCCACCGCCATCCGGCCCTTCGCCAGCGCGGACATGGCGATGGAGAACCCCTTGCCCTCAGGACCCAGCATCGCGGCCGACGGCACCCGCACCCCGTCGAGGGCCAGCTCCGCGGTGGCCTGGCCGCGCAGACCGAGCTTGCCGTGCAGCGTGCGGCGGCTCAGGCCCGGCGTCCCGGTGGGCACGAGGAAGGCGGAGATGCCGCGGTGGCCCGGTGTGTCGTTGGTGCGGGCGAACAGCAGGACCACATCGGCCCAGGTGCCGTTGGTGATGAACATCTTCGAGCCGTCGATGACCCAGTCGTCGCCGTCGCGCACCGCGCGCGTCGCGAGGTTGCCCGCGTCCGAGCCCGTGCCGGGCTCGGTGAGACCGAAGCAGCCGATGGCCTCACCCGAGGTGATCCGGGGCAGCCAGGCGCGCTTCTGCTCCTCGTCGCCCCACGCCAGGACCGTCTTGCCGACCAGGCCCAGGGAGACGGAGACGATGCCGCGCACGGACGAGTCGCCGCGCCCCAGCTCCTCGGTGACCAGGCAGTACGTCAGATGATCCCCGCCGGAGCCGCCGTACTCCTCGGGCACCGTCATCCCGAGCAGCCCGAGCGCGCCGAGCCGGGGGACGATCGCCCGGTCGACACTCTCCGCACGGTCCCACTCGACGACGTGCGGTGTGATCTCGCGCGCCACGAAGTCGCGCGCGAGGGCACGTATGTCGGACTGCTCCTCGCTCAGCTCCAGGTTCATGGTCGCGGGCTCCTTCGACGGACGGGGACGGTGAGCGGCACCGCCGACGGGGTCGCCCGCGATGCCGGAAAGTTAAATTAGCACTGCTAGTTTAATATGCGCAGGCCCTACTATGTGGGCCATGGCCCGACCGCGCAAGCCCCTGCTCAGCAGAGAACGCATCGTCGCCACGGCGAGCGCGCTGCTGGACGCCGAGGGCCTCGAAGCGGTCTCCACCCGGCGCCTCGCGGCGGAACTCGGAGTGAGCGGTCCCTCGCTCTACAACCACTTCCGCACCAAGGACGAGATCCTGGAGGCCGTGGCCGACACGGTGAGCGCGCAGGTCGACCTGTCGATGTTCGAGGAGCACGACAGCCGCGACTGGCGCACGGCACTGCGCGACTGGGCCTTCTCCTACCGGGCCGCGCTCGCTGACCATCCCCACCTGGTGCCCGTCCTCGCGCACGGCCCCGGCCGCCGGCCGGCCGGGCTGCGGATGGCGGACGCGGTCTTCGGCGCGATGGTCAGGGCGGGCTGGCCGCCCGCACAGGCGACCAGGATCGGCGCGTTGATGCGCTACTTCGTCACCGGCTCCGCGCTGTCGTCGTTCGCCCGGGGCTTCGTGGAGGACCGGGACGCGTACGACCCGGCCGACTACCCGCACCTGGGCCAGGCCCACCTGCTCGCGGAGCACCAGCGGCAGGTGGACGAGGGCGCCTTCCAGACCGGCCTGCGGGCGCTGATCGACGGCCTCGCCCAGGAGTACGCCCGGCGCGCCGGACGTCCCCCCGACCCGCTCTGAGCCCCGGCCGCCTCGGCATCGCCCCGAGCGTCGGGCGCCCGTTACACCCGCACGCCGGACGCCCGGCTCCCCGCTGGGTCCGGGCCTGACGCACCGGACGCCGCGACCGGTGCGTCAGGCCACCGCGGTGATCGCCCCGCAGAGGCCGGGCGCGGAACGGACCGCGCTGTCGGCCTCGGCGTCGGCGTCGGACCGGGGCAGCCTCGTGTGCCTGCCCGCGTTCGCGTGCGACGCCTTCCCCTTCGAGGCGAAGGCATCGGACAGCGCGCGCCCGGCCACGCTGGCGTCCGCCCTTTTCCCGCCGCGGGATCACCACGGCGGACAGGTCCCAGGCGGGACGCCCCGCACGCCCCGCGAGGCCCGCACGTCCCGCGAAGCCCGGAACCGGCCGCTCGGCACCGCGTGCACGGCAGCCGGCGCACAGCATCCAGGTCGTCCAGAACCGTCTAGAACACCACCAGCGCCCGCCCGCCGCGGCCCGCCAGCATCGCCTCGAAGGCCGCCGGGATGTCGTCGAGCGTGATGCGGTCCGTGACCATCAGGCCCAGGTCGAACCGGCCCGACGTGATGTGGTCGCCGATCACCGGCAGGTCCTTCGCCGGGTCGCTGTTGCCGTACACGCAGCCCGCGAGCGTCCGGCCCCAGGTGAAGATCTCCAGGGAGTTGAACGTCACCTGCTGGTCCTTGCCGCCGATGCCGACGACCGTCGTGCGGCCACCGCGCCGGGTGGAGTCCCAGGCCGTACGGATGGTGTCGCCGCGCCCCACGCACTCGACGGCCGCGTCCACGCCGCGGCCCCCCGTGAGCTTCCTGATGTCCTTGGCGGTGGTGGCGGAGGCGACGACGTACGAGGTGGCCCCCGCCGCCCGCGCCAGGTCCTCCTTGGCGGGTGAGACGTCCACCGCGACGATCTGAGCCGCGCCCGCGATCCGCGCCGCCTGGAGCACCGCGAGGCCGACCCCGCCCACACCGAACACGGCGACGCTCTCGCCCGCGCGCACCCGCGCGGCGTGGTGGACCGCGCCGTAGCCGGTGAGCACCGCGCAGCCGAGGAGCGCCGCGTCGGTGAGCACAACGCCCTTGGGCAGGGGCAGGACGCAGTTCGCGGCGACGACGGTCTCCTCCGCGAACGCCGCCACGTTCAGCCCCGGATGCAGATCGGTGCCGTCCGACGCCCGCGCGTGCACGGCGGACGCGCCCGCGAGCGCGTTCGCGCACAGCCACACCTCCCCCGCCGCGCAGGCGGGGCAGGCGCCGCAGGAGGGCGCCCAGTTCAGGACGACCTCGTCACCCGCCGTTATCCCCTGGACGCCCTCACCTGCAGAGACGACCGTGCCCGCGCCCTCGTGTCCGAGGACGGCGGGCACGGGCACGCGCATGGTGCCGTTCGACAGCGACAGGTCGGAGTGGCACACCCCGGCGGCGGCGAGGCGGACGCGCACCTGCCCGGGGCCCGGCTCCGGCAGGTCGATCTCGTCGATCCGCAGCGGTGCTCCTACGGCGGGCAGAACGGCGGCACGGGTCATGGGTGATGCCTCCTCGTCAGTGGGACGGCGGTTCGGGGCCGGGGGTCGGGGGTCGGGGGTCGGGGGTCGGGGACGGGCGGGGTCCCGGAGGGGGCCGGGGCCGGTATCGGCGGCGGCCGGGTGCTCAGAGCTGCAGGGACTTCGTCTGAAGGTACTCGTGCAGGCCGTACGTGCCCATCTCGCGGCCCACCCCGGACTGCTTGTAGCCGCCGAAGGGCGCGAGCGTGTTGAAGTCGCCGCCGTTGATGTCGACGCGTCCGGTGTCCATCCGGCGGGCGAAGGCGACGGCCTCCTCCTCGGTGTCCGCCCACACACCGCCGTGCAGGCCGTAGACCGTGTCGTTGGCGATCCGTACGGCGTCCTCCTCGTCCTCGTACCTGAGGACGGACAGCACGGGCCCGAAGATCTCCTCCTGCGCGATGGTCATGTCGCTGGTGACGTCGGCGAACAGGGTCGGCGCCACGAAGTAGCCGGTGGCGTGCGGCGCCTCGGTGCCGCCCGCGACCAGCCGCGCGCCCTCCTCGACGCCCTTGGCTATGTAACCCCGCACGCGCTCGCGCTGCTTGGCGCTGACGACCGGGCCGACCCGGGTGCCGGCTGCGGCCGGGTCGCCGACCGCGTACCCGGACAGGTCCCGGCGGGCCAGCTCGACGGCTTCCTCGTAGCGGTCGCTGTGCACCAGCATCCGGGTCCACGCGTAGCAGGTCTGGCCGGAGTTGGCCATCACATGGCCGACGCCCGCGGCGACGGCCCTCGGCAGGTCCGCGCTCGGGAGGATCACGTTGGCGGACTTGCCGCCGAGTTCCAGCGACACACTCTTGATCGCACCGCCGGCGAGAGCGCCGATCTTCCGGCCGACGGCGGTGGAACCGGTGAACGAGATGTGGTCGACGCCCTCGTGCTCCGCGAGTGCCTGCCCCGCGACGTGCCCGTACCCGGTGACCACGTTGACCACACCGGCCGGCAGCCCCGCCGCGTCCACACACTCCGCGAACAGCAGAGCGGTCAGCGGTGTGTCCTCGGCGGGTTTGAGGACGATCGTACAGCCGGCCGCGAGGGCGGGTGCCACCTTGCTGACGATCATGGACACCGGGTAGTTCCACGGGGTGATCGCGGCGACCACACCGACGGGTTCGAGCAGCACCGTCGAATTGGCGACCCGCTCCTCGAACGGATGGGTCGCGGCGAGCTCCGCGTAGGTGGCGAGCGCCGCGATCGGCGCCCTCGTCTGTACCCTCGCCGCGAACCGCGCGGGCGCGCCGAGTTCGGCGACCAGGGTCCGCGCGAACTCCTCCTCGCGGTCCACCATGGCGTCGTGCAGGGCGCCGAGGAAGGCTCCGCGCGCACCGGGCGGGGTGGCCGCCCAGCCGGGCAGTGCGGCGCGCGCCGCCCGTACGGCGGCGTCGACGTCCGCCGCCCCGCCGGCCGGGACCTCGGCGATGACCCGTTCGTCCGCCGGATTGATCACGGCGATCGTGTCGGACGTCCCGGCGGGCCGCCACCGCCCTCCGATGTACATACCGTCGTGTGCCTTCATCGACATCCTCCCCAGGACGGACGGCGTGGCCGGACGCGGGCGCGGGGCGCGGCATCCGGGACACAAACTAGCGGCGGTAGTTTTCCGGGCCAAGACCCAAGTGCACCGGGAGTGCGACGCGTTCGGGTGAACCCCGGGGCCCGGTTCGCGCACGCCTTCGGCGCCCCGGGCCACGTCGGCGGGCGTTGACGGGTGGAATCCTCTGGTGAACCATAGGATTGAAGGACCGAACGATCCTCACGAGGGAGTGGCGATGAGCGGCAGCGACGACGAGGACCGCGGCGGCAGGACCGGCGCCGGGCAGACGGGCAGGTCCGGCGCCGGCACCGGGCCTGCGAACGGCTACGCCGTCGAGCGGGCCAGGAAGGCAGCCGCCGGCCTCGACCACCTCACCGGTTTCGGCGGCGAGCACAGTTCCGAGGCCGTCCCTGGCGCCCTGCCCGTCGGCCGCAACTCCCCGCAGCGGGCGCCGTTCGGCCTGTACGCCGAGCAGTTGAGCGGCAGCGCCTTCACCGAACCGCGCGCCCGCAACCGCCGGTCCTGGCTCTACCGGATCCGGCCGTCCGCCGCGCACCCCGCGTACACCCGGATCGACAACGGGACGCTGACCGGGGCCCCGTTCACCGCGACCGAGCCCGACCCCAACCGGCTGCGCTGGGACCCGCTGCCAGACCCGGCGCCCGGCACCGACTTCCTCGCCGGGCTGTGGACGCTCGGCGGCAACGGCGACGCGAGTCGGCGTGTCGGCATGGCGATTCACCTCTACGCCGCCAACTCACCGATGAACGACCGGGTGTTCGGCGACGCCGACGGCGAACTGCTGATCGTCCCCGAGCAGGGCGGGCTGCTGCTGCGCACCGAGTTCGGGCTTCTCGCGGCGAGCCCCGGCGAGGTGGCGCTGATCCCGCGCGGTGTGCGCTTTCGGGTCGAGCCGCTGGACGCGACGGTGCGCGGGTACGTCTGCGAGAACTACGGCCAACCCTTCGAACTGCCGGAACTCGGCCCCATCGGCGCCAACGGGCTGGCCAACGCCCGGGACTTCAAGGCGCCCGTCGCGGCGTACGAGTCCGAGGAGCGAGCGGTGCGCGTGGTGCACAAGTTCTGCGGGAACCTCTGGGCCGCGGACTGCGACCACTCACCGCTCGATGTGGTCGCCTGGCACGGCAACCACCTGCCCTACGTCTACGACCTGCGGCGCTTCAACGTCATGGGGTCCCTCTCCTACGACCACCCGGACCCGTCGATCTTCACCGTGCTCACCTCGCCCTCGGACACACCGGGACTCGCGGGCGTGGACTTCGTGGTGTTCGCGCCGCGCTGGCTGGTGGGCGAGGACACGTTCCGGCCGCCGTACTTCCACCGCAACGTGATGAGCGAGTACATGGGCCTGGTGGAGGGCGCGTACGACGCGAAACGGGCCGGGGAGGGCGGGTTCGTGCCGGGCGGTGGCTCGCTGCACAACATGATGTCGGCGCACGGCCCGGACCGTGAGACCTACGAGCGGGCCAGTACGGCCGAGTTGCGGCCGCAGAAGATCGACGACGGCCTCGCGTTCATGTTCGAGACACGGTGGCCGATCACCGCGACGGCCCAGGCCGCGGCCGCGCCGCAGCTCCAGGGGGACTACGACCGGGTGTGGCGGGGCCTCGAACGCCACTTCCCGGCATGAGCGGCACCCGGCGCGGGGGCGTCGACCGCGGCGGCACGGGGCGGGACAGCCTCCCGGAGCGGGACGGAGCGGAGCCCGGTGACGCGGAGCGCGGCGACGCGGAGACCGATGGCCGGGACCAGGACGGCGCGGGGACCGGCGGTCCGTTCGGGGGCGAGGTGGTCGCCGGCGGCCCGGCCGCGGACGGCACGGCCAACGGCGGCCGGGACCGGAGCGAGTCGGCCGCCTTCGCGCCCGACTCGCTGGTACTCAACCGCAAGCTGCCCCTGTGGTACCAGGTCTCCCAGTCCCTGCGCGCCTCGATACTCGGCCGCCACCCGGGCGACCCGCTGCGGCTGCCCACCGAGGAGCGCCTCGCCGAGCACTACGGCGTCGGGGTCCTGACCATGCGCCAAGCCCTGAAGGAACTCGTCGGCGAGGGCCTCATCAGCAGGCACCGGCGGCACGGCACGTTCATCGAACCCGGCTCACGGCGCAGCGCCCCGCGCCGCCTGCTCGGCTCGGTGGACGCCGTGGTGGCGCAGCAGTCGGGCGACATGACGACGGTCCTCGGCCACGGACCCGCCAAAGTCACCGGAGAGTTGGCCGAATTCTTTCCTGATCTGGCCGAGATCGTCTCCTACACCCGCCTGCGCAGGGACCGCGAGAGCGGCGAGCCGGTGAGCTGGGCCCAGAACGCGGTCCGCCCCGAGGCCGCGGCGCACATCGACGTGGCCGCCCTGGCCGAGGCCCCGATGACCAAGGTGCTGCGTGACGCGGCGGGCGTCACGATCTCCCGGATCACCGACACGGTCCGGGCCACGCTGGCGGACCCGGTGACGGCGGAGCTGCTGGACGTTCCGCTGCTGAGCCCGATCCTGCATTACACCGGCGTGACGTACGACGAGCGGGGCCGGGTGGTCGACGTGGCCCGGATCCGCTACCGCGGCGACCGGTTCGCCTTCTCGGTGACCGTGCAGGCGTGATCCCCCGGGCCCGGCGCGGGCGAGGCGTCGCGGGAAGCCCCCCGGCACGGGCCACGGCTGCGGACGGCCCGGGCCCCGAGGTCCGGCGCCGGGCCCGCCCGCCGGCGGCCCGACGGCGTCCCGGAACGCCGCGCGGCACGGGTCGTTACGCTTTTCGGGGGACAGCGACTCACGCGCCCGGGAAGCTACCGAGGAGGAGGGGGTACGGGTGGCCGAGAAGAGCGCCGCACCCGCCGGGACTCCGCTGCTCGCCGACCTGATGCCGTGGTCGGTGGCGCCGTTGCGGTTCGGCAGGACCTGGGTACTGGCCCCCGACGCGACCTCGCTCGCGGCGCGCTGGGACCGGCTCGTACGGGCCGAGGGCGCCGAGCGGGACGCCCTCTTCGCACCGAGCCGCGCCCGTACGCAAGCCACGGCGGTGGCCGCGCTGCCCGGCGGCGCGCGGCGTACCGGGCGTTTCGCCCGCGAGTCGGGACCCTGCCCGGAGCCGCTGCGCATCACCCACGGCCCGTTCGACGAGCAGTGGCTGATCCCCGACCACCGGCTGATCGACGCGGCCCGCCCCGAGTTGTGGCGCGTCGCTGACGAGCGGCAGGTCTTCGCGGTGGAACAGGGGTACGTCGCCGGGCCGGCGGGCCCGGCGCTGCTGCTGTCGGCGCCGCTGCCGGACGGCCGCTCCCCCGCGGGCCGGCCGGGCCGCATCCGGCCGCTGTACCGCAGGCCCGGCGGCGTGGAACCGAACCTCGCCCCGGGCCTCACCGCGCTGCTCTCGACGCGGTACGGCCACGATGTCGGCGCGGGCGACGTGCTGGCCTGGAGCACCGCGGCGGCGCTCCAGGCAGCGGGCGGCTGCGCCGTCCCGCTGCCCGCCGACCCGGCACTGTGGGCCGAGGGCGTGGCCCTGGGCGCCGAACTGGCGCGGATCCAGCTGCGCGGCGCGCGCGGGGGCGAGCGGCCGAGGCTGCCGGGCGGGCGGCGGCCCTATGTCCGCGCGGCGCCGCCCGCGCGGCCGGAGGGCCTCGCGTACACACCCGAGGACGAGACGCTGCACCTGGGCGGCTCCGGCCGGATCTCGCCCGTGCCCGAGGAGGCGTGGGCCTACCGGGTGGCCGGGGTCCGCGTCCTGGAGCTGTGGTTCGAGCGGCGCGCGGCGCGGGCGGAGGCCGGGTCGCTGGACGCCGTGGCCCCGGCGGTATGGCCGCAGGCCTGGACCTCGGAGCTGCTGGAGCTGATCGCGGTCCTCGCACTGCTGGCCCGGCTGGCGCCCCGGCAGGAGGAGGTGCGCGGCGCGTGCGCCGCGGCGGCGGCTGCGGGCGCGACCCTCGACCGGGCGGCGCTGCGGGCGGCGGGCGTCCTTCCGGTGCCGACGGCGGCGCGGCGGCCCGCATCGGTGTTCGACCACCACGAGGAGGGCCCGGAGGGGCAGTTCGCGCTGATCTGAGCGGCGGCGGGCTCGCGGGTCGACGCGGCGGCGGTGAGACGAAGGGGCCGGTCGTGCGGCTCTTCGCGGGCACGGCGACAGCGCGGGGTCACACCGGTCCGGGCCGCGACGGCCGGTGGCACGGCACGGGACGGGTGCGGGACGCAGGGACACGGGGCGGCCCGTGAACGGGCGCCGGGCCCGCGTGCACGTCCGGGTCGGGCCGGGAACCACCGGCACGTGCACAGGTACGGGTACAGAACAGGTACGGGCACGGATACAGCGGGCAGGCGGCCCCGGCGCCAACAGCGTGCCGGGTGCCCAGCGGAGCCTGGCGGGCCGTCCGTGACGACGGGCCCGCAGGCAGGTCACTCAGCCGCGGTTGCCGAACAGGGAGCGGCGCAGCCGCCGCAGAGGCGCGAACAGCGAGACCCTGGCGCTCTTGCGCTGGTGGGTCCGCGCGTGGTCGTGCGAGGTGAGCTCACGCATGAGCAGCGTCGCCTCCGCCGCCTCCCGCTGGGGCACGGCTGGACCGCCGAGCACCGACAGATGGCGGTCGAGGCGCGAACTGCTCGCGCTCGTCCCGCACGTGATCGCAGGGACTCGCGCCCTGCTGTGCGCCGTTATCTGCTTCATCTCACTCCCCACCCGTACGACTGGGCCCGGCCCCGGGCAGATTAACCCTATCGCTACGCCATGACACCCGTGTATCCCGTCTCGGGCGTGAACCACACTCGTACGAGTTGCGTTGGCGGTCGCCCTGCTCCACCTATTTCAGGGCGAGTTGGACAGTTCGACCGCCAACTCCCGGCAGGATGCCCGGTTCATGGCGTTACGCGCGAGATCGCCCTCCGAAGGACGTCTGCGCGCACGCCGGGACGGGCGTCAGGACGGCGTCGAGAACGGCGCCCGGGCGCACCTCAGGACGCGGCGGCAGTGAAGACCGGCAGGTATCCGCCGGACTGCCCCGCGGCCGTGGGGTGGTAGGACTCCCCGAGGTCGAGGAGGTTCACGCTGTGCAGCCAGGCGGTGCCGCTGGAGCAGATCTCGTGCCCCGTGAACGCCTGGGTGACGTCGGCGAAGGTGAAGCCGTGGTCGGCCGCGCGCTTGGCCGTCACCGAGTTGAGGTGGTCGGCGGCGCTGTTGATGGCCGACCGCTCGGCTTCGCTGAGCCCGACCACGCACGAACCGTTCAGCTCGTAGAAGCGCGGGTAGCCGACGACGACGACATGGGCGTTGGGCGCCTTGGCCCTGATGTCGGCGTAGACGGTGTCGAGCCTGCCGGGGAGCGTGTTGTCGACAAAGGCATTGGCGGTGGCGATGCCGCTGAGACAGGTGGCCTGTGACTTGAGGACACATGTCGTCATGACATCGGAGAATCCCGCGTCGTTGCCGCCGACGGTGATCGAGACGAGGTCGGTGGCGGAGGTCAGCGGCGTGAGCTGCTTGCCCGTGACATCACCCGTAAGGGCGCCGGAACAGGCGAGGGAGGTGAAGGTGGCCGGCGCGTGCGCGGCGGCCCACAGGGCGGGGTAGGCGTGGGGGCTGCGGTCGCAGGAACCGCTGGCGCTGTCGTAGTCGCCGGAGCCGACTCCGGAGGAGTACGAGTCGCCGAGCGCGACGTAGTCGGTGCCCGCGGCCGGTGCGGCCTGGGCCGCCGCCGCGCCGGTGAGGGTGAGCGCGAGGCCCGCGGCCAGAGCGGACGCGAGCGCCACGAGTCTGGGCCGCCGGGAACGTGGGGTGGTACGGGTCAGTTTCATGGAACCTCCCATAACAGTTCTTGCCGCCACTCAGCGGTGTACCGCCGTCAACTGTGGTACCAGTACACCCACTTCATCGGAAGTGGACATGACAGAAAACTGTCCGTCCGCCGACCGGCCGCCGAACGCCCGGACCCCGTAGCGTAGATATCGGACGTTCCGCCGTGACGCAGAAACGCTGTGGCGCGTGGGGCTGATGGGACAGAAAAAAACACGCGGGACGCAATACGCGACAGAAGTCGACTGGTCCTTTGCGGATTCGACCGGCGAAGAACGGCCAATGTACGGAAAAGGCAAGCCCCCCTCCGGGTCTTGCCATACAGTCCCTTTCGTCAATACCGTCGTACATCCACCTGCATCGATCCTTGATGTACACCGGCCAAAGGGGAGGGCTCGGGCGCCGGAGGGATCGTTGCGGGGCGCGGTAGGGGGGTGCCGTGCTCGGTGTCCACGGCCGGTTCGTTCCGGTCGTGAACAGCGCCGAGTCGCGTGCCGCGCGCGGCAAGTTCTACCAGCTCAGCAGGGTGCACGGAGTTCGCTCCGGCATGCCCGGGCTGAGAACCCCCCTTTCGAACCGGAAACTCAGCCGGACTGCCCGGGGGCGGGCGGTCCGCCGGACGAGAGGGAAAACAACTCGTGAGCTCCATTCTGCGCCCGGCCGTTCCGGGCCTCGATCGGTTAACTTCACCTCGCCGCAATGCCGAGGGGTACCGGCCGATCTCGTCCCATCTCGCGATCGCCCCGCCCGTCAGCGTGGTCATCCCGGCCATGAACGAGGCGGAGAACCTTCCGTACGTATTCAAGACACTGCCCGACTGGATTCACGAAGTCGTCCTCGTCGACGGCAATTCCACCGACGACACGGTCGCGGTCGCCGAACGGCTGTGGCCGGGCGTCAAGGTCGTCGGGCAGCAGGGCAGGGGCAAGGGGGATGCCCTGATCAGCGGCTTCGCGGCCTGCACGGGCGACATCATCGTGATGGTCGACGCGGACGGCTCCGCCGACGGCCAGGAGATCGTGAGCTACGTGTCGGCGCTCGTCTCGGGCGCGGACTTCGCCAAGGGATCGCGCTTCGCCAACGGCGGCGGGACGGACGACATGACCTTCGTCCGCAAGCTCGGCAACCGCGTCCTGTGCGCCACGGTCAACGCCAAGTTCGGCGCGAGATACACCGACCTCTGCTACGGGTACAACGCGTTCTGGCGCCACTGCCTGGACGCGATCACCCTGGACTGCACCGGCTTCGAAGTGGAGACCCTGATGAACATCCGGGTCGTCAAGGCGGGCCTCAAGGTGCAGGAGATACCGAGCCACGAGTACGACCGCATCCACGGCGTCTCCAACCTGCGTGCGGTCCGCGACGGGCTCAGGGTGCTCAAGGTGATCTTCAAGGAGAAGGGCGTGCCGCGCTCGGGCCGCCGCTGGACGGGCAGGCCCGACGCGTTCGGCAGGACACCGATCGGCAAGGTCCCGCTCGGACTCGTGCCGTCCCCGCTGGTCCCGTCCGCGCTCACCGACGCGCCGCTCGGGGAGGCTCCGTGAGCGAGGGCCGGCGCGCGTACTCGGTGGTGATCTGCGTCTACACCGAGGAGCGCTGGGCGGACATCCTCGCGGCGGTCGAGTCGGTGCGCGGGCAGTCGCCGGCCCCGCTGGAGACGCTGCTCGTGGTGGACCACAACGAGGCGCTGCGGGCGCGGCTGACCGCCGAGTTCGCCCCGGCGCGGGGGGTGCGGGTGCTCGCGAACGCGGGCCCCCGCGGCCTGTCCGCGGGCCGCAACACCGGGGTGGCGGCGGCGCGCGGCGAGATCGTCGCGTTCCTCGACGACGACGCCGTCGCCCAGCCGGGCTGGCTGCGCCACTTCAACCAGGCGTACGACGACGACAGGGTCCTCGCGGTCGGCGGCAGGACGCTGCCCCTGTGGGCGTCGGGGCGGCGGCCCCGCTGGTTCCCGGAGGAGTTCGACTGGATTGTCGGCTGCACGTACCGGGGCCTGCCCGCCGGCCGGGTACGGGTGCGCAACGTGCTCGGCGGCAACGCGTCCTTCAGGCGTACGGCGTTCGACGCGGCCGGCGGGTTCGCGACGGGCATCGGACGCGACGGCGACCGGCGGCCGCTCGGCTGCGAGGAGACCGAACTGTGCATCCGCGTCGCGCGCGCGGTGCCCGGCGCGGTGCTCCTGATCGACGACCGGTCGGTCATCCACCACAAGGTGCCCCGCGCACGGGAGGCGTTCGGCTACTTCCGTACCCGCGCGTACGCGGAGGGCCTGTCGAAGGCGCTCGTCGCCCGCAGTGTCGGCACGGCCAAGGGCCTGGAGTCCGAACGCCGTTACACGACTCGCACGCTGCCCGCCGGGATCCTGCGGGGGCTGCGCGACGCGGCACTCGGGCGGCCGGGCGGCGCGCGGCGGGCCGCGGCGATCGTCGTCGGGGCCCTGACCACGGCGGGGGGTTACGCCGTGGGCCGGGTCCGCACCCGGGGCGGCGCGGTCGCGTTCTCCTCGGGGCCCATCGTGCCGCTCGCCGTGGCCGCGACGCCGGGAGCGGCCGGTGCGGGCGGGGCACCGGGCCCGGTCGAGGCGCCGCGTGCGGGCGGGGCGCCCCTGGGGGCCCCGGCCGGTGGGGCGGGGGCCGCATGACGGCCCCCGCGGCGAGCGCCGTGACCTCGCGGGCCGCGCCGGCCGCGGGTGACGGCACCGTGCCGATCCTGATGTACCACGCGGTCGCGCACGAACCGTCCCCGGCCGCCCGCGCGCTGTCGGTGACGCCCCGCGCGTTCGCCGCGCAGATGGCGCTGCTCGCCCGGCGCGGCAGGACGCCGCTCACCACGGCCGCCCTGGGCGAGGCGTGGCGGCGGGGCGTCGCCCTGCCGCCCCGCCCGGTCCTGATCACCTTCGACGACGGGTACGAGGGCGTGCACCGGCACGCCCTGCCGGTCCTGGCCGCACACGGTTTCGCCGCGACGGTGTTCGTGTCGACGGGGTGGCTGCGCGGCAGGCCGGGGCCCGGTGGCGCGCCGGACACGACGCTCGACTGGGACCAGGTGCGCGAACTGGCTTCGGCGGGTGTCGAGATCGGCGGGCACAGCCACTCGCATCCCCAGCTCGACCAGTTGTCGAAAGGACGGCTGGTGACCGAGGTCGAGCGCTGCCGGGAGATCACGGCGCAGGAGACGGGGACGGCGCCGGTGTCGTTCGCGTACCCCTTCGGCTACTCGGACCGCAGGGTCCGCCACGTGGTACGGGAGGCGGGCTTCACCCAGTCGCTCGCCGTGCGTAACGCGTCGGCGCACCGGGGCCAGGGGCCCTACGCGCTGGCCCGGCTGACGGTGCGGCGCGCGACGGGCATCGAGGAGTTCGGCCGGCTGATCGAAGGGAAGGGTGTCGGCCGGACGTTCGCCGCGGACCGGGCACTGACGAAGGGATACGCGCTGGTGCGCAGGGCCCGGGCGGCGACACGCGCGGTGCGCGGGTGACGTCGGCGGTCCGCGGGCCGGGCGCGTGCGAGGGCACCGGCCTGGGCACCGGCCCGCGGACCGCCCCGGCGACGGGACCGCGGACGTGACAAAAGTCCGTGCGTGGGCCTGCCGGGTGCCGGATCATGGCTGCCATGTCTGCCAACGTTGAGGACAGGCCCGAGGGCGCACACGAGGACGCACAGGACGAGCGCACCGCGGCCGGGACGGCCGTCCCGGGGAGGGCCCGCACGGGGACGGCCGTCGCGGAGCCGGACCCGGCGGCGATCGAGGCGGCGAGGACGGACCCGGCGGCCCCTGCGCGGGCCGGGGCCCTCCCGCCCGAGAGCGCGCTGCCCTTCCGGCTGGCCCTGGACGACGGCGACTCCCCCGCGGACGTCGTCGACGCCCTCTTCCTCGGCCGCTTCGCGACGGGATGGCAGCCCTACTCGCACAGTTCGTCGATAGACCGCGTCAAGGCCGGCCTCACGCTGCTGCCGGCCGGCGCCACCGTGCTGCGGCACGCCCGTGACGACGACCGCAGCGTGACCCTCGCCGAGGGCGACGGCTGGACCATGCTCATCTCCCGCTGGAGCCGGGGTGCGGACGTGACGGTCACCGCCGTCACCTCCGAACTGGCGCAGGACATCCACAAGCTGGCGACGGACGGCGCGCAGGACGACCCGGAGCCCCAGCCGGAGAACGTGACGATGGGGTTCTGGTACGTCTCGCCCCGGCGCGGCCCGCACCGCACGACCCGTCAGATCAGTGCGGGCACCTGGGAGGAGGTGCGGGGCAACTACACCGCTCCGGTCGCCGACGCCATGGACGGCCTGATGAAGGTCACGCCGGACGACATCGCGGGCCGGCTCCTGCTGCTGCACGGACCGCCCGGCACGGGGAAGACCTCGGCGCTGCGCACGCTCGCCCGCTCCTGGCGGGACTGGTGCCAGGTGGACTGCGTCCTCGACCCCGAGCGGCTGTTCAACGATGTCGGCTATCTGATGGACATCGCGATCGGCGAGGACGACGCGGGCGGCGGCCGCTGGCGGCTGCTGCTCCTGGAGGACTGCGACGAACTCATCAGGGGCGAGGCCAAGCACGCGGCTGGCCAGGCGCTCTCACGCCTGCTGAACCTGACGGACGGACTGCTCGGCCAGGGCAGGAACGTTCTGGTGGGCGTCACCACCAACGAGAACCTGGAGCGCCTGCACCCGGCCGTGGTGCGCCCGGGCCGCTGCCTGGCCCGTATCGAGGTGGGCGGCCTGACCCGGGCCGAGTCCCTCGCCTGGCTCCAGCGGGACGCCGCGCCGTGGGAGGGCACGGTGGCACGCGACGGCGCGACCCTGGCCGAGCTGTACGCGATGCGCCGGGGACGCGTACGGGTCCCCCTCGCACCGGCGCCCCGCGCGGAGGAGGCCGGGCTGTACCTGTGACGGGCCCGCGGGCCGCCGGGGCTTCCGTGCTCCCGGCGGGCGGCGGACGCCGCCGGGCCTACTCCCGCTGCCCGTAAGCCGCCCGCAGCGCCTCGTCCGACGCCTCGCGCGCCTCGTCCTCACTCAGGCCCAGGCGGCGTGCCCGCCGCGCGAAGGCGGCGGCGGCCCCGGCGGCCTCGTGGGCCGCCGCGTCCCCGGCCGCCGCGACGAACGTGCCGTTGCGGCCGCGCGTCTCGATCACCCCGTCCGTCTCCAGCACGCGGTAGGCCTTCGCCACGGTGTTCGCGGCGATGCCGAGATCGGACGCGAGGCCCCGCACGGTGGGCAGTTTGTAGCCGACCGGCAGCGCCCCCTCCCTGACACGGTCCGCGATCTGGGACCTGAGCTGTTCGTACGGCGCGTCCACGCCCGCGGGGTCGATCTCGATCTGCAAGGTCACGCCTTCGATTGTCCTCCCCCGACAGCTCCCGGAAAAAATGGCGCGCGTCCACGCCGCCCCCGCGCGTACGGTCACCCGTCATGGCCGTGATCGTGCGAGATTTCCGCCCCGACGACCCCGAGGACGCCGCGGGCGTCGTGCGCGCCAGGCTCGCCGCCCTGCCGCACCTGCTGCTCACCGAGGAGTCCGTGCGCCACCGCGCGGTGAAGGCGCACCCGGACGAACGCTTCCGGATTCTCGTGGCCGAGGAGGACGGCCGCCTCGCCGGCGCCGCCGAGGTGCTGCTGTTCCACGACAGCCCCGTGCCGGGCCAGGCTTCGGCCAACCCCCAAGTGCATCCGGCCCACCGGGGCCGGGGCGTGGGCACGCTGCTGCTGCGCGGCGCCGAGGAACACCTCGTCGCGGCGGGCGCCACCGAGGTGTTCTCGTGGGTGCTCGACGAGCCGGAGCACCGCGCCTTCGCCGCCCGGCACGGCTACCGCCCCGGCAGGGCGGCGCACTTCCAGCACCTCGACCTGACCACGGCCGAACTGCCGCCGCCGGGACCGCTCCCGGCCGGCGTCCGGCTGCGGACGTTCGCCGACTACGCGGACGACCCGCGTCCGCTGTTCGCGGCGGACGCCGAGGTCACGGCCGACGAACCCGGCGACGTCACCCAGCAACTGGCCGACTTCGGTGACTGGTCCACCTCCACCTGGCACGACCCCCGGCTCGACCACGCCCTGACGTCCGTGGTCGAGGTCGACGGGCGGGTCGCCGCCTTCTCCCTCGCGCACACCGACGGCCGTACCCGCTACTGGTCGGGCATGACCGGCACCCGCAGGGCCTTTCGGGGCCGGGGGTTCGCGAGGCTCGCCAAGACGGACTCGCTGCGCAGGGCGCGTGCGGCGGGCATCACCGAGGCGCACACCGAGAACGACGCGGACAACGCCCCGATGCTCGCCATCAACCGGCGCCTGGGCTACCGGATCTCCGGGACGGAGGTCCGGCACGTGAGGACCCTCGGCTGAGCGGCCGCGCCGCCTCGCCACCTCATCTCGCCCCGGTCCCCGGGAGGGTCACGGCACGGCTCGCCCCGCCCGGCATCCGGGCGATCCCGTCGCCGTCCTCGTGCCAGTGCAGGACGAAGTGCCCGCCCGCCCGGTACGCCTCCAGCCCGGCGGCGCAGTAGGCGACCATGTCGTCCGGCAGCGCGGCGAGCGGGTGCCAGGACAGGCCCGAGCACTTGTCCGGCTCCCGGTTGTACGGCTCGGTGTCCGGCCGCGCCCCCGCGCCGTACTCCGCCTCGAAGAACCAGCCGATGCGGGGCTGTCCGCCGGGCCCCCGGTGCTGCATGACGAGCGCCACCCGGACGTCCTCGGGCCCGAGGCGCACGCCGGTCTCCTCGTACGCCTCGCGCAGCAGCGCCGCGCGTACGTCCTCCCCGTCCTCCACATGGCCGGAGGGCGCGTGCAGCAGCCCGTCGGCGTACCCCGTGCCCTGGCGGCGGGCGAGGAGCACCTCGTCACCCCTGCGCAGGATCAGATGCACGTCGACGATCTCCGTGTGGCGTCCCGCGGAGGCCGCGCCGCCCAGGACCGCGTACCGGTCGTCGTCCACCCGCTTGCCCCACAGGGCGTGCTCGCCGGCGAGCGGGATGTGCCGCACCCGCTCCACCAGGGGCGTGAGCGCCGCGACGATCCGCTCGTGAGGCAGGCCCGCGTCCCCCCACACGCCCTCCACCAGCACCAGCCGCCCGCCGGGCCGCAGCAGCGAGACCCAGTGCCGCAGCGCGGCCTCGGGCTCGGGCAGTGCCCAGAGCACGTGCCGGACCAGCACCACGTCGAAGGCACGGTCCGGCACCGGCGGCGCCACCGCGTCCCCCACCAGGACCCGCGCGTCCGTGCCCGCGAGCTTGGCCCGCGCCCGCTCGGCCATGCGCGGCGACAGGTCGACGGCCGTGACGTGGTGGCCACGCTCGGCGGCGAGCAGCGCGAGCGAGCCCGTGCCGCACCCGAGGTCGAGCACCTCGCAGGGCCGGCCCGGCAGCCACTCGGCGAGCTTCGCGGCCCAGGCGGCCCGCACCTCGGGTGGGAGCAGCCCGTGGTCGGGTTCCCGGTCGAAGGTGTCGGCCTCAGCGTCCCAGTCGATCGTCATGCACCGATTGTGCGGGCCGCCACTGACAATCAGCCGGGGCCGACCGGCTTGCGGTAGTACAGCCGGTCGTACGGCCCGTCCACGCGGCGCCCGATGAGGGCGTAGCCGATCCGCTCGTACAGTGCCTGGTTCTCCCACATCAGCGCGTGGGTGTACAACCGCACCTCGGGCAGGCCGAGTTCGCGGGCCCGCCGCTCGGCGAACCCCAGGAGCGCCCGCCCGGTGCCGGTGCCCTGCGCGTCGGGGCGGACGGCGATCGAGGCGAGGAGGAGATACCCGGCCTCCTCGACGAGCACGACGACTCCGGCCGGGGGCCGCCCCGTCACGTACACCCGGCGGGCGGCCACGTCGGCCGCGTGGTCGGCCTCCATCGGCGCCGGGGTCAGCCCGATGCGGTCGATGTAGTGGCGGTAGGCGGCGTCGGTGACGGCGGCGACGCACGGCACGTCACCGGCGACGGCCGCGCGGACCTGGTGGTCGCGGTTCTCCATACGGGCACGGTACGTCCGCCCCCGCGGCCGCGCGGCCCCGGTCCGCAAGGGCTCCCGCCGGTGCGGGCCCGGTCAGGCCGCCAGTGCTCCGGGGCCGATCGCGGATGGGCCGAAGCGGGCGCGGACGCGGTCCGCGGTCTCCTCCAGACGACGGGAGCGGTCGTCCGCCGGGTCGAAGGTGAGCTGGTGGGTGACCAGGTCCGCCTCGACCAGGGCCTCCGCGCGCAGCGAGAACGCCCGTACCCGGGCGCGTTGCAGGCCGAGCGCGTCGAGCATCCGGTACGCGACGGCGGTGAGCGCCGGCGAGTGGGCGCTCGCCTCGGACAGGGTCCGGGTGCGGACGGTGGCCGAGCCGTCCGCGTACCGCACCACCAGTGTCAGCGAGCGGCACGCCCGGTCGCTCCCACGCAGCCGGACGCCCAGCTCCCCGGCCGCCGACAGCAGAGCGCGGCGGTGCGTTTCGTGGTCCAACTCGTCGTGCGCGAAGGCACGTTCGGCCGCGATGCTCTGGGTGCCCGCGTCCGGGGCCACGGTGGTGCGGTCGATGCCGTGCGCCTTCTCGTACACCTCGCGCCCGGTCCGTACGCCGAGGAGCCGCTGGAGGGTGGCCAGGGGGACGCCCGCCGCCTTCCCCACGGTGCCGAGTCCGTACGCGCGCAGGGTGCGCGCCGTCGCGGCGCCGACGCCGGGCAGCGCGCCGACCGGTTTCGGCGCGAGGAACGCGGCGGGTTCGCGCGGATCGTCCGCCACCGTCACCGTCGCGCCGTACGCGGCCGTTCGTGCGGCCATCCGCGCGAGCAGCGGGCTCGCGGCCACGCCGAGGGCGCATTCGGCGCCCGCGTACGCGAGCGCGCGCACCCGCAGCACCGAGGCGAGACCCGCCGCGTCCTGGGCGAAGTACCGCTCGGCGCCCGCCACATCGATCAGCGCGGTGTCCGGCGGGAGTGCCTGGACCACCGGGCTGAGGTTCCGCGCCACGTCGAGCAGGCCGGGCAGCGCCGCGCCGTCGCGCAGCCGTACGCAGATGATCATCCCGCACTCCCCGGGCTCGCATGCCACAACTTCCGTCCCGTGCCCTGCCCTTCGCCCGCCGGGCGGAGGTCGGACCAGGGGTTCATCTCGTAGCCGGTGGGCAGGTGGATGCGGCGGCCGGACCCGGAAGCGCCGTCCGGGGCGCCGCCGCCCGCCGCACCGCCTCCGTCCGCTCCGCCCTCGCCGTTGTCCGTACCGGTGCCGCTGCCCCGGGCGGGCGCGGCCAGCGCGGCGGCGACCGCCTCCAGGCCCTCCCGCTGCCGGAGTTCCACCAGTTCCGCGAGGTTCCAGGCCCGCGCGCCCACCACGCTCAGGCTGCGCGGCCCGCGCCGCTGCACCACCCCGCGCACCAGCAGCAGCCAGGAGTGGAAGACGGTGTACGCGCACGCGTCGTGCGAGTCGTCGAAGAAGGCCAGGTCCACCAGGCCGCTGCCGTCGTCCAGCGTGGTGAAGATGACCCGCTTGCCGGACCGGATCGGCGGGGTCTGGGTGGCCACCTTGGCACCCGCGACCAGCACCGTCGCGCCGTGCGGCACGTCCCGCAGCCGTTTCGCCCCGTACACGCCGAGTTCGGCGAGGAAGGCCTGGTGGTCGTCCATCAGGTTCCTGGACGCGTCCATGGACAGCACACCGAGTTCGGCGCTCAGCCGCTCCGTGTCGTCCAGGTCGGGCAGCCCGACCGCCGCGGTCTCGCGCCCTTCGCCCAGCGGCAGTTGGGCTCCGGAGCCGCCCCTGCGCGTGCCCCTCCCGCGCTGTGCCGTGCCCAGTTCGGACAGGTGCAGCAGCAGGTCCCGGCGGTTCGCGCCGAACGCGTCCAGCGCGCCGACCTGTGCGAGCCGGTCGGCCACCGGCCTGCCCGGGCGGGCGCGCTGGACGAAGTCGAGCAGCGAGGTGTACGGCTGCCCCGCCTCGATCCGCGCGCTCTCCGCCTCGCTGATGCCGTGGACGTCCGAGAGCGCGAGCCGCAGCCCCCAACGCCCCACGGCGGGCCCACTCTCAGACACCAGTTCGATTTTATGAGTGACCGTCGACCGGTTCACGTCGAGCGGCAGCACCGGCACCCCGCGCCGGCGCGCGTCGGCGAGCAGCAGCCGCTTCGGGTACATCCCCGGGTCGTGGGTGAGCAGCCCCGCGTAGAAGGCGGCCGGGTGATGGGCCTTCAGCCAGGCCGACTGGTACGTCGGCACGGCGAACGCGACGGCGTGCGCCTTGCAGAAGCCGTACGAGCCGAACGCCTCGACGATCTCCCAGGCGCGCGCGGCGGTCTCGGGACCGTACCCCTTCTCCCGGGTGGCCCCTTCGAACCAGGCACGGATCCTGTCCTGCGACTCGGGATCGGACAGGCCGCGCCGGATCCGGTCGGCCTCCTCCCGGCCGCAACCGGTCATGATGTCCAGCATCTTGATGATCTGCTCGTGGAAGACGACCACCCCGTAGGTCTCCTCCAGCGCGCCCGCCAGGTCGTCGTGCGGATAGCGGACGGGCGCCCTGCCGTGCCGCGCCTCGATGAAGGGCCGCACCATGTCGGCGGCGACGGGCCCCGGCCGGAACAGCGAGATGTCCACGACCAGGTCGTGGAAGGTGGCGGGCTGGAGCCTGCCGACCAGGTCGCGCTGGCCGGGCGACTCGATCTGGAAGCAGCCGAGCGTCTCGGCGGAGCGGATCAGCCGGTACGTCTCGGGGTCGCCCTCCGGCACCTGCGCCGGGTCGTCGAGGTCCAGTTCCTCGCCGGTGGCGCGGGCGATCTCGGCGACGGCGTGCGCCATCGCGGACTGCATCCGCACGCCCAGCACGTCCAGTTTGAGCAGGCCCAGGTCCTCGACGTCCTCCTTGTCGAACTGGGACATCGGGAAGTTCTCGCCACTGGTCGGCACGACCGGGGTGCGGCGCAGCAGCGAGGCGTCGGAGAGCAGCACACCGCAGGGGTGCATGGCGATGCCGCGCGGCAGCGCGTCCAGCGCCTCCACCAGGTCCCAGAACCTGCCGTAACGTTTCTGCCCTGTCGCCAGGTCTGCCAGTTCCGGCAGTTCCGCCAGCGCGGCCCGGGCGTCCCTGGCCCGGATGTGCGGGAACGCCTTGGCGATCCGGTCGATCTCGGCCGGGTTCATGGACAGCGCGGCGCCCACGTCCCGTACGGCGTGCCGGACCCGGTACGTCTCCGGCATCGCGACCGCCGCGACCCGCTCGGGGCCGAACCGGTCGAGGATCGCGCGGTAGACCTCCAGGCGGCGCGCGGACTCCACGTCGATGTCGATGTCGGGCAGTCCGGGCCGCCGGCTGGAGAGGAACCGCTCCATCAGCAGGCCGTGCTCGACCGGGTCGGCGGGCGCGACCCCCAGCAGGTGGTTGACCAGCGACCCGGCGCCCGAGCCGCGGGCGGCGACCCGGATCCCCATCTTCTTGATGTCGTCGCTCACCCCGGCGACCGTGAGGAAGTACGAGGCGAAGCCGAAGGAGTCGATCGTGCGCAGCTCGGCGTCCAGCCGCTGCCAGTAGTCCCGGTGATCGGGCCGCAGGTCGTAACCGCGCGCGACCATCCCGGCCGCCGCGCGCGAGCGCAGCACCCGGGCGGCGGTGCGGCGGTCGGCGCCGACCAGGCGGGGCTCGGGGAAGTGCACGTTGTGCGCGCCGAACCCCTTCGCCATGTCGATGACACCGATGTCGCCCGCGGGATCGACCCGGCAGGCGTCCGCGGTCAGCCCGGTCAGCGCGAGCAGCCGGTGCGCGGTGTCCCGTCCCAGCCCCGCGGCCTCGGCGACCAGGTCTGCGGTACGGGCCATCGCCGCCGCGTCCTTCAGCCACCGCTCCCCCGTGTCGAGGCCGCCCCTCGGGTCGACGGGCACGAGGCGGCGGGCCGCGTCGAGCACGTCGGCGACCGGGCCGAGGCCGGGGTCCGCGTACCGCACGGCGTTGCCGAGCACCGCGGGTACGCCCTGCTCGACGGCGAAGCCGAGCGTACGGGCGGCGTGGCGCAGCGAGCCGGGGCCCGTACCGGTACGGCCGTGGTGTACGACCTCCAGGCGCAGGCCGTCGCCGTACGCCTCGCGCCAGGGCGCGAGCAGCAGGGCGGCGCGGTCCTGGCGGCCCGCCGCGAGGGCGCGGCCGACCTCGGAGTCCGGGCCGAGCAGGACAGTGAGGGCCTCGCCGTGGTTGTCGTCCCAGCCGAGGACCGGGCCGGCCGCCCCGGTGGCGTGCGCGGTGGACACGAGCCGGCACAGGTCGGCCCAGCCGGCCGCGCCGTCGCGGGCGAGGAAGACGGCGCGCGGCGCGGACTCGTCGACGAAGGCTCCGCCGCGCACAGGGGTGGCGCGGCGGCGCGGCGCGAGGGCGCCCTCGCTCCCGGGCCCGCCGTCCGGGGCGAAGGACCGCACCGCGAGATCCACGCCGAACAGCGGTCGCACCCCGTGCGTCCCGCACGCCTTGGCGAACCTGACGGTGCCCGCGAGGGTGTCGCGGTCGGTCAGGGCCAGCGCGCCGAGGCCCCGCTCAGCGGCGCGCGCGGCGAGCGCCGCCGGGTGGGAGGCGCCGTAGCGCACGGAGTACCCGGAGGCGGTGTGCAGATGCGTGAACGTCGGCACACCCACCTCCTGAACCGTCCGGAAATCGCCCCCACGGGTTCCACCATAACCAGTTTCGAACGCTCGTGCGAATGATGATCGAAGCGCCGGGACCTGCCCCGCCCGCGGCGTCCGACGGCCCCCGCCATCCGGCACCGCACACCCGCCCGGCGCCTCGCCCCGCCCCTTTCGGCCAGCCATTCGGCCCTCCCCACCTGGGGCGACGGTCCGGCCGGGCGGACGGTGGAGCCATGGCTTTCGTGGACGAGGTCAAAACGGCCGTCACACCGCGCGCGGCACTGCTGGTGCTCGGCGTCCTGGTACTGCAGCTCCTCTTCATCGCGTCGTACGTCGGCGCGCTGCACCATCCGGAGCCCACGGACGTGAAAGTGGCGGTGGTGGCGCCCGGGGACGCCGCGGAGCAGGTGGCGTCGCAGCTTCGGCAGCTCCCCGGCGGCCCGCTGTCCCCCCGGGTCCTGCCCGACGAGGCGGCGGCGCGGCGGCAGATGCTGGACCGGGACGTCGACGCCGCGCTGATCGTCGACCCGAGCGCCGCGTCGGACACGCTGCTGATCGCGTCGGGACAGGGGTCGACCGAGACCAGCGCGCTGCTGAACGTCTTCGGCCAGATCGAACAACAGCAGCAGCGCACCCTGAAGCCCGAGGACGTCGCGCCCGCGTCCGTCCAGGACGCGGACGGCCTGTCGTCCTTCTACCTGGTCGTCGGCTGGTGCGTCGGCGGCTACCTCTGCGCCGCGATCCTCGCGATCAGCGCGGGCGCCCGGCCCGCCAACCGCAGCAGGGCGGTGATCCGGCTCGCCACGACGGCGGTGTACGCGATCGCCGGCGGCATCCTCGGCGCGGTGATCACGGGTCCGGTCCTCGGCGCGCTGCCCGGCAGCGTGTGGGCCCTGTGGGGGCTCGGGGCGCTCACCGTCTTCGCGGTGGGCGCGGCGACGCTGGCGCTCCAGACGCTCTTCGGCGTGGTCGGCATCGGCATCGCGATCCTGCTGATCGTGATCGGCGGCAACCCGAGCGCGGGCGGCGCGTTCCCGCTGCCGCTGCTGCCCGACTTCTGGCGGGCGATCGGCCCGGCGCTCCCAGTGGGCGCGGGCACCTGGGTGGCCCGCTCGATCGCGTACTTCCGGGGCAACGCGGTGACCGGTCCGCTGCTGGTGCTGTCCGCGTGGGCGGTCGGCGGCGTCCTGGTGACGCTCGTCGCGACGGCCCTGCTCCGCGGCCGCCGGGCCGCGGAGCCCCCCGCTCCGCGGCCGGCGACGGCCCCGCCGGCGTCCTGAGAGCGCCGGGGCCACGCCCGCCGGACCCGTCGCCACCCGCCGGGACCCGGTTGCCGCGGATACCGGCGGGCGGACCCCGTTGCCGGGGATACCGGCGGGCGGTGCGATCAGCACATCGTGTAGTCGGCCTTGGTGGAGTTGTAGGAGCAGGTGTCTACCTTCGCGCCCGTGGACTTCTTCAGCGTCGCCGTGTCCTTGTCGTTGTTCCACACGTACGCGGCCCGCCCCTGGTAGCGGTTGGCCGTCGTGTTCGTGCCCTTGCCCGTGTGCACGGTGACCGTCTTGCCCTTGCCGAGCGTGTACGTGCCGAACGTGTACGTGTGCCGCGACGCGTCGGTCAGCGTCCACCCCTTGAGGCTGACCCCCTTCGACGTGGTGTTGCGGATCTGCACGTACTCCGCGTTGAGGCTGGTGTTCGCGCCGCGGTCCGTGCCGGGGCTGTCGTAGTAGATCTTGTACAGGTGCACGGAACCGGAAGCCGCCTGCGCCTGCGCGGGCAGCAGCGCCATCCCGGCCACTACGGCCGCGACAGCCGCTCCGGCGGCGGACAGAGTACGGATACGGAACATTCGGGGACCCCCCACGGGTAAGTCCGGACACCTTCGGCGCGCCCGGCGGAAAAGCAGATTAAGTGCACATCACTCCTCACCGGGTGCGGGGTTACAGAATCAGGACATTCACTCCCGACAGCGCGCCCGGCTCCCCGGGCCCCGGCCACCGCGGCTCCACGCCCGCGCCCGCCCGGCCCCTGCGGCCGGCGACCCGACACGCCGTCACCAGGGAAGCGCCATGGTCGCCCGGCGGGACCAACACCGCCCCGCGGCCGAGCGGAGGCGGGCAGCCCAGGCCGGACGGCGGCAGGGATCACGGTGGCGGGACCGGCACGCCGCAGGGCCGGGCCGGGGACGCCGTGTCCCCCGCCCGGCCCTGCGGCACGGATACGTCCGTCAGCCGATCTGCGCGCCGAACGCCGTCAGCGCCGCCGGCACCGGCTGGAAGAACGTCTGACCGCCCGCCGTGCAGTCGCCGCTGCCGCCGGACGTCAGCCCGATCGCGGTGCTGCCGGAGAACAGCGACCCGCCGCTGTCGCCCGGTTCGGCGCAGACGTCCGTCTGGATCAGCCCGTTCACGACGTCGCCGTCGCCGTAGTTGACCGTGGCGTCGAGCCCCGTGACCGTGCCGTCGTGGACGTGCGTGGTGGAGCCGCTGCGCGTCACGTTCATCCCGACCGTCGCCGCACCGGCCCCCGTGATCTTCTGGGTGCCGCCGTTGTACAGGTCGACCTCGCTCGGGTGGGCGGTGCCGGAGGAGGCGTACTTCACCAGGCCGTAGTCGTGCCCGGGGAAGTCCGAGCCCGCGTTCGAGCCGAGGGCGTTGCCCTGCCCGTCCGTCCAGTCGCTGATGGCCTGCGTGCAGTGACCGGCCGTCAGGAAGTACGGCTGGCCGTCCTTGACCACGTTGAAGCCCAGCGAGCAGCGGCCGCCCGACCCCTCGATGGCGTCGCCGCCCGCGATGAACGGCTTGAACTGCCCGGTGGACCGTTTCAGCTCGGCCTTGCCGCCGAGGTTCTTCACCGCGGTGTCCAGCTTGGCGAGGGCGTCGCCCTTGACCGTGCGGTCGGCCGTGACGACCACCTTGTCGCTCACCGGGTCGATCGCCCAGGACGTGCCGGCCACGGAGGACGCCGCGCCGGACAGCGCCCTCGTCGCGCCGCGCAGCTCGCTCAGCGAGTTCGCGACGACCTTGGCCCTGCCGCCCGCGCGCCGCACGGCGTCCGCCGCGTCACCGCTCAGGACGTTCACCACGAGCGCCTTCGTCCTCGCGTCGTAGTACGAGCCCGCCGCGTTGTCCGAGCCGAGGTCCTTGCCGAGCGACGAGGAGAGCTTTCCGGCCGCGAGTGGGGACAGCGACTTCACCGTGAACTGGGGTGTTCCCTCGCTCGCGTTCGCAGTCTGAAAGGTGATGCCCGCCATCACCAGAGCGGCGGCGGCGCCTCCCGCGACCGCCGCGCGCTTTCCGGATATCCGCCGGTGCTGACCGTTCTTCATGGACAGGCCTCCTGTGGGGGACCGCACCGGGCGCATGTGGGGTGCTCCGGTACGGAGGATGTGGCCGCCCACTATGGCGAAACCCGCGAGTAGCACACAACCCCCGGTCGAGGACGGGCCTGTGGTACCGACCACACCCCGACCGCACCGGCGGCGCGCCGCGCGCGCCCCGAACCGGGCAGTGGCGATTCCGGTTCGCGAACACTCCGGGCGATCCGAGGAGTCGCCCCGCACCCGGCGAGCGGCCTTCCGGAAACCGCCTCTGTCTCCGCTCGCGCCCGCCCGTGGCCCGCCGTACCGGGGCTCCGCCCGCGGGCCGCCGCGCGCTTCCGGTTCGGGCCCCGGGAGGCGGGCCCGTCGGCCCGGGACGTGGCGCGACCACCGACACCGGATGGCCGTGCGGCCGCCGGGCTCCCTCCGCAGGACGCGCGGGGGCGGTCACGGGCGGGTGGCGTCCCGTCCGCCGCCCGAAGCCCCGGAGCGCGCGCCGCGCCGCCCGGAGCGAGCCCGCCGCCCGGAGCCCACCGACCCGAGCCGGCCGACCGGGCCAGCGGACCCGGGCCCACCGCCCGGCGCCCCCTGCCGCCGCGCGTCAGCAGCCGCAGTCGCAGTCGCAGCCGTCACATCCGTCGCAGCCGTCACAGTTCGAGCAGCACTGGCAGCACTGGAGGCAGTCGCCGCATCCGGAGCAGTCGCCGTCGGAGCAGTCGCAGTTGCCCACGTCCCGGCACAGGCCCTCCTGCCTCTCTCCCGACCAGGGCCCCTCGAACTCCTTCGCGCAGCATGTCCTGCAGGTGCAGCACAGCCCCGCGGCCACCGCGCACCCCGCCAAGAACCCCCGCTTGCCCGGCTTGTGCGGCCCCTCGGGCTCCCCGGGACCGCCCGGCGCCCCGGGACCCTCCGGGACCCGTGGCGCCGCCGGGTCGTACGGGACCCGCGGATCGTGCGGCGCTTTCGGGTCCGCCGCGCCCACCGGCGAAGGGCCGTGCGTACAGCCCGCCGTGCCGAACGCCCGGTCCACCGCCACCCGTGACTCGTGCGCCAGCAGTGCGTGCGCCAGCCGCCCGTCCGCGAAGTCCACGTCCCGCAGGGCCAGCCGGATGCCGTGCACCGCGTCGTCGGCGAGCCGCCGCGCCTCGGCGCGCGAGGTGCCGGTCGCGGTGAGCGGGTTCCAGGCTCCCGACGCGGCGTCAGAAGCCTGGTCCTCCACGGCGTCCAGCAGGTGGGCGAGGCGTCCGAACAGCCGGCCCGCCTCCGCGAGCGGTTCCCGGTTGCCCGGCCGCCCGGCGAGCACCGCCGTGTGCGCGAAGGCGGCTGCCGTCGCGGTCGCGGCCGGCTCCGTCACCGCCAGGAGAGCGGTGGTGCCCGAACCGGCCACCACCGCCGCCTCGATGTCCGCCTGCCGGGCGGCGGCCCCGGCCAGGACGGCCGTGTCGAAGCCGAGTTCGGCGCCGGTACGGGCGCCCGCCCGGTCCCAGCCGGCCGCCACCCGGCGGGCCGCCGCGGCCACCGGCCGGCGCCGCAGCGCCCCGTCCCCGTCGTCGGCGTGGTCGCGTATCTTCGCCGACGCCAGGACGAGCGAGACGGCGGCGGCGAGCCGCGCGCCCTCGCCCCGGGCGACCGGCGCGGTGCGCATTCCGCGCAGCGGGCAGGGGCCCGCCGTGCGGCGGCCGTCCGGCAGGCGCGATGTCTGTGCCTCCGTCAGAACCGAGACGATCAGGCCGTCGTAGTTGGTGACGACCCTCGACAGCTGGCCGTGGTCCGCGCGAAGTGCCAGGCAGAGCCCGCACAGATGTGCCATCCACTCGGTCCTGAGGCTTTCGGTGAGCCGATGGGCGCACGGTCTGATGATTCCGAACACGGCTGTCTCCCCCATGAGTACGTCCTGCGGTGCGCCCCGCATGGTAGCCACGGCCAGGTCACCCGTACGCCCGATAGATCACCCATCTGGTCTGAAATTCATATTTCGTGCTGATTCATCCATCCCGACGGGGAAGAACGCTGACGAACCGCCATATCCTGTGTGCCAGTAGCGTCACGAATCATCTGCACGGCGGCTATCCCCTTGGCGTGGAATCCGCATGATGGACGACCATAGAGGGGATGCGGAACCACAAGTGACCGCGGTGAAAGGAGGCGTCCATGGGATCGGTGCGCAAGGCGAGCGCCTGGCTGGGCCTCGTCGAGGACAATGACGAGCGGTACTACGACGACGAGTACTCCGAGGGTGTCGAGACCGGGAGCGGCGACGCCTGGAAGACCGACCTCCGTCTCCAGGGCTCCGCGGAGACCACCGAGGGCCAGGACCGCAGAATCGCCACCGTGTCCCCCGACAGCTTCCGGGACGCGCGCGGCATCGGCGAACTCTTCCGGGACGGCATCCCGGTCATCGTGAACCTCACGGCGATGGAGTCCTCCGACGCCAAGCGCGTGGTGGACTTCGCGGCGGGACTGATCTTCGGACTGCGCGGCTCGATCGACCGCGTCGCCAACCGCGTCTTCCTGCTGACCCCCGCCCACACCGAGATCGTCACCGGCGACGGCAACGGCCGCGGCCAGGACGGTTTCTTCAACCAGAGCTGAGCAGGGCCGCTCACCGAAGCCGCCGCAGGCGCGAGCAGTGTCGCGCCCGCCGTCGGGACCGCCGTTCGACCGGGCACGGGCGAGACAGCCCGCCGCCGCCCGGCCCAGCGCGAGTCAGCGGAAGGCGTCGAGACCGGTGAGCGCCTTGCCCAGCACCAACTGGTGCATCTCCACCGTCCCCTCGTACGTGAGCACGGACTCCAGGTTCGTGGCGTGGCGCATCACCGGGTACTCCAGCGAGATCCCGTTGGCGCCGAGGACGGTCCTGGCGGTGCGGCAGATCTCGATCGCCTCCCGCACGTTGTTCAGCTTCCCGAAACTGACCTGCTCGGGGCGGAGCGTCCCGGCGTCCATCCGCCGCCCCAGGTGATGCGCGAGCAGGATGCCCTTGTGCAGTTCGAGCGCCATGTCGGCGAGCTTGGCCTGGGTGAGCTGGAAGCCCCCGATGGGCCTGCCGAACTGCTCGCGCTCGCGGGAGTAGCCGAGCGCACTCTCGAAGCAGGCGCGCGCCGCGCCCATCGCGCCCCACACGATCCCGTAACGCGCCTGGTTCAGGCAGCTCAGCGGTCCGCCAAGGCCCCGCGCCTCGGGCAGCACCGCGTCCGCGGGCAGCCGTACGCCGTCGAGGACCAGCTCGCTGGTGACCGAGGCGCGCAGCGACCACTTGTGCTTGATCTCCGGCGCGGAGAATCCCGGCGTGTCCGTGGGCACCACGAAGCCCCGCACCCCCTCCTCGGTCCCGGCCCACACCACGGCGACCCCGGCGACGCTCCCGTTGGTGATCCACATCTTGCGCCCGTCGAGCACCCAGTCCCCGCCGTCGCGCCGCGCCCTGGTGCGCATCCCGGACGGGTCGGAGCCGTGGTCGGGTTCCGTCAGGCCGAAGCAGCCGATCGTCTCGCCGGCCGCCATCGACGGCAGCCAGCGCTGCTTGTGCTCCTCGGATCCGAAGCGGTGGATCGCGTACATCGCGAGCGACCCCTGCACGGAGACGAGGGAGCGGATACCGGAGTCGGCCGCCTCGAACTCCAGGCAGGCGAGCCCGTACTGCACCGCGCTGGCGCCGGCGCAGCCGTACCCCTGGAGATGCATGCCGAGGGCGCCGAGCCCGCCGAGCTCGCGGGCCAGCTCCCGCACGCCGGGCAGTTCGCCGCGTTCGTACCAGTCGGCGATCTCCGGCAGGATCCGGTCGGCCGACCAGGCCCGTACGGTGTCGCGGACCGCCAGGTCCTCGGGCCCGAGCAGGTCGTCGATGCCGAGGGGATCGCCCGGGTCGAAGGGCGGACGCTTCGCGGCGGACGGCTTGGACATGGGATTACCTCCGACGGCACCTGAAAACTAGCAGTGGTAGTTACGGCGGGGCCGACGTTACGGGTCCGGGCGTCCGGCCGTCCAGATCCACCCCCGTTCACCGGGGACTCAGCGGTCCGCCCCGTCCCGTTCACACCACGGGCCACCGGTCTTCGAGCGGCCGGGAAATTCCGCGCGACGCCCCGGTGAACGAATTCCCGTCGGAGCGCGCAATCGACTTCGCACGGCGTGTCGAATAAAAAAGAACAAGATCACCTGGATTTCGGGAACCGCTCCGGATAAACCGTGATCTGAGACATACTCCACATCACATCGTCATCACAAAGAGACCGGAACGACCTGCCCACTCACTCACTCGCTGTAACGTCGATTGGGTGCGTACCGACATCTTTGCCCGCCTCGACCGGGAGCCGGAGCCACCGAAGATAGAGACCCCGCGGATGAGCTCCACCCGCACGGCCCTCTTCGGCGGGACGTTGGCGATCTACGTCGTCATCGTCGCGGCCGTGCTCACCAACTCCTGGCTGGTGGCTCTGGACTGGAAGACGATGCTCTTCCGGCCCTACCAGCAGTGGCCCGGGCTGCACGCGTTCCTGGACTACTTCGTGGTCCTCGGGCAGCGGGGCCCCACCGCCGTGATGATCGCCGCCTGGCTCGGCTGGCGGTCCTGGCGGCAGCACACGCTCCGGCCGCTGCTGGTCCTCGGCACCTCGCTGCTGCTCCTGAACATCACCGTCGGCGCGGTGAAGCTGGGGCTGGGCAGGCAGGGCCCGCACTACGCGACGCAGATCGGGTCTCCCGAACTCTTCTCCGGCGGCGACATATTCCCCTCGGGTCACACCGCCAACGCGGTCGTGACCTGGGGCATCCTCGCCTACCTCGCCACCACCCCGCGCACCCGCCGCTACCTCTCCCTGGGCTCGTCCGCCCTCTCGCTCGGCGTCGGCGCGACCACGGTCTACCTCGGTACGCACTGGGTCAGCGACGTCGTGCTCGGCTGGGTCGCCGGCCTGCTGATCCTGCTGGCGATGCCCTGGTTCGAGCCGATGATCGGCCGCGCGGAGCTCATCATCTTCGGCGTACGGGACCGCCTGCGCGCCTACCGCAGGGCGGCGGTGCGCAAGCCGGGAGCGCCCGGCGACGTCCGCCCGCAACCGCCCAGGCGGCCCGCGAGCGGCGAGGAGGAGCAGCCTCGCAAGGCGGTCGGCGCGGGACGCGCGGGACGCGGGCCGGTGGCCGGCGGCTCCGGTTCCCCCGCGCGCCCCTCGGGCGCCACCGGCACGGGAGCGCTCGCGCAGTCCAGGCCGCACCACCCGACGGCCCGCTCCGACCATTCGCCGATCACCCCGTCGGGCAGCCGCAGACCCCCGCAGTCCCGGCAGGTCACGGGCGGCTGATCCGTCCGGGGACGGCAGCGGGGCCCGGCGGTCCCGGCGAGAGGTACCCCGACGGTCCGGGCGGGCACCCCACGGCGGACACCGGACGGCGGCACAGGCAGGAACGGCGCGTGGCGCGGAGCGATCCGCGGCACGCGCCGTTTCGCGTGCGGCCCGTGGCCGCCGCAACGGGCACGGGGCCACGTGGGGGCCGGAGGGCGCTCACGGGACCCAGCGGGAGCCCGGCGGAGTCCCGGAAGGCCGCAGGGGCCCGTGAGAGGCCGGGAAGGGCCTGAGAAGGCCCGGAAGGCGGCACGCGCCGTTTCGCGTGCCGCCCGTGGCCGGCGTCAGGAGGGCCGACGCGCGCCACGTCGGGCGGCGCCGCCCGCGCCGGCAGCCCGTGGACACGCCCGCCCCGCCCTACCGGGTACGGCCGGGCCCAGCCGCGCCGCTCCGACGAGTCCGCGGATACGGGGGCAGGAGGGCTGGGACGCCGTCAGCCGCGCCAGCAGCGGGTCACGGACCCGTCGTCGACCTCGAAGTTCAGCCGGCCCTCGCGGAACTCCAGCGTGACGATCGAGCCGGGGGGCAGTGATCTCACCGTCGTCCAGCCGTGCTCCCGCGCCCTGCGCTCCGCGCTCTCGGCGTCGAGACCCACGTACGCGTCGGTGGCGTCGTCCGGTCCCTGGTGCGGTCGGGGTGTCGGTGCCATGGCTTCACCGTAGGTGTCCGGCGCCGCCGGGGGAAGCCGTCCGCCGGGCGGGCACCCTCTTTCGGCCCACAGGAGTCACACTTCTGTCACAGAATCTCGACGCCTGGCGGAGCGTAATGGCGAACCCGCCACTCGACCGTTTTATCCTGTCCGGCTGAATTTCACGCGACCGAAGATCAGATAAATTCCGGGCCGGGATATTCGTGTGCATGACGAGTTCTCGCGGTCATCGTCCCGCAAGGAAATCGCCGGTAATTCCCCTTCGGACGGCGGGAGCCGGGACGCGCGCCGGATCGAGCCGTACGCTCAGCCCGTTGTCCTGCGTGTAGCGGGGGACGGCCCGGGCGCCACCGGACTCCTGCGCCGGCCCCAGCGCCCAGCGCCGCTTGTCCCAGGCGTCGTCGAGGATCCGCGCGATCCGCGCCGCGGCCGAGCCCGCCTCGGGCACCAGCCACAGATCCCACCACTGCCGCCGTCCCGCGGACGCGGCGGCGAGCGGTCCGTACGGCAGGGTGAAGGCGAAGACGCCCCCGCGGCCGGTCGCGGGCACCCGGTGCGCGGCTCCGCCGCCCCGTGGCCGGGCCTCCACGACCGCGGGCCCACCTGCTCCGCCCCCGGTGCCGCTCCCGTACAGGACGCCCTCGACGGTCACCGCTCCCGGCAGGCAGTGCACCTCACCCGCCTCGGCGTGCGGCGCCCTGACCCAGCTGCGCAGCGCGAGGCCGCCGTCCGCCGTCGGGTACGGGACCCGGGCCGTGACCAGGCCCGCCTCGGGCACCCGGCCGTTCAGCGCCGCCACGTCCCGCGCTCCGGTGCGCAGGCGTCCGCCGCCGTCCACGGCCCCGTGGCGCACGTCCCAGTGCCCCTCCGCGAGCGCCACCGTGGACGGGAGGACCGCGCGCCACCGGCCGCCGTCCACGTCCGTGAGCGGCAGCAGGACCTCCTCGGCGCTCTGCCCGGCGCAGGGACCGCGCCTGCGCAGCACCAGGGCCGCGTCGTGCGGCAGTTCCGCGGCCGGCACGTCGAACGTGAGACCGCCCGCCGAGTCCGCTGTGCAGTCGACGGCGCACCCGTTCGCCGGGGCGAGGTGCTCGGTGGAACTGTTCATGCGGTCAGGCGTCCTTCGGCTCTTGCGCTGCTCACGGATGTTCACGGCTGCCCCACGGCCGGACACGGTGGGTCCCTGATCCGGTACGGACGGGAACACGCCGCTGTTCACCGGCGGACGTGACGCGGCCGCGTCGCCCGGTGAGACGCGGAACAAACGCTTTCGGTGCCGCTCGCCGGGAGATTCGATTTCGTACGAGCCACGTGCGTGACCCCGGCCACGGGTCACCCGTTGTCTTCGTATGAGCCGGGAACAGCCCGGCCGCACGTACCCAGTTCGAGGAGCCACCCGTGCCGCGCATGCTCGACGTCAGCGAAGACGTACGCGCCGAGATCGGCGACGAAGAAGCCGACCGGCTGCTCGCCGGTGAGAACTCGCCGGGAAGCTACGACTGCACCTCCTGCCGCACCCCCGGCGACTCGGAGCAGGAGCGGACGAGCACGGTGCTGTTCGTCGGCGAGGAGACCGCCGTGCTCGCCTTCGCCCACGCCTCCTGCATCCCCTCGCAGGTGGTGCAGGTGGCCGAGGACCAGCTGCAGGGGGCGGTCAGGTCCATCACGGGCTCCGAGGCCGGCGTCCAGGCTCCGGCCGGCGGCGAGCAGGCGGTGCTCGGCGTCACCAGCGGGCTCGTCCTGATCGAGGGTAACCTGCACCCCGCCCTCGTGGTGGAGCCGACGGCACCCATCGCACGGCCCGGTACGACCGGCCCCGACCAGTTCCTCCAGCTCCTCGTGGAGCAGGGTTTCGGCGCCGTACGGGACTTGTCCAGGGTGCCCGCGGTGCTGCCCGGCTGGTCGGTGCTGCTCGCCATGGGCCAGCTGCACGCGGTGCTGCAGCCCGGCGCGCACAGCGGCGGCCAGGTGGCCTGGTGGCAGGCGCACCAGCCGCTGCAGGTCACGGAGGGCTGGCGGGCCGAGGCCAACAAGTCGAACATGGTCCTGGTGTTCGCCGCGCCCGTCCGTACCATCGGCCAGCAGCCCCGGGAGGATTTGCTGCGCGACGCGCTGGACAGGGCGGCGGCCGGTGGCCGCCTGGTCGCGGCCGCGATGCCGCTGGCGGGCACGTGAGGGGCACATACCGGTCGATCCCGGTCGTTCCGGCCGCCGTCCCGCTGACGGACACTCGGCGAAAACCGGGGCAATAACGGACGACAGCCCGCATCCCACAGCGCGCGGGGTCGTTGGGCGGTATGTGCACGCATACGAACCGACCCGCGCCCATCTTCCCTCGATGCGCCCCGCGCAGGACCTGGTGGACGGATACAGCACCACGCCGATCTACGACGCGCTGTACTCGGAGTACCTGAGGTCGTTCAGAGCCCTGCCGGGCGACCGGAGCGGCGAGGAGAACCTCGGCTTCACGGCGTTCGGCATCGGCGCCCGGGGCGGCTACGGCGGCCGGTACGGGGAGCGGACCGTCCACCCGGGGTCCTGGCAGCGCGACACGCGCGGGACCCCGCGCCACGCGGCGGCAGCCCTGCCGCCGGCGCCGCGCCGCTCGGTCTGAGGGCCGCCGGCGGCCCCGGGACCGGCCGTCGGCCGACAGCGAGGAGGGAGGGGCGGTGGCCCGGCCACCGCCCCTCCCTCCTCGTGCGTGTCCGCCGCGTCAACAGCGCCGCGGCGGCGACGTCACTTCTTGCGCCCGCGCTTCTCCCGCACCCGCACGGAGATGTGGATCGGGGTGCCCTCGAAGCCGAACTCCTCACGGAGCCTGCGCTCGATGAACCTGCGGTAGCCGGCTTCGATGAACCCGGACGCGAACAGCACGAACCGGGGCGGCCGTGTGCCCGCCTGCGTACCGAACAGGATGCGGGGCTGCTTGCCGCCCCTGATGGGGTGGGGGTGGCCGGCGACGAGCTCGCCGAGGAAGGCGTTGAGCCTGCCGGTCGAGACCCGGGTCTCCCAGCCGGCCAGGGCCGTCTCGATCGCCGGGACCAGCTTCTCCATGTGGCGGCCGGTGCGCGCCGACACGTTCACCCGGGGCGCCCACGCGACCTGCGCGAGCTCCGAGTCGATCTCGCGCTCCAGGTAGTACCGGCGCTCCTCGTCCAGCGTGTCCCACTTGTTGTAGGCGATGACGAGCGCGCGGCCCGCGTCCACGGCCATCGTGATGATCCGCTGGTCCTGGACGCTGATGGACTCACTGGTGTCGATCAGGATGATCGCCACCTCGGCCTTCTCCACGGCGGCGGCCGTGCGCAGGGACGCGTAGTAGTCGGCGCCCTCCTGCATGTGGACGCGGCGGCGGATGCCCGCGGTGTCGATGAACTTCCATGTCGTCCCGCCGAGTTCGATCAGCTCGTCCACCGGGTCGCGGGTGGTGCCGGCGATCTCGCTGACGACCACGCGCTCCTGCCCCGCGAGCTGGTTGAGCAGGGACGACTTGCCGACATTCGGCCTGCCGACGAGGGCGATGCGGCGCGGGCCGCCGACGGCCTCGCCGAAGGTCTGCCGGGGCGCGTCGGGCAGCACCTCCAGGACGGCGTCGAGCATGTCGCCCGTACCGCGTCCGTGCAGCGAGGAGACGGGGTGCGGCTCGCCGAGACCCAGCGACCAGAGTGCGGTCGCGTCGGCCTCGCCGCTCTGCCCGTCGACCTTGTTGGCGCAGAGCACGACCGGCTTGCCGGCCTTGCGCAGCAGCCGGACGACGGCGCTGTCGGTGTCGGTCGCGCCGACCGTGGCGTCCACGACGAAGATCGCCGCGTCGGCCGCGTCCATCGCGAACTCGGCCTGGGCCGCGACGGAGGCGTCGATGCCCAGAACGTCCTGCTCCCAGCCGCCGGTGTCGACGACCTTGAAGCGGCGGCCCGCCCACTCGGCCTCGTACGTGACGCGGTCCCGGGTGACCCCGGGCCGGTCCTCCACGACCGCCTCACGGCGGCCGATGATGCGGTTCACGAGGGTCGACTTGCCGACGTTGGGGCGGCCCACGATGGCGACGACGGGCAGCGGGCCGTGGCCCGCCTCGTCGATGGCGCCCTCGACGTCCTCGGGGTCGAAGCCCTCTAGCGCGGCGATCTCCATGAACTCCGCGTACTCGGCGTCACCGAGCTCACCGTGCTCGTCCCCCGAGCCGGTTTCGATCTGGTCGTCCATGAGAAGTGCGTACCTCGTTCATCCGTCGTGATCGGTGGCCGCGCGGGAGCGGTCCACTACTTGAGTGCGGGCCGCACACAGGTGTGCGGCCTCGCGGCCCGCCCGCCGGCCGCCGTCTAACGGCCGGTGAGCTGCCGCGCGGCCTTCAGGTGGCCGGTCAGCTGCTGCTGGACTTGCACGGTCGCGTCGTCCAGGGCGGCGCGGGTGCGCCTGCCGGACGGGACCTGGAACGGGTCGCCGAAGACGATGTCGACCCGGCCGCGTATCGGGGGCAGCGCCCGTATCAACCGTCCGGGCCGATCCGAGCTTCCCAGCACCGCCACGGGCACCACCGGCGCACCGGAGCGGACCGCGAAGTACGTGAGTCCGGCGCGCAGCGCCCCGAAGTCGCCGCCCGCCCGCGTGCCCTCAGGAAATATCCCGAGCACCTTGCCGTCCGCGAGGACGTCCAGCGCGTCCATTATGGCCGTACGGTCGACCGCGTCGCGGTCCACGCTCAGCTGGCCTATCGAACGCAGAAAGCTGCCGAGCGGCCCGGCGAACGCCTCCTTCTTGATCAGGAAGTGCACGGGCCGGGGTGCGAGCCCCATCACCAGGGGGCCGTCGACATTGTGCGAGTGGTTGACGGCCAGTATCACAGGCCCCTGAGCGGGAACGCGCCAGGAGCCGAGGACGCGGGGCCTCCACAGGCCGTTGACGAGACCGATGCCGAGGCCCCTGCCGAAGGCGGCTCCCCGCTCGGAGGCGACGTTGCGGCGCTGCCGCGAGGTGACGGACGTACTCATCACTTCGCCGCCCGCTTCTCCTCGACGAGGGCCACGATGCGATCGATGACCTGGTCCAGCGTGAGGTCCGTCGTGTCGATCTCGGCCGCGTCCGACGCCTTCGCGAGGGGGGAGGTCTTCCGGGTGGAGTCCGCCGCGTCCCGCTTGATCAGCGCTTCCTTGGTGGCGGCGACGTCGGCGCTGGCCGTGGCGCCCAGTTCCCCGCTGCGGCGGGCCGCGCGGGCCTCGGCCGAGGCGGTCAGGAAGATCTTGACGTCCGCGTCGGGCAGCACCGTCGTCCCGATGTCGCGGCCCTCGACCACGATGCCGTGGGGCGCGGCGGCCGCGATGGAGCGCTGGAGCGCGGTGATGGCGGAGCGCACCTCGGGCACGGCGCTGACCGCACTGACCCGGGAGGTGACCTCGGGCGTACGGATCGGCCCGGAGGCGTCGGTGCCGTCGACGGTGATGCCCGGGGCGGCGGGGTCGGTGCCGGACACGATCACGGGCTTGCCGGCCACCGCGGCCACGGCCGAGGCGTCGGTCACCTCGATGTCGTTGCTGATCATCCACCACGTCATCGCGCGGTACTGCGCGCCGGTGTCGAGGAAGCTCATGCCGAGTCGCGTGGCGACGGCCTTCGAGGTGCTCGACTTGCCGGTGCCCGACGGGCCGTCGATGGCGACGATCACCGCGGGACCGGTCGCGGAGGCGGCGGTTGCGGCTTGTGCGGCGGTTTCCACGGGGACGGACACCTTCCTGGGTGGCGCGGGAACAAAGGGCGCGGGTCGGGTACGGGGCGCGGGCACGGGCTCACGGAGCGGGGCCCCCGAAACAAGTTCCCCGTAGAGGTTACCGACTGCCCGGATCGGCCCGTGCACTCGTTCGGCTCCCAGCCGTCGGGCGCCGCCCGGGGCATGGGCCGAGCCGGCCCCCCGAGGGCTTCGGGACGGCTCCCGGTCCGCGCGTCACTGCCGGATCGACCAGCCCCGTTCCCGCAGCGCCGCGCTGAGCAGCGGGGCCGCCGACGGCTCCACCATCAGCTCGGCGAGGCCGGCCTGCTGACCGGTCGCGTGCTCGATTCGGACGTCCTCGACGTTCACCCCGGCCTGCCCCGCGTCGGCGAAGATCCGTGCGAGTTCGCCGGGCCTGTCGGTGACGAGGACGGCGACGACCTCGTACGCGGCGGGCGCCGCACCGTGCTTGCCCGGGACCCGGCGGCGGCCGGCGTTGCCGCGGCGCAGCAGGTCCTCGACCGCCTGGACGCCGCCCTGCCGCTTGGCCTCGTCACTGGACTCCAGGGCGCGCAGCGCCTGCACGGTCTCCCCGAGGTCGGCCGCGATGCCGGAGAGCACGTCGGCGACCGGGCCGGGGTTGGCCGTGAGGATGTCGATCCACATCCCCGGGTCGGAGGCGGCGATCCTGGTGACGTCACGGATGCCCTGTCCGCACAGCCGTACGGCGGACTCCTCGGCGTCCCGCAGCCGGGCCGCGACCATCGAGGACATCAGCTGCGGTGTGTGCGAGACGAGGGCCACCGCGCGGTCGTGCGCGGCGGCGTCCATCACCACGGGGACGGCCCGGCACAGCGAGACCAGTTCCAGCGCCAGGTTCAGCACCTCGGTGTCGGTCCCGGTCGCCTGGGTCAGCACCCAGGGCCGCCCTTCGAACAGCTCGGCGGTCGCGGCGAGCGGCCCCGACCTCTCCTTGCCGGACATCGGATGGGTGCCGAGGTAGGAGCTCAGGTCGATGCCGAGTGCTTCGAGTTCGCGCCGGGGGCCGCTCTTGACGCTGGCGACGTCGAGGTAGCCGCGTGCGACACGGCCGCGGATGGCGGCGGCCACGGTGGCGGCCACGTGCGCGGGCGGCACGGCGATGACGGCGAGGTCGACCGGGCCCTCGGGCGGCTGCTCGGTACCCGCGCCGAGGGCGGCCGCGGTGTGCGCGGTGCCGGGGTCGTGGTCCGAGAGGTGGACGGTGACGCCCCGGGCGGTGAGGGCGAGCGCGATCGAGGTGCCGATCAGTCCCGTGCCGATGACGAGGGCGGTTCTCACTGGGCGATGTCCTTGCGCAGCGTCGCGGCGGCGCCGAGGTAGACGTGGGAGATCGCGGCCTTGGTGAGGTCGGACTCGATGTGCGCGAGGATCCGCACGACGCGGGGCATGGCACCCGCGATGTCGAGTTCCTGCGCGCAGATCAGCGGGACGTCGACGATGCCGAGCTCACGCGCGGCCGCGGCGGGGAAGTCGCTGTGCAGGTCGGGGGTGGCCGTGAACCAGATGCTGATGAGCCCGTCGGCGGTGAGGTCGTTGCGCTCCATGATCGCGGTGAGCAGCTGCTTCACCTGATCCGCCATGTGCCCGGCTTCGTCCTGCTCCAGCTGGACCGCTCCACGAACCGCTCGTACCGCCACAACGTGCTCCTCAGTGATCGTCCCGTTCGTCCAGCGTAGTGTCCGCGGCCCGGGGCCGGACACGGGCTCTCGCCCTGCGAGACGGGTGACGTCCCTGGCAGGGCGCGGTACGGCGGGGCGTCCGCCCGCAATCCCGTGGAGCGGGCGGGCCGCGGTGGCCTACTGTCCCGGCCATGACGTCCGCCGCCCCGCGTCCGACGCCCGATCCGTCGCCGCCGCCGCAGCAGGAACGGCCGCGGCCGCGGTCCCCCGGGCCGAGTTCCCTGGCGCCGCACGAGCTGGTCCGCGACCACACCGTGTACGCGTGCGTGACGGGTTCGCGGGCGTTCGGACTGGCGACCGGGGACAGCGACACGGACCGCCGGGGGTCTTCCTCGCGCCCAGTGCTCTGTTCTGGCGGTTCGAGAAGCCGCCCACGCACGTCGACGGCCCGCTGGACGAGCAGTTCTCGTGGGAGCTGGAACGGTTCTGCGAGCTGACCCTGCGTTCGAACCCCAACGCACTGGAGTGCCTGTTCTCCCCCCCTGGTGGAGCGGGTGGACGACACCGGCGCGGAACTGCCGGCGCTGCGCGAGGCGTTCCTGTCGCGGCAGCGGAAGGTGTACAGGAGCGGCTTGAGTACACCGGTCCGCTCGAAGAGGCGCCACGGGGTCAGGGCGAAACCCCGTGGTGGGCGTGGTGATGGGTCATCATTTCTCGTCCCGGCGCGACGAGTTCATGGTGGGCCGGGGTCGTGTGCACGACGAGCGGGGACAGCGGCTGCTCCAGGACGCAGCCGTCGCGGGTGAGCAGCAGCCGGGCGGACCCGCCCAGGTCGTGCTTCACGAGGTCCCGTTCGACACCGTCGCGGCCGTCCATCGGCAAGCGGGTCCCGTCCGGCTCCCCCGGACCGACCAGGCGGGCAACGCCGGCAGGTGCGCGCCGCGCGGGTTCACGTGGACGTCGCGGGACGGGAAGCCGTACGGGTGGGCCCCGGAGACGGTGGCGAACACCAGCGGGTCGCTCCGGGCAGCGAGCGGCGGCCGCGGAGCCGTCGCGGGCGGGCCGGCCGCGCGCAGGACCGCCCGCCGCTGGTGCTCTTCCGTCGCCGGCATGGCTCAGGCGTCCCAGAGGGCGCCGAACCTGAGGAGTTCGGCCCGGTACTCGATACGGCCCGTCCAGGAGGCCGGCCAGGCGCCGGGGCCGAGGTGCGCCCCGGCGAAGGCCCCGGTGAGGCACGCGATCGAGTCGGAGTCGCCGCGGGTGCAGGCGGCTCTGCGCAGCGCGGTGACGGGTTCGTCGGGGAAGAGGAGGAAGCAGTGCAGCGCGGTGGCCAGCGCCTCCTCCGCGACCCAGCCGTCGCCGGTGGTCAGGCAGGGGTCGGTCTCCGGCGAGGGGGCGGCCAGAGCGTCCCGGACCCGGTCGAGCGCGGCGAGGCAGTCGTCGAAGCCGCGGGCGATGTACGCCTCGGGAGTGGCGTCCTGGCCGTACGACCACAGGTCGCCGAGCCAGGCGTGGTGGTAGCTGTCCCGGTGGTCGAAGGCGTACGAGCGCAGCCTGCCGACGAGTCCCGCCGGGTCGGCGCCGTCGGCGAGCAGGTGGATGGCGTGCGCGGTCAGGTCGGAGGCGGCGAGCGCGGTGGGGTGTCCATGGGTGAGAGCGGCCTGCGTCTGCGCGGCGCCGGCCCGTTCCTGCGCGGTCAGGCCCGGTACGAGGGCGATCGGCGCGACCCGCATGTTCGCGCCGCAGCCCTTGGACTCCGTGCGGCTCGCGCGCTGCCACGGTTCGCGCGGCCGGTCGAGGCGTTCCAGAGTCGCGCACGCGGTCAGGCAGGTGGTGCCGGGGGCGCGGTTGTTCTCCGGGTCGCGGTACCAGAGCACGAACGCGTCACCGGTCTCGCGGGCGAGCCGTCGCGGGTCGAGCGCGCCGTCCGCCAGGCTCGCCCGCAGGGCGCGGGCGAACGCGAGCGTCATCTGGGTGTCGTCGGTGACGAACGCCGGGGTGGGCAGCTTCATCTCCCGCCAGGGCCCGCACTTGGCGAGGATGGCCGGCACCGCGCTGAACTCGGTGGGGAAGCCGAGCGCGTCGCCGAGGGCGAGTCCCATCAGCGCCCCGGTGGCGGCCCGCCGGGTCCGTGTTCCTGTCGGAGTCATGGGGTCCGTCCTTCCGGTCGCAGCAGGGGTGGGTGGAGCGCGGCGGCGTCTCCGGCCCGGTACAGGACGGCCGGTTTGCCCCGGCCTCCGGTGCGGCGCCTGCCGTCCTTCGCCGGGGTGACGAAGCCGGGTGTGGCGAGCACCTTCCGGCGGAAGTTGGGGCGGTCGAGGGTGACGCCCCACACCGTCTCGTACACCTGCTGGAGCTCGCCGAGGGTGAACTCGGGCGGGCAGAAGGCGGTGGCGAGGCCGGTGTATTCGAGCTTGGAGCCGACGCGGTCGTGCGCGTCGGCGAGGATCCGGTCGTGGTCGAAGGCGAGGTCCCGAGCGTCCGCGAGGGCGCTCCAGCAGGCCTGGTCGGCGTCGCCGCCGCCGCGCGGTTCCGGCAGCCCGGGTACGAGGGCCGCGTAGGCGACGGACACGACGCGCATCCGCGGGTCACGGCCCGGGTCGCTGTAGGTGCGCAGCTGTTCGAGGTGGAGCGGGGAGGGCCCGTCGTCGGGCGCTATGCCGGTCTCCTCGGCGAGTTCGCGCCTCGCCGCCTGCTCCGCCGACTCGCGCGGGTGCAGGAATCCGCCGGGCAGCGCCCACCTGCCCCGGTACGGTTCCTCGCCGCGCCGCACGAGGAGCACGTGCAGGCGTGCCGTTCGTACGGTGAACACCGCGAGGTCGACGGTCACGGCGAACGGTTCGAAGGCGGACGGGTCGTAGCCCTCGGGTGCCGTGGGGCCGGACGCGGGGGCGGACGGCTCGCCGGCGGTGCGGCCGGGCTCGGGGCTGCGGTGGTCCCCCGGTGCGGTGTTCAACGCTTCTCCGGAAGGGGTGGTGCGAAGTCCCAGCCTCGGCTGAGCAGTTCGTCGACGGCGGCGACGGCGTTCGCGAGGCGCGCCTCGCGGGATCCGCGCATCAGGCGGAACGTGCGTCCGGTCCGGGTGAGTTCCGCGCGGAAGCGGTCGGTCATCCAGGGCCTGAGGTGTGCTCCGTCGCGCAGTCCGTCGTCCTCGAAGGGCACGTCGCGGTGGTCGGTGAGCAGCCACAGGTGGTGCGCGGCGCGGTCCGCGACCTCCTCGACGGCGGGGTTGCGGCCGCCGACGTAGCGCTCGTGCCACACCGTGGTGGCGAAGGAGTCCGTGTCGCACACGAGCAGCGGTGAACCGGCGCGGGCCGCCGCGTCCTCCGCCGCGTTCTGCCGACGCGCTATCAGCGGGAACTCCTCCGTGGTGAAGGCGACCTCGTCCCAGCCCGCGCGGGGCCGCCGCACGCGCAGCGCCGCGAGTTTGCGCTCACTGAACTCCCGCCCGTACTCGGGGACGCAGCCCGTGCGGGTCCACACCCCGCCCCGCCCGCGGTAGTGCGCGGCGAGGTCGCGGGCGAGGGTGGTGGTGCCGGTGGACTCCGCGCCGACGACCACGACCCGGCGCGCGAGGGCCGCCCTGACCTGCGGGGCGAGGAAGTCCCAGGAGCGGGCCGGGTCCTCGCGCACGGCGGTGCCGGAGACGGGGAAGGCGACCCGGGCGGGGTCGACGGTTTCGGACACCGCACCGAAACGGCGGGCCAGTTCGGCGCCGTAGGTCTCGGACGAGAAGACGGCGTCGACGCCCTCCGGTACGGCGGCGCGGAAGACGGCCATGTGCGCGGCCCAGATGTCCGGGTCGTTCAGATCCATCGGCACGTCGTCCACGGCGCCGACGACGGTGACGTCCGGATGTTCCTCCCGCATCCAGGCGACCCGGTCGGCGAGCGGCACGGACTCGACGGACGCGGCGCACACGAGCACGGTGAGCCGGGCGCAGCGGGCACGCGCGGTACGCACGAGATGGTGGTGGCCCGCGTGCGGCGGATAGAACTTGCCGAGGACCAGGCCGTGCGGGTAGCGGGGCCGCGGGGCGGGGCTCACGCGAGCGCCTCCGCGGCCGGCGCGGGACGGGCCGCGCCGAGGTCGCGGTGCCAGCCGCGCAGCCCGGTGACGCACAGGGCGATGAACCCGACGTACAGGAGCGAGGTCAGGTAGAGGCCCTTGTACGCGTAGAGCGGGACGTACACGAGGTCGGCGGCGATCCACAGCCACCAGGACTCGATGAGCTTGCGGCACTGGCCGTAGGTCGCGGCGAGGGAGAGCGCGGTCGTCAGCGCGTCCCAGAACGGGACCGTCGAGTCGGTGAACCGGCCGAGCAGGACCGTCAGCGCCGCGGTCCCCACCGTCCCCGCCGCGATCAGCATCCCCCACTCGGCGCGCGTACTGCGGCGCACCGGTGGGGAACCGGCGGATTCCGGGCCACCCCCGTGGGTCCAGACCCACCAGCCGAACGCGGCGAGGACGATGAAGACGACTTGGAGGGCGGCATCGGCGTACAGCCCGGCCCCTGCGAAAAGCAGCAGGTAGAAGAGGTTGTTGGCGATCCCGACCGGCCAGTTGGCGACGTGCCGGCGGGCCACGAGCCAGACGCAGAGCGCGCCGCTGCCGAAGCCGAGGATCTCGCTCCAGCCGACGGTGGTGCCGAGCACGGTCACGAGGGGTTCCCGCAGCGGGTCGAGCAGGTCCGCGACGCTCATGGTCCCGCCTCCTTCTTTATAGTCATGTTGACTATAAAGACTCGCGCAGCGGTATGACAAGAGGCTTTTCGTGTCGTGCAGGACCGGGGCCCCGGCGCCCGTCCGGACAGCGCGAGGACCCGCGGCCCTCCTGCTGCCGCGGGTCCTCGATGCCGCTCGCTCCTGCCCCGCTCAGGGGGCGGAGGCCGTCCTACAGGTCGACCTCCTGCATCAGCATGCCGACCTCGGTGTTCGTCAGACGGCGCAGCCAGCCGGACTTCTGGTCGCCGAGCGGGATGGGCCCGAAGCCCGTACGCACCAAGCGGTCGACGGGGAAGCCCGCCTCGGAGAGCATGCGGCGCACGATGTGCTTGCGGCCCTCGTGCAGCGTCACCTCGACGAGGTAGTTCTTGCCCGTGTTCTCCACGACCCGGAAGTGGTCCGCGCGCGCGTAGCCGTCCTCCAGCTCGATGCCGTCCTTCAGCCGCTTGCCGAGGTCCCGGGGCAGCGGACCCTGGATGGCCGCCAGGTACGTCTTCTTCACGCCGTAGCGCGGGTGGGTGAGGCGGTGGGCCAGCTCACCGTGGTTGGTGAGCAGGATGATGCCCTCGGTCTCCGTGTCGAGCCTGCCGACGTGGAAGAGGCGCGTCTCACGGTTGTTGACGTAGTGGCCCAGGCACTGGCGGCCGTCGGGGTCCTCCATGGTGGAGACCACACCCGCCGGCTTGTTCAGCGCGAAGAACAGGTGCGACTGGGTGGCCACGGTCAGCCCGTCGACCTTGATCTCGTCGTGGTCGGGGTCGACGCGCATGCCCTGTTCCAGCACGATCTCGCCGTTGACCTCGACCCGCGCCTGCTCGATCAGCTCCTCGCAGGCCCGCCGCGAACCCATGCCGGCCCGGGCGAGGATCTTCTGCAGCCGCTCACCCTCCTGCTCGGCGCCGGGGAACGTCTTGGGCGTCTTGACCTCGGGCCGCTGCGCGTACCGGTCGCGGTTGCGCTGCTCGATGGTCGCGTCCAGCTCACGCGGGCGCGCCGGAGTGCTGCGCGGGCCGCGCTTCGGGGGGGACTGCGCCGGGCGCGGGCCACCCTTGGCCCCGCCGCGCGCGGCGTCGCCGCGGCCCTTGCGGGGCGCGCCGCCGCTCCCCTCGCCCGGGGCGCCGCCCACGTCGTAGCGGCGCTCCTCGGGGCGGGGACGGCGAGGACGCTGCCCCTGCTTGTCGTCCCGCTGGTTGCCCGCCCCTCGGTCGTTCCGGTCGTTCCTGCCGCTGCCGCTGCTTCGCATCAAATGTCCGTCGTCGTCTCGTCGCCTGCGTGGGTGTCCGGTGCGTCCGGATCGAACGACGGAACGCCTTCCAGCGACTCGGCCTCGACCGCGTCCGCCTCGGGGAGGAAGGGCGCGAGCTCGGGCAGTTCGTCGAGGCCTCGCAGGCCCATGCGCTCCAGGAAGTAATTCGTCGTCCTGTACAGGATCGCACCTGTCTCGGGTTCTGTGCCCGCCTCCTCCACCAGACCGCGCTGGAGAAGGGTGCGCATCACGCCGTCGCAGTTCACTCCGCGCACGGCGGAGACCCGCGAACGGCTGACCGGCTGGCGGTACGCGACGACGGCGAGCGTCTCCAGCGCGGCCTGGGTGAGCCGCGCGTGCTGGCCGTCCAGGACGAAGCCCTCGACGGCGGCCGCGTACTCGGCGCGGGAGTAGAAACGCCAGCCTCCGGCGACGAGCCGCAGCTCGAAGCCCCGGCCGGCGGCGGTGTAGTCGTCGGCGAGCGCGCGCAGCGCGTCCCCGACGGCGCGCTGCGGGCGGCCGAGGACCTTGGCGAGGTGCTCCTCGGTGGCAGGCTCGTCCACGACCATCAGGACGGCCTCAAGAGCCGGCCCGAGGGGCAGCTCCTCCGTGGCACGCGACGACTGCGGCTCGTTCACGCGGTTGCCTCCTCCTGTTCGCCGGGTCCGGAAACGAGATCGAACTCACCCACGCGGATCTCCCCGGCGTCCTCCGCGCCCGTCCAGTGGACGACGAGGGCGCCGAGCGCCTCCTCCTGGTCGAGGCCGACCGCGCGGGCCCGGTAGAGCTCCAGGAGGGCGAGGAAGCGGGCGACCACGGTGAGGGTGTCGTCCGTGTCGGCGGTCAGCTCCTGGAACGTCGCCCGCCCCCGCTCGCGCAGCAGAGCGAGCACGATCCGGGCCTGCTCCTGGACGGAGACGAGCGGCGCGTGGATGTGGTCGATGTAGACCTGCGGCTCGGGCCTCGGCTGCATGGCCTTGACGGCGAGCCGCGCGAAGCCCTCGGGGCCGATGCGGATCACGACGTCGGGCAGCAGTTCGGCGAGGCCCGGCTCCAGCCCGACGGTACGGGGGTAACGGCGCGCCTCCGTGTCGAGGCGGCCGGCGAACACCGCGGCGACCTCCTTGTACGCGCGGTACTGCAGGAGCCGCGCGAACAGCAGGTCACGGGCCTCCAGGAGCGCGAGGTCGGCCTCGTCCTCCACCTCGGCGGCGGGCAGCAGCCGGGCGGCCTTGAGGTCGAGGAGGGTCGCCGCGACGACGAGGAACTCGGTGGTCTGGTCGAGGTCCCAGTCGGGTCCCATGGCCCGGATGTGCGCCATGAACTCGTCGGTGACCTTGGACAGTGCGACCTCGGTCACATCGAGCTTGTGCTTCGAGATGAGCTGGAGGAGCAGGTCGAAGGGGCCTTCGAAGTTGACGAGCCGCACGGTGAAGCGCCCGTCGTCCGCCGGCTCCGCCCTGCCGTCGCCGGGATGCCCGGACGCGGCGTCAGGAGCCCCTTCGGGAGCCTCGGGCTCCTCGGGTGCACCGGGAGAGGTCCGTGCGGCCGGCAGGCGCCCAGAGGGGGCCTCAGGCGCTTTGGGGGTCACGCTCCGGGGACCGGGGGGCACGGCGCAGAACGCGCCGTCAGCGGACGGGGCGTCAGGAGCCCCTCGCACTTCGGCGGCAGTGCGGGTGGCACCGTCATCGCCGTCGGGGCCGTCATCGCCGTCAGCGGGGTCCGGTGCGGGTGTCTCGGCCGCGGGTGTCTCGGCCGCGGGTGTCTCGGCCGCGGGTGTCTCGGCCGCGGGTGTCTCGGCCGCGGGTGTCCGGCCGGCGGTGCCGGGCCCGGACGGCTCCTCGGACGGGGCGTTCGCGGGCGCGGGCGCCGCGGGGTGCCGCTCCCCGGCGGCGGTGTCGCCGGGCGGCGGCGCGGCCGGCGCGGGGCCCGCGGGCCCCGGCTCGGGCCGCGTGGGCCGCGCGGCGGTGCCGGGGCCTTGGCCCAGCGGGCGGCGGGGGAGGTTCGTGGGCGGCATCGGGGTCCAGGGCAGGGGCACCGGGCGGGCGCCGGCCGGGGCGGGCCGGTCAGCGGCCGCGCAGGCGCCGTACGAGAATGCTCGCGTCGCCGCGTGATTCGAGGTCCGCGAGGACCACGGCGACCGCTTCCCGGACGATACGCCCGCGGTCCACCGCGAGGCCGTGCTCGCCGCGCAGGACGAGCCGTGCGTGTTCGAGGTCCATGAGTTCCTCGGCGGAGACGTACACGGTGATCTTCTCATCGTGCCGCTCGCGCCCGCTGGGCCTGCGGTTCGCGCCGCGCCCCTTGCGGCGCTGCTGCTGCGCGGGCGCGGGGGCCGGCTGCTGCGGTACGACGGGCCCGACGCCCGGCGCGTCGCCCGGCCTGCGCTGCTTGCCGGCCGCGGCGGCCTGCTGCTCGGCGTCGGCCGTACGGGACCTGGCCGAGGAGGCCGGGTCGGAGGAGTCGGGATCGGCGGCGGAGGAGTGCTCCTCCTCGGCACCGCGTCCGGACGTGCCGGCGGCCGGGGACTGCGCCTGGCCGGGACCTGGCCCCTCGACGCCCGCGTCGCTCTCCCCGGCGGGCGCGGGGACCCGCGCCTCGCCGTTCGCGGCGCGGCGCCGCTCCGCGGGCGAGGACGACTGGAGGGCCGTGCCGCCGGTCGTACGGAACAGTTCGTCGGCGCCGGGCAGACTCACTCGGCGTGACACCGGGCGAGCACCTCCCTGGCGAGCTGGCGGTACGCGGCGGCGCCGACCGAGTTGGACGCGTACGTCGTGATCGGCTCACCGGCGACCGTGGTCTCCGGGAAGCGCACCGTACGGCCGATGACCGTGTGGTAGACGTGCTCGTCGAAGGCCTCGACGACGCGGGCGAGCACCTCGCGGCTGTGGACCGTACGGGAGTCGTACATCGTGGCGAGGATGCCGTCGAGCTCCAGCTCGGGGTTGAGCCGCTCCTGGACCTTCTCGATGGTCTCCGTGAGCAGGGCCACCCCGCGCAGCGCGAAGAACTCGCACTCCAGCGGCACGATGACGCGGTGAGCGGCGGTGAGCGCGTTCACGGTCAGCAGGCCGAGCGAGGGCTGGCAGTCGATGACGATGTAGTCGTAGTCCTGCAGGAGCGGCTTCAGGGCGCGCTGGAGCGTGGACTCACGGGCGACCTCGCTGACGAGCTGGACCTCGGCCGCGGACAGGTCGATGTTGCTGGGCAGCAGGTCCATGTTGGGCACCGCCGTCTTCAGCAGCACCTCGTCGGCCGCCATGCCCCGCTCCATGAGCAGGTTGTAGACGGTCAGGTCGAGCTCCATCGGGTTGACCCCGAGGCCGACCGACAGGGCACCCTGCGGGTCGAAGTCGACGAGCAGCACGCGCCGCCCGTACTCCGCGAGTGCGGCGCCCAGGTTGATGGTCGACGTGGTCTTGCCGACGCCGCCCTTCTGGTTGCACATCGCGATGATCTTCGCGGGGCCGTGGTCGGTCAGTGGGCCGGGGATCGGGAAGTACGGCAGCGGCCGGCCCGTGGGGCCGACGCGCTCGCGGCGCTGGCGGGCGGCGTCCGGGGCGAGTGTGGCCGCGTACTCCGGGTCGGGCTCGTATTCGGCGTCAGGGTCGTAGAAGTGCCCCTCGGGCACTTCCTCGAAGTCGGCGAATGGGGTGGGCTCTCGGCTTCCCTCGTTGCCGGCCATGGCGTTCACGTGTTGGCCGTCCATCATCTGGTGGGCTGTCGTCATGTGCTGGGTGGTGGCGAAGGTGCGGACAGCGACGGAGCCGACAGCCTCGAAGCCGGACGGAGCGCGCACGCCCGCCGCAGACATTCCTGGTTGACCACCCCCGGGAGTAAATGTCGACTCATTCACAAGTCGTCTTACCTCCTTGGATGTGACCAGGAAACTTATCGATAGGTCAGCGTGGCACCATGCCGACGGTTGGCGACTCTATGGCGTGTCACCGCTCCGCAGCAACACAATCCGCCGTACCCGGCCCGATGTGTCGGCGAGCGAACACCCCTGTGTCAAGGGCGCACACCCCTCTCACCAAGGCACAGCGCACTGTCATGGCCGATGAACAAACCGGCACAATCGTTACCTTTACCGCGTGTTGACGACGGGCGGGTCAGGCCAGGAAAGTGGCCCGATACACACGGGGGCCGGACCTCGCGAGGCAAGGTCCGGCCCGTGGAGCGACGTTGACGGCGCCCCTTGACGGCTCAGCCGAGCAGCGCGTCCAGTTCGACGTGATCGAGGCCGTGCGCCTCGGCCACCTCACGGTAAACCACCTGGCCCTCATGGGTGTTGAGGCCCCGGGCGAGCGCCACGTCGCGGCGCAGCGCGGCACGCCAGCCGCGGTCGGCGAGCTCCACGATGTACGGGAGTGTGGCATTGGTCAGCGCGTAGGTGGACGTGTTCGGGACAGCGCCCGGCATGTTGGCCACGCAGTAGAAGACCGAGTCGTGCACGCGGAAGGTCGGCTCGGCGTGGGTGGTGGGCCGTGAGTCCTCGAAGCAACCACCCTGATCGATTGCGATGTCGACAAGTACACTTCCCGGCTTCATCTTCGCCACGAGGTCGTTGGTGACGAGCTTCGGCGCCTTCGCGCCGGGGATGAGCACCGCGCCGACGACGAGGTCCGCCTCGACGACCGCGCGTTCGAGTTCGAAGGCGTTGGAGACGATCGTCTGCACCTTCGTGCCGAAGATCCGGTCGGCCTCGCGCAGCTTGTTGATGTCCTTGTCGAGCAGCGTCACGTGGAAGCCCATGCCGACCGCGATCTGGGTCGCGTTCCAGCCGGAGACGCCGCCGCCGATGACCACCGCGCGGCCGGGCGCCGTGCCGGGCACGCCGCCGGGCAGCACGCCCCGGCCGCCGGCCGAGCGCATCAGGTGGTACGCGCCGACCTGGGGCGCGAGCCGTCCCGCGACCTCCGACATGGGGGCCAGCAGGGGCAGCGCGCGGCCGCCGGTCTCGACGGTCTCGTAGGCGATGGCGGTGGTGCCGGAGGCGAGCAGCGCGTCGGTGCAGGCACGCGAGGCGGCGAGGTGGAGGTAGGTGAAGAGGGTCTGGCCCTTGCGGAGCCTCGGGTACTCCTCCGCGACCGGCTCCTTGACCTTGAGCAGCAGGTCCGCCGCCGCCCAGACCTCGTCGGCCCCGGGCAGGATCGCCGCGCCCGCCGCCGCGTACTCCCCGTCGGTGATGGAGGAGCCGGCGCCGGCTCCCCGCTCGATGACGACCTCGTGGCCGTGGCGCACCAGCTCGTGCACGCCGGCCGGGGTGATGGCCACCCGGAACTCGTTGTTCTTGACCTCGCGGGGGATGCCGACCTTCACGTCGATCACGGTCCTTGACTCAGAGGGGTGCCAGGAGAAACACACACCCGGGCAATCGACGTATCGGCGCCGAAAACAGGCAGGGACACGACGCATCGGGCGACACCACGGATACCCGCGGCAGATTCAGTCTAATGAAGGATTTCTCGGTGTCTAGCCTTGCAATGAAGGAACCTCTTCGAGATGAGCTACGGAATTCGTAGGCCATCCAGCCTCATGCCCGTGCTTCGTCCGGGCCCAGCAGCCGATTCGCCCTGCCGCGGTGCAGCGCCGCGGCGGCGGGATCCCCCACCCGCTCCAGGGTGTCCGCGAGCCGCAGGTGCAGGGCGGCCCGCAGCCGCTCGTCCTCCGCGAGGACGGCCCACTCCAGCGCCTCCTCGCACACGCGCAGCGAGTCGTGCGGACGGCCGGTGAACTCCAGCACCCGCGCCACTTCGCTCAACGCCCTTGCCACGCCCGGCAGATCGTCCAGGCGCCGGTGACAGGCCACGGCCGCCCGCCACTCGCGCAGCGAGTCCTCGTGGGCGCCCGCGTACGCGTGGACGGCGCCGAGCCGCCCGTACAGCCGCGCCTCGTCGGCCCGCTCGCCCCGGCTGAGGCGCTGCGCGAGGGCCCTGCCGTACCAGTCGGCGGCCCGGTGCCAGTCCTTCAGGTCCTGGTACGCGCCGCCGACGGATTCCATCGCGCGGCCCGTCGCGTAGTGGTCCCGGGCCGCCCGTCCGGCGTCCAGCGCGGCCCGGTAGCGGGCGAGAGCGGCCTCGGTACGTCCGGTCCGCGCGTCGAGGTCGCCGATGTTGAGCAGCGCCGCGGCCCGCTCGCGGTGCAGCCCCCGCCGCTCGGCGACGTCGAGGACGAGGTGGTGCAGCCCGTACAGGTCGGGCGCGGCGGCCTCGGTGCCCTCGTGCGCGGCCAGCGCCCGGACCAGGGCGGCCACCAGCCTGCGGGCCAGCGTGTCGAGTTCGCCGTCCGCGACGGCGATGCGGGCCGCGCCGAGCAGCGCGGGCCGGTTGAGCCGCAGCCAGGAGCCGGCCGCGGCCGTGTTGGCGAAGCGCAGCGCGCGGGGCAGCCCGGCGAGTTGCTTGCGGGCGGGCGAACCCTCGGGCTCGGTGATCGCCCGGCAGGCCCGCAGCAGCCGTACGGTCCGCTCCAGCATGCGGGCCCGGGCGAGCCGGCGTTCGCCCGGCCGGTCCTGGCGCTCCGAACGCGCGCGCAGCAGCGGCACGAGGCAGCCCGGCAGGACGTACCGGCCGTCCGTGCCGTCCTCCCGCCGCCCCGCGGGCACCTGCCCGGGGCCGGCGGGGGGCGCGGGCCTGAGCATGCCGAGGCCCGCGAGGTCGCGCAGGGTCGAGGCGGCGGACGGCACGGAGCAGCCGGCGAGCGCCGACGCCGTGTGCGCGTCGACGAGTCCCGCCGGGGCGAGCGTGAGCAACCGCAGCGCGTGCGCGGCGGACGGCGACAGGGCCTCGTACGCCAGGCGGAAGGCGCGGGCCAGCGGCCGGTCGCCCTCCGGGACGTCCTGCTCGGCCGGCAGTTCGCGCAGCCGCCGCGCCAGGTCGGCGACGGACGCGGTGGGGCGGGCGGCCAGCCAGCCTCCGGCCAGCAGCAGCGCGGCGGGCTGGCCGCCGCACTCCTCGGCCAGCGACTCGGCGGCCTGCGGGTCGACGGTGATGCGCACGGCGCCGGTGTGGCGGCCGAGGAGTTCCACGGCGGCGGCGCTGTCGAGGCCGCCGACGGTGCAGGGGCGCACGTCGGGGATGCCGGTGAGCGGGCCGCGCGACACGGCGACGACCAGGCAGTCGGCGGTGTCGGGGACGAGCGGGTCGACCTGTTCCGCGTCGCGCGCGTCGTCGAGCAGGAGGAGGGCCTTGCGCGCGGCGAGGGCCTCGCGCACGCGCTGGGTCAGCGCGTCCTCGTCCTCACCCGGCGGCGCCTCGATGCCGAGGGCGCCGAGGACGGCGCGGGCCGAGCGCTCGCCGGGCACCGGCTCACCACCGGGATCCGTCAGGGCGGCCCGCACGACACCGCCGGGGTAGCGCTCGCGCAGTTGCCGGGTGATCTCCTCGGCGAGCGCGCTGCGGCCGGAGCCCGGCCGTCCCGCGACGAGCAGGACGCGGGCGCGCGGGGCCTTGCGGCCGGAGATGGTGTTGAGTCCCGCGCGCTCCAGGTCGGCGCGCAGCTCGGTCAGCTCGCGACGGCGACCCACGAAGAAGGACTCGGCGGCCCGGTCGGGGCTGTTCACGTCCACCGCCTGATCCGTCACGGGATCACGCTCCGTCCACCTGACCACAACCCGGTCCCACGGAGCCCCGCGGGCGTCCAGAGCCTAGTTGACCTCGCCTGGCGCGAACGGCGGGCGTGCCCGGAGGATCACCAGATCGGATCAACCGATAGTCCGACCACCATGCCCGGTCGCCGGGTCCCGGGCCGCGCCCGGACCGGGCGCGGCCCGCCACCGCCAAGGAGGGGCGTCAGGACGTGAACGGGCGGGCCGGCCAGGGGGCGTCCGCCGGGCGCAGCGACTCCGGGCCACTGCCGGCGAGAGCGGCCGTCAGGGCGAGGACCCCCACCGCGAGGCAGCTGTTGTGGAGATCGCCGGCGAGCACACCGCGCACCAGCTCACCCAGCGGGACCCGCGCCAGTTCCATGTCGGCCTCCTCCTCGGAGACCTCGAAGCGCTCCCCGTCGGCCTCGCCGAGGTCGCGCGCGAGGAACACGCGCACCGCCTCGTCGGAACCGCCGGGCGAGGTGTACATGTCCACGAGCACCCGCCAGTCCCCCGCCTTGACGTGGGCCTCCTCGTACAGCTCGCGCTGCGCCGCGTGCAGCGGGTTCTCGCCCTCGACGTCTAGCAGGCCGGCCGGGATCTCCCACAGCTTGTGCCGTACGGGATGGCGGTACTGGCGCAGTACGACGACCCGGCCGTCGTCGTCGAGCGCGAGGATCGCGACGGAGCCGGGGTGCACCTGGTAGTCACGGGAGACGACCGCGCCGTCCGGCATGACCACCTCGTCCGTGCGGACGCTGGTCTTGTGGCCGCGGAACGGCCTCGCGGTCCCGGTGACCCGCCACTCCTCGTGGGCATCCTTGACGGTCATGAAACGGCCCTCCACACGTAGCCGGTGAAACGGACAACCGGGGCGCCGGATCTGTCCGATCCGTACGCCCCGGTTCCACCGTATCGCCCGGTGACCCGCCGCTCGGCGGGTCACCTCGCGGCTAGCTGTCCGTGCCGAGCTTGCGCGCGACCGCGGCCTTGACCAGACCCGCGAACAGCGGGTGCGGCCGGGTCGGACGGGAACGCAGTTCCGGGTGCGCCTGGGTGGAGACCAGGTACGGGTGGACGCTGCGCGGGTACTCCACGTACTCGACGAGCTTGTTGTCGGGCGAGGTCCCGGAGAACACCAGACCCGCCTTCTTCTCCAGCTCCGCACGGTAGGTGTTGTTGACCTCGTAGCGGTGCCGGTGGCGCTCCTCGACGTACGGTTCGCCGGCGTACGCCTCGCGCACCAGCGAGCCCTCGGCGAGCTTCGCCGGGTAGAGCCCGAGCCGCATCGTGCCGCCGAGGTCGCCCGCGCCCTCCACGTACGCCAGCTGCTCCTCCATCGTGGAGATCACCGGGTGCGCGGTGCCCGCGTCGAACTCGGTGGAGTTGGCGTCCGGGATCTCCGCGAGGTTGCGCGCCGCCTCGATGACGATGCACTGGAGGCCCAGGCAGATGCCGAGCAGCGGGATGCGATTCTCCCGCGCGTACTGGATGGCGCCGATCTTCCCCGTGACGCCCCGGTCACCGAATCCGCCGGGAATCAGCACACCGTCCACGTCGGCGAGCTGGCGCGCGGCGCCCGCGGGCGTCTTGCACTCGTCCGAGGTCACCCACTTCACATTGACCCGCGCCCGGTTGGCGAACCCGCCCGCGCGCATGGCCTCCGTCACGGACAGGTAGGCGTCCGGCAGGTCGATGTACTTGCCGACGAGCGCGATCGTGACCTCGTGGTCGGGGTTGTGCACCCGGTCCAGCAGGTCGTCCCAGACCCTCCAGTCCACGTCGCGGAAGGGCAGGTCCAGCTTGCGCACGACATACGCGTCGAGGCCCTCGGCGTGCAGCACCTTGGGGATGTCGTAGATCGACTTGGCGTCGATCGCGGCGACCACGGCCGCCTCGTCCACGTCGCACATCAGCGAGATCTTGCGCTTGATGGGCAGCGGGACCTCGCGGTCCGCGCGCAGCACGATCGCGTCGGGCTGGATACCGATACTGCGCAGCGCCGCCACCGAGTGCTGTGTCGGCTTGGTCTTCAGCTCGCCGGACGGGCCGATGTAGGGCAGCAGCGAGATGTGCACGACGAAGACGTTGTCGCGGCCGACCTCGTGCCGCACCTGACGGACCGTCTCCAGGAACGGCTGGGACTCGATGTCCCCCACGGTGCCGCCGACCTCGGTGATGACCACGTCGACGTCGTCGGTGGCCATCCGCCGGATGCGGTGCTTGATCTCGTTCGTGATGTGCGGGATGACCTGCACGGTGTCGCCGAGGTAGTCGCCGCGGCGCTCCTTGGTGATCACCGTGGAGTAGACCTGCCCGGTGGTCACGTTGGCGCTGCCGTCGAGTTCGACGTCGAGGAAGCGCTCGTAGTGCCCGACGTCCAGGTCCGTCTCGGCACCGTCGTCCGTGACGAAGACCTCACCGTGCTGGAACGGGTTCATCGTGCCGGGGTCCACGTTCAGATACGGGTCCAGCTTCTGCATCGTGACCTTGAGACCCCGCGCCTTGAGCAGCGCTCCGAGGCTGGAGGCGGTGAGGCCCTTGCCGAGGGAGGAGGCAACACCGCCGGTGACGAAGATGTGCTTGGTCGTCGAGGATGTCGAGGATCGGTTCGGCATGGCCAAGAGGGGGCTCCCGTGGTCGCGGTCTGGGGTGGCGTCGCGGCGGCTTCGGTGCGCCCTGTCTGCGGATTTCACGCCTGAGGGAGACCACCGGTCCACGGGCTACCAGACTAACAGCGACCGGGAGCGACTGCTTCCGGCCACTCGTCACACCCGACGCCGGCCTCCCCCGCCGTGACTCAGCCGTTCATCGGACCTATGGTGCCGTGGGCGTGACACAGAAGGGCGGGGTGCGTCGTATCCTGCTCGGACATTCGCTGCCGAGTCAGGCCGGCAAACGGCACCACCCCAGCCCGTATTCCCGGAAAAAGAGCTCGTCAACGACCCCTTGACCGTAGTAAGAGCCCCCACGGGGCGACGTGGCCGTTGGACTGGAGATGCACGTGGCAGGGCGCATCGAGGATTACGCACTCATCGGAGACATGCAGACCGCCGCGCTGGTCTGCCGGGACGGCACAGTCGACTGGCTGTGCCTGCCCCGATTCGACTCCCATGCCGTGTTCGCAGCCCTCCTCGGCACCGAAGAACACGGTTTCTGGCGACTGGGACCCGCTTTTCCTGCGGGTTCCAAGCCGCCCCGGGCCCAGCGGCGCCGCTACGTCGGCGACTCGCTGATCCTGGAATCGGAGTGGGACACCTCTCGTGGAACGGTCAGAGTGACCGATTTCATGCCCCCGCGCGACGGGGCACCGCAGTTGATCCGTGTCGTGGAGGGGATCAGCGGCCGCGTGCCGATGCGCTCCACGCTCCGTATGCGCTTCAGCTACGGACGGGTCACCCCCTGGGTGCACAAGGTGGGCGAGCGCACGGTCGCCGTCGCCGGACCGGACTCGGTCTGGCTGGACACCACGGCGGACACGTACGGCAAGGACCTGACGACCTACTCCGACTTCACCGTCTCCCCCGGCGAGCGGGTCGCCTTCACGATCAGCTGGCAGCCCTCGCACCACCAGCAGCCGGCCCTGCCGGAGCCCGAGGCGGCGCTCGACGCGACGGTCGACTTCTGGCGGGACTGGGTCGGCCAGTGCACCTACCACGGGCCCTACCGGGAGGCCGTGGTCCGCTCACTGATCACGCTGAAGGCACTGACGTACGCGCCGACCGGCGGCATCGTCGCCGCGCCGACGACGTCGCTGCCCGAGGAGATCGGGGGCGTACGCAACTGGGACTACCGCTACACCTGGCTGCGTGACGCCGCGATCACCCTCTCCTCGCTGCTGCGCACCGGGTACCGCGAGGAGGCCCGCGCCTGGCGCGAGTGGCTCCTGCGGGCCGTCGCGGGCGACCCGGAGAACCTCCAGATCATGTACGGCATCGCCGGCGAGCGGGAGTTGGGCGAGGCGGAACTCGACTGGCTCCCCGGGTACGAGGGTTCCTCGCCCGTACGCGTGGGGAACAACGCCGCGCACCAGCTCCAGCTGGACGTGTACGGCGAGGTCACCGAGGCGCTCCACCTGGCCCACATGACCGGCCTCGCGCGCAACGACTACGCGTCGGTGCTCCAGCTCAAGCTGATCCGCTACCTGGAGGCGCACTGGCACCAGCCCGACGAGGGCATCTGGGAGGTGCGCGGCCCGCGCCGCCACTTCGTGCACTCGAAGGTGATGGCCTGGGTGGCCGTGGACCGGACCATCAAACTGCTGGAGTCGGGTGACGCCGACGGGCCGCTGGACAAGTGGCGCGACCTGCGCGACGACATCCACCGCGACGTGTGCGAGAAGGGCTTCGACCACGAGCGCAACACCTTCACGCAGTCGTACGGCTCGCAGGAGCTGGACGCGTCCCTGCTGCTGATCCCGCAGGTCGGCTTCCTGCCGCCGGACGACAAGCGCGTCATCGGCACGATCGAGGCGATCCAGCGCGAACTGTCCACCCCGGACGGCTTCGTGATGCGCTACCCGACATCGGGCAGCGAGGCGGGCCTGGACGGCCTGGCGGGTGACGAGGGGGCGTTCCTCGCCTGCTCGTTCTGGCTGGCCGACGACCTCGCCATGATCGGGCGGGTGGACGAGGCACGCAGGCTCTTCGAGAAGCTGCTGAGCCTGCGCAACGACCTGGGGCTGCTCGCCGAGGAGTGGGACCCGCAGGGGCAGCGCCAGGTGGGCAACTTCCCGCAGGCGTTCAGCCATGTCCCCCTGATCGACACGGCCCTGCGGCTGACCGCGTCGGGGGCGTACTCCGGCTGAGGTGGCCGGCGCCGCTCACGGGGGCGGGGGATCGGACGGCCACGGGCGTGGGTGGGTTTCCAGACCCGTGGTCACTTTCCATCGGCGATGGCCACCTGGTGGCCAATTGGCCACGGGATGGAAATCATGCTCCGTGGACCAGTGGTTCCCCCCTTCGTGTGCAGGACCGCCCCGGCCGTCGTCCGGGTGCGTGGCCGGCTCCGGACCCCAGCGTTTCGGCGGCCGTAGCGCTTCCGCCGGCACAGGGAGCAGCGGCACTGCCCGGGCATCCACTGGTCGGTCCCCGTGGGCGATCATGGGATCTACGCGTCGTGGATGGAGCTCGGGCGGCTGATGTTCTCCGGCTTCACCCCGAAGTGCGGCACATCGTCGCCCAGCCCATCACGCTCACCTGCAACCACCACCGCAGCCACACCGCACCCAACGGCCGGCCACCCATCACGCGCGTGAACGACCCTACGGGCCAATACACCTAGCTCCCGGCGAGGATGGCGCCTCCGTCAACGGTGAGCACGGTTCCGGTGACGAAGCGGTTCTCCATCAGGTACAGGTGTGCCGCGGCGATCTGGTCCGCCTCCCCGATCGACGTGGTGAGCGTTTTATTGGCGAGGGCCGCGAACAGCGCCGCACGCTGCGGCTCCGGAACCGGGTCCCACAGCGGCGTCCGAATTGCTCCCGGCCGGACCGCGTTGACGCGAATCGGGGCGAGCTCGGCAGCCAGCCCTCGCGTCAGGCCCTCGGTGGCGGCGGCGGCGCCGGCCGCGAGCGCCGCACCGGGTACGGGGCGAACAGCGACCGTCCCGGACGTCAGCACGATCGAGCCTCCCGGCCGGACGCGCCGTGCCGCGTGCTTGACCGCGGCGACGGCTCCCCAGAAGCGGACCTCGAACAGCTCCCGGGCGGCGTCGAGCTTTAGGTCTGCCAGCGGCTGCGGACGCACAGCGTCACCGGCTGTGTAAACCACGTGGTCGAGCTCGCCGACGCGGGCGAACAGGGCAGCGATGTCAGCCTCGTTGCGGGTGTTGACGACGGCCCCGTCGCAGGTGTCCGGCAACTCCGCGAGAGCGGCCGTCAGACGCCCCTGGTCGCTCGAAGCGATCGTGACTGCCGCCCCGGCCGCGGCTGCGGCGCGGGCCGCGGCCAGTCCCATCCCTGAACTGCCGCCGATGATGACGATGCGCTGGCCTGAAAGAGCCATGATGCGTACTCCTATGCCTCGAACAGTGACGACTCACTGAGTCGTCAGCGTAGCAGTGATGATGGCTCACTGAGTCATCACTGGTATGATGGGGGCCATGCCGCGATGGGAATCACGCGCCGAGGACCGGCTCCGCGAGGCAGCGCTGGAGCTGTTCCTTGAGCATGGGTACGACAACGTCACCGTCACGGAGATCACCGAGCGGGCCGGGCTGACCCGGCGCTCGTTCTCCCGTTACTTCACGGACAAGCGGGACGTGCTGTTTGCCGGATCCGAACAACTTCCGGTGGTCCTCGCCCGCTCCGTCCGCAACGCTGACGACACCCTCTCGTCCTTCGGGGCCCTCCTGACCGCTCTCGTGGAGGTCGCCGGCGGGCTGGCCGGCCAGGCCCCGCTCGCCGCGCAACGGCGCGCGGTCGTCCGGGCCAGCCCGGAGCTGCAGGAACGGGGACGCACCAAGTTCGCCGCCGTGACCGACGCGGTGGCGGACGCGTTGCGGGACCGAGGCACCGCCGCATCGGAGGCGACGCTGCTCGCGGAGGTCGGCGTCGCCATCTTCCGCACCGCGTTCGAACGCTGGACCGACCAGCCGGACCCCATCGGCCTGCCGGCCCGCATCCGGGAGGCAGTTGCCGAACTCGCCGCCGGCCTGGGCGCGGCGGACTTCGCCACGCGGCCCCGCCCGTGACGCGACGACCGCGCACGGATGAGCGCTGCTTGAGGACTGCACGCCATAACGGCGCTGTCGAGACCCTGCGCTGCCGCCGGTGCGCTGCCCCGACCACCGCATGAGGAAACGGACACGGCCAGTGGATGACGACCAGTGGCCACGGAGTGAGATGACCATGAAATCCACTGGTCAGGGCTCTGCCAGAGAACATGGGGAACGAGAACCTGCAGGAGGCCGGGGCCGCTCACGGGGCCGGGGATCGAACGGCCACGGGCGTGCGTGCGGTTGCGGTGCGCACGCCCCGGAGCGGCCCGGGCCGCGCCTCCCGTGGCCCTCGCCGCCCCTCGTATGGGGGCAGGGCCCCGCCGGCCCCGCCCGTGACGCCCGGAGTCAGCCGGCGTCGGCCGCCGGCTCCAGCACGAAGACGGGGATCACCCGGTCCGTCTGCGTCTGGTATTCGGCGTAGTCCGGCCACGCCTCGACCGCGCGGGACCACCACAGGTCCCGCTCCTCGCCCTCGGCCCTGCGGGCCGTCACGTCCTGGCGCACCGCGCCGTCCTGGAGCTCGGCCCCCGGATGCGCGACCAGGTTGTGGTACCAGGTGGGGTGCTGGGGCGCACCGCCCTGCGAGGCCACCACGGCGTACGTCCCTGCGTGCTCCACCCGCATCAGCGGGGTCTTGCGGATCTTGCCGCTCCTGGCGCCGAGGCTGGTGAGGATGATCACGGGCCTGCCCTGGAGCGTCGTTCCCGCCGTGCCCCCTGAGCTCTCGTACAACGCGACCTGGTCGCTCGCGAACCGGTCCGGGCTCGGCTGGTAGGTGCCGCTGAGAGGCATGTCGTTCTCGTTCCACTGGCGGAGGGACGCACGGCGGCGGACCTGCTTGCCGGCTGCCTCGGACCCTCGGTCGGATGTACCGGCTCCATGATTCACCGGGCAGGCACCGCGGTGGGACGGAGGCCCGCTGCCTGGGGCGTCCGGACGGACCCGGGACGTCCGGACGGGCGCCCGGCACGCACGCTCGGATACCGCATCGGGCGTTCCGCGCCGGGCGCCCGAGGGGGATGTCCCCACCCGCGGGCCCGCGGGTAGGGTCCCGGCATGGAGGCTCAGGGCGGCATCACCGTACGGCAGGCTCTGGACCTGCCGGGACTGCGCGGCGGCCTGCCCGAAGTCGTCGTGGGCGCCGAGCATCTCGACCGTACGGTGCGCTGGGTGCACGCGGGTGAGGTGCCGAACATCGCCTCGCTCCTCAAGGGCGGTGAGCTGCTGCTGACGACGGGGCTCGGGCTCGGCACCCGCCCGGCCGATCAGCGCGCGTTCGTGCGGCGCCTCGCGGAACGCGGCATCGCCGCGCTGGTGGTGGAGCTCGGAGCGCGCTTCGAGCGGCTGCCGGAGACCTTGGTCGAGACGGCCCGCGCGGCGCGGCTCCCCCTCGTGCAGCTGCACCGCGAGGTCGCGTTCGTGTCGGTGACGGAGGAGGTGCACACCGAGATCGTCAACAGCCACTACGCGCTGCTGCGGCAGGCGGAGGAGGTGCACCGCCGCTGTACGCAGGCGCTCCTCGGGGGCGGCGGCATCCCCCGGGTCCTGCGGATCCTCGCGGACTTCCGCGCCGGGCCCGTCTTCCTGGAGAGTGCCGAGGGGCAGTTGCTGTACGCGGCGGCGCCGGGGACCGCGCCGGGTGCCACGCCGGCCGCCGCCCCGCTGGACGTCTGGCAGAGCCTGCGGGGCGCGCCGGCGGCCCGCAGGTCGGGCCCGCCCGCCGGATCGGTACTGGTGGACGTGGCGGGCGGCGGGCAGGGCACCGGGGCCGTACGGGCGCGCCTGGTGATGCCGGCCGTGTCGGCGCCGCTCACCCAGGTGCACCGGCTGGCGGCCGAGCGGGCGGCGGGCACCCTGGCGGTGGTGCTGATGCAGGCACGCCTGGAGGAGGAGCTCGCGGCACGCGGCAGGGGCGATTTCCTCACGGACCTCGCGGAGGGCCGCGTCCGGCCCGAGGACGCTCCGGGCCGGGCCGGGGTGCTCGGCTTCCGGCCGGGCGCGGGGCCGCTGCTGCCGGTGGTGATGCGGCTCGCCCCGGAGCCGGCCCCGTCCGGCAACTGGGCGGTGCTGGCGCGGGCCGTGCTGGAGGAACTCACCTCCGTGGGTGTGCCGGTGCTGCTCGGGGTGCGGCCGGTGGAGGGCCGGGTGCCGCTGCTGCTGGGACTGCGCGCGGAGCCGGAGCGCGCGGCGGTGGCGGACCGGGTCGCGACGGCGCTGCGCGCCGGGGTCGAGCGGGCGGGCCTGGAACGGACGGGCTCCGCTCCTCCGGTGGTCGTCGTCGGCATGGCGGGCGGCTGGGCGGCGGCGGGCGCGGGGCTGCGCCACGCGGCTCAGACGGCCGCGGCGGCGCACGGGCCCGGTGACCGGCTCTGGTACGACGCGCGCGGACTCGACATCGACCTGCTGCTGTGGCGGCTGCGCGAACACCCGGACCTGGCGGCCTTCGTGGAGCGCGCGATCGGCCCGCTGCTGGCGCACGACAGGACCGCGCGGCCCGCGCTGCTGGCGACGCTGGAGACCTACCTCGCCCACGCGGGCCGCAAGGCGGAGACGGCCCGCGCGCTGCACCTGAACCGGCAGACCCTCTACAACAGGCTCGCGCGTATCGGGGAGTTGCTGGGCCGCGACCTGGACGACCCGGGGACCGTGCTGACGCTGAGCCTGGCCCTGCGGGCGCGCCCCCACACGCCCTGACGGACCCCGAGCCGGTCCGGGGGCGCGCAGCCCCCGCGCGGGCGCCGGGAAGCGGCTACGCGCCGAGCGGGTGGACCAGTTCGTCGTAGACGCTGAGGACCTGGGTGACCGTCTCGTCCTCGGTGGGCCAGGTCGCGGCCTGCGCCCGCCCGGCGCCCGCGAGTTCGGCCCGCCGCCCCGGGTCGGCGAGCAGCCGCATCAGCGCCACGGACAGGGCCCCGGGGTCTCCGTACGGTACGAGCTCCGCGGCGCGGCCCACCAGTTCGGGCACACCGCCCACGGCGGTGGCGACGAGCGGCACCCCGATCCGCAGGGCCTCCTGGGCGAGCAGGGAACGGGACTCCCAGCGACTGGGCAGCACGGCCACGTCGGCGGCGGCGAGCAGATCGGCGACGTCCTCGCGGCTGCCGAGGAAGAGGACCGGCAAGTCCTCGCGGTCGACGCGGCGTTGGAGGGCCGCCCGCTGGCGTCCCTCGCCCGCGACAACCACAAGCGGCAGCGGGTCGAGGCCGTGCGTGCGCCACAACGCCACCGCGTCCAGCAGGACGTCGTGGCCACGCTCCGGCACGAGGCTGCCGACCGCCATCACCAGGGGCCGCTCCACGGCGCCGAGTTCGGCGCGCGCCTTGCTGTCGGCGCCCATCGCGCCCGGCGGCCGCGGGGCCGGCACGGCGAGCGGCGCGAGCCGCACGTCACGGGCGCCCCGGGAGCGGGCCGTGTCGACCAGGTCGGACGAGGTCGCGAACACCACGGACGCCGCGCGCAGGGCCCTTCGCTCCAGCAACCCGGCAAGCGCTCCGCGAGCGCCGTCCCCGACCGCGCGGGTGTGCCAGGTGACGACCAGCGGCACGGGCCGGCCGCCGAGGGCGAAGGCGGTCCTGGCCGCCGCGTGCAGCCCGTGCGCGTGCACGACGTCGGCCCCCGCGCAGGCGGCGCGCAGCGCTGCCACCGACACCGGATCACCGCGGCGCGGCACAGGGAGGTGCCGGGCACCGCAGGCGTGGAAGTCGTAGGCCCGCTCGACGTCGTCGGGCGCGCACACCGTCACCCGTACACCGCGGGCGACCAGTCCCCCCGCGAGGGACCTGACGTGCGCGCTGCTGCCGGCGCTGCCGCCGCCGAGCACCTGGACCGTACGCAGCGGTGCCACCTGTCGGGACTCCCGGGTTCGAGATCGGATGCGGAATCGCTCTCAAGGATGCCAGCTCGCCGGCCCGCCACCCTGCCGACCGGATCACCCGTTCGGGTGAAGGGCGGACCACTCACCGTACGCCGTCCCGGCCGCGGCTCCCAGGGCGTGCGCGGCAAGTCCGAACCGCCCGTTGGTCGCGACGACCGCCACGCCGAGGGCCGCGCCGAGCGCGTACGCGCCGCTCGCGCCGAGGGTGCTCTCCTCGGCGAGGTCGTCCACCACGACGGCGCAGGCCGCGCCGAGCGGCACCGCGGCGAGCGCCCCGTCCCGCCGCAGCAGGCCGGGCGCGGCGAACGCGGCGGTGGCCAGCACCGCCCGGCCGGGCCGGCGGTCCACGAGGCGCACGCAGTGGGCGGCTCCGGCGATGACGACGGCGGCGAGCGCCCGGTCGAGTGGCCGCCGCTTCATGAGCACCCCGGCGACGACGGCGCCGGCGACGAGCGCCCCCGGCACGCGGGGCGCTAGCGCGGCGCCCACGACCGCGGCCCCGGCGGCCGGGTCCACGGCGCCCGCGGCGAGGGCCCCCGGCAGGGCCTGCCCGAAGACCCGGGAGAGCCCGTACGACACTCCCAGGGCAAGGCTGCGGGGCACACGCGCGACGACCATGGACGTCACTGTACGAACCCCGGGGCCGGGGACCGCTCCCGGGCCCCGCCGCGGGCGATCGCCCGGGGCCGGCCCCGAAGTCCGCCGGCCCGGGACGGCCGTGGCGGTGGTGGGCGGCGTCGGGTCCGTCCCGCGGCCGGTCCCTCTCGACACCTGGCCGTCCCGGCGCCTGTCCGTCACGGCGCCCGCCGGTCCCGGCAGGATGTGCCCGGGCCCGGCGTCCCGGATCCCGTCCCCGCGTTACGCGTCGTCCCGCGCGGCCGCCAGGAGTTCCTCCGCGTGGGCCCTGGCCGAGGACGAGTCGGACTGGCCCGCGAGCATCCGGGACAGTTCCCGCACCCGGTCCTCGCCCTCCAGCACCGTGACCCCGGACCGCGTGACCGACCCGTCGTTCGTCTTCTCCACCAGCAACTGCCGGTCCGCGAAGGCCGCCACCTGGGGCAGGTGCGTGACCACCACGACCTGCGCCGACCTGGCGAGCTTGGCGAGGCGCCGGCCCACCTCCACGGCGGCCTTGCCGCCGACGCCCGCGTCGACCTCGTCGAAGAGGTACGTGGGCACCGGGTCGGAGCCCGCGAACACGACCTCCACCGCGAGCATGACCCGCGACAGCTCACCGCCGGACGCGCCGCGCGCGATGGGCCGGGGCTGGGCGCCGGGGTGCGGGGCGAGCAGCAGCTCCACCTCGTCCGCCCCGTGCGCTCCGTACGCGACCGTGCGCCCGTCGACCTCGATGCCGTCCTCGGCCGGCACCTGGCTGATCGCGAAGGACACCCGCGCGTGCGGCATCGCCAGCGACGCCAGCTCCTCGGTGACGGCCGCCGCGAACCGCTCGGCGGCCTCCGCGCGGGCGTCGGTGAGGGCCTGGGCGAGTCCGGACAGTTCGTCGCGCAGCACGTCGCGTTCGGCCGCCAGTTCGCCGATCCGGTCGTCGTCCCCCTCCAGCTCGGTCAGCCGCGCCGCGCTCGTCTCGGCCCAGGCGAGGACAGCCGTGATGTCCGCGCCGTACTTCCTGGTGAGCGAGGTCAGAGCGGCCCGCCGTTCCTCGACCGCCGCGAGCCGCAACGGGTCCGCGTCCAGGTTGTCGGCGTATCCCGCGAGTTCGCCCGCCACGTCGGTGAGCAGGATGGACAGCTCCCCCATCCGTTCGGCGAGTGCGCCGAGGACGGGGTCGTGTGCGCGTACGGCGTCCAGGGCGCGGCCGGCCGCCCCGACGAGCGTCGTCGCGTCGACGGCCTCCGGGTCCTCCGGCACGCCAGCCAGCGCGGCGTGCGCGACGGACGCGGCGGACGCGAGCGCCTCCGCGTTGCCGAGCCGCTCGGCCTCCGCCGAGAGCTCCGTGTCCTCGCCCGCGACGGGTTCCACGGCGGCGATCTCGCCGAGCCCGAAGCGCAGCAGGTCGGCCTCCTGGGCCCGCTCGCGGGCCCGGGTGGTCAGTTCGTCCAGCTCCGCGGCGACGTCCCGCAGCCGCCGGTACGCGCCGAGGTACTTCTCGTGCGGTACGGACACCGCGCCGCCCGCGTAGCGGTCGAGCGCGCCGCGCTGCCGGGCCGGGCGCAGCAGCCCCTGCTGGTCGGTCTGGCCGTGCACGGCGACGAGGTCGTCGGCGAGTTCGCCGAGCAGCCCCACCGGCACGGATCTGCCCCCGAGGTGCGCCCGGGAGCGCCCTTCGGCGGAGACGGTTCTGCTGATCAGCAGCGCACCGTCGTCCAGTTCCGCGCCCGCCTCCTCGGCCCGGGCCGAGACCGGGTCGCCGGGCGGCAGTCTGAGCCGGCCCTCCACGACGGCGGCCTTGGCGCCGATCCGTACGAGCCCGGCGTCGGCACGCCCGCCGAGCAGCAGCGCGAGGCTGGTGACGACCATGGTCTTACCGGCGCCGGTCTCACCCGTCACGGCCGTGAAGCCGGGCGACAGCTCGACCACGGCGTCGTCGATGACACCGAGCGACCGTATCCGCATTTCCTCCAACACGGTCATGACCATACGAGGTGGGGGCCCGCGACCGCCACGTCACGGGTCCCGCGTCAGCTCGGCGCGCCCCGCCACCCGGAGACCGGGAGTGCGAATTTCGCGACCAGCCGGTCCGTGAACGACGCGTGGTGCAGCCGCGCGAGCCGGACCGGCACGGCGCCACGCCGCACCTCCACGCGCGCGCCCGCGGGCAGCTCGACGGTCCTGCGGCCGTCGCACCACAGGACCCCGTGGGGCCCGTCCGCCTGCACCTCCACGGCCAGGACCGTGGTCGGTGAGGTGACGAGTGGCTTGGCGAACAGCGCGTGCGCGCTGATCGGGACCATCAGGAGGGCTTCGACGTCCGGCCAGACGACGGGCCCGCCCGCCGAGAACGCGTACGCCGTCGAGCCGGTCGGGGTCGCGCAGACGATGCCGTCGCAGCCGAAGCCGGTGACCGGACGGCCGTCGATCTCCAGGACGACCTCCAGCATGCGCTCGGGCGACACCTTCTGCACGGCTGCCTCGTTGAGCGCCCAGTCCGTGTGCACTATGTCGCCGTTGTTGTGCACGACGACGTCGATCGTCATCCGCTCCTCGACGTCGTACGAGCGGCCGACGACCCGGTCCACGACGCGCGCGAGGTCGTCGCGCTCCGCCTCGGCGAGGAAGCCGACGCGGCCCAGGTTGACGCCGAGCATGGGCACGCCGGAGGCGCGGGCGAAGGCCGCGCCTCGCAGCAGCGTCCCGTCGCCGCCGAGGACGATCAGCAGTTCGCAACCGTCCAGGACGTCGGGCGTGGCGTCCTCGACGGTGCGCACGGAGGCGGGCAGCGGCGGCAGGTCCGCCGCCTCGGCCCGCAGTACCCGTACGCCGATGCCGTTGGCCACCAGCGCGTTGACGACGAGTTCCGCGCTGCGCACGGCGGCGGCTCTGCCGGTGTGCGCGAGCAGGAAGACCGTACGGCCGGGCTCCGACGCCCGGCCCTGTGCCGAAGCGGTCACTGGGGTCCCTCCGAAACCGCGCGTTCCGCGTCTGCCGGGTCGAGCGGGGGCGCGTCCGCCCGCAGCCACAGGAAGTACTCGACATTGCCGGAAGGCCCGGGCAACGGGCTCGCCGTGACGCCCCGTACGCCCAGTCCGAGGCCCGCCGCGCGCCGCGCGACGCCCGTCACCGCCTCGGTCCGCAGCCCGGGGCTGCGGACGACCCCGCCACTGCCGAGGCGCTCCTTGCCGACCTCGAACTGCGGCTTCACCATCAGCACCAGGTCGGCGCCGGGCGCCGCACAGGCCGCGAGGGCGGGCAGTACCAGGCCCAGCGGGATGAAGGACAGGTCGCCCACGACGAGGTCGACGGGGATCCCCCCGATCGCGTCGAGCGTCAGCTCTCGCACGTTCGTGCGGTCCATGACCGTCACCCGCTCGTCGTTCTGGAGCGCCCACACGAGCTGGCCGTACCCGACGTCGACAGCGATCACGTGGGCGGCCCCGGAGCGCAGCAGCACGTCGGTGAAGCCGCCGGTGGACGCCCCCGCGTCGAGCGCCCGGCGCCCCTCGACGGCGAGTCCGAGCGGGCCGAACACGGCGAGCGCGCCGGCCAGCTTGTGGCCGCCGCGCGAGGCGTACCCGGGGTCGGCCGTGTCCTCGGTGACGACGACGGCCGCGCTGGTCTCGACCTGGGTCGCCGGCTTCGTCGCGGTCATGCCGCCGACGGTGACGCGGCCGGCGGCGATGAGCTGGGAAGCGTGTTCGCGCGAGCGCGCCAGCTCTCGCCGTACCAACTCGGCGTCGAGACGTCGGCGGGCCAGTCCTGCCACGTGGGTTTCAGCTCCTGTGGTCGTACACGGGTGGTGCGGGGCGGGCGTCCAGCGCACTGAGCGCGTCACGCAGCCCCTGGTGAACATCCTCGTACACCTCGATATGCCCGTCGGTGGGGAGGTGGTCGGCGTCGGCGAGACGGGCGAGCCGGGCGTCGACCCGCGGTTCGCCGGTCGACGCGCGCTCCACACCGAGAGGGGCGGGCCCACCGGGCTCCGCCGCGCGGCGCTGCGGGCCTGCCGCGTCCGGGGCCTCCGCGGCGCCACCGGGTTGCGGGACCCCCGCGCGCGACGCGGCCCCCGCGGCCCCGCTCCCCAGCGCCCCGTCGGACGGTACGGGCGGCGGTACGGGCCCTGGGCCGGGGCGCCCCGGGGCACCGGGACCGCCGTGGCGCACCGGGTCCTGGGGGCCGGGGCCGGGGATCATCTCGCTCATGGCGGAACGCTACCGCGATCGGCTCGGGTACCGTCGATCACCATGGCGACCTCGCAGGAGTGCAGGAGCGCGCTCGACCGGCTCGCGGAGAGCCTCGCGGGCGCGAACGGCGACGTGCGCGGGGCCGCGGACCTCGACCGCTCGCTGAGCTGCCACATCACGGACCTCGACATCACGTTCACGGGGCGGCTGCGGCGCGGCACGATCGAGGTCGACGAGGCCGTGCAGGACGGAGCGCCGGCGAACCGCGCGCAGATCAGACTCGCCATGGCCGGTGACGACCTGGTGGCACTGGTTCAGGGGCGGCTGAACTTCGCCGCGGCGTGGGGCTCCGGCCGGGTCAGGTTCGAGGCGGCCTTTCTCGACCTGCTGCGCCTGCGGTCACTGCTGTAGCGAGGCGGCCCCGGCCCGCCGGGGCTCCTGGGCCGCTGCCGCGCGCGCCCGCCGCGCCGCCGGCACGACCAGCGGGGTGCCGGTCTCCGGATCGTCGATGACCTGGCAGCGCAGCCCGAACACCCGCTCGACGAGCGGCGCGGTGACGACATCCGCGGGCGCACCCTCCGCGACGACCTTCCCGTCCCGCATCGCGATCAGATGCGTCGCGTAGCGGGCGGCGTGATTGAGGTCGTGCAGGACGGCGACGAGCGTACGGCCCTGCGTCTCGTGCAGTTCCGCGCACAGGTCGAGCACATCGATCTGGTGCTGGATGTCCAGGAAGGTAGTGGGCTCGTCGAGCAGCAGCAGCGGTGTCTGCTGCGCGAGCGCCATGGCGATCCACACGCGCTGGCGCTGGCCGCCGGACAGCTCGTCCACGTACCGCTCGGCGAGTTCGGCGATGCGCGTGGCCGCCATCGACTCGTGCACGACCCGTTCGTCCTCGGGGGACCACTGCCGCAACAGGCCCTGGTGCGGGTAGCGGCCCCGCGCGACCAGGTCGGCGACGGTGATGCCGTCGGGGGCTGTGGACGACTGCGGCAGCAGGCCGAGCGTCTTGGCCACCTTCTTCGCCGGCATGGTGTGGATCGCCGACCCGTCGAGCAGGACCCGGCCCTCCTGCGGCCTGAGCATCCGTGACAGGGCACGCAGCAGCGTCGACTTGCCGCAGGCGTTGGGGCCGACGACGACGGTGAAGGAATGGTCGGGTATCTCCAGGGAGAGGTCACGGGAGATGACCCGGTGGTCGTAGCCGAGGGTCACGGACTCCGCGGTGAGGCGCTGCATCGTCGTACTCCTGGAGGGCTCGGGGTGCCCGCCGGGCCGGGCGGGCCTGGCGGCTTGAGCGGGCGGGTGGGGCTGGTCGGGCCGGTGGGCGCCGGAGCCGGGCGCCGGGGTCAAGGACCGGCGCTTCATATCCGGCCCGCCTTGCGCTCCGTGATCAGCAGCCAGAGCAGGTAGAGGCCGCCGACCACGGCGGTGACCACACCGGCGGGCAGCTGGGTGCTGCCGAAGGCGTGCGTGGCCAGCAGGTCGGCGGCGCACAGCAGCACCGCGCCCATCGCCGCCGACGCGGCGAGGTTGGGGCCCGGCGCACGCGTGATCCTGCGGGCGAGCTGGGGCGCGCTGAGCGAGACGAAGGTGATGGGTCCCGCCGCCGCGGCCGAGGCGGCGACCAGCAGCACCGCGCACGCCATCAGCAGGATGCGGGTGCGCTGGACGGGCACACCGAGCGCGTACGCCGCGTCGTCGCCCATCTCCATCATCCGCAGCCGCCTGCCGTGCCCGAGGATCAGCGGGACGAGGACCGCGCTGATGGCGAGGAGCGGCCACACCTGACCCCAGTCGGAGCCGTCGAGGGTCCCCGTCATCCACAGCACGGCGCGGGTCGCGTCGACGATGTCGGCCTTGGTGATGAGGTACTGGGAGACGGCCGTGAGCATCGCGGCGACGCCGATGCCGACGAGGACGAGCCGGTAGCCGTGCACGCCCCGCCTCCACGCCAGCAGGTAGATGCCGGCGCCGGTGACGAGCCCGCCGACGACGGCGCCGGCCGCGGTCCCCGCGGCCCCGCCGTGGAAGAGGACGATCGCGGCGAGCGCGCCGACCGTGGCGCCCTGGCCGAACCCGATGACGTCGGGGCTGCCGAGCGGGTTGCGGGTGACGGACTGGAAGACCGCGCCGCCGATGCCCAGTGCGGCACCGACGAGCAGCCCGACGAGGGCGCGCGGCAGCCGGAGGTCCTGGACGATGAACTCCTGCGCGGTGGTGCCGCCACCGGTCAGGGTGCTCAGCACGGTGGCGGGCGACATCGGGTAGTCGCCGCTGCCGATGACGATCACCCCCGCGAGGAGTGCGGCGGCTGCCAGCAGCAGCAGGACGAGCGCGGCCCTGATCTCGACGCGCACGGACACGAGACCGCCCGGTGTGCGCAGGGCCCGAACCCCGCGAGGGCGAGGGGCGGATCCGGCCGGGTCCGGCCCGGAGGCGTCCCGTGAGGAGGACGGGGTGGGAACGGGCCCGGTCACAGCTTCACCATCTTCCTGCGCCGTACGAGATAGATGAAGACCGGCCCGCCGATCAGCGCGGTGACGATGCCCACCTGGACCTCGGAGGGCCGTGCCACGACCCGGCCGACGACGTCCGAGCCGAGCAGCAGGACGGGCGCGAGGACCGCCGCGTACGGCAGGATCCAGCGCATGTCCGGCCCGGTGATACCGCGCACCAGGTGAGGCACCATCAGGCCGACGAAGACGATCGGGCCGCAGGCGGCGGTCGCCGCGCCGCACAGCAGCGTCACGGCCGCCATCGCGAGGACGCGGGTACGGGTGAGGTGGGCGCCGAGCGCGCGGGCGGTGTCGTCACCCATCTCCATGGCGTTGAGCGGCCGCGCGATCAGCAGGGAGAGCACGGTCCCGGCGGCGATGAACGGCCACATCTTCCGGATGGTCGACATGTCGGCGGAGGCGAGCGACCCGACCGTCCAGAACCGGATCTGGTCGAGGGCCGCGGTGTTGAGCAGCTGCACCGCGTTGACGTACCCGTAGAGCGCCGCGCTGGCCGCCGTACCGGCGAGAGCGAGCCGTACGGGTGTCGCGCTGCGGCTGCCGCCCAGCACGTACACGGCGGCGGAGACGACGGCGGCGCCCAGGAACGCGAACCACACGTACCCGGTGAAGGAGTTGACGCCGAGGAAGCTGATGGCCGAGACGACGGCCGCGGCCGCGCCCGCGTTGACCCCGAGCAGACCGGGCTCGGCGAGGGGGTTGCGGGTGAGCGCCTGCATCACCGCACCCGCGAGACCGAGCGCGACGCCCGCGAGCAGGCCGAGCACCGTGCGCGGGACGCGGACCTCGCTGACGATGATGTCGTTGCGACCGCCGGTGGACGCGAACAATCCATGCCAGACATCGCCGATCGGCATGGATTTGGCGCCGACGGCGACACTCGCGACGCACACGGCCGCCAGCAGGACGACGGCGGCGGCCAGACCCGCGCCGCGCACCGCCCGCCGTCCGCGGGGCGGCGCGGCGGCGACCGGCGCACCACTCTGTTCTGGGGGGCTCTCGACCAACACGAAGGTTAGGCTAGCCTATCCTGTTGTCCGTCTCGACGGGGTGTGTACGCCGGAGTCCGGCACGCGGGCCCCCGCGGCACCCTCCCCGCCCTCTGCCCGCTCACCCACGATCCACCGCACCGCCCCGCACGGCAGAACCTGCCGCGGCGAGGGGCACAGCCGCCCGCAGGCACACACCGCCTACTGACCCAGCCGCTCCAGCGCCTTGGCCGGGTCGAGGTCGCAGGCGCCGTCGCCCGCGTGGGTCCAGGCCGCGGCGCACAGCGCGCGCAGCCCGTCCATCGCCTCGCGGTCGCGATCCTGACCGGCCCGCCCGTCCGTCCCGCCCGTAGCGTCACCGTCCCCGCGCTCGTCCTCCCCGCCGTCGTCGTCGAGGACGAGCGCGCCGGCGCTCACCGAGGCCGTCCACCGGCCGCACCGGAACGCGCCGTCCTGCGCGTCGACGACCTCGGGCTGCCCGGTCAGCAGGCCCCGCAGGTCCGCGTCCACATACGTCGGACGGTGCCGGGGCTCCGCCGCCAGGAGCTTTCGGGCGTCCGTCACGCCGGTCAGGACCAGCAGGGAGTCCACGTCACCGTTGAACGCGCCCTCGATGTCGGTGTCCAGCCGGTCCCCCACCACGAGCGGCCGACGCGCGCCGGTCCGCAGGACGGTCTCCCGGTGCATCGGCGGCAGCGGCTTGCCCGCGACCTGCGGCTCGGCCCCCGTGGCGATCCGTACGACCTCCACGGCCGCGCCGTTGCCCGGCACGATGCCGCGCGGGCTCGGAATGGTCAGATCCGTGTTGGAGGCGAACCACGGCGCTCCGGCGTTGATCGCCGCGCACGCCTCCCAGAAACGCCGCCACACCATGTCGGGACCGCCGTAGCCCTGCGCCACCGCGGCCGGGCCGTCCTGCGCGGAGTCCACCGGGACGAGACCCCGCTCGCGCAGCGCGAGCCGCAACCCCTCGCCGCCGATCACCAGCACCTTCGAGCCCTCGGGCAACTGGTCCGCGATCAGCCGGGCCACGGCCTGCGCGGAGGTGATCACGTCCTCGGCCCCGGCGGGCACACCGAGCTCCGTCAGGTGCTCCGCGACGGCCTCCGGCGGCCTCAGCGCGTTGTTGGTGACGTACGCGAGCCGCATGCCCGTCCCGCGCGCCGCCGCGAGCGCGTCCACGGCGTGCTCCACCGCGTCACCGCCCGTGTACACGACTCCGTCCAGGTCGAGCAGCGCCGTGTCGTACGCCGCGCTCAGGGCGGTCGCGCTGCCGCCGGGCCTGGTCCTGTTCCGCTGACTCATCGCTCGTACTCCTTGCTCCGGCTGCTCACCCGATCATCGCTCATGGCCCCCGCGCACATACGATGCACTGATGAACATGACAGGTCCGGGCGGGAAGGGGCTGCGGCTCACGGCGTTCCGGGGCGTGCGCTACGTCCCCGGGCTGGTGACCGGCCTGTCCGCCGTGACCTCACCGCCGTACGACGTCGTGGTACGCCCCGACGGGCTGCACCACCTGGAGTCGGCGGATCCGCACAACATCGTCCGGCTGATCCTCCCTCAGGGACCCACCCCCGCGAGCCGGCACCGGCAGGCCGCGCGGACCCTGGAACGCTGGCTCGCCGACGGCGTGCTCGCCGCGGACCCCGAACCGGCGCTGTACGTCTACGAGCAGTACGGCGACGGCATCCTCCAGCGCGGAGTGATCGGGGCCCTCGCCCTGTCCCCGCCGGCGGACGGCGTGGTGCTCCCCCACGAGGACGTGATGGACGACATCGTCGAGGACCGCGCCGACCTCATGCGGACCACGGCGACCAATCTGGAACCGCTGCTGCTCACCTACCAGGGCGAGGACGCCGACGAGACCGCGGCCGTCCTCGACCGTGTTCGGGAGCGCGCCCCGCTGCTCGCGACGACCACGGAGGACGGCTTCGCGCACCGGCTGTGGTCGGTCACCGACCCCGCCGAGCAGGCCGCGATCAGCCACGGTCTCGCACGCCACCAGGCGCTGATCGCCGACGGGCACCACCGCTGGGCGACGTACCTGCGGCTGCGCGAGGAGCACGAGGGCGCGGGACCCTGGGCCTACGGTCTCGTGCTGCTGGTGGACACGGCACGCTATCCACTGCGCGTACGGGCGATCCACCGTCTGCTGCACGGCCTGCCGGTGGCGACGGCGGTGGCGGCGCTCGACGGTGTCTGCCGGGTACGCACGCTCCCCGGCACACTGCCCGAGGCCCTGGAGGCCCTGGCCGCGGCGACGGCGGAGGGCAACGCCTTCCTGCTCGCGGGCGACGGTCGTTTCCACCTCGCCGATCACCCGGACCCCGCTCTGCTGGCCCGCACGGTGCGCTCCGACCGCCCGCAGGCCTGGCGGCGGCTGGACGCGACGGTGCTGCACAGCGCCCTGCTGGACACGGTGTGGCGGGTGCCGGACGCGCCGGACCACATCTCCTACATCCACGACACGGAGGCCGCCGTCCGCAAGGCGGAGCAGGACGGGGGCACGGCGGTCCTGCTGCACCCGGTACGCGAGGAGGTCGTGCGGGAGCTGGCGCGGCAGGGCGTGACGATGCCGCGCAAGTCCACGTCGTTCGGCCCGAAGCCGGCGACCGGTCTGGTGCTGCGCACACTCGATCCGGCCTGAGCCGGCAGCCCGGCCGGCAGTGTCCGGCCCGCCGCAGTGTCCGGCCTGTACGAGCCGGAAACGACTGAGGGGCCCGCGCGGCGACAGCACGCGGGCCCCTCAGTCGTTCGTTACTTCCTCACCTGTTTCGCCGAAGCGACGGTTCAGTCGTCCTGGCCCGCGTTCCGCGTCGCCCGGGGAGAAGCACTGCCCTCGGCGCCGGTGGGCGCGTCGGCATCCGCATCGTCGTCGGCGTCGTCGGCGTCGGCGTCGTCGGCCGCTGCGGGCTCGTCGTCGTCATCGTCATCAACGTCGTCGGCGTCGTCGTCCAGTACGGGCTCGTCGTCGGCGTCAGCGACGTCCGCCACGGCCTCGGCGTCGGTCTCCGGCTCGGGGCGGGCTCCGGCCGGCGCGTCCTGCCGGTCGTCGTCCTCCTCGGCAGCGGCATCGTCCCGGCCCTCGGGGCTCTCGTCGTCGCTGTCCTCGTCCTCCATGGCATCCACGAACTCGATGCCGTCGAGCGCGGCCAGGCGGTCGGAGGCGTCCGTGCTGCCGTCCTTGTCCGCCTCGATGGCCCGGGCGAACCACTCCCGCGCCTCGTCCTCCCGGCCGGCCGCGAGCAGTGCGTCGGCGTAGGCGTAGCGCAGCCGCGCGGTCCACGGATGGACGGCGTGGGACGCGAGTTCGGGGCTCTGCAGGGTCACGATCGCGGCGTCGAGCTGGTCCATGTCCCGGCGCGCACCCGCGGCCACGAGCCGCATCTCGACCTGGCCCGCCTTGTCCAGCTTCTGCACCTCGGGCTCGCCGGCCATCGCGAGCGCGCGCTCGGGCCTGCCGAGCCCCCGCTCGCAGTCGGCCATCACGGGCCACAGGTCCACATTGCCGGTCATCCGCCGGGCCGCCCGGAACTCGGCCAGTGCCTCGGAGTACTTCTGCGTCGCGTACGCCGCGAAGCCGGCCGCCTCACGTACGGCGGCGACACGGGACGCGAGCCGCAGCGCGACGCGGGAGTAGGCGTAGGCCTGCTCGGGGTCCTCGTCGATGAGCTGGGCGACCATCACGAGGTTGCGGGCGACATCGTCGGCAAGGGTCTTGGGCAGGCTCATCAGCTCCTGCCGCACGTCCTTGTCGATCTCCTCGCCGGTCACCTCGGGCGGGATCGGCAGGCGCCTCACGGGCTCCCGGTCACGGTCACGGTCGTCACGCTGCCCGTAGCCGCCGTCACGGCGGTCGTCCCGCCGGTCGTCACGGCGGTACCCGCCGCGGTCACGGTCGTCGCGTCCGCCGCGGAAACCGCCCCTGTCGCCACGGTCGCCGTCGTCACGCCTGGCGTACCCACCGCCACCGGCGGGACGCCCGCCCCCGTCACGGTCGTCACGGCGAGCGAAACCGCCAGTGGGGCGGCCACCGCGGTCGTCCTCGCGACGCGGGCCACGGGGCCTGTCGTCACGCCGGTCGCCACCGCGGTCGTCACGGCGCGGGGCCGGACGGTCGTCACGGCGGAACGACGGGCGGTCGCCACCACGGTCATCACGGCCGCCACGGAAACCACCACTGTCGTCACGACGCGGAGCGGGACGGTCGTCGCGACGGAACGAGGGCCGGTCGCCACCACGGTCATCACGACGGGGGGCCGGACGGTCATCGCGACGGAAGGACGGGCGGTCGCCACCACGGTCATCACGACGGGGAGCGGGACGGTCATCACGGCGGAACGACGGGCGGTCGCCACCACGGTCATCACGGCCGCCACGGAAACCACCACTGTCGTCACGACGCGGAGCGGGACGGTCATCGCGACGGAACGAGGGACGGTCCCCACCACGATCGTCACGACGGGGAGCGGGACGGTCATCACGGCGGAACGACGGGCGGTCGCCACCACGGTCATCACGGCCGCCACGGAAACCACCACTGTCGTCACGACGCGGAGCGGGACGGTCATCGCGACGGAACGAGGGACGGTCCCCACCACGATCGTCACGACGGGGAGCCGGACGGTCATCACGACGGAACGAGGTACGGTCCCCGCCACGGTCATCACGGCCGCCACGGAAACCACCACTGTCGTCACGACGCGGGGCCGGACGGTCATCGCGACGGAACGAGGGCCGGTCCCCACCACGATCATCACGACGGGGAGCCGGACGGTCATCACGACGGAACGAGGTACGGTCCCCGCCACGGTCATCACGGCCGCCACGGAAACCACCACTGTCGTCACGACGGGGAGCGGGACGGTCATCGCGACGGAACGAGGGCCGGTCCCCACCACGATCATCACGACGGGGTGCCGGACGGTCATCACGACGGAACGAGGGACGGTCGCCACCACGGTCATCACGACGGGGTGCCGGACGGTCATCACGACGGAACGAGGGACGGTCCCCACCACGGTCATCACGACGCGGGGCCGGACGGTCATCACGACGGAATCCGCCACGGTCGCCGCCGCGATCACGGTCGTCACGACGCGCGAACCCGCCGGTACTGCTGCCACCGGCAGCAGGACGACCGCCACGGTCGTCGCGGTCACGTCCCGCGTAACCGCCGCCGCCACCGGGACGGCTCCCGCGGTCGTCGTTGCGGCGGGGCGCGGGCCGGTCGTCACGGCGGAATCCGCCGCGGTCGCCACCGCGGTCGTCGCGGCCACCACGGAACCCACCACGGTCGCCACCCCGGTCGTCACGGCGTGGAGCCGGCCGGTCGTCACGACGAGTGGAAGGCCGGTCGTCCCGACGCCCTCCGAAGCCGCTCCGGTTGTCACCACTGTCCCCGCGGCGCGGTTCGCGCTCAGGACGGTCGTCGGGGGCATTGGGGGACATCGGTAGGACTCCTGTCTTAGGGCACCGTCGTCGGTTCAGGTGCCACCATCAATCGTCGCGCAGTCGGCCGACCGATGCGCGGGTGTGTGCGTGTTGCGAAAATCGCAACAAAAAAGGACCCGTAGTCCAGCTTGAATGCTGGACCACGGGTCCCTGAAAGATTGTTCGGCAGCGACCTACTCTCCCACAGGGTCCCCCCTGCAGTACCATCGGCGCGGTAAGGCTTAGCTTCCGGGTTCGGAATGTGACCGGGCGTTTCCCCTACGCTATAACCACCGAAACCCTAATGGATCGGCGAACAAGCACTCTTTTCAATTGAGTACTGCGTGGTGCGTGGTGCGTTCACCGGCAGCGACTGTTCGCAATCCGGGAACTACACAGTGGACGCGAGCCTCTATGGACAAGCCCTCGGCCTATTAGTACCGGTCAACTCCACCAGTCACCTGGCTTCCATCTCCGGCCTATCAACCCAGTCGTCTACTGGGAGCCTTACCCCATCAAGTGGGTGGGAGTCCTCATCTCGAAGCAGGCTTCCCGCTTAGATGCTTTCAGCGGTTATCCCTCCCGAACGTAGCCAACCAGCCATGCCCTTGGCAGGACAACTGGCACACCAGAGGTTCGTCCGTCCCGGTCCTCTCGTACTAGGGACAGCCCTTCTCAAGACTCCTGCGCGCGCAGCGGATAGGGACCGAACTGTCTCACGACGTTCTAAACCCAGCTCGCGTACCGCTTTAATGGGCGAACAGCCCAACCCTTGGGACCGACTCCAGCCCCAGGATGCGACGAGCCGACATCGAGGTGCCAAACCATCCCGTCGATATGGACTCTTGGGGAAGATCAGCCTGTTATCCCCGGGGTACCTTTTATCCGTTGAGCGACGGCGCTTCCACAAGCCACCGCCGGATCACTAGTCCCGACTTTCGTCCCTGCTCGACCCGTCAGTCTCACAGTCAAGCTCCCTTGTGCACTTACACTCACCACCTGATTACCAACCAGGCTGAGGGAACCTTTGGGCGCCTCCGTTACCCTTTGGGAGGCAACCGCCCCAGTTAAACTACCCATCAGACACTGTCCCTGATCCGGATCACGGACCCAGGTTAGACATCCAGCACGACCAGAGTGGTATTTCAACAATGACTCCACCTGAACTGGCGTCCAAGCTTCACAGTCTCCCACCTATCCTACACAAGCCGAACCGAACACCAATATCAAACTATAGTAAAGGTCCCGGGGTCTTTCCGTCCTGCTGCGCGAAACGAGCATCTTTACTCGTACTGCAATTTCACCGGGCCTATGGTCGAGACAGTCGAGAAGTCGTTACGCCATTCGTGCAGGTCGGAACTTACCCGACAAGGAATTTCGCTACCTTAGGATGGTTATAGTTACCACCGCCGTTTACTGGCGCTTAAGTTCTCAGCTTCGCCACACCGAAATGTGACTAACCGGTCCCCTTAACGTTCCAGCACCGGGCAGGCGTCAGTCCGTATACATCGCCTTACGGCTTCGCACGGACCTGTGTTTTTAGTAAACAGTCGCTTCTCGCTGGTCTCTGCGGCCACCCCCAGCTCACTGTGCAAGACAGATCACCAAGAATGGCCCCCCTTCTCCCGAAGTTACGGGGGCATTTTGCCGAGTTCCTTAACCATAGTTCACCCGAACGCCTCGGTATTCTCTACCAGACCACCTGAGTCGGTTTAGGGTACGGGCCGCCATAAAACTCGCTAGAGGCTTTTCTCGACAGCATAGGATCATCCACTTCACCACAATCGGCTCGGCATCAGGTCTCAGACACATGCATGGCGGATTTACCTACCACACGTCCTACACCCTTACCCCGGGACAACCACCGCCCGGGATGGACTACCTTCCTGCGTCACCCCATCACTTACCTACTACCACCTTGGACCGGCGGCTCCACCACTCCCCTCAACTCCGAAGAGATCAGGGCGGCTTCACGGCCTTAGCATCAGAGGATTCGATACTGGACGCTCTACAGCGGGTACCGGAATATCAACCGGTTATCCATCGACTACGCCTGTCGGCCTCGCCTTAGGTCCCGACTTACCCTGGGCAGATCAGCTTGACCCAGGAACCCTTAGTCAATCGGCGCACACGTTTCTCACGTGTGAATCGCTACTCATGCCTGCATTCTCACTCGTGAACCGTCCACCACTGCCTTCCGGCGCGGCTTCACCCGGCACACGACGCTCCCCTACCCAACCCAGCACCCGTTGGGGCTATACGCTGGATTGACACGACTTCGGCGGTACGCTTGAGCCCCGCTACATTGTCGGCGCGGAATCACTAGACCAGTGAGCTATTACGCACTCTTTCAAGGGTGGCTGCTTCTAAGCCAACCTCCTGGTTGTCTCTGCGACTCCACATCCTTTCCCACTTAGCGCACGCTTAGGGGCCTTAGTCGATGCTCTGGGCTGTTTCCCTCTCGACCATGGAGCTTATCCCCCACAGTCTCACTGCCGTGCTCTCACTTACCGGCATTCGGAGTTTGGCTAAGGTCAGTAACCCGGTAAGGCCCATCGCCTATCCAGTGCTCTACCTCCGGTAAGAAACACACGACGCTGCACCTAAATGCATTTCGGGGAGAACCAGCTATCACGGAGTTTGATTGGCCTTTCACCCCTAACCACAGGTCATCCCCCAGGTTTTCAACCCTGGTGGGTTCGGTCCTCCACGACCTCTTACAGCCGCTTCAACCTGCCCATGGCTAGATCACTCCGCTTCGGGTCTTGAGCGCGCTACTAAATCGCCCTATTCGGACTCGCTTTCGCTACGGCTCCCCCACACGGGTTAACCTCGCAACACACCGCAAACTCGCAGGCTCATTCTTCAAAAGGCACGCAGTCACGACATGCAAGCAAGCTTGCATGCGACGCTCCCACGGCTTGTAGGCACACGGTTTCAGGTACTATTTCACTCCGCTCCCGCGGTACTTTTCACCATTCCCTCACGGTACTATCCGCTATCGGTCACCAGGGAATATTTAGGCTTAGCGGGTGGTCCCGCCAGATTCACACAGGATTTCTCGAGGCCCGTGCTACTTGGGAAATAAACAAACGAGCCGTACAGATTTCAGCTACGGGGGTCTTACCCTCTACGCCGGGCCTTTCGCATGCCCTTCGCCTATCCATACGGTTTCTGACTCGCCTCACTGCCGGCAGACAATGAAAGTCCACTCCCACGACCCCGCCCACGCAACCCCTGCCGGGTATCACACGTGAACGGTTTAGCCTGATCCAGTTTCGCTCGCCGCTACTCCCGGAATCACTATTGTTTTCTCTTCCTGAGGGTACTGAGATGTTTCACTTCCCCTCGTTCCCTCCACACACCCTATGAGTTCAGGTGCGGGTGACAGCCCATGACGACTGCCGGGTTTCCCCATTCGGACACCCCCGGATCAAAGCTCGGTTGACAGCTCCCCGGGGCCTATCGCGGCCTCCCACGTCCTTCATCGGTTCCTGGTACCAAGGCATCCACCGTGCGCCCTTAAAAACTTGGCCACAGATGCTCGCGTCCACTGTGCAGTTCTCAAACAACGACCAGCCACCCATCACCCCACCCAAACAGGCGAGTTCACTGGGGCCGGCAACCCGAAGGGCGAGCAACGCTCGCACCCTCAGACACCCAACAGCGTGCCCGACAAACCCAGCCCACCACCCACTGCTTTCCACGCCCCCGAAGGAGCAGTACTCACAGCAGCAGCCGACCGGCCCTGCCGAATAGTCAACGTTCCACCCTTGAGCAACCGGCACCAGACATTCGCTGATGAACCGGCCTCTGACCGGACCCCGAAGGACCCGGTAAGAAATGCTCCTTAGAAAGGAGGTGATCCAGCCGCACCTTCCGGTACGGCTACCTTGTTACGACTTCGTCCCAATCGCCAGTCCCACCTTCGACAGCTCCCTCCACAAGGGTTAGGCCACCGGCTTCGGGTGTTACCGACTTTCGTGACGTGACGGGCGGTGTGTACAAGGCCCGGGAACGTATTCACCGCAGCAATGCTGATCTGCGATTACTAGCGACTCCGACTTCATGGGGTCGAGTTGCAGACCCCAATCCGAACTGAGACCGGCTTTTTGAGATTCGCTCCACCTCGCGGTATCGCAGCTCATTGTACCGGCCATTGTAGCACGTGTGCAGCCCAAGACATAAGGGGCATGATGACTTGACGTCGTCCCCACCTTCCTCCGAGTTGACCCCGGCGGTCTCCCGTGAGTCCCCAGCACCACAAGGGCCTGCTGGCAACACGGGACAAGGGTTGCGCTCGTTGCGGGACTTAACCCAACATCTCACGACACGAGCTGACGACAGCCATGCACCACCTGTACACCGACCACAAGGGGGGCACCATCTCTGATGCTTTCCGGTGTATGTCAAGCCTTGGTAAGGTTCTTCGCGTTGCGTCGAATTAAGCCACATGCTCCGCCGCTTGTGCGGGCCCCCGTCAATTCCTTTGAGTTTTAGCCTTGCGGCCGTACTCCCCAGGCGGGGAACTTAATGCGTTAGCTGCGGCGCGGACCACGTGGAATGTGACCCACACCTAGTTCCCAACGTTTACGGCGTGGACTACCAGGGTATCTAATCCTGTTCGCTCCCCACGCTTTCGCTCCTCAGCGTCAGTAATGGCCCAGAGATCCGCCTTCGCCACCGGTGTTCCTCCTGATATCTGCGCATTTCACCGCTACACCAGGAATTCCGATCTCCCCTACCACACTCTAGTCTGCCCGTATCGAATGCAGACCCGGGGTTAAGCCCCGGGCTTTCACATCCGACGTGACAAACCGCCTACGAGCTCTTTACGCCCAATAATTCCGGACAACGCTTGCGCCCTACGTATTACCGCGGCTGCTGGCACGTAGTTAGCCGGCGCTTCTTCTGCAGGTACCGTCACTTTCGCTTCTTCCCTGCTGAAAGAGGTTTACAACCCGAAGGCCGTCATCCCTCACGCGGCGTCGCTGCATCAGGCTTTCGCCCATTGTGCAATATTCCCCACTGCTGCCTCCCGTAGGAGTCTGGGCCGTGTCTCAGTCCCAGTGTGGCCGGTCGCCCTCTCAGGCCGGCTACCCGTCGTCGCCTTGGTAGGCCATTACCCCACCAACTAGCTGATAGGCCGCGGGCTCATCCTGCACCGCCGGAGCTTTCCACGCACATCCCATGCAGGAGTGCGTCAATATCCGGTATTAGACCCCGTTTCCAGGGCTTGTCCCAGAGTGCAGGGCAGATTGCCCACGTGTTACTCACCCGTTCGCCACTAATCCACCCCGAAAGGCTTCATCGTTCGACTTGCATGTGTTAAGCACGCCGCCAGCGTTCGTCCTGAGCCAGGATCAAACTCTCCGTGAATGCTTTCCCCGTAAACGGGGTGACACCACTCGGAGCGGAACCACAGGAAGGAATAATCCCTGCGGTTCACAGCGTCCTCGCTGTGTTGTGTTACTTCAAAGGAACCTCGTCCACCGGAACCATCCGAAGATTCGGATCGCCCGGCATAATGGACGGGGTATCAACATATCTGGCGTTGACTTTTAGCACGCTGTTGAGTTCTCAAGGAACGGACGCTTCCTTTGGATTCCCTTCCGGGGCTCCTCCGGGCTTTCCCTTCGGTATTTCTTTGTCCTGCTGTGTTTCCGTCTCGCTGTCCTGCGTTTCCGACTCTATCAGACTCTGTTTCGTCCGATTCCCCGTCGGAAGGGGTCCTGCCTTTGTCTTTCCGGCCCTTTCGCTCGGCCGTTCCGACGTTCCAAACCTTAGCCGATTTCCCCGGCCGACTCATAATCGAGTCTTTGGATCGCAATTTCGGCATGCCGAAAGAGGCGCCCGTTGGGGATTCGTTTCAAAGGTTTCGAGGTTCAAAGATGGCCGCTCCCGGGTCTGCCGAACGGCAGCTGCCCCGTTTCAGCGGCTCGGACTACATTACGCGTCCGGGGTGCCCGGGTCAAGCCGCGTCAAGGGCGCCGCTTGCGGGGCGCATGGGCGCGGTACGGGCTGACCGTGGGGTCGCCGTCCGTCCAGAACCGCCACGGCTGGTGGGCTCCCCCTCCACCGACGCCCGTGCGGGGGCCGCTGCGTACCTGGTCGGCCGGGGTGGGGACACCCGCGAGCAGCGCGAGAGGGCTCGCCGTTCCCGCGCACAGGTCCGTGCCGTCCAGGGATCGGTCGATGGCGAGGGCGGTGGCCAAGCGGGCCGGTCCCTTGGCCAGTTCCCGGTCGTGGCGGGCCGAAAGCCGTCGCTTCCTCGCCGTCTCCTCGCCGCCGACGACCCGTCCCGCCCGCAGCAGGACACCGCTCGGCCGGCCCTCGGGTCCGCAGACCACGTTCACGCAGAACCACATGCCATAGGTGAAGTACACATAGGCGTAGCCCGGCGGGCCGAACATGACCGCGTTGCGGGCCGTGGGCCCGCGGAAGGCGTGCGACCCCGGGTCGTTGCCGCCGTCGTACGCCTCCACCTCGGTCAGGCGGAGCGTGACGGTGCCGCCGGCGGTGCGGGCCTGAAGGGTCCGGCCGAGCAGCTGGGGCGCGACGTCGAGCACCGGGCGGTCGAAGAAGTCCCGCGGCAGTGGCGTACGGTCGTCGTTTTCGATCATGACCATGGCCCACGAGCCTACCGGCGTCATCCGTACGGCCCTCGCTTGCGGCGCTCCAGGAACCGTCCGCGGGGCCCGCGCGTATGTAGGGGTCGTAAGGACCCGTACCGCGCAACACGAAGAGGGAGTGCAGATGGGCTTCAAGAGGCTGCTCGCCAGCATGGGGGCCGGCGGGGCTTCGGTGGAGACGGAACTGTTCGAGTCCAATGTGGTGCCGGGCGGGGTGGTCTCCGGCGAGGTGCGTGTCCAGGGCGGATCCGTGAGCCAGGAGATCCAGGGGCTCACCGTCGGGCTGCAGGCGCGTGTCGAGGTCGAGGGCCACGACGACCAGGAGTACAAGCAGAACATCGACTTCGCGACGGAGCGCATCGGCGGCGCCTTCGAGGTGCGGGCCGGGGCGGTGCACACGGTGCCGTTCGGTCTGGAGATCCCGTGGGAGACGCCGCTCACCACGATCGACGGCCAGGACCTGCGCGGTATGCACATCGGGGTGACGACGGGGCTGCAGATCGCGCGTGCGGTCGACTCGGGTGACCTGGACCCGGTGCACGTGCACCCGCTGCCCGCGCAGCAGGCGATCCTGGATGCCTTCATCCAGCTGGGCTTCCGCTTCAAGGCGGCGGACATGGAGCGGGGCCACCTCCGCGGGACGCGTCAGCGGCTGCCCTTCTACCAGGAGATCGAGTTCCACTCCCCCCAGCAGTACCGGGGGCTGAACGAGGTCGAGCTGACCTTCGTCGCGGACGACCGCGAGATGGACGTCGTGATGGAGATGGACAAGAAGGACGGCCTGTTCAGCGAGGGGCACGACACGTACCGCTCCTTCGCCGTGGGGCTCGACGGCTTCGCTTCGACGGACTGGCCGGCGTACCTGCACGCGTGGCTCGCCGAGGTGGGCGGTCGCCGCAACTGGTTCTGAGTACGGGACTAGGCTCGGCGCGTAGAGAAGTACAAAATCGAACTACTGATGACACGGAGGTTCCGGCATGGCCGAAGGACAGAGGGCCCCGCTCCCCCACGACTTCCACCCGCAGGTGCCCTCGTTCAGCGTGACCAGCGACGATGTCTCGCCGGGCGCGACGCTGAAGGACGCGCAGGTCTACGCGGCGGGCAACACGTCCCCGTCCCTGCGCTGGGAGGGCTTTCCGGCGGAGACCAAGAGTTTCGCCGTGACGTGTTTCGACCCGGACGCGCCGACGGGCAGCGGTTTCTGGCACTGGGTGCTGTTCGACATCCCGGCGTCGGTGACGGAGCTGCCCGCGGGTGCGGGCAGTGGATCCTTCAAGGGTCTGCCGGAAGGGGCCGTGCAGGCACGCAACGACTACGGGACGAAGGACTTCGGCGGCGCGGCGCCGCCGGCCGGTGACCCCGCGCACCGCTACGTGTTCACGGTGTACGCGGTGGACACGGAGAAGCTGGGACCCGACAGCGACGGCTCCCCGGCCTTCGTCGGGTTCAATCTGCGCTTCCACACGCTGGGCCGTGGACAGCTGATCGGCGCGTACGCGGAGCCGTCCGGGAGCTGACCGTTTGCCCGTTGTTTGCCCTGCCCTGGTCTATCGGTGATCGGGGCGGGGCATTTTTATTGTGTTGTCCACCCCGGCGCGCCCGGCCAGAGTTGATCCGAGCCGAATGGCCCGTCGGACAAGGCTGGGCCGGCAACACGGGAGGTGGGCGGGATGCGGGACACGCTGGTGCTCAACGCGAGCTTCGAACCTCTGTCGACGGTGACTCTCCACCGCGCGATCGTCCTGGTGCTCACGGACAAGGCCGTGGTCGAGCAGGCGCACCCCGCTCTGCGCGTGCGCGCGGCCGCGATGGAGCTGCCGGTGCCGAGGGTGATCCGGCTGTGCCGCTACGTACGCGTGCCGTTTCGAAGACAGGCACCGTGGTCGAGACGAGGGGTGCTGGTGCGTGACCAGCACCGGTGCGCGTACTGCGACCGGCGGGCGTCGACGGTGGACCACGTCACTCCGCGCTCACGCGGGGGCGCGGACAGCTGGGTGAACACGGTGGCGTCCTGCGCCGAGTGCAACCACCGCAAGGCGGACCGTACGCCGGAGCAGGCGGGGATGCCGCTGCTGCGGGGCCCGTTCATACCGTCGCCCGCCGAGGCGATGCTGCTGTCGCTGCGGTCGGGTGAGCGCTCCGAGCTGCCGGAGTGGCTGGCCGGCGTCCCCGTGGGGGTGGGCGCCGCGTAACAGCGTGGACGTCCCTGTCGTGTGAAGCCCGTTCCCGAAACTCTTCCGGGGGCGGGCTTCGCTCCGTTCAGCGCAGGAGGAGCTGGACGATCGCGGCGACGCCGACGACGAGGATGACGGCGCGCAGCGCGGTGGGGGGCAGGCGGCGGCCGATCCTGGCGCCGAGCTGGCCGCCGATGGTGGAGCCGAGGGCGATGAGGCCGACGGCCGTCCAGTCGAAGTGGGCGGCGAAGAGGAAGAACAGCGCCGCGACCGAGTTGACGATCGTCGCGAGGACGTTCTTCACGGCGTTGAGGCGCTGCATCCTGTCGTCGAGCAGCATGCCCATCAGGGACATGTACAGGATCCCCTGGGCGGCGGTGAAGTAGCCGCCGTAGACGCTGGCGAGCAGCAGCGCCCCGATCAGGACGGGGCCGCCGTCGCGGACGGCGCTGTCGGTGGCGTCCGTGCCGCGGCGGGCCCGGCGGCGCTGGACGAGGACGGAGATCCGGGGCTGGAGGACGACGAGGACGAGCGCGAGAGCGACGAGGACCGGCACGATCGTCTCGAACGCGGTGGACGGCAGGGCCAGCAGCAGTACGGCGCCGGTGAACCCGCCGACGAGTGCCGCCGCGCCGAGGCGCAGGACGCGGCGGCGCTGGCCCGCGAGTTCGGCGCGGTAGCCGAGCGCGCCGCTGAGGGTGCCGGGCACCAGGCCGAGGGCGTTGGAGACGGTGGCGGTGACCGGCGGGAGGCCCACGGCGAGCAGGACCGGGAACGTGACCAGGGTGCCCGAGCCGACGACGGTGTTGATCGCGCCCGCCCAGACGCCCGCGAAGAGGACGGCCAGCATGTCCCAGATGCTCATGGTCTCCGTTCGTGCTCGGACGCCCGCGGGCCGGCGCGTGGGCCGGGTCCGCGGGCGGTGTCTCAGCCGAGCGACTTGCCTCCGGCGTCGGGGCTGCCGCCCTGTCCGGGTACGTTCGCCGCGCCCTGCTGCGCGCTCTTGTCACTGTTGTCGAAGCCGGGAACGCCCGGGCCCAGGTTCCCGAAGGCGCCGCTGAGGCCCTTGAGGGCGTCGCCGATCTCGCTGGGCACGATCCAGAGCTTGTTGGCGTCGCCCTCGGCGATCTTCGGCAGCATCTGGAGGTACTGGTACGACAGCAGCTTCTGGTCGGCGTCGCCCGCGTGGATCGACTCGAAGACCGTACGGATCGCCTGTGCCTCGCCTTCGGCGCGCAGCGCGGCGGCCTTGGCCTCGCCCTCGGCGCGCAGGATCGCCGACTGCTTCTCGCCCTCGGCGGTCAGGATCTGCGACTGCCGGATGCCTTCGGCGGTCAGGATCGCGGCGCGCTTGTCACGGTCGGCGCGCATCTGCTTCTCCATCGAGTCCTGGATGGAGGTGGGCGGTTCGATGGCCTTGAGTTCGACGCGGTTGACGCGGATGCCCCACTTGCCGGTGGCCTCGTCGAGTACGCCGCGCAGCGCCGCGTTGATCTCCTCGCGGGAGGTCAGCGTCCGTTCGAGGTCCATGCCGCCGATGATGTTGCGGAGCGTGGTGACGGTGAGCTGCTCGATCGCCTGGATGTAGCTGGCGACCTCGTACGTGGCGGCCCGTGCGTCGGTCACCTGGTAGTAGATGACGGTGTCGATGTTGACGACCAGGTTGTCCTGCGTGATGACGGGCTGCGGCGGGAACGGCACGACCTGCTCACGGAGGTCGATGCGGTTGCGGATCGAGTCGATGAACGGGACGACGATGTTCAGCCCCGCGTTGAGGGTGCGCGTGTAGCGGCCGAAGCGTTCGACGATGGCCGCGCTGGCCTGGGGAATGACCTGGATCGTCTTGATCAGGGCGATGAAGACAAGCACCACCAGAATGATCAGGACGATGATGATTGCTGCCATCGTGTTCCTTGGGCCCTTCGCTGACGGATAGTCCGATGATCGAGTTTCCCATGACCGTGCGTGTGCCGGGGGGGAGTTCACGCAGGTTGGCCGGGGTCGGTGGGGTGGACCGCGCGTCACGCGCGGGTCGCCCCGGTCACATGATGACCGCTGTGGCGCCGTCGATCTCGACCACGTCCACCTCCTGCCCCGGTTCGAACGTCTGCTCCTTGTCCAGGGCCCGCGCGGACCAGGTCTCCCCGGCGAGCTTGATACGGCCGCCGCGCCGGTCGACCCGTTCCAGCACGAGGGCCTGACGGCCTCTCAGCGCGTCCACTCCCGTACGCAGTTCGGGCCGCTGCCTGCCGTGGCGGGTGGCGATGGGCCGTACGACGGCGATGAGCGCGACGGAGACGACGGCGAACACGACGACCTGGAGGACGATTCCGCCGCCGAGTGCCGCGGTGACGGCGCCTGCGACGGCGCCCGCGGACAGCATGCCGAACTCGGGCATCGCGGTGATGACGAGCGGGATACCGAGCCCGACCGCCGCTACCAGCCACCACACCCATGCGTCGATGTCCACGACGTCATGGTAGGTCGGCGGTTCATGGTCCGGACAGGGTGAATATCAGGTCACTTGACGGGCGTTGGGGCCCGGAGCGGACGGAGGACGGCCCTCGGGCGGCCGCCGGGGCCGCGGCGGGCTCCGCCATCGGGCCGCGGGAGCGCGGAACAGGAGCGCGCGCCGGGCAGCGCCCGGCCCGGGTCCGGTGCCGTGGGGCCGTGTCGGCGACGAGCGCCGCGGACGGCATCCTCCCCGGTGGGAGGGCCGGCGCCGGGAGGAAGCCCGGTATGCCGGTTACTTGAGGGGCAGGCCCGTCGCCGTCCAGCGCTGGCCGTTGCGCTCGACGACGAGCGGCAGGCCGAAGCAGAGGGAGAGGTTGCGGGAGCTCAGCTCGGTCTCCATGGGGCCCGCGGCGAGCACCTTGCCCTGGCGGATCATCAGGACGTGGGTGAAGCCGGGCGCGATCTCCTCGACATGGTGCGTGACCATGATCATGGAGGGGGCGAGCGGGTCCCGGGCGAGCCTGCCGAGCCTGCGGACGAGGTCCTCGCGGCCGCCGAGGTCGAGGCCGGCCGCCGGTTCGTCGAGGAGCAGCAGTTCGGGGTCGGTCATCATGGCGCGGGCGATGAGGGTGCGCTTGCGCTCGCCCTCGGAGAGGGTACCGAACCTGCGGTCGAGGTACTCGGTCATGCCGAGCCGGTCGAGGAAGGCGAGAGCGCGGTCCTTGTCGACCTCCTCGTAGTCCTCGTTCCAGGTGGCGGTCATGCCGTACGCGGCGGTCAGCACCGTCTGGAGGACCGTCTGGCGCTTGGGGAGCTTCTCGGCCATGGCGACGCCCGCGACGCCGATGCGGGGGCGCAGGTCGAACACGTCGACCCGGCCGAGCTCCTCGCCGAGGATCTTGACGCTGCCGGTGCTCGGGAAGAGGTAGCTGGAGGCGACGTTGAGCAGGGTGGTCTTGCCCGCGCCGTTGGGACCGAGGATGACCCAGCGCTCACCCTCCTTGATCGACCAGGAGACGTCGTCCACCAGAGCGCGTCCGTCGCGGACAACGGACACGTCCACCAGATCCAGTACATCGCTCATGAGTGCGCTGTCTCCCCATGCAATCGTCGTGAGCTCCAGGGTGCGCCTGCGGGCGCAGCTCCAGGGCAAAACCTACGCCACCGGGGAGATGCTCCGGCTGTGAGGGCCGTTTCCGCAGGGCCCGTAGGCTGGAGCGCATGCATGTCGAACCACGCTCGGGACGGCTGGCCTCGTGGGGGAACGCCCTGTTGGCCGGATTCGCATCGCCGGACGACGCGGCGCTCGCCGTCGTCGGCGACGACGCGACGCATCGCGTCGAGGGGCTGCCGGGCGAGCCGGGGCCGGTGGGGCTGACGCTGGCCCTGGGCCGGCTGCGCTCGCTCGGGGTGAGCGGCTACCGGGTCGCGCTGCCCGCGCCGGGCCACCCGCTGGGGCTGAGCGGTCCGCCGGAGTTCAACGCGCGGGCGCTGGAGGCGGAGGAGGCCGTGGTCGCCGTCGGGGCGCCGTACGGGCTGGTGCCGGAGGTCACATCGGTGGGGCCCGACGGGGACGAGCACGTCGAGGTCGTCTGGCACGCCCTGCCGGTGCGGGAGGCGCCGCCCGCTGACGTCCCGTCGCTGGGCGAGGCCGAGCGGGAACTCGCGGAGGCGCTGCGGGACGCGACGGAGGTCCTGTCGCGGCTCGATGTGGCGGCGTCGGGGCCCGTCGCGGAGGCGGCGCTGGACGCGTACCGCTCGCGGGCGTCACGCAACACGTCGCTGCTGGCACCGGGGTATCCGGCACGGGCGGCGCGGGTGCTGGAACTGGCGCGGCGGGTGGGGCTGATGGTGTCGCTCGCGTACGAGAGCGGGGACGGGGCGGCGGTCAGCGCGTCGGCGATCGCGGCGCGGGTTTCGGCGCTGCGGCCGGTGGAGCGGGTGGCACGGCGGGCTCAGGTCGCGGCGTACAACGCGTACGTGGAGGAGCGGGAGCGCCGGTAGGGCGCCGACGGGAATGCCCTCCAGGGCCGGGTGGGGAGCTCTGGAGGGCGGGTCCGCGGCGTCCTGCGTCCCGCGCCGGCGGCCGTGAGGGGGCCTGCCGGGGCGTGGGCGCGGGGTGGGTCAGTAGTTGACGCCGTGGTTGCCGAAGGCCGGGTTCAGGAGGCCGATCACGTTGACCGTGTTGCCGACCACGTTGACCGGGACGTCGACCGGCACCTGGATCAGGTTGCCGGAGCCGACGCCCGGGGAGTGGACGGCCTCGCCCGAAGCCTGGGCGTGGGTGGCCGGCGCGTGGGCGCCCGTGTCGCACGCGGACGCCGCACCGGCGCCCGCCGCGACGATGCCACCGGCGATCATGGTGAGCGCGGCCGCCCTCTTCAGGTTCTTCATTTCGGGTTTCCTCCTCGTACGTCCGCGGCGCTGCGCCGCGGCACGCAAGGAGAACGCCCGCCCGGTCGTACGGATACGCCGAGTGGGTGACATACACCCGACAGTATGAATCTCGGATCAGCGGGTGACGCCGTTCCGGACCGCCCAGAGGGCAGCCTGCGTACGGTCCGCGAGGTCCAGCTTCATCAGGATGTTCGAGACGTGGGTCTTGACGGTCTTCTCCGAGAGCACCAGGGCGCGGGCGATCTCGCGGTTCGAGCGGCCGTCCGCGATCAGCGCGAGCACCTCCCGCTCCCGGTCCGTCAGGGACGTGCCCCTCCCCTGGCCGCTCGCCTGGTCGTCCTGGGCGAGCAGCGCCTGGGCGACCTCCGGCTGCAGCAGTACGTGCCCGGCGTGCACGGAGCGGATCGCGTCGGCGAGCGCCTCGGGGTCGATGTCCTTGTACACGTAGCCGGAGGCGCCGGCGCGCAGCGCGGGGACGACGGTGCGCTGCTCCGTGAAGCTCGTGACGATGAGCACCTTCGCCGGGTTGTCCTGCTCCCGCAGTTTGCGCAGCGCCTCGATACCGTCCGTACCCGGCATCTTGATGTCCATCAGGACCACGTCGGGACGGAGTTCCTCGGTGCGCGCGACGCCCTCGGCGCCGTCGCCCGCCTCACCGACGACCTCGATGTCGTCCTGGATCTCCAGGAAGGTGCGCAGACCACGCCGTACGACCTGGTGGTCGTCGACGAGCAGCACACGGATCGGGTCAGCCACCGGGCACCTCCATGGTGATCGTGGTGCCCGCTCCGGGCGCCGACGTGACGATGAGTCTGCCGCCCACACCGCTCGCGCGGTCCCGCATGGAGACCAGGCCGAGATGGCGGCCCGCCCGGCGGACCGCGGACGGTTCGAAGCCCTTGCCGTCGTCCTTGACGCGCAGGACCGCGCCCGCCCCGCGGCGGCCGAGGACGACGCCGACGTGGTGCGCGCCGGAGTGGCGCAGCGCGTTGTGCAGCGCCTCCTGCGCGACCCTCAGCACCGCCTCCTCCTGTGCGGCCGGGAGCGCCTTCAGGTAGGGGGCGTCCAGGGTCACGCGTGCGGAGTGCGCACGGTCGAGGACCTTGATCTGCGTACGCAGTGTGTGGACGAGGCCGTCCTCCGCGAGGGCCGCGGGACGCAGCTCGACCACGGCGGCGCCGAGCTCGTCGGCCGCCTCCGCGGCGAGCGCCGCGACCTGCTGGAGCTCGTCCTTGGCGCGGGCCGGGTCACGGTCGACGAGTTTCGCCGCGGCCTGCGCCGTGAGCCGCAGCGAGAACAGCTTCTGGCTGACGGCGTCGTGCAGCTCGTGCGCGAGCCGCGAGCGCTCCTCGGTGATGGTGAGCTCGCGGCTGCGCTCGTACAGGCGGGCGTTGGTCAGGGCGATCGCCGCGTGCTGCGCGAGGATCGACAGCAGTTCCTCGTCCTCGGCGGTGAAGCCGCAGACCTTGGTGCCGTCGGAGCGGCGCCCGGGGCAGCGCTTGTTGGCGAGGAACAGTGCGGCGAGCGTCTCGTCGCCGTCCCTGACCGGCAGTCCGAGGAAGTCGGAGAGTTCCGGATGGGTGCGCGGCCAGCCGCCGAAGCGGGGGTCCTTGCGCACGTCGGCGAGGCGTTCGGTCTTCTCGTCGTGGAGCATCGCCGCGAGGATCCCGTGCTGGCGGGGCAGCGGGCCGATGGCCTTCCACTGCTCGTCGCTCACGCCGTCCACGACGAACTGCGCGAAGCCGCCGTGGTCGTCGGGGACGCCGAGCGCCGCGTACTCCGCGTCGAGCAGTTCCCTGGCGGAGGCGACGATCGTCTTCAGGACGTCCCGCACCTCCAGGTGCCTGCTCATGGCGAGCAGCGCGGTGCTCACGGCGGCGAGGCCGGAGCCCGTGGATCCCGTGGTGGGCGTCATGTCCTCACCGTACCGGCGGGGCGCCCCCGCGCGTATCGGCCGCGGGACCCGGGTGCGGGGGTCCTGCGGCCTAGGCCCAAATGCCCTGGGGGGCGGGCCCTCGGGACCGAGGTGGCGGACCTTCGTCCCTTCCTACCGTGGCGGCATCGGCACGGGTCCCTCGCCACGGCGGCGGACCCGGCGATCGCGGGCCGGCGTGGTCCGCGGGGACACGCGGGCCGGCCGGCGCAACGGCCGGGGCCGCGCGGGACGAGGGAGCGGGCATCATGCCGGTCGCGGTGATCACAGGTGGTTCGAAGGGGCTCGGGCGGGCGCTCGCGTCCGGCCTCGCGCGGGAGGGGTGGGACCTGGTGCTGGGGGCGCGGACCGCGTCGGCGCTGGCGGACTCCGCGGCGGCGGCCCGGGCCCACGGCTCGCGGGTGACGGCCCTGCCGGGGGACGTACGGGATGCGGCGTACCGGCGGGAGCTGGTGGCGGCCGCGGACCGGCTCGGCGGTCTCGATCTGCTGGTGAGCAACGCCAGCGCGCTGGGCGCCGAGCCGCTGGTGGAGCTGGCCCGGCTGCCGCTCGCGGGGTTCAGGGACGCACTGGAGACGAACGTGGTGGCGGCGCTCGGCCTCGTGCAGGAGGCGCTGCCGCTGCTGCGGGCGGGCGGCCGGGGCGCGGTGATCGTGCTGAGCTCGGACGCGGCGGCGGAGGCGTACGGGACGTGGGGCGGTTACGGGGCGTCGAAGGCCGCGCTCGACCAGGTCGCCGCGGTCCTCGCGGTGGAGGAGGAGGCCCTGCGGGTGTGGTCGGTGGATCCCGGCGACATGGCGACGGACCTGTACGCGGCCGCGGTACCGGACGACAGTTCTCCGCGGCCCGATCCGGTGACGGTGGTGCCGGGCTTCCTCGCGCTGGTGCGACGGCGGCCCGCGAGCGGCCGCTACACGGCCCGGGCCCTGGCGGCGACGCGATGACCAGGACCGTACTGGACGCGCTGCGGGTGCCGGACGAACTGTCCGCGCGGGTGCCCGCCGAGCAGCGGGGGCGCGGCAGGGACGACGTACGGCTGCTGGTCTCGCGCGGGACGGACGTGTCGCACCACGCCTTCGGTGAACTGCCGTGCCTGCTGCGCGCCGGGGACGTGCTGGTGGTCAACACGTCGGCGACGCTGCCCGCCGCGGTCGGCGGCCGGCTCGGCGGCGAGACGGGCGGAGAGGCCGTGGTGGTGCACTTCTCGACCCGCGGTGACGACGGGCGGTGGGCGGTGGAGCTGCGCACCCCGGTGCCGGGCGGCGGCGGGGTGAGCCGCCCGCGCCCCGGGGGCCCCGCGGGGACGCTCGTACGCCTGCCGGGCGGGGTGCGGCTGCTGCTGCAGGAACCGCTCGACCCGGCGGGGGCGCGGTTGTGGTGGGCGCGGGTCCGGCCGGGGGACGGCGCGGCGGGAGCGGACGGAGCCGCCGGCGAGCAGGACAGGACCGGGGAGCGGGTGGCGGGAGCGCCGGGCGCCTCCCGCGCCGCCGGCTCCGGTGGCCAGGACCGGGCAGGGGGCGGGGCGGCGGGCCCCGGGCAGGTGCCCGCTGTCCCGGACGTGCCGGGACTGCTGCGGCGCTACGGCCGGCCCATCCGGTACGGGTACACGGAGCGCGACCAGGACCTGTCGGCCTACCAGACGGTCTTCGCGCTGCCCGAGCCGGACGGGTCCGGGTCGGCGGAGATGCCGAGCGCGGGCCGTCCCTTCACGGCGGAGACCGTCGCCGCGCTGGTGCGAAGGGGAGTGCAGTTCGCGCCGCTGACCCTGCACACGGGGGTGGCGTCGGCCGAGGCGCACGAGCCGCCGTACCCGGAGCGCTACGCCGTGCCGGGGACGACGGCGCGGCTGGTGAACGCGGCACGGGCGGGCGGTGGAGCCGTCATCGCGGTCGGTACGACGGTGGTGCGGGCCCTGGAGTCGGCGGCGGACGGACGCGGCACGGTGCGGGCGGCGGCCGGGTGGACGGACCTGGTGGTGACGCCGCGGCGGGGCGCCCGGGCGGTGGACGGCCTGCTGACCGGGCTGCACGAGCCCCGCGCGTCCCACCTGCTGATGCTGGAGGCGATCGCCGGACGGGAAGCCCTGGTCAGGGGATACGACCAGGCGCTCGACCACCGGTACCTGTGGCACGAGTTCGGCGATGTCCACCTGATCCTGCGCTAGCCGAAAACCGCTCACCCACTGCGTTGCTTGTGCAACCTCGGGTGAGATCGAGGGGGGTGCCCTGTGAGGCCGGACATAGGACCCAGATCACTTACGAAGGGGATTAGTCGACAAATCGGCACCGTATAAATGGAGGTCGAGGGGGTCAAGAGGGGCGATTCGGACACCCCTTTATGCCCCTCTCACGACTATCCGGGGTCGTACGTCACATCGTTGCCAGGGGATTTTGCGGCCGCTAACAATTGCCGACGTCGCCGCCGAGTAGGCAGCCGGCCGACTTGGCCTCCGCGACTCCCCGACACGAAGAGGTACGTCTCTATGTCCGCGTCACGCACCCCTGCCTTCCGTCTCAACATGTCCCGCAAGGTCACGATCGTCGCCACCATGGGTGCGATCGGAGCCGGGTCCCTGGCATTCGCCGTGGCCCCGGGACACGGCACGGCAGCTGCTGCGGCTCCGGCCCACTCCGTGGCTACGGCCCCGGTTGCCTGGACCGGCAGCGAGCAGGCAACGGCCCTGCACGCGAGCATCGCCAAGCAGCAGATAACCCCCCAGAGCGCCGTCAAGGCCCAGGCCGCAGCCTTCACCAAGGCCGCGAACAAGGCCGACGACGAGAAGACCGCCAAGGCGCACGCCGCCGCGGAGGCCAAGGCGAAGGCCGCCGCCAAGGCGAAGGCCGCCAAGGCCGCCAAGGCCCAGGCCGCCGCGAAGGCCGCCAAGGCCCACGAGGCCAAGAGCGCCGCCGGCCGGTCGGCCCCCCGCACGCCCGTCTACGCCAACAACCTCAACGGCTGGATCCACGAGTCGCTGGCCATCATGAAGAAGCACCACATCCCCGGCTCGTACAACGGCATCTACCGCAACGTGATCCGTGAGTCCTCGGGCAACCCGAAGGCGATCAACCTCTGGGACATCAACGCCCAGAAGGGGATCCCGTCGAAGGGCCTGCTCCAGGTCATCCCCCCGACGTTCGCGACGTACCACGTCTCCGGTACGCCGAACAACATCTACGACCCGGTCTCCAACATCGTGGCCGCGTGCAACTACGCCGCCGACAAGTACGGCTCGATGGACAACGTCGACAGCGCGTACTGAGCCGGCCGCACCGCACCGGGACACCCGGCCGGGCGCCCCGCGAGGGCGCCCGGGCCCCGCACCGTACGGCCTTGCGTACGGCCGCACCGCCGAAGGGCGGCACCCCGGTCGGGGTGCCGCCCTTCGGCGGTGCGCCGCGCTGCCATGAGCCCGCGGGACGCTACTTGCGCATGACCTCGGGCTCGTGCCGGCGCAGCAGCCGCGCCACCACGAACACGCAGACGGCGGCGAGCAGCAGCTGCACCCCGACATCCGTCACCCACTGCGAAGCCTCGTGTGCCCACAGCGGGTCGAGGTTCGTCGGGTTGTCCTTGTCGAACGGCGGCATCACGTGGCCCAGGTCGAGCGTGGTGCCCGCCGCCGCGACGCCCCAGCGCGCCGGCATCAGCCAGGCGAACTCCTCCAGGCCCGGCGTCCCGAACACCTGGAACAGGATGCCGGTGAACACCACCTGCACGATCGCGAACATCACCAGCAGCGGCATCGTCTTCTCGGAGGTCTTCACCAACGAGGAGATGACCAGCCCCACCATCATCGAGGTCAGGCCGAGCGCGATGATCGCGAGGCAGATCTCGACGGCCGGCGGCATGAACAGGCCCTCCGTGGGCATCGCCCGGGTGGAGAAGCCGATCCCGCAGATGATGCCGCCCTGGACCGCGGTGATCAGTCCGAGGATGATCACCTTCGACATCAGATAGGCGGAGCGTGACAGGCCGGTCGCCCGTTCACGCTCATAGATGACCCGCTCCTTGATCAGTTCCCGCACGGAGTTGGCAGCGCCGGAGAAGCACATGCCGACGGCCAGGATCAGCGTGATCGTCCCCGCGCCGCTGTTGAACGCGTGATGCGCGTCCGGCCGCCCGAGCCCGAACTCCGCCGGGATGACGAGGCTCACGATGCCGAGCACCGCGGGCAGGATCACCATCAGCGCCATGAAACCGCGGTCGGACGCGATCACCGACACGTAGCGGCGCATCAGCGTCACCAGCTGGGCGCCCCAGCTCTGCGGCTTCGGCGGCCTGACCTGCTGCGCGGACGGCATGGCCACCCGCTGCGGCGCGACCGAGTCGAGGTCGGCCGCGTACAGCTCGTAGTGCTGCGACCCGCGCCACCGGCCGGCCCAGTCGTAGTCCCGGTAGTTCTCGAACGCGGAGAACACGTCGGCCCACGTGGAGTAACCGAAGAAGTTCAGCGCCTCTTCCGGCGGGCCGAAGTACGCCACCGAACCGCCGGGGGCCATCACCAGCAGCTTGTCGCAGATGGCGAGCTCGGCCACCGAGTGCGTGACCACGAGGACCGTACGGCCGTCGTCGGCGAGTGAGCGCAGCAGCTGCATCACATCGCGGTCCATGCCCGGGTCGAGGCCGGACGTCGGCTCGTCCAGGAAGATCAGCGACGGCTTGGTCAGCAGCTCCAGGGCGACCGAGACACGCTTGCGCTGGCCGCCGGAGAGGGAGCTGACCTTCTTCTCCTGGTGGATGTCGAGCTTCAGCTCGCGCAGCACCTCGCCGATCCGCGACTCCCGCTCGGCCTCCGCCGTGTCGCCGGGGAAGCGGAGCTTCGCCGCGTACTTCAGGGCTTTCTTGACGGTCAGTTCCTTGTGCAGGATGTCGTCCTGCGGAACCAGGCCGATGCGCTGGCGCAGCTCGGCGAACTGCTTGTACAGGTCCCTGTTGTCGTACAGGACGTCGCCCTGGTCGGCCGGGCGGTATCCCGTGAGCGCCTTCAGCAGCGTCGACTTGCCGGAGCCGGACGGGCCGATGACCGCGACCAGCGACTTCTCCGGCACACCGAACGACACGTCCTTGAGGATCTGCTTGCCGCCGTCGACCGTGACCGTCAGGTGCCGCCCGGAGAACGACACTTCGCCGGTGTCGACGAACTCCTCCAGCCGGTCGCCGACGAGGCGGAAGGTCGAGTGACCGACGCCGACGATGTCGCCCTGGCCGATCAGGACGGTGCCGGACTTCGCGATCCGCTGGCCGCCCACGTACGTGCCGTTGTGGGAGCCGAGGTCATGGATCTCGAACCGGCCGTCAGGCGCGGCGGTGAACTCGGCGTGCAGCCGGGAGACCTGCAGGTCGGAGACGACCAGTTCGTTCTCCAGGGCGCGGCCGATGCGCATCACACGGCCCAGCGAGACCTGGTGGAACGTCGTCGGGCTGCGGTCGCTGTGGACCTGCGCCGCGCCCTGCTGGGGGGGCACCGGCGTGCCGGTCGGCGGCAGTTGCTGCGGGCCCGTCTCCTCGTAGAGGCCCTGTTGCTGTTGCTGTTGCTGCTGTTGTTGCTGTTGCTGCTGAGGCCAGACCTGGGCGGGCGCCGGCGCCTGTGCTCGCGCCTGCGGCGAGGGCATCTGCGACTGCTGGGGCGGCTCTTGGAGGAGCGGCTGCTGGTGGGCCGGGGCCGCGGTGGCGCCCGTGGCCGCGCCGGCCGCCGCGACCGGCTGCTCCGCCGCGCTCAGCGACAGCAGCGGGCCGTCGGTGGCGTTGCCCAGGTGCACCGCGGCGCCCGGGGTGAGCTCCCACTGCTGGACGCGCTGCCCCTGTGCGTAGGTGCCGTTGGTGCTGCCGTGGTCCTCGATGGCCCAACCACGGCCGTTCCAGGCGATGGTCGCGTGCCGCCACGAGACCCGGGCGTCGTCGACCACGAGATCACCCTGCGGGTCCCTGCCCAGCGTGTAGGACCGGGACGGATCGAGCGTCCAGGTTCTTCCGTTCAATTCCAGTACGAGTCCAGGCACTCCATGCCCCATGTGTTTCCCCCGAGGTACCCCAGTCAAAGGAGTCTAGGGACGACCAACATCGGGGGAACTATTTCAGGCCCGGCCCCCTGTCGGAAAGCCGGGTGCGCGCAATACCCACGACCAGGACAGAACCGGCACGGATCGTGGACGCCGGCTGGACGCGGGACGGCCCACGTCCCGCGTCGCGCGCATCGGTTTCCCGCCAGGGGCCCCGCCCGGCGCGAAGCGCTGTCCGGTGGGCGGGACGGCGGGCACGGCCGGGTCCCCGCCCGATACGGTGGGAACACCATGAGCGCACAGGAGCCCCCGCAGCCCCCGGCGACCAGCGTGTCGGCCGGCGGCGTACGCACACTTCTCGTCAAGATCTTCGGCAAGGACCGTCCCGGCATCACGGCGGGACTCTTCGACACACTCGCCGCGTACGCCGTGGACGTGATCGACATCGAGCAGGTCGTCACCCGTGGCCGGATCGTGCTGTGCGCGCTGATCACGGCGCCGGAGTACGCGGGCACCACCGACGGCGAGCTGCGCGCGACCGTGCACAGCTGGGCCGAGTCCCTGCGGCTGCAGGCCGAGATCATCTCTGGCACGGGCGACAACAAGCCGCGTGGCAGCGGCCGATCCCATGTCACCGTGCTCGGCAACCCGCTGTCCGCGGAGTCCACCGCGGCCATAGCGGCCACCATCACCGGAACCGGCGGCAACATCGACCGGATCTTCCGGCTGGCGAAATACCCCGTGACCGCCGTCGAGTTCGCGGTGTCGGGCGTGGCCACCGAACCGCTGCGCACCGCGATCGCCACGGCCGCGGCGGACATCGGTGTGGACGTGGCGGTGGTGTCGGCCGGGCTCCAGCGCAGGGCACGGCGGCTGGTCGTCATGGACGTGGACTCCACACTGATCCAGGACGAGGTGATCGAGCTGTTCGCCGCGCACGCCGGGTGCGAGGCGGAGGTCGCCGAGGTGACGGCCCGGGCCATGCGGGGCGAGCTCGACTTCGAGCAGTCCCTGCACGAACGGGTGGCGCTGCTGGCGGGGCTGAGCGAATCGGTGGTGGAGAAGGTACGGGCCGATGTCCGCCTCACACCGGGCGCGCGCACCCTGATCCGCACACTGAAGCGCCTCGGCTACCAGGTGGGCGTGGTGTCGGGCGGCTTCACCCAGGTCACGGACGCTCTCCGGGAACGTCTGGGGCTCGACTTCGCGGCGGCGAACACACTGGAGATCAAGGACGGTGTGCTGACCGGCCGGGTGGTGGGCGACGTCGTCGACCGCGCGGGCAAGGCGCGACTGCTGCGCGCGTTCGCCGAGCAGGCCGGGGTGCCCCTGGCACAGACGGTGGCCATCGGTGACGGCGCCAACGACCTGGACATGCTGAACACGGCGGGGCTGGGTGTCGCGTTCAACGCGAAGCCCCTGGTACGGGCCGCGGCCCACACGGCCGTCAACGTGCCCTTCCTCGACACCGTGCTCTATCTGCTGGGCATCACCCGCGACGAGGTCGACGAGGTCGAGGACGCCGAGACGGCGGACAGCCGGGGGAACACCCCGCTCAGGGCGTAACGGGTCTTGAGTGCCGGAGCGCCGACGTGCCGCACCGCGGCTGAGCGGTCGGCTCCACCGCACGACCGGGCCCCCGCCCGGAAACCGGAGCGGGGTCCGGGGCGGGGTCCGGGGCGGGGTCCGTGGAGCCGGGGTCCGTGGAGCCGGGGTCCGTGGAGCCAGGGGCCGGGGAGTCAGGGGGCCGGTCGCGCCCGCCCGCACAGAGCGGAAACACACCGCGTCGCCGCCGCGAAACCCCGCGTACCGTGCGCTCGGTCAGTCGTGCGGGGCCCAGTAGTCCAGCAGTCGTCCCACTCCGTGCTCGACCGTCTTCCAACTGCCGTCGAACCCGACCACCGCGAAAGCCGCCGTGGGGAACGCGCCCTGCGTCATGCGCGCCATCGCGTCGCCCTCCGCGCTCGATGACAGCACGTCCGCCAGCGCGTGCATGCCGGGGTTGTGGCCGATCAGGAGCAGGTCCGCGACATCGTCCGGTGTCTCGTTCACCAGCGCGAGGAGGTCACCGAGCGTCGCCTCGTACATCCGCTCCTCGTAGACGGTCCTGGGGCGGTGCGGGAGCTCGTGCACGGCGAGCTTCCAGGTCTCCCGGGTGCGCACGGAGGTGGAGCACAGCGCCAGGTCGAAACCTATGCCGGTGTCGGCGAGCCTGCGACCGCTCGTGGCGGCCTCCGTGCGGCCCCGCTCGGCCAGCGGCCGCTCGTGGTCGGACACCTGGGGCCAGTCGGCCTTCGCATGCCGGAGGAGGACGATCCTGCGTGGTGTGTCGACGCTCATGCAACCCAGCTTCGCACGAAATGCGCCCCCGGGCGCAGGGTGTTGATGTCCGCGCGAAGCGCTACGGAAAGAGCAGCAGCTGTATCTCCCGCACCAGCCGGGCGACCAGGTCGCCACCGCCGGCCGCGTGCGCCTGGGACGGGTTGACCATCACGGTCAGCAGGGCGAAGAAGGCGGTCGCGGGAAGCACCACCGCCCACCAGGGCAGCCTGAGGGCGGACGTGGCCGCGCCGACCGAGCTGTGGGGGTGGGACCGGGCCCGCACCGACATGACCGCCTCCGTGAGGTCCGCTGTTCCCCGGCTATCGCCGTCACAGAAGAACCTACGGAGCGAGGGGCGCCTTTCCCATCCGGCGATCCACCCACTCGACCCTGACCCTGGCCCCCTAGGGGACGGGGGGCCAGCACCACCGCGGCCCACCGCCGCCGCGCAGGCCGCCGCCCCCGCCGGGCCCTCCGGCCGACCCGCTGTGACCGGCCGGCCGCAGCGGGTCGGTCACAGCGGGTCGGCAGGTCCCCGGCTCAGCGGGATCGACAGGTCAGCGCCTCAGTCGCTCAGCGGGTCACGGCGAAGCGGCTCCGTCGCTCAGCGGGTCACGGCGAAGCGGCTCCGTCGCTCAGCGGGTCACGGCGAAGCGGCTCCGTCGCTCAGCGGGTCACGGCGAAGCGAACGAGGCCACGATGGCGATGATCACGAGAATGCCCATGATTGCGCCGAAGACGTAGAGCAGCTTGCGCTGCCCGTTCTGGGGGGAGGGTTCCAGGACTGGCATGCGGTCAGTCTCCCACTCCCGCCTCCTGCTCGATCGTCCGGTCCCGGCCCGCGAGCCACCCCACCGCCATCTGCGGCAGCAGCAGGGCGGCCATCAGCGCCAGCGGCCAGGTCCACGCGCCGGTGTGCTGGTAGAGGACCCCGACCAGCAGCGGACCCGGGATGGAGATCAGGTAGCCGGTGCTCTGCACGAACGCCGACAGCCGCACGACCCCGGCGCCGGTGCCGGCCCGCATGCCGATCATGGTGAGCGCCAGCGGGAACGCGCAGTTGGACACGCCGAGCAGCACCGCCCAGATCCAGGCGCCGCCCACCGGCGCGACGTACAGCCCGCCGACGGCGACCAGGCCGCAGATCCCGAGGCCCACCACGATGGGACCCTGGTGGCGCAGCCGGGTGGCCATGCCCGGTATCGCGAACGCCAGGGGGACGCCCATCACCATGATCACCGCGAGCAGTACGCCCGCGGTGTCCGCGGACACACCGGCGTCCCGGAAGCGCTGCGACATCCAGCCCATGGTGATGTAGGCGCCGGTGGCCTGGAGGCCGAAGAAGACCGCCAGGGCCCAGGCGGTCCGGCTGCGCAGCAGGCTGGGCACTCCCGCTCCGGCGCCGACCCGGAACCGCGCGGCGCTCCTTCGGCCGGCCGGGTCCCCGAGCCCGGCCGTGCGGGGCGCCGCCTGCCCGGGGGCGTTTGGGGGGGCGACGGCGCGGGCTGCGCGGGCCGCGGCCTCGCCCGTACGGTCGTCGAAGCCGCTGCGGTCCCGCACCAACACGAGCCACGGCACGAGGGCCACCGCGCCCAGCAGCGCCCAGACGGCGAGACCGGTACGCCAGTCGCCGCCCAGCGCACCGGTCAGCGGTACGGCCACCGCCGCCGCGAGCGCCGTACCGAGGGAGACGGCCAGCGAGTAGAGACCGGTCATCGTGCCGACCCGGTCGGGGAAGTACCGCTTGACGATCACCGGCATCAGGACGTTGCTGACGGCGATGCCGGCCAGCGCGAGCGCGCTCGCGAGCAGGAAGGGCACCGTACTCGACACGTACGGCCTGATCAGCAGCCCCGCCGTGATGGCGACGAGACCCGCGCAGACGACCGCTCCCGGGCCGAAGCGCCGGGAGAGCCGGGGCGCGGCGAAGCCGAACACCGCGAAGCACAACGGCGGGACGGAGGTCAGCACCCCGGCGACGCTGCCACTCATGTGCAGTCCGTCGCGCACCTCTTCGAGCATGGCGCCGAGGCTGCCGATCGCGGGTCTGAGGTTGAGCGCGGCGAGGAACATGCTGACCGCGACGAACGGGGACACCCAGGCGGCCCGTCCACTCGCGGGACGGCGGCCCGGCACGGCGGGGTCGACGGCGAGCGATCCGGCTGCCTCGACGGCTTCCCCCGCGGTGACGGCCGCGCGGACGCGTTCTTCCACGGCCTCGACGGCCGGCACGGCGTTCGGCGTGGGGTGTTCGGTCCGGGGGGCCTTCCCGGCGTGGGCGCTCTTCTGGGCGGCCCCGGCCGCTTCCGCGGTCCGCGCCGCGCGGTGCGGGGTGTTCGGATCGTCTGCCATGGCACTATCATAGAATCATGGGATGATTGGTTGTCCACACCGCACGTGAGATGAGGAAGCATGCCGCTGTCTTCTCCGAGGCGTTCCGCGCTCTCCGACCAGGTGATCGCGCAGCTGCGGAACCAGATCACCTCCGGCGAGTGGCCGGTCGGCTCCCGCGTCCCGACCGAGCCGGAGCTGGCGCAGCAGCTGGGAGTGGCCCGCAACACCGTCCGGGAAGCCGTGCGCGCGCTCGCCCACACGGGCCTGCTGGACATCCGGCAGGGCTCCGGCACGTACGTCGTCGCGACCAGCGAGCTGGCGGGCGTGATGCACCGCAGGTTCGCCGGGGCCGACCCGGATCATGTGACGGAGCTGCGCGCGACGCTGGAGTCGTCGGCGGCCAGGCTCGCGGCCGAGCGCCGCACGGACCGTGACCTGCGCCAGCTCGACGTGCTCCTCGACCGGCGCGCGCGGGCCTGGCAGGCGGTGGACCTGGACGGTTTCGTCGCCGCGGACACGGCCCTGCACCTCGCGGTGGTCTCAGCGGCGCACAACGACGTGCTGACCACGCTCTACGCGGACCTCGGCGACCTCATGCGCGAGACGCTGCGCGACCACGTCATCGGCACCCCGGGCCCGCAGGGGCTGATGGACCACGCGCGGCTGGTGGAGGCCCTGCGGGCCGGCGACGGGGAGACCGCGGCGGCCGAGGCCGCGAGCCACGCGGTCAGCTGCCGCCCGCGGGAGTCCGTACGGGCGCGCGCGTGAGCGGCGCGGTCCCGGGCGGCGCGTGGCCTGCCGGTGCGTGCGGGACGGGCTCGTGGCTGATCCACACCGACGCGATCTCCTTCCAGCACCGCTCGGTGAGCCGCGCGTAACCGGCCGGGGGCACGTCGACGGGTGCGCTGTCGGCGTCGATGTCCCACCACCGGGCGCACTCGACGTGCAGCCGGACCCGGTCCGTCGCGGGATCGGGGTTGTGGCAGTCGGCGACGGCGTGCGAACCGGTGACCCGGGTGGTGCAGGCGGCCCGGTCGTCGCGGTCGCCGGCACGGGCACCACGGCCGGCCGGGCCGCCGGGCGCCGGCCCGGTGAGCGCCGCCGCGCCCCGTGGATGTACGGGCTCCGCGGCGCGGCCCGGCCCGGTCCCGCGCCCCGGTGCGGACGCCTCCGGCCGCTCGGGTGTCTGCGCCCGCTGGGCGGCCGTGAATCCCGCCGCGATCAGTACGGCGGTGGTGAGAGCTGCTGTCCCGCGGTGGCGAACACGCATGAAGCCCGGCACCTCCTGCCCACCCCCGAGCGGAAGGATCATCCGTCGGGTCAAGTGTGCGGGGAGATGCCGGGCTTTTCGACTCGAACGGTCACCGTCGGTCAAGCGGGGCGGGAACGGACGGGAGCGGACGTGCCGCCACGCCGCGGTACCGGCGCGCTCTGCCCGGCCCGTGCGGGGCGGGCAGGGCGGCACGCGGTGTCAGGCGCCCATCATGTGCACGCCACCGTCGACGTGGACGATCTCGCCCGTCGTCCGGGGGAAGAAGTCCGAGAGGAGCGCGACGATGCCGCGGCCCGCGGGCTCCGGGTCGGAGAGCTCCCAGCCGATGGGGGCGCGGTGGTTCCAGACGTCCGCGAGTTCGCTGAACCCCGGGATGGACTTGGCTGCCATCGACCCGAGGGGGCCCGCCGAGATCAGGTTGCAGCGGATGTTCTTCGCGCCGAGGTCGCGGGCCAGGTAGCGGCTGGTGGACTCCAGGGCCGCCTTGGCGACGCCCATCCAGTCGTACTTGGGCCACGCGGTCTGTGCGTCGAAGGTGAGGCCGACGACCGAGCCGCCGCGCTGCTCCATGAGCGGCAGGCAGGCCATGGTCAGGGACTTCAGCGAGAACGCGGAGACGTGGACGGCCGTGGCCACGTCGTCCCACTCGGCACCGAGGAAGTTGAAGACACCCTGCGGGCCGAAGGCGATGGAGTGCACGACCCCGTCCAGGCTCGCGTCCTCGCCGAGGTGCTCACGCACCCGGCCTTCGAGGGCGTCCAGGTGCTCCTGATTGGTGACGTCCAGCTCGATGACGGGCGCGGGCTTGGGCAGCCGCCGGGAGATGCGCTCGACCAGGGAGAGCCGGCCGAAGCCGGTCAGGATGACCTCGGCGCCCTCCTCCTGAGCCACCTTGGCGGCCTGGAAGGCGATGGACGCCTCCGTGAGCACCCCGGTCACGAGAATGCGCTTGCCTGCCAGGATTCCACTCATGTGATCAGTGACCCATGCCCAATCCGCCGTCAACGGGAATGACGGCTCCAGTGATGTACGAAGCGTCGTCGGACGAGAGGAAGCGCACCGTCGCGGCGATCTCCTCGGCGAGTCCGAAACGCTTGAGCGGCACCTGTCCGAGGACCGCTTCGCGCTGCTCGTCGGTGAGCACCGCGGTCATGTCCGACTGGACGAAGCCGGGTGCCACGACGTTGAAGGTGATGTTCCGCGAGCCGAGCTCCCGCGCCAGCGACCGCGCGAACCCCACAAGTCCGGCCTTGGACGCGGCGTAGTTGGCCTGGCCCGGGTTGCCCATCAGGCCGACCACCGAGGAGATCAGCACGACGCGGCCCTTCTTGGCCCGCAGCATGCCCCGGTTGGCGCGCTTGACCACGCGGAAGGCCCCGGTGAGATTGGTGTCGAGGACGGACGTGAAGTCCTCCTCGGACATCCGCATCAGCAACTGGTCCTTGGTGATACCGGCGTTGGCCACCAGCACCTCGACGGGACCGTGCTTCTCCTCGATCTCCTTGTACGCCTGCTCCACCTGCTCGGTGTCGGTGATGTCGCAGCGCACGGCCAGCACGCCCAGCGAGGTCAGCTCCTCGGGCGGTTCGCCCGAGCGGCAGGTGATGGCGACCTTGTCGCCGCCTGCCGCGAAAGCGCGGGCGATGGCGAGGCCGATGCCCCGGTTTCCTCCGGTGACGAGAACCGAGCGGCTCAACGGATCACCCTTTCCCTAGCGGTGTGCATACACCCGAAACCTATCGGCTCGGCCGCCACCAGCAGCGATCGCCCCCCGACAGGGCCTCGGGACGCACACTGTCGGATCCCCACAGTCCGCGTCCGCGTCCGGCCCGTCCGGCGGTCCGCGCGGACACCCTCCGAAGGACGGTGGCCCTCGCGCGCGCGTGGTTCACTGCGGGTTGACGATGACGTGCCGAACCGGGGAGTGGCCGCTGTGCGCCATGAGGTAGATCAGTCGTTCCTTGAGCTGCCGCTGCGGGCGCTCGCGGATGCCGCCCTCGCGCGGGCGCGCGCACTCGGGGCCGAACACGCCGACTTCCGCTTCGAACGCGTGCGGTACGCGTCCTGGCGGCTGCGCGACGCGAAGGCCGCCGGGTCCTCGGACAGCACGGACATCGGGTACGCGGTACGGGTGGTGCACGGTGGCGCCTGGGGGTTCGCGTCCGGCGTCGACCGCACGATGGACGCCGCGGCGCGCGTCGCCTCGCAGGCGGTCGCCATGGCGAAGCTGTCCGCGCGGGTCGTCCGGGCCGCCGGGGAGGCGGGCGGGCAGGTGGCGCTCGCCGAGGAGCCGGTGCACGCGGACAGGACATGGGTGTCGGCCTACGACATCGACCCGTTCACGGTGCCCGACGAGGACAAGACGGGGCTGCTCGCCGAGTGGAGCGCGCGGCTGCTGCGCGCGGAGGGCGTCGCGCATGTGGACGCGTCGCTGATGACGGTGCACGAGAACAAGTTCTACGCGGACACCGCGGGCACGGTCACCACCCAGCAGCGGGTGCGGCTGCACCCCGCCCTGACGGCCGTCGCGGTGGACGGCGGGAGCGGCGAGTTCGACTCGATGCGCACGCTCGCCCCGCCCGCCGGGCGCGGCTGGGAGTACCTGACCGGCACGGGCTGGGACTGGGACGGCGAGCTGGAGCGCATCCCCGCCCTGCTCGCCGAGAAGATGCGTGCGCCGAGCGTGCGGGCGGGCTCGTACGACCTGGTGGTGGATCCCTCCAACCTGTGGCTGACGATCCACGAGTCCGTCGGGCACGCCACGGAGCTGGACCGGGCGCTCGGCTTCGAGGCGGCGTACGCGGGCACCTCGTTCGCCACGTTCGACCAGCTGGGCACGTTGACGTACGGCTCACCCGCGATGCAGGTGACGGGCGACCGCACCGCCGAGCACGGCCTCGCCACGATCGGCTACGACGACGAGGGCGTGGAGGCCCAGTCGTGGGACCTCGTCAAGGACGGCACCCTCGTCGGCTACCAGCTGGATCGCGGGATCGCGCACCTGGCCGGCTTCGAGCGGTCCAACGGCTGCGCGTACGCGGACTCCCCCGGCCATGTGCCGGTGCAGCGCATGGCGAACGTGTCGCTGCGGCCGGATCCGGCCGGCCTGTCGACGGAGGACCTGATCGGCGGCGTCGACCACGGCATCTACGTCGTGGGCGACCGGTCCTGGTCGATCGACATGCAGCGGTACAACTTCCAGTTCACCGCCCAGCGGTTCTTCCGCATCGAGAACGGCAGGCTGGCGGGCCAGCTGCGGGACGTCGCGTACCAGGCGACGACGACGGACTTCTGGGGGTCGATGGAGGCCGTCGGCGGCCCGGGGACCTACGTGCTCGGTGGCGCGTTCAACTGCGGCAAGGCGCAGCCCGGCCAGGTGGCCGCCGTGTCGCACGGCTGCCCCTCCGCACTGTTCCGCGGGGTCAACATCCTCAACACCACGCAGGAGGCAGGGCGATGAGCGCCGTCATCACACCGCACGAGATCGTCGAGCGCGCCCTCGGCCTGTCCCGGGCCGACGGCTGCGTGGTCATCGCGGACGAGAACTCCTCGGCGAACCTGCGGTGGGCCGGCAACGCGCTGACCACCAACGGCGTGACCCGCGGCCGGACGCTGACCGTCATCGCCACCGTCGACGGGGCGCAGGGCACCGCCGCCGGTGTGGTGTCCCGGTCCGCCGTCACGGCCGACGACCTGGAACCGCTCGTCCGCGCGGCCGAGGCCGCGGCGAGAAGCGCGGAGCCCGCCGACGACGCGCGCCCGCTGATCGACGTCCCCGAGCTGTCCGACGACTTCGCGGGCGCGCCGGGCGAGACGTCCTCCGCGGTGTTCACGGACTTCGCGCCCGCCCTCGGCGAGTCCTTCGCGCGGGCCCGGGCGGGCGGCCGTGAGCTCTACGGATTCGCCCACCACGAGCTGACCTCCACCTACCTCGGCACCTCCACGGGCGTGCGGCTGCGCCACGACCAGCCGAGCGGCACGCTGGAGCTGAACGCGAAGTCCCACGGACGTACGCGCTCCGCCTGGGCGGGGCAGGCCACCCGCGACTTCAAGGACGTCGACCCGCTGGCCCTCGAACAGGACCTGGCGCGCCGGCTGGCCTGGGCGGAGCGGAAGGTCGAACTGCCCGCCGGCCGCTACGAGACGCTGCTCCCCCCGACGGCCGTGGCGGACCTGCTGATCTACCAGCTGTGGTCGTCGGCGGCCCGGGACGCCGCGGAGGGCCGCACGGTCTTCTCCAAGCCAGGCGGCGGCACGCGCGTCGGCGACCGGCTGAGCGGACTGCCGCTGACGCTGCGCAGCGATCCCGACGAGCCGGGCCTCGAATGCGCGCCGTTCGTCGTCGCGCACTCCTCGGGCGACGACTCGTCGGTGTTCGACAACGGCCTGCCCCTCACCGCGACGAACTGGATCAAGGACGGCCGCCTCGACCGGCTGGTCACCACGCGGCAGAGCGCGGAGCTGACCGGGCTGCCGGTGGCCCCCGGCATCGGCAACCTCGTCCTGGACGGCCTCGGCGCGGGCGTGGGCGAACGCTCGCTGGCACAGATGGTGGCGGCAACGGAGCGTGGCCTGCTCCTCACGTCACTGTGGTACATCCGCGAGGTGGACCCGGCGACCCTGCTGCTCACCGGGCTGACCAGGGACGGCGTGTATCTGGTGGAGAACGGGGAGGTCGTCGGCGAGGTCAACAACTTCCGCTTCAACGAGTCGCCGGTCAGCCTGCTGGCCAGGGCCACCGAGGCCGGGCGGACGGAGCGGACGCTGCCGCGCGAGTGGGGCGACTGGTTCACCCGGGCCGCGATGCCCGCCCTGCGGGTGCCCGACTTCAACATGAGCTCGGTCAGCAAGGGCGTCTGAGGCGCCCGGCGGACGCTTCCGCCCGGTTCCGGCCGCGCCGGCGCGGGACAGGCGGTCGTCCACGGCAGGCTCCGGTCCTGGCGCCTCCGGTCCGGTCGGCTCCGGTCCTGGCGTCTCCGGTCCGGGCGCCTACGGCCACCGCCGGTCGGGTCGCCGTCCGTCCCTCCGCCGTCGCGCCCGGTCACCGGTGGGCGGGAGCGGCGGAGGTGTCCGAGAGGCACCCCTAGACTGCTTTCAGAACTTCCGGCCGCCCCGGGTACCGCCGCGGGGGACGGCGAGCCCCTTCCACGAGGAGACATGAGCACCGTGACGGACATCGTCGACGACCTGCAGTGGCGCGGCCTGATCGCCGTGTCCACTGACGAGGACGCACTGCGCAAGGCGTTCGCGGACGGTCCCGTCACGGTCTATGTGGGCTTCGACCCGACCGCGCCGAGCATGCACCTGGGCAACCTCGTGCAGATCCTCACCGTCCGCCGCCTCCAGCAGGCGGGCCACCGCCCGCTGGCCCTGGTCGGCGGCGCGACCGGACTCATCGGCGACCCGAAGCCGACCTCGGAGCGCACGCTGAACGCGCCGGAGGTCGTCGCCGAGTGGGTGGGCAGGTTCCAGCGGCAGCTGCAGCCGTACTTCTCCTTCGAGGGGCCGAACGCGGCGATCGTCGTCAACAACCTCGACTGGACGTCCGGGCTGTCCGCGATCGAGTTCCTGCGGGACATCGGCAAGTACTTCCGGGTCAACAAGATGATCGCGAAGGAGGCGGTGTCGCGCCGCCTCAACTCCGACCAGGGCATCAGCTACACGGAGTTCAGCTACCAGATCCTGCAGGGCATGGACTTCCTGAAGCTGTACCAGCAGTACGGCTGCACCATGCAGACCGGCGGCAGCGACCAGTGGGGCAACCTGACGGCCGGCATCGACCTGATCCACCGGGTCGAGGGCGAATCCGTGCACGCGCTCGCGACGCCGCTGCTGACCAAGGCGGACGGTACGAAGTTCGGCAAGACCGAGGGCGGCGCCATCTGGCTCGACCCGGAGATGTACTCGCCTTACGCCTTCTACCAGTTCTGGCTCAACACGGACGACCGGGACATCTCCCGGTTCGCCCGGATCTTCAGCTTCGCCTCCCGCCAGGAGCTGGAGGAACTGGAGCGGCAGACCGCCGAGCGCCCGCAGGCGCGGGCCGCGCAGCGTGCCCTCGCCGAGGAGCTGACGACACTGGTGCACGGCGCCGAGCAGTGCGCGGCGGCGATCGCCGCGTCGAAGGCGCTGTTCGGACAGGGCGACCTGGCGGAGCTGGACGAGGCGACGCTGCGCGCGGCGCTCGCCGAGCTGCCGTCGGCGACGGTCGCCGCCCCGGCGCCGCTCGCCGACCTGTTCGCCGAGACCGGGCTCGCGCCGAGCAAGTCGGCCGCGCGGCGCACGGTCAAGGAGGGCGGGGCGTACGTGAACAACGAGAAGGTCGTGGACGCGGAGGCGGTACCCGGCGCGGAGGATCTGCTGCACGGGCGGTGGCTGGTGCTGCGCAGGGGCAAGAGGAACCTGGCGGCCGTCGAGGTCACCGGCGCCTGACCCGTCCCCCGCGCGGGGGACGACACGGCGCGACGGCAGGGGCCCGCTTCGGTGGGCCCCTGCCGTCGTGCGCCGCCCTCGTTCGCCGTCGTTGTCCGCTGCCGCCGTTCTGACGTCGGCCGCCGGCGTTGTCCTGCCGTTCTCCGGCGCCGCTGTTCCGCCGTTCTCCGGCGCCGCTGTCCACTGCCCCTGTTCACTCCGGCCCGGTTGTCCGCTCCGGATGCCCGCTCGGCCCCTGGCGGCCCCGCCGTTCGGGAACGGCCCGTCAGATGCGGTCGCGGCGTTTGCCCCGGACAGTGGCCCAGACGACGTCCCCCACGAACACGATGAGGACGGCGCCCGCCAGTTGGAGCACATGGCGCGTCCAGTCGACGCCCTTGGTGTCGGCGACGCCGAGCCATCCGGAGGCCGCGTTGCCGAGGATGCTGCCGAGAATGCCGCAGATGACCGTCAGCCAGATCGGGATGGACTGCTTGCCCGGGATGATCGCCCTGGCCACCAGGCCGAGGACCAGGCCCACGATGATGATCCACAACCAGTTCACGGCGGTCTCCTCCTGCGGCGCGGTGCGCGCATCGCAGGGCCAGTGTCTGTCGGCGCCGCACGCCCCGCATGCCGGAAGGCCCGTACGCGGGACGGCGGGAGACGACGTCCTGTCGCGTCCGGACCCCGTATCCGGCCGCGGCCGGATACGGCGTTTTCGTGGCATTCGGGTGCGCCCCGGTCTCGAAGGGCACGGTCACCCGGCGTACCGTGAGGAGCGTCAGGACCGGGGCGGGTCCGACCATGAATCGGGTGATGGACTGTGATGCGGAAGCGAAATGACAACGGAGTCTTCCGGATCACCGGGGCCCGCACGGGCCTCCAGGAGGACGTCCGGGGCAGGCAGCGGCGCTATGTGATCTCCATGGGGATCCGCACGATCGCCGTGATCCTGACCGTGGTCCTGTGGAACGTCGAACGGCCCGTGGCGGTGGCGGCCCTGGCCGTGGGGCTGCTGCTGCCGTACGTGGCCGTGGTGATCGCGAACGCCGGCCGGGAGAACGTGAGGTCGCTCCCGTCGACCTTCGTACCCACTCCGACGCGGCCGATGATCACCGCCGGATCCCCGGCGGCCGCCCCCTCAGCAGACGAGGGCGCCGAGGGCGCACGACGGTCCGGTCAGGGCTCGGAGGCGGGCTCGACGGCGCCGCCCCCTGGAGGGCCGCAGGGACCGGTGGCCGAGGACGAAGTGACTGATGAGAGCCGTGCCCGGCGCCGGGGCGACCGGGTCTGACGCGTCCGTCAGGGCTTCGCCAAGGTCAGGAAAAGCTCAGATCAATCACGCGGTTCACCTCCGGCGGATGCGAACCGCGTGACATACTTCCCAGGCGCTCCGCATCCCCCGTCGGAGCGACGGACCGACGCCGGGCAGCTCCCCCCGTGGCTGCTCGGCGTCGTTTGTCTTTCATGCCTTTCACCGTCTTTCACGGTTCCCCTCTCACCTTTCGCGGCCTCCCCCGGTCCCTCGTGACCCTTCCCGGGCTTGCGTCGTCACTCGCCGTTGATCACCGGCCCGGAACGGTCCGCCGCGGCACGCCACCCGCATCCCGGCTTCGCGCGGGGCCTAGGCTGACGGTGTGATGTCCGCAGACCACCCCACACCCGTCTGTTCCGCCAAGGGCTGCCAGGCACCCGCCGTCTGGGTGCTCGCCTGGAACAACCCGAAACTGCACACGCCGGACCGGCGCAAGACCTGGTCGGCGTGCGACGAGCACCGTGAGCACCTGTCGGCGTTCCTCGGCGTCCGGGGGTTCCTCAAGGACGTGGTGCCCCTCGCGCAATGGGAGGCGGGCGGCGGCGCGGCGCGCCCGGAGGCGGGCGGGCAGGCGCCCGGCGCCTGAGGCGTACCCCGGGAGGGCCCGGCGGGCCCCCGCGCTCAGCCTCCGATGGCCGACATCGGCCGCGACGGCTGCAGGAAGGACGGGTCGTCGAGACCCGAACCCGCCTTCTTGCCCCACATGGCGAGCCGCCAGATCCGCGCGATGTCCTCGTCCTCCGCGCCGGAGCGCAGCGCGGCGCGCAGGTCGGTCTCCTCCGTCGCGAACAGGCAGGTCCGCACCTGGCCGTCGGCCGTGAGACGCGTACGGTCGCAGGCCGCGCAGAACGGGCGGGTCACCGAGCCGATGACACCGACGCGGTGCGGGCCCCCGTCCACGATCCAGCGCTCGGCGGGCGCGGCACCGCGCTCCTCCTCACCCTCGGGTGTCAGGGTGAAGCGCGCACGCAGCGAGGTGAGGATGTCCTGCGCGGTGATCATGCCCTCGCGCTTCCAGCCGTGCTGCGCGTCGAGCGGCATCTGCTCGATGAAGCGGAGCTCGTAGCCCCGCTCGACGGCCCAGGCCAGCAGCTCGGGGGCCTCGTCGTCGTTGAGCCCCGGCATCAGCACCGTGTTGACCTTGACGGGGACGAGCCCCGCGGCGTGGGCGGCATCGAGGCCCGCGAGGACGTCCGCGTGCCGGTCGCGGCGCGTGAGGGTCTTGAAGACCTCCGGGCGGAGGGTGTCGAGGGAGACGTTGACCCGGTCGAGACCGGCCGATTTCAGCGCCTCGGCCGTACGTTTCAGGCCTATGCCGTTGGTCGTGAGGGACATCCGCGGACGCTGACCGAGCGCCGCGACCCGTTCGACGATGCCGACCAGACCGGGCCTGAGCAGGGGTTCCCCGCCGGTGAAGCGGACCTCGGTGATACCGAGGGTGGTCACCGCCACCCGTATGAGGCGGACGATCTCGTCATCGGTGAGCAGGTCCGGCTTCGCCAGCCACTGCAGACCCTCTTCCGGCATGCAGTAGGAGCACCGCAGGTTGCACCGGTCCGTGAGCGAGACCCGCAGGTCGGTGGCAACCCGGCCATACGTGTCGATGAGCACTGTGCCGCCTCCTGATATCGCCGATCCGACCTCTTCGAGCCTACGTCAGAGCCCGGACATCGGCCGGGGCCGATTGCTCCGAGGGTCCTCGCGGCCCGGTCGTAGGACCCTACGACCCCGGGCGTGCGCGGCCGGCGCGTGCCTCTTCTGCCGAAGGGGACTGACGGGCGCTCAGGAGCGGAACGGGCTCCTTCGTCACACACGTCATCTCAGATCACGAACACAACGGCACGGCGTGCCTCGTCCAGCTCGGTCCCGCAGGCCGGGAACTCGGGGCACCGTGGGCCCTCGCGCTCCTCGTCCGTGCCCGAGGCCACCTCGCCCGCGCCCCGGCGCCCCCGCACCGCTCCGGCGCGCCGGATGGCCGCCCCGCCGCGCAGCCGCGCGGGCGGGACGGCCCACCGGTTCAGAACGCGATGAGGACCTTCAGCGCGGTGCGGTCGTTCATGGCCCGGTAGCCGTCCGCCACCTCGTCGAGCCCGATGCTCAGGTCGAAGACGGGTGACGGGTCGATCGCGCCGCTCACGACGTCCGCCAGCAGTTCGGGCAGGTACTGGCGCACCGGCGCGATACCGCCGCGCAGGCCGATGTTGCGGTCGAACAGGTGGCGCAGGTCGACGCCGTCGCCGCTGCCGTGCGGAGCGCCGACGTAGCCGACGGAGCCGCCGGGGCGGGTGATCCGCAGCGCCGTGGACATGGACTGCTCGGTGCCGACGGCCTCGATGACGGAGTGCGCGCCCTGGCCCTTCGTCAGCTCGCGCACGGCCTCCACGGCCTCGTCGCCGCGTTGGGCCACGACGTCGGTCGCGCCGAACGACCGGGCGATATCGGTCCGTACGGTATGCCGGCCCAGGATGATGATCTGCTCGGCACCGAGCCGCTTGGCCGCGAGGACGCCGCACAGGCCCACCGCTCCGTCGCCCACGACCGCGACGGTCCCGCCGGTCCGCACGTCCGCGCCCACGGCGGCGTGGTGTCCGGTGCCCATCACGTCGGAGAGCGTGAGGAACGAGGCGAGCATCCGGTCGTCGGAGACGGCCTCCGCGGGCAGCTTGACGAGGGTCCCGTCGGCGTGGGGGACGCGTACGGCCTCGCCCTGGCCGCCGTCGTGGTCGAAGCCGCCCCAGCCGCCTCCGTGCACGCAGGACGTCTGCAGGCCCTCCCGGCAGTACGCGCAGACCCCGTCCGAGTACATGAAGGGGGCGACAGCCAGGTCACCGACCGTGAAACCGGTCACCTCGGAACCGACCTCGGCGACCACGCCGAGGAACTCGTGCCCGATGCGCTGCCCGGGCCGGGGCTTGTTCGCCACCTCACCGCGGTACGGCCACAGGTCGCTGCCGCAGATACAGGCGCGCAGGACACGCACCACGACGTCGGTGGGCTGCCGGACGACCGGGTCGGGTACGTCTTCCACCCGGATCTCGTACGGGGCGTTGATGACGGTGGCGCGCATCGCGGTGATTCCTCGCTGCTGGTACGGCGTGATCGGGCACGGTCGCGCCGCCGGCAGGGGGTGAGCGGGCAGGGTCGACGTGATCGATACTCTTCGAACGACCATCACGTTACGCCAGTGCCGGCGCGGGCTCCGCGCCCTCGTCACGCGGTGCTCCGGGGCGCGGGAAGCCGCATCGCGAGCCCGGGTGGGCGGGGCAGGGCGGGGTGCGGTGGGACGGGCTGCCGGGAGTATGACGGGACGGGCCCGGGGATCTCGGGCCGGGGCGTGCGACCCGGACCGGCGCGGGCTCAGCCGACCCCCGCCGCGCCCAGCAGGGCGCCGGCCGCGTAGGTGACGGCCATCGCGATCGCCCCGCCGCCCATGTTCCGCAGCAGTGCCCGGCCGACGGGGGCCGCGCCGAGGCGCGCGCTGCCCCAGCCCGTCACCGAGAGCGCGGCGAGTACCGAGGCGACCGTCACGGCCAGCCGCCAGGACTGCGGCGGCAGCACGATGGCGAGCAGCGGCAGCAGCGCGCCCACCGTGAAGGCGAGGAAGCTCGCGCCCGCCGCGTGCCAGGGGTTCGTGAGCGCGTCGGGGTCGATGCCGAGTTCCTCGCTGGCGTGGGCGCGCAGCGCGTCCCGGCGGGTGAGCTGTTCCGCGGCCTCCCTGGCCACCTCCTCGGACAGGCCACGCCCCCTCAGCAGGCCCGCCAGCTCGGCGAGTTCCTCCTCCGGCTGCTCGCGCAGCTCACGTCGCTCGACCGCGAGGGCGGCCTTCTGCGAGTCGCGCTGCGTGGAGACCGACACGTACTCCCCGGCTGCCATCGACATCGATCCGGCGAGGAGTCCGGCGAGACCCGCCGTCAGCAGGACCTCGCGCGACTGGGTCGCGCCGGCGACGCCTACCACGATGCCGGCCGTGGAGACGATCCCGTCGTTGGCACCGAGCACCGCAGCCCGCAGCCAGTTGAGCCGCGAGCCGAGCGCCTCGCCGTGCGGCTCGTCGTGCCCGCCGTCCCCGCGGCCCGCGGCCGGCGCGGCACCCCGGGGACCGTGCGTCTCGTCGCGCCCGCCGCGCGGCCGGCGCCGCCCGTCGCGCGGGTCGTCGGGCGAATCGCCCTGCGCCGTGTTCGTGTTCGTCACTGCGGGAGCCTCTCATCCCCGGCGCGGTCTCCTGGTCCGGCGTGCGGGCCGAGGGAGTACGGGCGCTGCGGACATACCGGGCGGGGTGCGGGGTACGGGCGGACTCGGCGCTGTCAGTCCGGGCCCGTATCCTCTGTGACCATGCTCGACGACCGTACGACAGCAGCGCCATGGCCGGCCGCGTATCCCGAGGGGTACGCGGTCGTCGACGTGGAGACCACCGGTCTCGCCAGGGACGACCGGATAATCTCTGCTGCCGTCTACCGGCTCGACGCCCGCGGCGAGGTCGAGGACCACTGGTACACCCTCGTCAACCCGGAGCGCGATCCGGGCCCCGTGTGGATCCACGGTCTGACGAGCGACGTGCTGGAGGCCGCGCCTCTTTTCCCGGACATCGCCGAGGAGTTCGCGGCCCGGCTCGAAGGCCGCGTGCTCGTCGCGCACAACGCGATCTTCGACTGGTCGATGATCTCCCGGGAGTACGCCCGTGCGCGGCTGACGGCCCCGACCCGGCAGCGGTTGTGCACCATCGCGCTCTCCAAGGAACTGGCGCTCCCGCTGCCCAACCACAAACTGGAGTCGCTGGCGGCCCACTTCGGTGTGGTCCAGCGGCACGCGCACCACGCGCTGGACGACGCGCGGGTGCTGGCCGAGGCGTTCAGGCCGAGCCTCGTGGCGGCGGCGCGGGGCGGCGTGCGGCTGCCGCTGCTGGAGTGCCGTCCGCTGACGGAGTGGTCGGACGGTCCGGCCGGGCCGCGGGTGGGCTACCAGCCGTCGGGCGCTCACGCGTACCGCCCGGCCAGTTGGCGCGCCTCGCGCAGACGTCCCGCGTGTCCGTACCCCAATCCGGGGCGCTACGAGCCGGGCGGGACCCTGACGCAGGGCATGCGGGTGGCGTTCTCCGGGGACACGTCGATCGACCGTGAACTCCTGGAGGACCGCGCCGTGGAGGCCGGCCTCCACGTGGCGACGAGCGTGTCGCGGCTGACCAGCCTGCTCGTCACGAACGATCCCGGCGCGCTCACCTCGAAGGTGGTCAAGGCCGCCGCGTTCGGGACGCCCGTGGTGGATGAGGCCGCGTTCACCCAGCTCCTGCGGGACGTGACGCCCGTGGCGGGGACGGTCCCGCCCCCCGCGACGCCGCCGGCCGCGGAGGCCTGATCGAGGGGTGGCCGGGCACAGGACCGTGTGACGGGCGTGGTAACGATGTCCCCATGGATCTTGGACTGAAGGACCGTGTCTATGTGGTCACGGGCGGCACACGAGGACTCGGCAACGCGGCGGCGCGGGCGCTCGCGGCGGACGGCGCGAGGGTCGTCGTCTCCGGCCGCGACGGCAAACAGGTCGCGGAGGCCGCGGCGGAACTGGGCGCCCACGGGGCGGGGGCGCTGGGCGTCGCGGCGGACAACGCCGACCCGACGGCGGCTCAGCGCCTGGTCCATGCCGCGAAGGAACGATTCGGCCGGTTCGACGGGGTACTGATCAGCGTGGGCGGCCCGCCGCCCGGAAGCACCATCGACAGCACCGACGAGCAGTGGCAGGCCTCGTTCGAGTCGATCTTCCTCGGGGCCGTACGGATGGCGCGCACCGCGGCGGAGGAACTGGGCGAGGGCGGAGTGATCGGCTTCGTCCTGTCCGGTTCGGTGTACGAGCCGATCCCGGGCCTGACCATCTCCAACGGCCTCCGGCCGGGCCTCGCGGGCTTCGCGAAGTCGCTGGCCGACGAGTTGGGCCCGCGCGGCGTCCGGGTCGTGGGGCTCCTGCCCGGACGCATCGATACGGACCGGGTGCGCGAACTGGACGCGCTCACGGGCGACGCCGAGGGGACCCGCGCGGCGATGGCGGCGCGCATCCCGCTGGGGCGGTACGGCACACCGGAGGAGTTCGGCGCGGTGGCGGCGTTCCTGCTCTCCCCCGCGGCGTCGTTCCTGACGGGCCTGATGGTCCCGGTGGACGGCGGAGCGCGGCACGGATTCTGAGACCGGCCGGGGTCGCCGGGCGCCGGCCCCCGCCCCCGGCGCCGCGGTCCGGCGCGTGAGCGGCCGCACCGCACGAGGGCGATGTCCGCCCGCGGGGCCGACGCTTCGCGGCCGGCAGGTGCCCGGTCCGCTCGCCCGGCGGACCGGCGGACCGGCGGACCGCTACGCCGAGAGGCCGGCCCGCGACGGCCCGGGGACGGTGGGGGCGGTGCGCCTACCGCACGCGTTCCGCGCGGTGCCGGGCGGCGCGCATGCGGATCTCCGCCGGCAGCGACTCCAGCCCCGCTGAGTCCCGGGCGTGCGCGAGCGCCTCGTCGGTCACCCTGCCCAGGGTCTCCTCCGGGGCCGCGTACGGCTCCAGCAGCACCCGCATACGTGCGGCGGGCGCCCGGCGCCGACGGCCCGTCAGCAGGGCCTGCGCCCGCGCCACTCCGTCGTGTGCCTCGGTCTCCCGCTCCAGGACGTCCTCCAGGGCGCGGCCCCTCACCCGTGCGCCCTCGCCGTCACCGCTGTCGACGAGGACCTCCGGCAGCCGGGCCCGCCGCGGCTGCGCGAGCAGCCACCACAGCGTCAGCACCACCAGTGCCACCAGCGCCGCGATCACCACGGGCCAGAACCAGCCGTCGCCCCGCCACCGGAACCGGTCCGCGTGGCTGAGCAGGGTGTCGTGCGGTCCGTTGTAGGGCCACCAGGACGGCACGGACCACTGGGCGCCGAGGGCGACCACCACCCCGCCCGCGCACAGCAGGACCAGGCCGATCAGGCCGAGCGCCAGCCGGTTCACGAGCCGCAGCAGTCGGAACATCCGTCGTCACTCATCCCTTCTTCGCCGGTCTGCGGACCTTCACCGTGACGGACGGGGGCCTCGCGAGGCCCAGGTCGCGGACCCCGAGGGCGAGCGCCTCCTCCAGGTCCCCCCGCACGTCGTCCAACGGCCGGAAGTGCGACTGCGCGCGGGCCTTCGCCTTGTGCCGCTTCATCCGTACCTTCACGGACTGGATACCGGGGACCTCCATGGCCCGGTCGCGCAGCACCAGCGCGGCGGCGTCCCGGTCCAGCCCGGCCCGTACGTCGGGAACGGAGCGGCGCATCGACAGCACGGCCCGCAGGCCGGGGGTGAGGGCCAGCCAGATCAGCCAGACGCCGACCGCCATGGCGATGGCCCCACCGGTCAGCGCGGCCGTCGAGTCGAACTGCGTCCGGGCGAGTTCGCGGGCGAGCCAGCGCCGCCAGTACATGGCCGGCCGGTCCGCCCGCACCGAGACCACGTCGTAGAGCAGCAGACCCGAAGCGCCCAGCACGACGGCGGCCACGAGGGCCGCCGGGAAGCGCCGTGCCGACCAGAACCGGCCAGCCCGCCGGTGCTCGTACGCGCCCTGGTGCGCCCCGGCCTCCTCGGGCCGCTCGTGGTGCCGCACCGGCAGGGCCTCGGTGGGCCGTTCCTCGCTCATCGGGACCTCCCCGCCGCCGCGGCGCGGGAGTGGACGGAGTGCAGGCGCTCGACCTGCACCTGCACTTCGGGGACGGTCATCCCGGCGAGGTGGTGCACCCGCTCGGCGACGTGCACGCGGACCGCGCCGCACTGCGCGCCGATGTCGGACGGGTAGTCGAGCTCCACCCCGATCCGCACCCGCGCGTGGTTCTTGTGCACGGTGACGACGGCGTGCGGAACATCGCCGCCCGCCGGTACGCCGCGGAAGAGCGCCTCACGTGCCGCCTGCGCGGCGATCTTCGCGACGACGCGATCCGCGATCGACGTCGAGCCGCGCTCCCCCGGGCTCACGTCGCCGGAGTCCGCCGTCGGGTGAACCGTCGTCATGTCGCGCTCACCGCCGGCGCTCGTCACGGCCGAAGTCGCGGTCGCGGCTCCGGTCCCGGTCGCGATCGCGGCTCCGGAAGAAGTCTCCCGGTTCGAGGTCGCCGTCCGCGAACCGGCCCGCGGCGAACCCGATCGCGCCGAGCACGGCCACCACCACGAACGCGCCGAAGCCGCCGAAATACCCGGCGAAGCCCAGTGCCATGCCGGCCGCTAGGCCGGCCACCGCCATGCTCATCCCGTACTCCGCTCGCTGTCGGTTCCGCGTCGGTACCGCGTGGTTCGCGCTGTGCTCCCGGGGGCGGTCGGCTCAGCCGCCGCTCACTGCAGTCGGGAGTCCTGGTCGTCGTCATCGTCCTCGTCGGGCAGTTTGACGTCGCTGACCGCGATGTTGACCTCGACGACTTCGAGGCCGGCCATCCGCTCCACGGCGGCGATGACGTTCTCCCGCACGTCGCGCGCCACGTCGGCGATGGCCACGCCGTAGTCCACGACGATCTCCAGGTCGAGCGCCGTCTGGACCTCGCCGACCTCGGCCTTGACGCCGCGTGTCACGGACTTGCCGCTCCCGCCGCCCGGCACGCGCTCGCGCATGGCGCCGAACGTCCGGGAGACGCCGCTGCCCATGGCATGGACCCCGACGACGTCGCGCGCCGCGAGCCCCGCGATCTTCTCGACCACGCCGTCGGCGATGGTCGTCCTGCCGCGTGTGGCGGGGGCCCCGCCGCCGCGCCTGCCCGCTGAGCCCGAGGAGGACGACGGCGAGGACGACGACGGCGAACCCGAGGAGGACGACGGCGGTGTCGCACTGGAACCGCCGGAGCCGGTCGAACCGAACTGGTCACGCGGTGTGTTCTCAGGCATAGCCATTCGTCCCTTTCCGGGCGGTTTCCTGCTCTCGCTCTCACATTAGGTGCGCTTGCCGGACCGCGCGCCACGGATACGGCAGGCTGAGCCCATGACGACTGCGCACGACACGCACGGCAGCGAGGGGTGGCAGGCGGGGGTACGACGACGGCTGGGGCTCGGCAGACTGCTGCCGCTGGGCTCGGCCGAGGACGGCTCCTGGCTCGCCGAAGCGGCGGCCGCAAGGGCGCTGCGCGCCGCCGGGGCGGCGGGCACGGGCGGGGCCCTGACCCTCGGTCGCGTACGGGTGGGCCCCGCGGACGACGAGGAGGGCGGAGAAGACCCGAAGGCCCCCGGCCCCACGGGCGATGCGGCGCTCGCGCCTGTACCGCCGGTGCCGTGGAGCGCGCAGCCGCCCGGACCGCTCAGGATCGAGGCGGAGTTCGAGGCGGCCCGGGACGAGCCCCTGCCCGCCCTGGCCCAGCGGCTGCGGGCGGCCCTGCTCGCCTGTGCCCGCGACGGGCTCGGGCTGCGGGTGGAGGCGGTGGACCTGCGGGTGACGGGACTGCGGGGGGACGAGGGGGAACCGGCCGCGCGGGAGCCTGTCGCGCAAAGGTCGGGGCCCGTTGGCCCGGACGGGGTACCCGGCGTCTCGGACGTCCCCGGGGTGGCGCATCTGACGGCGGTGCTGGGGCGTGGGCTGAGCGAGTCCTCCGAGGGCGACCTGCGGGTGGAACTGGCGACGTCCGCTGGGCACCGGGTGCTCGACGTGGCGCGGGCGGTGCGGGTCGCGCTGGCGCGGGAGCGGCCCGGCGCGCGGTCGGTCGCGGTCGTCGTGACGGAGATCGCCGCGGCCCCGGAGGCTGCGCGGCCGTGACCCCGGGTGCCCCCCGATCGTGGGCACCCGGGTGGGGCCCGCGCTCGGCGGCACCCGGTGGGGCCCGCGCCGCGCGACTGCCGCCGCGTGCGGCCAAGGCTCCGCCCGCCGGGACGCGGGGCTCGTGCCTCCATCGCGGCGCCCCGGCCGACGGGACGCGGCCACCCGGCACCCGGCACCCGGCACCCGGCACCCGGCACCCGGCACGGTCGCGAAAATCGGGCGCCGTGTCTCCTGCTCCGGTGTGCGACGGCTCCCTGTCCGCGGCAACCGACGCCCGGCCCCTCGCGGGTTCCCGAATTCCCCCGGCCCCCCGGCTAATTCGGCACCGCCGCCTTTCCCGCCCTTCCAGGGCGTTTATCCGCTCCCGCCACGGCATGCACCCACGCCGCGTCGGCGGTTTCGGCCACCGCAGGCTCGAAATCCCCGGTTCAACCGCCTCCGCCCCGTCCCGCGGGAGCGCGGAACGGGGCGGAGGGCCGGATCGGGGCGGGGTCAGTACGGGAGGGTCGTCTGCGCGCCGCTTCCGCTGCCGGCAAGCCACTGCGACCAGGAGAGGTTGAAATCGGCGTAGCCGTTGTCGGGCGCCGCCTTGCCGCGCGGGGATCCCGTGATCGTGATGGGGTCGCCCTGCTTCACGTAGTTGTAGAACCACTTCGCGTCGGCCAGGGAGAGGTGCACACAGCCGTGGGAGCCGACGCTGTGGCCCGGGTACGGGTCGCCGGTCGAGTAGTGCAGGTACGTGCCGGAGTTCGTGAGGTGCACGTCCCACGGCAGCGTGAGGTCGTAGTAGTCCTTGTCCTTCTTGTTGCAGCTGATACCGACGCTGCACGAGGTCATCCGGACCTTCGGCTGCTTGTCGATCACCGCCATGGTGCCGTCCCAGGAGGGCCACGACTTGCTGCCGGCGTCGATCGGCACGGTGCGTACGGTCGTCCCGTCATGGGTGACCTTCATCGAGTGGCCGGTGACCGACACGGTCGCCTCGACGTCCTCCCCGATGGTGAAGCTGTGGTAGTAACTGTGCGTCCCCACACGGCCGTTGCCGTTGCTCACACCCGCCAGGTCGGCGTTCACCGACACCTTCGTACCGGAGTGCCAGTACGTCTTGGGACGCCAGTCGACGCGCGTGCCGCTCATCCAGTGCCAGGCGCCGGTCGTCGCCTGTGAGGCCGACACCTTGAGGTGCCGCTCGACCGTCGCGCGGGCCGAGGGCGCCACCGGGTCGGTGAAGACGACGGACACGGGCATGGCCACACCGACGGTCGCGCCGTTGGTCGGCGTGATGGTGTTGAGCAGCATCGGCGGCTTGGCGGGCGTCTTCTTCGGGGTCGGCGCGGCTGTCACCGATGCCTGGACCTGCCCCGAGGGCGTGCCCGAGGGGGTCGCGGAGGCCGAGGGCGACGCCGAGGAGGCGGATGCCGAGGGTGAGGGCGCCGTGGAGGCACTCGCCGACGGGGGTGGCGCCTGAGTCGCGGGCGGGGTCCGGGCGTCGGCCGAGGCGGTCGCTCCCCCGGCCCCGCACGCCCCCGCCCCCGCGAGTACCGCCCCCACCAGGAGCGCCGTACCTATGCTGCTTTTGCCACGGCCCATTCTCGCTGCCCCACTCGTGTCATTGCGTCAGAGGTACGCCTTCGCGCACCGCACATCCCGCTTCGTGGATCGCGTCACGCATTCGAACCCCTTAGAGACTGGCACAGGGCGGGCAAAGGGCACGCCAAATCGCGCCTTTTCACAGCGTCGACGGAGCGAGAGTGATCTCACACGAGGACGGAATTCGGCCATTCCGAAGGCGAGATGAGTCCCGTCCTTGCATATGATCAACGGGAATTGATCTTTGGAATTGATCACGAATCCACCTCGCCCGGGCCGGGGAATTCCCGCTGCCGGCGCCGTGCCGAGGATGCCGAAAGGACCCGAGGGACCGGGCCGCGCCGACGGCCCCCAGGAGCGCCCCGCAACGGGACGGCCGTGCCCGGGGCCGCGAGGAACGCACGCCCCGGGAAGCCCGCAACGCAACGGGACGGCCGCGCCCGGGGCCGCGAGGAACGCACGCCCCGGGAAGCCGGATCGGGAAGCGGCCGGCCCGTCCGGCACCCGCGGCGCGGGGCGCGTCAGTCGCCGAGACCGGCCAGGTCCCGCAGGCGCCTGGCCTGGGCAGCACGCTCGGCCGCCCGCTGCTCGTCGTACGTACGGCCCGACGCGCCGCGCAGCAGCGCCTTCGTCTCGATGACCGCGGACCGGGGGGCCGCGAGGAGGGCCGCCGTCAGGTCGGACACCGCCGCGTCCAGGTCGGCGCGCGGAACGGTGAGATTGGTCAGCCCGATGCGCTCCGCCTCGTCCCCGTGGACGAACCGGCCCGTCACGCAGATTTCGAGAGCGCGGGCGTATCCCACCAGGCCCACGAGGGGATGGCTGCCCGCGAGGTCGGGAACGATGCCCAGACTGGTCTCGCGCATGGCGAACTGGGCGTCGTCGGCCGCCACACGCAGGTCGCAGGCGAGCGCGAGCTGGAAACCGGCACCGATCGCATGCCCCTGCACGGCGGCCACCGACAGGACGTCGTTGCGTCGCAGCCAGGTGAAGCCCGACTGGTACTCCGCGATCGCGGAGTCCAGTTCGGCGTCACCGAGCCGCGCCAGATCAGGGAACGACGGCTCACCCTCGAAGCCCTCCGGGGTGAACGCCTGACGATCGAGACCCGCGGAGAACGACATGCCCTCCCCGCGCACCACGACGACCCGGACCGAGCCCGGCAGTGACGCCCCGGCCTCGGCCAACGCCCGCCAGAGGGCGGGAGACTGGGCGTTGCGCTTGGCCGGATTGGTCAGCGTCACCGTGGCGACGGCGTCCTCGATGGTCAGCCGCACGCCGTCCTTGTCGACTACGGGTACGGGATCGAGCGATTCCGATGTGGTCATGCGGGCCTCCGGTTCGGGCAGTCGCACAGTCACGCCCGGGGGCGCGCTGCTAAGTGACTGCACAGTAACCACCGGACGATCATCACGACCGCCCAGGGGTCACCCGCCGAACCGGCGGCTCTCAGGCCGAAGCGGCCTTCTTGCCGCGCGTGGCTCCGCCACGCCCCCGCAGGGTCACTCCGGACTCGCTCAGCATCCGGTGGACGAACCCATAGGACCGGCCGGTCTCCTCGGCCAGTGCCCTGATGCTCGCACCGGAGTCGTATTTCTTCTTGAGGTCTGCCGCGAGCTTGTCGCGCGCGGCGCCGGTCACCCGGCTGCCCTTCTTCAGAGTCTCGGCCACCCGTGCCTCCTCATGGGAAGTGCGCTCTGGACTTCTCATGATCACCCCTAGCGGCCGTCCTGGCCACCCATTCGGCAAGGTCCGCTCGACATGCTGGACCGCACTTCAACATTTCAGCACGAATGGAATTGGCCGTTCCAGCGGCGATCATGACGGGATTCCGCCGACAACCGGAAAGAAGTGCCTGGTCAGCGAGGTTTTCCGGCCAAAAAGCGGAAGTCGGGCACGATACGTGCTATCCGCACGCAGCCGCGCCGCGGCAGTAGACGCTCTCCCCCAGATGATGGATCACCGCTGAGCCGAATGATCCATACGAAGTTGATCACCGGCCGGGCCGGCGCGGCCGTCCACCCGCACGGACGTCCGACGGTGAGCGGGCGGCCACGGTGAGTGCCGTCCGGCCGGGCACCGGGCGGGCGGCCGGGGGTCGGCCGGGTGGTCCGCGCGGTCCCGCGAGGGCCCGCACCGACCCGGGTACCGCCGCCCGCGGACCGGAGCCGCGATCCGCCCGCCCCGGGGGCCCGATCCCGCGCGCCGCGCCGCTCATCGGGGCATCCGCGCGTCCCGGAGACCCCGAAGGCCCCGTACGCCTCTGCGCGAGGGCTCAGGCGAGCGCGACCAGGTCCTTGTAGTCGGCTCCCCACAGGTCCTCGACCCCGTCCGGCAGCAGGATGATCCGCTCCGGCTCCAGGGCCTCGACCGCGCCCTCGTCGTGGGTGACGAGGATGACCGCGCCCTTGTACGTGCGCAGCGCTCCGAGGATCTCCTGGCGGCTGGCCGGGTCGAGGTTGTTGGTCGGCTCGTCCAGCAGCAGCACGTTGGCCGAGGAGACGACCAGCGTGGCGAGCGCCAGCCGGGTCTTCTCACCGCCGGAGAGCACTCCGGCGGGCTTGTCGACGTCGTCGCCCGAGAACAGGAAGGAGCCCAGCGTCTTGCGGACCTCCACCAGGTCCAGGTCGGGCGCGGAGGAGCGCATGTTCTCCAGGACCGAACGTTCGGGGTCGAGGGTCTCGTGCTCCTGCGCGTAGTACCCGAGCTTGAGCCCGTATCCCGGCACGACCGTGCCGGTGTCCGGCTTCTCCACCCCGCCGAGCAGTCGCAGCAGTGTCGTCTTGCCCGCGCCGTTCAGGCCCAGGATGACGACCCGGGAGCCCTTGTCGACCGCGAGGTCGACGTCGGTGAAGATCTCCAGCGAGCCGTACGACTTCGACAGGCCCTCGGCCGTCAGCGGCGTCTTGCCGCACGGCGACGGTTCGGGGAAGCGCAGCTTGGCGACCTTGTCCGACGCCCGCACCTCTTCGAGGCCCGCGAGCAGCCGCTCGGCGCGGCGGGCCATGTTCTGCGCGGCGACGGTCTTGGTGGCCTTCGCGCGCATCTTGTCGGCCTGCGCGTTCAGTGCCGCGGCCTTCTTCTCGGCGTTGGCGCGCTCGCGGTGGCGGCGCTTCTCGTCGGCTTCACGCTGCTGCTGGTACAGCTTCCAGCCCATGTTGTAGATGTCGATCTGCGAGCGGTTCGCGTCCAGGTAGAACACCTTGTTCACGACCGTCTCCACCAGGTCCACGTCGTGGGAGATGACGATGAAACCGCCGCGATAGGTCTTGAGGTAGTCCCGCAGCCAGACGATCGAGTCGGCGTCCAGGTGGTTGGTCGGCTCGTCCAGAAGCAGCGTGTCCGCGTCGGAGAAGAGGATCCGCGCCAGCTCGATACGGCGGCGCTGACCACCGGAGAGCGTGTGCAGCGGCTGGCCCAGCACCCGATCGGGCAGGCCCAGCGCGGCGGCGATGGTGGCGGCCTCGGCCTCGGCGGCGTACCCGCCCTTGGTGAGGAACTCCGTCTCCAGGCGCTCGTACTTCTTCATCGCCTTCTCGCGGGTGGCGCCCTGGCCGTTGGCCATGCGCTCCTCGTTCTCCCGCATCTTCTTCAGCACGGTGTCGAGGCCCCGCGCGGACAGGACCCGGTCACGGGCCAGGATGTCGAGGTCCCCGGTGCGCGGGTCCTGCGGGAGGTAGCCGACCTCGCCGCCCCGGGTGATGGTGCCCGCGGCGGGCTGGGCCTCCCCCGCGAGGCACTTGGTGAGCGTCGTCTTGCCGGCGCCGTTGCGGCCGACCAGACCGATGCGGTCGCCCTTGGCGACACGGAACGTTGCGGACTCGATGAGGATGCGGGCTCCGGCGCGCAGCTCGACACCGGTTGCGGTGATCACGGAAAGACTCCAGGGCGGGAAGGACGGCGGAAGGGCAGGCGGAGATTCTTCGACGCCGCTAATGCACAAGGAGAATTGCCATACCGCCATTCTAGCGGTCGGCGCGCCCGCCCTGTACAAGCAGCCGTCGCCGGGCGGGAGAACGCCGGGGCCGCGGCCTGCGTATCCCCGGCTCCGGCGGGAGGCCGCGGCGCCCCGCCGCCCGCGGCCGGCCGGAGACTGAGATCCGGCTCACAGTCGACTGCGGGGACGGCGGGCACACGCCGGGGAGGGCACAGCCCCCGGGACGGGCGTGAAGGGGCCCGGGAGAGCCCGGCGCCGGGGTGCGCGTCGCGACCGGCGGGACCGCCGGACGCGACGGCGACCGCGACCGCGTCAGACTCCGCCGGTGTGGACCTGGAAGGCCGCCCGTCGCACCGCTTTGGCGAGCGCCGGGTCGGGATGGGCGGCGGCGAGGGCGACGAGCACCTGGACGGTTCGGGGATGCCCTATGGCCCGGACCTCCGCGATGAGGGTGGGCACGTTGCCCTGCACGGCCGAGTCGAGGTGCCGTACGAGCAGTTCGCTGTCGCCGTGGTCGGCGACGGCCGCGGCCGTGTCGACCCAGAGCCAGGTGGATTCCTCGCGGGTGAGGACCTCCTGCGCGTCCTCGGGGTCGGCCCCCTCGTACTCGGCGAGCCAGATCAGCGCGTAGGGGCGTAGTTGGGGCTCCTCGACGACACCGCGCACGGCGGTCTCGGCCGGGGCCCCGACGACGCGCAGCGCCTCGAAGGCGAGGCCGCGCAGCAGGGCGTCCTCGCCCCGGGCGACGGTGACGAGCTCGCCGACCGCGCTGGAGACCGTGCGGGCGGCGAGCCAGGCGCGGTACTCGGCGCGGGCGGGTCCCGGGGTGAGCTGGGCGCAGCCGCGGAGCATGTCCTGCGCGGACTGCTCGATGTTGCCCGCGGGGCTTTGCGCCGCGACGCAGATCTGCTCCAGCTTGACCCACACCGCCCAGCTGCCGAGGGGGGTGAGGGTGGCCTGGCCGTGGCCGAGGACGAGCGCTCCCACCGAGGCCAGGCCCTCCAGCGCCCAGCGCAGCAGCGGCGCGAGGGAGGCGGCCGTGGGCACCGCAGCCGAGCCGGTGTCGGGCCGGGCCGCCGCTGCCGGCGCGTCACCGTCGGCGGGGACCGGTGCCGCCGGGCCGTCGGGGATCTCGCAGCGTTCCTCGTGGAGTTCCGCCACCCGCTGCGCCAGCAGGTCGAGCAGGGCGGGCGCGGTGACGGGACCGGCGGAGAGCTGCAGGAGCGAGAGCACCTGGGGGACGGACTCGACGACCTCGGCGACGAGGCCGGGGTCGACGCCGGCGGGCGCGAGGTGGATCAGCGACCACGCGTCGAACAGGGCCACCCAGCCGCGCAGGACGGCACTGTCGTCGCTGTCCCACGCGTGCAGCCGCCAGCCGGGGCGTACGACGCCGTCGTGGACTTCCACGAGGCCGGAGAGCTTGGCCCGGTCCCACGCCGTGTGCGCCTGGGAGGCCGTCAGATCCAGCGTGGTGACAGCCCGTTCCAGGGCCTTCGGACCCAGGGGCCCCGCCCCAGGGTCGCGGTCCGCGGCGGCCCAGCGGGCCATCCGCACCGCATCGGACAGGACGGCCCTCGCCTGGCGGGCCAGCTCCGCACGGGGCGGGGTGCCCTCCGGCGGCCGGGGTGCCTGGCGATTGCGTCCGGTGGTCACGGCCCGTCGTGCGGAGGCCAGTGGCTGCGACGGGACGAGTCGGAGTCTGGAGTTGCGCGCCAATTGCTCATCAGGCTTTCGGGACGTCACGGATGGCAGTCTCCCCGCTGTCCGCCCGAAAGCCCAAACGGAACGTGTCGTGCGGGCTGGTTGTCGGCGGCGCGGAGGTGGCTCGCGCCACTTTGTCCGGTGTGTGCCGGCGCCCGCGCGGGGCGGTGGTGCTCGGTGGACCGAAGGGCGTGAGAGCAGGTCGGGGGCGGTGTACTCGGGTCGATGCCCGGGGTATCACCTCACATCAGCGGGGTGATGTAGCGGCGCAGGGCCTCCTCGTACTTTTCGGGGTCGGCGTTCCACATGGCCGCGTGGGGCGCATTCGGAACCGTGTGGAGACTGATCAGGTCGGGCCTCTGGCGGGCCATGGCACGGGACGCGGCCCACGGGGCGACGGTGTCGCCGGGGCCGTGCAGGATCAGGGTCGGGATCTTGAGGCGGTGGGGGAAGTCGGCCGTCGCGCTCCGGTGGGTGTCCAGCCCCGTCCTGCCCTCGGCCGCGCGCACGGCCAGCGGCACGAGCGGCGCCGGGGTACGGGCCGACGCCAGGGCCCTGAGGGTGGCGCGCCAGTCCAGCACGGGTGAGTCGAGGACCAGTCCGCTGATGCGCGACCTGCGCTCGGAGCCGACGGCGCAGCGCAGCGCCATGGTGGCGCCGACGGACCAGCCGTAGAGAACCACGCGCCGGGCACCGCCGCGCAGGGCGAAGCCGATGGCCGCGTCGAGATCGCGCCACTCCGTCTCGCCGAGGTGACCGAGGCCCTCCCTGGGGCGGGGCGCGCCCTCGTCGCCCCGGTAGGACACCGCGAGGAGGGGGAAGCGCCGCTCGGTGAGGAACGGCATGAGGTTCATCGTCTGGGCCCGGCCGGTGCCGAGGCCGTGGACGCAGATGACCCAGGTGTCGCGGGTGCCGGGCACGAACCAGGCGGGCGCGTCGCCCAGTTCCCCGGGGACGAGCACCTCGCGGTGGTCGAGGCCGAGCGCGCTGCGGGGGTCACCCGCGTACACCTCGGGCGTGAGCCAGAGCCTGGTGCCCGGCGTGAGCCTGCCCTGACTGACCCGCAGGAGCCGCCGTACGACGGTGTCCGCGCTGCGCTCGGCGCCCCCGACCACCGGACCGACGGCGGCATGCACGCCGGGCCCCTTCAGGCCGTACGTGCCGGGACGCAGTGACGCGAGGCTGCGGGTGAGGGTGATCCGACCGGCCGCGGTGCCGTGCACGGTGACCTTCGGGTCGCTGGGCAGGGGCCGTCGGGGAGGTGCCTTGAGTGCCGCGTCGCTCGCGTAGCGGCCGGCCGCGACTGCCGCAGCCGCACCGATCCCGATCACTGTGGTGACGGCAGCTGCCGTCGCTGTAGCGGGGCGCACTCCCCAAGTGTCCGGGGCCCCGCCCGCCCGCGCCAGTGGGCGTCGGCCCCGGTGGGGCCGTTCAGCCCTGTCCGCCCGTGCCCCCCGGCCCCGGGCCTGCCCCGCCGGCGGGGCGTTGGCCGTAGCCCGCGAGTTTCTCCCCGACCCTGCGGATCTCCTCCCGTGACAGCAGCGAGGGCTCCCGGCCGGGCACCGCCGCGGCGGTGAGCCACACCCGGCACATCCACTCCAGCTGCGCCGTGCGGTCGTACGCCTGGTCGAGACAGGCCCCGTAGGTCAGGGCGCCGTGGTTTTGCAGGAGGCAGCCGGACCGGCCCTCCAGCGCTTCGAGCATCCGCTCGGCGAGGGCGTCGCTGCCGTACGTCTCGTAGGGCGCGACCCGCACGGGCCCGCCGAGCGCGGCGGTCATGTAGTGCACGAGCGGCAGTTCGGGGACGAGCGTGGAGACGGCGGTGGCGTGCACGGCGTGGGTGTGGACGACCGCCTGGGCGTCGGTGGTGCGGTACACGGCGAGGTGCATGGGCAGTTCGCTGGTGGGGGTGAAGGCGCCGAGGACCCGCGTGCCGTCCAGGCGTACGGCGACGGTGTCCGCCGCGCCGAGCCGGTCGTAGGCCACGCCGCTGGGGGTGACGAGGACGAGGTCGTCCACGCGGACGGACACATTGCCCGAGGTGCCGACGACGAGGCCCTCCGCGGCGGTCCTGCGGGCGGTGGCGACGAGGTCGAGCCACGGCCCGGTCAGCGCGTCCCTGAGCCGGTCCGCCTGCTGATCCGTCATCTCTGTCATCTCTGTCATGGGGAGATCGTGCCAGCGCCACGCCGGGGGCGGCCGGGAGCGGTCCCGGGCACGTCCGCCGCGGGCAGGGGGATCCGGGCTGCGGTCCCGGCGGAGTCGTGGGCTCCGGGAACGAGGCGCGCGGGAGGGGAGGGCGCGCGCGCCGGCCGCGAGAAAGGGGTGCGCGCGAACGGTCCCGGGCTCGCGCACGGTTGCGTACGGGGCTCACGTCGCCTCGGATGTCCTCCGTGATACGGGGGGCTCCGGGGACGGGGTCCGGGGCGAATCGTCAGGAGAGACACCGCGAATACCGACCCAGTTCACCTTGCGTTCATCCACGCTCCCTACGTTCATCTCGGCCACACACCCCGTCGAACGATTGCCTGGGTACATGGAGCATGTGACGCTGCTGCTCGCGGTCGTGATCGCGACAGCCCTCGCGTTCGATTTCACGAACGGCTTCCACGACACCGCCAACGCGATGGCCACGACCATCTCGACCGGTGCGCTCAACCCCAAGATCGCGGTGGCGATGTCCGCCGCCCTGAACCTCGTCGGCGCCTTCCTGTCGGTGGAGGTCGCCAAGACGATCTCCGGCGGGATCGTCAACGAGTCGGGCATCAGAACCCAGGTCATCTTCGCGGCCCTGGTCGGTGCCATCCTCTGGAACCTCGTCACCTGGCTGCTGGGACTCCCGTCGAGTTCGTCGCACGCCCTGTTCGGCGGCCTGATCGGCGCGGCCGTGATGTCCGCGGGCGCCTCGGCGGTCAACGGCGACGTGGTGATCACCAAGGTCCTCCTCCCCGCGGTCGCCGCCCCGGCGGTGGCCGGGCTCGCGGCGCTCGTCGCCGCCCGCCTGACCTTCCGCATCGGGCGGCACACGGGCGACGCGGCCACCGCGAAGGGCTACCGCGCGGGGCAGATCGCCTCCGCCGCGCTGGTCTCCCTCGCACACGGCACCAACGACGCGCAGAAGACGATGGGAGTGATCACGCTCGCGCTCGTCACCGGCGGCGTGATCGCTCCCGGCTCCAATCCGCCGGTCTGGGTCATCGTCTGCTCGGGTCTGGCGATCGCCCTCGGCACGTACATCGGCGGCTGGCGGATCATCCGCACCATGGGCACCGGCCTGACCGACCTGCGCCCGCAGCAGGGCTTCGCGGCGCAGACCAGCGCGGCGATCTCGATCCTCGCCTCCTCGCACCTCGGCTTCTCGCTCTCCACCACGCAGGTGTGCTCGGGCGCCGTGATGGGCGCGGGCCTCGGCCGCAAGGGCGGGGTGGTGCGCTGGTCGACCGCGTCGCGGATGGCGATCGCCTGGTGCCTGACGCTGCCGGCCGCCGCGCTGGTCGCGGCGGGCGCGGAGTTCGTCGCCGGGCAGGGTGCCTGGGGCATCGCGGTGGTGGCGGCCGTACTGGTGGCCGCCTCCACGGTCATCTGGCTGGCGGCCCGCCGACGGCCCGTCACCGCGCAGAGCGTGACGGCGAGCGGCATGACCACGCAGCCCGCCGGGGCCGCCGTGGCCGCGCCATCCGGTGCCGGCGCCCGAGAGCAGGACGGGGACCTCAGCGCGACCATCCCCGCGCCCGCGCCGGCCGCCGCCGCGCCCGCGCCTCCGCAGTCGGCCGCGGCATGAGCGGCCCGGCGGCGGGTGCGGCCCGCATCACCGCCTTCGCCCGCGAGGGACAGCCGAATCGGGCCGGGTGCGTGCACCGGGCCACCGTCAGGGACAAGGACAGGGACACGGCCGTATGAACATCGACTGGGCATCCGTCGGCAGTGTCTTCGGCGTCAGCCTGCTGGTGAGCGTGGCCCTGGTGGGCCTGTTCGCCCTGGGCACCGTGGGGCTCGCCAAGCAGGGCTCGGTGGTCGTCACATCCGCCGCGTACGCCTGCTTCGCCCTGTGCGCGGCGGCCGTCGCGTACGGGATCTTCCTGATCGTCGGCTGAGCGCTTCTCGCAGGACGGCCGAAGTCCCTCGCGTGCCCGGGCACGCGAGGGACTTCGGCGCGTCACGGGCCCGCCGGGTACGGGCGCCGGAGCGGCGCCGGTACCGAAGTGCCCGGCGCCGCCGGTCCGCGCGGGCGGGCCGCCCGGACACGGCGCGTGCGTGCCCGCCGGGAGCCCTTATGACGTGTCCGCCCGGGCCCGGGTGTGGCTCTTCGCACACTGCACCACCGCAGGTCAAGGGTGAGGTTGACGGGCGTTGTGGGGCGTGGTGGACTTCCGTGGCCATTACCGCGGCAGCAACAGAGGAAGCCGGTGCGAATCCGGCGCGGTCCCGCCACTGTCACCGGTGAGCGCCCCCGGGGCGCGCCGGGAGCCAGGAACTCTCGCCGCCGTGTTTCACGTCGAGCCGGGGCGCGGACCCTGAGTGAGGACACTGCCCCATGCCTGCCCGTGGCAGAGCCGTCAAGGACACCTTCGCGTTCGGCGCGGCCGCCGGGCTCGGCCTGATCGCCGACGCCGTGCTCGGTGATCCGCGCCGCGGCCATCCTGTCGCCGCCTTCGGGCGGTGCGCCGGCGCCGCGGAGCGGCTGCTGTGGCACGACGACCGGGGACGCGGGGCCCTGTTCACCGCCGTCTGCGTCGGGTCGGCCGCAGGCGCGGCCTCGCTGGCGGCCCGGGCACTGCGGGACCGGCGCACCGCCTCGCTCGCCCTGGGCGCGGCAGCCACCTGGGCCGTCGTCGGCGGCACCTCCCTCGCCCGCGAGGCCGCACTCATCGGCTCCGCCCTCACGGCCGGCGACGTCGAGGCGGCGCGTACCCGGCTGCCGCACCTGTGCGGGCGCGACCCCCAGGCCCTGGACGAGCGGCAACTCGCGCGGGCCGTCGTCGAGTCGGTCGCCGAGAACACCTCCGACGCGGTCGTCGGCGCGCTCGTGTGGGGCGCGCTCGCGGGTGTCCCGGGTCTCGTGGGCTTCCGCGCCGTGAACACGCTGGACGCGATGGTCGGCCACCGCTCGTCCCACTACCTGCGGTTCGGCTGGGCGTCGGCGCGCCTCGACGACGCCGTCGGATGGCCGGGCGCCCGGCTGACGGCCGCGCTCGCGGTCCTCGCGGGCGGCGCGCCGCGCCGTGCGCTGCGGGTCGTACGACGCGACGCGAGCCGCCACCCGAGTCCCAACGCGGGCCCGGTCGAGGCGTCGTTCGCGGGCGCGCTGGGCGTACGGCTCGGCGGGACACTGGCCTACGGCGGGCGGGTGGAGCAGCGGCCGGTGCTGGGCGAGGGGCTGCGCGAAGTGGAGGTCCCGGACGTCGAGCGGGCGGTACGCCTGTCGCGGCGCGTGACCTGGCTCGCACTCGCGGCGTGTGTGACGGGGCGGCTGGCATGGGGAGCCATACGGGGATCGCTGGCGGGAAGCGCGCGGGAACCCGTGCGGCGATCGGGGTGGGCGACGGCGTGGCGGAGCGGGGAGGTACGGCGGTGACAGGGGTGACGGGTCTGCCCGGTGGCGCGCCCGACGGCGCCCGGGGAGCGCGGGGCGGCTCGGGACGGGGCGGCTCGGGACGGGGCGGTGGTCTGCTGGTCGCGGGCACGACCTCGGACGCGGGCAAGAGCGTGGTGACGGCCGGCATCGTGCGCTGGCTCGCGCGGCAGGGCATGAAGGTGGCGCCGTTCAAGGGCCAGAACATGTCACTGAATTCGTTCGTCACACGTGAGGGCGCGGAGATCGGCCGCGCGCAGGCGATGCAGGCACGGGCCGCCGGCGTCGAGCCGACCGCCCTGATGAATCCGGTGCTGCTGAAGCCGGGTGGCGAGTCGAGCAGCCAAGTGGTGCTGATGGGGCGGCCGGTGGGCGAGCTGAGCGCGCGCGGCTACCACGGAGGACGCCAGGAGGCGCTGCTCGGCACGGTGCTGGAGTGCCTGGCGGAGCTGCGGGCGACCTACGACGCGGTGATATGCGAAGGCGCCGGCAGCCCGGCCGAGATCAACCTGCGCCGTACGGACATCGTGAACATGGGCATCGCGCGGGCCGCGCGGCTGCCGGTGGTGGTGGTCGGCGACATCGACCGCGGCGGGGTGTTCGCGTCGTTCTTCGGTACGACGGCGCTGCTCAGCCGGGAGGACCAGTCGCTCGTCGCGGGCTACCTGGTGAACAAGTTCCGGGGGGACGTGTCGCTGCTGACGCCGGGACTGGACATGCTGAAGGAACTCACGGGGCGGCCCACGTACGGGGTCCTGCCCTGGCGCGAGGGGCTCGGCATCGACGAGGAGGACGGCGGTCTCGGCGTCCGCGCGAGCGGGTCCGCCCTGCCGCCCGTCGGCGACGAGGTGCTGCGCGTCGCCGTGTGCGCGCTTCCGCTGATGTCGAACTTCACCGACGTCGACGCGCTGGCCGCGGAACCGGGCGTACGCGTGCGGTTCGTGGACCGCGTGGACGAGGCGGCCGACGCGGACCTGCTGGTGGTACCGGGCACGCGCGGCACGGTCCGCGCGCTGGCCTGGCTGCGCGAGCGCGGTTTCGCCCACGAGCTGGCCCGGCGGGCGGCCGAGGGGCGACCGGTGCTCGGGATCTGCGGCGGGTACCAGGTGCTCGGCGAACGGATCGAGGACGACGTCGAGTCGCGGGCGGGGGCCGTACCGGGCCTCGGTCTGCTGCCGGTACGGGTGCGCTTCGCGGCGGACAAGACGCTGGCGCGGCCGGTGGGGACCGCACTCGGCGAGCGGGTCGAGGGCTACGAGATCCACCACGGGGTGGCGTCGGTCGGCGGCGGCGAGCCGTTCGTGACGCCCGGCCCCGCGGGCGGCCAGGACCCGGACGGCTGCGTCGTCGGCGCGGTCCGGGGCACGCACTGGCACGGGGTCCTGGAGAACGACGCGTTCCGGCGCGCGTACCTGACACGGGTGGCGCGCGAGGCCGGCCGGCGCTTCGTAGTGGCGCCGGACACCGAGTTCGGGGTGCTGCGCGAGGCACAGCTGGACCGGCTCGCGGACCTGGTGGAGGAGCACGCGGACACGGCCGCGCTGCTGCGGCTGATCGAGACGGGCGCGCCGCCGGGGCTCCCGTTCGTACCGCCGGGGGCGCCGTGTCAGATGCCGTGAGCACCCCCGCCGCCGCCCCCGGCCACGCGGCGCCCGCTTCCACGCCCCGAACGGCTCACGTAGCAAAGGAGATTCATGACCACCCCCTATCCCTTCACCGCCGTCGTCGGCATGGACGACCTCCGGCTCGCCCTGCTGCTCAACGCCGTCAGTCCCGCCGTCGGCGGTGTGCTGGTGCGGGGGGAGAAGGGAACCGCCAAGTCCACGGCCGTGCGGGCGCTTTCCGCGCTGCTGCCGGAGCTGAGCGTCGTCGCCGGGTGCCGGTTCTCCTGTGACCCGGCCGCTCCCGACCCGCAGTGCCCCGACGGCCCGCACGGCAACGAGCCCGCCGTGCACCGGCCTTCGCGCATGGTGGAGCTGCCCGTCGGCGCCTCCGAGGACCGGCTCGTCGGCGCGCTCGACATCGAGCGGGCGCTCGCGGAGGGGGTCAAGGCCTTCGAGCCGGGCCTGCTCGCCGACGCGCACCGGGGGGTGCTCTACGTCGACGAGGTCAACCTGCTCCACGACCACCTCGTCGACCTGCTGCTGGACGCCGCCGCCATGGGCGCCTCCTACGTCGAGCGGGAGGGCGTCTCGGTGCGGCACGCGGCCCGCTTCCTCCTCGTGGGCACCATGAACCCGGAGGAGGGCGAGCTGCGCCCGCAGCTGCTGGACCGGTTCGGGCTCACCGTCGAGGTCGCCGCGTCCCGGGAGCCCGACCTGCGGGTCGAGGTCGTACGCCGCCGGCTCGCCTACGACGACGACACGGAGGCCTTCGCGGCCCGGTGGGCGGACGAGGAGGGGGCGCTGCGGGAGCGGATCGTCGCGGCCCGGGCGCTGCTGCCGCGTGTCGTGCTGGGCGACGGGGCACTGCGCCGGATAGCCGCGACCTGCGCGGCGTTCGAGGTCGACGGGATGCGGGCGGACATCGTCATGGCCCGTACCGCGACCGCGCTCGCCGCGTGGGCCGGACGCGAGGAGGTCACCCCCGACGACGTGCGGCAGGCGGCTCTGCTCGCGCTGCCGCACCGGCGGCGCCGCAACCCGTTCGACGCGCCGGGCCTGGACGAGGACAAGCTCGACAGCACGCTCGACGAGTTCGACGACGACACCCCCGGGCCCGAACCGGAAGGACCGGGTCCCGAGGGGAACGACCCGGACGGCGACGGCGGGGACGACGGCCCGGACGGACCCGGCGGCGGCCCGGGACCGGACGGCCCGGGCTCCGGCGGCGCCCCGGCGCCCGAGGAGCCGGAGGCCGGACAGGATCCCGCGTCGGACGGCTCCCCCGACTCCCCGGAACCGGCGGGCAACGGTGTCCCCCGGCAGGGCTCCGCCCCGGCCGAACGCCCCGCCACCGGCGCCGGCGAACCCTTCCGGGCCCGCGTCCTCACCGTGCCCGGCCTCGGCGAGGGCGCGGCCGGACGCCGTTCCAGGGCGCGCACCGAACACGGCAGGACCACCGGGTCCCGGCGGCCCCGGGGCGCGCTGACCAAGCTGCACCTCGCCGCGACCGTGCAGGCCGCCGCGCCCCACCAGCGGGCCCGCGGCCGCGTCGGGCGGGGACTGCTCGTACGCCGCGACGACCTGCGGCAGGCGACCCGCGAGGGCCGTGAGGGCAACTTGGTGCTGTTCGTCGTGGACGCGTCCGGCTCGATGGCGGCCCGGCAGCGCATGGGCGCGGTCAAGGGCGCCGTGCTGTCGCTGCTCCTCGACGCCTACCAGCGCCGGGACAAGGTCGGCCTGATCACCTTCCGCGGCCGGGACGCGGCGCTCGCGCTGCCGCCCACCTCGTCCGTCGACGCGGCGGCGGCCCGCCTGGAGTCACTGCCGACGGGCGGCCGCACGCCGCTGGCGGCGGGGCTGCTGAAGGCGCACGACGTGCTGCGCGTGGAGCGGCTGCGGGACCCCGCGCGCCGCGCGCTGCTCGTCGTCGTCACCGACGGGCGCGCGACGGCGGCCGGCGGCGGGGCCGCCGTGGCGCAGGCCGCCCGGGCCGCCTCCCTGCACGCGGCGGAGGGCATCGCGTCGGTCGTCGTGGACTGCGAGTCGGGACCCGTACGGCTCGGTCTCGCCCGCTCGCTCGCGACCTCGCTCGGTGGCACCGCGGTGACGCTGGACGAACTGCGCGCGGACTCGATCGCGGGCCTCGTCAAGGACGTACGGGACGAACAGCACGCGCGTACCGCGCGGCACACCACCACCAACGAGCTGCGAAGGGTCGCCTGATGCCCCAGGGAAAGCCGGAGGCCGTCCCTGACGACGGCCTCACCACACGCCAGCGCCGCAACCGGGCGCTGGTCCTCGTCCACACGGGCCCGGGGAAGGGCAAGTCGACCGCGGCCTTCGGGCTCGCGCTGCGCGCCTGGACCCAGGGGTGGCCGATCGGGGTGTTCCAGTTCGTGAAGTCCGCGAAGTGGAAGGTCGGCGAGGAGAAGGCACTCACGACGCTCGGCGCGAGCGGCGAGGGCGGGAGTGTCGCCTGGCACAAGATGGGCGCGGGCTGGTCGTGGGTCCAGCGGGACAGCCAGCTCTCCAACGAGGAGGCGGCCCGCGAGGGCTGGGAGCAGGTCAAGCGCGACCTCGCGGCCGAGACGCACCGGCTGTACGTGCTGGACGAGTTCGCGTACCCGCTGCACTGGGGCTGGGTGGACACCGCCGAGGTGATCGAGGTCCTGCGGGACCGTCCCGGCACCCAGCACGTGGTGATCACGGGCCGCAACGCGCCGCAGGAGCTGATGGACTTCGCGGACCTCGTGACGGAGATGACGAAGGTGAAGCACCCGATGGACGCGGGCCAGAAGGGCCAGCGAGGCATCGAATGGTGACCTCGCGCGGTACTCGGAGAACCGCCGGGCCGGGGAGCGGGCCGCGCACCGCTGAGCGTCCCGGTGCGGGGGCCGGCGCGGCACTCCGCGTCGGGGGCCGGCACCGCGACCACCGCACTGGACGTCCGGCGGCGGGGGCCGCGCGATGACCGCCGTCGCCCGGCTGGTCATCGCCGCGCCCTCCTCGGGCAGCGGCAAGACCACCGTCGCCACCGGGCTGATGGCCGCGTTCTCCGAGCGCGGCCTGATCGTCTCGCCGCACAAGGTCGGCCCGGACTACATCGACGCCGGCTACCACGCGCTCGCCGTCTCCGGCGGCGGCCCGGTCCGGCGGCCCGGCCGCAACCTCGACGCGTACATGTGCGGGCCCGAGCTGATCGGTCCGCTGTTCGCGCACGGCTCCGCCGGCTGCGACCTCGCGGTCGTCGAGGGCGTGATGGGGCTGTACGACGGTGCGGCGGGCCTCGGCGAGCTCGCGTCGACCGCACACGTGGCCAAGCTGCTGCGCGCGCCGGTCGTGCTCGTGGTGGACGCGTCCTCGCAGTCGCGGTCCGTGGCGGCGCTGGTGCACGGATTCCTCTCGTTCGACCCGGACGTACGGGTCGGCGGGGTCATCCTGAACAAGGTCGGCAGCGACCGGCACGAACAGCTGCTGCGCGACGCCCTGGAGGACTGCGGGGTGCCCGTGCTGGGGGTGCTGCGCCGCTCGGACGGCGTGAACACGCCCTCGCGCCACCTCGGGCTCGTACCGGTCGCGGAACGGCACGCGGACGCGGTCGCGGCGACGCGTGCGCTCGCGGAGCACGTACGCGCCGGGTGCGACCTGGACGGCTTGCTGGCCCTCGCGCGCTCGGCGCCGCCGCTCGACGCGCGGGCCTGGGATCCGGTGGCGGCCGTCGGCGGCGAGGCCGTCACGGACCGGCGGCCGGTGGTCGCGGTCGCGGGCGGCTCGGCGTTCACGTTCTCGTACGCCGAGCAGACCGAACTGCTGACGGCGGCGGGCGCGGACGTCGTGTCCTTCGACCCGCTGCACGACGACGGGCTGCCGCCCGGCACCGCCGGCCTGGTGGTGGGCGGAGGCTTCCCCGAGGTGTTCGCGCCCGAACTGTCGGCCAACGACGAACTGCGGCGCGCGGTGGCCACACTGGCGCATTCGGGTGCGCCGGTCGCCGCGGAGTGCGCCGGGCTGCTGTATCTGGCGCGGTCGCTCGACGGGCGGCAGATGTGCGGGGTGCTGGACGCCGACGCGCGGATGACGGACCGGCTGACCCTCGGCTACCGGGAGGCCGTCGCCATCGGCGACAGCTCGATCGCGGAGGCCGGGGCGCGCACGCGCGGCCACGAGTTCCACCGCACGGTCCTGCAGCCGCGCGCGGGCACCTACCCGGCCTGGGGCTTTGTGCGCCCCGAGCGGCACATGGAGGGGTTCGTACGGCGCGGGGTGCACGCCAGCTACCTGCACACGCACTGGGCGGCCACACCGGAGTTCGCGGCCCGCTTCGTATCCCGCGCCGCGGCGTCGGCGAGCAGCCCGTGAGGGCGGCCCACGGGCTCCGGGGCACGGCGGGAGGCAGCGCGGTGGTGGACGGCAGGACAGGGCGGGTCCCTCGCCCGCTGAGGGGCCCGGGCGCGGGGACCTGCCGCCCGCTCGCGGGCCGGCCGGCCGGGACCGGGACCGTGGAGCGCGGGTGCCCGGCCCCCGACGCCGTGGAGCGCGGGTGCCCGGCCCCCGACGCCGTGGAGCGCGGGTGCTCAGCCCCCGACGCCGTGGAGCGCGGGTGCTCAGCCCCCGACGCCGTGGAGCGCGGGTGCTCAGCCCCCGACGCCCACCACCAGCCAGATGAACGCGACGCCCGCCACCGTGCACAGCAGCGTCGAGCGGGCCGGGTGCTCGTGGTGGGCCTCGGGGAGGATCTCGGCGGCCGCGAGGTAGAGCAGCGCGCCGCCGAAGAATCCCAGGTAGCTGCCGAGCACCTGCTCGGGGAGCCGGAAGAACAGCGTGGACGCGGCACCGACGACCGGTGCGACGGCGTCCGCGAACAGCATGGCGAGGGCCTTGCGGCGGGCGTTCCCGTACAGGCTGGTGATCGTGTACGTGTTGAACCCGTCGGCGAAGTCGTGGGCGATCACGGCGAGCGCGACCGCGGTGCCTATCGCGCCGCCTGCCTGGAAGGCCGCGCCGAGGGCGACGCCGTCCATCAGGCTGTGCCCGACCATGGCGGCCGCCGCCGTGAGGCCGAACTGCGGGACGCGCGGCGCGCCGGAGGGACCGCGGACCGGGGCGTGGCCCTCCACGTGGGGGTGGCTCCCGGTGCCGGGCGTCCCGGCGGTCCCCGCCGCATGAGCCGCGCCGGAGGCGGCCTCCGTCTCGTCACCGCCGTGGGAGGTCCTGCGGGTCGCGAGGAGCCGTTCGACCAGATGGGCGACGAGGAAGCCGCCGACGAACAGCAGGAGCGCCTGGGGGACGCCCAGCACCTCGTTGCCCGCGGCGGAGACCGCCTCGGGCAGCAGATCGAGGCCGACGACGCCGAGCATGAGCCCACCGGCGAGGCCGAGCACGAGATGCCGGCGGTCGGTGACGCGTTGCGCCGTCCAGCCGCCGAACAGCGTCATCAGGAACGCGCCGAGCGCGACGAACACCGCCATGAGCCCCTGCATAGCCGATCACTGCCGTCGAGCGCACATCCGCGGGCCCTCGGAGGCCCGGATCGGGGCCTGTCGTGACCAACCTCACGTTTGATGCGCCTTTCGGGGCACCTGACCTGACTGTCGGGATCGGCGCGCGGCCGGGCGTCCCGGCGGACGACGTGATCGCCCTGGTGGCGGACGCGCTGCTGGCGGCGGGGCTGCGGCCGGCCGCCGTTGCGGAGCTGGCCACCCTCGACACCCGGGTCGCCGAGCCGGGGCTGGTGGCCGCCGCGGCGCGGCTCGGCGTACCCCTGCGCGGCTACCCGGCCCGGGTGCTCGACGCGGTGCCCGTACCGCGTCCGGCCCAGGGCGTACGGGCCGCCGTCGGTACGGGCTCGGTCGCGGAGGCGGCGGCCCTCGTCGGCGGCGGCCGGCTGCTCGTCGCGAAGCGGAAGGGCGCCACGGCCACGGCGACGTGCGCGATCGCGCGCAAGGGGCCGGACGGCGCCGTCCCGGACGGCGGAACCGGGCGCGACCTCCCCGGTGACGGTTCGTGTGCGCCCCGTGGACAGAACGTCTGTACGGAGGGTAGACAGCTCGGACACGCTGAACCGGATGCTGACGTGCCCTCCCCACAGGGCGCGTACGGAGGGAGCGCCGTGAGACGCACGGCCGAGCAGAGCGCTGACCCCCACGGTGCCGCAGGCACCCACGATCTGCGCCACCACGGCGACGCCGAGGTACGGGACACCCCGGGCGACCTCATCGACCTGGCCGTCAATGTGCGGGGCGGGACGCCCCCCGCCTGGCTGCGGGACCACATCGCCGCCTCGCTGACCGGCCTCGCGGCCTACCCCGACGGGCGCAGGGCCCGCGCGGAGGTGGCGGCACGGCACGGTCTGCCCGTGGAGCGGGTGCTGCTGACGGCGGGCGCCGCCGAGGCGTTCGTCCTGCTGGCACGTGCGCTGCGGGTGCGCAGGCCGGTGGTGGTCCATCCGCAGTTCACCGAGCCGGAGGCGGCCCTGCGCGACGCCGGGCACGAGGTGCGGCGGGTGCTGCTGCGCCGGGAGGACGGCTTCCGGCTGGACCCGGAAGCGATCCCGGACGACGCGGACCTGGTGGTCGTCGGCAACCCGACGAACCCCACCTCGGTCCTGCACCCGGCGGACACCCTGGTCTCGCTCGCGCGGCCGGGCCGGGTGCTCGTGGTCGACGAGGCGTTCATGGACGCGGTCCCGGGCGAGCTGGAGGCGCTGGCGGGCGACACGGACGTACCGGGGCTCGTGGTGCTGCGGAGCCTGACGAAGACCTGGGGCCTCGCGGGGCTGCGGATCGGTTACGTCCTGGGTGAGCCGCCGCTGATCGAGGAGCTGGAACGCGCTCAGCCCCTGTGGCCCGTCTCGACGCCCGCGCTGGCGGCGGCGGAGGCCTGCATGACGCCCGCCGCGCTGGCGGAGGCGGACGCGGCGGCCCGGGCCATGTGCGCGGAGCGGGCCCACCTGCTGGCGGGGCTCGCCGAGTTCGACGAGGTCGAGGCCGTGCATGCGGCCCAGGGCCCGTTCGTCCTGGTCCGCACGGCCCGCGCGGACGCCGTTCGGGCCCGGCTGCGGACGTACGGTTTCGCGGTGCGCCGGGGCGACACCTTCCCCGGCCTGGACGGCGAGTGGCTGCGCCTCGCGGTACGCGACCGGGCGACGACGAACCGCTTCCTGCAGGCGCTCGACCTCGCGGTGACGGGCGTCGGCAGGGACGTGTGAGCCCAGGACCGGGGCAGCCACCGGAGCCGTCCCCTGTCGCGGTAGCCGCTCGCACCCGGCCGGCTCCCCGCTCCTCGGGGCGGGTCGGCGCCGGGGCGCCGGTGCCCCCGCGCCCGGGTCGTCACCGGGGCGCGGGGGCAGGGCCGCGTGCTGCACGGACTGGGCCGTGCCCGCGCGCGGCCCCCGTGTCCGTACCGGGCGCCGTCAGCGCTGCGAGGTGCGCCGCTTCGCCAGGACGACGGCTCCCGCGCCCGCCACCAGCAGGACCGCGGCGCCGCCCGCGATGTACGGCGTCGTCGAACTGCCGCCGGTCTCCGCGAGGTTCTCCTTCGCCGTGGGGACCGGCTTCGGGTCCGACGCGCTCTGCGCCGTGACGTCCGGCGCGGAGGAGGCGGGCGCGGGCGCCTGGGACGGGGCACCCGTTCGCGGGTCGGTCGGCTTCGACGGCGCCCCGCCGCCGTGGGACCCCGACCGCCTGGGCGTCGTGCAGTCGGCCGTGGCGAGCTTCACCGAGCCCTGAACGTCCGCGACGTTCAGTTTGAGCGGGTTGACGGAGACGTCGAGGGAGAGGGCCGTGGCGGCCGCCGTGCGCGACGTCGTCCGGGTCTGGGACAGCTCCAGGCTGACGTCACCCACCCCCGGCACGCTCACCTTCGTGGGGCCGGCCGTCGACAGCGTGATCCGCTTGCCGAGCACCGTGACGTCGCCCAGCAGGTTCGAGGCGGCGACCGGGTGCTTCCCGGCCTCGCACGTCGCCCTGGAGGTGACCTGCTGGATCTCGATCAGCGAGAGCAGCGGGAGTCCTGGCACGTGCACCTTCGCGTGGGCCACGTTCACATAGCCCTCCGCCTTCCCGCCCGCCACGGTCGCCCTCGCGTCGGCGACGTCCGCGCTGAGCATGCTGAACGGCTTTCCCTTGTCCACCCCGTCGACCGTCAGGCTCAGCGCCTTCTTGTCCGCGCTCCGCGGCGCCTCCACCTCGTTGAGCGACGTGTTCAGCGGTACGTCGACGGACCTGTTGAGCAGGGAGACGTCGAGTCCCGCCTTCAGTACGGCCGCGTGGGCCGCCCCGCCGCCCCCCTCGACGCCCGTGGCCGACGCGGGCGCCGCGAGGAGCACGGGGCCCGCCGTCAGCGCGGCCGCCGCCGCGATCGCGGCGTAGCGACGCGCGGGCATCCGGCGAAAGGTATTGCTTTTCAAGATCGTGAAACCCCCACATAGACATGGCGTCGCCGACCGGCCGGCTGGGGACAGGCCGACGGCGACCGAGACATCCGCATCTTTACGCACGGAGAGTGAACGTGGCGGGACGGAGCGCTAGTTCACTCGAAAGGGGGGTTTCCGTGACAACATTCGATTTGTGAGGCACGGGAGTTCCCTCGCAGAGCACAGCCGTCACTCGTGCGGGGCGGTCGAAGCCGCGGACAAGTTAATGTCTAACGAGGGACGTTCCTCTCCGTCACGCCTCGTCAACCCGCCGCGTCGCCGACGGGGAGGACGTCCGGGGGCGCCGCACCGACCCCGCGAACGCCGCACAGGAGGCCGCCCGCGCCCCGGCGTGCCGCGCCGCGGCCCCGCGCATTCGCGGCGACCGCCCCACCGCGCGCCGAAACGGACGGGCCGCCACACCCGCCGGCCGACTTGTCCGGCGTCAACTCGGCCGTCCCAGAAGGACGTTCAGCCGACCACACGCCCGTTGAGCACCACCCGGCGCGGCGCCGTCAGCACCCGCACCTCAGCGCGCGGGTCCTCCTCGTAGACCACGAGGTCCGCGGGCGCGCCCTCCTCAAGTCCCGGGCGGCCGAGCCAGCTCCGCGCCGCCCAGGTCGTCGCGGACAGGGCGTCCACCACCGGGATGCCCGCCTTCACCAGTTCGGCGACCTCCGCGCCGACCAGGCCGTGGCCGAGCGAGCCGCCCGCGTCGGTGCCCACGTAGACCGGGATGCCCGCGTCGTAGGCGGCGCGCACAGTGTCGTAGCGGCGCTCGTGCAGTCGCTCCAGATGCGCGGACCAGCGGGGGAACTTGGCCGCTCCCCCGGCGGCGAGCTGCGGGAACGTCGCGATGTTCACCAGTGTCGGCACGATCGCGACGCCCCGCCGCGCGAACAGCGGGATGGTGTCCTCGGTCAGTCCCGTGGCGTGCTCGACGCAGTCGATGCCGGCCTCCACCAGATCGCGCAGCGAGTCCTCGGCGAAGCAGTGCGCGGTGACCCGGGCGCCCAGCCGGTGCGCCTCCGCGATGGCCGCCTCGACGGCGCCACGCGGCCAGCACGCGGTGAGGTCGCCCGCTTCGCGGTCGATCCAGTCACCGACGATCTTGACCCAGCCGTCGCCGCGCCGCGCCTCGCGCGCCACGTACGCGACGAGGTCGTCGGGCTCGATCTCGTGGGCGAAGTTGCGGATGTAGCGGCGGGTGCGTGCGATGTGCCGGCCGGCCCGGATGATCTTCGGGAGGTCGTCGCGGTCGTCGATCCAGCGCGTGTCGGACGGCGAACCCGCGTCGCGCAGCAGCAGCGCGCCCGCCTCGCGGTCGCCGATCGCCTGCTTCTCGCTGGTCGCGTCGTCCACCGGGCCGTGGGTGTCGAGGCCGACGTGGCAGTGCGCGTCGACCAGGCCGGGCAGCGCCCAGCCGGTGACCGTACGCACGTCGCGGACGCCCGCGGGCCGTTCGTGGGTGATCCTGCCGCCCACCACCCACAGCTCGTCCACGACCTCGTCGGGGCCGAGGAGCACCCGGCCCTTCACGTGCAGTGCCGGCGCTGTCGTCCCATCGCTCATGAGAGCACTGTACGAGCCGTGAGTACCCTCGTTCGAGAGGATCCGAGAAGATCGCAGCCGCTCGAACGGCGGCCCCCGGCCGCCGTGTCCAGGACACTCGGAAACGCGAAAGAAGCCCCGCCGTGACACACCCCGCGCCCGCCACGCCCCCGTCGAACGCCCTGCTGGACCTGGCGCCGCCGACCGCCGCCGCGTTCGCGGCCGTTGAGCGGCGGGTGGCCGCGCTGCTGGACACCGGCAACGACGTGGTGATCATGCAGGGTGAGGCGCTGCTGCCGCTCGAAGGATGCGTGAAGGGCGCCGCCCGTCCGGGCTCCACCGCGCTGAACGTCGTGACGGGGCCCTACGGGCAGACCTTCGGCGGCTGGCTGCGCGACTGCGGCGCGAGGGTGCACGACCTGCGGGTGCCGTTCTCCGGTGCGGTGAGCGCCGAGCAGGTGGAGCGCGCGCTCGCGGAGCACCCCGAGACGGACTTCGTCTCGCTGGTGCACGCCGAGGCGGCCACCGGCAACACCAACCCGGTCGCGGAGATCGCCGAGGTCGTACGGGCGCACGGCGCCCTGCTGATGCTGGACGCCGTGGCGTCGGTCGCGGCCGAGCCGCTGCTGCCCGACGCGTGGGGCGTGGACCTGTGCGTGATCGGCGCGCAGAAGGCGATGGGCGGTCCCGCGGGCGTGTCGGCGGTATCGGTCAGCGAGCGCGCCTGGGCCCGGCTGGCGGACAACCCCAGCGCCCCGCGGCGCTCGTACCTCTCGCTGCTCGACTGGAAGGAGCGCTGGATCGACACCGGCAGGCGCGCCCTTCCGCACGCGCCGGCGCAGCTGGAGATGGCGGCGCTGGACGCCTGCCTGGCCCGCATCGAGCGGACGGGCGCGGCCGTCGTGCGGGAGCGGCACGCGCGGGCCGCCGCGGCGACCCGCGCGGGTGTCCTCGCGCTGGGGGGCGGGTTCGCTCCGTACGTGCACGAGGCGGTGGCCGCGGCCCCGGTGGCGACGACGCTGCGCACGCCGGCCGGGGTGGACGCGTCCGCGCTGGTGGCGAAGGCGCTCGCGGCCGATCCCTCGCTCCCGCTGATCGCGGGTGGCGGAGCGCTCGCGACGCGGATGATCAGGGTGAACCACTACGGGCGGGACGCCACGGCGGAGGCGGTGACCGCGTCACTGACGGCCCTGGGCGACGCGCTGGCGGCCTCGGCCGGTGCGGACCGCGATCCGCTCGACACGCGGGCCGCGGCGCGCGCCGTGGCCGAGGCGTGGGCCTGAGCGCCTGAGGCCCGGCGCGGGCCGCCGGGGGTCCCCTGGGGGTCGCCGGAGCGAGGCGCGCGCCGCAGTGCGCCGCCGAGCGCCTGACGTGCGCCGACGTACGTAGTCGTGCCTCCGTGGGTCACGACACGCGCCGGTGCACGCTCCTGCGCGGGGCGCGGCGGCCCGGGAGCGACGGAAGGCGCCGCCGGAGAGGGATCTCCGGCGGCGCCTTCCGTCGCTGCGAACAGTGTTCGGTGGCGTTTTGCGCGACGTTACGGCGTACCGCCCGCGCGTCCTGACGCTTCGTGACGCCTCATGATGTTTCTGTGGTTTCCGTGGGGAATTCCCCTGTACCGCAGAGCCAAGAATATGTTAAGTTGAGAATAAGAATTCCCGCTCTTTTGCAGACAGCTTCCCGTTATGCTTCTGCCCGCTTAGCCCTTGGTTAAACGCCAAGATTTCGACAGGATGTTCAGCGTAATTCGGACACATTTACGCCCGTCATCCACTTGTGACCGAGTCCACAGTGAGCGTCGATTCGCCCCATAAATCCGCCACAAATCTGGACCATTCGCCGTTCCTCTTGTTGAGGTTCGCGCCCGCGTGATAACACAAGACCGCGTTTAGCCCAACCCCTTGCCCAGATGCATCTTTCGGAATTGCTCGGTAAATTCAATCCGTATGACCGCCGCACAAGCAGACCTTGCAGGGGCCAGTAGCGAATTCACCTCCTCCTCGGGTTCTCCGGGATCTTTCGTGATCGACACCCCACGAGTCGAGGATGGAGCCGCGATCTGGCGCATCGCCCGTGACTCCGAGGTACTCGACCTCAACTCCTCGTACAGCTACCTGCTGTGGTGCCGCGACTTCGCCGCGACGTCCGTCGTCGCGAGGGACGCCGCAGGCGCGCCGATGGGCTTCGTGACCGGTTACGTCCGGCCACAGCGGTCCGACGTGCTGGTCGTCTGGCAGGTCGCCGTGGACGACGCGCACCGCGGAAAGGGCATCGCCGCCGCCCTGCTCGACGAACTCACCGACCGGGTCGTCCGCGACCTCGGGATCACCGGGGTCGAGACGACCGTCACCCCCGACAACATCCCCTCGGACCACATGTTCACCGCGTACGCCGCACGCCGCGGCGCGGTGCTGGACCGCGAGGTCCTCTTCGACGGCGGGCTGTTCCCCGCGGACGGCGACGTCGCACACGCGCCCGAGGTCCTCTACCGCATCGGCCCGCTGACCACGGGCTGAGCCCTCAGGCCGACCCGCACCCACCCGGACGGCGCCGCTGACACCGGCCCGGGCCGCGGTCCGTGCGGCACCGGCACCGATCCGACCCCCACTCGCCCCGGACGCCGCGGGATCCTCGCGATCCACCTGACCGACGCGGCGCCCCTTCGGACCACGCACGACCCCCGACCCATGAAGCCCCCGTTCTCTGCACCGCAGGAGACCGCCGTGACCATCACCCCGCCCGCCCTGAGTGTCTTCGAGACGATCGAGTCCGAGGTGCGCAGCTACTGCCGCGGCTGGCCTGCCGTCTTCGACCGCGCGCAGGGCAGCCGCCTCACCGACGAGGACGGTCACACGTACCTCGACTTCTTCGCCGGCGCCGGCTCACTGAACTACGGCCACAACAACCCCGTGCTGAAACGCGCGCTGATCGACTACATCGAGCGCGACGGCATCACGCACGGCCTCGACATGGCCACCACCGCGAAACGCGCGTTCCTGGAGTCGTTCCAGAACGTCGTCCTGCGCCCGCGCGACCTCCCGTACAAGGTCATGTTCCCGGGCCCGACCGGCACCAACGCCGTCGAGTCCGCGCTGAAGCTGGCCCGCAAGGTGAAGGAACGCGAGTCGGTGGTCTCGTTCACCAACGCGTTCCACGGCATGTCGCTCGGCTCCCTCGCCGTCACCGGCAACGCCTTCAAGCGGGCCGGCGCCGGCATCCCGCTGGTCCACGGCACGCCGATGCCGTTCGACCACTACCTGGACGACCAGGTGCCGGACTTCCTGTGGTTCGAGCGGCTGCTGCTGGACCGCGGCTCCGGCCTTAACACGCCCGCCGCCGTGATCGTCGAGACGGTGCAGGGCGAGGGCGGCATCAACGTGGCACGGCCCGAGTGGCTGCGCGCGCTGTCCGACCTGTGCCGGCGCCACGACATGCTGCTCATCGTGGACGACATCCAGATGGGGTGCGGCCGCACCGGCCCGTTCTTCTCCTTCGAGGAGGCCGGGATCGTCCCGGACATCGTGACGGTGTCGAAGTCGATCAGCGGCTACGGACTGCCGATGTCGCTGTGCCTGTTCCGGCCCGAGCTGGACATCTGGGAGCCCGGCGAGCACAACGGCACCTTCCGCGGCAACAACCCGGCGTTCGTGACCGCCGCCGCCGCGCTCAACACCTACTGGGCCGACGGGCAGATGGAGAAGCAGACCATCGCCCGCGGCGAGCAGGTGGAGCAGGCGCTCGCGGGGATCTGCGCGGAGAGCGCCGGCGGCGACGCCGAGTTCCGGGGCCGCGGCCTCGTGTGGGGTATGGAGTTCCACGAGAAGGCACGGGCGAGTGCCGTGTGCCGGCGCGCCTTCGAACTGGGGCTGCTGCTGGAGACGTCGGGCCCGGAGAGCGAGGTCGTCAAGCTGCTGCCGGCACTGACCATCACGCCGGAGGAGCTGGACGAGGGACTGCGGACACTGGAGCGCGCCGTACGGGACACCGCGCCCGTCCGGGCCGGCGCGGCCTGAGCGGCCCCCGGCCGCTCCCGGCACCGCTCCCCCTGCAGCAGGAGACCAACGGTCCGCCCCCGGCCACGACCGGGGGCGGACCGGGCCGGGGCGTCCCGCGCCGGTACGAAGGCCCCCCACAGGCCTGAAGCCGGCGCGGGCGCGCCCCCCGTCCGGGCCGCCCCGCCGTCCCGGAAGCCGTACGTCCGTAACACAGAAAGGCAAGAACGCACCGTGATCGTCCGATCGTTCAAGGACATCGAGAACACCGACCGCCACATCAAGGCCGCGTCGGGCACCTGGGAGAGCAAGCGGATCGTCGTGGCCAAGGAGAAGGTCGGCTTCTCCCTCCACGAGACCATCATGTACGCCGGTACGGAGACGTCGATGTGGTACGCGAACCACATCGAGGCCGTGCTGTGCGTCGAGGGCGAGGCCCAGGTCACCGATGACGAGACCGGCGAGGTCCACGACATCAGGCCCGGCACGATGTACCTGCTCAACGGCCATGAGCACCACACCGTGCGGCCCAAGTCGGACTTCCGCGTCATCTGCGTGTTCAACCCGCCGGTGACCGGCCGCGAGGAGCACGACGAGAACGGCGTGTACCCGCTGCTGACCGAGGACTGAGCCGCACGGCCCAGCCACCCGGCACCGCGAAGGACTGTTTGAGACACGAAGAAGAACCGGTACTCCACCGGGATACCGAGGAAGGAACCCCATGACCACTGCCCCCGCCCGACCCAAGGACCTCTACCCGACACGCGGCGCCGCCGAAGTCGTCACCCCGCGCCAGGACCCGGTCGTCTGGTCCGTGCCGGACGCCCCTGGACCGATCGAGCCGGCCGGACTCGGCGCCTTCGAGCGCGACGGGTTCCTCTCGATCGAACAGCTGGTCGGACCCGCTGACGTGGCGCGGTTCCGCACCGAGACCGAGCGCCTGATCACGGACCCGGCGATTCGCGCCGACGAGCGCTCCATCGTGGAGCCCCACTCGCAGGAGATCCGGTCGGTCTTCGAGATCCACAAGATCAGCGAGGTGTTCGCCTCCCTCGTACGGGACGAGCGCGTCGCCGGGATCGCGCGGCAGATCCTCGGCTCCGAGGTGTACGTGCACCAGTCGCGCATCAACCTCAAGCCCGGGTTCGGCGCCTCCGGCTTCTACTGGCACTCCGACTTCGAGACCTGGCACGCCGAGGACGGCATGCCGAACATGCGGGCCGTGTCGGTGTCGATCGCGATGACCGAGAACTACGACACGAACGGCGGGCTGATGATCATGCCCGGCTCCCACAAGTCCTTCCTCGGGTGTGCGGGCGAGACACCGAGTGACAACTACAAGCGGTCGCTGCAGATGCAGGACGCGGGCACGCCGTCGGACGAGGCGCTGACCCGGCTCGCGGACGCGCACGGCATCCGGCTGTTCACCGGTGCCGCCGGCTCGGCGACCTGGTTCGACTGCAACTGCATGCACGGGTCCGGCGACAACATCACGCCGTACGCGCGCAGCAACGTCTTCATCGTGTTCAACAGCGTGGAGAACACGGCCGTGGAGCCGTACGCGGCTCCCGTACCGCGCCCGGAGTTCATCGGTTCGCGGGACTTCACCCCGGTACGGTGACACCCGGCCCCGCAGGGGCATGACGCACGACGGGTGCGGGACGGCAAGGGATTCCTGCCGTCCCGCACCCGTCGCCGTGTCCGGGCACGGGCCGTGTCCGGGCTCGGCCCGTGCGGGGGCCCCGGGCCCGGACCGCGCGGATGTCACCCGGTCAGCGCCTCCAGTGCCCGGTCCGCGTCGGCGTCCGTGTTGTACAGGTGGAAGGACAGCCGCAGGTTGCCCGCCCGGACCGACGCGTCCACGCCCGCCGCGCTCAGGGCCTCCTGCCGGCCGCCGAGGCCCGGTGCCGCCACGACCGCCGAGTCCCCGGCCTCCACCACGTCGTGACCCGCCCGCGCCATCCCGCGCCGGAAGCGTCCCGCGAGCGCCGTCACCCGCGCGTGGACCGGGCCCGCGCCGATCTCCTCCAGCAGCGCGAGCGACTGCTCGGCGCCGTGGTAGGCGAGGAAGGAGACGCTCTCGTCGAACCGCCGTGCCGAATCCGCGAGTTCGGTGACCGGCCCGTACGTGGACTGCCAGGGGTCCGCGCCCGCGACCCATCCGGCGTGCAGCGGCACCAGCGTCTGCTGCGCCCGCTCCGAGACGGTCAGGAACGACGTGCCGCGCGGGCAGCACAGGAACTTGTAGCCCCCGGTCACGGTGTAGTCCCAGTCCCCCGCCGCGACCGGCAGCCAGCCGGCCGCCTGGGTCGCGTCCAGCAGGGTGCGGGCGCCGTGCGCGGCGGCGGCCGCCCGGATCGCGGCCAGGTCGGCGAGCCGCCCGTCCGCCGACTGGACCGCGGAGAACGCGACGAGCGCCGTACGCGCGTCCACCGCCTGGGCGAGCCGATCGAGCGGCACCTGCCTGACGGTGAGCCCGCGTACCGCGAACGGTGTGACGAGTGAACTGAACTCCCCCTCGGGAACCACGACTTCACCGCCCGAAGGGACCGATCCCGCGATCAGCGCGACATGGACGCACACCGCGCCGCCGACCGCGACCCGGTCGGGGGCCACCCCCACGAGCCGCGCGAACGACGCACGGGCCGCTTCCACCGAGTCGAAGCTTCCCGCGCCGCCGCCGCGCCGGCCCGTCGCGTTGGCCGCGGCGAGTTCCTGGACGGCGGCCACCGCCCTGCGCGGCAGCAGGCCGCAGTTCGAGGTGTTCAGGTACGCCGTGTCGGGCGCGAACTCCGCGCCGCCGAGCCGATGCGAGAGGTCCATGGACAGCCACCCTGAGGCGGGCCGCGTCCTCCCGTCAATCACGACGAGCGGGAAACGGCCGGCGGTCCTCGCCACGGGGGACGGCCCCCGGGGGGCGGGGGGCCGAGGATTCGGCCCCCACCCGCCCGAGGCCCGGGCACGGACCGCGAGCCGCCGCCGGTCAGACGGTGGCGCCGCGCGAGTCCCACGCCTGCTGCAGCGCCTGCGTGAACAGCTCGGCGGGCTGACCGCCGGACACGCCGTAGCGCCGGTCCAGGACGAAGAACGGCACGCCGTTCGCCCCGAGTTCCGCCGCCTCGCGCTCGTCGGCCCGTACCTCCTCGGCGTACGCGGACTTCTCCGCGAGCACGGCACGGACCTCCGCCTCGTCCAGACCCGCCTCGACGCCGAGCGCGACCAGGGTGTCCGGCGCGTACACGGACCGCTCCTCGGCGAAGTTGGCGCGGTAGGCGAGGTCCAGCAGCTCGCTGTGGCGGCCCCGCTCCTTGGCGAGGTGCAGGAGGCGGTGGATGTCGAAGGTGTTCCCGTGGTCGCGGCCCTCGGTGAGGTAACCGAGCCCCTCCGAACGGGCGTTGGAGGCGACGTGCTCCTCCATCGCGGCGGCCTCCTCGCGCGTGCGCCCGTACTTCGACGCGATCAGGTCCACCACGCTCTCGCCGCTCGCCGGGGCCGCCTGCGGGTCGAGTTCGAAGGACCGGTGCACGACCTCGATCTCGTCGCGATGCGGGAAGGCCGCGAGGCCCTGCTCGAAGCGCGCCTTTCCGATGTAGCACCAGGGGCAGGCGATGTCGCTCCATATCTCGACGCGCATGGGTATCGGTGGTCCGTTTCTCTCGGTTCGCGGGCGGACGGCGGGGCAGGCGGACAACGGTCCGCCCATGGCCCCGCACGAAAAACGTCCGGTGGACGGCGTCCATTCCCGCCGGTGCCGGCCCGGCGGCGCCCGGCAGCACGCGGGGCGCGCGCCGCCACGGGCTATGCCGGGCCGCCCGTGTCCAGCTCCGCCCAGGTGATCTTGCCTTCCGGGGTGAACCTGCTGCCCCACCGGTCCGCCGTCTTCGACACGAGGAACAGGCCGCGGCCGCTCTCCTCCGTGACCCGGGCGTGCCGCAGCCGCGGCGAACTGCTGTCGGCGTCCGCGACCTCGATGACGAGCGTCGAGTGGCGGATCAGCCGCAGCCTGACCGGGGTGCCGCCGTAGCGGACCGCGTTCGTCACCAGTTCGCTGACGATCAGCTCCACCGCCGGGCTCAGCGCTTCGAGCCCCCACTCGGCGAGCTGCGCGGACGCGGCGCCGCGCGCCTCCCCCACCGTCGACGGATCGCGGCGCAGCTCCCAGGTGGCGACCTGCCCCGGATCCAGGGCGCGGGTGCGCGCCAGCAGCAGCGCGATGTCGTCCTCGGTGTGCAGGCGGGCCGTCATGGAGTCCACGATCCGCCGGCACAGCCCGTCGAGCGGCGTCTTCGGCCCCGCCTGCGAGACGACGTCCGCCAGCCGGTCGAGACCGGCGTCCAGGTCGGAGGTGCGGCGCTCCACGAGCCCGTCCGTGTAGAGCGCGACCAGGCTGCCCTCGGCGAGCTTGAGCTCCACCGACTCGTACGACCCGACCCCCATGCCGACCGGCGCCCCGGCCGGCGTCTCGGGGAAGGTGACGAAGCCGCTCGGGTCGACGACCGCCGGCGGCGGGTGGCCGGCCCGCGCGATCGTGCAGGTCTGGTTGACCGCGTCGTAGACCGCGTACACACAGGTGGCGGCCATCGTCGGCGGGGAGAACGCCTCGGCGGCCTCGGGCTGGAGACCGGTCGCCGTCCCGGCGCCCGAGGACATCTCCGACTCCGAGAGGTGTACTGCGAGATCGTCGAGGTGCGCGAGCAGTTCGTCGGGCGGCAGGTCCAGGTCGGCCAGTGTGTGCACCGCGGTACGGAAGCGGCCCATCGCCGCTGCGGCGTTGATGCCGTGGCCGACGACGTCGCCGATCACGAGGGCGAGCCGGGCCCCGGGCAGCGGGATCACGTCGAACCAGTCACCGCCGACCCCCTCGTGGACGTCGGTCGGCAGGTAGCGGGACGCGACCTCCATCGTCGTGCCGCCGGACAGCTTGCGGGGCATGAGGTTGCGCTGGAGGGCGAGCGCGGCGGTCCGCTCCCGCGTGTAGCGGCGCGCGTTGTCGATGCTCAGCCCGGCCTGCAGGCCGAGCTCCTCGGCGAGCAGCAGGTCGTCGCGGGAGAAGGGCGCCGCGTTCTCCGAACGGGCGAAGATCGCGATCCCGAGGGTCGTTCCGCGTGCCTTGAGGGGAACCACCATCAGCGAGTGGATGCCGGTCTGCTCCATCGCTTCGACCCGCTCGGGCTCGAAGAGCCGCCAGGCCGACCAGTTCGAGCGGATGTCGGGTTCGAAGATGGAGACGCCGCCCGTGGCCGCGCGGAAGTACGGCGAGGGCGGCCGTACGAACACCACCTCACCGTTCGTGAACACCGATTCGGGCACACCCTCGTGCACCGATGCCGCCGCGGCGCGCCGGTACAGCGGGAGTCTCCCGTCGGACGCCGGCTCCACCCGCTCCGGCGGGTGGACGGCGAAGGGCACCGACTCGGAGAGGTCGACCGCGACGAAGTCGGCGAGGAGCGGAACGGCCACGTCCGCCAGTTCCTGCGCCGTCGTGATCACGTCCAGCGTGGTGCCCACCTGCCGGCCGGCCCGGCTCAGGATGGACAGCCGGTCGCGCGCCCAGCTGTTGGTGATGTCGACGGCGATGCTGCACACGCCGATCGGGTCCCCGTCCGCCGTGTCGAGGCGGAAGAAGGACGACGAGAAGACCCGCTCCTGGCTGCCGTCGTCGGACATCCAGCGGAACTCGTGGTCGATGACCGGGCCGCCGCCGTCCAGCACCCGCCGCATCACGTTCTCCGCGGTGGCCGTGTCGAAGCCGTGCAGTGCCTCGCGCATGGGCAGGCCGATGTCACGGTTGCGGAAGGCGCCGACCTCGTGCTCGGCGGTGGTGTTGAGCCAGACGCACCGCAGATCGGTGCCCCACACGGCGAGGGCGATCGGCGCGTGGTCGAGCAGGGTCCGCATCACGGCGGCGCGCGCCGGCGGCACGTCCTGGGCGCCGGCGAACTCGGAGGCCCACAGGAACCAGTGGGTGACACCGTTGTCGCCCGACAGCGGCACGGCCTCCAGAGTGGCTCGCACGACCCGGCCGTCGCGGTGCCGCAGGTCCTGCACCCCGGACCAGTGCCCGCTCTCGCGGACGGCGCTGGCCCGCTCCTCCCAGGAGCCCCGCCCGAACGGCCCGCCTGCTGCCTCGTCCTCGGGACCTTGGGACGGGCCCGGCGTCCGGCACGCGAGCAGTTCCGCGGCGTACCGGCCGACGACCTCGTCGGCGGTGTGACCGAGCAGCCGCTCGGCGCCCGGCGTCCACTCGGCGACGCGCCCCGCGTCGTCGAGCAGCGCGACGGCGGCGAGGGCCGGACCGACGGCCGCCAGGAGCGGCGACGTCGCGGCGCCGGCCACCGTGGGGTGGACGTCGTCGGTCGGTCGGCGGGGTGGGTGCTCGGGGAGGACTTCGGGGACTTCACCGGGTGCGGGCATGGGCGCCTTTCCGCGTTAGTGCCGGATTGTCCGAGTCTGCTCTCTTCCGGCGCGCTCCGTAAAGTGCCCTTTGTCACAAGGTGCTCCACCCATGCCCGGTGATCACGAGGAGGTGCGCAGGCCTACGAGGCGTACATCCGGGGACGCGCGGGGCGGCCGGCCCCGGTGCGCTGCCGGGCGCACGCCCGCCGGGGCCGGGGAGACGGGGACGGACCCGCCCGGCGGACGCGCGGCGGAGGGGCCCGCGGCGGACGCGGAACGCGGAGGCGGGAGGGCGCGGAACCCACGGCGCGCGGCGGGAGGCGGGCCCTGGACGGTGGGAACAGCCGGCCCGGCGGCAGACGGTACAAGCACGCGGCACACAGCACTCGGCGCCGGCCGGTCCCTTCGGGCGGGACCGGCCGGCACCGGGTGGGTGCGGATCAGTCGCGGGGTTCCGCGTCCATGTCGATGTCGTGGCGCAGCTCGCCGCCCTCCTGCCGTACCGACAGGTACTCGGCGCGCGGCGGGTGCGCCGCGCCCGCCGCGATCAGCGTGTAGCGGCCGGGTTCGAGGCCGGTGACGCGGTAGCGCCCGCCCACGGCCCGGACACCGGCGCGGCGCTTGCCGCGGTCGCTGACGACCGTGATCCACGCGTCGCACCCCGCGGGGTGGTCCGTGCAGCGCAGCAGTCCGACGACGGTGACCTGACCGGTGGCGGGGTACGCGTCCGGCGCCCGTGGCGCCCTGCGCGGGGCAGGTACGGCGTCCCGGGGCGGCGCCGCGTGCCGGCCGTGTCCGGCCCGGGCTGCCGAGGGCTCCGGCAGCCCGCCCGCCGGCGGTTCGGACGCCGACAGCGCCGCGGACGCGAAGGGCGGCGCCTGCCCGGCCCCCGGTGCCTGCGGCGCCCACGTGGCCCCCGGGGCCGCCGGTGCGTGGGGTGTGCGGGGAGCCTGCGGCGCCTGCGCGTTCTGCGCCGCCTCGGCGGCGGGCGCCGCCCAGGACGGCCGCGCGGGCCGGGCGATCACCGCTGCCCCACGCGGCCCAGGACCATGGTCGGAAGCGGTCACGACCCGCAGGCCGCGGGCCTCCGCGTACCCGGCGAGTGCCTCGTCCAGGGCGGACAGCTCACGCAGCGCCGCGTGCAGCCGCTCCGCACGCGGCCCGGACGGTGCGTTGAGCGCAGCCTCCAGGTCGCACACCAGCGGGCCGACCCGCACCCAGTCGCCCTCGGGCTCCCCGGTGGCGAAGCGCCGGTCGAGGGCGCCGAGCGACTCGGTGAACGTCCGCATGACGTACTCGATCCGGGCCGCGAGGTGCGGCGCCAGGTCGATGTCGATGTCGGCGGCCGCGGCGAGGGCGCGGGCGTGGCCGGTCGCGTTGGTGAGCAGGGCCAGCCGGTTGGCCCCGTCGGGGCCGCGCACCCCGAGGGGCATCTTGATCAGCGGCCGGGCCACACCCTGGACCTGGAACAGCGCCGCGTCCACGCCGCGCGCCGCACCGCGCAGCCTGACCGGGGCCTCCGGGTCCTGCCACCGGTCGGTGATCTGCGAGATCAACTGCCCGATGGCCGCGGCGAAGCCGCGCTCGGCCTCCCGGATGAGGCGTCCGTTGGAGACCGGGAAGATCAGCGCGGCGCAGACGGTGGCGACGGCGATGCCGATGGCGTTGTCGAGGAGCCGCTCCGCGAGGAGGTGGTCCATGCCGCTGTAGGGCGTCGTCAGCCCGTACAGCTGGACGAGCGCGGTGACGAGCCCGACGACCCAGAACGCGTACGCCCGCTGCATGCCCCAGGCGCCGAGCGAGAGGCCCACGACGATGACCGCGAGGGTCGGGTACACATGGCCGGGGCCGATGAGGTGCAGGAACAGCACGCCGATCACGGCACCGACGACCGTGCCGGCCATGCGGTGGCCGAACTTGCGCACCCGGTCGTGGGTGGTGTTCGTGCCGAAGAGCGTGATCATCACGCCGACCAGGCCCCAGTAGAACCGGCTGGGGTCGATGGCGTCGGAGATCGGCGCGACGATCGCGACGGCGACGCCCGCGTGCAGCGGGAGGCGCAGGTACGGCACAACGCGACGCCAGCCGCCCACGTTCTGGGCGGCCGAGACGCGGCGGGCGACGGCGCCGGTGCCGGCCGGGCGGTTCTGCTCCAGCGCGATGGTCGGCTGGAAGGGGACCTTGGCGGGCGCGGTCGGCGCGTCCCAGCCGAGGGCCAGCCAGTGGGCGAGCGAGATGGCGAGCGAGTCGAGGAGCTGACCGACCCGCTCGGCGAGCGCGGCGGCCTCGGCCTCGTCGGTGGTGAGCTCCGCTCCCGTGGCGGTGACGGCCTCGGCCTGCTGCTGGATGAGCTGGGCGGCGGGACGCAGCGCGCCGGCCCGGCCGAGCGGCGTGCCGCGGGCGATGACGAGCCCCACGACGACGGTCTCGCGCAGCGACGGGGTCATCTTGAGGGGGGTGAGCCGCTGGACGGCCTGGCCGATGCCCTGGAGTGCGAGTTCCGCGTCGAACAGGTGGCGGTGCAGGAGTTCTGCGGTGTCCGGGTCGGCCGCGACCTCGGGCTGGGCGAGCCGGCCGTCGATGATGACGGTGGTCATGTTGAGGCGGCGCATGCTGCGGCGCATCCGCTTGACGGCGGTGTCGTGGTCGGCGTCGGGGTCGAGTGCGGCGACGGCCGCGTCGGCGACCCGGCGGGCCTCCACGACGAACGCGCGCTGGGTGCGCAGCAGGTCCTCGCGGGGCATCGGGTAGCAGAACAGCAGCCGGGCGGCCAGGACGGCCGCGCAGCACACGAAGGCCACGAGGAAGGCCTTGAAGCTGAGGTTCAACGGGATGGCGGCCATCATGCCGACCATGAAGGAGTTGAACAGCATCATGCCCGTGAGCAGGTACATCGTGCCGAAACGCGCGAGGAAGAACGTGAGCGCGAGGCCGAAGCCCATCAGGCTGAGCTCGAGCGGGCGGTTGTCGTGGAGCGTTGCCGTGAGCGGCAGGACCGCGGAGAACGGGATCGGCATCCACAGGATGGCCCGGGCCAGGCGCGGCGCCGTGTTCTCGGCGACCGCGAAGGCGCTCATCAGGCCCATCATGCCGCCGATGGTCATACCGAGCATGGCGGGCAGGCCCAGGGCCACGGACATGCCGTAGCCGACGGCGAGCGCGGTGATCATGGATATGACGGACCGCCAGCCGGCCTGGAGCTGTCCGAGGCCGGGGTCGGCGGCGAGCACCCAGTCCCACCAGCGTCGGGGACCGCCGACGCGGCGGGGCGCCACGGGGAGCGGGTGGTGGCGGGTGGTACGGGATCCGGTGACGGTGGTGCCGGGTTCGGCCGCTTCGTCGGTCGCGGTCGTCGTGCGGACGGGGGCGGTCAACTGACCTCCGCTTCGATGGGGGCGTGCAGGGCGTCGAGAAGGGTGGAGACGGCCGCGCGGGCGGCGAGGACGGCACGCTCGGAATCCTCGGCGTCGGATCCGCGGGCGGCGAGACCGGTGTGGATGGCGGCGGCCATGCGCTGGCGGGCGTCTTCGAGGTACTGGCGGCCGGCCGGCGTGATGGAGGCGTCGACGGCGCGGCGGTCGGTGGTGCACCGCGTGCGCTCGGCCAGCCCGCGCTCCGCGAGTTCCTGGAGGACGACGGTGACGCGGGGCTGCGTCAGGCCGGTGTCGGCGGCGAGTTCGGTGACGCGCAGTCCGCGTGTCTCCAAAGCGTCGAGGACGGACACATGGCTGCGGGAGAGGCCGAACTCACCGGCCTGGTACAGGTCGCGCGACAGTCGGCCGATGGTCCTCAGCAGTCCACGAGCGGCGGCGACAACGCGCTGCTCGTCGGACACCGGCGATGAATGCATACAGCAATTATATAAGAGGGTGAACGGGTTTCATTACCGTGAGGTGCGCCGGAGGGTCAAGGGGCGACTGTGGTTTTTCTCCCCGGGTCCCCCGCCCCGGGCCGCCGTGAGGGCGCACTGCCGTGCCACTGCCGTGCCACGCCTGGCCAGAGCCGTTCGGGGACCGGCCGCCCGGCCCGGCACCGGGACGCCGGGCGCGCTGCGAGGGCGTGAGCGGAATCACGTACGGGACCGCGAAGTGAGCCCTCCCGGGCAACACGGGGGCATCACCCGCCGCACCCGGCGCACCTGCCGCCGTCCCGCCAACGACCGCTGCACCCGGCGACGCCCGCCGGCGGCCCGCCACCCGCCACACCCGTCGTCCGCCACACCCGTCGTCAACCGGCACCCGTCGCCGGCCCCGGCACCCACGACCCGCCCGCCGGGTGAGCGCCATCCGCCCGAACGCACGGGAGCCGCGGACCGGATGAGGGTCCGCGGCTCACGGGGCCGGTCCCGGGCGGCGTCGGCCGTCCGGGACAGCGGCGTCACTTCTCCTGTGCGCCGTCCACCCGGCGCGGCAGCCCTTCGGGGTTGTCGTCGCGCAGTTCCACCGGCAGCAGGGCCGGCGGCGTGGACTGGTACGACACCGGCCGCAGCCAGCGCTCGATCGCCGTGGCACCCACCGAGGTGGACGTCGACGTCGTCGCGGGGTATGGGCCGCCATGCTGCTGGGCGTCCGCGACGGCCACCCCCGTGGGCCAGCCGTTCACGAGGACGCGGCCCGCCAGCGGGGTGAGCGAGCGGAGCAGTTCGGCGCCGCCCGGCACGCTGCCGTCGCCCTCGCCGTCCGAGAGGTGCAGGGTCGCCGTCAGGTTTCCCGGCAGCCGCGAGAGCACCGCGCCCACCTCGTCCACGGACGTGTAGCGCGCGACGACGGTGACCGGGCCGAAGCACTCCTCCAGCAGCAGGTCGTGCTCCCCCGCCTCGGCGAGCCGCGCCGCCGGGACGGTCAGGAAGCCCGCGCTGACGGTGTGTTCGCTGCCTGCGCCCGGCGTGACCGGCGCCGTGACGTCGTCGAGGCGGGCCCGCTTCTCGATGCCCGCGATGAACGCGTCCCGCATCCGGTGGTCGAGCATCACACCGTGCTCGGTCTCGCTGACCGCCGCGGTCAGCGTCGTGAGCAGCCGGTCGCCCGCCTCGCCCGTGGGCGCGAGGACGAAGCCGGGCTTCGTGCAGAACTGTCCGACGCCCGACGACATCGAGCCCGCGAGCCCCGCGCCGATCTCGTCGGCACGCTCGCCCGCGGCGGCCTCGGTGATGACGACCGGGTTGAGCGAGCCCAGTTCGCCGTGGAACGGGATCGGCTCGGGCCGCGCCGCCGCCGCGTCGTAGAGCGCGCGGCCGCCACGTACGGACCCGGTGAAGCCGGCCGCCGCGATCAGCGGGTGCTTGACGAGGGCGACGCCCGCGTCGAAGCCGTGCACCAGGATCAGCACGTCCTCCGGCAGTCCGACCTGGGCCGCGGCCCTGCGGATCACCGACGCGCACAGTTCGGACGTCGCCGGGTGGTCCGGGTGCGCCTTGACGATGACGGGGCAGCCCGCGGCGAGCGCGCTCGCCGTGTCGCCGCCCGGCACCGAGAACGCCAGCGGGAAGTTGCTCGCCGCGTAGACCGCGACGACACCGAGCGGCACCTTGTAGCGGCGCAGGTCGGGCCACGGCGGGGTGCGCGTCGCGTCGGCGTGGTCGATGCGGACGTCGAGGAACCAGCCGTCCTGCACGACCTCCGCGAACGCGCGGAACTGAGCGGACGTGCGGGCCAGTTCGCCGGTGAGCCGCGCCGGGCCGAGCGCGGTCTCGGCGTCGGCCGCCTCGATCACGTGCTCACCGGCCTCGTCCAGCAGGTCGGCCGCGGTCCGCAGCAGTGCGGCGCGGGTCGTGCGGTCGGCGAGCGCGGCGCGGACGGCGTGCGCTCTGCGCACCGCGAGGTCGACCTCCTCGGCCGTCGCCTCGTCGGCGACGTGCTCACGCTGCTTCCCCGTACGAGGGTCGACACTCCAGACTGGTGTTGCTGCCACCGCGGCTTCCTTCCCAAGGGCCTGGGCCTGCGGGCCGTTCCGAGGCTGTATTCGCTAGTGTTCGCTATTCTGAACACGATTCCTGATGGTGAATCCTCAGGGACTCTATTTCCGGCGTTCTGTGTGGTCAAGGCCGTCAGGAACGGTCAGGAAGAAGGGGCGAGGCGAGGCGTTATGTCAGCTGTGGAGACAGGCGGGGCTGGCGGGACGATCGGGGCGGGAGGCGCGGGCGGCGCACAGGTCAAGTCCGCCGTCCGGACGGTGGAGCTGCTTGAGTACTTCGCGGGCCGGCCCGGAATGCACTCGCTCGCCACCGTCCAGGAAGCCGTCGGCTACCCGAAGTCCAGCCTCTACATGTTGCTGCGCACCCTGGTCGAGCTCGGCTGGGTGGAGACGGACGCAACGGGAACACGCTACGGCATCGGCGTGCGAGCCCTGTTGGTGGGGACCTCGTACATCGACGGCGACGAGGTCGTCGCCGCCGCGCGTCCCGCGCTCGACCGGCTCTCGGACGACACGGCCGAGACGATCCACCTCGCGCGGCTCGACGGCACCAACGTCGTCTACCTCGCGACCCGCCAGTCGCAGCACTACCTGCGGCCGTTCACGCGGGTCGGCCGCAGACTCCCCGCGCACTCCACGTCGCTGGGCAAGGCCCTGCTGTCCACGTACAGCGACGAGCAGGTGCGCACGATGCTGCCCGCGCAACTTCCCGCGCTGACCGAGCACACGATCACCGACCGCGAGAAGCTGATCGAGGAGCTGCGGTCGGTACGGGAGCAGGGCTTCGCGGTGGACCGCGAGGAGAACACCCTCGGCCTGCGGTGCTTCGGCATCGCCATCCCGTACCGCACGCCCGCGCGGGACGCGGTGAGCTGCTCTGTCCCGGTGGCCCGGCTGACCCCCGCGCACGAACAGACCGTCCGGGAGGCGCTGTTCGACGCGCGTGACCGGCTCACGATGGCGACGCGGCGCCTGTGACCCCCGACGTGTCCCTGCGGGAGGTCGAGGACGGCGACCTCCCGCTGCTGTTCGCCATGATGCGGGACCCGGCCGCCGTCGAGATGGCGGCTTTCACGCATGAGGACCCGGACGACCGGGCGCACTTCGACGCGCACTGGCGCCGCATCCGGGCGCCGGAGCGCACGGACGTCCTGCGGACGGTGCTGGCCGACGGGCGGGTCGCCGGAATGACGGCGCTGTACGGGCCCACGCCGGGCGAGCGCGAGGTCACGTACTGGGTGGACCGCGCCCTGTGGGGACGCGGCATCGCGACCGGGGCCCTGCGCGCGCTGCTCGCCCTGGTCCCGGACGAGCGCCCGGTGCACGCGAGCGCGGCGGCGGACAACGCCGGGTCGCTGCGCGTGCTGCGAGCCTGCGGGTTCGAGGTCACGGGCGAGTCGGTGTCGCACGCGAACGCGCGGGGCGGCCCGATCCGGGAGATCCACCTCACCCTGCGCTGACCCGGCGCGCCCGCCCGCAGCGGTGCCGGGGCGTCCCGCCGCGTCGAGGGCGCGCGCCCCGCCGCTCCTCCGCCGTCCGCGCGCCTGCCCCGCCGTGATCGGCCGGGGTCCAACGGGCGGCCCGGGAACCGGCGTTCGTGAGTCCGCCTTCACTACTTGTCCCCACGGACCCCGTCCGTCCCGAAAAGCGTTCACCTTCTTGACGCGGCCCCGACAACGCCACATTATCGCCTCACCCTGAGAGCGCTCTCTGAGTGAGAGGCACCCCCATGTCCCGTCCGCCAAGAACCCGCCGAGGCATCCGGCAGCCCCGGGCCCGCCTCGCCCTCCTCCTCGGCTTCCTCGTCCTCGCCGCGAGCACCCTGCTCGGCGCGGGCGCCACCACCTCCCGCGCCGCCGCGCCCGCCCCGCTGTCGCAGGGCAGACCCGCCACGGCCTCCTCCACCGAGAACGCGGTCTTCCCCGCGTCCTCCGCCGTCGACGGCGACCCGGGCACCCGCTGGTCCAGCGCCGCCGGCGCCGACCCGCAGTGGCTCCAGGTCGACCTGGGATCCACCCAGCCCCTCTCGCAGGTCACCCTCGTCTGGGAGGGCGCGTACGCGAAGGCCTTCCAGATCCAGACCTCCACCGACGACTCCCACTGGAGCACGGTCTACTCGACCACCACCGGGACCGGCGGCACCCAGACCCTGCCCGTCTCCGGATCCGGCCGCTACGTGCGGATGTACGGCACGCAGCGCGCCACCGCCTACGGTTACTCGCTCTGGGAGTTCCAGGTCTACGGAACGTCCGGGGACGGCGGCGGAAGCGGGCAGCCCTGCGGCATCGCCACCGCCGCCCTCGGCAAGCCGGCCACGGCCTCGTCCGTCCAGGACGCGAGCTTCACGCCCGGCGCCGCGTTCGACGGCAACGCCGGCACCCGCTGGTCCAGCGCGGCGAGCGATCCGCAGTGGCTCCAGGTCGACCTGGGCGCCGCCACCACCGTCTGCGGCGCCCAGCTGACCTGGGAGGCCGCGTACGCGAGCGCGTACCGCATCCAGGTCTCCGCCAACGGCTCGGACTGGAGCGACGTCTACACGACGACGACCGGCAAGGGCGGTACGGAGAACCTCTCCTTCTCCCCCACCAGCGCCCGCTACGTGCGGATGTACGGGACACAGCGCGCCACCGCCTACGGCTACTCACTCTGGGAGTTCAGCGTGCTCACCCCGGGTGGGACCGCGCCGCCCTCCGGCGGCAACGGCGACTGCCCGTGGGTCGGTTCGACGGCCCCCGTCGCCACACGCGTCGCCCAGGTGCTCGCCGAGATGACGCAGGCGCAGAAGATCTCGCTCCTGCACGGCAACGGCAACGCCTCCCCGTACATCGGCGACCTCTCCGGCATCCCGTCCCTGTGCGTTCCCGACGTCGGCTTCCAGGACGGTCCGAGCGGTGTGGGTGACGGCATGGGCGGCGTGACACAGCTGCCGTCCGCCGTGTCCTCGGCCGCGACCTGGAACCCGTCCCTCGTGCAGCAGTACGGGGCCGTCGCGGGCGCCGAGTTCGCGGGCAAGGGCGCGGGCGTGGCGCTCGGCCCGACGCTGAACATCGACCGCGACCCCCGCTGGGGCCGCGCGTTCGAGACGTACAGCGAGGACCCGTACCTGACGGCGTCCCTGGCCACCGCCAACGTGCGGGGCCTGCAGAGCCAGGGTGTGATGGCGGAGCCCAAGCACGTGGCCGTCTACAACCAGGAGACCGACCGCAACGGGCCGGCGGACAACGCGATCGTCGACGCGAGGACCCTCAACGAGATCTACCTGCCCGGCTTCCAGTCCGTGGTGAGCAAGGGCGCCGCGGCCTCCGTGATGTGCGGGTACTCGACGGTCAACGGCGACTACGACTGCGACAGCGGCGCCCTGCTGAACACGGCGCTGTACCAGCAGGCCGGCTTCGGCGGGTTCGTCACCAGCGACTGGGGCGCGGCCCACTCCACCGTGAAGGCCGCGAACAACGGCATGACGATGGAGATGCCCGGCGGCTACTTCTACGCCGACTTCCTGGCGCAGGCGCTGGCGAACGGCCAGGTGAGCCAGGCGACGCTGAACACGATGGCCGGCCGCGTACTGACGCAGATGTTCGCGTTCGGCCTGTTCGACACGGCACACACCGGCTCGCCCACCGCGACCGTCACCACGGCCGCGCACCAGGACACCGCCCGGCAGGTCGCCGAACAGGGCACCGTCCTGCTGAAGAACGACGGGGGCGTCCTGCCGCTGACGGCCGCCACCACGTCCGTCGCGGTCCTCGGCGCCGACGGCGGCGCGGGCGTGCAGAGCGTGGGCGGCGGCAGCGCCACCGCCACCAGCTCCGGCACGGTCTCCCCGCTGGACGGGATCAAGGCGCGCGCGGGCACCGGCGTGAACGTGCAGTACAACGACGCCACGGACATCGCCTCGGCGGTCGCGCTCGCCAGGTCCTCGAAGGTGGCGATCGTGTTCGCGAGCTACGGGGAGCAGGAGGGCACCGATCTGACGAGCATCGACCTGCCGGGACAGCAGAACGCGCTGATCTCGCAGGTGGCCGCCGCGAACCCGAACACCGTCGTGGTGCTCAACACCGGCTCCGCGGTGACCATGCCGTGGCTCGGCCAGGTCAAGGGCGTGGTGGAGAACTGGTACGCGGGCCAGACCGTCGGCACGGCACTCGCCCGGCTGCTGTACGGGGACGACGACTTCTCCGGGAAGCTGCCGGTCACGTTCCCCAAGAGCCTCGCCGACGTACCGGCGCACACGAGCGCGCAGTGGCCGGGCAACGGCACCGACGTGCAGTACTCGGAGGGACTCGACGTCGGCTACCGGTGGTACGACGACAAGAACATCGCCCCGCTCTTCCCGTTCGGCTACGGCCTGTCGTACACGTCGTTCGGCTTCTCCGGCCTCCAGATCGGCGCGGCGGACGGCGCGGGCGACCGTACGGTCACCGCGACGGTGACGAACACGGGCTCGCGAGCGGGCGCCGAGGTGGCACAGCTCTACCTCGGCTCCCCGGCGGCGGGCGAGCCCGCGAAGCAGCTGAAGGGCTTCCAGCGGGTCGACCTGCAGCCCGGCGCGAGCGCCCCCGTGACGTTCACGCTCACACCGCACGACCTCGCGTACTTCTCGACGTCCTCCAACTCGTGGACCACACCGGCGGGCGCGTACCGCGTCCAGGTCGGCGACTCGTCGCGGAACCTGCCGCTGACGGGGACCCTGAACGTCACGGCGGCGACGGCGGCGACCGCCGCGAAGGCGGCGCCCGCGGCGGCGGGCGGCACGACCGGGAAGCTCACCCTCGCCGACCCGCACGGCATGAGCAGCCCGGCGGGCGCCTCGGTGTCCCTGCCGGTCAAGGCGTCGGCGGCGGACGCCGCGTACACCGCGAGCGGACTGCCGCGGGGCCTGAGCCTGACGAAGGACGGTGTGATCACGGGCAGGGCCACGCGGGCGGGCACCGGGACGGTGACGGTCACAGCCACCACCCCGGCCGGCGCGCGGGCCACGGTGTCCTTCGTCTGGACGGTCACCTGAGGGCCGCCGCCCGGGCGGTCGCGCGAACACCGCGCCGCTGAGGGCGGACACCGCTCCCTGACCCGCGCCGGCCCCGGAGGACCCCGCCTCCGGGGCCGGCGCGCGGACGGCCCTGCTCAGGCCGCGCCGGTCAGGTCAGGCCTGCTCCGGCCCGCGCCGGTCAGGTCCGCAGGTACGAGGCGCCGTTGAGGTCGAGCACCGAGCCGGACGCCCACTCCGCCTCGTCCGAGGCCAGCCACAGCACGGCCGCCGCGATCTCCTCGGCCGTCGCGACCCGGCCGAACGGGCTCTGGGCGCGGATCGCCTCACCCTCGGCGCCACTCAGCCGGTGGGCGACCCGCTCCGTGCCGATGAACCCGGGCGCCACCGACGCCACGGCGATGCCGTGCGGCGCGAGCGCCACAGCCAGCGACTGGCCGAGCGCGTGCAGCCCCGCCTTGGAGGCGCCGTAGGCCGGGTAGTCGGGCTCGCCTCGGAAGGCGCCGCGCGAGCCGACGTTGACGATCCGGCCGCGTACGCCGCGCTCCACCATGCGTCCGGCGACGCGGTGGCCGAGCAGCGCGGGCGCGTTGAGGTTCACCGCGACATGGCGCTGCCAGTGCTCGGCGAACTCCTCGTACGACGTCGTGAGCGGCGGATGCGCGTCGTTGACGGCCGCGTTGTTGACGAGGACGTCCACACCGCCGAGACCCTCGTCGGCCGCGTCCGCGACGCGGGCCGCGCCCGCCGGGTCCGACACGTCGCCGCCGACGAGGACGTGCCCCTCGCCCGGCAGCGACGCGAGCGTCGCGCGCGCGTCCTCCTCGCGGGTGCCGTAGTGCACCGCCACCCGGTCGCCGCGCCCGGCGAAGGCCGCGGCGACCGCCCGGCCGAGGCCCCGCGACGCGCCCGTGACGAGGACGCCGCGCCCGGCCGCCGTCACAGCGCCTTCGCGGCCGGCTTGACCATGCCGCGCACCGTACGGGACTTCGCGAACTCGCCCATCGCGGTCATCTCCCACTCTCCCGAGAACTGCCGAACCAGTTTGGCCATCATGACCCCCGTCTCCGCCTCGGCGTTGGTCAGGTCGAAGCGGACGAGTTCCTCGTCCGTCGCGGCGTCGATCAGGCGGCAGTACGCCTTGGCGACCTCGGTGAACTTCTGTCCCGAGAAGGAGTTGACGGTGAACACCAGGCCCGTCGCCTCGGCCGGCACCCGGCCGAGGTCGACGACGATGACCTCGTCGTCGCCCGCGCCCTCGCCCGTGAGGTTGTCACCCGAGTGCTTGACCGCGCCGTCGAGGATGCTCAGCTTGCCGAAGTAGCAGCTGTCGATGTGGCGCCGGTCCGGGCCGTACGCGATGACCGACGCGTCCAGGTCGATGTCCTTGCCGCGGAACGCGGGCTCCCAGCCGAGGCCCATCTTCACGCGGGACAGCAGCGGGCGGCCGCCCTTGACGAGCGAGACCGTCTGGTTCTTCTGGAGACTGACGCGCCCCTTGTCGAGGTTGATCTTCCCGCCGGCGGCCGGGGCGGCCGCTGCCGGAGCCGCCGCGGGCGGCGGCGGTGTCGCGGCGCCGAAGCCGCCCGTGTCCTGCGCGCTCGGTGCGTACGACGGAGTCGGCGGGGCGGGCGGCGGGGGCGGCGAAGCCGGGGCGGGCGCGGCCGTGGGCCAGGAGGACGGCGACGGCGCGGACGGCGGACCCGGGGGGGCGCTCGGCGCCGGGGCGGGCGGCGCGGCTGCCTGAGCGGCGGCGGGCGGCGCGGCGGGTGCGGCGGGGACGGCAGGTTCCTCCACCGAGACGCCGAAGTCCGTGGCGATACCGGCCAGCCCGTCCGCGTACCCCTGTCCGACGGCGCGGACCTTCCACGCGCCGCCGCGCAGGTAGAGCTCCACGATCACGAGCGCGGTCTCGGAGCCGAGGCTCGGCGGCGTGAACGTCGCGAGGACCGAGCCGTCGTCGGTGCCCCGCACCGTCGCCGTGGGCTCGGTACCCCGGAACGTCGCGCCCGCCGCGTCCGGACTCGCCGTGACGACGATCTTCTCGATGCCGTCGGGTACGCCCGCCGTGTCGACGACGATCGCGTCGGGCGCGGAGCCGCCGCCCGAGCGGTGGGTGACGCCGGGACCCGCCGGCTGGTTGTAGAAGATGAAGTCGTCGTCGGAGCGGACCTTGCCGGCGGCCGTCAGCAACAGCGCAGACACGTCCAGGCGCACGGGCGCCGCGACGTCCACCGTCACTCGGGCGGTCGGGAGCGGAAGGTTCGAGCCCGGGGTCATAGCAGTCATGCCAGGCGTAACGAGCGGCCCGGCTTTGCCGTTCCCTTACCCACGCCCCGTCCGTACCGCCCACCCGACCGGCCCAACGGCCCCGTCCCCCATTCCCGTGCGAGTCGCCCCGGCAGGGGTCCCGGCGCAGGTCAGCGGGGCCACAACGGCGGGCTGGACACCCACTGCCCGCCGATCGCCGCGTGGTCCGGGTTGTCCGGCTCCAGCTCGCCCTGCTCGGCGATCAGCTTCGCCGCGAACGGCTCCGAGTCGTCCTGCGGCGCGTAGCCGAGGGCGCGCGCCGGAGAAAGGTCCCACCACAGGCGGGTGTTGGCCGACGAGCCGTAGACCACGGTGTGGCCGACACCCTCGGCGGTGAGGGCCGCGTGGAACAGGCGAGCGCCGTCGGCGGGGCTCATCCACAGGGAGAGCATCCGTACGGTGGTGGGCTCCTCGAAGCAGGACCCGATCCGCACCGAGACGGTCTGCATGCGGTGCTTGTCCCAGTAGAGCTGTGCCAGGTCCTCGCCGAAGCATTTGGACAGCCCGTAGAAGGTGTCGGGGCGGTGCGGGGTGGCGACCGGCACGAGGGGTTCGCCGTCGGCCGGCCTCGGTGTGCGGCCGACGGCGTGGTTGCTCGACGCGTTGACGATCCGCGCGACCCCTTCCGCGCGCGCCGCCTCGTACAGGTTGTGCGTGCCCACGATGTTGGCGTTCAGGATCTTCTCGAAGGTGGATTCGAGCGAGATGCCCGCGAGGTGCAGGACGGCGTCCACGCCGCGTACGGCCTCGCGCAGCGCGTCGGTGTCGGCCAGGTCCGCGGTGATCGCGTACGGCTCGCCCTCGACGGGGACGGCGTCGAAGAGGCGGAGGTCGTATCCGTACGCGGGCAGCAGCCCGCGCATCAGGGTGCCGAGGCCGCCGGCCGCGCCGGTGAGCAGGACGGTACGAGGTGCGGGCATGGCGGGCACTCAGCTCCGTAGACGTCGTTCATATGCGTGATTGAGTCGGTCCACTCAACCTAGGGAGGCGCCGGCGGGGGCGTCAAGTGCGCGACGCACGCCGCGGGAAGACGCCGGACGCCGCACCCCGCGCGACCCGTTCGCGGCACCCGGGGACAGCCTCGCACCCGCCCGCAACGGGGGCGCGGAACCCCGCGGCGCCCTCGTCGGATCGGTCGGCGCGCCGTGGGGCCGTGTTCCCGCCGTGGGCGCTCGGGAATATCGTGGCGGGGCGCTCCAGCCACCGGAAGAACCGTTCCGCCGTGGCGCCGGCGGGGCTCCGGACGAGGGCCGATCGTTCTCCGGCGGGGCGGTCCGCCCGTGCGGAGTTGCCCTGTTCTGAGCTTGACCGGAGCCGACGGGGCCCATTAGCGTGGGAACTGTTCAGAAATATAGACACCGATCACAGACGTGCACAGAAGCAGCCAGGGAGCACCCGTGACCTCAGCCGCCCCGCTCACCGACCGCCTCACCCGCGGGGAGGGGCCGCTGTTCTTCCCCGTCACCGCGTACGGCCCCGACGGCGGACCCGACCTGACCACCTACCGCGAACACGTCGCCGCAGGCGTCGAGGCGGGTGCCGCGGCCGTTTTCGCCTGCTGCGGGACCGGCGAGTTCCACGCCCTGACCCCCGAGGAGTTCGGCGCGTACGTGGCCGCCGCCGTCGAGGCCACCGCGGGCCGCGTCCCCGTCGTCGCGGGCGCCGGCTACGGCACCGCCCTCGCGGTGCGGTTCGCGCGCATCGCGCAGGAGGCCGGTGCGGACGGGCTGCTCGCCATGCCGCCCTACCTCGTTCTCGCCGACCAGGAGGGTCTGCTGGCGCACTACGCGGCGCTCGCCGCCGCCACCCCGCTGCCGGTGATCGTCTACCAGCGCGACAACGCGGTCTTCACGCCCGAGACGGTCGTCGAACTGGCCCGCACGCCCAACATCGTCGGCCTCAAGGACGGCGTCGGCGACCTCGACCTGATGCAGCGCATCCTCAGCGCGGTGCGCACGGCGGAACCGGACCGCGACTTCCTGTACTTCAACGGCCTGCCGACGGCCGAACTGACCGGGCTCGCCTACCGGGGCATCGGCATCACCCTGTACTCGTCGGCCGTGTTCTGCTTCGCGCCGGAGATCGCCGTCGCGTTCCACCGGGCGCTGAACACCGGCGACGACGAAGCGGCGAACCGGCTCATCGACGTCTTCTACCGCCCGCTCGTCGAACTGCGCGCCAAGGGCCGCGGCTACGCGGTGTCCCTGGTGAAGGCGGGCGTGCGGATGCGGGGCCTGGCCGTCGGCGAGGTCCGCAGCCCGCTGAGCGAACCCGCGCCCGCGCACGTCAAGGAGCTCACCGAGATCATCGAGCGGGGCTACGCGCTGCTCGCGGAGAGCGCCGGCGGCGCACCCGGCACGGGCACGGCGGGAGAGGAAGCATGAGGGCATCCGCCTTCCTCTACCCCTGGGACGTACGCGGCGACGCGGCGGCTCCCGGCCGCGTCGCCGGCCTCGGCGTCCAGCAGGTCACGCTGGCGTCCGCGTACCACTCCACGCGCGCGGTGACCCCCCGCCACCCGCACCGGCGCATCGTCACGGCGGAGTACGCGGCGGTGCTGTACCCGCCGTCGGCCCGGCGCTGGGCGGGCCGGGACCTGCGGCCCCACGAGGCGGGCGCCTGGGCGCCGGGCGACGCGTTCGGCGACGCCGCGGCGGCCCTCACGGACGCGGGCCTCGACGTGCACAGCTGGGTGGTGCTCGCGCACAACTCCCGGCTCGGCGCCGAGCATCCGGACACATCGGTCGTCAACGCCTACGGGGACCGCTACCCGTGGGCGCCCTGCATCGCCCGGCCCGAGGTCGCCGACCTGCTGAGCGACCTGGCGGTGGAGGCGGCCGTGCGCCCCGGCGCGCTCGGCACCGAACTGGAGTCCTGCGGCTGGTACGGGCTCGCCCACCTGCACGCCCACGACAAGATCGCCGGCTTCGCGGCCGGGGACGCCGAGCAGTACCTGATGTCCGTCTGCTTCTGCGCGGTCTGCCGCGAGGGCTACGCGGCGTACGGGGACGGCGTGGGCCCCGAGGAGGTGCGCGCGGTGCTGGAGGGCCGCGGCACCCCGGACGCCGCCGCGGACGTGCGGCGCCGCACGATGGCGTGGCGCGGGCGGGTGGCCCGCGCCTTCCAGGAACGGGTGGTGGCGGCGGTGCGCGCGGCGGCGCCCAGCGGTTTCCGCATCCTGCTGCACGCGGACCCGCAGGCGCACCGCACCGGCGCGAACACCGGGGTGGACCCGGCGCACATCGCGAAGGTCGCCGACGGTGTCGTCGTGCCGTGCGCGGCGGGCCCCGAAGGCATGCTCGAACCGTTCGCGCGGGCGGGCGCGGGCGTGATCGCCGCCAACTTCCCGGTGGTCTCCGGCATGGGCGGCAGCCCCGGCACCCTCGCGGACGACGCGGCACGCGCGAGCGCCCTGGGCGCCACGGAACTGCGGCTCTACCACGCGGGCCTGGCCTGTGACGAGGACCTGGCGACGGTACGTGAGGCCCTGCGCGCGATCTGAGCACCGGCGGTGGCCGGGGCCGTCGCGCCGCGCGGACGGTGCCCTCCCGCGCGGTGGTCCGCGCCGGGGCGGTGGCCCGCCCGTCCGTGGAGAGGGGCCCGTACGCGCCGCTTGGGGCCGTACCTGGCGACGGGGCCCCGCGCCCGGCCACCCCGGAAGCCGTACGGGGCGCCTGGCGGCCCGTACCCGGAGCCCGTACCCAAGGCGAACCCCGGCTCGGCCCCGCTCCCGGCGGCCGGGCCGTCGGCGGCCGGGGCCACGGCCGCCGGAGCCACGGCCCGGGGCGGCCCGCCGGCTACGCCTCGCCGCGCGACCTCGCGCGAAACGCGGCCTTCCGGGCGTCCTTGGCCAGCGAGCGGTCGGGGTGCAGCCTGCCGATCGCCTCCAGCACCTCCGCCGTCGCCGGGTGGTTCACCCGCCACGCCTCGTCGAAGAAGCCCGCGTGCCGGCCGACCAGGCCCTCCACGAGTTCCTGGAGTTCGTCGGGTTCGCCCTCCGCGTCCAGTTGGGCCGCGATCGTGTCGACCGTCAGCCAGAACACCATGTCCGCCGACGGCGGCGGCACCGGGCTGCCCGTGCCCAGTTCGGCGAGCCAGACACGCGCCAGACCGCCGAGTTCGGGGTCGTCGAGCACGCCGCGCACCGCGGGCTCGGCGGGAGAGCCGATCAGGGCGAGCGCCTGCTGGCAGTTGAGGCGGCGCAGCGGGGCTCCCGCGTCGGCGCCGCGCGCGGCGTCCAGCAGTGCGGACGCCGCCTCGCCGGCCGCCCGCGTCACGAGCCACCGCTCCGTCTCCTCGCGCGCGGAGCGCTCGGGATAGTGGGCGATGCCGTCGAGCAGGCCGCGCGCGTCGCGCTCCGCGAGGCCGCCGACGAGCGGCGCGTCGACACCCGCCTCCACCAGCCGGGTCCTGAGCCCGTACAGGCCCAGCGGGGTCAGCGTGACGAGGCCGTAGCGGGACACGTCGTCCTCGCTCAGGGGAGTGTCGTCGGGCTCCTCCACGTCCGCCATGAGGGCTTCGTCGACCGGCGTGTAGGCGACGAGGCCGACCGGTTCCAGCACCCGGAACTGGTCGTCGAGGCGGATCATCGCCTCGGAGACCTGCTCCAGGATGTCGTCCGTCGGCTCCTCCATGTCGTCCGGCACGATCACCGACGCCGCGAGCGCGGGCAGCGGGACCGGCGCGCCCGGCTCCTCGGTGCTGTCGTCCCTGACGGTCAGCTGGTACAGGTTCCCGAGGACGGTGTCCAAGAACTCCAGTTCCGTCTCCGGGTCCCACTCCAACGCGTCGAAGTCGAGCTGTCCGTCCTCACCGAAGGCCGGCGACGACGAGTCGAGGACGGGCGCGGCCGCGTCGGCCAGGACCACGTCGAGCATGTCCAGCCAGAGGGCCAGGATCTCCTGGGGACCCCCGGCGGTCACCAGTTTCAGCTGCTCGCCCGGGGAGACGCAGCCCGCCCGCACCGCGTCGGCGCTGTCGTCGCCCTCGGCGAAGTCCTCGTCCGGGACGCCCTCGTCGAACGGGGCCACCTCCACGAGGCCGGTTTCGAGCGCGACGCGCCACGCCTCGGCCGCGTACTCCTCGGCCTCGCCCTCGGCGCCGCCGGCGTCGCCGCCGAGGCCGATGACCTCCGCGGCGGCCGTGAGCTCGTCCGCCGCGAGCTCGCCGCCCGCGTCCACCCGGGTCTTCGGCCCGGCCCAGCGGGCGAGCCGCACCGCGCGCGCGATCAGGGGGGCAGCCAGCGCGTCCCGCGCGAGTTCGGCCTCCGAGGGCAGCCGCACCGGCGGCAGGGTCATGCGGTCTGCGGGCACGGACATCTGACGGTTCACTCCTCGGTGGACGGCTGCGCGCTACGGCCTTCGGCGGACGCCGCCCCCAGCGTAACCGTGCGTCGCGCCGACGAACGCACGCGCCGGACCCGGCCCTCGCGGCACCGGCGTACGCCCGTGCGCCTGCCGTGTGTCCCTGCGATCGGGGCACCCCCGGCGGGGTCTCGCGCGGGTCTCGTCCGCGGCCTGCCCACTGGTTCATCCGGCCGACAACCCCCGTACATCCAGGCACTCTTGACACGTTATGGGGTCAGAGCGGAGATTGACGCGCGTAGATGTCCAGCCCCACCGCTTCCTCCATCGCCTTCCAGTTGCGGAGACCCTGATGCCTTCTTCCCTGCCGAGAACGGCCGCCGTCCCGGCCCTCGTGGCACTCGCCCTCGCGGGCGGTCTGATCGTGACCGCTGGTCCGGCGTCCGCCGCCGACGTCCGGATCCACGGCATCCAGGGCACGACGCGGATCTCGCCGCTCGTCGGCTCGCCCGTCGCGGACGTGCCCGGCATCGTCACCGGGGTGCGCGCGTACGGCAGTTCCAAGGGCTTCTGGTACCAGGACCCGCAGCCGGACAACGACCCCGCCACCAGCGAGGGCCTGTTCGTCTACACCGGTTCCGCGCCGACGGTGAAGACCGGGGACAGCGTCAAGGTCGCCGGCACCGTCAGCGAGTTCGTCCCGGGCGGCGCCGCGACCGGCGAGCAGTCGGAGACCGAGCTGACCTCCTCGAACGCGAAGGTGACGGTCGTCTCCTCCGGTAACCCGCTGCCCGCCGCCGTGAAGATCACCGCGAAGTCCGTGCCCGCCGCCTACGCGCCGGCCGGCACGGCCGCGACCGGCGATTCCATCAACGGCCTGAAGCTGAAGCCGAAGGCCTACGCGCTCGACTACTACGAGTCGCTGGAGGGCATGAACGTCAGCGTCGCGAACACGCGGGTCGTGGGCGCCACCGACGCGTTCGACGAGCTGTGGGTGACGGTCAAGCCGTCGGAGAACGCCGACCGCCGCGGCGGCACGGTCTACGGCTCCTACGACGAGCAGAACACGGGCCGCGTCCAGATCCAGCAGCAGGCGTCCACCACCGACCAGGCCTTCCCGACGGCCAACGTGGGCGACCAGCTCAAGGGCACCACCGAAGGCCCGCTCGACTTCAACCAGTTCGGCGGCTACACCATCGTCGCGGGCCGGCTGGGCACGGTCGTCGACAAGGGCCTGGCGCGGGAGGTGACCGCGAAGCAGAAGAAGGACCAGCTCGCCGTCGCCACGTACAACGTGGAGAACCTCGCCCCGACGGACCCGCAGTCGAAGTTCGACTCGCTGGCGTCCGCCGTCGTCACGAACCTCTCCTCGCCCGACATCCTGTCGCTGGAGGAGATCCAGGACAACAACGGCGCGAAGGACGACGGCACCGTCTCCGCGACCGAGACCGTGCAGAAGTTCATCGACGCGATCGCCGCGGCCGGCGGCCCCACGTACGCGTGGCGCTCGGTGGACCCTTCGAACGACGAGGACGGCGGCGAGCCGGGCGGCAACATCCGCAACGTCTTCCTCTACAACCCCGACCGCGTCTCGTTCGTGGACCGCGGTACGGCGGACGCCACCACGGGCACGCAGGTCGTGTCGGGCAAGAACGGGCCGGACCTGACCCTGTCGCCGGGCCGGATCGACCCGGCGAACCCGGCCTGGCAGGACAGCCGCAAGCCGCTCGCCGGGGAGTTCACCTTCCAGGGCAAGACGGTGTTCCTGGTCTCCAACCACTTCATCTCGAAGGGCGGCGACGAGTCGCTGACCTCGCAGCACCAGCCCGGGACCCGCTCCTCGGAGCCGCAGCGCCTGGAGCAGGCCCAGGCCGTCAACTCCTTCGTCAAGGACATCCGCAAGGTCAAGAAGAACGCGGAGGTCGTGGTCCTCGGCGACCTCAACGACTTCCAGTTCTCCGGCGCCCTCGCCGCCCTGACACAGGGCGGCGTGCTCAACGACGACATCGACTCGCTGCCGGTGCCGGAGCGCTACACGTACGTCTACAACGGCAACACCCAGACGCTGGACCACATCCTGACCACGCCCTCGATCACCGACTTCCAGTACGACAGCGTGCACATCAACGCGGAGTTCGCCCAGCAGGACAGTGACCACGACCCGCAGGTGCTGCGCCTGCGGCCGTGACACCGGGCGGGTGGAGGCCCCGTGAACCGGGGCCTCCACCGTGCCTGCTCGGCGGGGGTGGCGCCCGGCCCGGCCGTCACCCCCGCCGATCCGTCAGCTGTGGGCGTGCGGGACGTCGTCAGTTGTGGGCGTGCAGGACGTCGTTGAGGCCGTCCCAGACCGCGTTGTTGGGGCGCGCCTCGACGCGGCCCGTCTCGGAGTTGCGGCGGAAGAGGATGTTGCCCGCGCCGGACAGCTCGCGCGCCTTGACGACCTGGCCGTCGGGCAGCGTGACACGGGTCCCGGCCGTGACGTACAGGCCCGCCTCGACCACGCACTCGTCGCCGAGCGCGATACCGACACCGGCCTCCGCGCCGATCAGGCAGCGCTCGCCGATCACGATGCGCTCCTTGCCGCCACCGGACAGGGTGCCCATGGTGGAGGCGCCGCCGCCGATGTCGGAGCCGTCGCCGAGCACGACGCCCTGCGAGATCCGGCCCTCGACCATCGACGTGCCGAGCGTGCCCGCGTTGAAGTTGACGAAGCCCTCGTGCATCACGGTCGTGCCGGCCGCGAGGTACGCCCCGAGCCTGACCCGGTCGGCGTCCGCGATCCGCACGCCCTTGGGCGCCACGTAGTCCGTCATGCGCGGGAACTTGTCGACGGACACCACCTGGAGGTGCAGGCCCTCGGCGCGCGCGTTGAGCCGCACGGTCTCCAGCGTGTCCACCGCGACCGGGCCGAGCGAGGTCCAGGCGACGTTGGCGAGCAGGCCGAAGATGCCGTCGAGGCTCTGGCCGTGGGGCTGTACGAGGCGGTGGCTGAGCAGGTGCAGGCGCAGGTAGGCGTCGTGCGCGTCGATCGGCTTCTCGTCCAGCGAGGAGATGACCGTACGGACGGCGACGACCTCGACACCGCGGCGCGGGTCGGGACCGACGGCGCGCCCCGCCGCCTCGCCGAGCAGGCCGGCGGCCCGCTCGGCGGAGAGGCGTTCGGTACCCGCGGGGCCGGGCTCGCTCACGAGCTCGGGAGCGGGGAACCAGGTGTCGAGTACGGTGCCGTCGGCGGCGACGGTGGCGAGGCCGGCGGCGGCCGCGCCGGTGGGGCCTGAGGTCGTATCGGTCATACCGAAAACCTATCCGCACCCGCTCCCCCGGAGCGAACCGCCCCGCACGGGACGACGGCCCCGGGCCGTCGTGGGATCGGTGCGCGCGGTGACGGCCACGGTGGGGCTCTGCCCGGTGGCGGTGGCGTCAGCCCAGCCGGTTGGCGTCCCCGCCGCGCGTGCGGTACCTGTCGTCCTCGGCACGCGGCAGGGGCCGGTGGCCCTCCGAGTGGTGGTTGACCCAGCCGCAGACGCCGCAGCTGTAGCGGCCGTCGAGCCCCGCGATGAGGGTCCCGCACTGGCGGCACTCCGCGTAGGTGATCTCCGGTCCGCTCCCGTCCGCCGGGGGCGGCTCGGAGCCCGGCTGCGGATCGGGCGGTACGGGGGTGTTCACGCGGACAACCTACCCGTCGCCGGCAGCGGCCGGCGGGCGCAGCACGCGCGCGAGCATCTCCCGCGCGTACTCCTGGTCGTACTCCCCGCCGGTCAGCAGCACTTGGAGGCAGATGCCGTCCAGCAGCGCGACGAGGGCGCGGGCCGTCGTGGGGTCGGTGCGCGCGGAGAGGATCTCGGCCACGGCGTCGGTCCACTCGGCGGCGACGGGCCTCAACGCGGGCCTGCGCAGGGCCGCGAGGTACAGCTCGTACTCCAGCTCGACACCGGTACGGTCCCCGGCGAGCCACTGGCCGGTGAGCCGGGCCAGCACGGCCGCCACGTCCGCGCCGGGCTCCGCGAGCAGTCCGCCGTCCCTGATCAGGGCCGCGAAGCCCTCATTGGCCTGGCGCAGCGCCGCGGTCAACAGCTCGTCGAGGGAGGCGAAGTGGTACGTGGTGGAGCCGAGCGGCACATCGGCCTCGGCCGCGACCGTGCGGTGGCTGAGCCCGGCGATCCCGGACCGCCCGACGACCCGGATCGCGGCGTCGATGATCCGCTGCCGCCGGTCGGGGTCGTAGCGGCGCGTCATGGATGGCTTCCGCCGAGGTTGAGGACCACGACACCGACGATAACCAGGACGATGCCCGCCAGCCGAACCGGACTCACCGGCTCGTGCAGGAACAGCATGCCGATCACGGCGATGACGGCCGTGCCCGCACCGGCCCAGATCGCGTACGCGGTGCCGACCGACAGGGTCTTGAGCGTCTGTGAGAGCAGGGCGTAGGAGAGCACGTACCCGCAGAGGGTGATCACCGAGGGCCAGAGCCGGGTGAAGCCCTCGCTGTACTTCATCGCGGTGGTGGCGGCTATCTCCGCCGCGATGGCCCCGGCGAGCAGCGTGTATCCCATGTGTACGAGCGTACACAGAGATGCGTACGACCGTACACACGGTCCCGTCCCTCCCCCCCGGACCCACAACAGGCCGCCCCACCGGCTACGTTGTGCGCTATTCGAGCATCGGGGGGCGCGCGATGGCGCACACAGGTGGGTACGGACCCGGCGGACAGGAACCGGGCGGGCCGACGGAAGCGGGTGCGGGCGGGGACGGGCCAGGCCGCGCGGGGCCCGGTCCTGGCGGACACGGACCGGGCGGCGCGGGGCCTGCGGGATACGGACCCGGACCCGGTGGTCCCGGGGGGTACGGCATGCCCGGATACGGCGCCTGGGGCGCCTACGCGCCGCCGAAGCCGGGGACCATACCCCTGGCGCCGCTGAACTTCGGGCAGGTGCTGGGCGGTGGCCTCGCCACCTTCGGCCGCTACGGGAAGCAGCTCGCCGGGGTCCTCGTGACGGCGTTCGGCTCGGCGCTGCTGCTCGGCGCGATCGTGATCACCGCGACGGTGGCGGTGTTCGCCACGCAGGCGGACGCGCTGGCCGACGGCCTCGACGGAGGCGGGGACGCGGCCGTCACCGCCCCGGCCGTCGTCTGCGCGGTGCTGCTCGGCGTCCTCGGACTGCTCGCCCTGATGGCGGCGCAGTCCGTCATCCTCGCCGCGTGCGCGACCGCCGTGCAGGACGGAACGCTGGGCCGGCGCACGACGTACCGCGCCCTGCTCCGCACATCGCTGCGCGGCGCCCGACGGTCGTTCCCGGTGAATCTCGTCGTGGGGGTCCTCGGCCTGATCCCGCTCGCGGTGTTCGCCGTGGCGGCGCTCTCACTCGGGGCCTTCTCGTCGTTCGACCATCCCGACGGCACGGCGCTCGCCCTGAGTTATCTGCTGATGCTCGCGGCCACCCCGCTGGTGCTCTGGGTCAGCGTGCGGCTGTGCCTCGCCCCGGTGGTGGCGGTCGCGGAGTCGGCCGGCCCGTCGGCGGCGCTGCGCCGCTCGCGGACGCTGGTGCGGGGCAACTGGTGGCGGACGTTCGGCCTGGTGGCGGTGGCGGGGATGTGCGCGGGGCTGGCCGCGTCGGTCATCAACGTGGTGCTGGAGCTGGTGGGACTGATCACGGTGTTCGGAGCCGTGACCGCGTCGCCGGACGGCGACTCCCTCGCCCACTCGGCGCTCGTCCTGTTGCCGCTCCTCGCCGTCGCGTTGCTGTTCCTCGCCGAGCTGGTGGTCCTGCTCTACCCGCAGCTCGTCCTGTCCGTGGTGTACGTGGACCGGCGGATACGGGACGAGGGCCTGGCCCAGGACCTGATCCGGGCCCTGTGAGCACGGCGGCCGACGGTCACGGCAGGTCCTGGCCGTCGGCGCCGCGCCCGGGGCCGCCCGGTACGGAGGGCTCCTCGGGCTCCGCGCCGTACCCGGCCGTCCCGCCGTCGAGCAGCGGCGGCTGGGGCGTGCCCGCGGTCTTCGACAGCCAGCGCAGCCCGTGGTACGAGGTGAGTACGACGAGTGTGCCCAGCGCGATGCCGCTCAGGACGAAGTCGCCGGTGATCCTCAGCGAGACACCGCCGACGCCGATGATCACTCCGGTCGCCGCGGGGACCAGGTTCAGCGGCTGCGAGAAGTCGACCTTGTTGCGGATCCAGATCTGGGCGCCGAGCAGGCCGATCATGCCGTACAGGATGACGGTGATGCCGCCGAGCACACCGCCGGGGATGGCGGCGACGACCGCGCCGAACTTCGGGCAGAGCCCGAACAGCAGGGCGAAGCAGGCGGCGGCCCAGTACGCGGCCGTCGAGTAGACGCGGGTCGCGGCCATGACGCCGATGTTCTCCGCGTACGTCGTGGTGGCCGGGCCGCCGAACGCCGTCGACAGCACGGTCGCCGCCCCGTCCGCGACGATCGCCTTGCCCATCGTGTCGTCGAGCGTGTCGCCGGTCATCTCGCCGACCGCCTTGATGTGCCCGGTGTTCTCGGCGAGCAGCGCGACGAGGACGGGCAGCGCGACCAGGACCGCGGAGCCGGTGAAGTTCGGCCCGTGGAAGTGCGGGAGGCCGATCCAGTCGGCCCTGCCGACGCCGGAGAAGTCGACGCGCCAGTGGTCGACGACCTTGCCGGAGCCGTCCGCCGAGTGGATCCGGCCGGCCGTGCGGTCGAGGACCCAGGACAGCGCGTAGCCGAACAGGAGGCCGAGGAAGATCGCGATCCGAGACCAGAAGCCGCGCAGCACGACCAGCGCGAGGCCCGTGAAGACCATGGTGGCGAGTGCCGTCCACTGGTCCTGCGGCCAGTAGGTGGCGGCCGTGACGGGCGCCAGGTTGAAGCCGATCAGCATGACGACCGCGCCGGTCACCGGCGGCGGGAGGACGGCGTGGATGATCCGGGCGCCGAGCACCTGGACGGCGATGCCGCAGCCCGCGAGGCAGGCGCCGACCACGAGCATCGCGCCGGTCAGCGTTCCCGTGTCGCCGCCCTGGCCCGCGATCGCGGCCGAGACGCCGACGAACGACAGCGACGAGCCGAGGTAGCTGGGCACGCGACCCCGCGTGGTCAGCAGGAACAGCGCCGTCGCCACGCCGGACGCCATCAGCGCCAGACTGGGGTCGAGCCCCATCAGGACCGGCGCGACGAAGCACGCGCCGATCATCGACACCACGTGCTGGGCGCCGAGGCCGACGGTGCGCCCCCAGGTCAGCCGCTCACCCGGCCTGACGATGTCTCCCGGCCCCAGGTGCTTGCCGTCGCCGTGCAGCTTCCACCCGAAGCCGAACCCCGCCATGACTGCTCTCCAGTTCTCGCTCTCCCGGCTCCGCGCGCGGCGGCACCCGCCCGCGCCTCGTCGCCGCCGTCCCGCGTCCGGCGCACGGCGCAGAACGCCGTGAACCGGCCGTGAACCCGCCGTCGGCGCGCGGGGGACCCCGCGCGACCCGTATTCGAACAGTTCATTTAAAGCGGAACATACTGTCCTGGCCAAACCGGGTCCGGGCGCACACGGAACAGGGCCCCGGGGCGGCGGGTGTGACACCCGCCGCCCCGGGGCCCTGTGGGCCCGCTCACCGGGGCGCGCCTCGCGGCCCGCTCGGATCGCTCAGACGTTGAAGCCGAGCGCGCGCAGCTGCTCGCGCCCGTCGTCCGTGATCTTCTCGGGGCCCCACGGCGGCATCCAGACCCAGTTGATCCGGAGTTCGTTCACGATGCCCTCGGTGGCCGACTTCGCCTGGTCCTCGATCACATCGGTCAGCGGGCAGGCCGCCGACGTCAGGGTCATGTCCAGGGTGACGGTGTTGTCGTCGTCGATGTGCACCCCGTAGATCAGCCCGAGGTTGACGACGTCGATGCCCAGTTCGGGGTCGACGACGTCGTACAGCGCCTCGCGGACCTCGTCCTCCGAGGCCGGCTTCATCAGGGTCTCGTTCTCGCTCATGCGCTCTCCTTCTGTGCGCTCTCGCCCAGGGCCTGGGCTGTCGCGTCCTTCCAGGCCATCCAGCTCAGCAGGGCGCACTTCACGCGGGCGGGGTACTTCGAGACGCCGGCGAACGCGACCGCGTCCTCCAGCACCTCCTCCATCGCGTCGTCGGGCTCGACCTGGCCCTTGGACTGCATCAGCTCCAGGAACGTGCCCTGGATCTGCTGTGCCTCGGCGAGTTCCTTACCGACCAGCAGGTCGTTCAGCACCGAGGCGCTGGCCTGGCTGATGGAGCAGCCCTGCCCCTCGTAGCTGACGTCCGCGATGCGCGAGCCGTCGTAGCGCACGCGCAGCGTGATCTCGTCGCCGCACGTCGGGTTGACGTGGTGCACCTCGGCGTCGCCGTCCCGCAGACCGCGCCCGTGCGGGTGCTTGTAGTGGTCCAGGATGACGTCCTGGTACATCGAATCCAGTTTCACTCTCGCCCTGTCCCTATCCGAAGAAGTTACGGACGTGCTCCAGGCCGTCGACCAAGGCGTCCACCTCGGCCGGGGTGGAGTACAGATAGAACGACGCCCTGGTGGTCGCGGGAATTCCGTACCGCAGGCAGACGGGGCGCGCGCAGTGGTGGCCGACCCGGACCGCGATGCCCTGCTCGTCGAGCACCTGGCCCACGTCGTGCGGGTGGATGTCGCCGAGCGTGAACGAGATCGCGGCGCCGCGCTCCTCGGCCGTGGCGGGGCCGATGATACGCAGATCGGGCACCCGCAGCAGCCGCTCGACGGCGTATGAGGTCAGTGCCCGCTCGTGCGCGAGGACCTTGTCCATGCCGATGGCCGTGAGGTAGTCCACGGCCGCGCCGAGGCCCACGGCCTCCGCGATCGGCGGCGTACCGGCCTCGAACTTGTGCGGGGCCGGCGCGTAGGTCGACGAGTGCATCGACACGGTCTCGATCATCTCGCCGCCGCCGAGGAAGGGCGGCAGGTCCTCCAGCAGCTCCTGGCGGCCCCACAGGACGCCGATGCCGGTCGGGCCGAGCATCTTGTGTCCGGTGAAGGCGACGAAGTCCGCCTGGAGCGCCTGGACGTCCACCGGCATGTGCGGTGCGGCCTGCGACGCGTCGATCATCACGAGCGCGCCGACCTGCTGCGCCCTGCGGACGATCGCCTCGACGGGGTTGTGCGTGCCGAGGATGTTGGAGACCAGCACGAAGGAGACGATCTTCGTCTTCTCGGTGATGACCTCCTCGATGTTCGACAGGTCGAGGCGGCCGTCGTCGGTGAGGCCGAACCACTTCAGCTTCGCGCCGGTGCGCTGCGAGAGCAGCTGCCACGGCACGATGTTGGAGTGGTGCTCCATCTCCGTGATGACGATCTCGGTGTCGGCGTCGACGCGGTACGGCTCGTCGGCCCAGCCCAGCATGTTGGCGACCAGGTTCAGCGACTCCGAGGCGTTCTTGGTGAAGATCACCTCGTCACGGCTGGGGGCGTTGATGAACGACGCGACCTTGTCGCGCGCGCCCTCGTACAGCGCCGTGGCCTCTTCCGCGAGGACGTGGACGCCGCGGTGCACGTTGGCGTTGTGCCGCTCGTAGTACCCGGTGATCGTGTCGAGGACCTGTCGTGGCGTCTGCGACGTCGCGGCGTTGTCCAGGTACACGAGCTTGCGGTCGTCGTGGACGATCCGGTCGAGGATGGGGAAGTCCTTGCGGATCGCCTCCGTGTCCAGCAGGCCCTGCAGTTCCCGCGTCTGAGTCACGCCGTTACGCCTCCCTTCACGTAGGCCTCGTAGCCCTCGTTCTCCAGCTTGTCGGCGAGCTCCGCGCCACCGGACTCGGCGATGCGGCCCTGCGCGAAGACGTGCACGAAGTCGGGCTTGATGTAGCGCAGGATCCGCGTGTAGTGGGTGATCAGCAGCGTGCCGACCGAGCCGGTCTCGCGGACGCGGTTGACGCCCTCGGACACGATGCGCAGGGCGTCCACGTCGAGGCCGGAGTCGGTCTCGTCGAGGATCGCGATGTGCGGCTTGAGCAGTTCGAGCTGGAGGATCTCGTGGCGCTTCTTCTCACCGCCGGAGAAGCCCTCGTTCACGTTGCGCTCGGCGAACGCCGGGTCGATCTGGAGCCGCTCCATCGTCTCCCTGACCTCCTTGACCCAGGTGCGCAGCTTGGGGGCCTCGCCGCGCACGGCCGTCGCGGACGTGCGCAGGAAGTTGGAGACGGAGACGCCAGGCACCTCGACCGGGTACTGCATGGCGAGGAAGATGCCGGCGCGGGCCCGCTCGTCCACGGTCATCGCCAGGACGTCCTCACCGTCGAGGGTGACGGTGCCGCCGGTGATCGTGTACTTGGGGTGTCCCGCGAGGGAGTAGGCGAGCGTCGACTTGCCGGAGCCGTTGGGGCCCATGATGGCGTGCGTCTCGCCCTGGCTGACGGTCAGGTCGACGCCCTTGAGGATCTCGCGGGGGCCGCCTTCCGCCTCGACGGTGACGTGCAGGTCGTTGATTTCGAGCGTTGCCATGGGTGACTCAGGTCTCCTGGGTGACGGAGACGAGCACATCGTCCCCTTGGATCTGTACGGGGTATACGGGGACGGGGCGCGTCGCGGGCAGTCCGGACGGCTTGCCGGTACGCAGATCGAAGCTGGAACCGTGCAGCCAGCACTCGATCTGGCAGTTCTCCACCTCGCCCTCGGAGAGGGAGACGTTCGCGTGCGAGCAGATGTCGTTGATCGCGAACACCTCGCCCTCCGTACGGACGACGGAGACGGGGACGCCTTCGAGCTCGACGCGCTTCGGCATGCCGTCCTCCAGCTCGCTGAGGGCGCAGACGCGGGCGAAGGCCATCAGACGGACGCCTCCAGCTCCGTCTCGATCTTGCCGAGCAGACGCTCCTCGACGTCCGGCAGGCCGATCTGCTGGACCAGTTCGGCGAAGAACCCGCGGACGACGAGGCGCCGGGCCTCGACCTCCGGGATGCCGCGCGCCATCAGGTAGAACAGCTGCTCGTCGTCGAAACGGCCGGTGGCGGACGCGTGTCCCGCGCCCGCGATCTCGCCCGTCTCGATCTCCAGGTTCGGCACGGAGTCGACGCGCGCCCCGTCCGTGAGGACGAGGTTGCGGTTCATCTCGTAGGTGTCGGTGCCCTCGGCGGCCGCCCTGATCAGCACGTCGCCGATCCACACCGCGTGCGCGCCCTCGCCCTGGAGCGCGCCCTTGTAGGCGACGTTGGACTTGCAGTGCGGCGTGTTGTGGTCGACGAGGAGGCGGTGCTCCTGGTGCTGGCCCTGGTCGGTGAAGTACAGGCCGAACAGCTCGGCCTCGCCGCCGGGGCCCGCGTACGCGACGCGCGGCTGGAGCCGTACGACGTCGCCGCCGAAGGTCACGACGACCGACTTGAACGAGGCGTCGCGGCCGACGAGCGTGTTGTGCTGCGCGACGTGGACGGCCTTCTCGTCCCAGTCCTGCACGGACACGACGGTCAGCTTGGCGCCGTCGCCGACGAGGAAGTCGACGTTGGCCGCGACGACCGCGTCACCGGTGTGGTCGAGCACGACCACGGCCTCGGCGAACGCGCCGAGCTCGATCACCTGGTGCACGAAGGCGGTGCCGCCCTGGCCGTGCAGGGCGATCCTGATCGGCTCGCTCAACACGGTCTCCTTGGGGACCGAGACCACGGACGCCTTCTCGAACGAGGAGTACGCCTGGGCCGCGACGCGGTCCGCCGGGACACCGGCCTTGCCGACGCGCGGGTCGTCGCGGCCCACGGTCTCCTGGGTGACCCCGGCGGGCGTGCTCACCTCGACGCGGATGCGGCCGTCGGCGGTGGCGGTGCCGTCGTGCAGTCCGCGCAGGCGCTCCAGCGGGGTGAACCGCCACTCCTCCTCGCGGCCGTGCGGTACGGGGAAGTCACCGACGTCGTACGAGGGGGACGCGCTCATGCGCGTCGCCACGGTGGACTCCGCCGCCACCGCGATCGCGCCGGTGGTCGTGGAACCCGCCGGAGCGGGGGAATTCTGGGCCTCAGCCATGGCTGTCGTCGTGTTCTCTCTGTCTGTCTCTGGTGCTGTCTCGGTGTCGGGGCGGCGCGGCGTCAGCCGACCGATCCCTCCATCTGCAGCTCGATCAGCCGGTTGAGTTCCAGCGCGTACTCCATCGGGAGTTCCTTGGCGATCGGCTCGACGAAGCCGCGCACGATCATCGCCATCGCCTCGAACTCGGACAGACCGCGGCTCATCAGGTAGAACAGCTGGTCTTCCGAGACCTTGGAGACGGTCGCCTCGTGGCCCATCGACACATCGTCCTCGCGCACGTCCACGTAGGGGTACGTGTCGGAGCGGGAGATGGTGTCGACCAGCAGCGCGTCGCACAGAACGTTGGACTTGGAGCCCGCGGCGCCTTCGCCGATCTCGATCAGGCCGCGGTAGGAGGTCCGGCCGCCGCCGCGCGCCACCGACTTGGAGACGATGTTCGACGACGTGTTGGGCGCCATGTGCACCATCTTGGCGCCGGCGTCCTGGTGCTGGCCCTCGCCCGCGAACGCGATGGAGAGCGTCTCGCCCTTGGCGTGCTCGCCCATCAGGTAGACGGCCGGGTACTTCATGGTGACCTTGGAGCCGATGTTGCCGTCGACCCACTCCATGGTCGCGCCCTCGTACGCCACGGCACGCTTGGTGACGAGGTTGTAGACGTTGTTCGACCAGTTCTGGATCGTCGTGTAGCGGCAGCGGCCGCCCTTCTTGACGATGATCTCCACGACGGCGCTGTGCAGCGAGTCCGAGGAGTAGATCGGGGCCGTGCAGCCCTCGACGTAGTGGACGTAGGCGTCCTCGTCGACGATGATCAGCGTCCGCTCGAACTGGCCCATGTTCTCCGTGTTGATACGGAAGTAGGCCTGGAGCGGGATGTCGACGTGCACGCCCTTCGGCACGTAGATGAAGGAACCGCCGGACCACACCGAGGTGTTCAGCGACGCGAACTTGTTGTCGCCGACCGGGATGACGGTGCCGAAGTACTCCTTGAACAGCTCCGGGTGCTCCTTGAGCGCCGTGTCGGTGTCCTGGAAGATGACACCCTGCGCCTCCAGGTCCTCACGGATCTGGTGGTAGACCACCTCGGACTCGTACTGCGCGGCGACACCGGCGACGAGGCGCTGCTTCTCCGCCTCGGGGATGCCGAGCTTGTCGTACGTGTTCTTGATGTCCTCGGGCAGGTCGTCCCAGGACTCCGCCTGCTTCTCCGTGGAGCGTACGAAGTACTTGATGTTGTCGAAGTCGATGCCCGACAGGTCCGAGCCCCAGTTGGGCATCGGCTTCTTGCCGAACAGCTTGAGGCCCTTGAGGCGCAGCTTCAGCATCCACTCGGGTTCGTTCTTCTTCGCCGAGATGTCGCGGACGACCTCTTCGGAGAGGCCGCGCTTGGCCGCGGCACCCGCGGTGTCGGAGTCGGCCCAGCCGAATTCGTACGTGCCCAGGCCGTCGAGCTCGGGGTGTGCGGTCTCCGTGGGGAGCGTCATGCGGGGTTCCTCCCGGCAGTGCGTTCAGTAGTGGGGTCGAAGTGGGGGGCGGCGGCGTCCGGCGTCCCCGGGATGAAGGTGGTGCACACGCCGTCGCCGTGGGCGATGGTCGCGAGCCGCTGCACGTGCGTGCCGAGGAGCTGGGAGAAGGCCTCCGTCTCGGCCTCGCACAGCTGCGGGAACTGCTCGGCGACGTGGGCGACCGGGCAGTGGTGCTGGCAGAGCTGCTCACCCTGCCCGTTCGGCGCCGCGCGGGTGGTGGCCGCGTATCCGTCGGCGCTCAGCGCGTCCGCGAGGGCCTCGGCCCGTCCGGCGGGGGCCGCCGCTTCCACGGGGGCGCGGTACGCCTCGGTCTGGGCGGCGAGCCTGGCGCGGGCGAACGCCGCGACGGCGGCCTCGCCCTTCTCGGCGCCGCCCGCGGCGGCGGAGATCCAGCGCAGGGCGTCGGCGGCGAGCTTGTCGTAGGACTGGTCGAAGGCGTCCCGGCCGCAGTCGGTCAGCGCGAAGACCTTCGCGGGGCGCCCGCGCCCCCGCGAGCCGTAGACCCGCTTCTCGCGGGGTTCCACGACGGTGTCGGCGACCAGTGCGTCGAGATGGCGGCGCACGGCCGCGGCGGTCAGCCCCAGGCGGTCCGCCAGCTCGGCGACCGTCGAGGGGCCGTGGTCCAGGATGGACCGCGCGACGCGGCCGCGCGTGGAGTGCTCACCGGTCGCCAGATCGTCCTGCGGGGTCCCCATGGGGGCCTCCCGAGTCTCGCCGACGTATTTCACAACGCCATTGTTGCGTAATTCCCGGCGGGATGACAACCACGGTCCGCCACGATCAACGGTGCCCTGCGTCACTTAGGGTCACCTAAGGAGCGGTCCCGGTCCCCCGTGGTCGGCCGTCCCAGGGGCGCTGCCTAGACTTCGGCCATGCACAGCGACTTCCCGGACAGCGGGTCCGACCCCGTCGTGTCGATCCGGGGCCTGGTCAAGCGTTACGGGAACACGACCGCGGTGGACGGCCTGGACCTGCTGGTGCGCGCGGGCACGGTGACTTCGGTGCTCGGGCCCAACGGTGCGGGCAAGACCACCACCATAGAGACCTGCGAGGGCTATCGCCGACCCGACGCGGGCACCGTGCGCGTCCTCGGGCTCGACCCCGTCGCGGACGCGGCGCGGCTGCGACCCCGGATCGGCGTGATGCTCCAGTCGGGTGGCGTGTACTCCGGCGCCCGCGCCGAGGAGATGCTCCGCCACATGGCGAAGCTGCACGCGAATCCGCTGGACGTGGACGCGCTGATCGAGCGCCTCGGCCTCGGCTCCCTGGGCCGCACCACCTACCGTCGGCTGTCCGGCGGGCAGCAGCAGCGGCTCGCCCTCGCGCTCGCCGTCGTCGGCCGCCCCGAACTGGTGTTCCTCGACGAGCCGACCGCGGGCCTCGACCCGCAGGCCCGCCGCGCGACCTGGGAGCTGATCGGCGAGCTGCGCGCGGACGGCGTCAGCACCGTGCTGACCACCCACTTCATGGACGAGGCCGAGAGCCTGTCCGACGACGTCGTCATCGTGGACGCCGGGCGCGTGGTCGCCCAGGGCGACCCCGAGGAGCTGTGCAAGGGCGGCGCGGAGAACACCCTGCGCTTCACCGGCAGGCCCGGGCTCGACGTCGGTTCGCTGCTCAAGGCACTTCCCGACGGCTCGGGCGCGTCCGAGCTGACGCCGGGCGCGTACCGGATCACCGGCACGGTCGATCCGCAGCTGCTCGCCACCGTCACCTCCTGGTGCGCGCAGCACGGGGTGATGGCGGAGGGCATCGCCGTGGAGCGGCACACCCTGGAGGACGTCTTCCTCGAACTGACCGGCAAGGAGCTGCGCCGATGAGCACCACCGCCGGGCCCGTGGGCACGGGCACCAGCACCACCACCGGCACGGGCACCTACGCGCCGGCGCCCGGCGCGGCCCCGCTCGCCCGGATGATCGCGGCGCAGACCGCGTTCGAGACGAAGCTGCTGCTGCGCAACGGCGAGCAGCTGCTGCTGACGGTGATCATCCCGTCACTGCTGCTGGTCGTGTTCTCGACGGTCGACATCGTGGACACCGGCCGGGGCAGGTCCGTGGACTTCCTCGCGCCCGGCATCCTGGCCCTCGCCGTCCTGTCCACCGCCTTCACCGGGCAGGCCATCGCGACCGGCTTCGACCGCCGCTACGGCGTCCTCAAGCGGCTCGGCGCGTCGCCGCTGCCGCGCTGGGGCCTGATGACCGCGAAGACGCTGTGCGTGCTCGTGACGGAGCTCCTCCAGGTCGCGCTGCTGAGCGTCATCGCACTGCTGCTCGGCTGGTCCCCGCACGGCGACCCGGGCGCGGTGGCCCTGCTGCTGGTCCTCGGCACGGCGGCGTTCTCCGGGCTCGGCCTGCTGATGGCGGGCACGCTGAAGGCCGAGGTGACACTCGCCGCGGCGAACCTGGTGTTCATCCTGCTGCTGGTCGCGGGCGGGGTGATCGTGCCGCTCGACACGTTCCCCGACGGCGCGCGCGAGGTGCTCCAGCTGCTGCCGATCGCGGCGCTGTCCGGCGGGCTGCGGGACGTGCTCCAGCACGGCGCGTCGATGCCCTGGGGCGATCTGGGCATCCTGGCCGGCTGGAGTGTGGCCGGGCTCGGCGCTGCGGGCGCGTTCTTCCGCTGGGAATGACCCCGCCACGGCGGGCCCGCCCACCGGCGGCGCGGTGGAGCGGCCCACGGGCGGCGATCCGGCCACCCCCTCGTGAAAACCTGCACAAGCGGCCGCATACGATGACTGTCATGCCGAACGTCACCCGGGCGGATGTGGCCGAAGCGGCCCGTAACCCCCTGGCCTTCCTGGCCGCGCGCTGGACGCCCTCCGACCGTCTGGTCCGCTACTCGCTGCTGGCCGCGGTGGTGATGAGCGTGGTCATCGTCGTCACCGGCGGCGCGGTCCGCCTGACCAGCTCGGGTCTCGGCTGCCCCACCTGGCCCAAGTGCTCCGACGGCAGCCTCACGGCGACCCCCGCGCTCGGCCTGCACGGCGCGATCGAGTTCAGCAACCGCATGCTGACCGACCTGCTCTGCGTCGTCGTCGGGTGGGCGATCATCGCCGCCCGCTGCGCGAAGCCCCGCAGGCGCAGCGTCACCCGGCTCGCCTGGTCGCAGTTCTGGCTGGTCGTCGCCAACGCGGTGCTCGGCGGCATCACCGTCCTCGTCAAGCTCAACCCCTGGACGGTCGCGGGCCATCTGCTGCTCGCCATGGTCTTCGTCACCGTCACCACCCTGGCCTGGCTGCGCTTTCGCGAGGGTGACCTGCCCGCCCGGCCGCGCGCCCCGCTGCCGCTGCGCCGCCTCACGGCGTGGATGGTCCTCGCGACGGCCGTCCTGATCGCCGCGGGCACCGCGGCGACGGGCTCCGGTACCCACGCGGGCGACAGCACCAAGGTGCCGCGGATGCCGTTCGACTGGCTGGACACGGTGTACGTGCACGGGGGCCTCGCGTGCCTCGTCGTCGCGATGTCCGCCGCCCTGTGGATCGGGCTGCACGTCGTCGACGCGCCGCACGACACCCGCGTGCTCGCCCGCAACTTCCTGCTGGTCCTGCTCGCCCAGGGCGTCATCGGGGTCGTCCAGTCCGCGACCGGGGTGCCCGAACTCCTCGTCGGGGTGCACATGCTGGGGATCTGCGCGGTGTGGATCGGGGTGGTGCGGGTCGCGGTGAGCCTTCGGGAGCGCCCGTCGGCCGTGCCCGAGGTGCCGGCCCAGGCCCACCTCCCGCTCGCCGCGAAGGTCTGACGGCCCGGCGCCGCACGACGTGGTCTGGAGCACGCACACCGTCGAGGCCGACGGGGAGCGGGTCGTCAAGACGTTCCGCCCCGGCGACCACGCGGAACACGCGCGCGAGTGGCGCGCCCTGTGCCTGCTCCACATCCACGCACCCGGCCTCGCACCCGTGCCCCTCGCGTCGGACCCGGCCGTCGAGCGTCCCGTGATCGTCATGTCACGGCTGCCGGGGACCCCGCTGCGCGGCGCGCTCGCGGACCCCGCCCGTACCGCCGCCCTCGCCCGGGCCGTACGGCGGCTGCACACGTGCGTACCGCCCGGCGCGGTGCGGTCCCTGCCGCCCCGGCCGGACCGCGCGTCCGCACTGCTGCGCCGCGTCCCGGGCTGGCTCGCCGAAGGCCACGCGGACCGGACACGGGGGGTGGCGGCGCAGGCCGTCGAGCGCGGGATCTCCTGGCTGGGCTCCAGCCGCGTGGGCGAGGACGATCCGCCCGGCGTACCGGTGGTATTCGGCCCGGGCGACGGCAACCTCGCCAACTACTTGTGGGACGGGCAGCGGGTACGCGCCGTCGACTTCGAGGACTCGGGCCGCAGCGACCGCGCCTTCGAACTGGCCGAGATCACCGAGCACGTGTCCAGCCGCGAGGAGGGCGGGCTCGACGTCCCCCTGTTCCTGGGGCACTTCCCGCTGACGCGCGCGGAGGCCGCCCGCTACGACGACTGCCGCAGGCTGCTCTCCCTCGTATGGCTCTTCCTGCTGCTCGGGGACGCCTCGGGGCCGGGCTCGCGCAATCCGCCCGGCGCCGCGGAACACCGCGCGGCGCACCTCCTGCGCCTGCTGGACGGCGCGAACGTCTGAACCGCGCGGCGAGGCGGCACCTCCCCCCGACGCCCCCGGCGCGGGCCCGCACGGCTCAGCCGAGGAGGGGCACGCCGACGGCCCGGCCCCTCCCCCGCTGATCGCGGGAGGGGGACCGGGCCGTCAGGTACGCCCGTATGCCCGTGCCTCAGGCGGAGGCCGGCGGGTAGAGCGCGCGCGGCAGCTTCGACGCCGCCGCCTCGTCCAGCAGCCACAGCGTGCGCGCCCTGCCGGTCGCACCCGCCGCGGGAGCCTGGATCTCGCCGGCGCCGGACAGCGCGATCTCCGCTGCCTCGGCCTTGTCCTCGCCCGCCGCGAGCAGCCACACCTCGTGTGCCGCCCTGATGGCGGGCAGCGTGAGCGAGATGCGCAGCGGCGGCGGCTTCGGAGCCCCGTGCACGGCGACCACCGTGCGTTCGCTCTCCCGTACGCCGGGCAGCTCGGGGAACAGCGACGCGACATGGGTGTCGGGCCCCACGCCCAGCATCAGGACGTCGAACGACGGTACCTGTGCGTGGTCCTCGGGCCGCGCCGCGGCGGCCAGTTCGGCGGCGTAGGCGGCCGCGGCCGCCTCGATGTCGCTGCCGTACGGGCCGTCCGAGGCGGCCATCGCGTGCACCCGCTTCGGGTCGAGCGGGACACTGCCGAGCAGCGCGTCGCGTGCCTGGGTGACATTGCGCTCGCTGTCCCCCTCGGGGAGGAAGCGTTCGTCACCCCACCACAGGTCGAGCCGCGACCAGTCGACCGCGTCCCGCGCGGGCGACGACGCCAGCGCGGCCAGCAGGCCGTTGCCGTTGCGCCCGCCGGTCAGGACGACCGACGCGGAGCCGCGCGACGCCTGCGCGTCCACGATCTTCGTGATCAGCCGCGCCGCCGTGGCGCACGCCATCAGCTCCTTGTCGCGATGCACGACGAGCTGCGGCGTCGTGCTCACTTGGACGCCGCCCGCTTGGCCGCGGTCTTCTTCGCGGCCGGCGCCGCACCGTCCTTGGCCGTGTCGCCCGCCGGTGCCCCGGCCGACGACTCGGCGAGCCGGTCCACGCCGAAGCGCAGCGTCGACGCGTACGTGTCGTCCGGGTCGAGCCTGCGCAGTTCCTCCGCGATCAGCTCGGCCGTCTCGCGGCGGTTGAGCGCCACCGCGCGGTCGGGCTGGCCCTCGATGGAGAGGGTCGCGAGGGAGCCGTCGGCTCGGTCGATGGAGACCGGACCGCAGGTGGTCTCCATCCGCACGGCGGTGAGCCCAGGGCCCTTGGACACGGCGCGCCGCACCGGCACGCCGAGGCGGTCGGCCAGCCACATCCCGAGCAGTTCACAGCTCGGGTTGTCCTGCTCGCCCTCCACCTCGACCGAGGTGACCTTGCAGGTCACCTGGTCGAGGGCGGCGGCGAGCATGGAACGCCACGGGGTGATCCGGCTCCATGCCAGGTCCGTGTCGCCCGGCGTGTAGACGGCGGCGCGTTCCTTGAGCTCCTCGACCGGGCTCTGCGCGGTGTAGGAGTCCGTGACGCGACGCTGGGCCAGCGCGCCCAGCGGGTCCTTGGCCGGGCTGGGCGGCGAGTTCACCGGCCACCAGGCGACGACCGGGGCGTCGGGCAGCAGCAGCGGCAGCACCACCGACTGGGCGTGGTCGATGACCTCGCCGTACAGCCGGAGGATGACCGTCTCGCCGATGCCGGCGTCCTCGCCGACCCGCACCTCGGCGTCGAGGCGCGCGTTGGCGCGGTCCCGCGGGGAGCGCGAGGGGCGCTTGACGACGACGAGCATGCGCGAGGGGTGTTCCCTCGACGCGTCGCTCGCGGCCCTCAGGGCGTCGTACGCGTTCTCCTCGTCGGTGACGACGACCAGGGTGAGGACCATGCCGACCGAGGGTGACCCGATGGCCTTCCGGCCCTGGACCAGCGCCTTGTTGATCTTGCTGGACGTGGTGTCCGTGAGGTCGATCTTCATGGCCGCCGCCAGCTCCGTCCGTCTCGTGCGAGCATTTCGTCCGCCTCGGCGGGACCCCAGGTCCCGGACTCGTACTGGGCGGGCCTGCCGTGCTTGTCCCAGAACTCCTCGATCGGGTCGAGGATCTTCCAGGAGAGCTCGACCTCCTCCGTGCGCGGGAAGAGGTTGGCGTCGCCGAGCAGCACGTCGAGGATGAGTCGCTCGTACGCCTCGGGGCTGGACTCGGTGAAGGACTCGCCGTACTGGAAGTCCATCGAGACGTCCCGTACCTCCATGGAGGTACCGGGCACCTTGGAGCCGAACCGCATCGTCACGCCCTCGTCCGGCTGAACGCGGATGACGAGGGCGTTCTGCCCCAGCTCCTCGGTCGCCGTGTGGTCGAAGGGCGAGTGCGGCGCGCGCTGGAAGACGACCGCGATCTCGGTGACGCGGCGGCCGAGGCGCTTGCCGGTACGGAGATAGAACGGGACGCCCGCCCAGCGGCGGTTCTCAATCTCCACCTTGATCGCGGCGTACGTGTCGGTCTTCGACTTGGGGTCGATGCCGTCTTCCTGGAGGTAGCCGACGGCCTTCTCGCCGCCCTGCCAGCCCGAGGCGTACTGGCCGCGCACGGTGTCGGCCCCCAGGTCCTTCGGCAGCCGTACGGCGCCGAGCACCTTGGTCTTCTCCGCGACCAGCGCGTCCGCGTCGAAGGAGGCGGGCTCCTCCATCGCGGTCAGCGCCATGAGCTGGAGCAGGTGGTTCTGGATGACGTCGCGCGCGGCGCCGATGCCGTCGTAGTACCCGGCCCGGCCGCCGATACCGATGTCTTCGGCCATGGTGATCTGCACGTGGTCGACGTACGACCGGTTCCAGATCGGCTCGAAGAGGGTGTTGGCGAAGCGGAGCGCCAGGATGTTCTGGACGGTCTCCTTGCCGAGGTAGTGGTCGATCCGGAAGACCTCGTGCGGCGGGAAGACCTCGTGGACGACCGCGTTGAGTTCCTTCGCGGACTTGAGGTCGTGGCCGAACGGCTTCTCGATGACGGCGCGGCGCCAGGACCCTTCCTTCTGGTCGGCGAGCCCGTGCTTCTTGAGCTGCTTGACGACCTTGGGGAAGAACTTCGGCGGCACCGACAGGTAGAAGGCGAAGTTGCCGCCCGTGCCCTGCGACTTGTCGAGGTCCTCGATCGTCGACTTCAGCGTCTCGAACGCCTCGTCGTCGTCGAAGGTGCCCTGCACGAACCGCATGCCCTGGCTGAGCTGCTGCCAGACCTCCTCGCGGAACGCGGTACGTGCGTGCTCCTTGACGGCGTCGTGCACGACCTGGGCGAAGTCCTCGTTCTCCCAGTCGCGGCGGGCGAAGCCGATGAGTGAGAAGCCCGGCGGCAGCAGGCCGCGGTTGGCCAGGTCGTAGACCGCCGGCATCAGCTTCTTGCGGGACAGGTCGCCCGTGACACCGAAGATGACCAGGCCCGAAGGCCCCGCGATGCGCGGGAGCCTTCGGTCCGCGGGGTCACGGAGCGGATTGGCTCCGTGGGTTGCGGTCAAGGGGATCAGCCCTCCGAGGGGGCGAGGCGCTTGAGTTCCGCCTCGGTCGACTTGAGCAGGTCGTTCCACGCCGACTCGAACTTGTCGACGCCCTCGTCCTCAAGGAGCTGGACGACCTCGTTGTACGAGATGCCCAGCTTCTCCAGGGCGGCCAGGTCCGCGCGGGCCTGGTCGTAGGTGCCGCGGACGGCGTCGCCGGTGATCGAGCCGTGGTCCTGGACGGCGTACAGGGTCGCCTCGGGCATGGTGTTCACGGTGTTCGGGGCGACCAGGTCGTCCACGTACATCGTGTCCTTGTACGCCTTGTCCTTGACGCCCGTGGAGGCCCACAGCGGGCGCTGCTTGTTGGCCTGCGCGCGGTCGAGGACGGCCCAGCGGTCGCTGCCGAAGACCTCCTCGTACGCCTCGTAGGCGAGGCGGGCGTTGGCGACCGCGGCCTTGCCGCGGGCGGCCTTGGCCTCGTCGGTGCCCAGCGCGTCGAGGCGCTTGTCGACCTCGGTGTCGACACGGGAGACGAAGAACGACGCCACGGAGTGGATCTTGGACAGGTCCAGGCCGGCGGCCTTGGCCTTCTCCAGTCCGCTCAGGTAGGCGTCCATGACCTCCCGGTAGCGCTCCAGCGAGAAGATCAGGGTCACGTTGACGCTGATACCGCGGCCGATGGTCTCGGTGATCGCGGGGATGCCGGCCCTGGTCGCCGGAATCTTGATCAGCGTGTTCGGCCGGTCCACCAGCCAGGCCAGCTGCTTGGCCTCGGCGAGCGTGGCCAGCGTGTTGTGCGCGAGGCGGGGGTCCACCTCGATGGACACCCGGCCGTCCGTGCCGCCCGTCGCGTCGAAGGTGGGGCGCAGGATGTCGGCGGCGTCGCGGACGTCCGCCGTGGTGATCATGCGGATGGCTTCCTCGACGGTCACCTTGCGGGCCGCGAGCTCGGTGAGCTGGGTGTCGTACCCGTCGCCCTGGGAGATCGCCTTCTGGAAGATCGAAGGGTTCGTCGTGACGCCCACCACGTGCTGCTCGTCGATCAGCTCGGCCAGGTTGCCCGAGGTGATCCGCTTGCGTGACAGGTCGTCCAGCCAGATCGCTACGCCTTCGTCGGAGAGGCGCTTCAGTGCGTCTGTCATGTCGGTTGCATCTCCTACTTGTCGTGTACTGGCGTCAGCGTGCGGAGGCGTCGAGAGATTCCCGCGCGGCGGCGAGAACCGCGTCGGCGGTGAAGCCGAACTCACGGAAGAGGACCTTGCCGTCCGCCGACGCACCGAAGTGCTCGATCGAGACGACACGGCCCGCGTCGCCCACGTACCGGTACCAGGTCAGGGCGATTCCCGCCTCGACCGCCACGCGCGCCTTCACGGACGGCGGCAGGACGGATTCGCGGTACTCCTGGCTCTGCTCCTCGAACCACTCGACCGACGGCATCGAGACGACGCGCGTCGGGACCCCCTCGGCCTGGAGCCGCTCGCGCGCCTCGACGGCGAGCTGCACCTCGGAGCCCGTGCCGATGAGCACGACCTGCGGGGTGCCGCCCTCGGCCTCGGCGAGCACGTAACCGCCGCGTGCCGTGTCCTCGTTCGGCGCGTACGTCGGCACGCCCTGGCGGGTCAGCGCGAGGCCGTGCGGGTGCCCCTTGCCGTACTCCTTGGTGTAACGGCGCAGGATCTCGCGCCAGGCGATGACCGTCTCGTTCGCGTCCGCCGGGCGGACCACGTTGAGGCCGGGGATGGCGCGCAGCGTGGCCAGTTGCTCGATCGGCTGGTGCGTCGGGCCGTCCTCGCCGAGGCCGATCGAGTCGTGCGTCCACACGTACGTCACCGGCAGGTGCATCAGCGCGGACAGGCGTACCGCGTTGCGCATGTAGTCCGAGAAGATGAGGAACGTACCGCCGTAGACACGGGTGTTGCCGTGCAGCGTGATGCCGTTCATCTCCGCGGCCATCGAGTGCTCGCGGATGCCGAAGTGAATGGTGCGGCCGTACTGGTCCGCCTCCGGCAGGGGGTTGCCGACGGGCAGGAACGACGAGTTCTTGTCGAACGTCGTGTTGTTCGAGCCCGCCAGGTCGGCGGAGCCGCCCCACAGTTCGGGGACGACCGGGCCGAGCGACTGCAGGACCTTGCCGGACGCGGCGCGCGTCGCGAGCGACGTGCCGGTCTCGAAGACGGGCAGCGCGTCCTCCCAGCCCTCGGGCAGGGCGCCCGAGGCGACCCGGTCGAAGGTCTGGGCGTGCTCCGGGTTCGCGGTGCGCCACGCGGCGAAGGTCTTCTCCCACTCGGCCCGCGCCTCGCGGCCCCGGTCGAGCGCCTTGCGGGTGTGCCCGACGACCTCGTCGGCGACCTCGAAGTCCTGCTCGGGGTCGAAGCCGAGGACCCGCTTGATGGCGGCGACCTCGTCCGTGCCCAGCGCCGAGCCGTGCGCGGCCTCGGTGTTCTGGGCGTGCGGGGCCGGCCAGGCGATGATCGAGCGCATCGCGATGAAGGAGGGCCGGTCGGTGACGGCCTTGGCCTTCTCGATCGCCGTGTACAGGGCCTTCGGGTCGAGGTCGCCGTCCGCCTTCGGCTCCACGCGCTGGACGTGCCAGCCGTACGCCTCGTAGCGCTTGACGGTGTCCTCGCTGACCGCGGTCTCCGTGTCGCCCTCGATCGAGATGTGGTTGTCGTCCCACAGCAGGATCAGGTTGCCGAGCTTCTGGTGGCCCGCGAGGGAGGACGCCTCGGCCGAGATGCCCTCCTCAAGGCAACCGTCGCCCGCGATCGCGTAGATGAAGTGGTCGAACGGGGACGCGCCCTGCTCGGCGTCCGGGTCGAACAGTCCGCGCTCGTAGCGGGTGGCCATGGCCATGCCGACCGCGTTGGCGACGCCCTGGCCCAGGGGGCCCGTCGTCGTCTCCACGCCGACCGTGTGGCCGTACTCCGGGTGCCCGGGGGTCTTGGAACCCCATGTCCGCAGGGCCTTCAGGTCATCCAGCTCCAGGCCGAACCCGGCCAGGTAGAGCTGGATGTAGAGGGTCAGGGACGAATGTCCCGCGGACAGGACGAACCGGTCACGGCCGGTCCAGTCCGCGTCGGCGGGGTCGTGCCGCATCACCTTCTGGAAGAGGGTGTACGCGGCAGGGGCCAGGCTCATCGCCGTACCGGGATGGCCGTTGCCGACCTTCTGCACGGCATCCGCTGCCAGGACACGGACGGTGTCGACCGCCCTCTGGTCCAGCTCTGTCCACTCGAGGTCTGTGGTGGTCGGCTTGGTGCTCACCCTGAGTCAGGGCTCCTCTCCACATGTCGCGGCCGGTGTCCTGCGGGCGCACCGGTTCGATGTCGAGCCTACCCTTGCGCCCGCGACGGACTCACGCATGCATTTCCCGCGCATTTCCCCTGCATTCCCAGGGTGCGGCCCGGGGCGGAAGTCTGCCTCCCGGTGAGCCTTTCGTATGGCCACGGGGCGCCCCAACACGACCCACCCCCGCGAAGAACGGCATCTGGGCAACGTCTAGAGTGGCGTGGTACGCGCAAGACTTCACCGGGGCTTCACTACGCCCGGAGCTTGCTGGGATTTCTCTGTCAGGGGTGTACGTGACGGCCGTCGAGTCCCGACCCGCAGGGGTCGCCGCGACTTCGAGCCCGAGGGCCCGTCGGCCGTTCGGAGCGCGTGTCAAGGCGTTCGTGGAGCTGACGAAGCCCCGGATCATCGAGCTGCTGCTCATCACCACCGTGCCGGTCATGTTCCTCGCCGCCCAGGGCGTGCCGGACCTCTGGCTGGTCCTCGCGACCTGCGTCGGCGGTTATCTCTCCGCGGGCGGCGCCAATGCGCTGAACATGTATATCGACCGTGATATCGACGCCCTGATGGACAGGACGTCACAGCGGCCCCTGGTGACCGGAATGGTCTCCCCCCGCGAAGCCCTCGTATTCGGTCTCACGCTCGCCGTCGTCTCGACGCTCTGGTTCGGCTTGCTGATCAACTGGCTGTCGGCGGCGATGGCCCTCGGCGCTCTGCTTTTCTATGTGCTCGTCTACACGATGGGACTCAAGCGCCGCACCTCGCAGAACGTGGTCTGGGGCGGCATCGCCGGCTGCATGCCGGTCCTCATCGGCTGGTCGGCCGTGACGGACTCGATGTCGTGGGCGGCCGTCGTCCTCTTCCTCGTCATCTTCTTCTGGACGCCGCCGCACACGTGGGTCCTGATGATGCGGGTACGCACCGACTACGAGCGGGTGGGCGTACCGATGCTCCCCGCCGTCGCCACGAACACGGCCGTCGCCAAGCAGGTCGTCGCGTACAGCTGGGTCATGGTCCTGGTGTCGCTGACGCTCACGCCGCTCGGCTACACCGGCTGGCTCTACACGGTGGTCGCCGCACTGTCCGGCGCGTGGTGGCTGGCGGAGGCGCACAAGCTCCAGGCGCGCGCCAAGGCAGGCGTCGTCGGCGCGAAGCTCAAGGAGATGCGCCTGTTCCACTGGTCCATCACCTACGTCTCGCTGCTGTTCGTGGCGGTGGCCGTGGACCCCTTCGTGCGCTGACCCCGCGCACGGGCCCGAAGCCCTGCCCGGCGCCCCGGTGACCGCGTGGCCAAAGCCACCCGCCCGGGGCGTCGCTGATCCCGCTACTGGTGGGTAGCCTGCGCACATGGCAGAGAGCGAAGAGAGCGGTCAGGGCGGACGCGCCGAGGACGAGGTCCCCGGGACGCCCGAGGCCCCGGCGGCGGAGACGGCCCCGGACGCCGGGACGGCGGGGTCGTCCCCCGAAGCCGAGGAGAAGCCGGGAGCTTCCGCGAAGCCCGAGGCGGCCGTGCCGTCCGAGGCGGCTGAGAAGCCCGGCACGGCGGCGACGCCGGAGGCCGTCACGACGGCGAAGGACCAGGACGCGAAGCCGGTCACGAAGGACACGGCGGACCCCGAGGGCGAGCCGGCCACCGGCACGACGGCCGGGACCGGGTCCGAGGCGGGCCCCGGGCCGGAGCGCGAGGCCGAGCCCACCGCGACGGCGAAGCCCGAGGCGAAGCCCGAGGCGAAGCCCGAGCGCACAGCGGATGCCGCGCCCGCGGCGAAGCCGGAGGCCACGGCCGAGACCACGCCCGAAGCAAAGCCCGAGCGCACAGCGGAAACCACGCGCGAAGCGAAGCCCGAGGCCACGGCCGAGACCACACCCGAAGCAAAGCCCGAGCGCACAGCGGAAACCACGCGCGAAGCGAAGCCCGAGGCCACGGCCCAGGCGAAGCCGGATGCCACGGCCCAGGCGGAGACCAAACCGCGAGCGAAACCGGACCCCGCACCCACAGCGCAGACCGAGCCGCGAGCGAAGCCGGAGCCCGCAGCCGCCCCCGAGCCGGAGCCCGGGACCGAGTCCACGTCCGCTTCCGGTGCCACCGCCGAGGCCGTGGCCGAGGCGGTCCAGGAGCCGCCGGCCGCCGAGAAGCCGGACCCGGCCGAGCGGCGCCGCGAGGCGAAGGCCGCGCGCACGGCGGCCCGGCTGGCGAAGCAGATCGTCGCGTTCGGCTCGCGCCACGGCGGTGCGCGGGGCCAGCTCGCGCACCTCGGCAGGCGGGGCACGCGCATCGTGCTCGTCGGTGAGGACGGCGGCTGGGGCGACCTCGTGGCGCCGTCGCACGACATCGCCCGCCGCGCAGCGGAAGGGGCGGGGCTCGCCCTCCAGGAGGCCTTCGACGGCGAACTGGCCGCCAAGGTCACCACTGGGCCGTACGAGTGGAAGCGGATGGCCGGCATCCAGCTCGGCGGACGCGGCGGCGCCTGAGGAACGGCGGGCCCGCCACCCGATCCGGGATTTCCCGTTAGGGACTGTGAGGAGCGTCCGACACGGTCCATGACGTCCACGACGGGAAACCCCGATGATCGAAACTGCGTCCCTGGTGGACCAGTACTGCCACGGCGTGCTCCGCACCGAGTTGGGGCTCGGCACGTTCGAGACCCAACTCGCCGACTCGGGCGGCCCGCCCGCGCCCGGCACGACGTTCTTCGACACCCAGACCGGCTTCGCGGTGCGCCGCTGGTGCCCGCCGCTGCTCGGCCTCGAACCGCACTGCGCGCCCGCCCGGTATCTGGCCCGGCGGCGCGAACTGGGCGTGGCCGTCGCCGCGCGGATGCTGCTGCGGGGCTCGGGCGTCACCACGTATCTGGTGGACACCGGGCTGCCGGGCGATCTGACGGGCCCGGAGGAACTGGCGTCGGCGGGCGGCGCGCGGGCCCGCGAGATCGTCCGGCTGGACCTGCTGGCGCAGCAGGTGGCGGACACCTCGGGGTCGGCGGGCGCACTGCTGGCGAACCTGATGGAGTCGGTGAGTTCGGCGGCGACCACGGCCGTGGCCTTCGCGTGCGCGTCCCTGCCCGCCGTTGACATCGCCCAGCCGCCGACGCCCCGTGAGACGCATGCCGCCGCCGCGCACTGGCTGACCACCCGCGCGACGGGTGATCCGCCCGTCGATCCCGTCCTGCTGCGCCATCTGCTGTGGACGGCGGTCGCGACGGGCCGTCCGCTCCAATTGCACCTGTCCCGCACGGAACCCCAGCGGCTGACGGGCTTCGCGGCGGCCACGGAGGGCCACGGCGTGCATCTGGTGCTGCTGGGCAGCTACCCGCACCACCGCCAGGCGGCGCGGCTGACCGCGCTGTTCCCGCATGTGTACGCGGACCTCGGCCCGGCCCTGACCCGCACCGGCGCACGGGCGGCGGCGCTGCTGGCGGAGGTGCTGGAGACGGCACCCTTCGGCAAGCTGCTGTTCTCCAGCGGGGCACGGGGGCTGCCCGAACTGCATGTGGTGGGCGCGCGGGTGTTCACGGAGGCGCTGGGCCGCGTCCTGGGCGGCTGGGTGGCCGACGGAGCCTGGTCGCTGTCGGACGCGCAACGGGTCTCCACCCTGATCGCCTCCCAGAACGCGCACCGCGTCTACGACCTGTAGGTCCCGTGTCTGGCACCGGCCCCGCGGTCCCCTCCCGCCGGGGGCGCCGTACGGCCCGGCTCCTGGGCTGTGCCGGGGCCCTGTGCGACGCGTCAGGCGTCGTCGGTCGTCAGGAAGGGCGCCAGCAGGCCCGGGACCGCCTCCTCGGCGAAGGCCAGGGCCTCGCCCTCCGCCACGTCGCGCACGTGGTAGGCACCGCGGCCCGCCGCCGTGGTCGCCGTCAGGGTGACGAGGCCCGCCCGGCGCTGGAAGTACGACTGCCGGACCGTCCAGCCGACCACGCCCGACCGCTGGAGCGCGACGGTCGACCTGCGGACCGCGCCGGACCGCGCCACCAGGTAGGCACCGCTCAGAGCGTGTCCCAGGGCCCGGTACGCGGTCCCCGCCAGGTACAGGGCCGCCGGCAGGGCCACGACCGCCACGCACAGCGCCACCCACCCGAGGCCCAGCACCGCGAACAGCGCGGCCGGGGCGAGCGCCGCCGCCAGCGCCCGGCGCAGACGCCTGGCCCGGGCCGCCGGAGGGTGGGCGGGCAGCGGGCCCGCCGTGGGCGACGACGGCGCGCGCAGCACGCGCGTGGCGACCTCGTGGGCGACGGCCCGTGGCGCGGCGGGCAGCAGGTTGCGGTGGTCGACGTGCTTCTCCCGGCTCTCCTTGTGGACGAGTCCGGTCGCGACGGCGTCGACGCGTGCCGCGCCGAACATCCTGACCCCGAGGGGCTCGACGACCTCGACGCCCCGCAGCCGCCGCTCCTCGACGGAGACCGACCGCGAGGTGAGCAGCCCGCGCCGGACCCGCAGCGTGCCGCCGGGCTCCCGCTCCAGCCGGTAGTTCCACCACATCTCGACCCAGACGCCCAGTGCCCCGGCCACCCCTGCCAGCAGCGCCACGAGCGCCGATCCGGCGATCGCCCAGCCGAGGGGGGCGTGCCGGAAGCAGTGGGCCACGAACCGGATCACGTCCTGCTGCGCACCGAACCAGTCGCTGATCTGCAGCAGGGCGCCGACGGACGCGCCGGCCAGCAGCGGTGACAGGAACGACAGCGGCGCGTAGAGCACCCAGCCGGGCCTGATCGACGCGAGCAGGCCCTCCTCGGGCTTCTCCCCCGCGCCCTCCGGCGCGTGCGCCAGCAGCTCCCTGCGCAGGCGTTCACCCTCCGCGCGGGCGACCGACTCCAGCTCCAGGGCGCCCTCGCGTGCGTGCTCACCGGTGCCGATCCGGACGGTGACCAGGCCGAACACCCGCAACAGCAGGTTGGCCGTCAGGTCCACGGTCCGGATGCGTTCCAGGGGCAACGAGCGGCGCTTGACGAGCAGCAGCCCCTGGCGCAGTTCGGCGCGCTCCGGGCCGATCCGGTAGCCGGTGCGCCGCCAGCGGACGTAGTCGACGCCGGTGCCGAGCGCGATCACCAGGACCGCTCCCGCCACCGTCCACACCATGGCGCGGCTGACGCCGATGGAGCCCATGATGCCGAGCGTCGCGGGCACGCCCGCCGTGACGACGACCCCGACGAGGACCATGGCCGTGACGACGTACGTCCGCGGGTCGAGCCGCCGCCACGGCAGTGCCTCCTCGGCGCCCGCGTCCGCCGCGCGTTCGCCGGCGTCCGTCACCGGAACGCTCATGTCGCGTCCCCCGGCGTCGCCTGGGTGATGCGGGTCAGCCGCTCGGCGAGGGACGCGGCGGTCTCCCGGTCGAGCCCCCTGATGTGCACGGCGCCCTTCGCGGACGCCGTGGTGACCGTGACCGTCGCGAGCCGGAACAGCTGCTCCAGCGGGCCCCGCACGGTGTCCACCGTCTGGATGCGGGACATCGGCGCGACCCGCCACTCCTGCAGGAAGAAGCCGGACCGCACGTAGACCGCGTCCTCGGTGACCTCCCACCGGTGCACCCGGTACCACCAGCGCGGCAGGGCCGCGGCGCAGACGAGGCCGGCCGCGGTGACGGCGCCCGCCGCGGTGAGCAGCGCCCCGCGCGCCGGCCCGATCAGCGCCCCGAGCACGGCGAGCACCGCGACCGGCCCGATCGCCGCCAGCAGGCACTGGGTGCGCCACCAGGCGACGGCACGCCGGTCGAGTGCCCGGTTCGGCGGCCGCAGCCGCGCCGCGCCCCGGCCGGCGCCGTCCGGCGCTCCGTACGGCGTCGTGTGTGCGGCCCCGGCCGCCCCCGCCCCCGTCGTCATCGGCTCAGCGGCCGCGCAGCGTCCGGTACAGGGCGACGAGCCCCGCAGTCGAGGAGTCGAGCCCCTCGGCGGACTTCTCCCCGGTCAGCACGGGCTCGATGTTCTTGGCGAGCACCTTGCCGAGCTCCACGCCCCACTGGTCGAAGGAGTCGATGTTCCACACGGCGCCCTGGACGAACACCTTGTGCTCGTACAGCGCGATGAGCTGGCCGAGCACCGACGGCGTGAGGTCCGGCGCGACGATCGTCGTCGTCGGGTGGTTGCCGCGGAACGTCTTGTGCGGCACGAGTGCCTCGGCGACGCCTTCGGCGCGTACCTCGTCGGGGGTCTTGCCGAAGGCCAGCGCCTGCGTCTGGGCGAAGAAGTTGGCCATCAGCAGGTCGTGCTGCGCGCGAAGGTTCGCCGGCAGGTCGCCCGAGGGGCGGGCGAAGCCGATGAAGTCCGCGGGGATGACCTTGGTGCCCTGGTGGATCAACTGGTAGTACGCGTGCTGCCCGTTGGTGCCGGGCGTACCCCACACGACCGGTCCTGTCTGCCACTCGACGGGCTTGCCGTCACGGTCCACGGACTTGCCGTTGGACTCCATCTCCAGCTGCTGGAGGTACGCGGTGAACTTCGACAGGTAGTGGCTGTACGGGAGGACTGCGTGGGACTGCGCGTCGAAGAACGAGCCGTACCAGACGCCGAGGAGGCCGAGCAGCAGCGGCACGTTGGAGGCGGGCGGCGCGGTGCGGAAGTGCTCGTCGACGGTGTGGAAGCCGTCCAGCATCTCGCGGAAGCTGTCCGGGCCGATCGCGATCATCAGCGACAGGCCGATGGCCGAGTCGTAGGAGTAGCGCCCGCCGACCCAGTCCCAGAACTCGAACATGTTGGCCGTGTCGATGCCGAAGTCGCCGACCTTCTCGGCGTTGGTGGACAGCGCCACGAAGTGCTTGGCCACCGCCTCCTGCCCGGCGCCGAGTTCACCCAGCAGCCACTCACGGGCGGAGGTCGCGTTGGTGATGGTCTCGATGGTGGTGAACGTCTTGGAGGCGATGACGAAGAGCGTCTCGGCCGCGTCGAGGTCGCGTACCGCTTCGTACAGGTCGGCGCCGTCGACGTTGGAGACGAAGCGGACGCTCAGGTCCCGGCGCGTGAACGTCTTCAGGGCCTCGTACGCCATGGCGGGGCCGAGGTCGGAGCCGCCGATGCCGATGTTGACGATGTTCTTGATGGGACGGCCGGTGTGACCGGTCCAGGCGCCGGAGCGCACGCGCTCGGAGAAGTCCGCCATCTTGTCCAGGACGGCGTGGACGGCGGGGACCACGTTCTCGCCGTCGACCTCGATCACGGCGTCACGCGGGGCCCGCAGCGCGGTGTGCAGGACAGCGCGGTCCTCGGTGGTGTTGATCTTCTCGCCGCGGAACATCGCGTCCCGCAGCTCGGCCACGCCCGTGGCCTTCGCGAGGTCGCGCAGCAGCGCCAGTGTCTCGTCGGTCACCAGGTGCTTGGAGTAGTCCAGGCGCAGGTCGCCCACCCGCACCGTGTAGTCGGTACCGCGCTCCGGCTGCGACGCGAACAGATCCCGCAGATGCGTGTCGGCCAGCTGTTCGCGGTGCTTGCCGAGCGCGGCCCACTCGGGCAGCTGGTTGAGCCTCGTACGCGCCCCGGTTGCGTTCATGTCGGACATCAGCCCACTTCTTCTCGTGCCTCTATGCGTGCCCCTGTTCGGACCCCAACCTAATTGATCAGGCAGGCGGCCGAGGGACCGGCGGGCACGAACGCGCCCGGCCGGTCACCCGAGGGTGACCGGCCGGTCCCGTCACGTCAGATCTCACCGCGGAGCTTCGCGAGCGCCTCGGCGAGGATCGCCTCGCCGTCCGCGTCGCTGCGGCGCTCGCGCACGTACGCGAGGTGGGTCTTGTACGGCTCGGTGCGCGGCGGGTCCGGCGGATTGTCCTGGTCCTGCCCGGCGGGGAAACCGCAGCGCGGGCAGTCCCACGTCTCCGGCACCTGAGCGTCGCTGGCGAAGCTCGGCTGGGTCTCGTGCCCGTTGGAGCACCAGAAGGCGATGCGCAGGCGGGGCGCGGACTCGCCACGCTCGGCCTCACCCATCGGCCCCGCTCCGACCCGGCTCCCCCGGATCGCGTTGCCACTTGCCACGGTCGTAACTCCCTGCGTGATGGTGCCGCAAAGCATCGAACGGCAGCTCCGCTGCCGGGCGCCCCAGTGTACGTAAGGCCCAACGCGCTTTCCGTTACGGGAGTTACCCCCTGTTCCGGACGCGGAACCTCATGATAGGCCGCGTCCAGGGAGGTGATACCCGCCCGCGCTCAGCCCTTGAGCTTGATGATCAGGCCGAGCGCGACGATGCACGCCACCCACAGGATGGCGACGACCACCGTGATGCGGTCGAGGTTGCGCTCCGCGACCGAGGAGCCACCCACGGACGACTGCATGCCGCCACCGAACATGTCGGAGAGGCCGCCGCCCTTGCCCTTGTGCATCAGCACCAGCAGCATCAGCAGCAGGCTGAAGACGATGAGGGCGATCGAGAACCCCAGAACCACGGCTGAACCAACTTCCTCGGACGGGCGGAATTGACACAGGACTGACAGGACTGACCACGGGTACCGCTCGTCATGCGCGAGGGGCGGCACCTGCGACGTACTGCGGGGGCCCGCCGCCGGACGCGTCGCGTCCGTGGCCGGCCCCCGCAAGGGTACGACGGATCCGTGCTACCGCACACTCACTGGTCGCGGAAGCGCACGATCTTGACGTACTCGTCCGTGTCCAGGGACGCGCCGCCCACGAGAGCACCGTCGATGTCGGGCTGCGCCATGATCCCCGCGACGTTCCCCGACTTCACCGAGCCGCCGTACTGGATGCGGACCTTGTCCGCGACGTCCTGCGTGTACAGATCCGCGATCTTGCCGCGGATCGCACCGCACACCTCCTGGGCGTCGCCGGCACCGCAGGTCTTGCCGGTGCCGATGGCCCAGACCGGCTCGTAGGCGATGACGAGCGTCTCGGCCTGCTCGGCCGTGATGTCCTTCAGACCGCCCTCGACCTGCGCGAGCGTGTGCTCGACGTGGCGGCCCTCCTCACGGACGGCCTCGTCCTCGCCGACGCACAGGATCGGGGTCAGCCCGTGCCGGTAGGCGGCCTTGACCTTGGCGTTGCAGAGCTCGTCGCTCTCACCGTGGTACTGACGTCGCTCGGAGTGGCCGACGACCACGTACGAGCACTTCAGCTTGGCGAGCATCGAGCCGGAGATCTCACCGGTGTACGCACCGGAGTCGTGCGCGGAGATGTCCTGGGCGCCGTACTTGATCTTGAGCTTGTCGCCGTCGACCAGGGTCTGTACGGAGCGCAGGTCGGTGAACGGCGGCAGGACGGCGACCTCGACGGCCGCGAAGTCCTTGTCGTTCAGGCCGAAGGCCAGCTTCTGGACCTGGGCGATGGCCTCAAGGTGATTGAGGTTCATCTTCCAGTTGCCCGCCATCAGCGGGGTCCGGCCGGTGTTCTCGGGCGTTGCGGTCATGGGAAGGTCAGTCCTCCAGTGCGGCGAGGCCGGGCAGCGACTTGCCTTCGAGGTATTCGAGGCTCGCACCGCCGCCGGTCGAGATATGGCCGAAAGCCGACTCGTCGAAGCCCAGCGTCCGCACGGCGGCCGCGGAGTCGCCGCCGCCCACGACGGTGAAGGCGGACGAGTCGATCAGGCCCTGGGCCACGGCCCGGGTGCCCTCGGCGTAGTCGGGGTGTTCGAAGACGCCCATCGGGCCGTTCCAGAAGACGGTGGCCGCGTCGGCGAGCTTGGACGCGTACAGCGCACAGGTCTCGGGGCCGTTGTCCAGGCCCATCTTCCCGGGCGGCATCCCGTCCGCGGGGACCGTCTCGGGGTGGGTGGGCGTCTTGGCCTTGAGATCGGGGAACTCGGCGGCGACCAACAGGTCGACGGGGAGCACGAACTCGACGCCGCGCTCGTCGGCCCGCTTGAGGTAGTCGCGCACGACCGGGATCTGGTCCTCCTGCAGCAGGGAGGAACCGACCTCGTGCCCCTGCGCCTTGAGGAAGGTGAAGGCCATGCCGCCGCCGATGAGGATGCGGTCGGCCTTCTCCAGGAGGTGGTCGATGACCCCGAGCTTGTCGGAGACCTTGGCGCCGCCGAGCACCACCACGTAGGGGCGCTTGACGTCCTCGGTGAGCTTCTTGAGGACGCCGACCTCGGTGGCGATGAGGCCGCCCGCGGCGTGCGGCAGGCGCGCGGGGAGGTCGTAGACGGAGGCGTGCTTGCGGTGCACGGCGCCGAAGCCGTCCCCGACGTAGAGGTCCGCGAGGGCGGCGAGCCGGTCGGCGAAGGCACCGCGCTCGGCGTCGTCCTTGGCGGTCTCGCCGGGGTTGAAGCGCAGGTTCTCCAGGACGGCGACCTGGCCGTCACCGAGACCCGCGACGACCGCACGGGCGGACTCGCCGACGGTGTCGGTCGCGAACGCCACTTCCTGGCCCAGGAGTTCACCGAGGCGGGCGGCGGCGGGCGCGAGGGAGAAGGCGGGGTCGGGCGCGCCCTTGGGGCGGCCCAGGTGCGAGGCGACGATCACGCGCGCGCCGGCTTCGGCGAGGCGGGCGACCGTCGGGACGACGGCCCTGATCCGGCCGTCGTCGGTGATGGCGGTGCCGGACAGGGGCACGTTCAGGTCGGCGCGGACGAACACGCGCTTGCCGCGCACACCGTCGCCGTCCGCCAGAAGTTCATCGAGCGTCTTCATCAGTTTCCTGGCCTCCTCAAGGCTGCCGACAGGCCACAGGGCCCGTACGCCGCGACGATGCGCGGGCCGGGCCCTGGGCTCATGCCGTACGGATCAGAGCTGGTTGCCGACGAAGACGGTCAGGTCGACGAGGCGGTTGGAGTAGCCCCACTCGTTGTCGTACCAGCCGATGATCTTCACGCTCTTGCCCTGGACCATGGTCAGGGAGGAGTCGAAGGTGCAGGACGCCGGCCAGTTCACGATGTCCGAGGAGACGATCGGGTCCTCGGTGTACGAGAGCAGACCCTTGAGATCGCCCTCGGACGCCTTCAGGAACGCGGCGTTGACCTCGTCCTTGGTGACCTCGCGCTCCACCTCGACCACGAGGTCGGTGACGGAGCCCGTGGGCACCGGCACGCGCATCGCGATGCCGTCGAGCTTGCCCGCCAGCTCCGGGATGACCAGCGCGGTGGCCTTGGCGGCACCCGTGGTGGTCGGGATGATGTTCTCGGCGGCGGCGCGGGCGCGGCGCAGGTCCTTGTGCGGGAAGTCCAGGATGCGCTGGTCGTTCGTGTACGCGTGGACCGTCGTCATCAGGCCCTTGACGACGCCGAAGTTCTCCAGGAGGACCTTCGCCATCGGCGCCACACAGTTGGTGGTGCAGGACGCGTTGGAGATGACGTTGTGCTGCGCCGCGTCGTACTTGTCCTGGTTGACGCCCATCACGATCGTGATGTCCTCGTCCTTGGCCGGAGCCGAGATGAGGACCTTCTTCGCGCCGCCCGCGATGTGCTTCTCGGCGTCGGCCTTCTTCGTGAAGATGCCGGTCGACTCGATGACGATGTCGACGCCCAGCTCGCCCCACGGAATGTCGGCGGGGTTGCGCTCCGAGAGCACCTTGATGACGTGCCCGTCGACGGTGATGGTGTCGGCGGTGTTGGTGACCTCGGCCTTGAGACGGCCGAGGATGGTGTCGTACTTCAGCAGGTGCGCCGTGGTCGCGGTGTCACCCAGGTCGTTGACAGCGACGATGTCGATGTCCGCACCCTGCTCCAGCAACGCCCGGAAGTAGTTGCGCCCGATGCGGCCAAAGCCGTTGATGCCTACGCGGATCGTCACGAACCGATCTCCTCGTTGGTACGCCGTGCGATTGCGACGCCCGGCGAGCTGTATGGGATGTCCCCGACCGTCTACGACCCTACCGCCCCCTGCCTCCGGCCGTGACATCAGAGGGTCCCATGACCACCGGTAACCGCACCGCGCTCACCTGGGCGGGTGCCCGGTCGGATGCGCGGTGCCGCCAGGCGCGCGTTCCCGCGCCGCCCGCCCCGCGGCCCAGGGCCCGCGCCGGCCCCTCGCCGGGGCCGGGGCGCGGGCCCCACGCGGTCGCGGTTGCGGTTGCGGCCCTTCGGCGTGGCGGGTCAGACCGCCAGGCCGTCCGCGAGCTCCTCGCTCAGGCCCGAGTCCGTCCCCGGGATGCCCAGGTCCTGGGCCCGCTTGTCGGCCATGGCCAGCAGACGGCGGATACGGCCCGCGACCGCGTCCTTCGTCAGCGGCGGGTCGGCGAGCGCGCCCAGCTCCTCCAGCGACGCCTGCTTGTGCTCCATGCGCAGGCGGCCCGCCGCCGCCAGGTGCTCCGGCACCTCGTCGGCGAGGATCTCCAGCGCCCGCTGCACCCGCGCCCCCGCCGCGACGGCGGCCCGCGCGGAGCGGCGCAGGTTCGCGTCGTCGAAGTTCGCCAGCCGGTTCGCCGTCGCGCGGACCTCGCGGCGCATCCGCCGCTCCTCCCACGCGAGGACCGACTCGTGCGCCCCGAGGCGCGTCAGCAGTGCCCCGATCGCGTCGCCGTCCCGCACGACCACCCGGTCGACGCCCCGGACCTCACGGGCCTTGGCGGGGATCTGGAGCCGGCGCGCGGCGCCCACCAGGGCCAGGGCCGCCTCCGGTCCCGGGCACGTGACCTCCAGCGAGGAGGAGCGGCCCGGTTCCGTCAGCGAGCCGTGGGCGAGGAACGCGCCCCGCCACGCGGCCTCCGCGTCGCACGTCGCCCCCGAGACGACCTGCGGCGGCAGTCCCCGGATAGGCCGGCCCCGGCCGTCCACCAGGCCCGTCTGCCGGGCCAGCTGATCGCCGCCCGTGATCACCCGTACGACGTAACGGCTGCCGCGCCGCAGCCCGCCGGGCGCCATCACGACCAGCTCGGAGTTGTGCCCGAAGATCTCCAGGATGTCCTTGCGCAGGCGGCGCGCCGCGATGCTGGTGTCGAGCTCCGCCTCGATCACGATGCGGCCGCTGACCAGGTGCAGTCCGCCCGCGAACCGGAGGATCGCCGAGACCTCGGCCTTCCTGCAGCACGTCCGGGTGACCGGGAGCCGAGCGATCTCGTCCTTCACCGCTGGCGTCATCGCCATGGGCCGATCCTTCCATGCATACGAAAAATACGGTCGTACGCGGCGGCCAGCAGCTCCGGGTCGTGCTTCGCGAAGCTGTCGCGCGCGGCGACCGGGGCCAGCTCGACGGCGGCACCGAAGCGTTTCGCGGCATCGGCGAGGGATTCACTGTCGGGCACGGCGGCCCGGTCGGCCAGCACCACGTCCAGGGCGAGTTTAGGGGCGTGTCGCGCCAAAACCTCCAAATGACGCTGCGGTGAGAAGCCCTCTGTTTCGCCGGGTTGGGGTGCGAGGTTCAGCGAGAGGACCCGCCGCGCCCTGGTCTCCACCAGGGCCGTCAGCAGCTCGGGCACGAGCAGGTGGGGTATGACGGAGGAGAACCAGGATCCGGGGCCGAGAACCACCCAGTCGGCGTCCATCACGGCCTGGACGGCCTCCGGTACGGCGGGCGGATCGGCCGGTACGAGGTGGACGGACTGGACCTCGCCGCGAGTCAGCGCGACCGTCGCCTGGCCGCGTACGGTCTCGATGTCGTCCGGGCGCGTCGCGTCGTGTCCCCTGACGAGCGCCTGGAGTTCCAGCGGCACCGCGGACATGGGCAGGACGCGCCCGTGCGCGCCGAGCAGCTTGCCGACGAGGTCCAGTGCCTTGACGTGGTCGCCCAGTTGTTCCCACAGGGCGACGATCAGCAGATTGCCGACGGCGTGGTCGTGCAGGTCGCCCTGGGACTCGAAGCGGTGCTGGATGACATGGGACCACGTCTGGCCCCACTCGTCGTCACCGCACAGCGCGGCGAGCGCCTTGCGCAGGTCGCCGGGAGGCAGCACGCCGAGCTCCTCGCGGAGCCGGCCGCTGGACCCGCCGTCGTCCGCGACGGTGACGACGGCCGTGAGGTCGCCGGTGATGCGGCGCAGCGAGGTCAGCGAGGCGGACAGGCCGTGCCCCCCGCCGAGGGCGACGACCTTGGGCTGCGCGCCGCGTCCGCGCGCGGACGGCGCGGGGTTGCCGGTGCGCAGCCTGCGGAGTCTGAACGTGCGGCCGGTCACTCGCGCCCCAGGTCGCGGTGGACGGTGACGGTCTCGATGCCCGCGTCGGCGAGGCGCGCGGAGAGCCGCTCGGACATCGCGACGGAGCGGTGCTTGCCGCCGGTGCAGCCGATGGCGATGGTCACGTAGCGCTTGCCCTCCCGGCGGTAGCCGGAGGCCACCAGTTCGAGGAGTTCCGTGTAGCGGTCCAGGAACTCCTTGGCCCCGGGCTGGTTGAAGACGTAGCCCGCGACCTCCTCGTTGAGCCCGGTGTACGGGCGCAGTTCGGGCACCCAGTGCGGGTTGGGCAGGAAGCGGCAGTCCGCGACCAGGTCCGCGTCGACCGGCAGGCCGTACTTGTAGCCGAACGACATGACCGTGGCCCGCAGTTCGGGCTCCTCCTCACCGGCGAACCCGGCGTCGAGCTTGGCGCGCAGTTCGTGCACGTTCAGGCTGGAGGTGTCGATCACCAGGTCCGCGTCGCCGCGCAGCTCGCGCAGCAGGTCCCGCTCGGCGACGATGCCGTCGAGCGTGCGGCCGTCGCCCTGCAGCGGGTGCGGCCGGCGCACGGACTCGAAGCGGCGCACCAGCGCCTCGTCGGAGGACTCCAGGAAGACGATCCTGCGGGTGACGCCCTTGGCCTCCAGGTCGGCCAGCGAATCGCGCAGGTTGTCGAAGAAGCGCCGGCCGCGCACGTCGACCACGACGGCGATGCGGGCCACGTTGCCCTGCGAACGGGCGCCCAGCTCGACCATCGTCGGGATCAGCGCCGGCGGCAGGTTGTCCACGACGAACCAGCCGAGGTCCTCCAGGCATTTGGCGGCGGTGCTGCGGCCCGCCCCCGACATGCCGGAGATGATCACCAGTTCGGGGATGCCGGGCTCGTGGCCGCCCCCTTCCGGCGGGACGGCCTCGCCGCCCCCGCCGCCCGTGTGTGTGCCGACCGTGCCCATGTGCCCTGCTCCGTCCCGGTGGTGCTCGCTGTGCCGGTCGCCCAGGTCGTCCCGGTCGTCCTCAGTCATGCCCGCTGTCCCCGCTGTCCCCGTCGTCTTCCATGATCTCTCCTGTGGCCGTGTTGACGGCCGGTGCGGCCGGGGCCGCCTTGGCGAGGGCCACGACCACGGACTCGGCCGTCTTGCGGCCGAAGCCGGGAACCTCGCAGATCTGCTCGATTGTGGCCTGCCGGAGCCTCTTCACCGAGCCGAAATGCTTGACGAGTATCTGTTTCCTCGCCTCGCCCAGACCGGGGACGTCGTCCAGCGGGCCCGACCTGATCCGCTTGGCCCGCTTCGCGCGCTGGTAGGTGATGGCGAAGCGGTGCGCCTCGTCGCGCACGCGCTGGAGCAGGTAGAGGCCCTCGCTGGAGCGCGGGAGGACGACCGGGTCGTCGTCGTCCGGCAGCCAGACCTCTTCGAGCCGCTTGGCGAGGCCGCACACCGCGACGTCGTCGATGCCCAGCTCGTCCAGGGCCCGCTTGGCCGCCGCGACCTGCGGCTGCCCGCCGTCCACGACGAGGAGCTGCGGGGGGTAGGCGAACCGCTTCGGGCGGCCCTCGTCGTCCTTGAGGCCCGCGAGTTCCGCCTCGAACGAGAGGGCGCCCCCCGTCGCGGTGGGCGGCGGGGTGACGGCCGGGCTCCCGTCGTCGGCGTCCGCCTCCGGGGCCCCCCAGGCGCCGCCGGGCGTCACGGGCTCCATCGTCCGGTCGGTCCCGGCACGGACCATGACACGCTCGGGACCGCGCGCGGCCCGCGTGTCCGGCCTGCCTCCCGCGGCCTCCTCGCCCGCACCGGTGCCGGCGCCCCCGCCGTTGGCGCCGCCCTCGCCGTTGCCGTTGGCGCTGCCGTTGGCGGGCTCCGGGGCCTCCTCGCGGCCCTCCGGCCACTCGCCCGTGCGCTCCTTCTCCTGGAGGTAGCGGCGGAAGCGGCGGGTGATCACCTCGTGCATCGAGCGGACGTCGTCCTGGCCCGCGAAGGACTTGATCTGGAACCTGCGGTACTCGCCCTTGCGGGACAGTCCGTCCTCGAAGACGACCATGGACGCCACGACGTCGTCGCCCTGGAAGTGCGAGATGTCGAAGCACTCGATGCGCAGCGGGGCGCTGTCCAGGCCGAGCGCCGCGGCGATCTCCTCCAGGGCGCGCGAGCGGGTGGTCAGGTCGCTGGCCCGCTTGGTCTTGTGCAGGCCGAGGGCCTGCTGCGCGTTGCGTGCGACCGTCTCCATCAGGTCCTTCTTGTCACCGCGCTGCGGGATGCGGAGCGAGACCAGGGAACCGCGCCGTTCGCTGAGCCACTGCGCGACGGCTGCCGCGCCGGCCTCGTCGTCGCCGGGCAGCGCGGGGACCAGCACCTCCTTGGGCACGGCGTCGCCGCGCTCCTCCCCGTAGAGCTGCTGGAGCGCGTGCTCGACCAGTTCCCCGGTCCCCACGGCCTCGACCTTGTCGGTGACCCAGCCGCGCTGCCCGCGCACGCGTCCGCCGCGCACGTGGAAGATCTGCACGGCCGCCTCCAGTTCGTCCTCGGCGACGGCGATGAGGTCCGCGTCGGTGGCATCGGCCAGCACCACCGCGTTCTTCTCCATGGCACGCGTCAGGGCGCCTATGTCGTCACGCAGGCGTGCCGCGCGCTCGTACTCCATCTCCTCCGCCGCCTCGGCCATCTCCCGCTCCAGGCGGCGCAGGTAGGCGCCGGTCCGGCCCGCCATGAAGTCGCAGAACTCCTCGGCGAGTTCGCGGTGCTCCTCGGGGGTGACCCGGCCGACGCAGGGCGCCGAGCACTTGCCGATGTAACCGAGGAGGCAGGGGCGGCCGGTGCGGGCCGCGTTCTTGAACACCCCGGCGGAGCACGTCCGCACGGGAAAGACGCGCAGCATCAGGTCGACGGTCTCGCGGATCGCCCACGCGTGGCCGTACGGGCCGAAGTAGCGCACACCCTTGCGCTTGGCGCCGCGCATGACCTGCACGCGGGGAAACTCCTCGTTGAGCGTCACCGCGAGGTACGGGTAGCTCTTGTCGTCGCGGTACTTGACGTTGAACCGGGGGTCGTACTCCTTGATCCAGGAGTATTCGAGCTGGAGCGCCTCGACCTCGGTCGACACGATCGTCCACTCCACGGAGGCGGCCGTGGTGACCATCGTGCGCGTGCGCGGATGCAGCCCCGACAGGTCCTGGAAGTAGTTGGCGAGGCGCTGGCGCAGGCTTTTCGCCTTGCCGACGTAGATCACCCGGCGGTGGTCGTCACGGAACTTGTAGACCCCCGGCGAGTCGGGGATCTCTCCCGGCTTGGGGCGGTAGCTGGAGGGGTCGGCCATACTGCCACCCTACTGGCGGGGACGGACAGTCAGGCTCCGAGCCCGGCGTGTGATCAGGGCGGACCGCGACCGGCTCAGGCCGCGGTGCCGGCGGCCCCGCCGGGTGCCCCCGCGGCGCTGCCGCGCGTCCCCTCGGCCTTGCCCGGCGCGGTGTCCGGGCCGGCGACGAGCCTGCCGCCCTCGGCCCGCACGGGTACGGGGGGCAGCGGCGAGCTCGCGGGACCCTGGACGACCTTGCCCGTGGTGACGTCGAACCGGCTGCCGTGGCACGCGCACTCGCCCGTCGTCCTGACGACCTCGGTCAAAACGCACCCCTGGTGGGTGCAGACGGCGCTGAAGCCCTTGTACCGGCCTTTGGAGGGGCAGTACACGACGACCTTGTCGTCGCGGTAGAGCCGGGCGCCGCCCACCGGCACGTCGTCGGGCGAACCGAGGTCGACGGGCGCCGTCGGGGTGGGGCTCGCCGCCGCCTTGCCACCGGGCCCGCAGGCGGCGGCGCCGAGAGCGGTGGCGCCCGCGAGCGCGGCGCCCTTGAGCACGGCGCGGCGGTTGGCGAAGCGTGCGGAAAGGCCGGACATCAGGGTGCTCCACGGACGGGGGGCGGAAGGGGTGGTACGAGCCCGACGTTACCGGGACGGACCAGACGTCCCGGCACCGGCCCCAGCCCCCTCCGGACCCCCTCGGCGCGGGACCCGCCGCCCGGTGCCGCCCGGCGGCCGGGCGGCACCGGGCGGCCTGTCACCAGCCGCGCTCGCGCCACTCGGGCAGGTGGGGCCGCTCGTCACCGAGCGTGGTGTCGTCGCCGTGCCCGGGGTAGACCCAGGTCTCGTCCGGCAGCCGGTCGAACAGCTTGGCCTCGACGTCGTGCAGGAGGCTCGCGAAGGCCTCGGGGTCCTGGTGGGTGTTGCCGACCCCGCCGGGGAAGAGGCAGTCGCCCGTGAACAGGTGCGGGTGGCCGTGCGGGTCGTCGTAGACCAGGGCGATGGAGCCCGGTGTGTGGCCGACCAGGTGGCGCGCGGTGAGCGTGATCTCACCGAAGCGGATGGCGTCGCCGTCCTCGACCGGTACGTCGGTGGGCACGGGGATGCCCTCGGTGTCGTAGCGTCCGGCGTACGTGCGTGCCCCGGTGGCCCCGACGACCTCGTCGAGCGCTGCCCAGTGATCGCCGTGGCGGTGCGTGGTGACGACGGCGGAGATGCCGTCCTCGCCGATGAGGCCGAGAAGGGCCGCGGGTTCGGCCGCCGCGTCGATGAGCAGTTGCGCGTCGGTGGCACGGCAGCGCAGCAGGTAGGCGTTGTTGTTCATGGCGCCGACCGCGATCTTCGAGATCATCAGGTCGGGCAGCTCGTGCACGTCGGCAGGCCCACCGACCTGCACCGCTCCGCTGTAGGTCATGGACGCCACCTTACGGGGCACGTGACGGGCGCCACCCGTTCGGGTGAAGAGGACGGAAGTCCCGCTTAAATCGAATGCGCGTGCTATAAGCTCGGTTACGGCAGCGGAAGAGGCATCCTGGTATGTGCACCTCATGCACAGCCGCACGGGTGCCCCCGTACCGATGCCCGTATCGACGCCTCCGTGCGGATGCGTCCGTGCACCCCGTACACCCCGTACAGCAGTCCATCGCTCTGGCGGCCCCCGGCATTCCGCCGAGGGGGCTCCGCCCCTGCATCCCCCCAACGAAAGGTGCGGACCGGCGTGGCCGACCGTCTCATCGTCCGTGGCGCTCGCGAGCACAATCTCCGCAATGTCTCGCTGGACCTGCCCCGCGATTCACTCATCGTCTTCACCGGTCTCTCCGGGTCGGGCAAGTCCTCCCTCGCGTTCGACACGATCTTCGCGGAGGGGCAGCGCCGTTACGTGGAGTCGCTGTCCTCCTACGCCCGGCAGTTCCTCGGTCAGATGGACAAGCCGGACGTCGACTTCATCGAGGGCCTCTCCCCGGCCGTCTCGATCGACCAGAAGTCGACCTCGCGCAACCCGCGCTCGACGGTCGGCACGATCACCGAGGTCTACGACTACCTCCGCCTGCTGTTCGCGCGCATCGGCAAGCCGCACTGCCCGCAGTGCGGCAGGCCGATCACCCGGCAGTCGCCGCAGGCGATCGTCGACAAGGTCTTGGAGCTGCCCGAGGGCAGCAGGTTCCAGGTCCTCTCGCCGCTGGTGCGCGAGCGCAAGGGCGAATTCGTCGACCTGTTCTCCGACCTCCAGACAAAGGGCTACAGCCGGGCACGCGTCGACGGCGCCACGATCCAGCTGACCGACCCGCCCAAGCTGAAGAAGCAGGAGAAGCACACGATCGAGGTGGTCGTCGACCGCCTGACCGTGAAGGACTCCGCCAAGCGCCGGCTGACCGACTCGGTGGAGACCGCCCTCGGGCTGTCCGGCGGGATGGTCGTGCTCGACTTCGTCGACCTCCCCGAGGACGACCCCGAGCGTGAGCGGATGTACTCGGAGCACCTGTACTGCCCCTACGACGACCTCTCGTTCGAGGAGCTGGAGCCGCGCTCCTTCTCCTTCAACTCGCCGTTCGGCGCCTGCCCCGAATGCACCGGCATCGGTACGCGGATGGAGGTCGACCCAGAGCTGATCATCCCCGACGAGGACAAGTCGCTGGACGAGGGCGCGATCCACCCGTGGTCGCACGGGCACACGCGGGAGTACTTCGGCCGGATGATCAAGGGCCTCGCGGACGCGCTGGGCTTCCGTACGGACATCCCCTGGGCGGGGCTGCCGCAGCGGGCCAAGAAGGCCCTGCTGTACGGCCACAAGACCCAGGTCGAGGTCCGCTACCGCAACCGCTACGGGCGCGAGCGCGCCTATGTGACACCGTCCTTCGAGGGCGCCGTCTCGTATGTGAAGCGGCGCCACCAGGAGGCGGAGAGCGACACCAGCAGGGAACGCTTCGAGGGGTACATGCGCGAGGTGCCCTGCCCGACCTGCGAGGGCACGCGCCTCAAGCCGATCGTGCTCGCGGTCACGGTGATGGAGAAGTCCATCGCCGACGTGGCCGCGATGTCGATCAGCGACTGCGCGGAGTTCCTGGGCCAGCTCACGCTGAACGCGCGCGACAAGAAGATCGCCGAGCGGGTGCTCAAGGAGGTCAACGAGCGGCTGCGGTTCCTGGTCGACGTCGGCCTCGACTACCTGTCGCTGAACCGCGCCGCGGGCACACTGTCCGGCGGCGAGGCGCAGCGCATCCGACTCGCGACGCAGATCGGTTCGGGCCTCGTCGGCGTGCTCTACGTACTGGACGAGCCGTCCATCGGCCTGCACCAGCGCGACAACCACCGGCTGATCGAGACGCTGGTGCGGCTGCGGGACATGGGCAACACCCTGATCGTGGTCGAGCACGACGAGGACACGATCAAGGTCGCGGACTGGGTCGTGGACATCGGCCCGGGCGCCGGTGAGCACGGCGGCAAGGTCGTCCACTCGGGCACCGTGAAGGAACTGCTGGCCAACGAGGAGTCGTTGACCGGCCAGTACCTGGTGGGCAAGCGCTCCATCGCGACACCCGAGATCCGGCGCCCCGTCGACCCCGCGCGGCGTCTGACCGTGCACGGCGCGCGGGAGAACAACCTGCAGGACATCGACGTGTCGTTCCCGCTGGGCGTGCTCACGGCCGTCACCGGCGTCTCGGGGTCCGGCAAGTCGACCCTGGTCAACGACATCCTGTACACGCACCTGGCCCGCGAGCTGAACGGCGCGAAGTCGGTACCGGGACGGCACACCCGCGTCGACGGGGACGATCTCGTCGACAAGGTCGTGCACGTCGACCAGTCGCCCATCGGTCGCACGCCCCGCTCCAACCCGGCGACGTACACCGGTGTGTTCGACCATGTCCGCAAGCTGTTCGCGGAGACGACCGAGGCGAAGGTCCGCGGCTACCTCCAGGGGCGCTTCTCGTTCAACGTGAAGGGCGGTCGCTGCGAGAACTGCGCGGGCGACGGCACCATCAAGATCGAGATGAACTTCCTGCCGGACGTGTACGTGCCCTGCGAGGTGTGCCACGGCGCCCGCTACAACCGGGAGACGCTGGAGGTCCACTACAAGGGCAAGAACATCGCCGAGGTGCTGGACATGCCGATCGAGGAGGCGCTGGAGTTCTTCGGTGCCGTCCCGACGATCTCGCGTCACCTCAAGACGCTCAACGAGGTGGGCCTCGGCTATGTGCGGCTGGGTCAGCCCGCCCCGACGCTGTCGGGCGGTGAGGCGCAGCGTGTGAAGCTCTCCAGCGAGCTGCAGAAGCGCTCCACCGGCAGCACGGTCTACGTGCTGGACGAGCCGACGACAGGTCTGCACTTCGAGGACATCAGCAAGCTGATCACCGTCCTGTCCAACCTGGTCGACAAGGGCAACACGGTGATCGTGATCGAGCACAACCTGGACGTCATCAAGACGGCGGACTGGGTGGTCGACATGGGCCCCGAGGGCGGCAACGGCGGCGGCCTGGTGGTCGCCGAGGGCACTCCCGAGCAGGTGGCGGGCGTCGCCACCAGCCACACCGGCAAGTTCCTCCGGGACATCCTGGACACGGAGCGCGTCAGCGACGCGGCCACGACCGGGAGGAAGGCGCCGGCCCGCAAGGCCCCGGCGAAGAAGACCGCCGCGAAGAAGGCCACGTCCGCGGGGGCGGCGCCGGCGAGCGCGCGTAAAGCGCGCGCGAAGTGAGCCGTGACCCGGCAGGATCCCGGGTCATGGCGAAGACAGCGCACGCGGGGGCCGACGGAACCGCTCACGGCGGCGGGGACGGCGAGGGCATCGACGTCGTCGCGGACGACGGGGTCCGGCTCTGGGCCGTCCGCGCGGCGGACGGCCCCGGGGCGCCGGTGATCCTCTGCCACGGCGGCCCCGGCATCTGGGACACCCTGCAGGCACCGGCCGCGCTCCTCGGAGGGCGGCCGGTGGTGCGCTGGGACCAACGGGGCTGCGGGCGTTCCGAACGCCGGGGCCCTTACACGGTGGCCCGCTCGATCGCCGATCTCGACGCCGTACGGCGAGCATCGGGATGGGAGCGGGCCGTGCTGGTCGGGCACTCGTGGGGCGCGCAACTCGCGCTCCTGTACGCGCTGGAGCGCCCCGACCGGGTCCGCGCGCTGGTGTACGTCTCGGGCGTCGGCGTGGACGACGTGTCCGCCTGGCATCCCGCCTACGAGGAAGGGCAGCGACGGCGGCTCGGGCACCGCCTGGCGCGATGGCGCGAGCTGAACGACCGGCCCGCGTCCGGCCTGACGGAGTCGGAGGACCGCGAACTCTGCGTGCTCCAGTGGTCGGCGGACTTCCTCGGCCCCGACGCCCTGGCGTCGGCCGAGGCCATGGCGACACCGTGGTTCGGCGTCAACCGGGCCTGCAACACGGCACTCAACCGCGAGCTGCGGGACCTGGCAGCCGACGGCGGGATGCCGGAGCGCTGCGCGGAACTGACCGTCCCGGTCCTGATCGTGGACGGCGCGCGGGACATCCGCCCGAGGTCGGCCGTGGATTCCCTGGAACGCGCGCTCCCGCAGGTCAGCAGGACCGTCCTGCCTCAGGCCGGCCACATCCCGTGGGCGGAGGACCCCGCGGGCTTCGCGGCGGCGATCACCGCCTTCCTGGACGGGCGGGAGGAGCCGCGCACGCCGGGAGCCGCACCGTCCGCGTGAGGAGCCGCGAGCAGCCAAGCCGGCGCCCCCGGGTCTTCGGGCGCGGACGATCACCCGCCCGTCGGGGCGGACCCGCGCGGCCGGCGCCGCACGGCGCCGACCGCGGCCGCGGGCCGTTGCCCTAGCCTCTTGTCATGTTCGGAACACTCGGCCCGTTTCTCTCTGTCCTGCTCACCATCGTCTTCATCGCGGTGTATCTCCTGCTGTCGCTGATCGCCTTCAACCGGGGCGTACCGCGGCGGTGGCTGATCCTGCTGGTGAACCTGGTCCTCGGCGGAACCCTGATCGGCTGGCTCGTCGCGCTCTACCTCGCGACACGCAGAACGACCGGAGACCGCTCGCCGCGCCTGTCGGCCTGAGTCCCGGCCCGGTCCCCGAGGGCCCGCGCGGCCTCACGCCGACAGCAGTTCCGAGGCGTACGGGGGGTCCGCGCCGGGCCGGGAACAGGTCACCGCCGCCGCGCGGGCGGCGAAGGCCAGCACCTCGCGCCAGCCGCTGTCGCCGAGGGAGACGAGCGCGGGTGGTGTCAGCGCGTCGTGGGCGGCGAGGCTGTGCAGCAGCGCGGCGTTGACCGTGTCACCGGCGCCGATGGTGTCGGCGACCTCGACGGGCGCGGCGGGCACCGACACCTCACCGCCCGCCGCGGTGAACACGCTGAGCCCGGCGCCGCCCCGGGTCAGCACCACCGCCGCGGGCCCACTGCCGAGCCAGCCCTCGGGCGTGCCCTCCAGCCACTGCGCGTCCTGTTCCGAGAGCTTCAGGAGGGACACGGAGGGCAGCCAGGACCGGAAGCGGGCCCGGTAGGCGCCCGCGTCCGGGATCAGGCCCGGGCGGATGTTCGGGTCGAGGAGCGTGAAGACGCCCCGGTCCGCCTCGCGCCGCAGCAGTGCCTCGTACGCCGTGGCCCCGGGCTCCAGGACGAGCGAACACGTACCGAACGCGATCGCCCGTACGGACGGTGGCAGGGCCGTGGGAAGCGCGAAGAGGCGGTCGGCGCTCCCTTCCGCGTGGAAGCCGAATCCGGCGGAGCCGTCCTCGGCCACCGTCGCCACGGCGAGGGTCGTGGGTTGCGGCCCGCGCTGGGTGAACGCCAGGCCGACACCGGCCTCGCGCAGCCCCTCCACGAGCGCCTCGCCGAACGCGTCGGTGGAGATCCGCGAGCAGAACGCGGCCCGGTCGCCGAGCCGGCCGAGGGCCACAGCCGTGTTGTACGGGCCACCGCCGCGACGGGGCGTCAGGGGCGCGAGTGCCCCGCCCGCCCGCTCGGCAGGGACCAGGTCGATCAGGGACTCACCGGCGACGACGATCACGGCACCGACCGTAACGCACGCGGACGGGCCCCGGCGGGGCCCACGGCGACCGGGTCCGGCCGGCCGGGCGGCCGCCCTCGTCCGGCGCCGGCCATGGCGCGGCGGTCAGCGGCTTCTGCGCATCCGCTGCCCGACCTCGCCGTCGTCGGTCTCCCACCAGGGGCGCACCAGCCCGGAATCCGCGGTGTCCGCCGGGGCCGCGTCCGAGGCCGCGGGCACGCGCGTCCCCGTGGTGGCGGCGCCCACCGGGGCGGCCGGTCCCACCGGGGTCAGCTCCGCGTCGAGGCGGGCGTCGAGTTCGGCGGTGCGGTCCCGCTCTGTGTGCCACCACTGGAAGAACACCGCGATGAGGAAGGGCAGGGCGACGATCTCCGCGAGCGTCAGCATCAGGCCGCCGCCGAGCATCTGGTCGAACTGGAGCGTGGGCCCCCAACCGCGGGGGTGCGCCCGGTACCAGGGCCCCGCGACGAGGGTGCCGCTCGTCATCACGACGATGCCGGGGATCGAGTCGAAGAGTCCGTCGACGAACACCAGCGCGGCCCTGATCGGATGGGTGCACCAGCGCGGCAGCAACTCCTGGCCGGTCAGCATCGGCAGGACGAACAGGGAACCGGTGACGAGCAGTTGCGCGTGCATCAACTGCCGCACCAGGTCGTTGTGCAGAGCCGTCGGGAAGTACGGCGTGAAGTAGATGGCCAGCTCCGAGATCAGCACGAACAGGGAGCTGACGAGCGGGAACGTCAACAGCCGCACGGGCCGCGAGGTCATCGCCCGGCGCAGTCGCCCGTCCGGCGCCGCGAGGGCCAAGGGGTCGCCCAGGGCCAGGCCGAGCGGCGCCAGCAGGTCGAGCAAAATGTTCTGCACCGCGGCGGGCCAGAACAGCACCCGGTCGTAGACGGCCAGCGAGGACATGGTGGCGACGACGATCGTGCCGAGCCCGAGCACCACGAACGAGGCGGCCCTCACCACGGGCAGGCGCTGCCCCGAGCGGACGCGCCCCGCGACGCCGTACGCGTACAGCCCGGCGAGCACGACCACCGCGACCAGCGCCGCCGGGTCGAGCGTCCAGGACGTGAAGCCCCGGCTCACGGTCAGTTCCGGCAGCACGCCGCACCCTCTTTCGCGTACCGGTCTCGCCACCGCTGCGGGCCGGCCCCGCAGGACCGGTCCCGCCACCGGTCCCGTCATGGGTACCGGCGCAGGCCAGGCTCCGATATGCGCCCGGCCGTCGGTTTTCGGCGACCACGCTAGACCGCGGGGTTATTCGCTCGTACGTCGGGTCGGCGCTCACTAGCCTCGGCGCCATGCCGACACCACGCCCCGCGCGCCCGGGCCCCCCGTCGCGAGGGCCCGACCGCCCCAGCACGGCGCGGGTCCCGGTCCTCCCGCCGAAGCCGCGTCCCGGCGACCGGATCGCCGTGATCTCACCGTCCTCGGGCCTGCCCGGCCTCCTGCCGCTCCCCCACGAACTGGGGCTGCGCCGGCTCGCCGACGACTTCGGGCTCGAACCGGTGGAGTACCCCGCGACGCGCCGGATGGGGGCCACGGCACGCGAGCGGGCCGCCGACATCCACGCGGCGTTCGGCGACCCCGCGGTCAGGGCCGTCATCGCGAGCATCGGCGGTGACGACCAGATCACCGTGCTGCCCCACCTGGACCGCGAGCTGATCGCCGCGAACCCGAAGCCGTTCTTCGGCTACAGCGACAACACCAACCTGCTGGCGTACCTGTGGAACACCGGCATCGTCGGCTACCACGGCGGCAGCGTGATGGTGGAGTTCGGCAGGCCGGGCCGGATGGACCCGCTGACGGCCGCGTCGCTGCGGGCCGCCCTGTTCACGTCGGGGCCCTACGAACTGCGCCCGGCGGCCCGGTTCCGCGACACGGCCCGGGACTGGGCGGATCCGGCCACGTTCGATACCGAACCGGAGACCCGCCCGGCGGGCGGCTGGTCCTGGCACGGCCCCGAGCGGGTGGTGGAGGGGTCCAGCTGGGGCGGCAACCTGGAGGTGCTGTCGTCGCTCCTCGCGGCGGAGCGCGAGATCCAGGCGGACCCCTCGGTCTACGACGGCTGCGTGCTGCTGCTGGAGACGTCGGAGGAGATGCCGTCCGCCTCGCAGGTGTACCGGATCCTGTGCGACATGGGCGGGCGCGGGCTGCTCGCCCGGTTCCCCGCGCTGCTGATGGCCCGGCCGAAGACCTGGGCGCTGAACCGGCGGACCACCCCGGCCGAGGGGGCGCGGTACGCCCGTGAGCAGCGGGCTGCCGTCGAACGCGCCCTCGGTGAGTACGCGCCGGACACCCTGGCCGTCTTCGACATGGACCTCGGGCACACGGACCCGCAGCTGATCGTGCCGTACGGCGGGACGGTACGGGTCGACGGCCCGGCCCGCCGCGTGACGGTGTGGTACTGATCCGTCCCGCGCTCGCCGGCGGGGCACGGCCCGGCGCGTAGAAAGGGCCCCCGTCCGCGATCCGGTACGGATCGCGGACGGGGGCCGGGCCCGTCGCCCTCGGCCGCCGACCAGTCGAGGGCGACGGACGACTCAGACGTCCGCGCTGTCCTTGTTCCTGCCGCCCTCTTCCACGTTCGGGCGGGGGGAACCGGAGTGCGCGGCCGTGGCCGGTGCGGCCGTCGCGGTCTGCTTGCGGGTGGCGATCAGGCTGGTGACGGTCGTGATGAGCAGCACCCCGCCGATCACCGACAGCGAGAGGGTGATGCCGATCTCGGGGACGTGCACCCCCAGTTCGTGCAGCGCGTGCAGGACGAGCTTCACGCCGATGAAGCCCAGGATCACCGACAGGCCGTAACTGAGGTGGACCAGCTTCTTCATCAGCCCGCCGATCAGGAAGTACAGCTGCCGCAGGCCCATCAGCGCGAACGCGTTGGCCGTGAAGACGATGTACGGGTCCTGGGTGAGGCCGAAGATCGCGGGGATCGAGTCGAGCGCGAACATCACGTCCGTGGTGCCGATGGCGAGCATGACCACCATCAGCGGCGTGAGGACGCGCTTGCCGCCTCGCCGGATGAACAGCTTCGTGTCGTGGTACTTGTCCGCCACGCCGAAGCGGCGCTCGATGGACTTGAGGAGACGGTTCTCCTCCCACTCCTCATCGCCGTCGTGGTCCGAACGCGCCTCCTGGATCAGCTTCCAGGCCGTGTAGATGAGGAACGCGCCGAACAGGAAGAACACCCACGAGAAGCTCGCGAGGACGGCGGCACCCGCCGCGATGAACCCGGCGCGCAGTACCAGCGCGATCAGCACACCGAACAGCAGCACACGCTGCTGGAGCCGGAGCGGCACCGCGAACTTCGCCATGATCACGATGAACACGAAGAGGTTGTCGACACTGAGCGACTTCTCCGTGACGTATCCGGCGAAGAACTCGCCGCCGGCCTTGCCGCTGCCGAACACCATCAGGCCGAGGCCGAACACGCCGGCCAGGGCGAGCCAGACGACCGTCCAGACTCCGGCCTCCCTGACCGAGACCTCATGGGGTTTGCGACCGATGAAGAAGTCGATCGCGATCAGGGCCGTCAGACCGAGGACGGTCAGCAGCCACAGGGTCAACGAGATGTCCATCGTGCCTCCGGCGTCGTACGACTGGGGCAGTGTCGAGCGGGTCGAACTGCCTGCCGGAGGTCTCTTCCACCTGGGCGGCCACCGCCACTGCCAGGCCGACGCCCCGGGACCGATGGCGATCCGTATTGACGGGTACGTCGCGATGTGGGAGTACTCCCCTCCGCTGCTCACAACGGTACAGGGATGCCCATGAATAAGTAAAGTAATGGGTAAAGAATATTCAAGTGCGCAGGTCACAGCGCTTTACTGAGAAGCTTTGGGTAAAGCCAGCAGCGCCCGACGCCGACCCGTGGGGCACCAGGCCATCCCTGACCCGGCGGACAGCAGGAGTCACCATCGGCGCATCCCACACACCCCGCACATCCCTTCCCGCACGTCACCGAGCGGCCGGGCACACCCCCGGAACACGTCCGCCGGTCCCCGCCGGGCAGGGCCGGGACCGGCGGAGGCGTTCCGCGGCCTCAGGTCTCAGAGGTCTCAGAGGTGCGGGAGGATCGCCGGCATCAGGTCCTGAAAGGTACGGCCGTTGGCCGCGCTGCCCAGGGCGGTCATCTGCCAGCCCGCACCCGAGCGGTGGACCTTCGCCATGATCTGCGCCGTGTACTGGCCGCCGCCGTCCAGCGTGTAGCGGGCCAGCTCCTCGCCGTTCGTCTCGTCCACGAGGCGGCAGAAGGCGTTGCTCACCTCCTGGAACGTCTGGCCCGTGAAGGAGTTGACCGTGAAGACGATCTGGTCGATGTGCGCCGGCACCTGCGCCAGGTCCACCAGGATCGACTCGTCGTCCCCGCCCTGTCCTTCGCCGCCCACGAGGTTGTCCCCGGTGTGGCGCACCGACCCGTCGTCACTGACGAGGTGACGGAAGAAGACCACGTCGACCGGCTGCTTGTCGGCGAAGAGGACCGCCGAGGCGTCCAGGTCGATATCGCGATTGCGCATCCCGAACAGGCCGCGGCGCTTGGCCGCCTGCCAGCCGAGCCCCATGCGCACCGCGGTGAGGGTTCCCCCGCCCCTCTTCTCCAGGCTGATCGCCTGGCCCTTGCTCAGGCTGACGCCCCCGCCGGACGAACCGCCCTTGGATGTGTCCACCACGCCCTGGCCTCCTTCTCACCGGTCCCCCCGCCCCACGGCCGTGTGCGGTTTCGGGCACCCTACGCGGGGACGCTGCCCAGCCCGGAGGCCCTCACGCCGACTGTGTCGGTCCTGCAACACAGGACCGGCACCGGTGTACGCGGCGGAGGCGGCCGCGCCGCCCGTCAGGCCAGGCCCGCCTCCCGCATCTGCCGCAGCTCCTTCTTCAGCTCACCGACCTCGTCGCGCAGGCGCGCGGCCACCTCGAACTGGAGGTCTCCCGCGGCGGCCCGCATCCGGTCCGTCATCTCCTCGATCATCCCGGCCAGTTCAGTCGCGGGCCGGTCCGTGAGGACCTCGCCGCCCTCGGACCCCTTGCCGCCCCTGGCCGCGGCGCCGAGGGAGGGCACGGGCGCCTTGGCCGGCTTGCCGTTCTTGCCGCTCTTGGTCTGCCGGTAGCCCGTGCCCAGCAGGGAGTCCGTGTCGATCTCCTCGCGCGCGATCGTCGCCACGATGTCGTTGATCTTCTTGCGCAGCGGCTGCGGGTCCAGACCGCGCTCCGTGTTGTACGCGATCTGCTTCTCACGCCGCCTGTTGGTCTCGTCGATGGCGCGCGCCATCGCGGGCGTGATCTTGTCCGCGTACATGTGCACCTGGCCCGACACGTTCCGCGCGGCGCGGCCGATCGTCTGGATCAGTGACGTGCCCGAGCGCAGGAAGCCCTCCTTGTCGGCGTCGAGGATCGCCACGAGCGAGACCTCGGGCAGGTCCAGCCCCTCCCGCAGGAGGTTGATACCGACCAGCACGTCGTACTCGCCGGCGCGCAGCTCGCGCAGCAGCTCCACCCGGCGCAGGGTGTCGACGTCGCTGTGCAGGTAGCGGACCCGGATGCCCAGTTCGAGGAAGTACTCCGTGAGGTCCTCGGACATCTTCTTGGTGAGTGTGGTGACAAGGACGCGCTCGTCCTTCTCCGTGCGCTCCCTGATCTCGTGCACCAGGTCGTCGATCTGGCCCTGCGTCGGCTTGACGACGACCTCCGGGTCGATCAGCCCGGTCGGCCGGATGATCTGCTCGACCACACCGTCGCCCCGGGAGAGCTCGTAGGCGCCGGGCGTGGCCGACAGGTAGACGGTCTGGCCGACGCGCTTTTGGAACTCCTCCCACTTCAGCGGCCGGTTGTCGAGCGCTGACGGCAGCCGGAAACCGTGGTCCACCAGCGTGCGCTTGCGGGACGCGTCACCCTCGTACATCGCGCCGATCTGCGGGACGGTGACGTGCGACTCGTCGATGACGAGGAGGAAGTCCTCGGGGAAGTAGTCCAGGAGGGTGTTGGGCGGGGATCCGTAGTCGCGGCCGTCGAAGTGCATCGAGTAGTTCTCGATGCCGGAGCAGGACCCGATCTGGCGCATCATCTCGATGTCGTACGTCGTGCGCATGCGCAGCCGCTGGGACTCCAGGAGCTTGCCCTGCTTGTCCAGTTCGGCGAGGCGCCGCTCCAGCTCCTCCTCGATGTCGCCCACCGCGCGCTCCATGCGCTCGGGGCCGGCCACGTAGTGGCTCGCGGGGAAGATGTACAGGTACTCGTCCTGGCTGATCACCTCGCCGGTCAGCGGGTGCAGCGTGGACAGCGCCTCGATCTCGTCCCCGAACATCTCGATGCGGACCGCGAGTTCCTCGTAGACCGGGAAGATCTCGATCGTGTCGCCCCGGACCCGGAAGGTGCCGCGCTGGAAGGCGACGTCGTTGCGCGTGTACTGGATCTCGACGAAACGCCGGAGCAGGTCGTCCCTGTCGTACTCGCCGCCGACCCTCAGCGGCACCATGCGGTCCACGTACTCCTGCGGTGTGCCCAGGCCGTAGATGCACGACACGGAGGCCACGACCACCACGTCCCGCCGGGTGAGCAGCGAGTTCGTCGCGGAGTGGCGCAGCCTCTCGACCTCCTCGTTGATGGAGGAGTCCTTCTCGATGTACGTGTCCGACTGCGGCACGTACGCCTCGGGCTGGTAGTAGTCGTAGTACGAGACGAAGTACTCGACCGCGTTGTTCGGCAGCAGCTCACGGAACTCGTTCGCCAGCTGGGCGGCCAGCGTCTTGTTCGGCGCCATGACCAGGGTCGGCCGCTGGAGTTTCTCGATCATCCAGGCCGTGGTGGCTGACTTGCCCGTGCCCGTCGCGCCGAGCAGGACGACATCGTTCTCCCCGGCGCGGACGCGCCGCTCAAGGTCGGCGATGGCTGCCGGCTGATCGCCGCTCGGCTGATAGGGGCTGACGACCTCGAAAGGCGCCAGAGTGCGTTCGATCTGAGTTACGGGCCGCATGGAGTCAACCGTACGACTCCCCACTGACAACGCCCCCCGAGCCGCCTTCCACCTGCGGCGGAACCCCCATCGGGCGCCACGACGGGCCCCTGCGGCGGCAGCGGCGGCCCGGGAGAGCCGCCTGTCGGGGCGGCACGGCGTCACGGACGGTAGGCGCGGAGCCGCGCGGCGTCGTGGGCCGGAGCGGCGGGGCTCACGCCCGCGACGCCGCCGCGGGCCCGCGGGCGCCGGCGGCGGTCACCAGTCGTGGAGGTCGGACGAGCCACGCCGTACGGGCTGGGGCGCCCGCTCCTGCGGCGCCCGCCCCTGCGGGTGGTGGCGGCGGGGCCGCAGGCGCGGGGCGGGGAGCATGCCGCCCGCGCCCGGGGCCCAGGAGCCCCCGTCCTGCACGGGGCCGCCCGTGCGGGCCCTGGAGGCGTCCGGCGCCGTCGTACGGCGCGGCGCGGCCGAGCCGGAGAGCAGTTGCGGCTCGAAGATCATGACGAGTCCGGCGAGCACCAGGAAGACGACAGGACCGGCGAGCATCGGCAGCAGCAGCCCCAGGTCGGAGCCGCCCGCCGGGTGCGTCGCGGGCGCGGGGGCCGCCAGGTGCACCTGAGAGCCGGCCATCGCGAGATAGTGCATCCCGGTGGCGGCGCCCCCGAGGCAGGCCACGGCGGTCAGGCCCGCCACGGCGCCCCGCTGCCGGGCCGTCGCGTACAGCGCGGCGACCGAGGCCGCGACACCGACGGCGACCGAGGCGACCACCGTGACGGTGCTGTACTCGATCTGCCCGTGGATCCGCAGGCCGGCCATGCCGAGGTAGTGCATGCTCGCGATGCCCAGCCCGGTCAGCGTGCCGCCGGTGGCGAGAGACATCCTGGTGGCGCCGCGGTACCCGACGACGAACAGTCCCGCACCGATCATCAGCAGACCCACACCGAGGCTCGCGAGCATGGTCGGGCGGTCGTAGCCGACGCCGACCTGGTCGACGGAGAACCCGGTCATCGCGACGAAGTGCATGGTCCACACACCGCAGCCGATGGCGATCGTGGCGAGGACCAGCACACCGGGGCGCCACGGCACCCGTCCGCGCAGGGAGGGGGCGGCGCAGCGCAGACCGAGTGCCCCGCCCAGGCACGCCATCAGGAAGGCGACGACCGGCGTGACGAGGCCGTAGCTGAATCCGTTGACAGTCCCCTGCATCGTGTGGTGCCCCTCAGCCCCTCGGCGTCATGTGTACGACCGTACTGACGTGCTGGTCCGGGGCGACAGTAGGACGGTCGGCCCGGTTAGCAAAGTCGGTTGCCGGTGGTGGCTTGGACGGTGATCTGAACGAACCGTGAAGAATCGGTGGAATGGAAGACGGTCGCGACCACCGTCGGGAGCAGCGCCGGATACGGGGCAGCCCCCAGGGACCCCGCCCGGCCCCGACCGGTGCCGCGAACGCCGTGTCCCGGGCGGCCGGGCCGGACCGCCCTGCCCCGGCCCCGCCGAGGTGGCGGGCGGCGCGGCGGACACTCCCACCCCGGCGCCCGGGCACGCGGGAAGAGGCGGGCGGGGGATCCGGCGGCGACCCGTCGGCGTTGTCCCGTTCACGGACTCGCCCTACTGTGAGATCGACCACACAACCGTTACGGGCAGAACGGACTTCATCAGCCGGACAACGCGAACTTCCGAAGGGACGGCGAGTGGGCATGGCTGGAGGAAACAGGGCGGTCGCCTACATCGAACCGGGCGTGGTGCAGGTACAGACCACGGACTACCCGACGCTGGAACTGAAGGACGGGCCGGGCGTGGCCCCCCAGAACGTCGGCAGGATCTGCCGGCACGGCGTCATCATCAAGATCCTCGCCACCAACATCTGCGGCAGCGACCAGCACATGGTGCGTGGCAGGACGACGGCCCCCGAGGGACTCATCCTCGGACACGAGATCACCGGCGAGGTGGTGGAGCGCGGGCCCGACGTCGAGTTCATCGACGTCGGCGACGTCGTCTCCGTCCCGTTCAACATCGCCTGTGGACGGTGCCGCAACTGCAAGGAGCGGCAGACCAGCATCTGCGAGAACGTCAACCCCGGACGTCCCGGCGCCGCCTACGGCTACGTCGACATGGGCGGCTGGGTCGGTGGCCAGGCGAAGTTCGTGATGGTGCCGTACGCGGACTTCAACCTGCTGAAGTTCGCCGACCGGGACGCGGCGATGGACAAGCTCCTCGACCTCACGATGCTGTCGGACATCTTCCCGACCGGCTACCACGGCGCGATCACCGCCGGTACGGAGGTCGGCTCGACGGTGTACGTGGCGGGCGCGGGCCCGGTGGGCCTCGCGGCCGCGGCGGCGGCGCAGCTGATCGGGGCCGCCGTGGTCATCGTCGGCGACCTCAACCCGGAACGGCTCGCCCAGGCCCGCAGCTTCGGCTGCGAGACGGTCGACCTGACGAAAGGGCCGCTGGAGGACCAGATCGCTCAGATCCTCGGCGAGCCCGAGGTGGACGCGGCGGTCGACGCGGTCGGCTTCGAGGCCAAGGGCCACGGCAAGGACGCGGGCGAGGCACCGGCGACGGTCCTCAACTCCCTGATGAGCACGGTCAGGGCGGGCGGCGCGCTGGGCATCCCCGGCCTCTACGTGACGGACGACCCGCGGGGCGTGGACGCGGACGCCCAGACCGGCACGCTGAAGGTACGGCTCGGGCTCGGCTGGGCGAAGGCCCACCGCTTCTACACGGGGCAGACCCCCGTGATGAAGTACCACCGCCAGCTCGCGATGGCGATCCTGCACGACAAGGTGCAGATCGCGAAGGCGGTGAACGCGACGGTGATCTCGCTGGACGACGCGCCGCGCGGGTACGAGGAGTTCGACAAGGGCGCCAGCCGCAAGTACGTGCTGAACCCCAACGGCGCCCTGGACCATGCGATGGCGGCGTAGACGCCGCCGGGGTGGCCGAAGGCCGAGGGCCACGGCCGCGGGTCCGCGCACCGGGGGTGCGCGGGCCCGCGCGCGGGTTCGGCGCCGCGGGTGGCTGGAGTTTTCGGGGTGGCTGGAGTTGTGGGTGGGCGGGACGGCGGGGCGAGGGGCCTGCGGAGGTGGGCGGGACCGGGTGCCTCCGGCCTGCGGAGGTGCGCGGGACGGCGGGTGCGTCCGGCCTGCGGGGGTGGGCGGGGGTGCGGGAGTGCGCAGGATGGCGGGTGCGTCCGGCCTGCGGGGGTGGGCGGGGGTGCGCGGGACTGCGGGTGCGTCCGGCGTGCGGGTTGCCGGAGCTACGGGTGTGTCCGGGCCGCGGGTCTTCGGACCTCCGGGATACGCGGACGTGCGGGGTGCACGGACGTGCGGGAATCGCGGAGGTGCAGGAATCGCGGAGGTGCTGGCCGTCGCCGCGCCCGCGCGGCGCACGGGGGCGCGGCGACGGCGGCGGCCCGTCAGTCGGGCAGGCCCGTCCAGGCCGGGTGTTCGGGGCGGTCTGCGCGCACGATCACGTCCGCCGAGCCGCGCGGGTCGGTCTCGGCCGCGTAGCGTTCGAAGGCGGGGAGGGTCCAGCGCCGCTCCGTGGGGGTGAGGCGGTGCAGCGCGGCCGGTGACAGGTCCAGGTGCACCGTCAGGTCGAAGGGGAACCACTGGCCGAGCAGCAGCGGCCCGTGCAGCAAAAGCACGCCCCCGGGCGGCAGTTGTTCCGGTTCGCTGCGGGTGGCGCGGTCGGTCTCCGGGTCCCACAGGTCCGGCAGGACGCGCCCCGTTCCGCCCGCCTCCAGCGGGCCGAAGACCTCGCGCCACAGCGCGCCGGTGTCGTACCAGCCGCCGTAGTACGCGTCGGGGTCCTCGCGCCCGTACTCGTAGCGCAGCGAGGCGGGTCGCAGGAAGCCCTCCGTGTCGACGACGACCGACGGGCGGCCCCGCAGCCGCAGCGCCTCGGCGAGCGCCGCCGCGGGACGCCCGGTACCGGCCGCGGGCGCGCCGTCGAGGCCGACGCGCAGCCGGGAGGCGCCGTCGCGCGGTTCGCTCGTCAGCAGCCGGTCGGCGAGGGCGTCGGTCAGCCGTTCCCAGGTGATCGCTTCGAGTCGCACCGCCCCATCCTCCCTTGCCGCCGGCCGGCCCGGCGGACGCGGCCTGCGGATTGCGGATGGTGGCGGACCGCGCACGCCGCAGCCGGAGCCGCCGGAGCCACCGCGGGGTCACGGTCCGCGCAGTGCCTTCGCCAGCGGGCCGTCCCCCTCGACGACGACCGAGCCCGCTCCCACGGCCTCGGCGAACGCCAGTGTGCCGCCGCACAGCGCGCGGCAGGTGGCCGTGTCGAGGGCGAGGGCCGCGTCGGGGCCGGCGGGGGCCGGGCCCTCGCCGTACGCCGTTCCCGGCACCCGCGCGACGGCGGCCACGGCCGTCCCCGCCGCACCGCCTGCCCCACGTGCCGCGTCCCTGGCGTGGGCGGCGCCCGACGCGGGCATCGCTTCCGAAGCTCCGGCCGCACCCGCGGGACGGGGCGCGGGCGCCGCACCCAGGTGTACGTGGAACGTGCCCTCGTCCAGCCGTACGTCCACCGTGCCCGCCGCGGCCCCCGCCCGTTCCCCGAGGATGCGCAGCATCGGCAGGGCGAACCAGTGCGCCCGTACCGCGTCCGTGGGTCCCGGCTCGCCGAGGTCGGGCGCGCCCCAGGCGGCCAGTGCGCCGAGAACCGGCAGCAACCCCGCCCCGCGCGGGGTCAGTTCGTACACCACGGCCGCGGCGGGCGGCGGCAGCTTCCGGCGGGTGACCAGTTCGTCGCGCTCCATGTCCCGCAGGCGGGAGGCCAGGACGTCCGTGCTGACGCCCGGCAGGTCGGCGTGGAGGTCCGTGTAGCGGCGGGGTCCCGCCAGCAGCTCCCGGACGATCAGCAGGGCCCAGCGGTCCCCGACGGTGTCGAGGGCGCGGGCCGCTGCGCAGTACTGGTCGTAGCTTCGGCGACGTGGCATGGCTCGCAGTCTAGACATGTTGTTGGACTTTCCAAGCTCAAGCTTGGTAAAACCAAGTATCGCAATCGGTCGGGGAGGCCACGCCATGGAGTTCCGGCAGTCGAGCAAGCTCAGCAACGTCCTGTACGAGATCCGCGGGCCGGTGATCGCGCAGGCCGACGCGCTGGAGGAGGCGGGCCACAGCGTCCTGCGGCTGAACACCGGCAATCCCGCCCTCTTCGGCTTCGAGGCGCCGGAGGAGATCGTCCAGGACATGATCCGGATGCTGCCGCAGGCCCACGGCTACACCGACTCGCGGGGCATCCTCTCCGCGCGCCGCGCGGTCGCCCAGCGCTACCAGGCGCTCGGCCTGGATGTCGGCGTGGACGACGTGTTCCTCGGCAACGGTGTGTCGGAACTCGTCTCGATGGCCGTACAGGCACTGCTCGACGACGGCGACGAAGTCCTCATCCCCGCGCCCGACTTCCCGCTGTGGACGGCGGTCACCTCGCTCGCGGGCGGCCGTCCCGTGCACTACGTCTGCGACGAGTCCTCCGCATGGAACCCGGACCTCGCGGACATGGAGTCGAAGATCACCGACCGCACGAAGGCCGTCGTGATCATCAACCCCAACAACCCCACGGGCGCCGTCTATCCGCGCGAGATCGTGGAGGGCATCCTCGACCTCGCCCGGCGCCACCAGCTGATGGTGTTCGCCGACGAGATCTACGACCAGATCGTCTACGACGACGCGGTGCACCACTGTGCCGCCGCGCTCGCGCCCGACCTGGTCGTCCTGACCTTCAGCGGCCTGTCGAAGACGTACCGGGTGGCCGGGTTCCGCTCCGGCTGGCTCGTCGTGACCGGGCCCAAGCAGCACGCCCGCAACTACCTCGAAGGCCTCACCGTCCTCGCGTCGATGCGGCTGTGTCCCAACGCGCCCGCGCAGTACGCCATCCAGGCCGCGCTGGGCGGCCGCCAGTCCATCCGCGAACTGACCGCGCCCGGCGGCAGGTTGCACGAGCAGCGCGACCGCGCCTGGGAGAAGCTGAACGAGATCCCCGGCGTATCCTGCGTCAAACCGAAGGGCGCGCTGTACGCGTTCCCGAAGCTCGACCCGAAGGTCCATCCGATCGTGGACGACGAGAAGTTCGTCCTCGACCTGCTGTTGCGGGAGAAGATCCAGGTCGTCCAGGGCACCGGCTTCAACTGGCCCCGCCCCGACCACTTCCGCATCCTCACCCTGCCGTACGCGGACGACCTGGACGCGGCGATCAGCCGTATCGGCCGGTTCCTGAGCGGGTACCGCCAGTAGGCGCATCGGGTGAAAAGGGGCCGCGCGGAGGGTGAGCCCGGCCCGGGCGGGCCACGCGGGCGGGCCGGGATCAGCAGAGTGTCGTCCGTGACGACCTTCTTCCTGCCCCACCGCTCCAGCCTGCTCGCGCTCGGCTGCGCGGTGACCGCCCTGTTCGGCGTGGGCGCGCCCAGCTCGTACACCGGCCTCGACTCCGGATCCGCCGCGCGGCACAGCGCGCACCGCACGAGCCAGGACACACCACCGGGCGCCGGCCGGCCCGCCGTCCCGGCCGCGCCGCGCGGGGCGGAACCGCCCGCCGCCGCCTACACGGAGACCCGGCTGTTCTTCGGCACCGAACGCCCCGACGGCGGCCCGGCCGTCACCGAGGCGCAGTTCGCGGCGTTCGTCGACCGCGAGGTCACCCCGTCCTTCCCGGAAGGCCTGACCGTGCAGGACGGCCGGGGCCAGTGGCGCGACGCGCACGGCACCATCGAGCGGGAGCGCAGCCACGAACTGATCCTGCTGTACCCGAGGAGCGAGGCGGCCCGCCGCGACGGCGCCATCGAGCGGGCCAGGGCCGCGTACGTGCGCACGTACGCCCAGGACTCCGTGGCCCGCCTGGACGAGCCGGCCCGCGCCGACTTCTGACCGCGCCGCCGCACCCGGCACGCCGGTGCGCCCCGGCAGGGGGTGCGGCGGTACGAGCGGCCCTGCGGTAAGCGGCGGTACCGGCGGCCGCCGTACGGGGCCGCTCTGCGAGTGCGCCGCGCGCGGGGAGTGACGACGGCCGGTTCGGGACATGTCCTGGGCATGACGGACCTCCCGCACCGCCCGTTGCTGCTCCTCGATGTCGACGGCCCGCTTAGCTTTGCGGTTTGAGCGTGTCTCGCTGTCTCACTCGCAAGGGTGACAATCCCACCGTTATCGCTTGCACTCCACTACGTCTCACATAACGTGCCGGGCGTGATCCTGCACTCCTTCTCCCCCACTGGCTGGAAGAACTGGGGCCTTCTATCGCGCCCCCTCATCCGAGACGGGATGCCCGTCCTCATCGATGAAGACCTCCGCTTCGAAGACGAGAACGGCCCTCGACCCACTGTGGCGATGAACCGGTGGCTCCAGGAGTTACCCGTCACCGGAGCCCCCAGCCCGAACACTTGGCGGACCTATGCCCAGCAGCTCAAGTCTTGGTCCGAGTTCCTGACCGAGCACAGCGTCGACGTGTTCGCCGACCAGTTCCGGCTCCGTGGTGCACTGTCCGCCTACGCCGAACACCGGCTGTCGGGGCCCTTGGAGGCTCGGCTGGAGGGGACGAGCTGGAACTTGGCGGTCAAGACGATCGCCGCCTTCTACGAGTGGTCCGTGGGTAACGGGTACTGCACCGATGTTCCGTTCAGCTACGCCGAAGGCTCGTACCGGCGGCCCGATGGCGTGCGAGTGCAGTCGGCACGCAATCTGGCGACTGTACGAGGCGCCAAGCGCCACGCCACCCGCAAGTACCTGGAGCGCCCCTACGCCGAGCTGCTGATGAACGCCTTGGCCGGCAACTATCCCGATGGTGAGCCAGACCGCAGCTTCCGGGGCCGGGAAACCGGTCGGAACGCGGCTGGAGTCGCCCTGGCTCTCTCTACGGGACTACGGCTGCGCGAGCTGTCCCACCTGACCGTGTGGGAGCTCCCACCGCTACCCCGGCAACACACCCCTGTACCGATCCCTCTGCTACTCGCTCCGCCTACGGCAAAGGGCAGCAAGGGACGGCAGACGTGGATCACCTACGAGGCTTTGGCCGGTGTCCACGACTATGTGTCGCTGGAGCGCGCCGCCTCCACTGATGCCTCCCGCTGGCTGCCCGGAGATCCTCTGTACGTCGAAGAGCCCACTTTTGCGGGTGCCCGCATCAACGGCACGTACCGGCGGTGGCACGTCCTCACCCCCGCCGAACGACGCCGTCTCGTCGCCCCCGGCGGAGGTAGCGCCTTGCTCGCCGTGCAGTCGGACGGCTCCCCCTTCGTGGACTGGGCCACTGTGTTGCGACGCACCTCAGCCCGCGTCCGCGACCGGTTCGATCCTGCGTTCCCGCACGTCTCCCCCCACATGACCCGGCACACCTTTGCCATGACCACCCTGGAGCGGCTGGTACGGGGCTACTACCAGCGGGCCGCTCAGCTCGTGGTGGACACCGACGGCGACAACGCCATGGCCCTCTACCTCACCAAGGCCGATCCACTGCTGGTTCTGCGGGACCTGATGGGACACGCCAGCGTCACCACCACTCAGGCATACCTCCACTTGCTGGACACGCAACGGATCTTCCGCGAGGCATACGAGGAAACCTCCCCCACCCCGTGCGAACAGATCGAGGCCGCCACCGAATTCCAGGACAGCGATGCCCGCTGAACTCCGCCATCCTCTCGCCGTCCACTTCGTTCTTCCTGGGCAGCGCCCGTACCTCGGCACCCTCCACGAGCTCCCCGATGCCGTCCTCGCCGCCGATCTCGCCCAGGGGCTCATCTCCGCGACCCACCCCGTCGGGCCGATCCGTACTTACCGCGAGGCCAGGCATGCCGTCCGCTGCGCGCGCCACTTCGCCCGGCACTTGAGCGGTGCCGACTTCAGGGGCAGTCTCAGCGGCCTCACCCCCGCCCAGGTCACCCAGTACTGGCTTGCATCCGGGTTCACCTTCGAACGGCACAGCCGGATCATGCTGACCGGCTACCGCACGAACGGCGGCCAACTCCACGCCGTCATCCAAGCCCACCTCGATGGGCGGTCCGTCAACCGGATGCGCGACTCCACTCCCAACCGGCCCTACAGCGAAGCCGAATGGCGGCGCCTCGATGAGGCCACCAACGCCACCATCACCACCGCCTGGCGGGACCACCGCAAGATCCTGGAAGCCGCCGGCCGAGGAGCCGACCCAGCGACGCACGGCATCACCTTCGACAACCTCGCCTGGATGGTCCACCGCACCGGCCCCCTCACAGCCAAGGCCATCCGCACCATGATCCTGGCGGCTCCCACAACGGCAGAGAAGACGATTGCCGAAATCCGTAACGCCTTCCATCCCACGGCCCCGGTCGCACTCGCCTACAACCTACGTCTGGCGATGCTGACCGGCATCGTTCCGGACGGCATTGATGCCCTCACCTGCACCAACCTCACCCGCACAGGCCCTTCCACCGCCCTGCTGTCCTACTTCAAGGGACGCACCGGCCGCGAATCCCTCAACATCAACGGGCCCGCGGTCCGGCTCCTGGACCAATGGCTCAAGCACTCCGCGCTGCTCCGGGAGCACGCCACAGACATCGCCGATGACATGTGGATTCACTATTCGGGCAGACACGGCCTGTCCTCGGCCCCACGCACCCCGTGGTGGCGAACACGGTGGGCGCAGGAGATTGGCCTGCTCGACGACAACGGACAGCCACTCGTCCAGCACAGCGGCCGGATCCGCGCCACCTACCACCACCGTCGTGACCGATCCGCCTGGACCGGTCGCACCACCATCGACCCGAACCACACCCCGACGGTCGAAGGCGACCACTACCTGTCCCACCACACCCCCGCGCAGGTGGACGCCATCGAGGGGGTCATCGAAGACGCCCAGCGAGACATTCGACGCAAAGCCGAGCCACCGGTCGTCGTCACTCACCAGGACGCAGCCCGCTTCGTAGCCGACTTCCCTCGCCTCGCCGGGCAGAACGGGCTCGACGCCGACGCCGTCAAGCGACTGCTGGCCGGAGAACAGGATGTGTTTCTGGCCTCCTGTGTCGACCCTTACAGCAGCCCTCACGCCCCAGCCGGAACGCTGTGTCCTGCCCGTCCCTGGGTCTGTCTGCTGTGCCCGCTCGCGGTCTTCGCTCCACGTCACCTACCGAACCTGCTCCGCCTCAAGAAGTACTTCTCGGACCAGGCAAGGAATATGACGGCGCCGCAGTTCCTGGCGGTCTTCGGCCCTTACGCCGATCGACTCGATGCCGACGTATTGCCGCGCTTCAGTCCTGCGGCCATCCAAGCCGCCACCGACACCGCCTTCGCACCCCTACACCCGGAGGAGGCTCCATGAGCAGCGCCATTCCGCTGCCTCAAATCGACTCGAACCGGCACCCCTTCCATGGGATGGACATCCTCCAAACCGCCGGATACCGCACCAAGCCCGGTATGCGCGGCCCCTGCTTCGATCAAGAAATCTGGGACCTGACGGCGGTGGCCGACGCTCCTGTGTCTTGGCCCCGCAGCGAGAAGATCCTGGACTTCACCACCATCGCCAACCCTCGCTGGCGGACCGTCGCCCGTGCCTACCTGATGGCTCGCATCCTGCCCACCCACCCGGACGTCGCTGTTCTTCCACAGGCCTACCGAACCCCCCTCGCACTCCCCACCCTTCGTCACGAGGTCAATCGGCTGACAGCCTGGTTCAACCACCTCTCCGGGGCTGGGATCAGCAGCCTCTCGCTCGTCAGGCAGCCCTATTGCGACACCTACCTGAGCGTCATCTCCCGCAGCCGCACGGACCCGGAACGGTCCGTCACTCCCGGCACCGTCGCGGGATACGTCCTGACAGCCCAAGCTCTCATGGCCTACTCGCCGTTGCTTCCAGACTGCTACGCACCCGGCTTCCGTCCCTGGGGTGACCGCAGCGCCGCCGAAGTCGCTGGCTACGAACGCGCCGACGTCAATCAGACCGCCCCTGTGCCCGACGACATCCTGCGGCCCCTGCTCTGCAACTCGATCTACCTCATCGACGTGGTCGGGCCTCACGTCGCAGCCGAAGCCACCCAAGCCCGACAAGCCATCACCTCACGGGCAGGAATCAGATCCTCGCTGCGCCTCGATCAGTACTCGCAGGTCATTGATGAAGTACAGCGGCAGATGAGGGCAGGAGTTCCCGCCCCGCGCACCACACCCGGATACATCGCCCGGCGACTCGCTGGGGGCTGGGAGCAAGACGACCCCCTGCTGCCGTTCGCCTTCGACTCGTTCGTGAGGGACACCGCACTCTCGCTCTCCAAGAGGCGCGATCTGGAACGTCTCCGACCTCCCCTGGAAGCCTGGATCAGGCAGTGCGGAACCGAGCCACCATGGTGTCGGGATGCCACCGCTGTTCCCCGGGCCGATGACCGCTCCGCCGTTCCGTTCGCCATCCCTGTGGACCACTTCGGACTGGAGACCATGGTCTATGTCATCGCCAGCGCCGCGTTCTACCTCACCGCCGCGCTCTCCGGTATGAGGGCCTCCGAGCTGGCCGAGCTCACCGGCGGGGCCTGTCGACGCGAAAACCGCTCCCAAAGTCCCCGATTCTGGGTGGACTCCCGCCGTATCAAGGGAGAGGACTTCGGCGGGGTACCCGACTCCTGGGTGGTGATCGAAGAGGTTCACCGGGCCCTGGCCGCAGCCGAGGCCGTCACTGGAACCAAACTCGGCGAACTCCTCTTCTCTTCGGGTAGTAACTCCCGCAACCGCTATGCCGCTCTCCGGAACTGGGTCAACGGACCTTGCGGACAGCGTCTGGGCCTTGCTCCCATCCCTGATGGGCCGGTGCACCCGCGCGCTCTCCGCCGTACTCTCGCGCTGTCCATCGCCCAGCGCCCGCATGGCCTCCTGGCTGCGAAGTGGCATCTCAAGCACGTATCCGTGGCTACGACAGAGGGGTACGCCGCTCGGCCAGGCGGGCACCAAGCAGCGTTCCTCGCCGAGGTACAAGCCGAAGAGGAAGCCGAGCACACCCGACTGACCGTCGCAGCTTACGAAAGCTACCGGCAGGGGGAGCTGCCGTCCGGCCGGGGAGCACGCGATCTCATCGCGGCCTTTCGTGCGGTGGATGAGGAACTGGCCGCGCACGAAACTCAACCTCCCGTCCTCACAGATGACCGGCGGCTCGAACGGCTACTCAAGACCAGGGCGAAGACCCTGCACGTGGGGGCTGCAAACTACTGCTGGTTCACCGACCCAAAAAAGGCTCTGTGTCTGACACTGGCTGGGACTCCGGACGCGACGGAACCGCTCATCGGCATGTGCGACTCTGCGCGCTGCCCGCAGGCTACCCACCATCCGCAGCATCGCCAGACATGGGCGGACCAGGCAAAGAACACTCGGGAAGTGTTCCTCGGCAACCCGAGGCTGGCCCCGCTGGAGCGGCGGCGGGCTCAGGACGCCTTCGACCGAGCGATGCGGATCGTAGACGCCATCGATGCCGCATCGACGGGCTTAAACAGTGAGGGGACCGACAGTGGCCAGTGAACGTCATGCCCAGGTGGAGGCCCGAATCCGGGCCGCGATGGAACAGCTCCTGGGCGGGGACATCCCCGAAGGGCTGAGGTGCGACATCAAGTCTCTGAGCACTCTGTCACGTGTTCCCAGAGCGACGCTGTATCGCACCTATCCACACCTCAAGCAGGAATTCGAGCAGCGACTGGGCCGGGTACGGGAAACCGGAGGCGAGCCGGACCCCCGGATTGTCCAAATTGACCGACTCAAGGAGGAAGTCGCCCGGCTACGGGGGCGGATCGCACGCATGAGCCAAGAACTCTCCGGGGCAGAGAATTTCCGAACCACGGCTCTGTCCCGGCTGGCCGCCCAGCACGAGGAGATCGTGTCGCTGAGACGCGAGCTCAGCGACACCACCACAGGAGGTCTGCGCATGGTGCCTCCGCGATGAGCCGAATCACCCAGAGCCGCGATGGCTGTGTACGCGAGTAACGGTTCCGCTCAACCTTCTTGATCAGTAAGGCTCTATGGCTCGATATCGAAAAGCGAGAGGGACGGTGGGGCCGGGGCAAGTACAGCACGAAGGCGGTTGAGCATTGTCTGCCATTGCTTCCAGTCCCTCGGATCGACCCAGTTCGAGGCCGGCCCAGCCTCGTCGGTGATGATTCGGGCAAGTGCGTCGTCAGCGAGCGTCCGAAGGTCGGCAGGAAATACGGGCATGGTGGATTCAGGGCCGTACGAAGTGTCGATGGGCTCGCCGCCTGGGCACTGCGCCCCGATCAAAGCGGCGGCGGCCACCGCCTCTTCCGCTTCCCTGAGGTAGCCGGCGGCGTCCACGGTGCGAGCGAGGACACCGCGGATCAAAGCCTCGCGTTCCGCGGGCTCGGCGTCGTCGAGCGCATTGGCGAAGTCTGCGGCCGCGTCGTTGTCGAAGGGGCCGGTGTCCCAGGTGCCCATGATGATCTCCTTCCTCAGCCCAGGTAGAGCGCCGCGATACGCGGGAGTCTGGCCGCGATCTTGCTGTCGTCCTCGAAGTCGAAGCTCCAGGCAGGATCGAGAGCGGGATAGTTGATCGTGAAGGCGTCTCCGGGAAGCTCTTCACCGGTTGCTGCTTTGTAGGCGTTGAAGGCGATGTTCAGAGTCTGCTCGTTTTCCAGATCGATGCCCTCGGCTGCCGCAGCCCGGACAACCGGTAGATCGGCGAGCTGGTCGGCATCTGCAATGACCTGCTCGAAAGCCTTACGGCCTTGGGCGATCAGCCAACCGCGGAAGTAGTCGAAGCCATCGTCGGAACATCCGCCATTGATCAGATTCCAGAACTGTTCGAGATCCATGACCGCACAGCATGGCACCCGGGTCTGACAGTCCTGCTGACCTCGATGGTGCGCCTCGACTACACGCCCCCATGATCTTCAGCGAGGACAGCCGACCTCGCGGGCGGTTGCCTCATCCATGACTGACGGTGCGGCCGATCCGCGCCATCCGTCTTCGTCTCTGCCCAGCCACCGAAAGGTGCGGACATGTCTCATGCCCGCATAAGCCCGCTCAACCCGTACGCCGCGCGGCTGATCCGCCCGCGCGGTTACACGAGCCACCGCCTGCACCCCGCGAACTGGCTTGCCCGCCAGACCCCCGGCTCCCGCCCGCACCGCCGGGGCCTGCGCGTCCGGCTCAACGCGGACCATGGCGCCCGGTTGCTGGCGCTGCCCTTCGAACTCGCCTGGGCCACCACCTGGATGCACGAGGCGAACACCCTGATCGCGCCGCGCGTGGGGCTCCCCGGCGGCCTGCCGGTGATCGAGTGGCCCCACCTGTTCGCCCGGGACCCGGACGGCCTGTACTGGAAGACCAGGCCGCTGCTCGCGTGGGCCGCCGGACGGCCGTTCGCCTGGGTCGACGACATGATCACGGACCGGGACACCGCCCATGTGGCCCGGCACCACGACGCGCCAGCGCTCCTGCTGCGGGTACGTCCCGCGCGGGGCCTGCGGGAGGCCGACTTCGCGGCACTGACCCACTGGGCCGCGTCACTGGACACCTGACCGCCGGCGCCCCCCGCGGGCCGTGCCAGGGCCGTTGAAGCAACTGGAGACCGGCGCGGTCCCTGATCCGTCGCGCGCGGTGGGCCGCCGGTCACCGGCCGAGCAGGGCGATGAGGGCACCCGCGGGATCGGTGTCCGGAATGCCCCGGGGCCACCAGTCCTCCCGGCCGCGGTCCGACTCGTAGCCGTACCAGAGGCCGTCACGGCCGAGGCGCAGTTGCAGGGTGGGACCCGTGAGCCGGTTGCGCCAGGGGCGCAGGGCGGGGAGGTCCGCGGCGGCCAGGGCGGGGCGTGCCCGGTCGAAGGGCCCCGCGGGCGGGTCCCAGGCGTGTTCCAGGACGTCGAGCCCGGCGAGGCCGCCCTGCCGCCATGCGGCCACGGCGCGCGCGAGGTCGGTGGCGGTGTGGGCCGTGGCTGCCGCGAGGTCCCGGTACAGGGCTCGGGTCGACGCGGTCAGCCCGGAGCCCGGGTGGGCGGCGGCCAGCCGGACCGCGTCCTGCCAGGGCGTGAGGTCGGCGACCGGGTCCGTGCCAAGGACGAGGAGGGTGTGGGCGCGGGCGGCTGCCTCGGTGGCGAGGAGGTCCAGCGCGAACGGGTCCGGCGCGCCCGCCGCCTGGGGGTAGTCCGGCGGCCGGCCCGGACGGTCGGGCACGGGCAGCGGGGGTGGCAGCGCCGGCAGTGGGCGGGGGGCGAGAGCGGCCGCGGCCGGCACGGTGGGCATCGCCGGGGTGGCGGCCGTGCGCTCAGCGGCCGACCGGGTCGCGCTGCGGCGGGTCAGCTCCGCGAGGATCTCGTGCTCCGCGCGGCCCCGCACCAACAGCAGGACGAACGGGTCCGCGTCGAGCAGCCGCGCCGTCTGGTAGCACAGCGCGGCTGCGTGCTTGCAGGGGTAACCGTCGTCGGGGCAGGAGCAGTCCGGCACCAGGTCGCCGGCCGCGGGCAGCAGCTCGGACAGGTCGGCGAGGCTGTGCGGCATGTCCTTGTCGAGGAGGGCGGCGATGTGGTCGGGCCGGTCGGCGGCGCTGTCGAGCAGGTCCTCCCAGTCGTCGTCGGCCAGGGTGCGCAGCCGGATCTCCGTGCGGTACGGCCGGGGCCGGCTGCCGTGGACGTACGCCATGACCTTGCCGGGGGTCACGGTGATGGCGTCGACGTGGCCCCGGTCCGCGTAGGCCCGGCCGCGGCCGAGCCTGGCCGGGTCGAGGGCCGTGTCCTCCATCGACGCGAGCCATGCGTTGCCCCACCAGGTCGCCGCGAACGGGCCCTCGGGCGTGGGGCGCGGGGGCATCGCGCGGAACGTGGCACGCCGGTCGTCGGGGCGCGTCCGGCGCGGCGCCGGCGCGGTCATGACGGCCTCCGCAGGGACACCAGATCGGCGAGCTCCCGGTCGGTGAGCTCGGTCAGCGCCGCCTCGCCGGAGCCGAGGACGGCGTCCGCGAGCGCCCGTTTGGACGCGAGCATCTCGGCGATGCGGTCCTCGACGGTCCCCTCGGTGATGAGCCGGTGCACCTGGACGGGCTGGGTCTGGCCGATCCGGTACGCGCGGTCCGTCGCCTGCTCCTCCACGGCGGGGTTCCACCACCGGTCGAAGTGGACGACATGACCGGCGCGGGTGAGGTTCAGCCCGGTTCCTGCGGCCTTGAGGGACAGTACGAACACGGGGACCTCGCCCGCCTGGAAGCGGTCCACCATCCGCTCGCGCTCGGTGAGGGGCGTGCCGCCGTGCAGGAGCTGGGCGGGCACCGCGCGGCTCGCCAGGTGCGCGGTCAGCAGCCGCGCCATCGACACGTACTGCGTGAAGATCAGCACCGACCCGTCCTCCGTGAGGATCGTGTCGAGGAGTTCGTCGAGCAGGGCGAGCTTGCCGGACCGGCCGGCCAGGCGGACCGCGCCGCCGCCACCGCCCCGCCGGTCGCCGCGCGCGGGCGGCGCCTCCTCCTTGAGGAACTGGGCGGGGTGGTTGCAGATCTGTTTGAGCGACGTCAGCAGCTTCATGACGAGGCCGCGCCGCTCGATGCCCTTCGCCTCCTCGATCGCCCCCAGGGTCTCGCGGACCACCGCCTCGTACAGGGACGCCTGTTCCCTGGTCAGAGCCACGGGGTGGTCGGTCTCCGTCTTGGGCGGCAGTTCGGGCACGATGCCGGGGTCGGACTTCTTGCGGCGCAGCAGGAACGGCCGGACGAGGCGGGCGAGCCGGTCGACGGCCTGCTCGTTGTCGGTGTCCTTGATGCCCGCGGCCCGCGCGTTCTCCACGTGCTCCACGATGCGGGCGTGGCGGGCCCGGAACGTCTTGAGCGGGCCCAGCAGCCCCGGGGTGGTCCAGTCGAGGAGCGCCCACAGCTCGGACAGGTTGTTCTCGACGGGTGTGCCAGTGAGGGCGATCCGCGCGGCGGCCGGGACCGTGCGTAGCGCCTTCGCCGTCGCCGAGAACGGGTTCTTGACGTGCTGGGCCTCGTCGGCGACGACCATCCCCCAGCGGTGTGCCGCCAGTTGCTCCGCGCTGGAGCGCATCGTGCCGTATGTCGTCAGGACGAAGCCGCGCCCGACGCCGTCCAGCGAGCGGCCCGCGCCGTGGAAGCGGTGCACCGGCGTGCCGGGCGCGAACCGGGTGATCTCGCGCTGCCAGTTGCCGAGGAGCGAGGCGGGACACACCACCAGGGTGGGTGGCTCACCCGCGCCGCCGCCCGCCTCGGCGCGTCGCTCGCGGTGCAGATGCAGGGCGATCAGCGTGATCGTCTTGCCCAGTCCCATGTCGTCGGCGAGGCAGCCGCCGAGGCCGAGCGACGTCATCAGGTCGAGCCAGGCGAGGCCACGCAGCTGGTAGTCGCGCAGGGTCGCGTCGAGTCCTGGCGGCTGGGGCAGGCTCCCGGGCCCCGCGGTGATGCGGTCGCGCAGGGCGGCGAGCGCGCCCGTCGGCACCGCCTCGACGCTCTCGCCGTCGACCTCGGCGCTGCCGGTGAGCGCGACGGCCAGCGCCTCGGACGGCTGGAGCAGCCCCAACTCCCGCTTGCGCGCCTTGCGTACGAGTGCGGCGTCGACGACGACCCAGCGGTCCCGAAGCCGCACCACGGGCCGGTGGGACTCCGCCAGCATGTCCATCTCGGCCTGCGTGAGCGGGTCCCCGTCGAGCGCGATCTGCCAGTCGAACGCGAGGAGTTCCGCGCTGTCGAAGAACACCGTCCCGTCCGTGGCCGAGCCGGGCGCCATGCGCGCCGAGCGGACGACCGCGGCCGCCGTGAGCGTACGGGCCAGCTCCTTGGGCCAGTGCACCGCGACGCCCGCGGCGGCCAGTGCGCCCGCGGCGGGTCCCAGCAGGTCGTACAGCTCGTCCTCGGCGAGCGCGACCGCGTCGGGGACGTCCTGCTCGGTGAGGCGGCCGAGCGGTGGCCACACACGGGCCGCCCGGCGCAGCGCGAGCAGCGCGTCGACGCGGGCACGCGGCCCGAGTGCCTCCTCCCCCTCCCCGGCCCACAGCCGCGCCGCGTCCACCACGAGGGTCGGGTCGGCGAGGCTGTGCACCTGGACGAGCGCGACCGCCGCACGCCGGGTACCCGGGGCGCCGGCCGCGCCGGGCCCGGGGTCGGGCTCCCGGTCGAAGGCCTCGAACGCCGACAGGTCGAGCCGCAGCGAGATCCGTACGCCGGCATCCATCCCGGCTGCCGCCTCGGCGGCCCAGGTGCGGGCACCGGGCAGCCGCTGCGGGGCCCGCGCGGCGAACGGCGCGCCCGCGGCGAACGCGGCGGCCGGGGTGCGCGGCAGGGTGTCGGCGACCGCGTCGAGGAAGGCGCGCACCAGGGCCTCGGGGTCGGACACCCACGGCCCGGCCGCCGCCTCCCTGGGCGGCTCGGGCGCGGGAACCGCGTATCCCTCAGGCGGCATCGCCGCGGCGACCGCCCGGAGCTGGGCGATGTCCTCCGCGTCGAGTGGGCCCGCCCGCCACGCGTCGTGGTCTCTCGCGGTGAGCCCGGGCAGCAGTCTGCCGCGGGCGACGAGCTGCAGCGCGTGCAGCGCCGCCGCGCCCCAGCAGGCGGTGGCGGGGTGGGCCGACCTGTCCGCTCTGGCGCGCACGAGCAGCGGCACCGCCTCGCCCACGGGCATGATCACGGCCGGCACGTCCTCGGCCGCCGGGCCGGCGCCGCCCCACCGCAGGACCGTCAGCCGCCCGGCCCTCTCCTGCGGGTACGCGTCCTGCGGGAGTGACCCTTCGGGTGCCCAGAACGCGATCCGCCCCTCACGAGGCAGCTCGGCGGGCAGGAAGACGGCGGCGCACCGCGCGAGCCCCGCCCCGTACGCCACGGCCATCACCGACCCCCTCCCGCACGATCCACTGATCCATCCGACCTCTGCGAGTCTAGGCAAGGGGTCTGACATCCCGTCCCGGCGCGACGTTCTGCCAGGTCCGGGGTCATGCGGCAGCGGTCCGGGGCCCTGCGGCCGCGGCACGGATCGCGGTGTGCGCGACGGGGGCGGGGCCCCACTCCCCCGCTGTGCGGGACCGCCCCGGCGTCGGCCGGTCCCCTGCTCCGGGGCGTGCCGCCGCACGCCGGCCGCGGCGCGTGCGGCCGGAGCCCGGGCCCGTCGCGTTCGCCCTGATCCCGACCCGCCGTTCAGCCGGGCCCCGAACCGCCATCTGCCGACGGGGGCGAGCCCGTGCCGCGGCCCGCCGGTGCCCGTGCGTCCACCCGTTCCGTGTCCGTCGCGCCGTCGGCGCCCGGCGGGGGTTCTTCCCCGGCCGCGTCGGCGCCGGGCTCAGTGCTTCCCGGGGCGGGCCCCTTCTGCCCGGCCTGCGGGGCGCCCGCCTCGGCCACGTCCGACACCGCCCGCACCGCCTGCGCGGCCTCCGCCGGGGTGGCCCGCTCCAAAAAGCGCAGCAGTTCGACGGGGAACGGCAGGACGAGTGTCGAGTTCTTCTCCGCCGCCACCGCGACGATCGTCTGCAGCAGCCGCAGCTGGAGCGCGGCCGGCTGCCGCGCCATCTCGTGTGCGGCCTGCGACAGCTTCTTCGACGCCTGCAGCTCCGCGTCCGCGTTGATGATGCGCGCGCGGCGCTCCCGGTCCGCCTCCGCCTGCCGGGCCATCGACCGTTTCATCGTCTCCGGCAGCGACACGTCCTTGATCTCGACGCGGTCGATCTGCACGCCCCAGCCGACCGAGGGGCTGTCGATCATGAGCTCCAGGCCCTGGTTGAGCTTCTCCCGGTTGGACAGGAGGTCGTCGAGATCGCTCTTGCCGATGATGGAGCGCAGGGACGTCTGCGCCATCTGGGAGACCGCGAACCGGTAGTCCTCCACCTTCACCAGGGCGTCCGACGCGTCCACGACCTTGAAGTAGATGACGGCGTCGACCCGGACGGTGACGTTGTCCCGCGTGATGCCGTCCTGGCCGGGCACCGGCATCGTCACGATCTGCATGTTCACCTTGTGCAGCCGGTCCACGAACGGCACAACGAACTGGAAGCCGGGACCCCGCACCCCGCGCACCAGCCGGCCGAAGCGGAAGACCACGCCCCGCTCGTACTGCTTGACGACCCTCGCCGCGGCCATCACGTACACCAGCACGGCGCACACCACGACGACTGCTGCTATGACCCAAACCTCGACCATGACGGCCCCCTGAAGCCGAAAGCGAGTCCCTCTTCCACCGTAAGTCCGCCGCCGCGAGGGGGCGAGGTCCTCCGGTGCCCGCCGTCAGCCAAGGCCCCGGCGGCGGGTCGCGGGCTGTCCCGGCAGCACGCCACGGGGCCTCGGCGCGACGCCCGGCACGCTCCTCGCGCGGGCGCGCCGGGCCCGTCCCCCGGCCGGCCGTACAGCGCGTGCCGCGCCGTGCCCGGTCCGGCAGGGTGGTGCCATCACCGGCATCCGTGCGGCGACCGCGCACCGCCCCCCGCGAAGACGAGGACGGCTCATGTTCGTGAACCAGCACTGGCGCCTCGCCGGCGCCACCTGTGCGGCGCTCCTGACCGCAGGGCTGGCCGGCGGGTGCTCGGATCTCGGCAGGACCGCCGTGGGGCCGGTCGACCACCTCACGAGCGGTGACCGCGTGATCCAGGTCAACAACCCGGTCGTCACCGGCTGCCACCGCTTCGCCCCGACGGGGGCGCGCGCCGTGGAGAACGGCACGCTCGTGGACCTGATCGCCTATCCCACGCTCAACTGCTCGGGCGCGAACGCGGACTACATCGCGACGACCCTGACAGACACCATCTCCGCCGGGAATCCGCCCTGGCGCAGTTACCGTTTCGTGCACTGACGCACGGCGATTGACGCACGGCCACTGACGCACGGCGTCTTCCGCGGCGCGGGACGGCTGACCCGGTGCGTGGGACGGTCCCGGACGATGGGCCGCCGGGCCCGTGCGCCCGGTCGCGAGCCCACCCCGATCGCCGCTCCCGCCCCGCTTCGAACGCTCCCCATCGGGTACTCCCGTGAGGAGGGGACGGAGGAGGTGGATGCGTCATGCGCACGGGAAACGAACCGGTCACGGCGCGCAGCGCGCTGCGCTTGCGGTTCTGGCTGAGTGTCTGGGGTCTGATCTGGTGCGGGGGCGCCGCCGCGGTCTTCGCGCTGGTGTCCGTGCCGGTGCTGGCGGGCGTGTGCGCCGCCCTGGCACTGATCGCGGTCGTCGACCTCGCGGTGATCGTCCATCGGATGCGGCAGGGGGCGCACTTCCAGCCGGGCCGTGACGTCCCGCCGTACGAACCGGTCTACGGCGCGCGGCGGCAGCGCCCGCCCAGGCACTTGCACCACCATCCGTGAGGGAGGGGGCCGGGGGAGGTTACGCCGTCGGGATGGGGTCCGCGTCAGATGTGCGTCAACGCGCCGACGCTCGCATCCCACGCTCCCGCCGGTCCGATTAGCATCACGGAGTGCAGATCGTCTTCGCGGGGTCCGTCGCTTTCGGCGGGCTCCTCGCGCTGCTCGCGGGCGCCTACGGTCTGTACAGGACCCGGCAGATCCTGGCGAGCGGCACCTCGGCGGTCGCACTCGTGATGCGTCCGCCGCCGGGTGCCGAGCGGCCGATGCTCCAGTTCGAGACGGCGGACGGCCGGGTGATGGAGCTCGTCTCACCCGTCGATCTGGAGGTCGGGTCGGTGGTCGTCCTTGCCTACGACCCGCGGGATCCGCGGGACGTGGCGCTGCCGAGACATCGAAGGACACTGCTCGACGCCGGGTTCGTCGCGGTGGGGGCAGTGGCCCTGCTGCTCGCGGTGGTGCTGGTCGCGACAGCGCTCTGAGCCCCAGGGCGAAGGGCACCCGCACCGGGTGCCCGCGACACGACGTGTCGGCTCCGCCCCCCGCGGGCCGAGACCGGCGGGCCGCGGCGGCCCCGCATTCACCCGGCGTGCTCACCCGGCGACGCGGCGCGCCGCTCCAGTTCGCCCCACACCGACCGCACCCGTGGCTCCAGGGCCTCACGCGGACCGTCGTTGTCGATCACCACGTCCGCGGCGGCGCGCCGCTGCTCACGGGTGGCCTGCGCGGTCATCCGCCGCCGCGCGTCGTCCGCTGTCATGCCGCGCAGCCGTACGAGCCGGTCGAGCTGGGTGCCGGGCGAGGCGTCCACGACGAGGACGACGTCGAAATGGCTCATCATCCCGCCCTCGACCAGCAGCGGGACGTCCTGCACGACGATCGCGTCGTCGCCGGCCGACCGCTCCAGTTCGGCGGACCTCTCCCGCACGAGCGGGTGGACGATCGCGTTCAGGGCCCGGCGGCGTTCCTCGTCCGCGAAGACGACCGCCCCGAGCCGGGGCCGGTCCAGGGTGCCCTCCTCGGTCAGGATCCCGTCGCCGAACTCGGCGACCACCGCCGCCAGACCCGGCGTACCGGGCTCCACGACCTCCCGTGCGATCCGGTCGGCGTCGACCAGTACCGCGCCGTACGACACCAGCAGCTTCGCGACCTCGCTCTTGCCCGAGCCGATACCGCCCGTGAGCCCCACTCTCAGCATGAGCCTCAGCCTACTCAGTGGCCGCGCCCCGAAGTCCGGCGCGGGCACGGCACGCTGCGGACAGCGGCGCGGCCCGCGCCAAGCCGTCAGGCTTCGCGCGGGCCGTTGGTCCCACCGTCTTCCACCGCTGTGCGTGCCGTCCGCCGGTCGCCTTGCGGGCTCCCGGTGCACGTTCGGGGGGCGGGCTCCCGTGCCGCCCGGCCGCTCACGCGTCCCCTCAGGGCCCGCACCGGCCGGTCCGGCGGTTCGTCAGTTCCCGCCCTCGCCTTCGCGTTCGGCGAGGAACTTCTCGAATTCGAGACCGATCTCGTCCGCCGAGGGGATCTCCGCGGGCTCGGCCACCAGGCTGCCCCTGGTCTCGGCCCCGATGATCGCGTCGTACTGGTGCTCAAGGCCCTGGACCATGGTGACCAGGTCCTCGTCGCCCTCGCCCAACTGCCGCTCGATCTCGGTCTGGGTGCGCTGGGCCTCCGTGCGCAGGGCGTGCGCCACGGCCGGCAGGACCAGGCCCGTCGCCGCGGTGATCGTCTCCAGCGCCGTCAGTGCCGCGTCCGGGTACGAGGAACGCGCGACGTAGTGCGGCACGTGCGCCGCCACTCCCAGCACGTCGTGTCCGGCCTCCATCAGCCGCAGCTCCACCAGCGACTCCGCGCTGCCCGGGATCTGGGCCTCGTCGAAGGGGCTGCGGTGGCCGGGCGTGAGGTCCGTACGGTTGCCGTGCGGTGTGATGCCGACGGGACGGGTGTGCGGGACGCCCATCGGGATGCCGTGGAAGTTGACCACGAGGCGCACTCCGAGGCGCTCCACGATCTGCTCGACGGCTGCGGCGAACCGCTCCCACTCGACGTCCGGCTCGGGGCCCGCCAGCAGCAGGAACGGCGCGCCCGTGGCGTCCTGCACCATGCGTACGTCCAGCGACGGCGTCTCGTACTGCGTGAACCGGTCGCGCTTGAAAGTCAGCAGCGGCCGTCGCGCCCGGTAGTCCACCAGCCGGTCGTGGTCGAAGCGGGCAACCACCTGGTGCGGGAGGGCTTCCAGCAGGTTCTCCACGATCTGGTCGCCGGTCTCGCCCGCGTCGATGTATCCGTCGAAGTGGTAGAGCATGACCAATCCGGCCGTCTCCTGCGCCAGGGCCATGTCGACCGCGCTGAGGCCCTTGGGGTCCCACTCGTACAAATCCTGCGGATCAAGCACGATTACCGCTCCTCCTCCTGCTGTTCCCCCGCAAGAACACACCGGGAGGCGCGGGCATTCCCCGCCCGCGCCTCCCGCCCGTGTTCAGCCGGGTACTCGGCCCCTGGTTCAGGCGAGGACGCGCTGGTGCAGTGTAGTCACCACCCTGCGTGCCGAGGAAAACGCTCCGTGCTGCCAGGCGTCGGCGTACGAGAGGTAGTCGCCCGCGAAGTAGACATGCCCGGCGGCCTCGTTGAGCGGTGCGTACGCGGCGGCGTCCGGGCCGCCCTTCATGCTGTGCCAGGCACCGAGGAGGTGCGGGGTCTGACGCCAGTGGTGCGAGAACGAAGTAGCCAGTTCGGTGCGGTAGATGTCGCCGTGGATCTTCACGCCCTGGGCCACCGCGCGACTCTCCCGGCCGGCGGGGCTCAGCGCCCCGTAGGCGTCCGCGTTCGTACCGGTGTTGTAGTAACCGATGACCACGCCGCGGCTGCCGTGGTAGCCGTACGACGGGTACCAGATGTGGCTGAGGTCCATGTCGGTCTCGGTGATGCCGCCGTAGATGCGCAGCTTCTCCTCCCACCAGCGGCTGCGGTATTCCAGCCCGATCTTGCCGGCGGAGACCGGGGTGACGGCCTGGAGCGCCCCCTGCACCGCGCTGCCGAGGTTGTGCGGCGTGGCGGCGAGGATGTGCGGGGGCAGCGCGGCGATGCAGTAGTCGGCGTCGATCGCGTGCTCGCGCCCGTCCTGCGTGTAGGTGACGGTGACGCCGTGCGCCGTGTCGGTGATGCCGCCGACCACGGCTCCGGTCCTGACGCGCCTGCTCCCGATGGCCCTGGTGAGGGCCTTGGGTATCTGGTCCATGCCGCCCACCGGCTGGAACATCATCATGGCCATGTCGTAGTCGAACTCGAAGGAGAAGTACCGGCCCACACCAGTGGACAGCACGTCGGACAGGGACGGTACGGAACCCCGTACGACACCCGGAGTCCCGGCCGCGCCGGGGTCCGTGCTGTAGCCGCGGCGGGCGCTGCCCGTGTAGGTGAGCGAGTCCCCGATGTCGCCGAAGTCCTTGAGCCACTCCAGGAGCCGGTCCTGGTCGTCGGCGGTGACCGCCCCGTCGAGCGCGCCCTTGTCGGTGGCCTTCGCGAGCAGTTCGGAGACGTATCCGTACAGGTCGGCCTTGGCGGTGCGGTAGCGGGTCGGCGCCGTCATGCCGCTCTTCTCGTTGAAGAGGTAGGCGTTGGCGTTCTGGTTGGTGAACGCCTCGATGGGCACGCCGAGTTCGCGGCAGTAGTCGAGGGTGAGCATCCACTGCGCGAGCCGCGCGGGGCCCGCGTTCATGTACTGGCCGTCGCTGAAGTGCGCGGTCTGGCGGTTGCCGTAGGTGTCGGTGGTGGTGTCCCCGCCGCGCACGGTGAAGTTCCGGCCGCCGCTGCGGTCGCGGGCCTCCAGGATCGTGCAGTCGTAGCCGGCCTTGCCCAGCTCGTAAGCGCAGGCGAGGCCCGCGATGCCGCCGCCGACGACGACGACCTTGGCCGCCGCTCTGCCCTTGAGGGTGAAGTCGCCGGTCCGCGGCGCACGGTAACCCGCTTCACGCTCGGCTGCCTGCGCGGCGGTGGGGGCCAGCCCCATGGCGCCCATGGTGGCGAGCATGGCGCCCGCGCCGCCGGTGATCCCCACCGTGCGCAGGAACCCGCGCCGGCTCGTGCCCGTGGAATCGGTAATGGGTGTCTGACGCATGTCCCGGACCCCTTCCTGATCATCAGGTCGTCGGGATCATGTCAATGGCATGTTTCGTGCCGTCTGCCGCGCGTGGTCCCCCGCGTTGCCTTCCGCTCACCACTGTTACGGGCGGGATCCCCGCCACGGTGACGGGGACCCGGCGCCGTGCCGGGCCACGGGCGTGCGCCCGGCGCCCGCCCGTCCGCCTCCCCGTCCCCGCCCCGGCTCCGGACATGCGGAAGGCCCGCTCCCCGAGGGGAACGGGCCTTCCTCACGACATCAGCGCCGGAGCGCCGGTCCGTACCGCGTGAGCGTCAGCTCTGGCCGCCGGCCAGCTTCTCGCGCAGCGCGGCCAGGGCCTCGTCCGACGCGAGAGCGCCGGAGTTGTCCGTGGACTCCGAGGAGTACGAGCCGCCGGACGCCGCCGGAGCGCTGCCCTGGCCGGCGGCCGGAGCCGCCGCACCCTCGGCCGCAGCGGCCTCGTCGGCCTCGCGGGACTTGATGACCTGCGCCTGGTGCTGCTCGAAGCGCTGCTGCGCCTCGGCGTACTGGGTCTCCCACACCTCGCGCTGAGTCTCGTAGCCCTCGAGCCAGTCGTTGGTCTCGGGGTCGAAGCCCTCGGGGTAGATGTAGTTGCCCTGGTCGTCGTACGACGCGGCCATGCCGTAGAGCGTCGGGTCGAACTCGACCGAGGCCGGGTCGGTACCGAAGGACTCGTTGGCCTGCTTCAGCGAGAGGCTGATGCGGCGGCGCTCCAGGTCGATGTCGATGACCTTGACGAAGATCTCGTCGTTGACCTGGACGACCTGCTCCGGGATCTCCACGTGGCGCTCGGCCAGCTCGGAGATGTGGACCAGACCCTCGATGCCCTCGTCCACACGGACGAACGCGCCGAACGGCACCAGCTTCGTGACCTTGCCGGGGACGACCTGGCCGATCTGGTGCGTACGGGCGAACTGCTGCCACGGGTCTTCCTGCGTCGCCTTCAGCGACAGGGAGACACGCTCGCGGTCCATGTCGACGTCCAGGACCTCGACCGTGACCTCCTGGCCGACCTCGACGACCTCGGACGGGTGGTCGATGTGCTTCCAGGACAGCTCCGAGACGTGCACGAGACCGTCGACACCGCCGAGGTCCACGAACGCACCGAAGTTGACGATGGAGGAGACGACGCCGGAGCGCACCTGACCCTTCTGCAGGGTGGTGAGGAAGGTCTGGCGGACCTCGCTCTGCGTCTGCTCCAGCCAGGCACGGCGGGACAGGACCACGTTGTTGCGGTTCTTGTCCAGCTCGATGATCTTGGCTTCGAGCTCCTTGCCCACGTAGGGCTGGAGGTCGCGCACGCGGCGCATCTCGACCAGGGAGGCCGGCAGGAAGCCACGGAGGCCGATGTCGAGGATGAGACCACCCTTGACGACCTCGATGACCGTACCGGTGACGATCCCGTCTTCTTCCTTGATCTTCTCGATCGTGCCCCAGGCGCGCTCGTACTGAGCGCGCTTCTTGGACAGGATGAGACGGCCTTCCTTGTCCTCCTTCTGGAGGACCAGGGCCTCGATCTCATCGCCCACGGCGACGACCTCATTGGGGTCGACGTCGTGCTTGATCGAAAGCTCGCGGGAGGGGATGACACCCTCGGTCTTGTAACCGATGTCGAGCAGGACCTCGTCCCGGTCGACCTTCACGATGACGCCGTCGACGATGTCGCCGTCGTTGAAGTACTTGATCGTCTCGTCGATCGCGGCGAGGAAGGCTTCCTCGTTACCGATGTCGTTGACCGCAACCTGCGGGGTGGTGGCGGTGGTCTCGGTGCTGCTCGTCATGTGGGAAAGGGCTCCGGTACGGACAGTGAGTCGTAGGTACTGCTACGCCGAGAGCCCGATATCGCGTCTGTGGAAGAACCGGACACGCCATTGAGCGCCCGCCCCGGTCGGTACCTACCGGCCGGATGGGCGCCTCGACGAGCGAGGAACTCCGAACAGATGCGAGCGCGGCTGCTACGTCTGAGGCGCGCAAGCCCGCAGCGCAACCTTTAGCATACGGGGGCAGCCAGGCATGGTCAATGCGCGAAGGCGCACACCCGGGGCGGAACCTCGCATACCGGAAAGTGGCACGTCGCGCGGGCCCCGCTTCCGTCCGCCCGCCCGGCCCCGCACCCAGGACCCGGCCGGGCGGTCGCGGGCGGCCCGCTGCCACACTCGGCCCAGCGGCCGGCCGTTGCGGCCGGTCCCTTCGGAGACTGCACGCACCCTACGACGACGGACACGATGATCCAAGAGCCCGGAGCACACGAGCCCCGCACCAGTACCCCGCAGCCGCCCGCGCACGAGGACCGCGCGGCGCCCTACGACCCCCTTCTGTACGAGGCGGGGCACGAAGCACCCGCGGACGGCGACGGGGAGGACGAAGGCAGCGAACCGGAGGCCGCCCGCCGCGGCGCCGGTGAAGCCGAGAGTTCCCGCGCGAACCGCGGGTGGTGGGACAGGAACGCCGACGAGTACCAGAGTGAGCACGGCACGTTCCTCGGCGACGACCGCTTCGTCTGGTGCCCCGAGGGCCTGGACGAGATGGAGGCGGAACTCCTCGGCCCGCTGGAGTCGCTGAGCGGGCTCGACGTCCTGGAGATCGGCGCGGGTGCCGCCCAGTGCTCGCGCTGGCTCGCGGCGCAGGGGGCCCGGCCCGTCGCCCTTGACCTCTCGCACCGCCAGCTCCAGCACGGCCGCCGCATCGACGACGAGCGGGCCCGCCCGCTCGCGCTGGTCCAGGCCGACGCGGGGGTGCTGCCGTTCCGCGACGGCGCGTTCGACCTGGCGTGTTCCGCGTACGGCGCGGTGCCGTTCGTCGCCGACTCCGCGAAGGTCTTCCACGAGGTGCACCGGGTGCTGCGGCCCGGCGGCCGGTGGGTGTTCTCGGTGACGCACCCGGTGCGCTGGGCGTTCCCCGACGAACCGGGCCCCGAGGGCCTGACCGCGACGATGCCGTACTTCGACCGCACGCCCTACGTCGAGCAGGACGAGGAGGGCAACGCGGTGTACGTGGAGCACCACAGGACCCTCGGCGACCGGGTACGGGACCTGACGGCGTCCGGGTTCCGGCTGGTGGACCTGGTCGAGCCGGAGTGGCCGGCGTGGAACACGCAGGAGTGGGGTGGCTGGTCGCCGCTGCGCGGGCGGCTGCTGCCGGGCACCGCGATCTTCGTCTGCGTACGGGACTGACGCGTGACGTCCCCGCGCGCCGACGCGCTCGCCGCCCTGCCCGTCAAGGCGGTGCTGCCGGAACTGACCGCGGCGCTCGACGCGGCCGGGTGCGCGGTGCTCTGCGCGCCGCCGGGCACCGGCAAGACGACCCTCGTACCGCTGGCGCTCGCGGGGCTGCTGCCCGGCGGCGGTCCGGTGCGACGGGTCCTCGTCGCCGAGCCGCGGCGGATCGCGGCGCGCGCGGCGGCCCGCCGGATGGCGTGGCTGCTGGGCGAGCGCGCCGGGCAGCGGGTGGGGTTCACGGTGCGCGGGGAGCGCGCGGTGGGGCCCGACACGGTCGTGGAGGTGGTGACCACCGGCGTCCTGCTCCAGCGGCTCCAGCGCGACCAGGAGCTGGCGGGCGTGGACGTGGTGATCCTGGACGAGTGCCACGAGCGGCACCTGGACGCCGACACGGCTGCCGCGTTCCTGCTGGACGTACGAGCGGCCCTGCGGCCGGAACTGCGGCTGGTGGCGGCGTCCGCGACGACGGACGCGGCCGGCTGGTCCGCGCTCCTCGGGGACGCGCCCGTGGTGGAGGCCGGCGGTGTCGCCCACCCGGTGGACGTGGTGTGGGCGCCGCCGGCCCGGCCCGTGCGGCCGCCGCACAGCATGCGGGTCGATCCCGCGCTGCTGACGCACGTGGCGTCGGTGGTGCGCAGGGCGCTCGCCGAACGCACCGGGGACGTCCTGGTCTTCCTGCCGGGCGTCGGTGAGATCGGCCGCGTGGCCGGGCAGTTGGGCGACACCGGCGAACTCGGCGCCGAGGTGCTCCAGGTGCACGGGCGGGCGCCCGCCGCCGTGCAGGACGCGGTCCTCGCCGGGCCCACGGGCGGGCGGCGGGTGGTGCTGGCGACGGCGGTCGCCGAGTCGAGCCTGACGGTGCCGGGCGTACGGGTGGTGGTGGACGCGGGGCTCGCCCGCGAACCGCGCACGGACCACGCGCGCGGCCTGAGCGCTCTGGCGACGGTCCGGGTGTCGCAGGCGGGCGCCACGCAGCGCGCGGGCCGCGCCGGGCGCGAGGCGCCCGGCGCGGTGTACCGGTGCTGGCCCGAGGCCGACCACGGCCGCCTCGCCCGGTTCCCCGCGCCGGAGATCAAGGTCGCGGACCTGACGGCGTTCGCGCTGGCAGCCGCGTGCTGGGGCGACCCGGACGCCTCGGGCCTCGCACTGCTCGACGCGCCGCCGGCCGGCGCGCTGGCGGCGGCGCGCGAGGTGCTGGCAGCGATCGGCGCGACGGAGCCCGGCACTGGCAGGGCCACGCCGCGCGGCGCCCGGCTGGCCCGGCTGGGTGTGCACCCCCGGCTGGCACGGGCCCTGCTGGACGGTGCCGAGCGGGTCGGCGCGCGGGCCGCGGCGGAGGTCGTCGCCCTGCTGAGCGAGGAGCCTCCGCGCTCCTACGGCGACGACCTGGCGGCGGCTCTACGGGCGGCGCGCGCGGGCGGCGACGCGTACGGCGCGCGGTGGCGCCAGGAGGTGCGGCGGCTGGAGGGCGCGCTCCCCGACGCGGTGCGCGGGCGGCGGGGCGGCCGCGGCGGCGACGACGCGGTGGCGGGTCTGGTCGCCGCGCTCGCCTTCCCGGAGCGGGTGGCAGGGGCGCGTGGCGGCGGGACGTACCTGATGGTGTCGGGGACGGGCGCGGAACTCACCGAGGGATCCCGGCTGCGCGGCCAGGAGTGGCTGGCCGTCGCGGTGGCGGACCGGCCCGCGACGGCACCGGCGGCCCGGGTGCGGCTGGCGGCCGTCATCGACGAGGGCACGGCGCTTGAGGCGGCGGGGGCGCTGCGTTCGGCGGCCGAGGAGGTCCACTGGCAGGACGGCGACGTGGTGGCCAGGCGCGTGGAGCGGCTGGGCGCGGTCGAGTTGTCCGTACGGCCGCTGCGCAACCCGGCGGCCGGGCTCGTACGGGACGCGCTGCTCGACGGGCTGCGGCGCGAAGGCCCGGGGCTGCTGCACTGGACGCGCGAGGCGCGGCAGTTGCGGGACCGGCTGGCATTCCTGCGGCGCGCCGTGGGCGGCGGCTGGCCGGACGTGTCGGATTCGGCGCTGCTGGAGCACGCGGACGACTGGCTGGAGCCCGAGCTGTCGCGGGCCCGGCGCCGGGCGGACCTGGCCAGGATCGACGCGGGGCAGGCGCTGCGGCGGCTGCTGCCCTGGGCGAGGGGCGAGGCCGGGCGGCTTGACGAGCTGGCGCCGGAGCGCATCGAGGTGCCGAGCGGGTCGCGCGTGCGGGTCGACTACGAGGGCGAGCAGCCGGTGCTCGCGGTCAAACTGCAGGAGCTGTTCGGGCTGCGGGAGACCCCCACGGTGGCGGGCGTGCCCGTGGTGGTGCACCTGCTGTCGCCCGCGGGCCGCCCCGCGGCGGTCACGGCGGACCTGGCGTCGTTCTGGCAGGAGGGGTACCGGGCGGTGCGCGCGGAGTTGCGCGGCCGGTATCCGCGCCACCCCTGGCCGGAGGACCCGTCCACGGCCCGGCCGACGCGGCGCCTGCAGCCACGCAAGCACTGAGCCGGGATCACGTGACGGCGCCGGCCCCGGGTGGGGCCGGCGCGCGGCGGCCTGCACACCGCGTGCGGGCGCGTGGGATCAGGCGTACGCGCGGGCCTCGTGCGGACGGCTTCGGGCGGGTCCGGGTCCGGGTCCGGGTCCCGGGCGATGCGGGTCCCGGCACGGCGCCGCCCCCGTTCGGACGGGCCGGACGGGGGCGGGCACGTGCGTGGCGCCCGGGTGGCTACTTGGCCGAGGCGGACGGCGAGGGCGACGGGTCGTCGGACGGCGGGTCGGACGGGGTGGTCGCCTCAGTGACCGTCACCTTGACGCTCACGCTGCCGCCGCCGTTCGCAGCCGTGAGCGTGATCAGGTACGTGCCGGCGTCCTTGCCCGCGACGAGCGTCGGCAGGGTCAGGGTGCCGTCCGCGGCCGTCGTCAGCCCGGACAGGGTCGTGACGAGCGTGCCGTCGGCGTTCTTGAAGGACGGCCCGCCGGCCGCCACCGGATTGCCCTTGTCGTCCACGATCGCCGCGGACACGGCCACCTTGGCCGCGACCTCGCCCTTCAGCGTGGCCTTGACGGCGATGGGGGTCTTGAACTCCGCCCCGGCCTCGGTGCTCTGGTCGCCGTCCTTGCCGAGGTAGACGAGCGCGTCGGCGCTGTGCGGGGTGACGGAGGCCTTGAAGTCGGCGGCGGGCGCCTTGCCCGCGGTGGCCCGCACGCTGAACGCGCCCACGTCCTCGCCGGCCCGGACGGCGGGGGCACTCGCGGTGCCGTCCTTGCCGGTGGTGACGGTGGTCTTGGTGGTGGCGCCGCCGTCGAAGTGCGCGTCCGTGGCACCGGTGATCTCGAAGGTGACGGCGATCCCGGCCATCGGCTTGCCCGTGCTGTCGAGCGCGCGGACCTCGGCGTGCCCGTCGAACAGCGCGCCCGCCATGGCGGTCAGCGCGTCGCCCGCGGTCTTCGCCAGACTCTTCAGGACGGGCGTGGGCGTGGCGGGCGGGCTGGTGGGCGGCGGGGTGCTGCTGCCACCGCCGGGCTTGCCGGGCTTACCCGGCTTCGTCGGGGTGGACGGCGGGCTGCTCTGCGGGGGCTTCGGCGTCTGCGTCGGCAGGGCGGGCGTGCTCGGCGCGGTGGAGAAGGGGTCCGCGGAGGGCGAGGGGTCGACCGGGCTGGTGCTGGTGGGCAGGGTGCCCGTGCCGTCCGGGATCTCGTGGGTGCCCTTGCGGTAGTACTCGTACCAGGACAGGACGGTGTCGAGGTACTCCTGCGACTGGTTGTAGCTGAGGATCGCGGCGTTCATGTCGCCCTGGACCGTCATGTCGTGATCGCTCGCGCAGAGCTTCGCGCCCGTGGCGAGCGCGGCGTCGAAGATGTTGTTGGGGTCCTTGACGCCGTCGTGGTTCGCGTCGCGGCCCCAGGTCTGCCAGGTGGAGGGAATGAACTGCATGGGCCCGACGGCGCGGTCGTGGACCGTGTCCTGGTCGTAGACGCCGTGGTCGGTGTCAGGGATGTTCGCGAACCCGTCGCCGTTGAGGACGGGCCCGAGTATGGGGTGCAGCGTCGTGCCGTTGGCGTCGACGTCACCGCCGCGCGCCTGACCCGACTCGACCTTGCCGATCGCGGCGAGGAGCTGCCAGGGCAGGTGGCACTGCGGGTTGGTCCCCCGCAGCTCCTGCTCGGCCTGCTTATACGCGGCGAGCACGGTCGCCGGGATGCCCGACTCAGTGGAACCGCCGACCGTCGTGCCCGGGTCCGGCAGGGTGCCGGCGGCCGGCGTCGGCGAGTCGAGCGGCGGAAGGTCCGTGTAGTAGCGCGAGTTGCCACTGGCGGTGTCGGGGGTGGAGTCCTGCGCGTCGCCCGCGCTCTGCTGCCCGCCGCCCGCGCCGGTGAGGGGCGCGGTGAGACCGGGGGCTCCCGAGGCGGAGAGTGCGGCGATGGCCACGGCGGCGACCGCCGTCGTGGTCGCCCCTCTGCGCAGCCTGCGACCGAATAGCGCTGCCATGACGAATGACCCTCCCCCAGAACGACACTTCGCGCTCCCGCGCCCCGACTCAGGCGACCCTACGACACCACCCGGTGCGGGCACAGCGCCCCCTGACCGCTTTTCACCACTTCGCTACCTGTGCGTCGTCCTCCGCTTCCCGAACTCACAGGAACGGCCGGCCGGACGCGGAAAGAACGGTGGGCGGCGACGGCCCTTCCGGGCCGTCGCCGCCCACCGTTCACCAGGGGTCGTCGTCCGCGGCTGTCCGCGGGATCGCCGCGGTCAGTGCGCCGCGGACTCCCAGTCGGTCCCGTAGCCGACGGATACGTCGAGCGGGGCGCGGAGCTGGGCCGCGGCCGGCATCTCCCGGCGCAGCAGTTCCTCCACGGCGTCCCGCTCGCCGGGGGCGACCTCCAGGACGATTTCGTCGTGGACCTGGAGCAGCATGCGGGAGGAGAGCGCAGCCTCGGTCAGGGCGCGGTCCACGTTGAGCATCGCGATCTTGACGATGTCCGCGGCGGTGCCCTGGATCGGGGCGTTGAGCGCCATGCGCTCGGCGGTCTCGCGGCGCTGGCGGTTGTCGCTGTTGAGGTCCGGGAGGTAGCGGCGGCGGCCGAGCATGGTCTCGGTGTAGCCGGTGGCCCGTGCCTCGTCCACGACGCGGCGCAGGTAGTCCCGTACGCCGCCGAAGCGCTCGAAGTAGTTCTCCATCAGGACGCGCGCCTCGGCGGCCTCGATGCCCAACTGCCCGGACAGGCCGAACGCGGAGAGGCCGTAGGCCAGCCCGTACGACATGGCCTTGATCTTGCGCCGCATCTCGGGGTCGACGGACCCCTTGTCGACGTCGAAGACCTGGGAGGCGACCGTCGTGTGCAGGTCCTCGCCGGAGGCGAATGCCTCGACGAGGTCGTCGTCCTCCGACAGGTGGGCCATGACGCGCAGTTCGATCTGGCTGTAGTCCGCGGTCATCAGCGACTCGAAGCCCTCGCCGACGACGAAGCCGCGGCGGATGGCCCGGCCCTCGTCCGTGCGGACCGGGATGTTCTGCAGGTTGGGGTCGGTGGAGGAGAGCCGGCCGGTCGCCGCGACGGTCTGGTTGAACGTCGTGTGGATGCGCTCGTCGCCCGCGATGCTCTTGATCAGGCCCTCGACCGTGACCCGCAGCTTGGCCTGCTCGCGGTGGCGCAACATGATCACGGGAAGTTCGTGCTCGGTCTGCGCGGCGAGCCAGGCGAGGGCGTCGGCGTCGGTGGTGTAGCCCGTCTTGGTCTTCTTCGTCTTCGGCAGGCCCAGTTCACCGAAGAGCACCTCCTGGAGCTGCTTGGGCGAGCCGAGGTTGAACTCGCGGCCGACGGCGGCGTGGGCCTCCTTGACGGCCTGCTGCACGGCGCCGGCGAACTGCTGCTCCATCGCCTCCAGATGGGCGCGGTCCGCGGCGATGCCGTGCCGCTCGAGCCGGGCCAGCATGGTGGAGGTGGGCAGCTCGATCTCGTCGAGGAGGCGAGTCGCGCCGACCTCGGTGAGCCGCTCCGTGAACGCGACACCGAGGTCGAGGACGGCGCGCGCCTGCGACATCAGCGCCTCGGCCTCGGCCTGCTCGTCGGTGCCGAACGCGAGCTGCCCGTCGGCCGCCGCGGGCGGGGTGAGCTCACGGCCGAGGTACTCGACGGCGAGCGAGTCCAGTTCGAAGGAGCGGCGGCCCGGCTTGACGAGGTAGGCGGCGAGCGCGGTGTCCATGCCGACGCCCTTGATGTGCCAGCCGTGCTCGGGCAGGACCCTATGAAGGTTCTTCGCTTTGTGCAGGACCTTGGGGCGGTCGGCGTCGCCGAGCCACGCGGTGAGGGCCCGCTCGTCGGCCTCGTCGAGCTGAGTGGTGTCGAACCAGGCGGCGGGTCCCTCGGCGGTGGCGAGGGCGATCTCGGTGATGCTGCCCGTGCCGAGCGCCCAGGTGTCGACCGTGGCGACGCCGAGCGGCACCGTGCCGTGCTCGGCGAGCCAGGGGGCGAGTTCGCCGGTGGTGAGGACGGAGCCGTCGAGCGCGATGCCCTCGGCGGGCGCGGGCGGCTCCGCCTCCGCGGCGCCCGGGTCGACGGCGAGCAGCCGCTCGCGCAGGCTCGGGTTGCGGATCTCCAGGAGCTCCAGCAGGCCGGTCAGCGCACCGCGGTCGTAGGGCTCGCGGGCCAGCAGCGACACGGGCTTCGGCAGCGGCACGTCCTTGACCATCTCGGTCAGGCGGCGGTTGAGCTGGACCGACGGGAGGTGGTCCCGGAAGTTCTGGCCGGCTTTGCCCTTGACCTCGTCGGCGCGCTCCACGAGCTCCGCGAACGAGCCGAACTGGTTGATCCACTTCGCGGCGGTCTTCTCGCCGACGCCGGGGATGCCGGGGAGGTTGTCGGACGGATCGCCCCGCAGCGCCGCGAAGTCCGGGTACTGCGCGGGGGTCAGTCCATACTTCTCGTGGACCTTCGCGGGGGTGAAGCGCGTGAGCTCGGACACGCCCTTGGTCGGGTACAGCACCGTGGTGTGGTCGCTGACCAGCTGGAAGGAGTCCCGGTCGCCCGTGACGATGAGCACGTCGAAGCCCTCGGCCTCGGCCTGGGTGACGAGGGTGGCGATGATGTCGTCCGCCTCGAAGCCCTCGACGGCGAAGCGGTCCGCGTGCATCGCGTCCAGGAGCTCCCCGATGAGTTCGACCTGTCCCTTAAACTCGTCGGGGGTCGTGGAGCGGTTCGCCTTGTACTCCGGGAACTCACCGGAGCGCCAGGTCTTGCGCGACACGTCGAACGCGACGGCGAAGTGCGTGGGCGCCTCGTCACGCAACGTGTTCGCCAGCATCGACGCGAAGCCGTAGATGGCATTGGTCGGCTGGCCCGACGCGGTCGTGAAGTTCTCCGCGGGCAGCGCGAAGAACGCCCGGTACGCCAGGGAGTGCCCGTCCATGAGGAGCAGGCGCGGACGATCTGTCACGGTCTTCTTCGATGCTGTCTCAGCCACGGGTCCGATCCTGCCACGCCCCACTGACATTCCCGACCGCCCGCCGCCCCCGGCGGACGGCCGGCCGCCGCCGTCGCCGCCAGGGCGCGCGAGCGGCGGACCCCGCTTCGCCGGTGGGCCACGTCACAGGCGGGCCGTGATCACAACGGACCGCCCCCGTGGGAGCATTGAATATTGTAGACAGTTCGCGCCGTCCGGTGCGGTGCGGGTTCTCGACCCGGAGCCCGGCAGACAGGGAGAGCACCATGGCCAGTAAGCCCCCCGCACAGGACCCCGCCCAGGACGCGCCGCGGGTCTCCCCGCCCCAGCACGCCGCCGCCGGGATCCCCGCCGTACGCCACAGCCTGCAGATCGCCCAGCGGCAGATGGGCACGGCCCGCACCGCCCGCACCCTGCTCAAGGTCAACCAGAAGAACGGCTTCGACTGCCCCGGCTGCGCCTGGCCCGAAGGGGACCACCGGCACATCGCCGAGTTCTGCGAGAACGGCGCCAAGGCCGTCGCCGAGGAGGCGACGCTGCGCCGTGTGACGCCCTCGTTCTTCGCCGCGCACCCGCTGTCCGACCTCGCCACCCGCAGCGGCTACTGGCTCGGCCAGCAGGGCCGCATCACGGAGCCCATGCTGTTCGAGCGCGACGCCTCACCCGGCTCCGACGACGACGGCCACTACCGGCCCGTCTCCTGGGAGGCGGCCTTCGAGATCATCGCCGAGGAGCTGCGCGCGCTCGCCTCCCCCGACGAGGCCCTCTTCTACACCTCGGGCCGCACGAGCAACGAGACGGCGTTCCTGCTCCAGCTGTTCGCCCGCGAGTTCGGCACCAACAACCTGCCCGACTGCTCCAACATGTGCCACGAGTCGTCCGGCTCCGCGCTCACGGAGACCATCGGCATCGGCAAGGGCAGCGTCTCCCTGGAGGACATCCACCAGGCCGACCTGATCATCGTCGCCGGCCAGAACCCGGGCACGAACCACCCCCGGATGCTCTCCGCGCTGGAGAAGGCCAAGGACGCGGGGGCGCGGATCATCTCCGTCAACCCGCTGCCGGAAGCGGGACTCGAACGGTTCAAGAACCCGCAGACCGCGAAGGGCGCCCTGAAGGGCGCGGCCCTGACCGACCTGTTCCTCCAGATCAGGATCGGCGGCGACCAGGCCCTGTTCCGGCTGCTGAACAAGCTGATCCTGGCGACCCCCGGCGCCGTCGACCAGGAGTTCGTCGACGAGCACACCCACGGCTACGACGACTTCGTCAAGGCCGCCCGCGAGGCGGACTGGGACGAGACACTCGCCGCCACCGGCCTCAGCCGCGCTTCCATCGAGAAGGCGCTGGAGCTGGTCCTCGCCTCCGAGCGGACCATCGTGTGCTGGGCGATGGGCCTCACCCAGCACAAGCACTCCGTGCCCACCATCAGGGAGGTCGTCAACTTCCTGCTGCTGCGCGGCAACATCGGCCGGACCGGCGCCGGGGTCTGCCCGGTGCGCGGCCACTCCAACGTGCAGGGCGACCGCACGATGGGCATCTTCGAACGTCCCGCGGCGTCCTTCCTCGACGCCCTCGACCGCGAGTTCGGCATCACCTCACCGCGCCACCACGGCTACGACGTCGTCCGCTCCATCGAGGCGATGCGCGACGGCGAGGCGAAGGTCTTCTTCGCCATGGGCGGCAACTTCGTCGCGGCCACGCCCGACACCGACGTCACCGAGGCGGCCATGCGCTCCACCCGCCTGACCGTGCACGTCTCCACGAAGCTCAACCGCTCCCACGCCGTCACGGGCGCCCGCGCCCTGATCCTGCCGACCCTCGGCCGCACCGACAAGGACGTCCAGGCCGGCGGCAAGCAGGTCGTCACCGTCGAGGACTCCATGGGCATGGTGCACGCCTCGCGCGGCAACCTGGCGCCGGCCTCACCGCATCTGCTGTCCGAACCGGCCATCGTGGCCCGTCTGGCGCGTGCCGTCCTCGGCGCCGCGTCCCGCACGCCGTGGGAGGAGTTCGAGAAGGACTACGCCACGATCCGGGACCGCATCGCACGCGTCGTGCCGGGCTTCGAGGACTTCAACGCGCGCGTCGCCGACCCGAACGGCTTCGCCCTGCCCCACGGACCGCGCGACGAACGCAGGTTCCCCACCGCCACCGGCAAGGCCAACTTCACCGCGGCACCCGTCGAGCACCCCGAACTGCCGCCCGGCCGCCTGCTGCTGCAGACCCTGCGCTCGCACGACCAGTACAACACCACCATCTACGGCCTCGACGACCGCTACCGCGGCATCAAGGACGGCCGCCGCGTGGTGCTGGTCAACCCGGAGGACGCCCGGGAACTCGCCCTCGCCGACGGCGCGTACACCGACATCGTCAGCGAGTGGAAGGACGGCGTGGACCGCCGCGCCCCGCACTTCCGGGTCGTGCACTACCCGACCGCGCGGGGCTGCGCCGCCGCGTACTACCCGGAGACCAACGTGCTCATCCCGCTGGGCGCCACCGCCGACACCAGCAACACGCCCGCAAGCAAGTCCGTCGTCGTACGGTTCGAACCCGCGAGCGAGCCCACGACCGGCGCGTCTGATAAGTAAGACGGGCCAACATCACGCAGAGGATCGGAGCCGGGCCCATGGCCGACACGTACGAGACGGACGGGCCGGACGCGTCCGGCCCCGAGCTGCCGAAGGACATCGTCGACGAGTACGCCGCGCTCGGCACCGACCTGCCGGCGCTGTTCTCCGCCGGGCACCTCGGCACCCGCATGGGCATCAGGATCACCGAGGCGTCCGCGGACCGCGTCGTCGGCACCATGCCCGTCGAGGGCAACACCCAGCCGTACGGACTCCTGCACGGCGGCGCGTCCGCCGTGCTCGCCGAGACCCTCGGCTCCATCGGCGCCATGCTGCACGGCCGCAGCACCAAGATCGCCGTCGGGGTCGACCTCAACTGCACGCATCACAGGGGCCTGTCGTCCGGCACCGTCACCGGTGTCGCGACCCCGGTGCACCGCGGCCGGTCCACCACCACGCACGAGATCGTCATCAGCGACGAACAGGGCCGGCGCGTGTGCACCGCGCGCCTGACCTGCCTGCTGCGCGACGCGCCGAACGCCGGCTAGAAGCACCCGCGACGTCGCCGCCGTCCGCGCGCGGGAGCGACATGGCGGACACCACCCGGGCGGGGGCGACGCCCGATCGGCGCCGGAACGGATCAATCCCCGTCCCGGCGCCGACTGTTGTGTGACCGATGGTGACCGCTTACCGTTCCTCCATGGCGACCACGCCGCATCCCCCCATCACCTCGCCGACGCGCGCGGCCCCCATGCGGCCGGCCGCCGGCCGCCCGGCCGCCACCGCGCGGCGGTCCGCGCCGTGAGCGCGATCGGACCCGTCGAGCAGGGCGACGGCGCCGAGCCCGACGAAGACGGCACCGACCCGACGGACACCGCGCCACCCGACGTCGTCGGCGGGCGCCGGACAACGCACCGGACACCGCACCGACGCGCGCGGCAGGCCCTGCTCGCCGCGGCCGCCCTCGCCCTCGTCGGCTACGCCGTCACCAACACCCTGGCGCACCAGGGCCGTTCGGACAGGGACAAGACGCCCACACCGGGCGGCATCCACGCCGTCGCGTACCGCGGACTCACCCTCCCCACCGACCCGGCGGACCCCACCTTCACGGTGCGCCTGCGCATCACGGCCGCTCCGGGCCCGCCCGTGACGGTCCAGTCGCTGCGCCATCCCTTCACCGCGCTCGCCACCCGGAGCCGGCCCGCCTCACCCTTCACCGTGACCGAACACCGCCCGCGCGACGTCACGTTGGCGATCACCGTGGAGAACTGCGACGCCACCCCGCGCGATGTCCGTCTGCCTTTCCTGGATGTAACACTGCGTAAGAAAAACGTCATACGCAAGCACACCGAAGTACTCGACCGCGCCTACGCCACCGACGTCACAGCCGCCATCAGGACCATCTGCGCGCGACAGCACCGTGATCCACCCAAGCCCCTTAGTGGAACTGCGGGTTCTCATCATGTGAACACCGGTCCCCTGTACGGAAACAACCGATCTGCCCACACTACGCACCTCGCTGCCCCCGTCCCGGCATAACAAGAAAGTCACAGCATGTGCGCGCCGCCCCCCTGACATGACCCACCTCGCCTAGAGTCACGGCCAGTTACCGCGCCGCCGGGCGCGTCCCGCTTCACCGGCACCACCCCGAACGGCCCGGCGAGAAACATGGCCCCTCAGCCGAGGAAGCCTGCGCCAGGGAGAGGATTCACCGTGCGACAGCGTTCGTTGCTCATACTCACCACAGTGCTCACCACCGGAGCACTGACCCTCACCGCCTGCGGGTCCCGCGACGACAAGGGCTCCGACGGCGCCTCGGGGAGCGGCAACACCACTGTCACCATCGGCGTCGACGCGCCCCTCACGGGGCAGAACTCCGCCACCGGCCTCGGCATCCAGTACGGCGTCCAGATCGCCATCGACCAGGCCAACGCCAAGAAGACCGTGCCCGGCGTCACCTTCAAGCTCAAGGCCCTGGACGACAAGGCCCAGCCCGCCACCGGTCAGCAGAACGCGACCCAGCTCGTCGCCGACAAGACCGTCATCGCCACGGTCGGCCCGCTCAACTCGGGTGTCGCCACCTCGATGCAGCAGGTCTTCGCCAGCGCCAACATGGCCGAGATCTCGCCCGCCAACACGGCGCCCGAGCTGACCCAGGGCAAGGACTGGCAGACCGCCAAGGTCCGCCCCTTCAAGACGTACTTCCGTACCGCCACCACCGACGCCCTCCAGGGCGGGTTCGCGGCCCAGTACGCCTCCGGCGACCTGAAGAAGAAGAAGGCCTACGTCGTAGACGACAAGCAGACCTACGGCGCCGGCCTCGCCAAGCTGTTCAAGCAGAACTTCATCAAGGACGGCGGAAAGGTCATCGGTGAGGACCACGTCAACACCGGTGACAAGGACTTCTCCACGCTCGTCACAAAGATCAAGAACTCCGGCGCCGACATGCTCTACTACGGCGGCCAGTACGACGAGGCCCAGCTGATCACCAAGCAGCTCAAGGACGTCGGCGCCAAGATCCCGCTCATGGGCGGCGACGGCATGTTCTCCGACACGTACATCAAGACCGCCGGCAAGGAGTCCGAGGGCGACCTCGCCACCTCCGTCGGTGTGCCCCTCGACACCGTCGCCGCGGCCAAGGACTTCATCAGCACCTACAAGTCCAAGGGCTACCCCGGCGACTACAGCACCTACGGCGGCTACTCGTTCGACGCCGCCACCGCCGTCATCAACGGTGTCGCCAAGGTCGTCAAGGACGGCAAGCTGCCCTCCGACGCCCGCCAGCAGCTCGTGGGCGCCATCCAGAACGCCGACTTCCAGGGCATCGCCGGCCCCGTGAAGTTCGACCAGTACGGAGACACGACCAACAAGCAGCTCACCGTCTACAAGGTCAGTGGCGGCAAGTGGGTCGCCGCCAAGAGCGGCACCTTCGACGCCAGCTGACCCACCCCGCACCACCGGCACCACCGAGAACACATCGAACGCCCGGTACCGCACACCTCGCGGTACCGGGCGTAGCCGGACCAGCCGCACGCTCGCCGCGTCACCCGCGGCGCGTGCACACCACCACCCGCACCCACACCCCTTGACCCATGGAGGCCATGCGGTGAACACCCTGCCGCAGCAGCTGGCCAACGGGCTGTTCCTCGGCTCGATGTACGGGCTGATCGCCATCGGCTACACGATGGTGTACGGCATCGTCCAGCTCATCAACTTCGCCCACGGCGAGATATTCATGACGGGAGGATTCGGAGCGCTCACTGTCTACCTCTGGCTCCCCCACGGCATATCCATGTGGATAGCCGTTCCCCTCATGCTCGTCGGCGGGGCACTCGTCGCCGTCCTCATCGCCGTCGGTGCCGAACGCTTCGCCTACCGGCCCCTGCGCGGCGCACCACGCCTCGCCCCACTCATCACCGCCATCGGCCTGTCCCTCGCCCTCCAGCAGGTCGTCTTCAACCTGTACCCCGACGCGAAGTCCAACCGCTCCTTCCCGCAACTCCCCTTCGGGCCCTACCACCTGGGCTCCATCTCCATCCAGAGCGGTGACATCTTCCTCATCGCCGCCGGCATCGTCTGCATGACCGGACTCGCGTTCTTCGTCAGGACCTCCCGCACCGGCCGCGCCATGCAGGCCACCGCCCAGGACCCCGACACCGCGCGCCTGATGGGCATCAACACCGACCGCATCATCGTCGTCGCCTTCGCCATCGGCGGCCTCTTCGCCGCCGTCGCGGGCGTGTCCTACGGCTTCAAGTACGGCAACGTCGACTACTCCATGGGTTTCCAGGCCGGCCTCAAGGCGTTCACCGCCGCCGTCCTCGGCGGCATCGGCAACATCTACGGCGCCATGCTCGGCGGCGTCGTCCTCGGCCTCACCGAAGCCATGGCCACCGCGTACATCTCCAACATCCCCGGCATGGAACAGTTCGGCGGCCAGGCCTGGGCCTCCGTCTGGGCGTTCATCCTGCTCATCCTCGTACTCCTGCTGAGACCACAAGGACTCCTCGGCGAACGCGTCGCGGACAGGGCGTGAGAACCATGACCACCACAGCCACCACCGGAAACACACCCGCACCGGCAACGGACGGCCAGGGCCCCCGCCACGGCGTCCTCCCGCTGCCCGAGACCGCGGCCGACGCGCTCGTCCTCCTCGGCGGCCTCGCCACCGTCGTCTCCGGGTTCATGTCCTGGACCTGGACCAGCGACTTCCCCGGCGACCTCACCGTCTACGGCTACCCCGCGGGCCTCCAGATCATCGCCATCGTCGGGGGTGTCCTCACCCTCCTCCTCGGCCTCGCCCGCAAGAGCGTCCGCGGCCTGCGCTGGCTCAACCCGGCCCGTGCCGCGAGCCCGGTGTTCCTCGCCGCGCTCTCAGCGTTCGTCGTCACCTGGTTCTCCGCCATCGCGATCTCCGTGGACCTCGGCGGCTTCGTCAACCTCGACCCCGGCGCCATCGTCGCCGTCGTCGGCGGCCTCCTCGCCGTCCTCGGAGCCCTCGCGCTCCCCCACGCCGGCACCGGCTTCAGGTCGTACTTCGCCAAGCCGGGCGACCTCCCGCGGCCCAAGCTCCCGGCGGCCTGGCTCCAGCGCGTCATCATCACCCTGTGCGCCGCGCTCGCGCTCGTCGCCTTCAGCTACGGCATCGGCATCGACGACGACGACAGCGAGACCTTCGTCGGCTTCGCGCTCCTCGTCATCTTCGCCGCCTGGGCCCTGCACGCCGCGGGACTCTTCGAGCGGTTCTCCGAACTCAACGCGCGCCACAAGGGATTCGCCACCGGCATGGCCTTCCTCGCCGCCGTGGCCTTCCCCTTCACCCAGAGCGACGACCACAACGCCAACCTCGGCGTGAACATCCTCATCTTCGGCACCGTCGCCCTCGGCCTCAACATCGTCGTCGGCCTCACCGGCCTCCTCGACCTCGGCTACGTCGCCTTCCTCGGCGTCGGCGCCTACGCCGCGGCGCTCGTCTCCGGCAGCCAGTACTCCAGCATCCACATCCAGTTCCCGTTCTGGGGCGCCGCCCTGACCGGCATGGCCGCCTCGCTCGTCTTCGGCGTCCTCATCGGCGCACCCACCCTCCGGCTCCGCGGCGACTACCTCGCCATCGTCACCCTCGGATTCGGAGAGATCTTCCGCATCGCCGTCAACAACCTCGACGGCAGCTCAGGACCCGACGTCACCAACGGGCCCAACGGCATCTCCAACATCCCCGACCTGAACTTCTTCGGATTCAACTTCGGGCAAGCACACGACATCGTCGGCTTCACCATCGGCCGCTTCGCCAACTACTTCTTCCTCATGCTGCTGTTCACCGCGATCGTGGTGTTCGTCTTCAAGCGCGCAGCGGACTCCCGCATCGGCCGCTCCTGGGTCGCCATCCGCGAGGACGAGACAGCCGCGACCGCCATGGGCATCAACGGCTTCCGCGTGAAGCTCATCGCGTTCGCCCTCGGCGCCACCCTCGCCGGACTCGCCGGCACCGTCAGCGCCCACGTGACCTACAGCGTCGTGCCGACGCCGTACCAGTTCGCCGGCGCCGCCCCGCCCAACTCGGCGTTCCTCCTCGCCGCCGTCGTCCTCGGCGGCATGGGCACCGTCGGCGGGCCCATCCTCGGAGCCGTACTCCTCTACCTCATCCCCGAGAAGCTCGGCTTCCTCCAGAACTACGAACTCCTCGCCTTCGGCGTCGCCCTGGTCATCCTGATGCGCTTCCGCCCCGAAGGCATCATCCCCAACCGGCGCAGCCAGCTGGAGTTCCACGAGACCGGCCAACTCGACGTCCCCGAGGACGGACTCCCCGCGGGCACCGTCGGCGTCACGAAGGCGGAGGCATAACCACCATGAGCACCACCGCCACCGCCACCCCCGACGCACCCGCCGCCACCACCGTCCTCAAGGCCACCGACGTCACCATGCGCTTCGGCGGCCTCACCGCCGTACGCTCCGTCGACCTCACCGTGAGCAGCGGCGAGATCGTCGGCCTCATCGGCCCCAACGGCGCGGGAAAAACCACCTTCTTCAACTGCCTCACCGGCCTCTACGTCCCCACGCAGGGCCAAGTCACCTACAAAGGCACCGTCCTCCCGCCCAAACCCCACCTCGTCACCAAAGCCGGCATCGCCCGCACCTTCCAGAACATCCGGCTCTTCGCCAACATGACCGTCCTGGAGAACGTCCTCATCGGACGCCACACCCGGACCAAAGAGGGCCTCTGGTCGGCGATCCTGCGCGGCCCCGGATTCCGCAGAGCGGAAGCCGCCTCACGCGCCCGCTCCATGGAACTCCTCGAATTCACCGGCCTCGCCCACAAGGCCGACCACCTCGCCCGCAACCTCCCCTACGGCGAACAGCGCAAGCTCGAAATCGCCCGCGCCCTCGCCAGCGACCCCGGCCTCCTGCTCCTCGACGAGCCCACCGCCGGCATGAACCCGCAAGAGACCCGCACCACCGAAGAACTCGTCTTCGCCATCCGCGACCAGGGCATCGCCGTCCTCGTCATCGAGCACGACATGCGGTTCATCTTCAACCTCTGCGACCGCGTCGCCTGCCTCGTCCAGGGCGAAAAACTCGTCGAAGGCACCCCCGCGGTAGTCCAGGCCGACGAACGCGTCGTCGCCGCCTACCTCGGCACGCCCTACGAAGACGCCACCGCCGAGACCGAAGCCACCGACGGAGACGACCAGTGACCGCACTCCTGGAGGTCGAGGACCTCAAAGTCGCCTACGGCAAGATCGAAGCCGTCAAGGGCATCAGCTTCAGCGTCGAAGCCGGCCAGGTCGTCACCCTCATCGGCACCAACGGCGCCGGGAAGACCACCACCCTGCGCACCCTCTCCGGCCTCCTCAAGCCGTCCGGCGGACGCATCACCTTCGACGGGAAACCCCTCTCCGGCGTCCCCGCGCACAAGATCGTCGCGCTCGGCCTCGCCCACTCCCCCGAAGGCCGCCACATCTTCCCCCGCCTGTCCATCGCGGAGAACCTCCTCCTCGGAGCGTTCCTCCGCAACGACAAGGCAGGCATCGAGAAGGACGTCCAGCGCGCCTATGAGCTCTTCCCCATCCTGGGCGAACGACGCAAACAGGCAGCGGGCACCCTCTCCGGCGGCGAACAGCAGATGCTCGCCATGGGCCGCGCCCTCATGTCGCAGCCCAAACTGCTCATGCTCGACGAGCCCTCCATGGGCCTCAGCCCGATCATGATGCAGAAGATCATGGCGACCATCGCCGAACTCAAGGCCGGCGGCACCACCATCCTGCTCGTCGAACAGAACGCCCAGGCGGCGCTCTCCCTCGCCGACCACGGACACGTCATGGAGATCGGCACCATCGTCCTGTCCGGCAGCGGCCAGGACCTCCTCCACGACGAATCCGTCCGCAAGGCCTACCTCGGCGAGGACTGAACACCCACCCCGCCGCACGGCACGCGAAGAGGCCCGCCCCGAGAAGAACTCCCGGGACGGGCCTCGCCGCACATCTGCCGACACCGGGCCCACGGGCCCGCCCGGCCTACTTGTTCTTCTTCTCCTCGGCGTCCTGAATGACCGCCTCCGCGACCTGCTGCATCGACAGCCGCCGGTCCATCGACGTCTTCTGGATCCACCGGAACGCCGCCGGCTCCGACAGCCCGTACTGCGTCTGCAGGATCGACTTCGCCCGGTCCACCAGCTTCCGCGTCTCCAGCCGCTGCGTGAGGTCCGCGACCTCCTGCTCCAGCGCCCGCAGCTCCGTGAACCGCGACACCGCCATCTCGATCGCCGGCACCACGTCCGACTTGCTGAACGGCTTCACCAGGTACGCCATCGCCCCGGCGTCCCGCGCCCGCTCCACCAGATCACGCTGCGAGAACGCTGTCAGCATCAGCACCGGCGCGATCGACTCCGCGGCGATCCGCTCCGCGGCGGAGATACCGTCGAGCACCGGCATCTTCACATCGAGGATCACCAGATCGGGCCGGTGCTCGCGCGCCAGCTCCACGGCCCGCTCCCCGTCCCCGGCCTCGCCGACGACGGAATAGCCCTCTTCTTCGAGCATCTCCTTGAGGTCCAGCCGGATCAGCGCCTCGTCCTCGGCGATGACGACGCGCGTCGTCAGCGGAGGAACGTGCGACGGGTCGTCGTCTTCGACGGGCTCGGGCGAGTCGGGGGTGGTCACGGGGCTCCTCGATTCGGCGGGGTACTGCTCCCATGAGCCTACCGAGCTACGGTATGTTTGAGACACAGGGGGTTCCCGCGAACCTTCGATTCTTAGGCATGCCCTGGTAGTCCAGCGGTAGAGACACGGTGCTCAAACCACCGACAGCGTGGGTTCGAATCCCACCCAGGGCACTTTACCTTCGATTTGCAGGTCTGTCGCGATTTGTTGATCTTCACTCGCGCCGGTGATCCCCTTCGCGAATTCGGCACGACCGGGTATCCGAGCAGTGGACAGTCGTGCCTATGTACGACATGCAGACACGCACCCGTGTCCTCACCCTGGTCGAGCAGGGACTGAGCCTCAACTCGATCAGCCGGCAGACCGGCGTCTCGCGTGCGGCGATCCGTTCCTGGCAGCGGCGGCCCGAGCCACGGCCGCGCATGAGCGCACAGGCGCAGCCCTGCTTCCGCTGTGCGCCGGACCCCCGGCCGCCCTCGGACCCGGTCGCCTACGCGTACCTTCTCGGGCTCTACCTCGGTGACGGCTGCGTCAGCCCTCAGGGCCGCAAGGGCCATACGTTACGCATCATCTGTGCCGACACCTGGCCGGGCCTGATCGCACTCTGCCGGAGCGCCGTCCGGGCCGTGCGCCCCACGAACGGCGTCTGGATCACCCAGCGGCAGGGCTGTGTGGAGGTGGGCAGCTACGACCGCCACTGGCCCTGCCTCTTCCCCCAGCACGGGCCCGGCAAGAAACACGAGCGGCGGATCGTTCTGGAGCAGTGGCAGCAGGACATCGTGGACGCGTATCCCTGGGATTTCATCCGGGGGCTGGTGCATTCGGACGGGTGCCGGATCACCAACTGGACCGAGAGGGTGACCGGCGGCGTCCGGAAGCGGTACGAGTATCCGCGGTACTTCTTCACCAACAGATCCGCCGACGTGCTGCGCCTGTACACCGACGCCCTCGACCACGTCGGTGTCGCGTGGAAGTCCTGCAACAACAGCCGCAGCGTCCAGAACATATCCGTGGCCCGGCGGGCGTCCGTCGAGGTGATGGACGCCCACATCGGGCCGAAACACTAGGCGGGCCTGACTACTTGGGGCTGTCGTCCTCGCCGATGTGGTGGACGCGCACCATGTTCGTCGTGCCGGCGACACCGGGCGGGCTGCCCGCGGTGATCACCACCATGTCGCCCCGCTCGCAGCGGCCCAGGTTCAGGAGCATCTCGTCGACCTGGCCGACCATCGCGTCGGTGGAGCCGACGTGCGGGCCGAGGAACGTCTCCACGCCCCAGACCAGGTTCAGCTCTGCCTGCGTCGCGGGGTCGGGTGTGAAGGCCAGCAGGGGGATCGGCGAGCGGTAGCGGGCGAGGCGCTTGACGGTGTCGCCGGATTCCGTGAAGGCGACGAGGAACCTGGCACCGAGGAAGTCGCCCATCTCGGCGGCGGCACGGGCGACGGCACCGCCCTGGGTGCGGGGCTTGCTGTTCTTCGTGAGCGGCGGGAGCCCCTTGGAGAGGATCTCCTCTTCGGCCGCTTCGACGATGCGCGCCATGGTGCTGACGGTTTCCACGGGGTATTTCCCGACGCTGGTCTCGCCGGAGAGCATGACGGCGTCGGTGCCGTCGATGACGGCGTTGGCCACGTCGGAGGCTTCGGCGCGGGTGGGGCGCGAGTTCTGGATCATCGATTCGAGCATCTGGGTGGCGACGATGACCGGCTTGGCGTTGCGCCTGCACAGTGTGACGGCACGCTTTTGCACGAAGGGGACGTGTTCCAGGGGCATTTCGACGCCCAGGTCACCGCGCGCGACCATGACTCCGTCGAAGGCGGCAACGATGTCGTCGAGGTTCTCGACGGCTTGGGGCTTCTCGACCTTGGCGATGACGGGTCGCCGGGTTCCCTCTTCGTCCATGATGCGGTGGACGGGTTCGATGTCGCGTCCGCTGCGGACGAAGGAGAGGGCGATGGCGTCGGCGCCGGCGCGCAGGGCCCAGCGGAGGTCTTCGACGTCCTTCTCGGAGAGGGCGGGGACGGAGACGGCGACGCCGGGGAGGTTGAGGCCCTTGTGGTCGGAGACCATGCCGCCTTCGATGACGGTGGTGCGGACGCGGGGGCCGTCGACGGCGGTCACTTCGAGGGTGACTTTCCCGTCGTCCACGAGGATGCGCTCACCCGTGGTGACGTCGGTGGCGAGCCCTGGGTAGGTGGTGGAGCAGGTGTGGCGGTCGCCGGCGCAGGGTTCGACGGTGATGGTGAAGGTGTCGCCGCGTTCAAGGAGTACGGGGCCTTCGAGGAATCGGCCGAGCCGGATCTTCGGGCCTTGGAGGTCGGCGAGGATTCCGATGCTTCGGCCGGCTTCTTCGGCGGCCTTGCGTACGCGCTGGAAGCGGTCCTCGTGTTCGGCGTAGGTGCCGTGGCTGAGGTTGAGGCGTGCGACGTTCATCCCGGCTTCGACCAGTGCTTTGATCTGGTCGTAGGAGTCGGTCGCGGGGCCCAGGGTACAAACGATTTTCGCTCGGCGCATGCCACCGAGCGTAAACCTTACCGCCGGGTAGAGGTTTGGGGTCGTATGACTACGCAACAACCTTTGCGTGAAGGGTTGTTGAGGGGTGTCGAAGTGTGCGGAGGGCCGCTCTGATGAGCGGTTTCAGGGCGTGTTCGTGACTCTCCGTCGACCATGTGGTGTGGGGGAGCCACCGGCGTCGTGCCGTCGGTGTGCCCGGGCCGTCGTACCGGCTCGGGGCCGGTACGACGGCCGGTACCGGGGCCGGGCCGGTACGGGACGGTGGGTGGTGCGAGTGCGGCGGACGGTGTGTCCGGTGCGCCGTTGTCGCCGCGCGGGGCTGCTCGACGGTCAGTAGGTGGCGAGGATCTGCTCGGTCTTGAACGCGTTCTGCGGGATGAGCCAGCCGTGGGCGTTGAGGGCGTTGACGATGCTGGTGCGCAGGGCGACGGCCTTGGGGAGGCTGGTGGCGTCGGCGCTGATCTCGGCCCAGTAGCCGCTGCCGCCGGGGGCGCCGTGCATCGGTGTGATCTGCAGTTCGACTGCCTGTCCCGCGAGGGTGCCCGGGTAGTCGGTCTGGACGACGGGGCCGTAGATGTGGGCGCCGGCGAGGATGTCCGCCGCGAAGTTCTTGGACCCGAGGTCGTCGAGCTTGCCGGGCAGGTCGTTCACGACGTCGTCGCGCGCGTCCGCGGCGCTCGGGAGTTTCCCGCTGCCGAGGCCGTCGGCGTCGGCCTTCTTGTCGTCGGAGAAGTCGAGGGTGGCCTGGTTGTAACTGAGGTCGACCTGGGCGTCGTAGTCCTCCTCGTCGGCGTCGAAGGAGTCGTCGGCGGCCTGGTCGAGGGCGTCGTCGAGCGCGTCGGCGTCGGTGCCGTCGCCCGCGATGGCGTAGCGCTTCTTGTAGGTCTCCTTGACCTGGTCGTCGGCATCGTCGTGGCGGACGCGGACGCTCCATCCCTCGTTCTCCAGCTGGCGGCTGCTGGAGTCGAGGTATTCGGCGGCTTCGACGCCGGATGCCTTGCCGAGGCCGAAGGCGCTGTTGGCGGCGGCCAGCGGCGTGCCCGATGACCCGAGGATCTTGGTGGGGTCGACCAGCAGTTTGACCTGGAAGCCGGGGTCGGCGTTGTCGGCTGCGTGGGCCGGGAGCGTCCAGGCGGCGGCGAGGGCGGCGGTCGCGGTGACGACGCCGAGTCGCAGACGGCGGCGGTCGGTGCGGGAGCGGGCGGGGGTGTTCCGGTGCGCACGGGTCATGCACTGATCGAAGCGATCTTCGGGAAACGCCCCGTCACGTGTCGCCCAACATCCGCTGAATACTCGTCAATTCCTGTTCTTCCCGGGCGGCCTGCGCCGGCCGGCGCGGTGACGACGGTCCGGCGGAGCAGCGGCCGGGGCCCGCTCCGGATCAGGCGGGCCGGGCTGATCGAACGGATCAGGCGGGGCCGGCGAGGTCCGGCAATATCAGGCGGGTTCCACGAGGGGGACGAGGTCCAAGGGCACGGGGGCGGGGCCGCGCGCAGCGCCTTCGGCGAGCCCGAAGGTGGTGAAGGCGGTGCGCTGGGGCTGGGGGTAGGCGGGCAGGCCGGTGAGGTGGTTGAGGATGCCGGCGCTGCGCCAGGCGGCGAGTCCGAGGTCGGGGGCGCCGACGCCGTGGGTGTGGGTCCCGGCGTTCTGGACGTACACGGAGCCGGTGATGGCGCGGTCGAGGACGATCCGGTGGTGGGCGTCGACGCGGGGGCGTTCGCGGGAGTCGCGCCTGATGTAGGCGTCGAGCCCGGCCAGGAGCCGGTCGGCGGGGCGCTCGCGGTAGCCGGTGGCGAGGACGACGGCGTCGGTGGTGAGGCGGGAGCGGGCGCGCTGGTCGGTGTGTTCGAGGTGGAGTTCGACTTGTTTCGTGGCGATACGTCCGGCGGTGCGGACGTGGACGCCGGGGGTGAGGGTGGCGTCGGGCCAGCCGCCGTCCAGGGTGCGGCGGTAGAGCTCGTCGTGGATGGCGGCGAGGGTGTCGTGGTCGATGCCCTTGTGGAGTTGCCACTGCCGGGGGACGAGTTCGTTCCTCGTGTGTTCAGGGAGTCCGTGGAAGTAGTGGGTGTAGTCGGGGGTGAAGTGTTCGAGGCCGAGCTTGGAGTACTCCATGGGTGCGAAGGCTTCGGTGCGGGTGAGCCAGTGGAGGCGTTCGGCGCCGGCGGGGCGGGCGCGCAGCAGATCGAGGAAGACCTCGGCGCCGGATTGTCCGGAGCCGATGACGGTGACGTGTCCCGCGCGCAGGAGCTGTTCGCGGTGGTGGAGGTAGTCGGAGGAGTGGATGACGGGGACGGAGGGGATTTCGGCGAGTGTTTTGAGCGGTTCGGGGATGTGGGGGCTGGTGCCGATGCCGAGAGCGATGTTGCGGGCGTAGGTGCGGCCGAGTGCCTCGGCTTCGCCGTCGGCGTCGAGTTGGGTGAAGTCGACCTCGAACAGAGCGCGTTCGTGGTTCCAGCGGACGGCGTCGACCTGGTGGCCGAAGTGCAGTGTGGGCAGGTTGGCGCTGACCCAGCGGCAGTAGGCGTCGTATTCGGTGCGCTGGATGTGGAAGCGCTCGGAGAAGTAGAAGGGGTAGAGGCGGTCGACGGAGCGGAGGTAGCTGAGGAAGGACCAGGGGCTGGCGGGCTGTGCCAGGGTCACGAGGTCGGCCAGGAAGGGGACTTGGAGGGTGGCTCCGTCGATGAGGAGGCCGGGGTGCCAGGTGAAGCCGGGGTTCTGTTCGTAGAAGGCCGCTTCGATGCCGCCGGGGATGCCGTCGGCGAGGGCGGCGAGGGAGAGGTTGAAGGGACCGACACCGATACCGACGAGGTCTTTGGGCGGCTCGGCGGCCGGTGTGGCCGCGTTTGCGGCGGCCCGCCTGGTGCCGGTCGCGTACCTGCTCCCGGTCGTGCGTACGTCCCCGGTGGTGTGGCCGGCGCCGAACGGGTTCGTCCCGCCTGAGGTGTTCGTCCCTCCGTCGAGGTTCGTCCCTGCGGAGGCGTTCGTCCCTGCGGTGGTGTGTGCACCGCCGGGGGTGTGTGCACCGCCGGGGGTGTGCGTGGCGCCGGTGGTGCGGGCCGTGTGGCGGTCGGATGCTGTCGCCGCGGTGGCCGGGGTGGGGATGCCGGGTTGGCGGGGCGCGGGGGTGGTGCCGGTCATCGGGGTGAACTGCCTTCCAGGAGGGTGTCCCCGAGTGCCTCCACACGGGTCAGCAGTCCGGTGAGGTCGTCGGGGGTGGTGTGGGGGTTGAGGAGGGTGGTCTTGAGCCAGAGCCGGCCGCCGGCGCGGGCCCGGCCCAGTACGGCGGTGCCCTCGGTGAGCAGGGTCCGGCGGATGGCGGCGACGGTGGCGTCGGGCGCCCCGGCCGGCCGGAAGAGGACGGTGGTGAGGGTGGGGCGTTCGTAGAGTTCGAGCCGGGGGTGTTTGTCGATGGCTTCCGCGAGTTCCTCGGCGGTGTCGCAGAGGTGGTCGACGAGGGAGCCGAGTCCACTGCGGCCAAGGGCGCGCAGGGTGACGGCGATCTTGAGGATGTCGGGGCGGCGGGTGGTGCGCAGGGAGCGGCCGAGGAGGTCGGGCAGTCCTGCCTCGGTGTCGTCGTCGGCGTTGAGGTAGTCGGCGGTGTGGCCGAGGGGCGCGAGGAGCGCGGTGTCGGGCACGGCGAGGAGTCCCGCGGCGACCGGTTGCCAGCCGAGTTTGTGCAGGTCGAGAGTGACGGAGTGGGCGCGGGCGAGGCCGTCGAGGAGGTGCTTGCGGCGGTTGCTGAAGATCAGGGGGCCGCCGTAGGCGGCGTCGACGTGGAGCTGCGCGCCGTGGCGTTCGCAGAGGTCGGCGACGGCGGAGAGCGGGTCGATGGCTCCGGTGTCGGTGGTGCCCGCGGTGGCGGCGACGAGGAGGGGGCCGCGCAGCGTGGTGAGGGCGTCGTCGAGGGCGGCCAGGTCGAGGGTGCCGCCGGGGGCGGGCACGGCGACGGGTTCGGGCAGGCCCAGCAGCCAGGCGGCGCGCGTGAGGGAGTGGTGGGTGTGTTCGCCGGTGATGACCTGGACGCCGCCACAGGTGCGGGCGTGGCGTTCCCGGGCGAGCAGGAGGGCGAGTTGGTTGGACTCGGTGCCGCCGGTGGTGACGAGGGCGTCCGGCGCGGGCGCGTGGTGGGGGGCGGCATCCCGGTAGACCTCGTCGGCGAGGGCGCGGGTGACGAGTGCTTCGAGGGCGGCCGCGGCCGGGGCCTGGTCCCAGGAGTCCAGTGACTGGTTGAGCGCGGAGGCGGCGAGGTCGGCGGCCACGGCGACGGCGAGGGGCGGGGTGTGCAGGTGGGCGGCGCAGAGCGGGTGTCCGGGGTCGGCGGCGCCGGCGGCGAGGCTGTGGACGAGGGTGGTGAGGGCTTCGCCGGCGCCCGCGCCGAGTTCGGGCAGGACGGGAGTGGCGGCGGCGAGGACCTGTGCGGCGGTGACGTCGGGGCCCCCGGCGGGCAGGGGCCTGCCCTGGCGTTCCGCGGCGCCCGCCGCGAGGGCGTCGAGGACGGTGGCGACGAGGGGCCGCAGCGCGTCGGGGCCGTGGGTGCCGCCCGCGAGCGGTGGCAGCGCGGTGCCGGGTGTCGGGGGGTGCGGCGGCGTGGTCATCCTGGCCCTTCTGCGTGGACGGCGTCACCGTGTCCAACGACCGGCACCCGGACGGGGTATTGCCCTGGCGGGTTTTGTGCGGTTCCGGGTGTCGGGCGGACAGCGGTGCCCGGCGCGGGTGAGGGCGTCCGCCCCGGTGGGGACGGACGCCACCACCGGCCCGGGGCCGGGGGGACGTACGGTGCGTGGGATGCGCGGTGGTGCGCGGTACGGCTCCGGCACGGTGGACGCCGGTGGCCCTGCCGGGGACGGGTGGCGCGCGGTACGGCTCGGGCGCGGTCGGCGCCCGGTGCGCGGGACGGACGGCGCCCGGTGCGCGGGATGCGCGGTACGGCACCGGCGTACCGCGTAGCGGTCGGCGCCGCTGCGCGGGAGGTGCGGTGCGCGGGGATGCGCGGGATGCGCGGTACGGCACCGGCCCGGTGGGCGCCCCCCGCGGCGGGCCTCTGAGGGCCCGCTGCGGGAGCGTGCGGCCCGGTGTCAGCCGATGCTCGCCTTTCTGACGTGCAGCGCGCGGCGCAGGTCGTCGAGTTGGTCGGTGAGCTTGCGGCGCAGCGCGGGGATCATGTCCGCGGTGTCGAGGCATTCGGTGCCGAGGCGCAGTGTGGTCTCGTCGACGGCGGGCGCGGGGAAGGCGTACCGTCCGGCGGCGTCCGCGATGGCGGGTCCCCTGCGCGCGCCGAGCGCGACGGCCGCGGGGAAGTAGCGGGGTACGAACCCGGCGACGAGGTCGGCCTGTTCGGGCTGCCAGAACCCCTGGGCGACGGCGGTGAAGAGGTAGTTGGAGAGGTCGTCGCCGTCGAAGAGGCGGGCCCAGGCGGCGTCCTTGGCGGCCGGGTCGGGCAGGGCGGCGCGGCAGCGGGCCGCTCCTTCCTGGCCGCTGGCGCTGGGGTCGCGGGCGAGTTCCGCGTCGATGTCCTTCTCGGACGCGGCGCCGAGGACGGCGAGGCGGGTCAGGACGCGCCAGCGCAGTTCGGGGTCGAGTTCGGGGCCGCCGGGGACGTGGCCACTGGTGAACCAGTCGTGGATGCCGTCGGGTTGGGTGGCGGTATCGATGAAGTGCCGTACGGCGGTGAGGCGCAGGCCCGGGTCGTTGCCGTCCTCGGTGCGGCGGATGAGGTCACGGCACAGGGAGGTGAGGGTGGCGAGGGCGGCGGGCCGCTTCTCGGGGGCGGTGTAGCGGGCGGTGATCTGCCCGCTCGCGAAGGTGAGGACCCCTTGGACGAGGGCGAGGTCGCTCTCGTGCGGGAGGTGGGCACGGGCGGCTTCGAGGTAGGTGGCGGGGGCGAGTTCGCCGTCGCGGACCATGTCGCGGGCCGCGTTCCACACGACGGCGCGGGTGAGCGGGTCGGGGACGGAGGACAGCGCGCTGAGCGCGGTGTCCCAGGAGCCGGGGTCGAGCCGGATCTTGGCGTAGGTGAGGTCGCTGTCGTTGAGGACCACGAGGGCGGGGCGGCGGCCGGGCAGGGTGGTGGGCGCGCCGTCGCCGTCGGCGGGCACGTCGCGTTCGATGCGGTCGCGGGCCACGAGGCGCCCGGCGTCGACGATGTCGAGGTCGTAGGTGGCCACGGCGACGCGGTGGGGGCGGCTGCCGTCGTGGCCGACGGTGAGGGTCCAGTCGGTGTCGGTGCCGGTGATGCGCGGGGTGAGGGTGTCGACGCCGGTGGTGCGCAGCCAGGCGGCGGCCCAGGCGTGGACGTCGCGGTCGGTGGCGCGGGCGAGGGAGTCGACGAAGTCGGCGAGGGTGGCGTTGCCGTACTTGTGCCGCGAGATGTGGTTGTTCACACCGGCGAGGAAGTCCTTCTCACCGAGCCAGGCGACGAGTTGCCGCAGTGCGGACGCGCCCTTGGCGTAGGAGATGCCGTCGAAGTTGAGCATGGCGGACGCGGTGTCGGGCACGGCGTCGTGCTCGGGGGCGACGGGGTGGGTGCTGGGGCGCTGGTCGGCGTCGTAGCCCCAGGGCTTGCGGCCGATGGCGAAGTCGACCCAGGTGTCGTGGAAGCGGGTGGCTTCGGCGAGGGTCTGGTAGCCCATGTACTCGGCGAAGGACTCGTTGAGCCAGATGTCGTCCCACCAGGCGAGGGTGACCAGGTCGCCGAACCACATGTGTGCCATCTCGTGGGCGATGACCATGCCGCGGGTCTGGCGTTCGGTGTCGGTGACGGCGGAGCGGTAGACGAAGTCGTCGCGGAAGGTGACGAGTCCGGGGTTCTCCATGGCGCCGGCGTTGAACTCGGGGACGAACGCCTGGTCGTAGGAGTCGAACGGGTAGGGCTCCTCGAACTTCTCGTGGTAGCGGTCGAAGCAGGCGCGGGTGATACCGAGGATCTCGTCGGCGTCCTCGGTGAGGTGGGTGGCCAGCGACCGGCGGCAGTGGATGCCGAAGGGGATGCCCGCGTGTTCGGTGCGTACGGAGTGCCAGGGGCCGATGGCGACGGCGACGAGGTAGGTGGAGATGAGGGGGGTCGCGGCGAGGGTCCACCGGCCGCCGCCGGTGTGGGTGGCGACTCCGTTTCCGAGGACGGTCCACGTCTCGGGGGCGGTGACCGTCATCTCGAAGACGGCCTTGAGGTCGGGCTGGTCGAAGGCGGCGAAGACCCGTTGGACGTCCTCCATGAACAGCTGGGTGTAGAGGTACGTCTCGCCGTCGGTGGGGTCGGTGAAGCGGTGCATGCCCTCGCCGGTGTGCGAGTAGCGCATGTCCGCGTCGACGCGCAGTTCGTGCTCGCCGGGGGTGAGGCCGGTGAGCGGGTACCGGTTGCCTTCGAGTGCCGCCGGGTCGAGGTCGTGCCCGTCGAGGGCGAGGGCTCGCAGGGTGGCGGGCTTGAGCTCGACGAAGGTGTCCCCGGCCGCGTGTGCGGTGAAGTGGATGACGGTACGGGAGTCGAAGGTCTCGCTGCCGGTGGTGACATCGAGGGCGATGGCGTACCGGTGTACGTCGATCAGCTGGGCTCGGGTTCGCGCTTCGTCGCGCGTCAGTACGGACATGGGGGCCATGCTGCCCGATGCGGGGCAGCCCGCGCAGCACGGTTCGTCGCACTGCTTGCCGAGGGCTGCGGGCGGTGACGGGTGGTGTTCGGGGCGTGCGGGGCCGGTGGGCTCCCCGGGTGCCCCGGGTGCCCCGGGACGGTACCGCCCGGGGGGAGGCCCGGGGCGGGAGGCCCGCGGAGTGCCGGGACCGCACCACCCCGTACGACGCGCCTTCGAGGAGGGAGGATCGCACCACCCCGGCCGCCCCCTTCGAGGAGGGGCCGGCACCGCACGGGGCGGCGGGTCCCCGGGCCCGTGCCGGGTCCGTAGCGCGCCGCGCAGGAGGGCCCCGGCAGCGCGCGGGTCCCCGCCGTACAGTGGAGGACGGCCGGCCGCCTCGGGGGACACGGGAACGGGCGGGCCCGCAGGACGGGTGGAGGGGGCAGGGCGTGGCGAACGGCACCGGGGTCGTGCACGGTTTTCCGCATCTCGACACCGCCCGGGCGGCCATCACGGCGCTGTACCGGCGGCTGACGTCCGACGGCGTCCTGGCGTACGCGGCGAGTGTGGCGCCGGCCGATGTGGCCTTCTCCGATCTGGACGATCTGCACCTGGGCACGCAGCGGGTGGCCCGCGCGCTGGTGCGGCAGCTGGGGCTGCCGGACGCGCGGATCATGGTGAGCTTCCAGGAGATGGAGGACGCGGCGAGTGTCGAACTGACGGCGGGGCCGGAGTACTTCATCGAGCTGAACGACCGGTTCCGCAGGTACCGCCGGGACATCGGGGCCGCGCTGGCGCACGAGATCACGCATGTGCTGCTGCACCGGCTGGGGCTCTCCTTCCCCGGCACCCGTGCGAACGAGATCCTGACGGACACCGCGACGACGTACCTGGGGGCGGGCTGGCTGCTGCTGGACGCGTACCGGGAGGACCGCGACTCCAGCCAGAAGCTCGGCTACCTGACCCCGGAGGAGTTCGGTTACGTACTGGCGAAGCGGGCGGCGGTGTTCGGGGAGGACCCGCGGATCTGGTTCACCAGCCCGCAGGGGTACGAGGCGTACACGCGCGGCGCGGCGCGTGCGCTGCGCGACGAGCGGCAGCCGCCGCTGACGACGGCGGGCCGGGTGGGCCGGCACCGTTACGCGCGGGAGCGCAGGTACGCGCTGGAGCATCCCGGCGCGCCGGGTGATCCGGCGGCGCCGTACGCGTTCGAGGCGCTGCGGGACGGCCCCCGGGTGGCGTTCGAATGTCCCACATGCCATCAGCGCATCCGGGTACCGGTGCGGGGGCGGGTCAGGGCGCGGTGCGGGCTGTGCCGCACGGTGCTGGAGTGCGACACCTGAAGATCCTGAGACGACGACATGCACGACGAACTGTTCACGGCGGTGTTCGGGGGCGCCGACGACACTCTGGTACGTCTGCTGCGGGCCGATCCGGCCGGCGCGGTGTGCGCGGTGGACGCCGAGGGGCGTACGGCCCTGTACGCGGCGGCGGTCGGTGACCGTCCTTCGGCGGTGCGGCTGCTGCTCGCGGCGGGCGCGGATCCGCAGCGGGCGTGCGGCGAGGACGCCGGGGACCTGCCGCTGTGCGGCGCGGCGAGCGGCGGGCACACGGAGGTGGTGCGGGCGCTGCTGGCGGCGGGGGCGGAGGTGGACCTGCGGGAGGCGTACGGCTTCACGGCGCTGGCGTGGGCCGCGGTGCAGGGGTTCGCGGACACGCTGGAGGCGCTGCTGGAGGCCGGCGCCGACCCGGACCTGCCGGGTCCCGGCGGGGAGCGGCCGCTGGTGCTGGCCGCGCGGCGCGGGTCGGCCGCGGCGGTGCGTGCGCTGCTGCGGCACGGGGCGGGCTCGGGTGATCCTGGCGGGCGGGAGGCGGCTCTCGCGGAGGCGAGGCACTGGCTGGGGCGTGATGTGGAGCGGGAGTTGCGGCAGGGGCTGGCAGCCGCGTACGGGGAGGGTTTCGAGACGGTCGTACGGCGGACGGTCGCGGACGGCGCGGAGAGCGTGACGGTGGAGCTGCTGCGGGACGGCGCCCCGGTGGCGGGCCGGGCGGCGGGTACCGGGCACGCGGCGGTGGCGACGGTGCTGGAGGCGGGGCTCGGGGTGCGGGCCGGGTACGAGGAGCTGGCGCGGCGGGCGCTGCGCTGCCGTGATCCGGCGCGGGACGACTGGCGGGAGGCGGTGACGGCGCTGGCCGCGCTGCCCGTTGAGGAAACGTTTCAGGTGGCGGCTGTCTGGTGCCGGACGGCCGAGGAGTGGCGCGGCACGCTCGCGGCCGACGTGCTGGCGGAGCTGCCCGCCCGGGCCGGCCTGTCGGGGCGGGCGGTGGAGGCGCTGCGGGAGGTGCTCGCGGCGGTCCCGGCACCGCGGACACCGGCGCCGGCCGCACTGGTGGGTGCGGTGGTGCGGGCCCTGGGGCGGCACGGCTGCCGGCCGGGCGACGTGTCCCGGCATGCGGGCCACCCGGATCCCGAGGTGCGGCGCCGGGTCGCGGCCGCTCCCCCGCTCGCGGGCGAGCAGGGCCTCGGCACGCTGATCGCGCTGGCCACGGACCTGGATCCGGCGGTACGGCGGACGGCGGTCACGGCCCTCGCTGCGACGGACGGGGCGGAGGGGCGCGTACGGGAGGTGCTGGCGCGGCGGCTGCGCGACCCGGACGACGCGACGGCGGCGGAGGCCGCGACGGGCCTGGCGCGGCGGGGCGACGAGCGGGCGGTGGCCGCGTTGGCGCGGCTGCTCGCGCGGGCCGACCCGGGGGGTACGGCGTGGGCGCGGGCCCGGGAGGCGGTGGCGCTGGTGCCGGACGGTCCCGCGCGCCGGGAGTTGGAGCGCACGCCGCCCCGCCGCGGATGATGGGGACGGGTGCTGCGGCTGGGGTTGGTGGGCTGCGGGGCGGGGCTGCTGGGCTGCGGGGTGGGAACCCGGGGCCGGCTCCGCGGAGGCGAGGCGGGGCAGGGCGGGGCGGAGCCTGCCGTAGGTGGGGGTCTCAGCCGCCGAGCGCCTGGGTGCCGAGCACCGTGAGCAGTGCGAGGCGTTCGGCGTCCTCGGTGCCGGGTTCCGCGGTGTAGACCATGATCCGCAGGTCGCTGCCCGCGACGGTGAGCACGTCGCAGTCCAGTGTCACCGGACCCGCCTCGGGGTGGTCGATGGTCTTGCGCGCGACCTCGTGCTGACCGACCGTGCCGGAGTCCCACAGCTCGGCGAACCGCTCGCTGTGCTCCCGCAGTTCCGCGACCAGCCGCCGCAGCCGCGGGTCGGCCGGGTAGTGCCCGGCGACCGCGCGCAGATCGGCGACGAGCGCGGCCTCGAACCGGCGCAGTGACGCGGGCGTGTGCCGGGCCCGTGAGCCCGGTCCGACGAAATGCCACCACACGGCGTTGCGTTCGTTGCCCCGCCGACCCGACCCGTCGCCCATCAGCGCCGCGTACGGCGGGTTGGCCAGCAGCAGCGTCCAGGAGGCGTCGTAGACGGCGACGGGTGTCCCGGTCAGCCGGTCCAGCAGCCGCTGCACGCTCGGGGAGATGAAGGCCGGGACGGTCTTCGGCCCCGGCGCGGCCAGGCCCGCCAGCCGGAACAGGTGCGCGCGCTCGGCCGCCGGCAGTCGCAGCGCCCTGGCCAGGGCCTCGACGACCTGCGCCGAGGGGCTGGAGGCCCGGCCCTGTTCCAGGCGGGTGACGTAGTCGACGGAGATCCCGGCGAGCAGGGCCAGCTCCTCCCGGCGCAGCCCGGCCGCCCGCCGGTGTCCGCCCGCGGGCAGCCCGGCGGCCTCCGGGGGGACGCGGTCCCGCCAGCGCCGCACCGCCTGCCCGAACTCCGCCGTCGCCATGGGTACAAGTGTGCCTGTCCGGCCATGGGCTTGCCTGGTACCGGTGTTCCCAGGTGGACGCCACGACTGCCGGTGCGTACCGGGCGAACATGCGGTGGCGGCCCCGCGCGATGCGCCACCGCCTCCCGCGCCGGGACCAGCACGCAGGCAGGCCCACGCCCGCACCCAAACACGGGGGCGCCGGCACCGGCACCGAACCGGCACCGGCGTCGTCCGCTCGTCCGCCCGGTGCCGCCCGCACGCCACTGCCGGCGGGAGACCGGAAGACCAGGAGACCGGAAGAGGGAGACCGGAAGAGCCTAGGCGCGCAGCCCTCGCAGCAGCAGCTCGCACACCGCTTGGAAGTCCCGGTCGATCTCCGGCTTCGCCCACTCCGAGGCGTGGACCGGGTTGTGGAAGCGCTCCGTCGCGTCCCACAGGGCCCGCGCCGCCGCCGCCGGGTCGCGCACGGCGAACTCACCGGCGGCGACCCCGCTCGTCACGATCGTCTCCAGTTGCTCCACGAGGCTCGCGACGTGCCGGGCGACCGTGGCGCTGTCCTCCCGTGCCAGCTCCAGGAACGTGGCGAAGATCTCCGGGTCGTCGCACGCCCAGCTCCGCTTCGCCGTGAACAGGCCTGTCAGCCAGCGCCGCAGCCGGTCCTCCGCGGGGCCCTCGCCGGCGGCGATCCGTGACAGTTCGCCGTCCTCGGGGTCGAGCCAGCGTCTCGTGACCGCCTCGCGCAGCGCCGCCTTCGTACGGAAGTGGCGGTAGACACTGCCGTGGCTGACCCCCAGCGCGCGGGCGACGTCCACGACCGTGGCCTTGGCCGGACCGTAGCGGCGCAGCACGTCCTCGGTGGCCGCGAGGATGCGCTCGGGGGTCAGGGGGGTCTCGGGCGGCGCCATGGGGTCCCTTACTTCATCTGCTTCTTCTCGCTGTCGAGGTGGGCCATCTGCTCCTCCGGGTAGCGCGCGCCTGCTGCGGCACCCGCCGGAACGGCCTTCTCGACGGCGGCCAGGTCGTCGGCGTCGAGCCTAACGTCCAGGGCGCCGAGCGCCTCCGCCAGGCGGTCGCGGCGGCGGGCTCCCACGAGCGGGACGATGCCGGCGGAGTCCGGGGTGTTCTGGGCCAGCACCCAGGCGATGGCCGTCTGCGCCACGCTGATGCCCTTGCCGTCGGCGACGGAGCGGAGCGCCTCCACGAGGTCGAGGTTGCTGTCGATGTTCTCCTGGCGAAAGCGCGGGCTGTGGGAGCGGAAGTCGTCGGCCGCCATCACGCGGTCGCGGCTCCAGTGCCCGCTGATCAGGCCGCGCGAGAGCACCCCGTACGCGGTGATGCCGATGCCCGCCTCCCGGCAGAGCGGCAGGATCTCGTCCTCGATACCCCGGTCGAGCAGGGAGTACTCGATCTGGAGGTCGGCGATCGGGGCCGTCGCGGCGGCACGGCGGATGGTGTCGGGGCCGGCTTCCGACAGGCCGATGTGCCGGACGAGTCCGGCCTGGACGGCCTCCGCGATGGTTCCGACCGTCTCCTCGATGGGCACGGCGGGGTCGACGCGGGCGATGCGGTAGATGTCGATGTGGTCGGTGCCCAGGCGCTGCAGCGAGTAGGCGAGGAAGTTCCGGACGGCCGCGGGACGGCCGTCGACTCCGCCCCAGCGGCCCTCGCGGTCGCGCAGGGCGCCGAACTTCACGCTGGTCAGGGCCTGTTCGCGCAGGGCCCGGGGGGCGGTGCGCAGTGCTTCGTTGATGAGCAGTTCGTTGTGGCCCATGCCGTAGAAGTCGCCGGTGTCGAGAAGGGTGATCCCGGCGTCGAGCGCGGCGTGCAGGGTGGCGATGGACTCGGTGCGGTCGGTCGCGCCGTAGGCGGCCGACATGCCCATGCAGCCGAGGCCGAGAGCGGAGACCTGGGGGCCGGTGGTGCCGAGCGTGCGGGTCTGCACAGAGCTCTCCTTGAGAGGGGTGAGGGGGTGTGCGTCAGATCAGCATGGCAGGCCATCTGACAGATTTCAATATCTGTCAGTGCCTATCCGACACTCCCTCGCCCCCCGGCGCCGAGGTGGCTCCGCCACGCGGTCCCGCACGGCCCGACCGGCACGGCCCGACCGGCACGGCCCGGACCCGCTCAGGAAGCCGGACCGGTGCCCGACAGGGCGGACCGCACCTCACGCGACGCCCTGCGTCATCGCCGGGGGTCAGCAACCGACGGCGCAGCGGAAGCACCCCCCGACGCCGGGCCGGCAGCGCGGGAGACCGCTCACTCCCGTCAGTCGACGACCGGTTCATCGCTCCACCGGAACCACGCCGCCTCGCCGTCGATGTGCAGGAGGAAATCGGCGACCGGACCCGAAGGCGCCACCAGCGTCAGCGTCCGGGCGATCCGGTCGCAGACGTCGTTGAACCGCTCGAAGTCCTCGGCCTCCAGCGCGGCCAGCGACTCCCCGAACCAGGGCTCGAACGGCGCGAAGGCCGGTCCTGCGGTGAACCGGCCGCGCAGCCAGGGGAAGTCGCCCTCCTGCACGGCGATCGTGCCGACCAGCGTGTCCCCCCGCATGATGCGCCATGTGGCCTGCTCCCCGGTCATCCTGGATCCGCGCTCCCGCCCACTGTCATGTCACGTCGCCCAGCCGTACACGGCAAGGGCATCCGCCGCCAGAAGATCACGGAACACCCTGGGGCGTACGGTCCACGGCCCGGCGTTCGACAGCGCCCGGCGTTCGCCGGCCCCACGGCCCCGGATCCGGCGGCACCCGGGCGGGCTTCGTCCGTCCTGCGCGCCGGCCAGGGCGCACCGAACCGGCGCGATCCGTCGTGTCCTCTCCCGCGGTTCAGCCCTACAGTGACGGCCATGGCATCCCGCATCAGCGAACTCGTGATCGACGCCGCGGACCCCGACCGGCTGGCCGCGTTCTGGAACGAGGTCCTCGGTTACGTCGAGCTCGACCGGGAGCCCGACGGGAGCATCGAGATCGGCCCGGCCGACGCCGGTTTCGGCGGCCCCCGGCCCACCCTCGTCTTCAGCCCGAGCAGCGAGCCGCGGACGGGAAAGCTCCGCCTGCACATCGATGTCAACGCCACCGACCGCGACCAGGACGCCGAGTTGGAGCGGCTGCTCGCTCTCGGGGCACGGCCCGTCGACATCGGCCAGACCGGCACCGAGAGCTGGCACGTCCTGGCCGACCCGGAGGGCAACGAGTTCTGCCTCCTGCACACCCGGCTCAAGCCCCTGTGAGGACGGCCTCCTTCGTGCCGGTCGCGCCGCCGGCGTGACGAGGCCCCGGGCCACCGTCCCGGGCAGGCTGCCCGGACACCTCCCCTCCGGGTCATGCCAGCGCGAGTGCGCCCGGCGCCTCTCGTTCGAAGACGGCGACGAGGTCGTCGAAGTCGGTGGGGCCGCGTCCGGCCCGCGCATCGGCGAGCCGGGCCTGAAGGGCCGCCCGGTTGGTGGGGTGCGCGCGGGCCAGCCGGCGTTCGAGGGTGTGTACGGTCGCGGCATGACCGAGTGCCTCGCGGGAGCGCCGGTGGTCACGCCACAGGAAGGCGAAGTCCCCGTCGTCAGGGGTGCCGTAGCCGCCGCGCAGGCAGTCCGCGAACGCGTCGAGGTTCGTGCCGAAGTACCCGCCGGGGCCGTTGACCGCCGCGCCGAGCACCCGCCAGAAGGCGTCGAGGCCGGTGACCTCCGCCCCGTCGATCACGTAGGTGACTGTCATGGGGCGGAGGCTACCTTTCACGGCGGGCCGCCGGTCAGCAGGAGAAGTTGATCTTGTTGAACGACGCGTAGTGGTCAGAGGTGTAGTACTCCTCGTCGGTGCGCCCGGCGATGATGCGGCGCGCCCCGCGGTCGGCGGATCCCGGAGTGATGACGGTGTACTCGTGGTAATAGCCCTGCGACTGACTGGGCAGCAGTTGCTCGTCGTTGCGGAACACTTCACCGTCCTGCTTGTAGGGGAAGGGGCCGCCCCGGTCGATCAGGCCCTGGGTGTCGTGGGCCTGGGCCGGCAGGTTCGCGTAGCAGACACTGCCGACGGAGGCGACAAAGGCGTACGTGACGGGTGCCTGCGGCGTCGCCGCGGCGGACGCCGAGGCGCCACCGAGCAGGAGGGAGGACGCCAGGGCTGCGACGCCACCGAGGGTGGCTATACGTGGGGGTATGCGCATGGCTCCATGATGACGCGCGTAGACGTGGTCACGTCAATCCCAACGTCACCGCGTTCGCGGGAAGTTCATCAGGATCCGTGCCCGGACGGGCCGAGCGCGGCGGCCGGCCCTCAGGGGGGCGCGCACCCTGTCCGCCGGTGCGGACGGACGTCGGACCGTCCGCGCACGGGGGTGCCGAACCCGAAAGAACCCCTGCCCGACGGCCCCTCAGATAGACCGCACCGCAATTGCACTTGTCCGCGAAGACCCCGAGTGGCGAGCCGGCCGCCTGATCGCGCGGCCGTCCGGGACACCGCGCCGGGCACGACTGGCGCGCCGCCGGTCAGCGGGCGCGGGACGACCGGGCATCGATCGCCCGGCGCGGGGCACCGGCAGTCGATCAGGGCCATCGATCAGCCGTCGCGGAACGCCGGGCGCCAGGAACGGATCCCGGACCCGGATCCCGGGGAGCACATGCCACGGCACCCGCCCTGTCCGGTCGGGGACATGGGGGGCGGGCGCCGTGCCGTGCGGAGGGCCGGGGAAGTCGCTCCCCCGGCCCGACCGCCCGTACGCCGTTGTACGGGACGTCTGCCGGGCCGGCCCGGTGAGGGCCGGCCCACGGTGCGTGCGGCCGGACAGGTTCGGGCCCGGCCGGGACATGACGGTCCGTCAGGCTGCTTCACCCGGTGGACCGCCGGGCCCTCAGACCATCATGGACCGGTCCGTGGGGCGGATCGGCGCGTGCAGGTCGCTCGCGCCGGTGAGGTAGCTGTCGACACCGCGGGCGGCCGAGCGGCCCTCGGCGATGGCCCACACGATCAGCGACTGGCCACGGCCCGCGTCACCGGCGACATACACACCGGGGACGTTGGTCGCGTAGTCCGCGTCGCGAGCGATGTTGCCGCGCGCGTCGAGCTCCACACCGAACTGCTCGACGAGGCCGTTGGCCTGGTCGGTGCCGGTGAAGCCCATCGCGAGCGTGACGAGCTGGGCCGGGACGACCCGCTCGGTGCCCTCCAGGGAGGCGAGTTTGCCGTCCTTGAACTCCACCTCGATGAGGTGCAGTTCCTGGACGTTGCCGTCCTCGTCGCCCTCGAAGTGGGTGGTGGAGACCGAGTACAGCCGCTCGCCGCCCTCCTCGTGCGCGGAGGTGACCTTGTAAAGCATCGGGAAGGTCGGCCACGGCTGGTTCTCGGCGCGCTCCTCGCCCGGCCGCGGCATGATCTCCAGCTGCGTGACGGACAGGGCGCCCTGCCGGTGGGCGGTGCCGACGCAGTCGGCGCCGGTGTCGCCGCCGCCGATGACCACGACGTGCTTGCCCTCGGCGCTGATCGGGGAGACCGTGAGGTCGCCCTCCTGCACCTTGTTGGACAGCGGCAGGTACTCCATCGCGAAGTGGATGCCGTTCAGCTCGCGGCCCGGCACGGGCAGGTCGCGGGAGACGGTGGCCCCGGCGGCGACGACGACCGCGTCGTAGCGGCGGCGCAGTTTCCCGGCGTCTATGTCCTGGCCGACCTCGACACCCGTACGGAACTTGGTGCCTTCCGCGCGCATCTGCTCGACGCGGCGGTTGATGTGGGACTTCTCCATCTTGAACTCGGGGATGCCGTAGCGCAGCAGGCCGCCGATGCGGTCGGCGCGCTCGTAGACGACCACGGTGTGGCCGGCCCGGGTGAGCTGCTGGGCGGCGGCGAGTCCGGAGGGGCCCGAGCCGATCACGGCGACGGTCTTGCCGGACAGCCGCTCGGGCGGCTGCGGTGTGACGTCACCGGATTCCCACGCCTTGTCGATGATGGAGACCTCGACGTTCTTGATGGTCACCGGGGGCTGGTTGATGCCGAGCACGCACGCGGACTCGCAGGGCGCGGGGCACAGCCGGCCGGTGAACTCCGGGAAGTTGTTGGTGGCGTGGAGCCGCTCTATGGCGGCGTTCCAGTCCTCCCGGTAGGCGTAGTCGTTCCACTCGGGGATGAGGTTCCCGAGCGGACAGCCCTGGTGACAGAACGGGATGCCGCAGTCCATGCACCGGCCGGCCTGCTTGCTGACGATCGGCAGCAGCGAGCCGGGGACGTAGACCTCGTTCCAGTCCTTGACGCGTTCGGCGACGGGGCGGGGCTCGGCGACCTCGCGCCCGGTGGTGAGAAAGCCCTTCGGGTCAGCCATGGGTCGCCGCCTCCATCATCTTCTCGGTGGTCTCGGTCTCGGAGAGTCCGGCCAGCTCGGCGGCGTCCTTGGCGGCGAGCACTGCCTTGTACGTAGCGGGGATGATCTTGGTGAACCTCTCGACCGCGGCGTCCCATCCGTCCAGCAGCTTGGCGGCGACGGTCGAGCCGGTCTCCTCCTGGTGGCGGCGCACGACGTCGTGCAGCCACTGCCGGTCGGTGTCGTCGAGGGGCCCGACGGCGGACAGGTTGCCCGCGTTGACGTTGTCGGTGTCGAGGTCGATGACGTACGCGATGCCGCCGGACATGCCGGCCGCGAAGTTGCGGCCGGTGGGGCCGAGGATGACGGCCCGGCCACCGGTCATGTACTCGCAGCCGTGGTCGCCGACGCCCTCGGTGACGACGGTGGCGCCGGAGTTGCGCACGCAGGTGCGTTCGCCGCTGCGGCCCCGCAGGAACAGCTCGCCGGCGGTCGCACCGTACGCGATGGTGTTGCCCGCGATGGTGGAGTACTCGGCGAGGTGGTCGGCGCCTCGGTCCGGCCGTACGACGATCCGGCCGCCCGAAAGGCCCTTGCCGACGTAGTCGTTGGCGTCGCCTTCGAGCCGCAGGGTGACACCGCAGGGCAGGAACGCGCCGAACGACTGGCCCGCGGAGCCGGTGAACGTCACGTCGATGGTGTCGTCGGGCAGGCCCGCGCCGCCGAACCGCTTGGTCACCTCGTGGCCGAGCATCGTGCCGACGGTGCGGTTGATGTTGCGGATGCCGATCTGCGCGCGCACCGGCTGGGCGTCCTCGGCGCTCTCGGCGCCGAGCGCGTCCGCGGCGAGGCGGATCAGCTCGTTGTCGAGTGCCTTGCCGAGGCCGTGGTCCTGCTCGACGGTGCGGTGGCGTACGGCGCCCCGGCCGAGGACCGGCACGTGGAACAGCGGTGCCAGGTCCAGGCCCTGGGCCTTCCAGTGGTCCACGGCCCGCTCGGTGTCGAGGAGTTCGGCGCGGCCGACGGCCTCCTCCAGCGTGCGGAAGCCGAGTTCGGCGAGCAGCTCGCGGACTTCCTGCGCGATGAACTCGAAGAACTTCACGACGTACTCGGCCTTGCCGGAGAAGCGCTCGCGCAGCACGGGGTTCTGCGTCGCGATGCCGACCGGGCAGGTGTCGAGGTGGCAGACGCGCATCATCACGCAGCCGGACACCACGAGCGGCGCCGTGGCGAAGCCGAACTCCTCGGCGCCCAGCAGCGCGGCGATGACGACGTCGCGGCCCGTCTTGAGCTGGCCGTCGGTCTGTACGACGATCCGGTCCCGCAGCCCGTTGAGCAGCAGGGTCTGCTGGGTCTCGGCGAGGCCGAGCTCCCAGGGGCCGCCCGCGTGCTTGAGGGAGGTGAGCGGGGAGGCACCGGTGCCGCCGTCGTGGCCGGAGATCAGCACGACGTCGGCGTGCGCCTTGGACACACCGGCCGCGACCGTGCCGACGCCGACCTCGGAGACCAGCTTCACGTGGATGCGGGCCCGCGGGTTGGCGTTCTTCAGGTCGTGGATGAGCTGGGCGAGGTCCTCGATGGAGTAGATGTCGTGGTGCGGCGGCGGCGAGATGAGGCCGACGCCGGGTGTGGAGTGCCGGGTGGTGGCGACCCACGGGTAGACCTTGTGGCCGGGCAGCTGCCCGCCCTCGCCGGGTTTGGCGCCCTGGGCCATCTTGATCTGGATGTCGTCGGCGTTGACGAGGTACTCGCTGGTGACGCCGAACCGGCCCGAGGCGACCTGCTTGATCGCGGAGCGCCGCGCCGGGTCGTGCAGGCGGTCGGTGTCCTCGCCGCCCTCACCGGTGTTGGACTTGCCGCCGATCTGGTTCATGGCGATGGCGAGCGTCTCGTGCGCCTCGCGCGAGATCGACCCGTACGACATGGCGCCGGTGGAGAAGCGCTTGACGATCTCGGAGGCCGGCTCGACCTCGTCGAGCGGGATGGGCTCGCGGCCGGAGGTGACGTTGAACAGGCCGCGGAGCGTCATCAGCCGCTCGGACTGCTCGTTGACGCGGTCCGTGTACTTCTTGAAGATGTCGTAGCGGCCGGAGCGTGTGGCGTGCTGGAGGCGGAAGACGGTCTCCGGGTCGAACAGGTGCGGCTCCCCCTCGCGGCGCCACTGGTACTCGCCGCCGATCTCCAGCTTGCGGTGGCTCGCGGAGATACCGGAGGCGGGGTAGCCCTTGGCGTGCCGCGCCGCGACCTCCTGCGCCACGATGTCGAGACCGGCGCCGCCGATCTTGGTGGCGGTGCCGTTGAAGTACGTGTCGACGAAGCTCTGGTCCAGGCCGACGGCCTCGAAGACCTGCGCGCCCCGATAGGAGGCGACGGTGGAGATGCCCATCTTGGACATGACCTTGAGGACGCCCTTGCCGAGCGCGTAGATCAGGTTGCGGATGGCCTGCTCGGGCTCCAGGCCCTCGATGAAGGTCCCGGCGCGGACCAGGTCCTCGACCGACTCCATCGCGAGGTACGGGTTGACCGCGGCGGCGCCGTAACCGATCAGGAGCGCGACGTGATGGACCTCGCGGACGTCGCCGGCCTCGACGAGCAGCCCCACCTGGGTGCGCTGCTTGGTGCCGATGAGGTGGTGGTGCACGGCCGCGGTGAGCAGCAGCGACGGGATCGGCGCCTGCTCTGCGTCGGAGTGCCGGTCGGACAGGACGATGATGCGCGCCCCGCCCTCTATCGCGGCGTCCGCTTCGGCGCAGATCTCCTGGATGCGGGCGGCCAGCGCCTCGCCGCCGCCCGCGACCCGGTACAGGCCGGAGAGCGTCGCGGCCGTCAGGCCGGGCATGTCGCCGTCGGCGTTGATGTGGACGAGCTTGGCGAGCTCGTCGTTGTCGATGACGGGGAAGGGCAGGGTCACACTGCGACAGGACGCGGCGGTCGGCTCCAGCAGGTTGCCCTGGGGGCCGAGCGAGGAGAGCAGCGAGGTGACGAGTTCCTCGCGGATCGCGTCCAGCGGCGGGTTCGTGACCTGCGCGAACAGCTGGGTGAAGTAGTCGAACAGCAGCCGCGGGCGGGCGGAGAGCGCCGCGATGGGCGAGTCGGTCCCCATGGAGCCGATCGGCTCGGCGGCGGCGCGGGCCATCGGCGCGAGGAGGACGCGCAGTTCCTCCTCGGTGTAGCCGAAGGTCTGCTGGCGGCGGGTGACGGAGGCGTGGGTGTGCACGATGTGCTCGCGCTCCGGCAGGTCCGACAGCTCGATCTCGCCGGCCTCAAGCCACTCCGGGTAGGGGTGCTCGGCGGCGAGGGTCGCCTTGATCTCGTCGTCCTCGATGATGCGGTGCTCGGCGGTGTCCACGAGGAACATCCGGCCGGGCATGAGGCGGCCCTTGCGCACGACCCTGGCGGGGTCGATGTCGAGGACGCCGACCTCGGAGGCGAGGACGACGAGGCCCTCGTCGGTGACCCAGTAGCGGCCAGGGCGCAGGCCGTTGCGGTCGAGGACCGCGCCGACCTGGGTGCCGTCGGTGAAGGACACGACGGCGGGCCCGTCCCAGGGCTCCATCATCGTGGCGTGGTACTGGTAGAAGGCCCGGCGGGACGCGTCCATGGCGTCGTTGTTCTCCCACGCCTCGGGCACCATCATGAGCACCGAGTGGGGCAGCGAACGGCCGCCGAGGTGCAGCAGCTCCAGCACCTCGTCGAAGGTCGCGGAGTCGGAGGCGCCGGGCGTGTTGATCGGGAAGATCCGGTCGAGGGCACCGTCGCCGAACAGGCCGGAGGCGAGCTGCGACTCGCGGGCCCGCATCCAGTTGCGGTTGCCCTGGACGGTGTTGATCTCGCCGTTGTGCGCGACGAACCGGTAAGGGTGCGCGAGCGGCCAGCTCGGGAAGGTGTTCGTCGAGAACCGCGAGTGCACGAGGGCGATCGCGGTGGCGAACCGGCGGTCCGAGAGGTCCGTGAAGAACGGCTCAAGCTGCCCGGTGGTGAGCATGCCCTTGTAGACGACGGTGCGCGCGGACAGCGAGGGGAAGTACACCCCTGCCTCGCGTTCGGCGCGCTTGCGCAGCACGAACGCCTTGCGGTCCAGCGCGATGCCGGTGCTCGCGTGGTCGGTGACGAACAGCTGCCGGAAGATCGGCATGGTGGCGCGCGCGATCAGGCCGAGCATCTGCGGCGCCACGGGCACCTCGCGCCAGCCGAGGACCGTCAGGCCCTCCTCGGCTGCGAGTGCCTCGATGGCGGCGACGCCCTCGTCGGCCTCCTCGGCCGGCAGGAAGGCGGTGCCGACGGCGTACGCGCCGGCGTCGGGCAGCGGGAAGCCGGCGACCTCGCGGAAGAACACGTCCGGGACCTGCAGCAGTATTCCGGCGCCGTCGCCGGAGTCGGGCTCGGAGCCAGTGGCGCCCCGGTGCTCAAGGTTGCGCAGGACGGTCAGCGCCTGCTCGACCAGCTCGTGGCTGGCATCGCCGGTGAGGGTGGCGACGAAACCGACGCCGCACGCGTCGTGTTCGTTGCGGGGGTCGTACATCCCCTGCGGGGCAGGGTGACCGTCCATGGGCGACCAGGCGTGGGAACGCATCGGCTCTCCCGTCGTCGTCGTGGCATATGCAGGTACCGAGGGACGACGTTGGCCCTCCAAAAAAATTTCGTGCAGGTTACATGATGGGGTTCTTCTCAGAAAGCGGAAGCTTCTATCCAACATGCGGACACCTCGGGGCGTCCGTGCGGGGTGCCGAGTGACGGATTCCCAGCGACGGACACACGGTGTGCCGGGCAGTACGGCGGCTGTCCGGGGGCGCGGGCCTCATTGCCCGCGGCGCTAACGGGTGATGCCCCGGTATCGCGCGGTCGAAACCGCCGTGTAACAGGTACGTACGACGCGTCCGGTCAGTGTCGCACCCCCGCGGCCGGCGCGCACAGGGACGTGGGTCACACCCGGCGGTCGCGGCAGGTGCCGACGCCCGGGCCGGGACCCCGTGCTCCCCGCGGGTGCCGCCGGGCGGGGCCTTCGCCGCCTGAGGCCCGGGCGCCTTCGCCCCCTCGGGCCGTGCAGGCCTGGAAGGCCCGGGGCCGCCGGGCCGCCGGCTCCGGGCGTCCGGAGCCCGGCGGACCCCGTGCTCCCCGCGGGTGCCGCCGGGCGGGGCCTTCGCCGCCTGAGGCCCGGGCGCCTTCGCCCCCTCGGGCCGTGCAGGCCTGGAAGGCCCCGGGCCGCCGGACCAGCGGCTCGGGCCGCCGGGCCGCCGGCTCCGGGCGTCCGGAGCCCGGGGCGGCCCCCGAGTATGGCTAGAGGGAGGCCCCCAGGACCGTCCCGAGGGCGTAGGTCAGGGCTGCGGCGGCCCCGCCGAGGGCGAGCTGGCGGAGGCCGCTGAACCACCAGCTGCGGGCCGTCACGCGGGCCACCAGCGCGCCACAGGCGAACAGGCCCACGAGTGCGAGCAGCACCGAGGGCCACAGGCCGGTCGCACCCAGCAGGAACGGCAGCACGGGCAGCAGTGCGCCCAGGGCGAAGGAGCCGAAGGACGAGACCGCGGCGACGGTGGGCGACGGCAGGTCGTCCGGGTCGATGCCGAGTTCCTCGCGTGCGTGTATCTCCAGGGCCCGCTCGGGATCGGCGGACAGCTGCTCGGCCACCTGCCGGGCCAGGTCGCTCTGCACACCGCGCGAGACGTACAGGGCGGCCAGCTCGTCGAGTTCGTCGGCGGGGTTCCTGCGCAGTTCGGCGCGTTCCACCGCGAGCTCGGCCTCGACGAGCTCCCGCTGGGAGGCCACGGACGTGTACTCACCCGCCGCCATGGAGAACGCTCCGGCCGCGAGCCCGGCGAGGCCCGTGATCACCACGGCGTGGGTCGAGACGTCGCCGCCCGCCACGCCGGTCATCAGCGCGAGGTTCGAGACCAGGCCGTCCATCGCCCCGAACACGGCGGGGCGCAGCCAGCCGCCCGTCACATCGCGGTGGGTGTGGTTGTCGCGGTGTGCCTCGTGCAGTGTCGCGTTCGCCTCGAAGACGGCCATGGTGTCATTCCCCTTCCCATGGGCGGGCGGCCCGGTTCCGTATCGGAGCCGACGGCCCCCCAGGTCTGAAACTACGCAGGGAAATCACTCGCCGCCAGCAAGGAAGGCCGTACTTACCGCAGGTCAAAGGGGTACGGACCGGACGACTCGCGCCGCACGGTGAGGCGCGTCACGCGGGCCGCACACCAGGCACCCGCAGTCGGGGACCGGCCAGGGGTGCGCGGATCCCGTCCTGGCGCGACCCGCGCGGAGGAACCGGCGGCGCGGGAGGCGCCGCTCGACGGCCCGGTGGTGGGCCCGCCGCCGTACCGGCCGTCACCCGAGGGTGAACAATCCAATACATGACGTCATATATGGCACATAACGCTCCTCCGGCGACGCCCTGCGCACTGCCGCTCGGTGAGCGCGTCGCGGGCACGCTGACCGGCGCGGCGGCGGGCGGCGGGCCCGGCGCCGCGGCCGCGATCCGGCTGACCCACGCGCTGGTGGAGGCGTACGAGGAGGCCCGGGACCACCTCGACGCCCACGCGGTCGCGCGGCGGCTGGCGACGGCGGACAGCTGGCTGCTGACGCGCCTGCACCGGGCGCACGCCGATCCCCGCGAGGCCGGCGTCGGGAACTGCGTCGACGCCTCGGCCGCGGTGTACATGGCCCCGGTGGGTCTGGTGAACGCGGCGAACCCGGCCCGCGCGTACGCGGAGGCGCTGGAGGTCGCGGCGCCGCACCAGGCGTCGTACGGGCGCGAGGCCGCCGGTGTGTTCGCGGCGGCGGTGGCGGCGGCGTGCGCCGACGGCGCGACCCCCGTGTCGGTGGTCAGTGCGTGCCTGCCGCTGGCGAAGGACGGCACCCGGGCGGCGATCGAGGCGGCAGCCGATGTGGCGTCCCGGCACCGCGACGCCGAGTCCGCGGTACGCGGCTTGCGCGCGGCGCTCGCCCCCTACGACCTGGTCGGTCCCGCGCACCACGCCCCCGACCTTGGCGCTGGACGTCCCTCGCGGCGGCACGCGGTGGAGGAGCTGCCGGTGGCGCTGGGGATGCTGCTCATCGGCGGGGCGGACTACCGGCGCACGGTCCTCGGTGCCCGGACGTACGGGCGCGGCGCCGACACCGTGGCCCTGCTCGCGGGGGCTCTGGCGGGCGCCCTCGCGGGCGGGCGCGCGGTCCCCGGGGACGGGGCGAAACAGGCGGCGGAGGCGGCGGGTGTCGACCTGGGCACGGCGGCGCCCGGCCTGACCCGCGTGGCGGAGGAGGTCTTCGCGAAGGACGTCAGCCGGCGGCGCGCCCATGAGCACGCGTTCCGGGTGGTGTCCACGGAGCGGAGGTAGCAGCCGGGCCCCGGGAGGGCGGCCCTGATCGCCGGGAGCGCGTCGCTGGACCGCCGGGGATCACCGGCGATGCGGGCCGCGCGGGAGCACCGGCCGCGCCGACGATGCGGGGAGCGCGGGGAGCGCCGGGAGCGCCGGGAGCGCGGGGAGCGCCGGAGACGCGGGACTCCCGGGACCGACGGTCCCGGGAGTCCTTGTTCGCGGTGCGGTGGTGCGCCGCGCGGCGGGTCAGCCCTTCTCGGCCGTCTCCGCCTTCGCACCGGCGGGCTTCGCGGCCTCATCGGTCTTCGCGGCCCCGGTCTTCGCGGCCCCGGTCTTCGCGGGCGCGCTGTCGGCGCTCGTCGCGGCCTTCGCGGTCGCCGGCTCCGCGGACACCTCGGCCTTGTCCTGCTGGTGCGGCTTGCCCGGGCCGCCGGGGTCGGACCCGGCGTGCTCCCCCGTGCCGGAGGTGCCGTCCGTACCGTCCGCGCCGGCCTTCTCCACTGCCTCGTCCTGGTCCGCGCCGGGCTCGACCACGGTCTCGCGGCCGGGACGCAGCCGCGCCGAGAGGACGAAGTACACGACCGCGAGGACGAACATGATCATGACGGTCCACAGGTTGAGCCGCAGGCCCAGGATGTGGTTCGCGTCGTCGACCCGGAGGTACTCCGTACCGCCGCGTCCCACGCAGTACAGCGCCACGTACAGCGCGAACACGCGGCCGTGGCCCAGCTTCCAGCGGCGGTCCGCCCAGACCACCAGCGCGGCGACGATCAGGCACCAGATCGACTCGTAGAGGAACGTCGGGTGGTAGTAGCCCGGTGTGCCGTCGCCCGAGGGGTTCGTGATGTGCAGCGCCCACGGGAGGTGCGTCGGCTTGCCGTACAGCTCCTGGTTGAACCAGTTGCCCCAGCGTCCGATCGCCTGCGCGATCGCGACGGCGGGGGCCAGTGCGTCGGCCCAGGCCGTCAGTGGGATGCCCCGGCGACGGCAGCCGATCCACGCGCCGACCGCGCCGAGCGCCACGGCCCCCCAGATGCCGAGCCCGCCCTCCCAGACCTTGAAGGCGTTGACCCAGTCCTCGCCCTTTTCGAAGTAGAGCTCGGGGTCGGTCACCACGTGGTAGAGGCGACCGCCGACCAGGCCGAACGGCACCGCCCACACCGCGATGTCCGCGACCGTCCCGGACCTGCCGCCACGGGCGACCCAGCGCTTGTTGCCGTACCAGACGGCTACGAAGACACCGATGATGATGCAGAGGGCGTAGCCGCGCAGCGGAATGGGGCCGAGATGGACCACTCCGACCGACGGACTGGGAATAAAGGCAATTTCCATGGCAGGACCGACGCTACCTTGCCGGGCCAGGTGGACGGCTGGTCACCCGGCAACGTCTGGGTAACGAGCCGCCATTTTCTGGGCATGAGGACGGGTCCGCGAAGATCGCGCCGGCCCCTTCCGGACCGGGTGCCCAGCCCCCCGGCGCCCGGCCCCCGGTATCCGCGTCCGGCGGGCTCGGGTGCGCGGGGAGCCGTGCCCACCGGCCCCGGACGCGATCCGGCACGTGGGTTCGGTCCCGGAGGCGGTCCCGGACGCGGACGCGGTCCCGGACGCGGCGGCTCAGGATCCCGGCGCCGTGGCCTTCCCCGGCTGCTTGCCCTTGTTCGCCTCGGCCACCCACTTCTTCAGGTTCGCCGGGCTGATGTTCTCGTTGCCCTTCTTGGGAAAGACGGGCTTGCCGTTGAGCAGCACCGTGGGCGTACCGGCGAAGCCACCCGTACGGAAGGCGGCGGCCGACTTGTTCACCCACGCGTCGTGGGCACCGCTCTCGACGCAGCTCTTGAACCGGGGCGTCGACAGGCCCGGGACCTTGGCCGCGAGCTCGATCAGCCTGCTGTTCTTGCCGAAGGCGTCCGAGGTCTCCTCCGGCTGGTTCGTGTACAGCACGTCGTGGTACTGGGCGAACTTGCCCGCGTCCTGCGCGCACGCCGCGGCGTTGGCGGCCCGGACGGAGCCGGTGCCGCCCATGTTGCCGTCGATGATCGTCGCCAGGTGGTACTCGATCTTCAACTGGCCGCTGTTCTCCAGCTGGTGGAACGTGTCGCGGAAGACGTTCTCGAACTGGCCGCAGATCGGGCAGCGGAAGTCCTCCCACACCGTGAGGGTGGAGGGGGCGTCCGCCGCGCCCACCCGGATCGCGAGGTTGTCCTTGCCGCTCGCCCCGGTGGGCGTGCTGACCGGGCCGGCCGCCCCGTCGGCGGGCTTGTCCTTGCCCGCGTTGGCCGCGAGCACGCCGATGCCCGCTGCGAGGGCGAGCACCGCGAGCGCGGTGCCGCCCACGACGAATCCGCGCCTGCGCTTCTCGCGGGCCTTCTCCGCCGCGCGTTCCTGCTGGATGCGCTCTCGGGCGCTGCTGCTTGCCACACGTGTCTTCTGACTCACACGTCAGCAACGAACCGGGGAGGCGCCTGCGCACCTCCCCGGCCCCAGGTACACCCGTAAGGATGAGGTCACCCGCCGCTCACGTTCGAACGCGCCGCCGCGCGAGCGGGGCGGTACGCCGGAGCGTCAGGAGGCGGCGGACCGTACGCCCCGCGCGAGATCGCCCGCCAGCTCCCGTACGCCCGCGAGCCCCGCCGCCGCGTCCGGCGCGTCGAGGACCCGCTTGACGAACGCGCTGCCGACGATCACCCCGTCCGCGAACGCCGCGACCTCCGCGGCCTGCGCCGCGTTGGAGACGCCGAGACCCACGCACACCGGCAGGTCACCGGCCGCCCTGGTCCTGCTGACGAGGTCCTGCGCCTGCGCGCCGACCGACTCGCGGGTGCCGGTGACGCCCATCAGCGACGCCGCGTACACGAAGCCGCTGCCGGCCGCGGTGATCTCGGCGAGGCGGGCGTCCTTGCTGCTCGGGGCGACGACGAAGACCGTGGCGAGGTCGTGCTTCGCCGCGTGCTGCCTCCACAGCCCCGACTCCTGGACGGGCAGGTCGGGCAGGATGCACCCGGCGCCGCCCGCGTCGGCGAGTTCGGCGGTGAAACGCTCGACGCCGTAGCGGTCGACGGGGTTCCAGTACGTCATGACGAGTACGGGCTTCCCGCTGGCCTCGTGGGCCTCGCGCACCGTGCGCAGCACGTCGGCGACGCGCACGCCGCCGCGCAGCGCGATGTCGTCGGCGGTCTGGATGACCGGACCGTCGAGCACGGGGTCGCTGTAGGGAAGGCCGACCTCCACGATGTCGGCGCCGCCGTCGAAGGCCGCCTTGATGGCGTCGATGCCGCCGTCCACGGTGGGGAACCCGGCCGGGTAGTACGCGATCAGGGCGGCCCGGTCCTCGGCCCGTGCCGCGGCGAGGGTGTCGGTCAGCAGCTGGATGTTCCCGCTCACTTCGCGGCCCCCTTGTCCGGCGCCCCGCCGGTGCCGTTGCGGTCGTCCTCGATCAGTGCCGGGGACGCGGCGTCGGCCTCGACGGCCGTGTCCGCCTCGTACAGCCCGAAGTAGCGGGCCGCCGTGTCCATGTCCTTGTCGCCGCGGCCGGAGAGGTTGACGACGAGCAGTCCGTCCTCGCCGAGCTCGCGGCCGACGGTCAGGGCCCCGGCGAGCGCGTGGGCGCTCTCGATGGCCGGGATGATGCCCTCGGTGCGGGACAGCAGCCGCAGGGCCTGCATGGCCTCGTCGTCGGTGATGGCGAGGTACTCGCCGCGTCCGCTGTCCTTGAGGTAGGCGTGCTCGGGGCCGATACCGGGGTAGTCGAGCCCCGCCGAGATGGAGTACGGCTCGGTGATCTGGCCCTCGTCGTCCTGGAGGACGTAACTGCGGGAGCCGTGCAGGATGCCCGGCTCGCCGACGGTCAGGGTGGCCGCGTGCTCCCCGCTGGGCACGCCGTGCCCGGCGGCCTCGCAGCCGATCAGGCGGACCCCTGCGTCCGGGATGAACGGGTGGAACAGGCCGATGGCGTTGGAGCCGCCGCCGACGCAGGCGACCGCGGCGTCGGGCAGCCGGCCCGCGCGCTCAAGGATCTGCCGGCGGGCCTCGACGCCGATGACGCGGTGGAAGTCGCGGACCATCGCCGGGAACGGGTGCGGTCCAGCGACGGTGCCGAACAGGTAGTGCGTGGTGTCGACGCTGGCGACCCAGTCGCGGAACGCCTCGTTGATGGCGTCCTTGAGGGTGCGGCTGCCGGACTTCACGGCGACGACCTCGGCGCCGAGAATCCGCATGCGGGCGACGTTGAGCGCCTGGCGCTCGGTGTCGATCTCGCCCATGTAGATGACGCATTCGAGGCCGAACAGGGCGCAGGCGGTGGCGGTGGCCACGCCGTGCTGTCCCGCGCCGGTCTCGGCGACGATCCGGGTCTTGCCCATGCGCTTGGTCAGCAGCGCCTGGCCCAGCACGTTGTTGATCTTGTGGGAGCCGGTGTGGTTGAGGTCCTCCCGCTTGAGGAAGACCCGCGCGCCACCCGCGTGGGCGGCGAAGCGCGGCACCTCGGTCAGCGGGCTCGGACGGCCGGTGTACTCGACCATCAACTGGTCGAGTTCGGCGGCGAAGGCCGGGTCGGACTTGGCCTTGTCGTACTCGACGGCGACCTCGTCCACCGCGGCGACGAGCGCCTCGGGGATGAACTTGCCGCCGTAAGCGCCGAAGTACCCTTCGGCGGTGGGGATCTGGCCCCCGGGATCAGGGATGAAGAACGCAGAGGACTCTGCGGAAGGCTTCGTGGACAACGGAGCAACTCCTCGTCAAGCTACGGACGGACAGCACCGTATGCGCGCACGGCACACTCGTGCCGCACGCGCGGGCGCGTCCGCCATCGCATTCCGTTGACCTGCCCAGGCTCGTCACCGATGACGTACCGCACCCGCCGCCCGTGCACCCGGCGCGCGGGCGCGCGACAGCCCCGCGGCCGGCAGCCGCGCGCCAGGGGCGCGTGCCGCGCGGGCGGGGTGCCGGCGGCCAGGTGCGCCGGGCGGCTCGGGGTGACGGGCATGTCCGCGGGTCAGTCCCTGCCGTGCCGGAGCGCCGGGTGGGCGCCCGCCGCGACGAGGTCGGCGACGGCCGCCTTCGGGTCACGCCCGGTGACGAGGGACTCGCCGACGAGGACGGCGTCCGCGCCGGCGTTGGCGTACGCGATCAGGTCGTGCGGCCCCCGCACACCCGACTCGGCGATCTTGACGATGCCGGAGGGGATCTCGGGGGCGACCCGTTCGAAGGTGGAGCGGTCCACCTTGAGGGTCTTCAGGTTGCGCGCGTTGACGCCGATGACGCGGGCGCCCGCGTCGACGGCGCGTTCCGCCTCGTCCTCGTCGTGCACCTCGACGAGCGGAGTGAGCCCGATGGACTCGGCGCGTTCGATCAACGACACCAGGGCGGGCTGCTCCAGCGCCGCGACGATCAGCAGGACGAGGTCGGCGCCGTACGCGCGGGCCTCCCACAGCTGGTACGACGTCACCACGAAGTCCTTGCGCAGGACGGGGATGTCGACCTTGGCCCGGACCGCTTCGAGGTCGGCGAGCGACCCGCCGAACCGGCGCTGCTCGGTCAGTACGGAGATGACGGCGGCGCCGCCCTCCTCGTACTCGGCGGCGAGGCCCGCGGGGTCCGCGATGGCGGCGAGCGCGCCCTTGGAGGGGCTGGAGCGCTTCACCTCGCAGATGACCTTCACCCCTTCGCCGCTCAGCGCGGCGCCGCCGTCCTTGGCCTCGGGGGCGCGCGCCGCGCGCTCCTTGAGCTCGTCGAGGCTGACGCGCGCCTGGCGTTCCGCGAGGTCGGCGCGTACGCCCTCGATGATCTCGTCGAGCACACTCACGCGAGCGGCCCCCTTTCCGGAAAGTGGTGGTTCATACGTTCAGGTCCAGCCATCTTCGATGCTAGCCGTTGGAGGCCGAAGGCCCCTCATCACGGTGGATGCGCGGGTCGCGGCCCCGGTCGCGGTGGCCGGGGACGCGCTCCCGGCCACGGGGCGGGCGCGGCGGCGGCAGATCGTCCAGAGGGGGCGTGCGGGGCCTGCAGGGGCGTGCGCCCGGCGCCTCAGGGCGCGAGCAGCGAGCCGAAGGGCAGGTTCCGCGCCACGGTGAAGGCCACGACGAGCCCCCCGAGGATCCACCCCCAGTGCCCTCCGAAGGAAAAGCCGGCAGGCCGCCCCGTGCGGGCGCGCCACACCCAGCGCACCCACAGGACGGCGCAGACGGCGAACGCGACGACGGCGAGCGCGTTGTCGTGCAGCGCGGTGCCGAGATCACCGGTGGCGACGGCATGGGCGCACCGCAGCCCCCCGCAGCCCGGGCAGTACACGCCGGTGAGCGCGTAGAGCGGGCAGACGGGGTAGTGGCCCGGGTGGTTCGGGTCGATGAGGCCCACGTACGTGAAGGCCGCCGCCGCCCCGGCCAGCAGGGCGAACGGCCAGGCCAGCCGACGGGCCGGCCGGGCGGGCGTCCGCATCGCAGGTGCCGCCATGGTGTCCCGCCCCGTCCGGTCGTCGCGTCCCGTGCCGTCACGGCCGTCCGAGACGGCCGGGGTCGTGCCGTGCCGTGGCGCGCCCGTGGGCGGCCGCGCGGTCGGGGGCGGTCAGGCCCTGGCGTGCTGCTTCGCCTCGGCGGCGGACGTACGGCTCGTGGCCTGGGCGCGTCCGGCCGCCTCACGGGCCTGGACCATCTCGTCGGACTCCTTCGGCATGCCGAGGCCCATCAGTCGCATGACCACGCCGGCGACGAGGCCGAGGATGACGACGCCCATGCTCACCCAGAAGCCGACCGGGCTGTCGCCGACCATGAAGACCCCGCCGGCGCAGAAGCCGACGAAGGAAATGGTGACGCCGGTCCAGGCCGCCGGCGTGTGTCCGTGGCTGCTGCCCGCCATGAGTTGCTCCTCGTTGCTGTGGCGCTGTGTCGTGGGCGCTTGATCGTGATGCCGGGGTGGTGCGTCGTGGTGCCGGGCGATCGGGCCCCCGCTCTCCCGATGCTCACCCGCCATTGTCCCGCACGCACGGCGGGTGACGCGCGAGGGGGGTCGTGTCACCGGCCCCCGCACGGACCGCGGCACCGGTCCGTGGCTCTCCGGCGGGCGACGGGAGTGCGCCCGCCACTCCGGGAGCCCGCCTCAGCTCCCGCCGGTGGGATCCTCGCCGCGGTCCAAGGCCTTCCACAGGTCCTCGGGCCGGTCCGGGTCCACGACAGGCTGACGGCGGGCCGCCGCCTTGACGCCCGCGGCGCCCGTGCCCCGCTCGTACCGGCCCGACATCGCGGGCCAGCGCCTTCCGTAGCCGAGCGCGAGCAGCCCGGCCAGCAGGATGAGCACGCCCGCCACGGCCGTCACGTACGGCCATACGGTGTGGCTGAGCGCGTGCACGGTCGCCGACGCGTCGCCGGTGGTCTGCGCGGCCTTCTCGTCGAGGGCGTCCGAGCCGGTACCGCCGAGCAGGGCGGAGACCGCGGCGCCCGCGCCGCTCAGCGCGAGGAGCAGCGCGACGACGAACCGTCCCGCGCGGCGCACCGCGAACACCGCGACGAGCGCGGCAAGGCCCACCACGGCGAGCGCGGCGGGCACGCCCGTCACGTCGCGGCCGTCGGCCGTCACGGTGACGGCGCCGCCGCCGACGGCAGCGGCGCCTCTGGCCCAGATCTGCCCCGAGGCGACGAGCGCCACCGCCGCGCCGGCGGCGCCGAGGAGCAGGGCTGCTGCGAGGCTGCGGCGGCCGCTCGGGGCGCCCGGCGCGCGTCGCTGGTCGGTGGTGCCCCCACGGGGGGCGGGTAGCGCTGTCACGCCCTCCACTATCCCCTACGGCCTCCGGCCGGGTTCAGTCGGTGGTCGGGTGCCGCTCCCCCGGACGCGCCAGCCGGTTCGCGGTGTGCACGGCGCGCAGCACGGCCGCCGCCTTGTTGCGGCACTCGGCGTCCTCCGCGACCGGGTCGGAGTCCGCGACGATGCCCGCGCCCGCCTGCACGTACGCCGTGCCGTCACGCAGCAGGGCCGTGCGGATCGCGATGGCGGTGTCGGAGTCGCCGGCGAAGTCCAGGTAGCCCACGCAGCCGCCGTACACGCCGCGCCTGCTCGGCTCCAGCTCGTCGATGATCTGCAGGGCCCGCGGCTTGGGGGCGCCGGAGAGGGTGCCGGCGGGGAAGCAGGCGGTGAGGACGTCGAACGCGGTACGGCCGGGCGCGACGCGGCCGGTGACCGTGGACACGATGTGCATAACGTGCGAGTACCGCTCGACGGTCATGAAGTCGACGACCTCGACGCTGCCCGGCTCGCACACCCGGCCCAGGTCGTTGCGGCCCAGGTCGACCAGCATCAGGTGCTCGGCGCGCTCCTTCGGGTCGGCGAGCAGCTCGTCGCCGAGCTCCTGGTCCTCGCGGAGCGTCGCGCCGCGCGGGCGGGTCCCGGCGATGGGGTGCACCAGGGCGCGCCCGTCCTCGACCTTGACCAGGGCCTCCGGGCTCGATCCGACGACGTCGAAGGCGACCTCGCCGTCGTCGCCGGGGAAGCGGAACAGGTACATGTACGGGCTCGGGTTGGTGGTCCGCAGCACGCGGTACACGTCGAGGGCGCTCGCCGTGCAGGGGGTCTCGAACCGCTGCGAGGGCACGACCTGGAACGCCTCGCCCGCCCTGATGCGCTCCTTGATGTCCTCGACGGCGGCCCGGAAGTCCGCCCCGCCCCACAGCGCGGTGTACTCGGGCAGTTCGGAGGGCGGCAGGACGGTGGGCACGGAGTCGACGGGCCGTGCCAGGTCCGCGGCCATGGCGTCGAGCCGCGCGACGGCGTCCTCGTAGGCCTCCTCGACACCGGTGTCGAGGTCGTTGTGGTTGATCGCGTTGGCGATCAGCAGGACCGTGCCGCTCTGGTGGTCGAGGACGGCGAGGTCCGAGGTGAGCAGCATCGTCAGCTCGGGCAGGCGCAGGTCGTCGCGGGCGTGGTCGCCGATCTTCTTCTCCAGGCGGCGCACGATGTCGAAGCCGAGGTGGCCGACCATGCCACCGGTGAAGGGCGGCAGCCCGAGGCCCTCGGTCAGGTCGCGGGGCGTGTGCAGCGCCTCCAGGGTGGCGCGCAGCGCCGCGAGCGGGTCACCGCCGGTGGGGACGCCGACGGGCGGGGTGCCGAGCCAGTGGGCGGCTCCGTCGCGCTCGGTGAGCACGGCGGCGGAGCGTACGCCGATGAAGGAGTAACGGGACCAGGTGCCCTGCTCGGCGGACTCCAGCAGGAACGTCCCGGGGCGCTCGGCCGCGAGCTTGCGGTACAGGCCGACCGGGGTGTCGCCGTCCGCGAGCAGCCGCCGGCTCACGGGGATGACGCGGCGGTCCACCGCCAGCTTGCGGAACGTCTCAAGATCCATGGCGGCAGACCCTACTCGGCCGCGAGGGGCAGCGTGCCCGCGTCGAAGCACGTCCGGTCACCGGTGTGGCAGGCCGCCCCCACCTGGTCGACCTTGACGAGGACGGTGTCGCCGTCGCAGTCGAGGGCGACGGACCGCACGTGCTGGGTGTGACCCGAGGTGTCCCCCTTGACCCAGTACTCCTGCCGGCTGCGGGACCAGTAGGTGCAGCGCCCGGTGGTGAGGGTGCGGTGCAGCGCCTCGTCGTCCATCCAGCCGAGCATCAGGACCTCACCCGTGTCGTACTGCTGGGCGATGGCGGGGAAGAGACCGTTCGCGTCCCGCTTGAGGCGGGTGGCGACGGCAGGGTCGAGCGAGGTGGTCATGGGCCCATTCTGCCGCGCCGGGCGGCATGCCCGGCGGTGAGCCCACTGGGCGGACAGCAGGCCGCCGCCGTACGCTGGCGGACATGTCGACCCATGCCAAGCGTGAACGACTTCTGCTCGCCGACCTGTTGGAAGCCGCCGGCCCCGACGCACCGACCCTGTGCGACGGCTGGCTCACCCGCGACCTCGCCGCCCACCTCGTGGTACGGGACAGGCGCCCGGACGCGGCCGGAGGCACGATCATCCCGGCGCTGCGCGGGCGCCTGGAGCGGGTGCAGTCCGAGTACCGGCAGAAGCCGTACGAGGAACTGCTGCAGATGGTCCGTACCGGTCCGGGGAAGATGTCGCCGTTCGGCCTGAAACAGGTCGACGAGGCGGCGAACACCACGGAGTTCTACATCCACGCGGAGGACGTCCGCCGCGCCCAGCCCGACTGGACGCCGCGTGAGGTGGACCCGGTCTTCGCCGACGCACTGTGGTCGCGGCTGGAGAAGGGCGCGCGGCTGATGGGCCGCAAGTCCCCGGTGGGCCTGGTGCTGCGCCGGCCGGACGGGCGCACGGCGGTGGCGCACAAGGGCACCCCCGTGGTCACGGTGACGGGTGAGGCCGCGGAGCTGACGCTGTTCCTCTCGGGCCGCCAGGCGATGGCGGACGTCACGCTGGAGGGCGACAAGGACGCCGTGGCGATACTGCTGGACGCGAAGCTGGGCGTCTGACGCACCGGGTCCCCGCGCGGTGCCGGTCCCGCCCCGCACGGCGGGACCGGCACCGGCGCGTGGGTGCCGCGCCGGGTATCGGCTCGCCCCGGCAGTGGGCCGGCATCCGTCGCCGCCGGCTGCCCCGCCGTCCGCCGGGCGCTCAGCGCACCGGATGTCCCGCCTCGCGCAGAGCCGTCTTGACCTGGCCGATGCGCAGGTCGCCGAAGTGGAAGACGGACGCGGCGAGCACCGCGTCCGCGCCCGAGGAGACCGCCGGGGCGAAGTCGTCGAGGCCGCCCGCGCCGCCCGAGGCGATGACGGGGACCCTGACGCGGGCGCGGACCGCCCGGATCATCTCCGTGTCGTAGCCGTTCTTCGTGCCGTCCGCGTCCATGGAGTTGAGGAGGATCTCCCCGGCTCCGAGGTCCGCGGCCCGCTCGGCCCATTCGACGGCGTCCATGCCGGTGCCGCGGCGCCCGCCGTGCGTGGTCACCTCGAAGGTGCCCGCGGGCGTCCGGCGGGCGTCGACGGACAGGACCAGCACCTGGCGGCCGAAGCGCTCGGCGATCTCCCGGATCAGTTCCGGGCGGGCGATGGCGGCCGTGTTCACGCCGACCTTGTCCGCCCCGGCGCGCAGCAGCCGGTCCACGTCGTCCGACGTGCGCACGCCACCGCCGACGGTCAGCGGGATGAAGACCTGTTCCGCGGTGCGCCGCACCACGTCGTAGGTGGTCTCGCGGTCGCCGGACGACGCGGTGATGTCGAGGAACGTCAGCTCGTCCGCGCCCTCGGCGTCATAGAGCTTGGCCATCTCGACGGGGTCGCCCGCGTCCCGCAGGTTCTGGAAGTTGACGCCCTTCACGACCCGGCCGCCGTCGACGTCCAGGCAGGGGATGACACGTACCGCGACGGTCACCGCGCGGCCTCCGCCGTGTCGTCCCCGGGCGCCCTGAAGGCCTCGACCTCGACCTCGACGACCAGGCTCGGGTCGACGAACCCCGCCACCACGATCATCGAGGCGGCCGGCCGCACCGCGTGGAACAGCTCCTTGTGTGCGCGGCCCACGTCGTCCGCGTCACGGGAGTGCGTGATGTACATGCGGGTGCGCACGACGTCAGCGGTGTCGAGGTCCAGTTCGCGCAGGGCGCTGATCGCGACACCGAAGGCCGTCTTGGCCTGCTCGTACGGGCTGCCGTCGGCGATCCTGCCGCCGACCACGGATGTGCACCCGGAGACCAGCACCAGCCCGTTCGGCAGCCGTACGGCGCGGGAGTAGCCGTAGGAGTCCTCCCAGGGGCCGTCCGTCGACAGTCTCCTGATGCCGCCGGCCGTCTTGTCGATCTCCGTCATGGGGCCACCACCGCAAGCGCCTCCTGAAGCGTGAATGCCTTCGCGTAGAGCGCCTTCCCGATGATGGCGCCTTCGACGCCTGCGGGGACGAGGGAACCGATCGCCCGCAGGTCCTGAAGGCTGGAGACGCCGCCGGACGCGACCACCGGCCGCTCCGTGGCGGCGCACACGCTTTTCAGCAGCTCCAGGTTGGGGCCCTGCAGGGTGCCGTCCTTGGCGATGTCGGTGACGACGTAGCGCGCGCAGCCCTCCGAGTCGAGGCGCTCCAGCGCCTCGTACAGGTCGCCGCCGTCGCGGGTCCAGCCGCGCCCGCGCAGCGTCGTGCCCCGTACGTCGAGACCCACGGCGATCTTCTCGCCGTGGCTCGCGATGACGCGGGCCACCCACTCGGGGTTCTCCAGCGCCGCGGTGCCGAGGTTGACGCGGGTGCAGCCCGTGGCGAGGGCCGCGGCGAGCGTGTCGTCGTCGCGGATGCCGCCGGACAGTTCGACCTTGATGTCCATCGTGCCGGTGACCTCGGCGAGCAGGGCCCGGTTGTCGCCCGTACCGAACGCGGCGTCGAGGTCGACCAGATGCAGCCACTCGGCGCCCGCGGACTGCCAGGCGAGGGCCGCCTGGAGCGGGGAGCCGTAGGACGTCTCCGTGCCCGACTCGCCGTGCACGAGCCGCACGGCCTGGCCGTCGCGCACGTCGACGGCGGGCAGGAGTTCGAGCGGGGAAGTGGACTGCATCAAAGAGTTCCGATCCAGTTGGTGAGCAGCTGCGCTCCGGCGTCGCCGGATTTCTCGGGGTGGAACTGGGTGGCCCACAGGGCGCCGTTCTCCACCGCGGCGACGAACCGCTCGCCGTGGGTGGCCCAGGTGACCTTCGGGGGCCGTATGCGGGGGTTGGTGACCTCAAGTCCCCAGTGGTGCACGGCGTACGAGTGGACGAAGTAGAAGCGGGCGTCCGCGTCGAGTCCGGCGAACAGCTCGCTGTCGCCGGGGGCTTCGACGGTGTTCCAGCCCATGTGCGGGACGACGTCGGCCCTGAGCGGTTCGACGGTCCCGGGCCACTCGTCGAGCCCGTCGGCCTCCACGCCGTGCTCGATGCCGCGTTCGAAGAGGACCTGCATGCCGACGCAGACGCCGAGCACGGGCCGGCCGCCGGCCAGCCTGCGGCCCACGATCCAGTTGCCGCGCGCGGCGGTGAGCCCCGCCATGCAGGCGGAGAACGCGCCGACGCCGGGCACGAGCAGCCCGTCGGCGTTCATGGCGCGCTCGTAGTCACGGGTGATCTCGACATCGGCGCCGGCGCGTGCGACGGCGCGCTCGGCGGAGCGCACGTTGCCGAAGCCGTAGTCGAAGATCACGACGTTCTTGCTCATGTCGTCCGTTCCGTCGCGGAGGCGGTCCCGGCGGCCGCACCGGTCGCGGCGACCGCACCGGTCGCGGCGACCGCACCGGTCGCGGCGGTCATGGCGGTCATGGCGGTCATGGCGGTCATGTCCACAATCCCTGGATCCGGAGTATCCCGGCGGCCAGGCAGAACACGGAGGAGATCCCGACCAGGACGATGACGCCGACGGGCAGCTTCTGCTTGACGAAGGAGTACACACCGCCGGCGAGGAAGAGCCCGAGCAGGATCAGGATGGTGTTGAGCCCGGTCATCTCTACAGGGCGCCCTTCGTGGAGGGGAGAATGCCGACCGCGCGCGGATCGCGCTCGGAGGCGTACCGCAGGGCCCGGGCCAGCGCCTTGAACTGGCACTCCACGATGTGGTGCGCGTTGCGCCCGTACGGCACGTGGACGTGCAGTGCGACGCGTGCCTGGGCGACGAAGGACTCCAGGATGTGGCGGGTCATCGTCGTGTCGTACGAACCGATCATCGGCGCCATGGTCTCGGGCTCGGTGTGCACGAGGAACGGGCGGCCGGACAGGTCCACGGTGACCTGGGCGAGCGACTCGTCCAGCGGCACCGTGCAGTTGCCGAAGCGGTAGATGCCGACCTTGTCGCCGAGCGCCTGCCGAAACGCCGCGCCGAGCGCGAGCGCCGTGTCCTCGATGGTGTGGTGCGAGTCGATGTGCAGGTCGCCCTCGGTCTTGACCGTGAGGTCGAACATGCCGTGCCTGCCGAGCTGGTCGAGCATGTGGTCGAAGAACCCGACCCCGGTCGCGACCTCGACCTGCCCGGTGCCGTCGAGGTCGATCTCCACGACGACGGACGTCTCTTTCGTACTGCGTTCCACTCGGCCGATGCGACTCATGCGCTCTGCTCCTTCTTGAGATCGCGTACCGCGTCGAGGAACGCGTCGTTCTCGGCGGGGGTGCCCGCGGTCACCCGGAGCCTGCCCGGCACGCCGTTGTTCCGGACGATCACTCCGTGGTCGAGGATGTGCTGCCATGCGGCCTGCGCGTCCTCGAAGAGGCCGAACTGCACGAAATTCGCGTCGGAGTCCGTGACCTCGAAACCGAGTGCCCTCAATTCCTCGACCAGGCGATCCCGCTCGGTCTTCAGCTGCTCGACATACCCGAGCAGAGTATCGGTGTGCTCCAGGGCGGCGAGCGCGGTGGCCTGGGTGACGGAGGACAGGTGGTACGGCAGGCGTACGAGCTGGACCGCGTCCACCACGGCGGGGTCGGCCGCGAGGTAGCCGAGCCGCAGGCCGGCGGCGCCGAACGCCTTCGACATGGTCCGCGAGACGACGAGGTTCGGCCTGCCGGCCAGCAGGGGCAGCAGCGACGGGTGGTGGCTGAACTCCGCGTAGGCCTCGTCGACGACGAACAGGGACGGCCGGGCGCGCTGCGCCGCCTCGTACAGCGCGAGGACGGTCTCCGCGTCGACCGCGGTGCCGGTGGGGTTGTTGGGCGTGGTGACGAACACCACGTGCGGGCGGTGCTCGGCGATCGCCGCGACGGCCGCGTCCACGTCGATGGTGAAGTCGTCGTGGCGCGGGCCCGAGATCCAGCCGGTGGTGGTGCCCCGGGCGATGAGGCTGTGCATCGAGTACGAGGGCTCGAAGCCGATCGCGGTGCGGCCGGGGCCGCCGAAGGCCTGGAGGAGCTGCTGCAGGATCTCGTTGGAGCCGTTGGCGGCCCAGAGGTTCGCCGTGCTCAGCGCGTGGCCGCCGGTGCGGGTGAGGTACGCCGCGAGTCCGGTGCGCAGCTCGACGGCGTCGCGGTCCGGGTAGCGGTTGAGGCCGCGGGCGGCCTCGCGGACCCGCTCGGCGATCCGCTCGACGAGGGCGTCGGGCAGCGGGTACGGGTTCTCGTTGACGTTGAGCTGGACCGGTACGTCGGGGTGCGGCGCGCCGTACGGGGACTGGCCCCGCAGCTCGTCGCGGATGGGCAGGTCGTCGATGCGGACGGGGCCGGCGGTGCCGGGGCCCGTCCGGTCCTCGGTCGTGCGGTTCACTTCTGGGGCACCTTCCACCCGAACCTGGCCTTGAGCGCCGCGCCGTGCGCGGGCAGGTCCTCCGCCTCCGCGAGCGTCACCACGTGGTGGGTGACGTCGGCGAGCGCGTCCCGCGTGTAGTCCACGACGTGGATGCCGCGCAGGAACGACTGGACGGACAGGCCCGAGGAGTGGCAGGCGCAGCCGCCGGTGGGCAGCACGTGGTTGGAGCCGGCGGCGTAGTCGCCGAGGGAGACCGGCGCATAGGGGCCGACGAAGATCGCGCCGGCGTTGCGCACCCGGGCCGCGACGGCCGCGGCGTCGGCGGTCTGGATCTCCAGGTGTTCGGCGGCGTACGCGTCGACCACGCGGAGCCCGTCGTCGAGGGAGTCGACGAGGACGATCGCCGACTGGCGTCCGGCGAGGGCGGGCCTGATACGTGCCTCGGCGTGCTTGCTGGCCTCGACCTGGGGTGCGAGTTCCGCCTCCACGGCGTCCGCGAGGACGGCGGAGTCCGTGACGAGGACGGCCGCGGCCATGGGGTCGTGCTCGGCCTGGCTGATCAGATCGGCGGCGACGTGCACCGGGTCGGCGGTGGCGTCGGCGAGGACGGCGATCTCGGTGGGGCCCGCCTCGGCGTCGATACCGACGACGCCCTTGAGCAGGCGCTTGGCGGCGGCGACGTAGATGTTGCCGGGGCCCGTGACGAGGTCGACCGGGCGGCAGCCGTCGGGGCCGGGGACGCCGTACGCGAACATCGCGACGGCCTGGGCACCGCCGGCCGCGTACACCTCGTCCACGCCGAGCAGGGCGCAGGCGGCGAGGATGGTGGGGTGCGGCAGGCCGCCGAAGTCGGCCTGGGCGGGCGAGGCGACGGCGATGCCCTCGACACCGGCCTCCTGGGCGGGCACGACGTTCATCACGACGGACGACGGGTACACCGACAGGCCGCCGGGCACGTACAGGCCGACCCGCCCGACCGGGACCCACCGCTCGGTGACGGTGCCGCCGGGCACGACCTGGGTGGTGGTGTCGGTACGCCGCTGGGCGCGGTGGACGATCCGGGCCCTGCGGACGGACTCCTCAAGGGCGGCCCGCACGGCGGGGGCCAGGGTGTCGAGCGCGCGGTGCAGCGCCTCTTCGGGCACCCGCAGGCGCGCGGGCCGGCCGTCGCCGAACTTCTCGCCCCACGAAAGGACCGCCTCCGCGCCTCGATGGCGTACGTCCTCGCAGATGGGCCGCACCTTCTCCAGGGCGGCTTCCACGTCGAACTCGGCACGGGGCAGCAGAGAACGCAGGGCGCCGCCTTCGGGGAAGGTGTCGCCGCGCAGATCGATTCGTGAGATCACGGGTCCAATTCTCGCAGACCGGAAAGGGCCGTCGGCCGCCCGTATCAGTGGGTGATATGGGATGCGCGGGGCGTGAGGGACCAGTGGTGGCGTCCCGCCGAGCCGGTCCGGCCCGCACACGGCGTGCTCATCCGGAGGCCCGCCCGCCCGATTGATCACTGAGGGTCACGTTCCGTCACGGTTTCTTTACCGCCTCTTGACGCCGGAATGTACAACCCTCCCGCCCCGTGCGAAAGCTTCACAGATACCCCCTGGCGCCTCCGCGACCTGCGGTTTTGAATGGTCCACACCATGTCTTTGCTTCGCGCTCTGATCAGTACCGCGCGTATGGTCAGACACACTCCGCAGCTCGCGGCCGGGCTGCCGCCGGACGACGCGGTCCTCCTCGACGCCCCGGACGGCCGGCTCGCGCCCGCGCTGCTTTCGGCCGCGCTCGGCGAGTACGAGGCCGCCGCCAAACTGCTCGCGACCACCCGTGAGGGCGGCGAGTGGGAGAGCCGTGACCGCTATGTGATGAAACTCGCGGCCTTCGCCCACCGCCGGGACAGCTGGCTCACCTGCTGGCTGCGCGCCGCGCCCGAGGACCCCGACGCGCTGGTGGTCAAGGCCGAACTCGCCGTACGCAGAGCCTGGGAGTCGCCCGCGCGCGCCGAGCGGCTGCGCGAAGCGGGCCCGCTGATCGACGCGGCCGCCGACGGCGACCCGCGCGACCCGGTCCCCTGGCGCATCGCCCTGGACCACGCGCGCGGTACGCACTCCTCCCACAGCCACTTCGAGACGCTGTGGTCGCAGGCCGTGCGGCGCAGCGCCCACCACTACGGCTGCCACGTCTCGGCGCTGCTGTACCTGTCGGCGCAGTGGTACGGCTCCCACCGGGAGTGCCTCGAATTCGCGGAGGACGCGGCGCACGACGCGCTGCCCGCGTCCCTGATCAGGACGCTGCCCGCGCGCGCCGCGTTCCAGCAGCTGCTCGACTTCGCGCCCTCACCGGTGCAGGCCGACCGGATGGACCGGGCGGCGGATCTGGCGATCGACCTGTCGGGGCGCTACCGGGCGGGCGACCCGTGGCCGGCCGAGTCCCGCAACCTGCTCGCGTACGTGCTGGTCCGGCGGGGCCGCTGGGCCGACGCGCTGGAGCAGTTCCGCATGATCGGGCCCTACGCGACGTCGTTCCCGTGGAGCCGGTTCAGTGACGATCCCCTGCGCGATTTCCTGGAAACACGCGACGGAGTACGGCTGCAGGTGGCCTCCGGCATGCCTTTGTGTCACAGACCTGGTCGGCGAGGGCCCTTCGCCCACTAGGCTTGCCCGTCGTGACCACGGCAAGCCTCCCCCTGTTCCCGCTCAACGCGGTCCTGTTCCCCGGCCTCGTGCTGCCGCTGAACGTTTTCGAGGAGCGCTACCGCGCGATGATGCGGGAGCTGCTCAAGACCGACGACCCCGAAGCGCGGCGGTTCGTCGTCGTCGCGATCCGCGACGGGCACGAGGTCGCGGTGACCTCGCCCGGCATGCCGGACCCGACGTCCGTGCCGGAGCGCGGCCCGTCGGCGGGCTTCGGCGACGCACCTCTGGACTCCTTCCACAGCGTCGGCTGCGTCGCCGACGCCGCCACGATCCGGGAGCGGCCCGACGGCAGCTTCGAGGTCGTGGCGACCGGCACGACCCGCGTCAGACTCCTGTCCGTCGACGCCTCGGGGCCCTACCTGACCGCTCAGGTCGAGGAAGTGCCCGAGGAGTCGGGTGAGGGCGCCGAGGCGCTCGCGGAGGGCGTGCTGCGGGCGTTTCGCACCTACCAGCAGCGCCTGGCGGGCGCGAGCGAGCGCACCCTGCCCGACGACGAGGAACTGCCGGGCGAACCGCCGGTGGTGTCCTACCTGGTCGCGGCCGCCGCGATGCTCGACGTACCGGCCAAGCAGCAGCTCCTGGAGGCCACGGACACCGCGTCCCGGCTGCGGCAGGAACTCAAGCTGCTGCGCGCGGAGACCGCGGTGATCAGGAAGCTTCCTTCGCTGCCCGCGACGGACCTGACGACGACCCCGACGAACCTGAACTGACACGACCCGCACCCACGCGACCTGACAGGCGGACGGTCCCGGCCCATGGCGAAGAAGCAGAAGAAGGGCGGGGGCGGCACCCCGGCCACCACGGCACTGGCTGCGGCGGGCGTGCCGTACGCCCTGCACTCGTACGAACACGACCCCGCGGCGCCCAGCTACGGCGAGGAGGCCGCACAGGCCCTGGGCGTCCCGCCGGAGCGGGTCTTCAAGACCCTGGTGGCGGACGTCGACGGCGAGCTGACGGTGGCGGTGGTCCCGGTGACGGGCCGCCTCGACCTGAAGGCGCTGGCGGCGGCGGTCGGCGGCAAACGCGCGGTCATGGCCGACGCGGCGGCCGCGGAGCGCACGACGGGCTACGTACTGGGCGGCATCTCGCCCCTCGGGCAGCGGCGCGCCCTGCGGACGGTGCTGGACGCGTCCTCGGCCGGGCACGGGACGGTCTACATCTCGGCCGGCCGGCGGGGCCTGGAGGTGGAGCTGACACCGGACGCGCTGGCGAAACTCACGTCGGCGACCCTCGCGCCGGTGGCCCGGCCGTAGGCGAAGCTCACGGCCGGTCCCGGGCCGCACCGGTCCCGCGGGGAGCGGGGGCAGGGCCCCGCCCCCCCGCCCGTACCCTCCCGTGTGCGCTCTGCCGCCCGCGCGATGACGAGGAGGGGCGCCGGACCGGTCCCCGAGACCGTCCGGCGCCCCTCCTCGCGCTCGTCGTGGTGACCTCAGCGCCGGGTCACTTCAGCGCCGGCTCGATCACCGAGTTGAACTGGTCCAGCGTCAGCGGCGGGTTGTTCTGGCCGCCGGGCACCGTGAGGTCCTTGCCGTCGACCTTGAAGGTCGGCGTGGCCGTGTAGCCGTCCTTGTTGAACTTGGCCGCCAGCTTCAGCGCCCAGGCGTCGAACGTGCCGGCCTTGACGTCCTTCTGGAACGTCGCGTTGCTCTTGAGCGCCGGAACCGTGTCGGCGATCTTGAGGAGGTAGGAGTCGGACTTGAACTTGTCGTCGTTCTCGTCCGGGTGGAACTTCGCCGAGTACATGGCGGTCTTGTACTGGAGGAAGGCGTCAGGGCTGACGTTGAGCGCGGCGCCCAGGGCGGACAGGCCGTTCTTCGAGCCCTGTCCGTTGTCGTGGTCGTCGATGAAGTCGGCGCCGACGTACTGCAGCTTGTACTTGCCGTCGGTGACGTCCTTGTGGATCGTCGTGCCGAACGCGTTCTCCGCCTGCATGCAGATCGGGCAGCGCGGGTCCTCGGCCTCCACCAGCGTCTTCTTGGCGGTGGACTTGCCGATGACGATGGTCGTGCCGTCCGTGCCCGAGGTGTTCTTGGGCGCGACGACGTTCGTGACCTTCGCCGCGGCCTCCCAGCCGGAGGGCTTGTTGTGGTTGTTGACCAGCAGGACGACGCCGGCGGCTATCGCGAGGACGACGACGCCGGAGCCCGCGACCAGCGACTGCTTGCGGATCTTGTCGCGCTTCGCCTGCTTGTCGCGCTCGGCGCGCAGACGCTCACGGGCGGCGGCCTTGTTGGCCGAGTTGTTGCGTGCACTCATGACAGTTCACTCCGTGTGATGACACAAAACGAAAGGGGGACGTACCGGAACCGGTGCTCAGGCGATGCCGAGCACGGGGACGGGCGGTCCCCGTCGTCCCACGGAGTGCACGAGGAGCCGGGTGGCCGGGCCCCGGGGCGGGCGGACCGCGCGCCGGTGCGGCGCCCGCGGCGCGCCGTGCGCGCCCCTGGTCGCCGCTTTGACGGCGAGCAGCAGCGGGCGGAAGGCGAACACCGTGGCCGTCAGGACGAGGCCGGAGACGGCGCTCTCGCCGCGCCGCAGCCAGGCCGCCGCCAGCAGCCCCACCGACACGTGGACGGCGAGCAGCAGCCAGGGCAGCCACGGCAGGTCGGGCGAGGCCAGGAACGCGGTGGCCGCGCCGGGCTCGGCGCCCACCGCGCCGACACCCGGCAGGTGCGCGCCGACCGGATGCCCGCACAGGACGTCGAAGCCGACGGAGCGCAGCGAGCCGGTGACCGGGCCGCCGACGGGTCCGTAACAGATCTGCTGGCCCGTCGTGAAGACGGTGTCCGCGGCGAGCTCCAGCGGGACGAGCAGCGCCGCGATGCCCCAGTAGCCGCGTTCGCGGCCCGCCAGGGCGTAGGCGACGCAGAAGACCGCCGCCGTCAGCGCGGCGAGCACGGAGAGCGGCAGCGCGGCGCGCGACAGCAGCACGTGGGAGCCCGCGGACAGCGTCACGACGAGGGCCGTGAAGAGGGCTGCCCGCGCGGCTCGCAGCTGCGTCGCGGATATGTTCATCGGACCCGAGTGTGCCATGGGACCCCGTCAGAGGGATCTAAAGGTTCCGAACCGATACGGATCACGGGCCGGGAACCGCGGCAGCACCGATACGGATCACGGGCGGGGAACCGCGGCAGCACCGGGAACAGGGCCCGGACCGCGCGAACCACGTCGGAGCGCCGGGGCAGGGCCGCCGGCCGCCGGCCGCGTCCACCGCGTCCCGCAGCCACCGCGGCCGGCCACCGGCCCGCACGGCCCCGCCCGGCGGCTACAGCAGCCCGCCGCCGATGCGGCCGTTGCGGAACAGGTCCACGAAGATCTGGTGATCGGCCCTCGCGCGCGCCCCGTACGTGTGCGCGAAGTCCACCAGGAGCGGCGCGAAGCCGTCCTCGTCGGCCGCGATCGCCGCGTCGATGGCGCGCTCGGTGGAGAACGGCACCAGCGTGTGGCCGCTGTCGTCGTCCGCCGCCGCGTGCATCGTCGCCGTGGCCCGGCCGAGGTCCGCGACGACCCCGGCGATCTGATCCGGGTCGTCGATGTCCGACCAGTCGAGGTCGACCGCGTACGGCGAGATCTCCGCGACCAGCTGCCCGGCGCCGTCCAGCTCGGTCCAGCCGAGCCACGGGTCGGCGTGCGCCTGCAGCGCGCGCTGCGAGATGACCGTGCGGTGCCCCTCGTGCTGGAAGTAGCGGCGCACCGTGGCGTCCTTGATGTGCCGGGACACAGCGGGCACCTGCGCCTGCTTCAGGTAGATGACGACATCGTTCTCCAGGGCGTCGCTGTTGCCCTCCAGCAGGATGTTGTAGGAGGGCAGGCCCGCCGACCCGATCCCGACGCCGCGCCGCCCGACGACGTCCTTGACGCGGTAGGAGTCGGGGCGGGCGAGGCTCGCCTCCGGCAGGGTCTCCAGATAGCCGTCGAACGCGTCGAGGATCTTGTACCGGGTCGCTGCGTCCAGTTCGACGGAGCCGGCGCCCGAGGAGAACCTGCGCTCCCAGTCGCGGATCTCCGTCATGGAGTCGAGCAGGGCGAAACGGGTCTGCGAGCGGGCCGACCGCAGCGCGGCCAGCAGCGGTCCCTCGGTGGTGTCCAGGGTGAACGGCGGGACGTCGTCGTTCCTGGCGCCCGTCGCGAGGGCGTGCACCCGCTCCCGGTAGGCCCCGGCGTACGTCTCGACGAGTCCGGTGATCTGCGCGTCGCTCAGCGCCTTGGTGTAGCCGATCAGGGCGAGGGACGCGGCCAGCCGCTTGAGGTCCCACGTGAAGGGACCGACGTACGCCTCGTCGAAGTCGTTGACGTTGAAGACGAGGCGCCCGCCCGCGTCCATGTACGTGCCGAAGTTCTCGGCGTGCAGGTCGCCGTGGATCCATACCCGGCCGGTCCGCTCGTCCTGGTACGCGCGCTCCTCGGGACCCGCTTCCAGGTCGTGGTAGAAGAGGCAGGCCGTTCCCCGGTAGAAGGCGAACGCGGAACCGGCCATCTTCCGGAACTTCACCTGGAACGCGGCGGGGTCGGCCGCGAGGAGTTCACCGAAGGCCGTGTCGAAGACGGCGAGGATGGCCTCGCCGCGCTGCTCGTCCGCTGCTGCCACGGGTCGGGGAGCCGACATCGTCTGGTGCCTCCTGGTCGCGGGTCTTCCGGCGGTGCCGGTCGTTCGTCCCGGGTCGTTCTCTTCCGGACGCCGTCGTCCGGGTGTTGACCCGGGCGCCGCTCTCCGGCCGTTCCTCGTCATGCGCTGATCGTGCGCCGCCGGGCGCCGTCCTTCGCGGACGGCGGACGGTGGACGTACGCGGTGCGGACGCTCCCGCGGGCTCCGCACCCGCGGGCGGACGCCGCCTCCCAGGCAACGCGCGAGGCCCCCGGCAAGTGCCCGGCGACGGCGGGGAAACACCTGTGCGCGGCGCTGGGAACGGACGGCGAAGGCCCGTGGACCGGACCGGGAGAGGCCTGGAGCGGGAGGCGCGTGGCGGGGAGCGCGGCCCCCCGCTGCGCGAGTCCCGGTCGGCAGGCCCGGGCGTGGACTGCGCGACGTCGCCGCAGACGGTTCCCTCAGGTCCGGTCAGGTCCGCCAGGTCCGCGCCCGCGCGGAAAGACGACGGCGACAAGCACAAGTCGGCCGCGCCACGGGACGAGTGCCACCCGGGGGCGGCCCGGCGATGAGGTGATGACGTGGCGGGCTGACCCTCCAGCCTGGCCGCCGTGCCCAACAGCAGCCGGGACGCGGGGGATTCGGTCACCCACGGCCGGCAACGCGCCGGGCCGTGCGCCGCGTTGCCGGCCGTCCTGGACGAGGCCGGGGCGGTGGCGCGTGACAGCCGCACCGCCGAGTCGCCGATCAGGACTGGCGCGTGCGGCGGGGCAGGCGACCGCGCAGGGGACGCGCCGCGCGGCACGCGCCGGTGATCGCCCACCGTGCCGCGTGTCAAGCGCGAAGGGGCCGGGGGCCACTTCGCCCTCTTCGGCAGTACGGGCCGGGCGTGACGACAAGCCGGGCCCGGGACGCGTCGCCGGGTCCTCGGCCGTCGCGTGGGGCATGTTCACGAAAGCACGTCGAGGGGGACACGTCGTGCCAGCTCGCGCCGGAGCGGGAGACGCCCGTGTTCTGCGCCTGCGACCGCTCGCGGGGCACCCGCACCCCGACCGTACTCCGGCTCGCCCGGCCCCCTGGTGGGGCCCGGTGCCGGCCCGGTCCGGTCAAGCCCTGTCCGGCAGGCCGGAAGGTGCCGCTCGGCCGGATCCTGCCCGGCGGGCCGGGCCGTACGCACCGGCGAGGGGCGCGCCCGCTCCTGCGGGCGCGCCCCTCGCGCATGCCCCCGGCCGGTCCGCTCCGTCCTGCGGGCGGCGGCTCTCGGGGCCCGCGCGGCGCGTCAGTTGTGGCCGAAGCGCTTCTGCCGCTTGCCGTGGGCTGCGGTGTCGGGGGCCGTGAACCTGGCCTCCTCGGACTCCGTCATCTTCTCGGTGGTGGGGGACTTGGCCGCTGCCGGCCCACGCTCGGCCGTCTGCGGCTTACTTCGGTCGCGGTTGCGGTTCTTGGCCATGGTGTGCCTCCTGAAGGGGTTTCGGGGCCAGGGCCGTTGTCAGACTCACATGACCGGAAAAATGCCGCATTTTGGATCATCGCCGTGTGTAGTGATGCCTCGTCGCAGGGGGGTCATGACCGATCCGCCACGCCGATGATCCAGTTCGGGACCTTAAGGCTCGTCCGGTCGGGCAGACTCGAAGCGAACGCGAAGCACACCCCCCTCCGATCCCGAGGTTCCCGAAAGAAGGTGGAACACGTGGACCGCTGCGTCGTCCTGGTGGACGCCGGCTATCTGCTGGGCGCCGCCGCGAGTCTCCTGGCCGGAGAACCCGCCCGCTCCCGCATCACCGTCGACCACAGCGCTTTGATCAGGGGCCTGCGAGAGCGCGCCGAGCAGGACACGGAACGCCCGCTGCTGCGGATCTACTGGTTCGACGGCGCACCGGACCGGGTCCCCCAGCCCGAGCACCGCAGACTGCGTGTGATGCCCCGGGTGACCGTGCGACTCGGAGCGCTGACCCGCAGCGACGGCCGGTGGGCGCAGAAGGGCGTGGACGCCGCGATGCACGCGGAACTGACCGAGCTGGCCAGGAACCGCGCGTGCTCCGACGTCGTACTCGTCACCGGGGACGGGGATCTGCTGCCGGGCCTGATGTCCGCGAAGGAGCACGGGGTCGCCGTCCACCTGTGGGCGGTGCAGGCCGCGGACGGCGACTACAACCAGTCCGAGGACCTCGTCGCGGAGGCCGACGAGCGGCGGGTGCTCGACCGAGGCTGGATCACCCGTGCCGTACGGGCCAAGGACCTGGGCATCTGCCAGCCGTCGGCGGCCACCCGGCCGGACATCGCGGCGATCCTCGCCGCCCCCCTGCCCGAGTCGGCCCCCGGCGGCCCCGACCACCGGGGGCCGGGTCCCTCGGCCGGCCAGGACGGTGTGCGGGACCCGGCGCGGGAGGACACCGAGGAACCCGCGCCCGCGCCGGCGGGCAAAGGCGCCGGCGTGCCCACCCCGAAGGACCTCGCGGGGCTGCGCGCGCCGCTGGGCCAGCCGCCGCAGCCCCAGCCGCAGCAGCCCGTCGGGGCGACGCTGCGCTGGTCGTCGGACAAGGGCTGGGTCGTACGGCCGGGCAGCGGCGCGGGCGAGCCGCCGGAGACGGCTTCGCTGCCGACCCTCGCGCAGCTCACCAGCGCGGAGCAGCGGTGGGCCGACCGCGAGGAGGACATCACCACCGTCGGCGGCGACCCGTTCGAGGTGGGGCAGGTCTTCGCGCGGCGCTGGATGGACCGCCTCGGCGAGGACGGCCACGTGTCGGCGCTCTCCACGCTGTACCCGCGGATCCCGCACCGCATCGACGGCGAACTGCTGCGGTACGCGGCCCGTTTCGGACTGCTGGCCCACAAGGACGACCAGATCGACGAACACGACCGGTACGCGATCCGGGCGGGCTTCTGGCGCGAGATCGACGTCACCGCGCCGGCCGGGCACCCGTCGGAACAGTCCTGACGCCGCCCGCCGCGGCCTCCCGGACCGCGGGGCGCACCGATCGGGCCACGCCACCGCGCGGGGCCCGGGGACGCGATGACAGACGGACCACGTAATCTCGTCTCTTGTGAGTACGGTGTGCGAGGTACGCGATCTGGTGAAGACGTACCCCGCCGCGCGCGGCAGGCGCGGCGCCCCCGGCACGCCGGAGGTCCGGGCCACCGACGGGATCAGTCTCGACGTGCGGCGCGGGGAGATCTTCGGGCTGCTCGGGCCCAACGGCGCGGGCAAGACCACCCTCGTACGGCAGCTCACGGGCCTGATGCGGCCCGACAGCGGCAGCGTCGACGTACTCGGACACGACCTGGTGCGCCACCCGGAGCGCGCGTCCCGGCTGATCGGCTACCTCGGGCAGGAGTCCAGCGCGCTGGACGAACTGACCGTCTCGCTGGCCGCCGAGACCACGGGCAGGCTGCGCGGTCTGCCACTGCGCGAGGCGCGTGCCCAGCGCGACGCGGTCCTCGCGGAACTCGGCCTGACCGAGATCGCCGCGCGGCCGCTGAAGAAGCTCTCCGGCGGTCAGCGGAGGCTCGCGTGCTTCGCCGCCACCCTGGTGGGTGAACGGCCGGTCCTCGTGCTGGACGAACCCACCACCGGCATGGACCCGGTCGCGCGCCGCGCGGTGTGGGCGGCGGTGGACCGGCGGCGAGCCGAGCACGGTACGACGGTCCTGCTGGTGACGCACAACGTGATCGAGGCGGAGACGGTGCTCGACCGGGTGGCCGTGCTGGAGCGCGGACGGGTGATCGCCTGCGACACGCCCGCCGGGCTCAAGCAGCAGGTCGCGGGTGAGGTGCGGGTGGAGCTGGTGTGGCGGGAGCGGGCCCCGCTCGACGTGCCGGAGGTAGCGGCCCTGCGCGGCTTCGCGCAGGAGTCGGGGCGCCGCTGGGTGCTCCGGCTGGCTCCCGAGGAGGCACGGGCGGCGGTCGCCGCTGTGACCGGTGGGGCCGCGTTCGCGGCACTGGACGACTTCACGCTGGCCACGCCGAGCCTGGAGGACGTGTACCTGGCGCTCGGCGGACTGACGAAGGGGCTGGTGAAGGCATGAGGGGTGACACGGCGTGAGCGTTGTGCCCACGGAGTCCGCGGACGCGGACGCCGCCCCCGAGGTGGTGCGGCACGGCCGGCCGGCCCGTCCGGTCCATGCGCCGCCCGCCGTCGCGGGGCCGGCGCCGCTCGCGCCCCGCGCGAAGCTGCTGCCGTCGATGTCCGCCATCTACCGGGCGCAGTTGTCGCGTGCCCGGGTGGCCAGGATCCCGCTGCTGTTCGTGGCGACCTTCCAGTCGATCGGGATCATGGTCCTGATGCGGGGTGTCGTGGACGGCGGGCCGGGCGCACGCGCCGTGGTCTCCGGGTCGAGCGTGCTCGTCGTGGCGTTCGTCGCGCTGAACCTGCTGGCCCAGTACTTCGGCCAGCTGCGGGCCAGCGGCGGCCTCGACCACTACGCCACCCTGCCGGTGCCGCCCGCCGCGGTGGTGCTGGGCACGGCGGGGGCGTACGCGTCGTTCACCGTGCCGGGCACGGCGGTGACCGCGGTCGTCGGCAGCGCGCTGTTCCAGCTGCCGCTGAGTCATCTGTGGATCCTGGTCGCGGTCATCCCGCTGGCGGGCGCGGCCCTCGCGGGCCTCGGAGCCGCCTGCGGGCTGCTGGCGCGGCGCCAGGAGGTCGCGACGCTGCTGGGCCAGCTCGGCATGTCCGCCGCGCTGCTGCTGGGCGTGCTGCCCGCCGACCGGCTGCCCGAGCTGATCCGCTGGGCGCGTGACCTGCTGCCCTCCACCTACGGGGTGGAGGCGCTGGCCCGTACGTTCGACGCACGGCCCGACTGGTCGGCGGTGGGGCTCGACCTCACGGTCTGCGCAGCGGTCGGCGTCGCGTCGCTCGCGGTGGCGACCTGGGCGTACCGCAGGGCCGCCGTCCGCTGAGGCGGGGCCGGTGCGCACGGCCGCCGGACACCCGTTTCGTGCGGGGCGTCGGGCGTCGCACGGCTCCTGCGCCGCCTCCCGTATGCGGCCGGAGCCGCCCTGCTGGCGCGGCACACAGGCATGTTTGGCACGATGGCAAGGTGAACGCACCGTTGACACCTCCGCACCCCTCGTCCCCGGACCCCTGGCAGCAGCCGGAGGAGGGTGCCCAGGGCGGCGGGTCCTGGCCCGGACAGCACCCGGCCCCGGACGGCCCCGGCACGAGGGCGGAGCTGGTGCAGGCCGCCCTGGTGCTGGTCGCGACGGCCGCGTTCGGGCTGCTGCTCGGCGCACTGTGGATGTGGCTCTCCCCGAAGGTGCCGCTGACCTCGGACAGCACGGCGGTCCTGCTCAAGGACGTCGAGGGTGAGGAGGCGATCGGCGGGGACGGCACGTTCGTCCTGCTGGCACTCGCCTTCGGCGTGGTGAGCGCGGTCGCCGTCTTCCTGTGGCGCAGGCGGGGCGGTGTTCCGCTGGTCTTCGGGCTGGCGCTGGGCGGCCTCGCGGCGTCGTTCGTCGCCTGGAAGTTCGGGCAGGCGCTGGGGCCGACGACCAATGTGGTGGCGCACGCCAAGCAGGTCGGTCAGGGCCACACGTTCGACGCACCGCTCGAACTGGGCGTGAAGGGCGCGCTGCTCGCCTGGCCCGTGGCCGCGATGCTGGTGCACCTCGGCCTGACGGCGTTCTTCGGCCCGCGCGACCCCGAGCCCCACTCGCTCTGGGACGACACGCCCCACTGAAGCCGTCCCGGCGGCGCCCCGGCATCCCCGGCGCCCACCGGCCACGGCACGAACGACCCGGCCACGAGCGCGGACCGACCGGCCTCCCCCGCCGCGGGCATCCTGCTGCGGGGCCCCCTCGACGGGGCGGCCCCGCCTACGCCTGCTCGGCCGTGATGTCGTCCAGGAAGGCGAGGGAGAGCAGCCACGTCCGCTCGGCGGCCTCCTCGTCGTAGTCCTCGAACGCCGGGTCCGTGTACAGGTGGCCGACCCCGGGATAGCGGAAGATCTCCACGTCGGCGCCCGTGCGCCGCATCCCCAGGTACCAGGCCGTCAGCCAGTCGTGCGGCTCGAACACGTCCGGGTCGGCGACGTGCAACTGGACCGGCAGGTCGTCCACCGCCGCGCCCTGCGCGATGTCGGACGTGCCCTGCAGCAGGAGCAGCCCGCGCGCCTTCTCGTCACCGAGCGCGAGGTTCTGCGCGACGGACGCGCCGAGGGAGAACCCCGCATAGACCAGTCCCAGGTCCGAGTGGGGCGCGGCGGCGGCGACCGCGCGCCGCAGCAGTTCGTCCGCGCCGGTCCTGTCCTTGATCGCCAGGCCCTCGTCCATCGTCTCGGCGGTTTGCCCCTCGAACAGGTCGGGAACGCGCACGGAATGCCCGGCGCCGCGCAGCCGGTCGGCCGCGTCGTGGACGGCCGGGCGCAGGCCGAGAGCCGAATGGAACAGCATGATCTCCATCCGGCCATCCTGCCACCGACATCACACGGGTACCGGACGACGAGGGGATCATGAACGAAGCACTACGGCCACTGACCGTCCTCGGCGGATCGGTCGTGCTCACACTGCTGCTCGGCTGGGCTTCCGACGTCCTGCTGCGACGCCTGGACGAGCGTCACCACGACACCCCCCTGTGGGGTCTGCTGCGGCGCTGCCGCGCACCGCTCCAAGTGGTGCTGCTCGCGGCGCTGCTGCGCGGCAGCTACCGGCAGGCGCACTGGTCGTTCATCTCGCGCAACGAGAACCGCATCGGCCAGCTCCTGTCCCTGGTGCTGATCGCGGCGGGCGCGTGGCTGCTGATCCGGATCGCGTCGGCGGCCGTCGAGGCGTCGTACGCGCGGTACGCGTCCGCCACCCGTGACCCGATGCGGGTACGCCGCGTGCGTACCCAGGTCCTGCTGATCATGCGGATCGTGACGGCGGTCGTGGTGGTCGTGGCGATCGCCGCGATGCTGCTGACGTTCCCCGACATGCGCGCGATCGGGACGTCGATGCTGGCGTCGGCGGGCATCATCGGCATCGTCGCCGGTGTGGCGGCGCAGTCGACGCTGGGGAACCTGTTCGCCGGATTCCAGATCGCGTTCGGCGACATGGTGCGGATCGGCGACACCGTCGTGGTGGACGGCGAGTGGGGCGTGATCGACGAGGTCACGCTCACCTACCTGGCCGTGCGCACCTGGGACGAGCGGCGCATCACGATGCCTGTGTCGTACTTCACCAGCAAGCCGTTCGAGAACTGGTCGCGGGGCGGCGCGCAGATGACGGGGACGGTCTATTTCCAGCTCGACCACGCGGCGCCGATCCCCCTGATGCGCAAGAAGCTGCTGGCGGTCCTTGAGGGGTGCGAGGCGTGGGACGGCCGGGGCTGGAGCCTCGCGGTGACGGACACCACACCGACGTCGATCGAGGTACGGGCGGTCGTCACGGCGAAGGACGCCGACGACATCTGGACGGTGCGGTGCGCGGTGCGCGAGCAGCTGGTCGGCTGGCTGGCCGAGGAGCATCCGTACGCCCTCCCGCATGTGGCGACGGTTGAGGCGCCCACCCCGCACGAGGCCCGTTTTCCGGGCGCGGACGGCGTTCCGACCCCGCGCCTGCGCGGTGCCGCCGCCCGCCACGACACCCCCACGCCTGACACCGGTCGCGGCTGAGCTGCGCCCGCCCCCGAGCGGGGCCCTGATCACAGGAGCCGTCAGAGAGAGGCGCTGCTCGGGGCGGTCGGGGCCGCGCGACGGCTCTGGACGGCGGGGACGCCGGCAAAGGACGCGTCGCGCCCGCGGACCACTCCACGGGCCGTGTCCGGCGGCCGGCCCGGCCCGTGACGGCCACGCCGGCCGCCGGGCTCCCTCAGCGCATGGAGCGCACATCCAGATGCCGCAGCACCCGGTCGACGACCTCCGGGTCGGCTCCCGGTTCGCTCCGTGCCGACAGCACCTCGTGGCGCGCGGCCGACATCATGTCGCGCTGGACCCGCCGCAGCGTCTGCACGTACGCCACCCGGCGCGCGGCCCACTCCCGCCGCTCGTCGTCGACGATGAACGGGCTGATCCGGGCCCCGATGTCGAATGCCGTACGGGTCAGCCGCTCGCTGATCTCGTCCGGCAGCTCCTCCACGTTCTCGATCTCCCTCAGCCGCCGCCGCGCCGCCTTCGCCGCCCGCACCGCGAGATCGTGCTCCAGCTTGCGCTCCACGTCCGCGTCCGCCGTCACGCCGAGCCGCCGGACGAGCCACGGCAGGGTCAGTCCCTGGACCACCAGGGTGGTCATGATCACCGCGAACGCGATGAAGACGATCTCGTCGCGCCCCGGGAAGGGGTGCCCGCCGTCCGTCGTGAGCGGCACCGCGAGCGCCAGCGCGACCGAGGCCACGCCGCGCATCCCGGCCCACCACATCACGACGCTCTCGCGCCAGCTGGTCGGGATCTCCTCGTCCAGGTCGCGCAGTGTGTGCAGCCTCTTCGCCACCCACGCGGCGGGCAGCAGGTACAGCAGCCGTACGAGCACGACGACGCCCACGACCGCCCCGCCCCACACGAGCATCCGGCTCTCGTGGCCCTTGCCCATGCCGAACGCGTTGTGCAGCTCCAGCCCGATCAGGCCGAACGCGATGCCCGTGACGAGGGTGTCGACGACCTCCCAGAAGGAGTTCCCGGCCAGCCGGCCCATCACGTCGTCCGCGTCCGCCGCGTGCTCCGCGAGGAACAGGGCCGTCGTGAGGACCGCGAGGACACCCGAACCGTGCAGTTCCTCCGCCAGGACGTAGCTGACGAACGGCACCAGCAGGGTCAGCCCGATCTGCAGCGTGGCGTCGCCCAGCAGCGACATCAGCTTGTTCGACAGCCAGCCGAGGGCGAGCCCGACCGCCACGGCCACGACCGCGGACAGCACCAGCTCTCCCGCGGCCCCCGCCCAGGAGAACGTGCCGCTGACGACCGCCGCGATCGCCGCGTGGTACAGGACGATCGCGGTGACGTCGTTGAACAGCCCCTCGCCCTCCAGGATCGACACGAGCCGCCTCGGCAGCCCGAGCGATCCGGCGACGGCCGTGGCGGCGACCGGGTCGGGCGGGGCGACCAGCGCACCGAGGGCGACCGCCGCCGCGATGGGCAGTCCGGGCACGACCGCGTGCGCCACGAGGGCGACGGCGGCCGTCGTGACGAAGACCAGCGCCACGGCCAGCAGGATGATCGGCCGCTTGTTGGCGGCGAACTGCCGCCAGGAGGTGCGCTGCACCGCCGCGTACAGCAGGGGCGGCAGCAGCAGCGGCAGGATGAACCCCGGCGGCACCTGGACGTTCGGCACGAACGGCAGCAGGGCCAGGACGACCCCGATCAGGGTCATCAGCACCGGCGGCGGCAGACCGATCCGCTCTCCCAGAGGCACCGTCACCACCGCGCCGAGCAACAGCACGAACAGCAGGGCCAACTGGTCCACGGGTCTGCCTCCGACGGTGATCACGGCGGCCCGTGATCGAACCGCACCAGCCTGTCACGAGGACGTCGCAATCAGCCGAACGTCCCCGCCCGACGCGCTCCGCCGCCGGCCCGCCGCCGCACCACCGCCCGGCGGCGGCAGGGCCTCACCGCTCCCGCCGGGGTGCGGTCACCTCCGTCACGTACACGTACACGTACCCGTACACGTGCGCGGCGCGACCCGCGCCCTGACACGCGCCCAGGGCAGGGGTCGTGTCATGGGCGTCGTGTCGCATCCGTCGTGTCACAGGCCGCGGCGCATCGACCGGTGCGGGAGGCCGGCGTCCAGGAACTCGTCGCCGTACGCCTCGTACCCGAGCCGCGCGTAAAAACCCAGCGCGTGGGTCTGCGCGTGCAGATCCACCACGGCGAGCCCGGCCGCCCGCGCGGCCTCCTCGATGCCGCGCACCAGCGCCGCACCGACCCCCGTGCCGCGGGCGGACCGGACGACGGCGAGCCGGCCCAGCGCACCCACCCGCGGATCGCCGCCGGTCACATCGGACGCGCCGGGGCCGTGCAGCAGCCTCCCGGTGCCGAGCGGGGTGCCGTCCGCCGCCGTCGCCAGGACCTGGAGGGCGTCGCCGTCACGGCCGTCGCGGTCGATGTCGACGGACAGGCCCTGCTCGCCGACGAAGACCTCCTTGCGCACCGCGAAGCACGACTCCAGGTCGGCGAAGTCCACGGCGACCCGTACGACGGGGGCCGGATGGGCGCCGCTCATGCGTTGCTCTCCGCACGCACCGCGTCGAGGGCCTCCTGGAGGTCCGCGGGGTACTCGCTGGAGAACTCGACCCACCGCCCGTCGGAGGGGTGCTCGAAGCCGAGGCTCACGGCGTGCAGCCACTGGCGGGTCAGTCCGAGGCGCTTGGCGAGCGTCGGGTCCGCGCCGTAGGTGAGGTCGCCCACACACGGGTGGCGGTGGGCCGACATGTGCACCCGGATCTGGTGCGTACGTCCGGTCTCCAGCTTGATCGTCAGCAGGGACGCGGCGCGGAACGCCTCCATCAGGTCGTAGTGCGTCACGGACGGCTTGCCGTCCATCGTGACCGCCCACTTGTAGTCGGCCGTGGGGTGCCTGCCGACGGGCGCGTCGATCGTGCCGCTCATCGGGTCGGGCAGGCCCTGGACCAGCGCGTGGTAGCGCTTGTCGACCGTGCGTTCCTTGAACTGCCGCTTCAGCTGGGTGTACGCGCGCTCCGACTTCGCCACGACCATCAGGCCGGACGTGCCGACGTCGAGCCGGTGCACGATGCCCTGGCGCTCGGCGGCACCCGAGGTCGAGATGCGGTAGCCGGCCGCGGCGAGTCCGCCGATCACCGTGGTGCCGCGCCAGCCGGGGCTGGGGTGCGCGGCGACGCCGACCGGCTTGACGATCACCACGATGTCCTCGTCGTCGTGGATGATCTCCATGCCCTCGACGGGCTCGGCGATGATCTGCACGGGCGCCGCCGCGCCCGGCATCTCCACCTCCAGCCAGGCGCCGGCGGTGACCCGGTCCGACTTGCCCACCAGGGCGCCGTCGACCTGTACCTTGCCCTGCGCGGCCAGCTCTGCCGCCTTCGTACGACTGAACCCGAACACGCGCGCGAGGGCGGCGTCTACGCGCTCGCCCTCAAGACCGTCGGGTACAGGGAGTGTTCTGATGTCCGGAATGATGGCCGTCCCGTGGTGAAGGTTTCCTGGGCCGTGTCAGTTCCGGTGGAGCGTCCCGTCCGGGTCGAGTCCGCGGAACGACAGCAGCACCACAAGGATGCCACCGCAGGTGATGGCCGAGTCCGCCAGGTTGAAGACCGCGAAGTGCGCGGGGGCGATGAAGTCCACCACAGCGCCCTCGAAAAGGCCCGGGGAACGGAAGATCCGGTCCGTGAGATTGCCCAGGGCGCCGCCCAGCAGCAGGCCGAGCGCGATGGCCCAGGGCAGGCTGTAGAGCTTGCGGGCGAGCCGCGCGATCACCACGATGACGGCGGCCGCGATGATCGTGAAGATCACCGTGTAGGCCGTGCCGACGCCGAAGGCGGCGCCCGGGTTCCTGATCACGGTCAGTTCGAGGGCGTTCCCGAGGATCTTCACCGGCTCGTGGTATTCGAGCCTGGCAACGACGAGCAGTTTGCTGCCGAGATCCAGGAGGTACGCCACGAGGGCGACCGTGAACAGCGCGAGGACCCGGCGTCTGCCCCGGGTCCGCTCGGCGGGAACGGCGGCCTCGTCGTCTGCCTCCGGCGTACCGATGATGCGCTCCGCCTCTGCCACGTGAGTCCCTCGGCCAGCTAGCTCCGAACCCGCCGGGTCCCTCGTGGGCCCTGCTGGTGCCTGTGTGATGACGAGGGTACGACACGGCCCCGCCGGCGGGGAGGCGCAGTCAGGCCCGCCGCTCCTGTTTCTGCTTGTCCTCCACGCACAGCGTGGCCCGCGGGAACGCCTGCATGCGTGCCTTGCCGATCGGCTTGCCGCACACCTCGCACAGGCCGTACGTGCCCGCGTCGAGACGCTGCAGGGCCCGCTGGGTCTGTTCGAGCATCTCGCGCGCGTTGCCCGCGAGAGCCATCTCGTGCTCGCGGGTGATGTTCTTCGTGCCGGTGTCGGCCTCGTCGTCGCCCGCGCCGTCCGCGGAGTCCCGCATCAGGCCCACGAGGGCGCGCTCGGACGAGGTGATCTCGTCGGTGAGCCGCTCGGCCTCGTCCTCCAGGCCCGTACGCGCCTGGGTGACCTCCTCCTCGGTCCACGGGTCCTCGCCCGGCCGGACCGGGAGCTCCCCCGGCGCCACGGTCGCGACGACGGGAGCCGGGCTCACCGCGACGGCCGTCTGTTCGTCCGGTCCGGCCGTGCCGCCACGGCCGCCCGCGGTCTTCTTCGCTGCCACCGTATGGGCTCCTGTCTTGTCGACGGCCGCGTCCGCGGCCCTGTCCGCGCCGGACTCACGCCCGGCCCGTCCCCCCGCGGCGGCACCCGCCGCCGTGTCCTGATCCGCGCCGGCGGCGTCCTTCGCCGCCGGCCGGCCCGCCCGGGGCTCCCCCGCCGGCCCGGGGCCGGCCCGCCGTTCGGCGTGCCGGCCCTTCGTCGTGTCCCCCGCCTGTTTCCCGGCGGCCTTCTTGACGGTCTTCTTCGAGGTCCTCTCGGCCCCGGTCTTCTTCGCCGCGGGCTTCGTGGCCTTCTTCGCTGCGGTCTTCTTGGCCGCGGCCTTCGTGGCCTTCTTCGGCGCGGTCGTCGTGGTCTTCCTCGCCGCGGCCTTCGTGGTCTTCTCCGGTGCGGCCTTCTCCGGCGCCCGACCGGACGCCCCGTCCGCTTCCCGCGGCCGGCCGGCCTCGCCCGCCGCCTCCGGCCCGGACCGCGCCGGGGACGACGTGCGATCGGCCGCCGCGGAGTCCGCCCTGGTCGTCCTTTTCGCCACCATGGCCGCGGCCCCTTCACATCGCGTGATTTCGCCCGCAAATCGTGTTGGGACGATAAATCGACATCAGCTTCGCGGCAACGGGGCACGCCGCTCCTTTGTTCCCTCCCCCGGCCCGTCCGCATCCGTTGTGCCCAGCAGTACGACCGGTAATCCGGCCTCGCGCCACCACCCGGGCCCGCCGGAACCCGTCCGGCCCTCATGGCCATCCGGGTCATCCGGGCCCGCGTACGGCACCATCGCGCATGGCCTGCACGGCCGCCGCAAACCGGTACGGCGGACCCCGCCCCGCCCCGTACACTGGACGAGCGACAGGCGTGGATGGGGACGAGTAGCCCGAGAGCGGCCAGGAGCGACCCGGGGACGGTGAGAGCCCGGGGGCAGGCGCGGTGCGAAGCATCACCCCGGAGCCGCCGGAAGAAAGCCCGCCGCGGCGGTGGGCGAGTAGACCCGGCAGCGCGACCCCAATGAGGGGGCCTCGGGTGCGCTGCGCCCGGTGCCAAGGAGGGTGGTACCGCGGGAGCACGTGCTCTCGTCCCTCCGGACGGAGATGCCGCAGTCCCGCCGGAGGAAGCGCCCGATGACATCAGTGACCCCGCCGTCGCCGGCCGAGCCGCAGTACCGCCAGGTACCGGCCCAGGTCGACCTGCCCGCCCTCGAACACGCCGTGCTCGACTTCTGGCGCGAGTCCAGGATCTTCGCCAAGAGCATGGAGCAGACGGAGGGACGCCCCGAGTGGGTGTTCAACGAGGGCCCGCCCACCGCGAACGGCATGCCGGGCGCGCACCACATCGAGGCCCGCGTCTTCAAGGACGTGTTCCCCCGCTACCGCACCATGCGCGGCTACCACGTGCCGCGCAAGGCGGGCTGGGACTGCCACGGCCTGCCGGTCGAGCTGGCCGTCGAGAAGGAGCTCGGCTTCGAGGGCAAGAAGGACATCGAGGCGTACGGCATCGCGGCGTTCAACGACAGGTGCCGTGCGTCCGTGACGCGGCACACGGACGCGTTCACCGAGCTCACCAACCGCATGGGCTACTGGCTGGACACGGACAACGCGTACTGGACGATGAGTCCCGAGTACGTCGACTCCGTCTGGTGGTCGCTGAAGCAGATCTTCGACAAGGGCCTGCTGGTGCAGGACTACCGCGTCGCCCCCTGGTGCCCCCGGGACGAGACGGGCCTGTCCGACCACGAGCTGGCGCAGGGCTACGAGACGATCGTCGACCCGTCCGTCTACGTGCGCTTCCCGCTGACGTCCGGCCCCCTCGCGGGCGAGGCGTCGCTACTGGTCTGGACGACGACGCCGTGGACGCTGGTGTCGAACACGGCGGTGGCGGCCCACCCGGACGTCCGCTACGTCGTGGCCAGTGACGGCCGGGAGAAGCTGGTGGTCGCCGAGCCGCTGGCGGCGCAGGCGCTGGGCGTGGGGGCGGCCGCCGGCCAGGAGAGCCCCGGGGGAGGATTCGAGCTCACCGGGGACTCGTTCACCGGCAAGGAGATGGAGCGGTGGACGTACGAGCGTCCCTTCTCGCTGATCCCCTTCCCCACGGACACCGACGCGCACTACGTCGTCAACGCCACGTACGTGACGACCGAGGACGGTACGGGCCTCGTCCACCAGTCCCCCGCCTTCGGTGAGGAGGACCTGGAGGTCTGCCGCGCGTACGGGCTGCCGATGGTGAACCCGGTGCGTTCCGACGGGACCTTCGAGGCGGATGTCCCGCTGGTCGGCGGCGTCTTCTTCAAGAAGGCGGACGAGGCGCTCACTGAGGACCTGCGCACCCGCGGCCTCCTCTTCCGCCACGTGCCCTACGAGCACAGCTACCCGCACTGCTGGCGCTGCCACACCGCGCTGCTGTACTACGCGCAGCCGTCCTGGTACATCCGTACGACGGCCGTGAAGGACCGCCTCCTGGAGGAGAACGAGAAGACGAACTGGTTCCCCGACTCTGTCAAGCACGGGCGGTACGGGGACTGGCTCAACAACAACGTCGACTGGGCGCTGTCCCGCAAGCGCTACTGGGGCACCCCCCTGCCGATCTGGCGCTGCGCCGGCGAGGAGTCGCACCTGACGTGCGTCGGCTCCCGTGCGGAGCTGACCACGCTGACCGGAAGCGACCAGTCGGAACTCGACCCGCACCGCCCGTTCATCGACGACGTCACCTTCGCGTGCCCCGAGTGCGGCGAGAGCGCGACGCGCGTGGACGAGGTGATCGACGCCTGGTACGACTCGGGCTCGATGCCGTTCGCGCAGTACGGCTACCCGCACAAGAACAAGGAGCTCTTCGAGCGGCGCTATCCGGCGCAGTTCATCAGCGAGGCGATCGACCAGACACGCGGGTGGTTCTACACGCTGATGGCCATCGGCACGCTCGTCTTCGACGAGTCCAGTTACGAGAACGTGGTGTGCCTCGGCCACATCCTCGCCGAGGACGGCAGGAAGATGTCCAAGCACCTGGGCAACATCCTGGAGCCGATCCCGCTGATGGACCAGCACGGCGCGGACGCGGTCCGCTGGTTCATGGCGGCGGGCGGCTCGCCGTGGGCCGCGCGCCGTGTCGGCCACAACACCATCCAGGAAGTCGTCCGCAAGACGCTGCTGACGTACTGGAACACCGTGGCCTTCCAGGCGCTCTACGCCCGCACCTCCGGCTGGGCGCCGTCCGTGGCCGACCCGGCGCCCGCCGACCGGCCGCTGCTGGACCGCTGGCTGCTGAGCGAGACGCAGGCGCTGGTCGACCAGACGACCCGGGCGATGGAGGCGTACGACACGCAGCGCACCGGCAAGCTGCTGTCCGCGTTCGTGGACGACCTGTCGAACTGGTACGTGCGCCGCTCGCGCCGCCGCTTCTGGGCGGCGGACAAGGCGGCGCTGCGCACGCTGCATGAGGTGCTGGAGACGGTGACGCGGCTGATGGCGCCGCTGACGCCGTTCATCACCGAGCGGGTGTGGCAGGACATGATCGCCCCGGTGACGCCGGACGCGCCGGAGTCGGTGCACCTGGCGAGCTGGCCGGAGGCCGACCTGGCGGCGATCGACCCGGAACTGTCCCGGCAGATGGTGCTCGTACGGCGGCTGGTGGAGCTCGGGCGGGCCACGCGCGCGGAGTCGGGTGTGAAGACCCGGCAGCCGCTGTCGCGGGCACTGATCGCGGCGGCCGGGTTCGACTCGCTGCCGGCCGGTCTGCGGGAGCAGATCACCGACGAGCTGAACGTGTCGTCGCTCGCGACGCTGTCCGAGGTGGGCGGCTCGCTGGTGGACACGACGGCGAAGGCGAACTTCCGGGCGCTCGGCAAGCGGTTCGGCAAGCGGGTCCAGGACGTGGCGAAGGCCGTCGCGGCGGCGGACGCGGCGGACCTGTCGCGCGCGCTGCGCGAGGGCACCGCGGCGGTGGACGTGGACGGCGAGAGCGTCGCGCTCGCGCCGGACGAGGTGATCATCACGGAGACCCCGCGCGAGGGGTGGTCCGTCGCGTCCGACGCGGGTGCGACCGTCGCGCTCGACCTGGAGATCACCGCGGACCTGCGGCTCGCGGGCCTGGCCCGCGACGCGATCCGGATGATCCAGGAAGCGCGCAAGAACAGCGGCCTCGATGTCGCGGACCGGATCGCGCTGCGCTGGCGGTCGGGGTCCGACGAGGTCACGGAGGCACTGACGCGGCACTCCGGGCTGATCTCCGAGGAGGTCCTCGCCCCGGAGTTCGCCGAGGGCGAGCCGGACGGGGCGTACGGCGAGGCGTTCACCGACGACGGCCTGCATCTCACGTTCCACCTGCGCAAGGCGTAGCGGAAGGCCCGGCGCGGCCCCGGACCCCTGGAATGCGCCCCGGGGTCCGGGGCCGCGTCGTCCGGGCGGGGGCGCTCCCCTCTCACCGTGGCGTGAGTGGGCGGGGGCCGGCGCTCACCGCGCCGCGTCCGACGCGCGAAAGGGCCGGGCCCGAGTCCGTGAAGACTCGGGCCCGGCCCTTGTGCGCGGCCTGCCGACGGCCGAACAGTTCAGATCACGCGCGGTGCGCGCGTCCCGGCCTCAGTTGTCGTCCTCGTCGATGAGGAAGCCGCGCATCGGCGACGGGGCCTGCTGCATCGGCTGCGGGGCCTGGGGCCTGACCGGTGCCATCGGCTGCGTCATCGCGGGAGACATCTGCTGCTGACCGCCGTAGGACGGACCGGACGAGGGACCTCCGTGGCCGCCCATGGACTGCGCGCCGCTACCCATCGTGTGCCCGAGCGATCCCGCACCGGCCGACGCCATCGAGGGCGACGGCGGCAGCGAGGGCGCGGACGAAGGTGCCCTCGGCGGCGCGAGCGAGTCGTCGGCCTGGGTCTCCAGCTGGCGCAGCTGGCTCTCCAGGTAGGACTTCAGGCGGGTGCGGTACTCACGCTCGAACCCGCGCAGGTCCTCGACCTTGCGCTCCAGCGTGGCCCGTGCGGACTCCAGGGAACCCATCGCGACGCGGTGCTTCTCCTGGGCGTCCCGCTCCAGTGCGTCGGCCTTGGCGCGGGCGTCCCGCTCCAGACCCTCGGCGCGGCTGCGTGCCTCACCGACGATCTTGTTGGCCTCGGACCGCGCTTCGGCGATCGCCTGGTCGGCGGTCTGCTGGGCGAGGGAGAGGACACGTGCGGCACTGTCGCCGCCGGGACCGCCGGGCTGGCCGAGCTGCGGGCCGTGGCCCATGGGGCCACCCATCGGACCGGGGCCGCCCATCTGCTGCTGCATCTGTCCCGGGCCGCCCATGGGGCCGCCCATCTGCTGCTGCATCTGGCCGGGGCCACCCTGCATACCGGGACCACCCTGCATCGGGCCGCCCTGCATGCCGGGACCGCCCTGCATCGGGCCGCCCTGCATACCGGGACCACCCTGCATCGGACCGCCCTGCATACCGGGACCACCCTGCATCGGGCCACCCTGCATACCGGGACCACCCTGCATCGGACCGCCCTGCATACCAGGACCACCCTGCATCGGGCCGGGGCCGTGCTGGCCCTGGGGGCCGTGCCCCTGCGGACCGCCGGGACCCTGCTGGCCGTGCGCGCTCGGACCCGCGGGCAGCTGGGGCGGACCCATCTGCGGGGGGCCCTGCTGCACGGGGGGTCCGGATATGGCCGCGGGGACAGGACCGCCGGGTCCGCCCGGGCCCTGCGGGCCGCCGGGTCCCTGTCGGTCCTGCGGTTCGGGAGCCTTGCGCATGCTCTGCTGCTGCTGGTTCTGCGCGGCCGCACGCGTAGCGGCGGCCAGCTTGGCCCGCAGGTCCTCGTTCTCGCGGAGCAGGCGAGTCAGTTCGGCCTCGACCTCGTCGAGAAAGGCATCGACTTCGTCCTCGTCATAGCCTTCTCGGAGGCGGACGGTTGTGAACTGCTTGTTCCGCACGTCCTCGGGGGTCAACGGCATCTCTTCTTCACCTCTACGTAGTCGTCGGCAGTCGGCAAGACCGTATCGTCCACACTCATCCCGCGAACCCGCCTACGACGGAAATCAGAATGTAAACGATGATCATCAGAACGAAGAAGGACAGGTCGAGTGCCACGCCCCCGAGACGCAGCGGCGGGATGAACCGCCGCAGAAGCTTGAGCGGTGGATCGGTGACAGTGTAGGTGGCCTCAAGTACGACCACCATCGCCTTCCCGGGTTGCCATGAACGTGCGAACTGGAAGACGTAGTCCATGACCAACCGGAAGATCAGCACGATCAGGAAGCACATCAGAGCGATGTAGATCACCTGCAGCGCAACGCCCATCCCGCGCTTCCCTCTCCCCTGGCTCACTCGGTCCGGCCGGAAGGCCGGTGTCGTACCCGGTGTCGTGTTTCTCAGCTCTGGTTGAAGAACCCGCCCTCTGCGATACGGGCCTTGTCCTCCGCCGTGACATCGACGTTAGCAGGAGACAGCAGGAACACCTTCTGGGTCACACGTTCAATGCTGCCATGCAGACCGAAGACCAAACCAGCGGCAAAGTCGACAAGTCGCTTCGCGTCGGTGTCGTCCATCTCGGTCAAGTTCATGATCACCGGGGTGCCTTCACGGAAGTGTTCCCCGATGGTACGGGCCTCGTTGTAGGTCCGCGGGTGCAGCGTGGTGATGCGGTAGGGCTCCCGCTCCGACACGACCTTGGGCATGATCACCGGTGCGTTCTTCTCCAGACTGGGACGTTCAGGTGTGATGGATGCCACGGGGGCGATTCGTGCCGGTCGCCCACTTTCCGCCGCCAGTGACACCGGCTCGCGCTCCCGCTCACGCTGCGGGGGCGGCCCTGGCACCCGCACGGGTTCCTCGCGCTCCAACTGGTGCACGGGCTGACGCCGGTGCTCCCGTTCGGGCTCCGGCTCGGGTTCGAAGTCGTCGTCGGGGTCGAAGCCCCTGCCGTCGTACCCATCGTCCTCCACGAGGCCGAGGTACACCGCCATCTTGCGCATCGCGCCGGCCATGCTCCGGTTCCTCCGCTCTGTGGTGGATCCTCGTCACCAAGTGCCCGCGATCCACTCGGCCTGCCCGCCTTGCGGCGGAAATGACCATATTTTCTACTCTGGTCCGACTTAGTTCGCGACGTTACCCGAGCCGGGGTCGGACTCCGAGGACCGCCGTACCGACGCGTACATGTGTCGCACCCGCCCGCACGGCCTCTTCGAGGTCCGAGCTCATCCCTGCCGATACCATGTTCGCAGCCGGATGGTCCGCCCGCAGGCGGGATGAGATTTCCATCAGCCGCTCGAACGCCGCGTGTTGCCGTCCCGCGAACGGGCCGGCCAGCGGGGCGACGGTCATCACTCCGTCGAGCCGCAGTCCTTCGGCACCGGCCACCGCGGTGGCCAACTCCTCGACTCCGTCAGGCGCGACACCGCCCCTCTCTCCGCGTGCGCCGGACTCCGCGTCCAACGCGACCTGGATGAGACACCCGACCTCGCGCTCCCGGCGGACCGCGGCCGCGGAGAGCGCGGACACGAGCCGCGGCCGGTCGACCGACTGGACCTCGTCGGCGTAACCCAGCACGGATCTGGCCTTGTTCGTCTGCAACTGTCCCACGAAGTGCCAGTTCAGCGACAGATCCGCGCAGGCGGCCGCCTTGGGGGCGGCGTCCTGGTCCCGGTTCTCCGCCACGTGGCGGACTCCGAGTTCGTACAACGCGCGGACGTCCTCGGCCGGGTAGGTCTTGGTGACCACGATCAGCGTCACCTCGTCGGCGTCCCGCCCCGCGGCCGCGCACGCGGCGCCGATGCGTTCGTGAACAGCGGCGAGGTTGCGCGAGAGTTCGGCCTTGCGGTCGCTCATGTGCTCAGCCCAGCCAGACATAGCCGGCGAGCCGACCGGTGGTGCGGTCGCGGCGGTAGGAGAAGTGATCCGCCGACTCGCGCGTACAGATGGGCGAACGCCGCAGGTCACGTACGCCGAGTCGGGCGAGTTGCGCGTGCACCCCGGCGGCGACGTCGACGGAGGGGGTGCCCCAACTCGTCTCCGCGTGGGCCTCGGGCACGACGGCGGCGACATCGGCGCGCATCGCCTCGGGCACTTCGTAGCACCGGCCGCAGACGGCGGGTCCGGTGTACGCGGTGATGCGGGCGGGATCGGCGCCGCGCTCCGTCATCGCCGCCACCGCGGCGGGCACGACCTCGGCGACGAGACCGGGCCGGCCCGCGTGGGCCGCCGCGGCCACTCCCGCGACCGGGTCGGCGAGCAGGACGGGCACGCAGTCCGCGGTCAGCACGGCGAGCGCCAGTCCGCGTTCCGAGGTGACCAGGGCGTCCACCGACGGAATGTCAGCGTCCGCTTCCCAGGGTCCCGACACGGCGGCGACGTCGCGTCCGTGCACCTGGTTCATCCAGACCACCCTGGCCGGGTCGACGCCCAGCGAGGCGGCGGCCCGCTTCCGGTTGGCGAGGACCGCGGTGGGATCGTCCCCCACCGCCCCGCCCAGGTTGAGCTCCTCGTACGGAGCGGCGCTCACCCCGCCCCACCGGTCGGTGAAGGCGAAGTGGGCGCCGCCCGTGATCGCGAGGGATTCCCGTATCACTTCAGGAAGTCCGGAACGTCCAGTTCCTCGGCCTGGCTGTCCTGGTACGGCGGACGGGTCGGCGGAACGTGGGGCGTGGAGACCGGCGGGAGCGGCTTCTCGGCGACCGGGATCGCGGGCTCCTTCAGCGACCCGGAGGAGTCGTCGGCGGACGGCACGGTGCCCAGGCCGCCGGAGGACGGGCGTCCGCCGTCCAGCGAACGGGACGCTGACGGCTCGTCGCGCTTGGCGGACGACGAGCCGAGTACCGTCTCGCGCCGGGTCGGCGGCTGACCGCCGTCGAAGCCGGCCGCGATCACGGTGACCCTGACCTCGTCGCCCAGCGCGTCGTCGATGACCGCGCCGAAGATGATGTTCGCCTCCGGGTGCGCGGCCTCACTGACCAGCTGCGCGGCCTCGTTGATCTCGAACAGGCCGAGGTCGCTGCCTCCGGAGATGGAGAGCAGTACGCCGCGGGCACCGTCGATGGACGCCTCCAGCAGCGGCGAGGAGATGGCCATCTCGGCCGCGGCCACCGCGCGGTCGTCGCCCCTCGCGGAGCCGATGCCCATGAGCGCCGAGCCCGCCTCGGACATCACGGACTTGACGTCCGCGAAGTCCAGGTTGATCAGGCCCGGTGTGGTGATCAGATCGGTGATGCCCTGGACACCGGACAGCAGTACCTGGTCCGCGGACTTGAACGCGTCGAGCACGCTGACCTGGCGGTCCGAGATGGACAGCAGCCGGTCGTTGGGGATGACGATGAGGGTGTCGACCTCTTCGCGGAGTTCGGCGATGCCGTCCTCCGCCTGGTTGGCGCGGCGGCGGCCCTCGAAGGTGAACGGGCGTGTGACCACGCCGATCGTGAGGGCGCCCAGGGAGCGCGCGATGTTGGCGACGACGGGAGCCCCGCCGGTGCCGGTGCCGCCACCTTCGCCGGCCGTGACGAAGACCATGTCGGCCCCCTTGAGGACCTCCTCGATCTCCTCCCGGTGGTCCTCAGCCGCCTTGCGGCCGACCGCCGGGTTGGCGCCGGCGCCGAGGCCACGGGTCAGTTCGCGGCCGACGTCGAGCTTGACGTCGGCGTCGCTCATCAACAGGGCTTGCGCATCGGTGTTGATCGCGATGAACTCGACACCCTTGAGACCGACCTCGATCATTCGGTTGATGGCATTGACACCACCGCCGCCGACACCGATGACCTTGATGACTGCGAGGTAGTTCTGCGGTGCTGCCACGTCGAAGGCCTCTCGCCTCGGGTTACGTGCCGTCGCGCGGACCAATCCACTGCGCGACGACTGATGCCGATGGGACGGTCCGAATCGCCGACCCAAACCCTAACGTTGAAGTTTAGGGTTAGTAGTGTGCCCGTTCTTGGGCTTCTTTGGACTCTTCCGAACAGGACACTAAGGCGACAAGTGGCGGACGTTCAATGAACACGCCGAACCTCCCGTGTTTCTTTTCACCCTATGTGATCACCCATAGCGCTGGCCAACCAGGGGCCCCGCCAGCGGAAACGCCCGTCAACTCACCGACGCCGCAGGAGCGCTGGGCGCACTTACGTCGAAATGGTCCGCCTTCGGCACGGCTTTGAGGAGAGCGGAGAGCGCACGCGCCTTGGCCGCGCCGTCCTCGCCGCTCCCCCACATCACCGTACGGCCGCCGGACAGCTCCAGCGATACGGAATCGTACGATCGCACCTCAAGGGAGCGGGTGCCACGGGCCACTTCGGCGGGGAGGACCCCGCGTACCGCGGCCGCCTCGCGCAGCAGCCGGGCGACCGGGAAACGGGGGGACGCCGCCTTCGGATCGATCGCCAATTCCAGCAGCGGAACACCGGCGGGCGCTTTGTGGACCGTGTCGAAACGCACACCCTTGACGTCGACTTCGGTGAACTCGGCGCCCTTCTTCATGAGCAGCACGGGCTTTCGCTCGACCACTTTCAGTTCGACGGTATGCGGCCACGACCGTGACACGTCCACGGAATCGACGCGCGGCAGCGTCCGTTCGACCCGCGCCCCGACAGCGCCGGTGTCCAGGGACACCAGCGGCGAGCCCACCGGCGCCCGGGCCGCGTCCGACACCTGCCGGGGGGTCAGCACCCCGGTGCCCGTGACCTTCACGCGGGTGAGCGTCAGCCACGAGGAGCCGTACAGCAGCCACAGGACGAGACCGAACAGGACGGCCACCGCAGCCAGTACGACGATCAGCCTGCGCAGGGGGACGCGCCGGGCCGGACCCTGCTCGTCCCCGCCGGGGCGGCCGGACTGCGACCGCGGCTGCCGTGCGTCCTGCTCGGCTGTGGTCGGTCCGGCCATGTGCCCCTGCCTCTCGCTCGGTTGGGCCCGCTGGGGCCCGCCTCACGCCTGGCGGCGCGCGGCGATCGCCTCGTACACCATGCCGACGAGCAGGTCGTCGGCGTCCCTGCGGCCGAACTCGGAGGCCGCGCGGGACATCTCGTACAGCCGGTGCGGATCGGCCAGTACCGGGAGGACGTTGTTCTGTACCCACTGCGGGGTCAGTTCCGCGTCGTCGACGAGGAGCCCGCCGCCGGCCTTGACGACCGGCTGGGCGTTGAGCCGCTGCTCGCCGTTGCCGATCGGCAGCGGTACGTAGGCGGCCGGCAGCCCGACGGCGGTGAGTTCCGCCACGGTCATCGCGCCCGCACGGCAGAGCATCATGTCGGCCGCGGCGTACGCGAGGTCCATCCGGTTCACGTACGGTACCGGGATGTAGGGCGGCATTCCCGGCATGTTGTCCACATGCGGCATTTCATTCTTCGGGCCGACGGCGTGCAGGATCTGGATGCCGGAGCGCTGGAGCACCGGCGCCGCCTGCTGGACGACCTCGTTGAGCCGGCGCGCGCCCTGCGAGCCGCCGGAGACCAGCAGCGTCGGCAGGTTGGGGTCCAGGCCGAAAGCGGCCCGCGCCTCGGGCCGCACCCGTGCGCGGTCGAGCATGGCGATGGTGCGGCGCAGCGGGATGCCGATGTAGCGCGCGCCCCGCAGCTTGCTGTCGGGGGTGGAGACGGCGACGGCCGACGCGTAGCGCGAGCCGATCTTGTTGGCCAGGCCGGGCCGGGCGTTGGCCTCGTGGATGACGATCGGGATGCCGAGCCGCTTGGCCGCCAGGTAGCCGGGCAGTGCGACATAGCCGCCGAAGCCGACGACGCAGTCCGCCTTGGTCCGCTCCATGATCTGTTCGGCGGCCTTGATGGTGCCGCGCAGCCGCCCCGGCACGGTGATCAGCTCAGGCGTGGGCTTGCGGGGCAGCGGTACCGCGGGAATGAGCGCCAGTTCGTAGCCGCGCTCGGGCACGAGCCGGGTCTCCAGACCGCGCTCCGTCCCGAGCGCGGTGATCCCGGTGGTGGGATCGGCCCTGCGCAGTGCGTCCGCGAGGGCGAGCGCGGGCTCGATATGACCGGCGGTCCCTCCGCCTGCGAGTACGACATGCACCGAAATTCACCGCTCTCCGGACGGCCGCTGCTTGACGCGCCGTCTCATCGTCATCCATCCCAGTCCGCCCGGCTTCCTGCCGGGGGCGGACCTCCGCATGGCAAGCGCCGCCTTCGCCGCGGGCTCCTGTCGCGCGAAGGCGATCAGCAGCCCGACGGCGAACATCGTCGGCAGCAGGGCGGACCCTCCGTAGGAGAACAGCGGGAGCGGGACACCCGCGATCGGCAGCAGGCCGAGCACGGCACCGATGTTGACCACGGCCTGCGCCGTGATCCAGGTGGTCACGCCACCCGCGGCGTACCTCACGAAGGGTTCCTCCGTGCGTCCGGCCACGCGGATACCCGCATAGCCTAGAGCCGCGAAGAGGGCGAGGACCGACAGCGTCCCCGCCAGACCCAGTTCCTCCCCGGTGATGGCGAAAATGAAGTCGGTGTGCGGTTCGGGAAGCTGGCCCCATTTCTCCACGCTGGCGCCCAGCCCGGAGCCGAACCAGCCGCCGCCGGCGAGCGCGTACAGGCCGTGCACCGCCTGCCAGCACTGGTCGTCGGGTCCCGGCACGCTGGCACCGACGCAGCTGAGGCGGCCCATCCGGTTGGGGCTTGTCTCCACCAGCATCGCGCCGATGGCGAGCGCGACGCCGAGCACCCCGGCGAACAGCCGGGTGGGCGCCCCCGCCAGCCACAGCAGGCCGAACAGGATGGCCGTGAGGATGATCGCGGTGCCCATGTCGCCGCCGAGCATGATCAGGCCGAGCAGGAAGAAGGCGCACGGCACGAGCGGCACCAGCAGGTGCTTCCACTGGTTGAGCAGGTTCTTCTCGTGTTTGCGCGCGAGCAGGTCAGCGCCCCACAGGATGAGGGCGAGCTTGCCGAACTCGCTGGGCTGGAGCTGGAAGGAGCCGAAGCCGATCCAGTTCTGGTTGCCGTTGACCGATTGCCCTATCCCGGGCACCTGCACGAGCGCCATCAGGAAGACCGTCACGACGAGCAGCGGGTACGCGAGCGCGCGGTGGAGCTTGATCGGCATGCGGGTCGCGATCAGCAGCAGGACGGAGCCGATCACGGCGGCGAGGAACTGCTTGCGGAAGAAGTACGACCCGGGCAGCGACAGCTCCAGGGCCTTGATCATGGACGCGGAGTACACCATGACCAGGCCGAGCACGGTGATCAGCAGCGCGCTGCCGATGATCAGGTAATAAGCGGTGAGGGGGCGGTCCCAGGCCCGCCGGGCCCGGTCGTACTTCCGGCGCAGCGCGGCCACCTGGGAGGGCCGGGCGACGGGACGCGGGGGCCGGGGGCGGCCGGCACCGCCGCGCGGGGCGGGGGCTCGTCCGGCCCGTGGCCCGGCACCGGGCGTACCGCCCCGAAGGGCCGTGCCGGGCAGCCCCGCGAGGCCGGGGACCCCGTGCGGGACCTGGGCGGTGCGCGGCCCGGGCCCCGTCCCGCTGAACCACCGGCCGGCCCCTCGGGCCGCCGGGGGTTTCGGGGGTCCGGCGGCACCCGCGGAGCGCTCGGGGGGACGGGTGTCGTCGGCAGGCATCGGGGGCATCGGCGGCATCAGCGGTGGACCCTCCAGTCGATCCCGGCGGGGCACCTGGGCCAGCCGGTCAGGCATGCTCCGCGGCAAGTGAGCGTACGGCTTCCGCGAACGCCTCGCCCCGCTTGTTGTAGTTGGCGAACATGTCCATCGACGCGCAGGCCGGGGCCATCAGGACCGTGTCCCCCCGCTGTGCCAGGCGCGTCGCCTCGTGGACCGCCGCCGACATCGACCCAGTGTCGGTCCGCGCGAGGTCGACCACCGGGACCTGCGGGGCGTGTCGCGCCAGGGCTTCGCGGATCAGGGCGCGGTCGGCGCCGATCAGCACCACTGCGCGCAGCCGCCCCGCCGCCCCCGCGACCAGCTCGTCGAAGGTGGCGCCCTTGGCAAGGCCGCCCGCGATCCAGACGATCGGGTCGTAGGAGGCGAGGGACGCCTGGGTGGCGTGCGTGTTCGTCGCCTTGGAGTCGTCGATGTACGTGACGCCCGCGATGTCGGCGACGTGCTCCATACGGTGCGGGTCGGGGCGGAAGGCCCGCAGTCCCTCCCGTACGGCCGACGGCTGCACGCCGTAGGCGCGGGCGAGGGCCGCCGCGGCGAGCGCGTTGGCGATGTTGTGCGGCACGGCGGGGGTGATGTCGCTCACCTCGGCCAGCTCCTGTGCCTGCCGCTGCCGCCCCTCGACGAAGGCACGGTCGACCAGCAGGCCGTCCACGACGCCGAGTTCGGAGGGGCCGGGCGTCGAGAGCGTGAAGCCGATGGCGCGGCAGCCCTCCTCGACGTCGGCCGCCCGGACCAGGTCCGCCGTCGCCTTGTCCGCCACGTTGTAGACGCAGGCGACCTGGTTGCCCTCGTAGACACGGCCCTTGTCGGCGGCGTACGCCTCCATGGAGCCGTGCCAGTCGAGGTGGTCGGGCGCGAGGTTGAGCACGGCCGCGGAGTGGGCGCGCAGGCTCGGCGCCCAGTGCAGCTGGTAACTGGAGAGTTCGACGGCGAGCACGTCGTACGTCTGATCGCCGGTGACGGCGTCGAGGAGCGAGACGCCGATATTGCCGACGGCGGCGGTCCGCAGGCCCGCCGCGGCCAGCATCGCGGCCAGCATCCGCACGGTGGTCGTCTTGCCGTTGGTGCCGGTGACGGCGAGCCAGGGCGCGGCGCCCGGCCCGCGCAGCCGCCAGGCGAGTTCGACGTCGCCCCAGATCTCGACGCCCGCCGCGGCGGCCGCCGCGAACAGCGGCTTGTCGGGGCGCCAGCCGGGCGCGGTGACGACCAGTTCGGTGCCCGGCGGCAGCGTGTCGCCGTCGCCGAGCCGGACCGTGACACCGAGCGCGCGCAGGTCGCGCGCCTGCTCGCGGGAACGGTCGTCGTCACCGTCGTTGACGACGGTGACCTCGGCGCCCAGGCCGTGCAGGACGCGCGCCGCGGGCACGCCGGAGACGCCCAGCCCCGCGACGGTGACGCGCCTGCCCCGCCAGTCGTCCGTGCTCACTTCTTCGCTGCCCATCCGGCGTAGAAGAGTCCGAGCGCGACGATCACGCACATGCCCTGGATGATCCAGAACCGGACCACGACAAGGACTTCGGACCACCCCTTGAGTTCGAAGTGGTGCTGGAGTGGCGCCATGCGGAAGACGCGCCTGCCCGTCATCCGGAACGATCCGACCTGGATCACCACGGACATCGTGATGAGGACGAACAGGCCGCCGAGGACGGCCATCAGGAACTCGGTACGCGAGGTGATCGCGAGACCCGCGAACGCGCCGCCGAGGGCGAGCGAGCCGGTGTCCCCCATGAAGATCTTGGCCGGGGACGTGTTCCACCAAAGGAAGCCGAAGCACGAACCCATCAGCGCGGACGCCACGACGGCGAGGTCGAGGGGGTCGCGCACCTCGAAGCAGGCGCTCGGGTTGGTCAGGGTGACCGCGTTGGCGCAGGACTCCTGGAACTGCCACAGGCCGATGAAGGTGTACGCGCCGAAGACCATGACCGACGCGCCGGTGGCGAGGCCGTCCAGACCGTCCGTCAGGTTCACGCCGTTCGACATCGCGAGGATCATGAACAGCGCCCAGACGACGAACACGACCGGCCCGATCGACCAGCCGAAGTCCGTGACGAACGACAGCTTGGTCGACGCGGGCGTGATGCCGCGGGTGTTCGGGTCCTGGAGTGCGAGCACCGCGAAGGCGATGCCCACGATCAGCTGGCCGGCCATCTTGGCCTTGGCGCGCAGACCGAGTGAGCGCTGCTTGACGATCTTGATGTAGTCGTCGAGGAACCCGACGAGCCCCATCCCGGTCATCAGGAACAGCACGAGGACACCGGAGAAGTGGAAGTCCTCGCCCGTGATCACCTTCGCCAGGACGTACGCGATGAGCGTCGCCAGGATGAAGGCGATACCGCCCATCGTGGGCGTGCCCTTCTTGCTGCCGTGCGAGCGCGGCCCGTCGTCCCTGATGAACTGTCCGTAGCCCTTGCGGGCCAGCAGCTTGATGAGCAGCGGGGTACCGATCAGGGTCAGGAAGAGCCCGATGGCCCCCGCGAAGAGGATCTGCCTCATCGGCCGGTGACCTCGCCCTCGGCCGCGTCGTCGAGGAGTGCGAGAGCCACCCTCTCCAGCGCTGCCGACCTCGATGCCTTCACCAGCACGACGTCTCCCGGACGCAGTTCCCTGCGCAACAGGTCGATCGCCGCCCGTGCGTCGGACACGTGCACCGACTCCTCACCCCACGAACCCTCGTTGTAAGCGCCCAGTCGCAGCCAGGACGCTTCCCTGCCCCCGACCGCCACGAGCTTGTTGACGTTGAGTCGGACGGCGAGCCGTCCGATCGCGTCGTGCTCGGTGAGCGTGTCGTCGCCGAGCTCGGCCATCGGGCCGAGCACCGCCCAGGTACGGCCCCCCTCGGCACGTGCGGCGCCGCCCATGGCGACCAGCGCGCGAAGCGCAGCTCGCATGGACTCGGGGTTCGCGTTGTAGGCGTCGTTGACGATCGTCACGCCGTCCGAGCGCTCGGTGACCTCCATACGCCAGCGGGAGAGGGTTCCCGCCGACAAGAGCGCTTCAGCGATCTCATCGACGGACAGGCCCAACTCATGGGCTACGGCGGCCGCTGCGAGCGCGTTCGACACGTGGTGCTCACCGTACAGCCGCAAGGTCACGTCCCTGCACCCGGAGGGTGTCCGGAGCAGGAATGAGGCCTGACCCGTGTCCGTGAGACGCACGTTCTCGGCCCGTACGTCTGCCTTGTCCGACTCCCCGAAGTAGACGACCCGGGCCTTGGTACGGGTCGCCATCTCCCTGACGAGCGGGTCGTCCGCGTTGAGGACGGCGATGCCGCCCTCCTCGGCCGACGGCAGCGCCTCGACCATCTCCCCCTTGGCGAGGGCGATGTTCTCCCGGCTGCCGAACTCGCCGATGTGGGCGGTGCCCACGTTCAGGACGAGGCCGACGCGGGGCGGCACGAGCCCGGTCAGGTAGCGGATGTCGCCGATGTAGCGGGCGCCCATCTCCAGGACGAGGTAACGGGTGTCCGCCTCGGACCGCAGGGCGGTGATCGGCAGGCCGATCTCGTTGTTGAGGTTGCCCTCCGGCCAGATCGTGGGCGCCTTGCTGCGCAGCAGCTGGGCGATGAGGTCCTTGGTGCTGGTCTTGCCCGCGGAGCCGGTGAGGGCGACCACGGTGGCGCCGAGGCGCTCGACGACGGCCTTGGCGAGGGCGCCGAGCGCCTCGACCACGTCGTCGACGACGACGGCGGGCACGCCCACGGGACGGGTGGCGAGGACGGCGACCGCGCCGTCCGCGACCGCCTGCCGCGCGTAGTCGTGGCCGTCGACGCGTTCGCCCGCGAAGGCGGCGAAGAGGCTGCCGGCCCCGACCTTGCGGGAGTCGTAGACGACGGGGCCGGTGACCAGCATGTCCGGTGTGCCGGTAGTCCCCGGATCCGGTATGTCGTACGCCTGCCCGCCGACGATTTCGGCGACCTCGGCGAGGGAGAGGGTGATCACTTGGTCATCCCTGACTGTTGTTCCTGTGACGACTGGTGTTCTCGTGGCAGGGCTCGTCGTGGAGCGCGTGGGCGATTGCTTCGCGCAGGACCTCCCGGTCGTCGAAGGGGCGCACGACGCCCGCGATGTCCTGACCCTGCTCATGGCCCTTGCCGGCGACGAGGACCGTGTCGCCGGGCTGGGCGCGGGCCACCGCGGTGGCGATGGCGGAGGCGCGGTCCGCGTCGAGGAGGACGGATCCCCGCTCGTGCACGGGCACCTCGGCGGCGCCCGCGACCATCGCGGCGAGGATCGCGAGAGGGTCCTCGGAGCGCGGGTTGTCGGCGGTGAGGACCGCGGTGTCGGCGAGCCGGGCCGCCGCCGCGCCCATCGGGCCGCGTTTGGTCGTGTCCCGGTCGCCACCGCAGCCGAGCACGATGTGCACCTGGCCCTTGGTGACCTTGCGCAGGGAGCGCAGCACGGACTCGACCGCGTCGGTCTTGTGCGCGTAGTCGACCACGGCGAGGTAGGGCTGTCCGGCGTCCACCCGCTCCAGACGGCCGGGCACGCCCGGCACCGCGCCGACGCCGTCGGCTGCGGTCCCCGGGTCGACGCCGGCGACGGCCAGCGCGACGACGGCCGCGAGGCTGTTCGCGACGTTGAACGGGCCGGGCAGCGGCGCCTCCCCGTGCACCCGCACGCCGCCGGGGCCGACCACGGTGAACGTGGAGCGGTGCGAGCCGACCTGGACGTTCTCCGCGCGCCAGTCGGCGTCGGGGTGCCCCTCGGCGGAGAACGTGGTGATCGGTACGGAGGCCTCGCTCACGAGCCTGCGACCGTACTCGTCGTCGTAGTTCACGACGCCCTTGCGGCTGCGCTCGGGGGTGAAGAGGCTCGCCTTGGCCTGGAAGTAGTCCTCCATGCCGGAGTGGAACTCCATGTGCTCCGGGCTGAGGTTGTTGAAGACCGCGACGTCGAAGACGCAGCCGTCGACGCGGCCGAGCACCAGCGCGTGGCTGGAGACCTCCATCGCGACGGACGTGGTGCCGCGCTCGCGCATGACCGCGAACAGCGCCTGCAGGTCGGTGGCCTCGGGGGTGGTGCGCTCCGACTTGATGCGCTCGTCCCCGACGCGCATCTCGACCGTGCCGATCAGGCCCGTCAGGTGGCCCGCGCCGCGCAGGCCGCCCTCGACGAGGTAGGCGGTGGTGGTCTTGCCCGAGGTGCCCGTGATGCCGATCTGGAGCAGGTCGTCACCGGGGTGCCCGTAGATCGCGGCGGCCAGCTCGCCCATCCGGGCGCGCGGCTCAGGCACGACGAGCACCGGCAGCCCGGTGGCCGCGGCGCGCTCCCGGCCGCCGGGATCGGTCAGGACGGCCGCCGCGCCGAGCTCGGCGGCCTGGGCCGCGTAGTCGGCGCCGTGGGCGCGCGCGCCGGGCAGGGCGGCGTACACGTCGCCGGGGCGCACGGCCCGCGAGTCGTGGGTGATGCCGGTGACCTCGCCCGGGCCGAGCGGGCCGCTCTCACCGAGCAGCTTGCCCAGTTCGGCGAGCGGGATCGGACTCACCCGCTCGGGGCGTGGTGCCCCGGGCCTGCTCTCGGGGGCGGGCACGGCGTCGGTCGGGTTCTGATCAGCGTGTTGCACGGCGGTGAGCGTACCCGCCTGTACGGGGCTCGGGCCAAGCGAGGCCGACGCGCCGCCCGCGGAGGTGGGGCGGTCGGCGGGGGGTGTGGTGTTGATCGTCACTGGCGGTTCCTGGTGCCTTGAGGGGTCAGTGGCCGGATCCCGGGTCGAAGGTGACCGGCAGTCGCGCCGGCGCGCTCCCGGTGGGCGGGACCTGCAACGTCTTGAGGGAGAACTCCATGACCTTCTTGAAGATGGGTCCGCAGATCGAGCCGCCGAAGTACGAGCCCTTGGTCGGGTTCTGGATGGCGCAGTAGACGGTGATCTGCGGTTTGTCGACGGGGGCGAAACCGGCGAAGGAGGCGGTGTAGCCACGGTAGCTGCCGGTCTTCGGATCCACCCGGTTGGCGGTACCGGTCTTGCCCGCCACCCGGTACCCGGGAATCTGTGCGGAGGTGCCCGTGCCCTCCACGTTGCCGACCACCGACTCCAGCATGGTGCCCACGGTGCGCGCCGTCGCCGGGCTGACGACGCGGTTCGTACGGGGCGCGGGAGTCGGGGTGAAGCGCCCGTCGGGGCCGCGGGTGCCCTTGATCAGCGTCGGCTGCACGCGTACACCGCCGTTGGCGATGGTGGAGTACACGGACGCCGCCTGGAGAGCGTTGAGCGAGAGCCCCTGCCCGAAGGGGATGGTGAACTGCTGCGAGGTCGACCAGTCCTGCGGCTTGGCGAGCAGCCCCTGCGTCTCGCCGGGGAAGGCGAGCCCGGTGGGCTGTCCGATGCCGAATTTGGTCAGGTACGAGTAGAGCACCTTGTCGGCCTGGGCCTGGGTGGAGCCGAGGTGTCCCGCCGCCTCGATCGTGCCGATGTTGCTGGACTTGGCGAGCACGCCGTTGAGCGTGAGGTACTCGGTCGCGTGGTCGATGTCGTCGTGGAAGAGGCGGTCCCCCCGGTGCAGCCGGTTGGGCACGACGACGTGGGTGAGCGGGGACGCCGCCTTCTGCTGGAGCACCGCCGACATCGTCATGATCTTGGCGACGGAACCGGGCTCGTACGCGTCCTGGAGGGCGGCGTTGCCCAGGTTCGCGGAGTTCGCCGTGGACAGGTCGTTGGGGTCGAAGCCGGGCGCGTCGGCCATCGCGAGCACCTCGCCGGTACGCGCGTTCTGCACGACGACGTAGCCCCGGTCGGCCTTCGACTTCTTGACCTGGTCGGCGATGGCCTGCTGCGCCTCCCACTGGATGTCGCGGTCGATGGTCAGCTCGACGTCCGTACCGGGCACGGCCGGCTTCTCGCTGGAACTCCCGGTGGGCACGCGGCGCCCGCCCGACTGGGTGTACGAGATCTCACCGTTGCGGCCGGCGAGCTGCTTGTCGAGCATCGACTCGATGCCGCCCGCGCCGTGCCCGGTCCCGTTGACGAAGCCCAGTATCCCGGCGGCGAGATCGCCGTTCGGATAGACCCGCTTGCTGGACTCCTCGTCGAAGACGCCCGCGAGTGGATTGGTGCCGGGGCCCCCGGCCGCCGCGTCCTTGCCCGCCTTGGTGGCGAGGACGCTCTTGAGGTCCTTGATCTGGTTCCACACCTGCGGCGTCTGCCGGGACGCGAGCACCGTGTAACGGGAGTTCGGCGTCCTCAGCTTCTTGACCAGGTTCGCCTGGTCGGCGCCGAGGACCGGGGCCAGGAGCGCCGCCGCCCGCTCGGGCGTGTCGGACGCCTTGCTGAACGCGGGTGCGAACATCGAGGGGTCCGCCGTGATGTCGTACGCGTCGTCGCTGGCGGCCAGCGGCACGCCGGAACGGTCGGTGATCTCACCGCGCTCCGCGGCGATGGTGCTCTTGAGGACGCGGTTCTGGTCCGCCTTGGTCGTGTAGGCGCTCGCGTCGACGGCCTGCACCTGCAGCAGCCGTACGGCGAAGACCAGCACCACCAGCGAGAGGCCGAACGCCACGAACCGCAGCCGCGGCTTCGGGCTGCCGAGTTTCAGTTTCCGGGGTCCGCGCGGCGGTCCCGGCCGGTACGTGCGGCGCTTCGCGGGCCCCGGCCTGCCGCCAGGACCCGGTCGTGCGCCGCCTGCCGGCCGTGCGGGGCGCGGCACCCTGCGGCGCGGTGGTTCCTGGGAGGGCACGTACGTCACCTGCCGAGGGAGGTCGTGGGGGTGGTCGCCGCGCCGGTCAGCGCGAGCGGTACGGCCGTACCGGGCGGAGCGGCGGTGGGGGGCGCGCCCGTGGAGGGGGTCGCCGTGGCCGCGAGGGAGGGGCCGCCCGGCACGCCCTGCCCGCCGGGGCCCGGCGCCGTGGCGCCCGCCGTGGCGGACGCGGCCCCGGAAGGGGTGGCGCCCGCCGACGGCACGGCACCGCCGGACGGCGTGGCACCGGGCGTGGGCGTGGCGCCCCCGGAGGGTGCGGGGGTCGCGGTGGGGGCCGGGCGGGGCAGCGCCGGGAGGGGCAGCGCGTGGGCGCGCGTCGGCCTGCCCAGCACGGTCCCGTCCGGTTCGAGGAAGGCCGGGTTGCCGCCGGGCACCATGCCCAGCATGCGGGCCCGGCCGGCGAGCGCGTCGGGCGCCGACCGGTCGTCGACGTCGCGCTGGAGGGCCTGTTGTTCGTCCGTCAGGTCCTGGGTCTGCTTCTTCAGCTCACTCAGCCTGAACGATCCCTCGTTGAGGGACGAGTTCAGCAGGAGAAGGGTGATCAGGCCGCCCGCGAGGAGCAGCACCACCAGCAGGACGAAGGGGGTGCGGGCCGCCGAGCCGGCCCCGGACGGCAGCAGCCCCGCGAGCCGCGCTGCGCGGCCCCTCAGCTCCTTGCCCTGGCCGGCGGCGCTCACAGCGCGTCCTCCCGGATGCGCTGGGCGCCGCGCAGCCGGGCGGACGCGGCCCTGCTGTTGTCCGCGACCTCCTCCTCGGGCGGCACTTCCGCGCCCCGGGTCAGCAGCTTCAGCCGGGGCTGGTACTGCTCGGGGACGATCGGCAGGCCGGGCGGCGCGGTGCTGGTGGCGCCCGCGGTCAGCACCTGCTTGACGATGCGGTCCTCCAGCGAGTGGTACGAGAGGACGGCGATCCGCCCCCCGACCGTGAGCGATCCCACGGCGGCCGGGATCGACCGCTGAAGGACGGACAGTTCGGCGTTGACCTCGATCCGCAGGGCCTGGAAGGTCCGTTTGGCGGGGTTGCCCCCGGTGCGCTTGACGGCCTGCGGCAGCGCGTCCCTGATCAGCTCGACGAGCCGGCCGCTGCGGTCGAAGGGCTCCTTCGCCCGCCCCTTGACGACGGCCTCGACGATCCGCTTGGCCTGCTTCTCCTCGCCGTACGTGCGCAGGACCCGCACCAGCTCGCCCGGCGGGTAGGTGTTGAGGACCTCGGCCGCGCTCGGGCCCGTCGTCTGGTCCATCCGCATGTCGAGGGGGGCGTCCTGGGCGTACGCGAAGCCGCGCCCGGCCTCGTCCAGCTGCATGGAGGAGACGCCGAGGTCGAACAGGACGCCCTGGACGCGCGGGACGGAGAGGCGCTTGAGGACCTCGGGCAGCTCGTCGTACACGGCGTGCACGAGCGTCGCCCGGTCGCCGTACGGGGCGAGCCGCTCGGCGGACAGCCGCAGCGCCTCCTTGTCGCGGTCGAGCGCGATCAGCCGTGCCGCGGGGAAGGTGGCGAGCAGCGCCTCACTGTGCCCGCCGAGGCCGAGCGTGCAGTCCACGACGACGGCCCCCGGGTCGGCGAGTGCGGGGGCCAGCAGGTCAAGGCACCTCTGGAGCATCACGGGTACGTGTCGCTCGCTGCGCTCGCTCATGCGCCCTCTCTGATCCGGCGCGCCGTACGCGGGGGCCGGGTCCCCGCCCGCTCGGAAGGGGAAGTGGTCCGCCGGGGCGCCGCCAGGGCGTCGTCCGGACCGTCGAGCGGGAGGAGGCCGAGCCGCACGTCCGCCGCGCACGCGGGGAGTTTTGGGAAGTGTGCGGTGGAGAACCGCGAACTTCGCGTCACTTTAGTCCACAGTCCCTTACGGTCAATCAACCGCCTGGCGCGTCGCCCGGCTCGCACGGACCGGCTCCCCGCCGCCGCCCCGGCCGCTCGCGCGCGGCGCACGCGGCTCCAGGCCACAAGACCGGCGTGCGTTGTTTGGCATGACCCCACAGCGGGCTGCCCACCCTCTCTCCCCGTACCGTCTATAGGTATGACGACCTCGACTCATTCGACCAAGGAGCCCGCGGTGGCCCCGGCGGACGCCGCGCGTGGCGGCGGGACCGTCACCGACCGGCTCATAGACGCGAACGCCCGGTACGCGAGCAGCTTCGACGACCCGGGGATGGACGCCCGTCCCGTCCTGCGCGTGGCCGTCGTGGCCTGCATGGACGCGAGGATCGACCTGCACGCCGCGCTCGGCCTCCAGCTGGGCGACTGCCACACGATCCGCAACGCGGGCGGCGTCGTCACCGACGACGTGATCCGCTCGCTCACCATCAGCCAGCGCGCCCTCGGCACCACCAGCGTCGTGCTGATCCACCACACGGGCTGCGGGATGCAGACCATCACCGAGGACTTCCGGCACGAGCTGGAGCTGGAGGTCGGGCAGCGGCCGCCGTGGGCGGTGGAGGCGTTCCAGGACGCCGAGCAGGACGTACGCCAGTCGATCCGCCGGGTGCGTACCTCGCCGTTCCTGCCGCACGTGGACGACGTGCGCGGTTTCGTCTTCGACGTGAAGTCCGGCCGCCTGGCCGAGGTCACCGCGGACTGACCCCCGCCGCGAGGCTCCGCCCGGCCCATCCCCGCCCGTTCCGCCCGGCACGTACCCTCAGATCCGGCATGTCGCTCATTCCGGCGCTTGGTTGGTCACTGTTGCCGACGGATAAGTGACACGAAGCGGTAACGGCAACAAGAATGCGTGCGGGACACCGAACCGGAACCTTCCGGAGGCGGTGTCCGTATTGCGGGGTGGGCCGGGCAGCTTGTCGTGCACCGGCCCTGCAGCACTTCAATGGGGTACCCCAGTTCCTCACCGGAGCGACGGGGCAAGGCCGAGGAGGGCCGGGTGACGACCTATGACGATCGAGCGAACCCTGGGGGTCCCCCCGACCCGGCATACGCGAGGGCAGGGGAGGATCTGACCGCGACAGCGGAACGGGTCCGCGCGTCGGTCGAAAGCGTGATCGAAGGCAAGCCGGAGGTGGTACGGCTGTCTCTCACGGTGCTGCTCGCCGAGGGACACCTCCTGATCGAGGACGTCCCGGGCGTCGGCAAGACGATGCTGGCGAAGGCGCTCGCCCGGTCCATCGACTGCTCCGTCCGGCGCATCCAGTTCACGCCGGACCTGCTGCCCTCGGACATCACGGGCGTGTCGATCTTCGATCAGCAGCGGCGCGAGTTCGAGTTCAAGCCGGGCGCGATCTTCGCCCAGATCGTGATCGGCGACGAGATCAACCGGGCGTCGCCAAAGACCCAGTCGGCCCTGCTGGAGTCGATGGAGGAACGCCAGGTCACCATCGACGGCACGACGTACGAGCTGCCGAGCCCCTTCATGGTGGTCGCCACCCAGAACCCGGTGGAGATGGAGGGCACGTACCCGCTGCCCGAGGCACAGCGCGACCGCTTCATGGCGCGCGTCTCCATCGGCTACCCGAGCAGCGACGCGGAACTGCGGATGCTGGACGTGCACGGCGGGATCTCCCCGCTGGACGACCTCCAGCCCGCCGCGCACGCCGCCGACATCATCAAGCTGATCGACGCGGTCCGCACCGTGCACGTCGCCGAGGCCGTACGCCGGTACGCGGTGGAACTGGTCTCCGCGACGCGCTCGCACCCGGACCTCAGACTCGGCGCGTCGCCCCGTGCGACGCTGCACCTGCTGCGCGCGGCGCGGTCCGCCGCCGCCCTCAGCGGGCGGGACTACGCGCTGCCCGACGACGTACAGGCCCTGGCGGTCGCGGTGCTGGCGCACCGCCTGCTGCCCACGGCCCAGGCGCAACTGGGGCGCAGGACGGCCGAGCAGGTCGTGCTGGAGATCCTGCAGCACACACCCGTACCCACCGCCGACGGCGGCCATGTGACGGGCACACAGGCGCAGGGCGGCGCACCCTTCGGCGGCCGGCGGCCCGGGCTGCGGCGGCCGTGATGCCGTCGGGGGGAACGGCGCCCGGCACCGCATCCGCTCCCGCTCCGGCTCCCGGTGGGCCGGGCGGCCGGGAAGGGGGGCTGCGGACCGCGCTCTCGGGCCTGACGACCCGCGGTCGCGCGTTCTTCGCCGCCGGTGCCGCCGCCTCGGTGTGCGCGTACGTCCTCGGCCAGCCCGATCTGCTGCGGGTCGGTCTGCTCCTGATCGTGCTGCCGCTCGTGTGTGTGATCGTCCTGAACCGCACCCGCTACCAGGTCGCGGGCACCCGGCGGCTGACCCCCGGGCGGGTGGCCACCGCCTCCGAGGCACGGGTGCACCTGCGCGTGGACAACGTGTCACGGCTGCCCACCGGTCTGCTCATGCTCCAGGACCACGTGCCGTACGTACTGGGGCCGCGTCCCCGGTTCGTCCTGGACCGGGTGGAGGCGGGCGGGCGCCGCGAGGTGTCGTACCGGGTCCGTTCCGACCTGCGCGGCCGCTACCCGCTCGGCCCGCTCCAGCTGCGGCTGACCGACCCGTTCGGGATGTGCGAGCTGACCCGGTCCTTCAGCTCCTTCGACACGCTCACCGTGGTCCCGCGCACCGAGCCGCTGCCCCCGGTGCGGCTCTCCGGCGACTCCTCCGGCTTCGGCGACGGCAGGCTGCGCTCGCTGGCGCTCGCGGGTGAGGACGACATGATCCCGCGCGGCTACCGGCACGGCGACGACCTGCGCCGCGTGCACTGGCGCTCGACCGCCCGCTACGGCGAACTGATGGTGCGCCGCGAGGAAGCGCCGCGGCGGGCCCGGTGCACCGTGCTGCTCGACACCCGCGCGGGCGCCTACCTGGGCACGGGGCCGGACTCCGCGTTCGAGTGGGCGGTCTCCGGCGCGGCCTCCGTCCTCGCGCACATGATGGAGCGCGGCTACGCGGTGCGGCTGCTGACGGACTCGGGCGCCTCGGTGCCCGGGGACGGCGGCGAGGGTTTCGCCGGCCCGGCGCACGAGTCGGCCGACTCGATGGGGCTGCTGATGGACACGCTCGCGGTGGTGGACCACTCCAAGGGGTCGGTGCTCTCCCCCGCGTACGACGCGCTGCGCGGCGGATCCGAGGGGCTGCTCGTCGCGTTCCTCGGAGACCTGGACGAGGAGCAGGCGGCGGTGGTCGCGAGGATGCGGATGCGCAGCGGTCCCGCGGTGGCGTTCCTGCTGGACGCCGGCACCTGGGCGCCGGTGCCCGGCACGGCGGCTCCGGCCGGCTCCGGTGCGGGTCAGCGGGCCGGGCAGTTGCGTGAGGCGGGCTGGAGCGTGGTCCGGGTCCCACCCGGGGGCGCGCTGCCCGCGCTGTGGCGCCAGGCGGCGGAGGCCGGCCAGGGGGCGTACGCGCCGGATGCCGGTGACCCGGGCGGCGCCGGGGAGCGGGCGGCTCCCGGCGCGGGCGGCGGCAACGACCGACGGGAGGGCTGGGCGGCGGGCGACCGGAGCCACCCGGACGACGGGAACACGGGCGAGGGCGGCCCGCAGGACGGCGGCCGTGACGGTTCCGGCGCCGCGGGGCGGGCCGCGACGGGCGGCCCCACGGGATTCTCCGGAGGATGGTCATGAGCGGCCGGGGCAAGCTGACGCTGTGCGCGCTCCTCGCCACACTGCTGGCGGCGTGCGCGCTGCTGCCGCTGGTCAACTCGTACCTGTGGCTGCTGGAGGCGGCACTGCTGGCGGGCCTGGTCAGCGCGGTCGGCGCGCTGACGCGCCGGATCCCGCTCGCCCGGACGCTCACCGTCGTGATCCAGGCGGTCCTCGTGCTGCTGATCCTCACGGTCGTCTTCGCCCGGGGCGTCGCGCCGCTCGGCCTGCTGCCGACCCCCGAGGTCTTCCAGCGGTTCTCCCAACTGCTCACGGCCGGGGGTCAGGACGTCACCCGGTACTCGATCCCCGCACCGCCGACCGAAGGCATCAAGCTGATGCTGATCGGCGGTGTGCTGATCATCGGGCTGGCCGTCGACGCGATCGCGGTGACCTTCCGCAACGCGGCTCCCGCCGGGCTGCCGCTGCTCGCGCTGTACTCGGTGGCCGCGGGCATCTCGGGCGGCACCGGCTCCACCGCGAGCTGGCTGTGGTTCCTGCTCGCGGCCGTCGGCTACCTCTCGCTGCTCCTCGCCGAGGGCGGCGACCGGCTCGCCCAGTGGGGCCGGGTCTTCGGCGGTGGAGCGCACCGGCCGGGGCGGCCGCCGGGCGCACCGCCACAGCGGGCGTCGGCACCGGCCCGCACCGGCCGGCGCATCGGCGTGGTGGCGCTCGGCACCGCCCTCGTCGTTCCGCTCGCCCTGCCCACCCTCGGCGGCGGCCTGCTGGCCGGCATCGGCGGCGGCAACGGCTCCGGCCTCGGCGGCGGAGGCACCATCTCGGCGGTGAACCCCCTGGTCTCGCTCCAGGACGACCTCAATCAGAACGACGACCGCGAGGCACTGCGCTACCGCACCAACGCCGCGGACGGGCAGGGCATGTACCTGCGGATCATGTCGCTCGACCAGTTCGACGGCACGACCTGGCGGTTCTCGCAGCGCAAGGTGCAGGACGTACCGGACTCCCTGCCGACGCCGCAGGGACTCGCCCCCGCCGTGCCCGCCACGAAGATCGCGACGAGCATCACGGCCGCGCCCTGGTACCGGCAGAACTACCTGCCGATGCCGTACCCGGCCACGGGTGTGTCGGTCAAGGGCCGCTGGCGCTACGAACCCGAGGGCCGCACGCTCGTCGGCGACCGGGGCCAGTCCACACGCGACGCGCGCTACACCGTCGAGAGCCTGGAGGTGAACCCCACCCGGCAGCAGCTCGCGACGGCGGGGGCGCCCCCCGCGTCGCTCCGGCGCGAGTACACCGAGGTTCCCGCGAGCCTGCCGGCCGTGGTGAAGAAGACCGCCCAGCGCATCACCGCGGGCTCCCGGAACAACTACGAGAAGGCCGTCGCGCTCCAGGACTGGTTCGCCGCCGACGGGGGCTTCACGTACGACACCCACGTCAACTCGGGCACCGGCCCGGACGCGATCACCCGGTTCCTGAAGGACAAGCGCGGCTTCTGCATCCACTTCTCCTTCACGATGGCGGCCATGGCCCGCACGCTGGGCATCCCCGCCCGGGTGGCGGTCGGCTTCGCGCCGGGGACCCCGGAGGGCGACGGCACCGTGGACGTGGGGCTGCGGGACGCGCACGCCTGGCCCGAGCTGTACTTCCAGGGCGTCGGCTGGACCCGTTTCGAGCCGACGCCGAGCCGGGGCAGCCTCCCCGCCTACACGCTGCCCGCGTCGCCGTCGGACCCGGACTCCGGGACCTCCACGCAGCCCGCAGCGCCCGAGTCGGCGGCGCCGTCCACGGCCCCGTCCGCGTCCAGCAGCTGCGCCGCGCAGGACCAGCGCCTCGGTGAGTGCGACCAGGCGGCGGCCCAGGCCCCGGTGCCGCCCTCCGGCCCCGGCGCGCACGGCGGCACCTGGGGGCTGATCGGCGCCGGGATCGCACTGGTGGTGCTGATCCCGCTGCTTCCGCTGCTGTACCGGACAAGAGCCCGCTCCCGCAGGCTCACCGCGGGCGCCCACCTCGGCGCCGACCCTGCCGCGCCGGTCCTCGCCGCCTGGCGCGAGCTGACCGACACGGCGTGGGACCACGGCATCGTGCCCGACGACGCGCGGACGCCGAGACGGGCCGCCGAGCGGATCGTCCGGCTGGGCTCGCTGGACCCCGCGGCGGCCCGATCCGCACACCGGCTGGCCGACGCGGTGGAGCAGGTCCTCTACGCACCGGACCCGGCGCCGCGCACCGGCCTGGCGCAGGACGTGCACCGGGTCAGGGCCGCACTGCGCGCCTCCGCGGGCCGGGCCACCAGGCTGCGCGCGCTGCTGATGCCGCGCTCGTCCGTCCGGGTGGTCTGGGCGCTGTCGGAGCGCCGGGAGGCGCTGGCGTCCCGCTGGGCCCCGCAGCGGCTGCTGCCATCCGCCTGGCGCCGGCCTTAACGGCGGGGGCGGGCGGCGCGGGCGGGGGCAGACCGGCCCCGCCCGCGCCGCCCGCCGCCCCTCCCGCTCTCGCGTCCGCGTCCGGCCTTCCTGCTTTTCGCCCGGTCCCCGTCCGGCCTTCCCGCGTCGCTCATCCGCGGCCGGGCGGCGGCAAGGGCCGGCGAGGAGGAGGGCGAGGGCACCGGCTGCCGGGCCGAAGGGGCGGCGCCACCGGGGCGAAGCGGGCGGGCGGACGACGAAGGGCGAGGCGGGCGTGCGGACGACGAAGGGGCGGACGCGTCGCGCGTCCGCCCCTTCGTGCGAGCCTGCGGCTCGTCCCGCCGTGCTACCTCACTGGCCCTGCTCATCCCGACGCCGCTGCCAGCGCTGCTCGATCCTGTCCATCATCGAGCGGTGCTGCCGCTGATCGCGGCCACCGCCCGTGGCGCGGCCCGGTGCCGCGATCTGCTGCTCTCCCCGCTTCGGTGCCCTGCGCCAGCCCGTGATGGCCAGCACGGCACAGGCGAGCATGACGAGGAACCCCACCACGCTGATCCAGATCTGCTGGGCGACCATTCCTGACATGAGGAGCGCGATACCCACCAAGAAGCCAACGACCGCCTGGTAGACCCGTCGCCGGGTGTACGTACGCAGCCCGCTTCCCTCAAGCGCTGTCGCGAACTTGGGATCTTCTGCGTACAGCGCTCGCTCCATCTGCTCGAGCATTCGCTGCTCGTGCTCCGAGAGCGGCACGGAGTCCTCCTAGTCGTCGGCCGCGGGGGCGGCCGGTATGCGGCTCCTTCAGGATAAGCGGGGAATCGCCCCCGAGAAACCCGCCCTCAACGCCATTTCAGCAATCCGAGCCGCCATGGGGACGCGGCTGCTGAGGCGTTGATTCCCCAACACGTGATCCCTCATGCCGGATGGTGTACCCCGATCATACGGTGCCGAGCCCATGGACGGGCTGGCTTGTGTCGTACTCCATGCGGTACCCGTGGGACCGCCGCCGCGGCGGCCGTGCCTGATCAGCCCCGCTTCTCCGCCAGCACGTGCAGCTGGGTGGCGACCGCCTGGAAGGCCGGCAGGACCGCGGCCGTGGCCTCCAGCTTGAGCAGCGCTTCAAGAGCGCCCGGTTCCGTGTCCACGAGGCCGCCGGGGACGAGGTCCGCGAAGATCCGGACGCCGTGCACCGACGCCACCGTGAGACCGGCGTCGGAGACCAGGTCCGCGAGCTGCTCCGCCGTGAAGCGCCGGGGAACCGGGTCACCGGAACCCCAGCGTCCGTCCGGGTCGATCAGGCTCTGGCGGGCCTCGGTGAAGTGCCCGGCGAGGGCGCGGGCGAGCACGGCGCCGCCGAGGCCCGCGGCGAGCAGGCTCAGCGCGCCGCCGGGTCGCAGCGCCTCGACCGCTTTGCGCAGCCCGTCGGCCGGGTCGTCCACGTACTCCAGGACGCCGTGGCACAGGACCGCGTCGAAGCCACCCGGCTCCACCACGTCGAACAGGCCGTTGATGTCGCCCTGCACTCCCCGTACGCGGTCGGCGACGCCGGCCTCGGCGGCCCTGCGCTCCAGCGCGAACAGCGCGTTCGGGCTCGGGTCCACCACGGTGACCCGGTGGCCGAGGCTCGCCACCGGAACGGCGAAGTTTCCGGTGCCCCCGCCGGTGTCGAGCACGTCGAGCACATCGGATCCGGTGGACTTGACCCGCCGGGCGAGGGCCTCGTCCACGACCTCCCGGACCACTCCGGTGCGCAGGGGGCCGCGACGGGACGACGGCGACTCGCCGCCGACGGCGGGGGAAGGGTCCGACACGGCAGTTGACTCCTCGGCGCGGCCGCCGCTTTCCTGCGGCAGGGCGTGGACGGTGCGTGCCGTCCACCCTATTGCCTCCTCACCTGCCCCTCATGCCCCGGCGTACCCACCCGCATCACATGTCGCCCGGGCCGGGCCGCGAACCGATCCGGCCGTCTCGCCACCTGTCCTCGGCCTGCCGGGGACAGGTGGCGAGGAGCCGATCCCTCACCGGACGGGGCCGCCGCGCAGCGACGGCTGTTCGCGGCGGGGCAGCGGCAGCGTCGGCTCACGGACCAGCAGCCGCTCCACGAGCCGCAGGAACATCTCGACGTCCCGCACCAGGTCGTCGGCGTCGCGCATACCCGCCGCTCCCTGTATGCCGGCCTCCGCACGGGCCCGCTTGCCCGCTCCGGACGCGAACAGCGCGCTCCACTCGGTCAGCTCGGGAGCGATCTCCGGCAGCACTTCCCAGGCACTGCGGATGCGGTGGCGCCGCTGCGGGGTGGTCTCGGGCCGGCCACGGGCGGCGAGGACCGCGGCGGCGGTGCGCAGCGCGGCGAGATGGGCCGTCGCGTAGCGCTCGTTGGGTGTTGCGAGCGTGCCTGCCTCGTCGAGTCCGGCGCGGGCCTGGCCCAGCAGGTCCAGGGCCGCGGGCGGTGCGCCGGCGCGACGGGTGACGGGGTGGATGTCGGTGGGCGGACCGGTCGTCGGCGAGGGGGCGGGGCCGCCTGCCGGGAGCCGGCGTGCGGCGCCTGCGGAGGAGCTGGCCATGACGAACCTCCTGTCGCGTGTGACGGCACGGTGGCCGTCTGTGTCCCATAGTGCGGGCCGCCACTGACAATCGGCTCCGACCTGGCCTTTCGCCCACCACGCACCGTCAAGGCCGCTGCGCACCGTCCAGGTGCCCGGAGAACGCACGGGGCCCGTGCCCCGGCGCTTCACGCGCCGGGGCACGGGCCCCGTCTCCCCCGTACGGCCGCGGACCGCCGTGTCCCCCGTCGGTCCGCCGCCCCCGGTCCTGTCCCCCGTCCCCCCGTCCGAGGTGGGAGGGCCCGGCTTCCTTGCCGGTCACCGGTCCCTCCGCCGTGCTCCCCCGTACCGGCAGGGGCCGTCACACCGTTCCGCCGCCCCGTGTCGGCGGTGCCGGTGCCGTGTCCCTCCCGCGAGCTCCACTCTTCCGTTTCCACGGGGTCTCCCCATCCGCGCCGCTACTCATCCAGGCACCTGAGTACGCCTACTCAGGTCCGTGCGGGCCACGGGCGGCCCCGTTCCAACTCGCCCCCGAGTGGCTAGCCTTGGGGGATGTCGGTACTCCCTCTCGTCTTCACCGGCGGCTGGGCCGCCGGAATCAACGCGTACGCGGTGGTCCTGCTTCTCGGCGTTCTCGGCGCGACCGGCCTGAGCGACGACGTCCCGGACGCGTTGCAGCGGCCCGACGTCCTGATCGCGGCGGGCGTGCTGTTCGTCTGCGAGGCGGTGGTGGACAAGATCCCGTACGTGGACACCCTCTGGGACGCCGTGCACACGGTGATCAGGCCTGTCGTGGGCGGGGTCGTGGCCGCGCTGCTGGCGGGGCACAACGGCTCGCTTCCGGAGCTCGCGGCCGCGGCGACGGGCGGCTCGACGGCGCTCGCGAGTCATCTGGTGAAGGCGGGCACGCGCAGGGCGGTGAACACCTCTCCGGAGCCGTTCAGCAACATCGCCGTCTCCACCCTGGAGGACCTGGGCGTCGCCGGGATCATCACGCTCGCGCTCTTCCACCCGGTGGGTGCGGCGGTCCTCGCCGCGGCCCTGCTGCTGACGGGCGTGGTGGCGATCGTGTTCCTGGCGTCCCGCATCCGGTGCTTTCGCGGGCGCCGCGCGGAGCGCCGGGCCCTGCGGCGTCCCACGGCCGGCCGGGCCCCCTACCCGCCGGGCTGACGCGCTCCCCGGGGCCTGCTCGGGGGCCGGGGAGCGATGTCGGTGGCTGCCGTTAGAGTCACCGGCATGGCACGGATTGCGGTGATCGGCGCCGGGATGGGCGCGATGGCGGCGGCCGCGAGACTCGCCGTCGCGGGCCACCGGGTGACGGTGTACGAGCGGACGGCGACGTACGGCGGCGCGGTGGGCAGGTTCGAGCGGGACAGTTTCGTCTTCGACACGGGCCCCGGCGTGCTGCACGTACCCGCGGTCTACCGCGACCTGTTCGTCAAGACGGGCAAGGAGCCGCTGGAGCGCTGTCTCGAACTCGTGCAGCCGGCGCACGACGCGCTCCACGTCTTCGCGGACGGCACGCGCGCACTGCTGCCGAACGCGTCGCGCGGGGGCGTGATCGCCGCGCTGGACGGGGCGTTCGGCGCAGGCGCGGGCGGACGCTGGGCCGATTTCCTGGGCCGCGCCGGAGAGGCCTGGGCGCGCGCCCGCCGTCCGCTGCTGGAGGAGCCGCTGCCCGCTGACCCGGGGCCGCTCACCCGGGACCCGTACCCGGCGCCGCGGCAGCGCAGGCTGCTGCGGGGTGCCCGGCAGGCGACGACGCTCGCGGAGATCGGCGCGTGGGAGCTGGCGGTGCCGGGCCTCGCGACGCTCCTCGACGGGTACGCGCTGGCGTACGGGCTCGATCCGCGCACGGCGCCCGCGAGCGCGTCCGTCCTGCCGTATCTGGAGCAGACCTTCGGCACGTGGTACGTGCGGGGCGGGATGCGGGAACTGGCCCGCGCGGTCCACGAACGGTGCCTGGCACGCCGGGTGGAGTTCGTCTTCGGCGCCGGGGTGCGGGCCGTCGTGGAGAAGGACGGCGCGGTGGCGGGCCTGGAACTGCTCGACGGCGCGTCGGTCGCCGCCGACATCGTGATCGCCGGGGCGGATCCGTCGGCGCTGGTGGCGCCCGAGCTGTGGACGGACGCCCGGGCGGCGCCGGCCGGGCCGGAACGCGCGGCGGTGCCCGGCCGGTTCACGGTACTGCTGGCCGTGCGGGGCGGGCGCCCGGCCGGGACGGCGCACCGCACGGTCGTGCACGCGCCGCCGGCGGACGCCGAGGCCGAGGCGGTCTTCGGCGGTCCCGGCCGAGCCCCCGCTCTCCGTCCCACGGTGACGGTGCTCCGGCCCGACGACGCCTCGACGCGGCCCGACGCGGAGCACGAGGCGGTGACCCTCACCGCGACGGTCGCCCCGCAGGGTGCCGTGGACTGGAGAGACACCGCGCTGCGCGAGCGTTGTGCCGACGCGCTGGTCGAGGCGGCGTCGGCGGCCGTGCCCGGCCTGCGCGAACGGATGCTGTGGCGCGAGGTGCGCACGCCTGCCGTGACCGAGGCCGAGACGGGCGCGCCCGGCGGCGGCGTGCCGGCACCCGCCCTCGCGGGGGCCGGCGGGCGGCTGCTGCATCCGCCCAACGCGACCCGTCTGCGCGGCTTCTACCTGGTCGGCGGCCGGTCCCATCCGGGCGGCGGGCTGCCGCACGCCGGCATGTCGGGTGCGCTGGTGTCCGGACTGATCGTGGAGGGACCGGAGTTCCGGGGCTCGCGGTGACGGGCACCGCCCGTGGGTGAGCCGTTCACGGCAGGGAGCGCCTGCGGGTGCGCGCCGCCGCGACCCCGAGGGCGGCCCGGCGCAACGGGCGTTGTCGCGACCGGACTGCCCCGAGGTCCGCTGGGGACCGGGAGCACGCCGGGCGGCGGTCAGTAGCGGTAGGGGCCGCCCGCTTCACGCTCCGGCTCGTGCTGTTGCTGTTGCTGCTGCTGCTGCTGCTGGGGGTCGTAGCCGTACGAGGGTTCGTAGGTGGACTGGGGTGCTTGCTGCCCCGACGCGTTGTCACGCTGCTGCGGGACCCAGACACCGCCGGGCGGGGTGTCCGTGGCGTACGGGTCCTGGTACCGCTGCTGCTCGCCGGGCGCCTCGTACGGGGCGTAGGACGGGTCGTAGCCGTTGTACTGCTGCTGGTACGCGGGCTGCTGGTAGTCGGACTGGGCGTAGTCGGCCTGCTGGTAGTCGGCCTGCGCGTACTCGGCCTGCCCGTACTCGGGCTGCTGGTAGTCGGACTGCTGCTGTTGCTGCTGCCCGGCGGCGCCGTCCGCGCCGTACGCGGCGTAATCGTCCTGCCCCGTCGGGGTGTTCTGGCCCGCCTGAGCGCCCTGGCCGGGCTGGTCCTCGTAGCCGTACCCGTATTGCTGCTGCTGTGCGTAGGCAGCCTGGTCCGCCTGATCGCCGTACGTCTCGTAACCGGTGTACGTGCCGTACGCGTCGTGTCCCGTGGGCTGCTCGTAACCGCCGTAGGTGTCATACCCCGCCGGGGCGTACTCGGTGTGGCCGCCCTGGCCCTCGGCCGCGAACGCCGCGGCGCCGAGGCCGCCCTGGCCCGTGCCGCTCGTCGTGTCGTCGTACACGCCGTACAGCTGGCCGGTGTCGTCCGGCATCGGCTGCGGGGCGTAGACCTGGGCCGCCTCGGCCGGGTTCCCCCCGCCGGCCTCCGGCGGGAGGTCCTGGGGCGCGGCCGCCGACACCATCGTCTGTTCCTCGGGCGCCTGAAGCGCCACGTCGGAGACCTGCGGGTGCGGAGCGCCCTCCGCGTCCTCGTCGCCGCGCGCGCCGCGCGCCGCGTCTCTGCGACGTCGGCTGGCGCCCGGCCGCCCGCCGACGGCCCAGCCCGTCGAATAACCCTTGCGGAACGACATGGTCACGTACGTCTGCCCGACGGCGAAGGCGATCGCGCCCAGCACGATCACGACGATCGACGGCAGGACGACGCCGACGACCACCGTCACGAACCCCACGAAGGCGAGCGCACGCCAGCGCAGCCGCGCCTTGTACTGGAGCAGCACCTCGCCGAGGAGCCACAGCGCGACAAAGCCGAACGCGATGTAGAGGACCGTATAGCCCATGTACGCCCCTCTCGTGCGGCCACCGCCCCGGGTGGTGTGCGGCGCCGCTCAGGAATGTCTGTGCAGTCCGAGATTCTCGTAGATCTCAAGTGTCGCAGTGGAGTTGTTCAGCGTGATGAAGTGCAGCCCCGGCACTCCCTCGGCCAGGAGCCGCGCACAGAACTCCGTGGCGAACTCGATGCCAATGGAGCGTACAGCCGCTGGATCCTCCGCGACCGCGAGGATCCGCGCTTTCAACGCGTCGGGGACGAGCGCCGTACTGAGCGATGGCAGCCGCTCCAACTGCTTCACGCTGGTGACGGGCATGATCTCCGGGATGATCGGCGTCTCGCAGCCCGCCGCGGCGGCACGGTCCCGCAGCCGGAGGTAGTCCTCGGGCCGGAAGAACATCTGGGTGATCGCATAGTCGGCGCCCGCACGGCACTTGGCGACGAAGTGCCGGATGTCGCTGTCCCAGTCGGGTGAGCGGGGATGCATCTCGGGGAAGGCGGCCACCCCGACGCAGAAGTCTCCGGACTCCTTGATCAGCCGGACCAGTTCGATGGCGTACTCGACGCCCTCGGGGTGCCTGACCCACTCCCCCATCGGGTCGCCGGGCGGGTCGCCGCGTACAGCGAGGATGTTGCGGATGCCGACCGCCGCGTACCGGCCGACCATGTGGCGCAGTTCCGCGACGGACTGGCCGACGGCCGTGAGGTGCGCGACAGGGGTGAGGGTCGTGTCGGCGGCGATCTGCTCGGTGGCCTTGACGGTGCCGCTGCGGGTGGAACCACCAGCTCCGTAGGTGACGGAGACGAAGCTCGGGGCGACGGCCTCGATGCGGCGCAGGGCGTTCCAGAGGTTGCGCTCGCCCTTCTCGGTTCTGGGCGCCCAGAACTCGAAGGAGAAGCTGGTCTCACCGTCGGCGAGGACATCTCCTACGGTGCGCGCACGCGGAGTCCAGGTGGACGGGGTACCGAGGGCCATACGAGCAGGTTATCGACTTGCGGCGGGCGCCGTCACACCGTAGGGCCCCGGACCTGTACCCACCGAGGGGCGGGAGTCCGCTGGAGTCCGCCGCGCCGCGGCTCCTTGAGCCGGGCACCCGGGGGTGCGAGTTCGCCGCACCGAGGGCGGACCCCGGACCGGTCGCCGCCTCGGACCAGGCCGCCCGTCGCGGCGAGCGGCCTGGTCCGGCGCACAGCCCGCGCTCAGTGGCCCGCGGCCGCCGTCGCGCGCTCCCTGACCCGGGCCGCGAGCGCCGCGCTCGCGGCGGCGGGGTCGTCGGCCTCCGTGATGGCCCGTACGACGACGATCCTTCTCGCCCCGGCGTCCAGCACCTGGTCGAGGTTGCCCTCGTCGATCCCGCCGATGGCGAACCAGGGGCGGTCGACGCCGAGGGCCTCGGTACTGCGCGCCGTGTGCCGCACGAGGCCGAGCCCCGGCGCGTGCCGCCCCGGCTTGGTGGGGGTCGGCCAGCAGGGGCCCGTGCAGAAGTAGTCGACGCCCGGCTGGGTGGCCGCCGCGTCCGCCTCGGCCTCCGCGTGGGTGGAGCGGCCGATCAGCGGCCCGTCGCCGAGGATGGCGCGGGCGGCGGGCACCGGGAGGTCTCCCTGCCCGAGGTGCAGCACGTCCGCGCCGATCGCGTGGGCGATGTCCGCGCGGTCGTTGACCGCGAGCAGCTTGCCGTGCCTGCGGCAGGCGTCGGCGAAGACCCGGAGGTGGTCGAGTTCCTCCGCGGCCTCCAGTGTCTTGTCCCGCAGCTGGACGATGTCGACCCCCGACGCGAGGACCGCGTCGAGGAAGGCGGGGAGATCACCCTGACGCCTGCGGGCGTCCGTGCACAGGTAGATACGGGCGTCGGCGAGCGCCGCGCGGGCCGTGGACATCGGGTGATCCCCCCACTGGTACCGCCCGGGGCGGTGGTGTCGTCTGTCGTGTTCTGTCGGCTCACGCCGGGCGGCCTCGACCGCCCGGCGCCAGAGGGCGAGCGCCTGCGCCCGGCGTCAGAGGGCGAGCGCCTGCGCCCGGCGCTTCACCTCCGTGCCGCGGTTCTCGCTCAGCGCCTGCGCGGGCGTGCCCGGCAGGGTCGGATCGGGCGTGAACAGCCACTCCAGCATCTCCGCGTCGGAGAAGCCGTCGTCCTTCAGGAGCGTCAGCAAACCGACGAGGCCCTTGACGACCTTGTCGCCGTCGATGAAGGAGGCGGGTACCTGGAGTGTCCGGTTCTCACCGCGCCGTACGGCGATCAGCTGGCCTTCCTTCACCAGCTGGCGAACGCGCGTCACCTCGACATCCAGCTTCTCCGCGATGTCGGGGAGGTGGAGCCACTCGGGGACGAGAGCATCGATCTTTGCGTCAATCTCGGTCACGAGGACAAGCCTGCCATCCCGGACTGACAGACGGTAGTCGTGGCGGTCCGGGCGGGGCATGCGCCCACCCCTGCGACCCATGGCAGGGCAGGCCGCAAGGGGATCGGCATGCCGTGCCGCACCGCGGAAAAAACCTGGGAAGTCCGCTCGTGGGGCCTTCGGGGGATGCTCGGAGGATCCTCCTGGCGCCCCCAGGAGGATGGCCGGAGGATGCCCGAAAGACGTTCCGAGGACGTTCAGAGGACGTTCAGAGCACCGATTTCCTCAGTGGTACGGCCGGATCGGCGGCCCGCTCCGGGTCGAGCCGGGCGCCCGACTCGATCAGTTTGCGGCCCTGCGCCAGGTCGCGGGGCCTGCCGACGGCGAGGAGCGCGACGAGGACCCCGTCCCGCAGCCACACGGCGGACCAGGCCGCGCCGGCGCGGTCGCCGCGCGCGACGAGCCGGTCGGCGCCCGTGTGATGGCCCGCGTACTGCACGAAGCGCCCGAACTGCTCGGACCAGAAGTACGGCACCGGATCGTACGGCTCCCGCGTGGCGCCCGTGATGCGGCCGGCGACGGTGACCGGGCCCTGGAGGGCGTTGTCCCAGTGGTGCACGAGCAGCCGCTCGCCGTAGCGCGCCGAGGGGAAGGACGCGCAGTCGCCGACGGCGTAGACGTCGGGCAGCGAGGTGCGCAGCCAGGCGTCGGCGCGGACGGCCGCGTCGGAGTCCAGTGCGACGCCCGAGCCGGCCAGCCAGGATGTCGCGGGCCGGGCACCGATACCGACGAGGACGGCGCCCGCCGCGATCCGCCGGCCGTCCGTGAGGACGACCGCGCCCTCTTCGACGTGTTCGACGCGCGTGCCCGTGAGGAGCGTGGCGCCGCTCTCCTCGTACCAGGCGGCCATCGGCGCGGTGATCTCGGCGGGGAGCGCTCCCGCGAGCGGCAGGTCGGCGGCCTCCAGGACGGTGACGGCGCAGCCCGCGGCGCGCGCCGCGGTCGTGAACTCCGCGCCGATCCAGCCGGCGCCGACGATGGCGATCTCGTGCTGCGCTTCCAGTACGGGCCGCAGTCGCTCCACGTCGTCCAGCGTGCGCAGGACGTGCACGCCGGGCAGGCCCTCCGTACCGGGCAGGGTCAGTGGTCGCGCGCCGCAGGCGAGGACCAGCGCGTCGTAGGCGATGGGCCCTTCGGCCGTGTCGATCTCGCGCTCGTCCGGCCGCAGCCGGGTCGCGGCGAGGCCCAGCCGCAGTTGCACGTCGAGTGCGGCGAAGTCGATGTCGAAGGCGGAGCTCTCGGCCTGGCCCAGGAGCAGGGCCTTGGACAGCGGAGGCCGGTCGTAGGGGGGATGCCGTTCCGCGCCCACGACGACGACGGGCCCCGCGTGGCCGCTCTCGCGCAGCGCCACCGCGGTCCGCACACCGGCCATGCCCGCACCGACGATCACGACTCTCTGATCCTCGCTCACGCGATCACCATAGATCCCCACCGCCCCGGGCCGTGTTACAGGACGGCATGACAGGGTCTAGGCTTGCCCGGGAAACCTCGCGGGAGCCCGGACGGACCGGGCTGAGAGGGAGGCTGGGCGGCCTCCGACCGTACGAACCTGATCCGGGTCATGCCGGCGAAGGGAGGGGCTGACGACCGTGCAGCCTTCTGACATATCCAACTCATCCGACACGCACGGGACACCGACCGCCGCGTCCCCGGCCTCCGGTGCGTCCTCCGCGTCCCCGACGTCTGCTGCGTCCCCGACGTCCGGTGCGGCCGACGCCTCCCCCGCCTCCGGCGCCTCCGGCGTCTCTCCCGTGTCCGGCGCGTCCGGCGGGTCGGCGGCACCCTCCGCTTCGCCGGGCTCCGCGCCCGCGGGGGCCGGCGGGTACGACGTCCTGGTGATCGGCGGCGGGATCATCGGCCTCGTCACCGCGTGGCGCGCCGCGCAGCGCGGCCTGCGGACCGCCGTCGTCGACCCGGAGCCGGGCGGCGGGGCCGCGCAGGTCGCGGCTGGCATGCTGGCCGCCGTCACCGAACTGCACTACGGCGAGGAGACACTGCTCGGCCTCAACCTCGCCTCCGCGCGCCGCTATCCACGGTTCGTGGCGGAGCTGGAGGAGGCGAGCGGCCGGGACACCGGCTACCGGGCCTGCGGCACGCTCGCCGTGGCGCTGGACAGTGACGACCGCGCCCACCTGCGCGAACTGCACGCGTTCCAGCAGAAGTGCGGCCTCACCTCCGAATGGCTCGGCGGCCGCGACTGCCGTCGGCTCGAACCGATGCTCGCGCCGGGCGTCCGGGGCGGTCTGCGCGTGGACGGCGACCACCAGATAGATCCACGCAGGCTGGCCGCCGCGCTGGTGGTGGCGTGCGAGCGCGCGGGCGTGGCACTGCACCGCACCTGGGCCCGGCGGCTGACCGTCGTCGGGGACCGGGCCACCGGCGCGGAGCTCGCGGACGGATCGGCGCTCGGCGCCGGCCAGGTCGTGCTCGCCGGGGGCAGCCTGAGTGGCAGGCTCGCGGGCGTACCGGACGAGGTGCTGCCGCCGGTACGGCCGGTGAAGGGCCAGGTACTGCGGCTGACCGTGCCGCGTGCGTACGCGCCGTTCCTCTCCCGCACGGTACGGGCGGTGGTGCGCGGCGGGCACGTGTACCTGGTACCGCGCGAGAACGGCGAACTGGTGGTGGGCGCGACGAGCGAGGAGCTCGGCTGGGACACCACGGTCACGGCGGGCGGTGTGTACGAGTTGCTGCGGGACGCCCACGAACTCGTCCCCGGCATCACGGAGTTGCCGCTCACCGAGACCCGCGCCGGACTGCGGCCGGGCTCGCCGGACAACGCGCCGCTGCTCGGCCCCACCGCCCTGCCCGGGTTGCACCTGGCGACCGGGCACTTCCGCAACGGCGTACTGCTGACCCCGGTGACCGGGGACGCGCTGGCCGAGGCCTTGACGACGGGCGAACTGCCCGAGGTCGCACGGCCGTTCACACCGGAGCGGTTCACGGGTTCGCCGCGTCCCGCCGGCTCGTCGCCCGAGGGGACGCACCGGACCGAGATGTCCGTACGAGAGGGGCTGCTCGCATGAGCGACGACACGGCGGCACGCGTGGTGCGCGTGTCGGTGAACGGCGAGCCGCGTGAGGTCGCGGCCGCCACGACGCTGGACGAGCTGATCGCAACGCTGACAACGGCGCATTCGGGCGTCGCGGCGGCGCTCAACGAGACGGTGGTGCCCCGGGGCAGCTGGCCCCGGACGCGGCTCGGCGACGGCGACCGGGTGGAAGTCCTCACCGCCGTACAAGGAGGCTGACGGGGATGGCGGACGATCCACTCACCATCGCGGACGTGACGTTCACGTCCCGACTGATCATGGGAACGGGCGGTGCGCCCAGTCTCGACGTGCTGGAACGGTCCCTGGTCGCGTCGGGCACACAGCTGACCACCGTGGCCATGCGCCGGCTCGACCCCGGCGTGCAGGGTTCGGTGCTGTCGGTGCTCAGCCGGCTCGGCGTCCGTCCGCTGCCCAACACGGCGGGGTGCTTCACGGCCGGCGAGGCCGTGCTGACGGCCCGCCTCGCCCGGGAGGCGCTCGGCACCGACTGGGTGAAACTGGAGGTCGTGGCGGACGAACGGACGCTGCTGCCCGACCCGGTCGAGACGCTGGACGCGGCGGAGACCCTCGTCGACGACGGCTTCACCGTGCTGCCGTACACGAACGACGACCCGGTGCTCGCGCGGAAACTGGAGGATGTCGGCTGCGCGGCCGTGATGCCGCTCGGCTCCCCCATCGGCTCGGGCCTCGGCATCCGCAACCCGCACAACTTCAGCCTGATCGTCGAGCGGGCGGGCGTTCCGGTGATCCTCGACGCGGGCGCGGGAACCGCCTCGGACGCGGCGTTCGCGATGGAGCTGGGGTGCGAGGCGGTGATGCTCGCCTCGGCGGTGACCCGGGCGCAGTCACCGGTCCTGATGGCCGAGGCGATGCGGCACGGCGTTCAGGCGGGCCGCCTCGCCCGCCGCGCCGGGCGCATCCCCCGCCGCCACCACGCGGAGGCGTCCTCCCCGGAGGCGGGCCGCGCGAGTCTGGACCCGGAACGCCCCGCCTTCTGAGGCGGGACAGCACCCCTTCCGGGGGCAGGACCGCACCCGTCGGCGGCCCGGGCGCGGGGCATCCGGGCTGTTCGCAGCGTTACAGCTCTGCTGCAGGCCCACCGGCGGGCAGGGCCTTCCACCCGGCCGGAACGTAGACTCGCCGCGTGGATACGACCCTCAATGACCCGATCGTCGGGCACGTGGTCGACGGCAGGTACCGCGTCGACGCGCGCATCGCGGTCGGCGGGATGGCCACGGTCTACCGGGCCCTGGACACCCGCCTCGACCGGGTGCTCGCGCTCAAGGTGATACATCCCTCGCTCGCCACCGACGCCGGTTTCGTGGAGCGCTTCATCCGGGAGGCCAAGTCCGTCGCGGGCCTGGCGCACCCCAATGTGGTCGCGGTCTTCGACCAGGGCGCCCAGGGCGCGTACGTGTACCTGGCGATGGAGTACGTCGCCGGCTGTACGTTGCGTGACGTGCTGCGCGAACGCGGCGCACTGCAGCCCCGGGCGGCCCTGGACATCGTGGAACCGGTGCTGGCCGCGCTCGGCGCGGCGCACCGCGCCGGGTTCGTGCACCGGGACATGAAGCCGGAGAACGTCCTGATAGGGGACGACGGGCGGGTCAAGGTCGCCGACTTCGGTCTCGTCCGTACGGTCGGCGACGTCACGACCACCACCGGCGCCGTGCTCGGCACGGTGTCGTACCTCGCACCCGAGCAGCTGGAGGACGCCGCCGCGGGCGCGGGGGCCGGCGTCGACGTGTACGCGTGCGGCGTCGTGCTCTACGAGATGCTGACCGGCCGCAAGCCGCACGGCGGCGAGACTCCCGCGCAGGTCCTCTACCAGCACCTGAACGAGGACGTCCCGCGGCCGTCCGCGGCCGTGCCGGGCCTCGCCCGCGAACTCGACGCGCTCGTGGCCGCGGCGACCGCGCGCGACCCCCGGGTCCGGCCGGGCGACGCGGTGGCGCTGCTCGCGCTCGTACGCGCCGCACGGGCGGCCCTCAGCGACGCCCAACTGGACGCCGTGCCACCCGCCGCGCGCACCGTGAGCGGTGCGTCCGGCTCTGAGAACCGTACGAGCGTGATCCCGCGCACGGCCCCCGCCGGCGCGGACACCGGCCGGGTCGCGAGGACCAGCCGCCTCGACCTGCCGCCCGCACCGCCGGCCGCGGCGGGTCCCCCGGCACGCCACGGCGGCCGGGGCCCACGCCGGCGTCGCGGCGTCGTCGCCGTGGTGACCGCGCTCGTCGTGGTGCTCGTCGGCGCGGGGGTCTGGTACATCAACTCGGGCCAGTTCACGCGGGTACCGCCGCTGCTCGGGCAGAGCGAGCAGGCGGCGAAGAAGCGCCTCTCCGACGCGGGCCTGGACGCACGCTTCGACCACGGCTACAGCGACGCCTTCAACCGGGGCACGGTCATGCGGAGCGATCCGGCCCCCGAGACCAAGATCCGGGGCGACGGCCCGGTGACGCTGACCATCTCGCGCGGCCCCAAGATCGTGCAGGTTCCCGGCCTCGCCGGCCTGCCGCTGGCCGACGCCAAGGCGGCACTCACCAAGGCGGGCCTGTCGGCGGGGCTGGTCACCTCGGCCTTCGACGACGGCACCGACCGGGGCGCCGTCATCTCCTCGGACCCGGGCGCGGGCGAGCGGGTGCGCCCCGACAAGGCGGTCGCGCTCACGGTGAGCAAGGGCAGCGCCGTCGACGTGCCCGACGTGACGGGCGAGGACGTCGACGACGCGACGTCCGACCTCGACGACGCGGGCCTGAAGGCGAAGGTCACACCGCAGCGCGTGCAGTCCGACGAGGACGCGGGCACGGTGGCCCGTCAGTCACCGGGCGAGGGCGGGCAGCTGGCCAAGGGCGACACGGTCACCCTGACCGTGTCGAAGGGCCCGAAGATGGTCGCGGTGCCCGACGTCACGGGCCGGTCCGCCGACGACGCGCGGACGCGGCTGGAGGACGCCGGGTTCACGGTGAAGGTGAAGCACAGCTTCCCGTTCATCGACGACACGATCACGGAGCAGTCCGTGGACGGCGGCGACAAGGCGCCCGAGGGCAGCACGATCACGATCAAGACCGACGGCCTGTGAGAGCGGGAGACGGCGGCGGGGCACGCGGCACCGCCGGCACCCGCGCCGTCGTGAACAGCCGGCACCCCCGATGACAAGGACGGCCCCCGCCACCATGCGCAATCCAGTCGGCGCCCATGTGCCCGTGGCCGGCGGACTCGCGACCACCGGTCTCGGCTACGCCCGCGACCTCGGCGCCGAGAGCGTCCAGGTCTTCGTCGCCAACCCGAGGGGCTGGGCGACGCCGGCCGGCAACCCGGCCCAGGACGAACTGTTCCGGGCCGGGTGCGCGGCGGCGGACCTGCCCGCCTACGTGCACGCGCCCTATCTCATCAACTTCGGCTCGCACACCGAGGCCACGGCGGAGCGGTCCGTGGAGTCCATGCGGCACAGCCTGCGGCGCGGCCGGGCCATCGGGGCGCGGGGCGTGGTGGTGCACACGGGGTCCGCGACCGGCGGCCGGGACCGCGCGACCGCGCTCGCGCAGGTACGGGAACTGCTGCTGCCGCTGCTGGACGAACTGACGCATGACGACGACCCGCCCGTCCTGCTGGAGCCGACCGCGGGCCAGGGCTTCTCGCTGTGCTCCCGGATCTGGGATCTCGGCCCGTACTTCGAGGCCCTGGAGGCCCATCCGAAGCTCGGCGTGTGCCTGGACACCTGCCACGTCTTCGCCGCGGGCCACGACCTCGCGGGTGAGCACGGCATGCGTCAGACACTGGATCTGCTGGTGGAGACGGTGGGCCCCGGACGGCTCGGCCTCATCCACGCCAACGACTCGAAGGACGTGGTGGGGGCGCACAAGGACCGCCACGAGAACATCGGCGCCGGCCACATCGGCGAGGCACCCTTCGAGGCGCTGTTCCACCACCCGGCGACGCGGGGCGTAGCGCTGGTGACCGAGACCCCCGGCGGCAGGGACGGGCACACGGACGACGTCACCCGCCTGAAGAAGCTGCGCGACGCCTGACCCGGGAAGGACCGGGAGCCGGAACCGGGGCCGCCCTGAGGCGGGCGGGGGCCGTACGGGGTGAAGCTCGCAGGACCCCGGACCCCGCACCCCCCACGCCATACGCGCGGTGAACCGGTCCGGCTACCGTCCCGGCCGCGCGCTGCCTCGCCGCACCGCCCCTACAGCTCGGGGCCCTCGCCCGGTTCCTCCTGGTAGGTGTAGCGCTGCTCGGTCCACGGGTCCGCCACGTTGTGGTAGCCCCGCTCCTCCCAGAAGCCCCGCCGGTCCGCCGTCATGTACTCCACGCCCCTGACCCATTTGGGCCCCTTCCAGGCGTAGAGATGCGGCACGACCAGCCGCAGCGGGAAGCCGTGCTCCGCCGTGAGAAGTTCGCCGTCACGGTGCGTGGCGAAGATCGTACGGTCCCCGGCGAAGTCCGCCAGCCGTAGGTTGGCGCTGTAGCCGTACTCGGCCCAGACCATCACGTGGGTCACCGAGGCGGCGGGCGGTGCGAGGTCGAGGACCGTTTTCGCGTGGACGCCTCCCCATTCGGCGCCGAGCATGCTGAATTTCGTGACGCAGTGGACGTCCGCCACGACCGTGGAGAAGGGCAGGGACGTGAATTCCTCGTGATTCCAGCAGTGCTTGTCCGCATCGGAGGTCGCGCCGAATACCCGGAATTCCCAGCGGTCGGGTTTGAACTTCGGGACCGGTCCGTAATGGGTGACGGGCCAGCCGCGCTGGAGGCGCTGTCCCGGCGGCAGGGGGGACTCCTCCGGTATCCGATGCCCCTCGCTCTGGTCCTGACCCATGCTTTACATGGTGACAGACCGGGAGGGGTGGTCATGACCAGGCTGAACGCATATCCACCCAATTCATACCAAGGACGTCCTTACTGGACGGCCCCCCATGGCGATGCGAGACTGCGCGCAGTCTCACAGGGCACATGTCTGCCACGCGCCACGCGTCCATCGCCACATCGTTGGAAGGAGCCGCTGCCATGCAGGGCGACCCCGAGGTCCTTGAGTTCTTGAACGAGCAGCTGACCGCCGAGCTCACCGCGATCAACCAGTACTTCCTGCACGCGAAGATGCAGGAGAACTTCGGCTGGACGAAGCTCGCCAAGAACACCCGCGCGGAATCCTTCGACGAGATGCGCCACGCGGAGCTGCTGACCGACCGGATTCTGCTGCTGGACGGCCTGCCGAACTACCAGCGGCTCTTCCACGTGCGGGTCGGCCAGAGCGCGACGGAGATGTTCGAGGCGGACCGGCAGGTCGAAGTGGAGGCCATCGACCGGCTCAAGCGCGGTATCGATGTGATGCACGCGAAGAACGACTTCACGTCCAAGCGTCTCTTCGAGTCGATCCTGGAGGACGAGGAGCACCACATCGACTATCTCGACACTCAGCTCGCGCTGATCGAGAAGCTCGGCGAGGGGCTGTACATCGCCCAGCAGATCGAGCAGCCGGAGGGCGACGGCGACAGCTGACGGGTGCGACGCGGCCCACCGCGACTCGTCCGGCGGTGCTACCGGTTCACGGCAGGGGCAGGGGCAGGGGCACGGGAGCGGGAACGGTCGTACGGCGTCCTAGGCCGCGTACGGGAACCGCACCCTCGTCCCGGTCGCCACGGGCGCGGGCGCGAAGGGCTCACTCGGCGCGAACGGCTCTGCCGGGGCGAACGGCTCGGACGGGGCGAACGGCTCGGACGGGTTCAGCGCGGGCGGGCGGGGAGCCGGCTCACCGGGCATGGCGGGAGCCTCGGCCTCGGCCGGCACGTCCGTGCGCCCGTCGAGCAGCTGGCGGCTGGGACACGTACCACGGCCGAGTATCGACTGGATGCGGCGTACACAGCCGCCGCAGTCCGTACCGGCCTTGCACCGGGAGGCGATCTGGCGGGGCGTGCAGGCGCCCGCCGCCGCGTGCTGTTTGACCTGTGACTCCGTGATGCCGAAGCAGGAGCATACGTACACGCGGTTCACCTCCCCGGGGGCCGGACTCGGAACGCCGTCCCGACGTATCGGTGAGGCTAACCTAACCTTACCCAGGGCCGCACCTCCGGAGAACCCCCGTGCGAGTGATGGGGCACGGATCACAAGCGGTGATCCGTGCCCCATCCGTCGTCGGTTCTCGCGCGCGGCGGACCCCCGGGTCACCCGGGGGCCGACCGGTGCGGCGGCTACTGGTCGCGGTACATCTCGGCCACCAAAAACGCCAGGTCGAGCGACTGGCTGCGGTTGAGCCGGGGGTCGCAGGCCGTCTCGTAGCGCTGGTGCAGATCGTCGACGAAGATCTCGTCGCCGCCGCCGACGCACTCGGTGACGTCGTCCCCGGTGAGTTCGACGTGGATGCCGCCGGGGTGGGTGCCGAGGCCCTTGTGGACCTCGAAGAAGCCCTTGACCTCGTCGAGGACGTCGTCGAACCGGCGCGTCTTGTGCCCGGAGGCCGCCTCGAAGGTGTTGCCGTGCATCGGGTCCGTCACCCACGCGACGCTCGCGCCGGAGGCCGTGACCTTCTCGACCAGCTCGGGGAGCTTGTCCCGGACCTTGTCGGCGCCCATCCGCACCACGAAGGTGAGGCGGCCGGGCTCGCGGTCGGGGTCCAGCTTGTCGACGTAGGCGAGGGCCTCGTCCACCGTGGTGCTGGGGCCGAGCTTGATGCCGAGCGGGTTGCGGATCCGGGACGCGAACTCGATGTGCGCGCCGTCGAGCTGGCGGGTGCGCTCACCGATCCACACCAGGTGGGCCGACGTGTTGTACAGGTTCCCCGTGCGCGAGTCGGTGCGGGTCAGCGCCGATTCGTAGTCGAGCAGAAGCGCCTCGTGCGAGGAGTAGAACTCCACGGACTTGAACTCGGCCGGGTCCGTACCGCACGCCTTCATGAAGTTGAGGGCGTTGTCGATCTCGCGGGCGAGCTGCTCGTAGCGCTGCCCGGCCGGCGAGGACTTCACGAAGTCCTGGTTCCAGGCGTGCACCTGGCGCAGGTCGGCGTAGCCGCCGGTGGTGAAGGCGCGCACCAGGTTCAGCGTGGAGGCGGACGCGTGGTACATCCGCGTCAGGCGCGCCGGGTCGGGCACGCGGGACGCCTCGTCGAACGCGAAGCCGTTGACGGAGTCGCCGCGGTAGGTCGGCAGCGTGACACCGTCGCGCGTCTCGGTGTCCTTGGAGCGCGGCTTGGAGTACTGGCCGGCGATACGGCCCACCTTGACCACGGGGACCGAGGCGGCGTAGGTGAGGACCGCGCTCATCTGGAGCAGCGTCTTGATCTTCGCGCGGATGTGCTCGGCGGAGACGCCGTCGAACGCCTCGGCGCAGTCGCCGCCCTGGAGCAGGAAGGCCTCGCCCTTCGCGACGGCCGCCATCCGCGAACGCAGCAGGTCGCACTCGCCGGCGAAGACGAGCGGCGGACAGGACTCCAGCTCGGCCACGGCCGCGCGCAGGGCCTCCTGGTCGGGATACGCCGGCTGCTGCGCAGCGGGGAGACCTTTCCAGGTGGGCACATGCGTCGCGGGGTTCTCAGCGTTCACTGTCACAGCCCCAGGTTACGCGGTCACGCAACGGGATAACGCAAGGTGCTCACACTGTGGAACGGCTTTCGCACGCTCCGGACGCTCCGGGCCGGGGGCCGGTGGGTGGGCTAGGCTGCGCGCATGCTCTGTCACGCGAATCAGTCCTGGTGGTGGCCGGATCGACCGGCGACCCCACTGATTCCGCGCGCGTGACGCATATCGCACGGATCGAGAAGGCCGCCCGAGGGCGGCCTTCCGTGTGTACGGGGACCCGTCGGCGCGAGGCGCCGCGGGAGCCGTGAGGCGGGCCGCTCCTCTCCCACCCGGAAGGACCACCCGCCCCATGACCGGCACTTTGCCCTCCGTTCCTCCGCCCTCCCCCGCCGCACCGGCTCCGGGCGCCCCCTGCTCCGTTTCTTCTCCCGTCCCGTCTACCGTCCCGGCCGACGCCGCGGTGACGGCCCGGTCGCTGCTGTGCCGGCTGACGGCCGCCGGCGGACCGCCCTTCGCCCTGCTGCGCCGCCGTACGCCGGGCCGCGCCGAGGACGTGGTCGAGGTGCTCGTCGGCGCCGTCCGGGAAGTGGACCGGCTCGCGGACCTCCCGGTCGGGGAGCGTCCTTCGCTGGCGCTCGTACCGTTCCGGCAGATCCGGGAGCGCGGGTTCGACGTACGCGACGACGCCACGCCGCTCTCGGTGCTGCTCGCCGAGCAGACCTGGGAACTGCCCCTCGCCGACGTGCTGGACGCGCTGCCGGCCGGTGCCGTACGGGTCGAGGACGGCGGCTTCGACGTCGCCGACGAGGAGTACGCGGACACCGTCCGGCGCGTCATCGACGACGAGATCGGCACCGGCGAGGGCGCGAACTTCGTCATCCGCCGCACCTACGAGGGGCGCGTCGCCGGGTTCGCACGGGCGGACGCGCTGGCGCTGTTCCGGCGGCTGCTGGTGGGCGAGCAGGGCGCGTACTGGACCTTCGTCGTGCACACGGGCGACGGCGGGCGGGCCCTGGTGGGCGCGAGCCCCGAGGTCCATGTGCGGATGAGCGGCGGCACAGTCGTGATGAACCCGATCAGCGGCACCTTCCGCTACCCGCCGGGCCCCTCGGAGCCGACGGTCGAGGACGTGCTGGCCTTCCTCAGCGACCGCAAGGAGACCGACGAGCTGTCGATGGTCGTCGACGAGGAACTCAAGATGATGTGCACCGTCGGCGACCGGGGCGGTGTGGTGGTCGGCCCCCGGCTCAAGGAGATGGCACATCTCGCCCATACGGAGTACGAGCTGCGCGGGCGTTCGACCATGGATGTGCGGGAGGTGCTGCGGGAGACGATGTTCGCCGCGACCGTCACCGGGTCACCGGTGCAGAACGCCTGCCGGGTCATCGAGCGCTACGAGCGCGGCGGGCGCGGCTACTACGCGGGCGCCCTGGCCCTGCTCGGCCGGGACGCGGGCGGCGCCCAGTCACTGGACTCGCCGATCCTGATCCGTACGGCCGACATCGACGCGGACACCGGCGTACTCCGGGTCGGCGTGGGCGCGACCCTCGTACGCCACTCGGACCCGGCGAGCGAGGTCGCCGAGACGCACGCCAAGGCCGCGGGGGTGCTGACCGCGCTGGGCGTACGGGAGCCGGCGCGGCCCCGCCCGGAGGGGGCGCCGGCCGGGGCGGCACTGGCCCGGGACCCCCGGGTACGGGCGGCACTGGACGCGCGGCGGGCGGACCTCGCGCCGTTCTGGCTGCGGATGCGGACGGACGAGGAGACGCAGCCCACCGGGGAGCACGTCCTCGTGGTGGACGGCGAGGACACGTTCACGGCGATGCTGGCGTACCTGCTGCGCGCCTGCGGGCTGAGCGTGTCGGTGCGCCGCCACGACGAACCGGGGCTGCGGGCCGCGGTCCTCGCCCATGAAGGACCGGTGATGCTGGGGCCCGGCCCCGGCGACCCGACGAACCTGCGCGACCCCAGGATCCGAGTGATGCGGGGGCTCGCGGCGGACCTGGTCGCGGCCCGCAAGCGCGGACTGCTCGGGGTGTGCCTCGGCCATGAGCTGCTGATGGCGGAGCTGGGCCTCGATGTCGTGCGCAAGCGGGAGCCGCACCAGGGGGCGCAGGTGACGGTCGGCCTGTTCGGGCGGCGGGAGACCGTCGGGTTCTACAACAGCTTCACCGCCCGGTGCGACGACGGGACGGCGCGCGAGCTGGCCGCGCACGGCATCGAGGTGGCGCGGGAGGCGGCGACGGGCGAGGTGCACGCGGTGCGGGGCCCGGGCTTCGCGTCGTGGCAGTTCCACGCCGAGTCGGTGCTGACCCGGGACGGCGTGGGCGTGATCTCCCGCTTCCTGACGCACGCCCGCCGCGCGGGCGCGGGGGCGGCGGGCTGAGACCCCGCGGGGTGCCCGGCCGGCGCCGTGCGGCCCGGCGCCGGCCGGGCACCCCGGAAGGCACCTCGGAGCGCCGAAGCGTCCGCCGCCCGACCGCGGGCGGCTGCCCGGCCGCCGGTCGCCGGTCGCCGGCCCCGCGCCGATCTGCCACTGGCGCTGGCGCTGGCGCTGGCGTACGGAAACAGCCTCGCGGGGCCGGGCGGCGTGCCCCGGCCCCACGACGGCCGCGCCCCACGACGGCTGGGCCCCCGACGACGGCCGCGCCCCGCGGCAGCTGGGCCCCCGACGGCCGCGCCCCGCGGCAGCTGGGCCCCCGACGGCCGCGCCCCGCGGCAGCTGGGGCGGTTACAGCAGACCCGCCGTGCGCAAGTGGGCCGTGACCGCCTCGCGTTCGATGGCGGACAGGGCGCCCATCGGGCGCGGTGTCGTCGCGTGGGCGATCACGTCCCGCTGCCGCAGCCCCTCCTTGAACGCGCCGATCGCCGACGCGTATCCGCCGATCCGGGTGGTGTCGCCCACCCGCACCATGGCGAACAGCGTCCGCAACCGCTCCTGCTGACGGGCCGCCTCCTTCGTGTCGCCCCGCCGGGCCGCCTCGTGGAGCGCGACATAGCCGTGCGGGTCGACGTTGCCGAGCCCCGGCACGATGCCGTCCGCGCCGAGGGCGAGCGCGATGTCCGCCATGACCTCCGAGCCGGTGAGCACCGAGAAGCCGCGTGCACGTGCGCCGTTGGCGGCCGTCAGGTCCAAGGCCGTGCGCAGGGCGTCGAGGTCGCCGCTGCTGTCCTTGAGCCCGGCGATCACTCCCGCTCCCGCGAGGTGCGCCGTGACCTCCGCGGGCAGCTTGCGCTGCACGTTGCCCGGGATGTCGTACGCCCACAGCGGGATGCTCAGCGCGTGGCTGACCGCCGTGAAGTGGTCCACCATCTCGCTCGGGTGGGTCGGCGAGTAGAACGGCACCGTCGCCACCACCGCGTCAGCGCCCGCGGCTTCGGCCGCGCGCGCCTGGGCGATCACCCGGTTCGTGGACAGGTCGACGGCGCCGGCGAGCACCGGGACCGCACCGGCCGCCACCCCGCGCGCGACGGTCAGCACCCGCAGCCGCAACTCATCAGTGTGGTAGGCGAGTTCACCGGTCGATCCGCCGACGAACAGCCCGGTCACCCCCGCGTCGAGGAGGAAGGCGCACAGTCGCTCCAGGGACGGGACATCGAGCTCCTGCTCCTCGGTCAGCGGTGTGCACAACGGTGGGATGACTCCCGTGACGACCCCTGCGACGGCCGGTTCACTTCTCATGTGGGTTTTCGGGCCCTTTCTTTCGCCGCCCCCGAACAGACATAGGACATGGGACATGGGATGTCCTATACGTGCCGACGCTACACTCGTCGGCGAGGGCAGGCAAGAGCGTCGAGGCCGGCCCGCCATCAGGCCGAGGAGTGACCGTGGCGTACGGAGTCCGGCAGCAACTTGAGGACCGCATCACCGAGCTGATCTTCGAGCTGGACCTCGCCCCCGGCGAGGCCATGCCGGCGGAGACCCAGCTCATCGAGCGTCTCGGCGCCGGCCGCAACAGCGTGCGGGAGGCCCTGCGCGCCCTGCACACGCGCGGCATCGTGGACATCAGGCACGGGTACGGAACCTTCGTCGGCAGTGCCCCGCTCGCCACCATGGGGCCCGGCCTGCTCTTTCGCACCCGGCAGGCCGTGCGGGGCAACCCCGGTGCGCTGCGCGAACTGGTCGCGGTCCGCCGCGCGCTGGAATCCGGACTGATCGGCGACGTCGTGGAGCTGGCCGACCCTGCGCTCTTCGAGCGGCTGGACGCCGAGGTCGCCGCGATGGCCGCCTCCGGCGCCCCGGACGGCGGGAGCACCGCCGGCGGGACCCCGGAGGGCGTCGGGCAGGACACCGCCGCCGCGGACCGCCGCTTCCACCTCATGCTGTTCGAACCGCTGGGCAACGAGCTGGCCACCCAGCTCATCGAGCTGTTCTGGGACGCCTTCCAGACCGTACGGGCCGACCTGCGCCCCGTCGGACACCCCGGCGACCTCGTCCACCGGCACGCCGACATCGTCGGCGCGCTGCGGGCCGGCGACACGGAGGCGGCCCGCCGCGCGGTCCTGGAGCACTTCGACGACGTCGAGTCGCGCGTGGCCAAGCTGGCCGCCGACAGCTAGGGACCGACGCCCTACGGCGGAAGTCGCGCTCCCGCGCGCAGGGGTTGCCGCCCGCGCGCGGGGCGCAGCGCGGGTCGCGGGCGGCTCAGCCGAAGAAGACCCCGGCCTCCTCGTACAGCGCCGCCGGCACCGTCTTCAGGGTCGCCACCGCCTCCGCGATCGGGATCCGCACGATGTCCGTGCCCTGCAGCGCGACCATCGTCCCGAAGTCGCCGTCCCGCACGGCCTCGATGGCGTGCAGCCCGAACCGGGTGGCGAGCCACCGGTCGAACGCGCTCGGGGTCCCGCCCCGCTGCACATGGCCGAGCACCGTCGTACGCGCCTCGTAACCGGTGCGTTCCTCGATCTCCCCGGCGAGCCACTCGCCCACCCCGGACAGGCGCACGTGGCCGAACGAGTCGGTCGAGCCGTCCTTGAGGACGAGCCGGCCCTCCTTCGGCTTCGCCCCCTCGGAGATCACCACGATCGGCGCCGCCGAGGAGCTGAAGCGCGAGTTCACCCAGCCGCAGACCTCCTCGACGTCGAAGGGCCGCTCCGGGACGAGGATCGCGTTGGCGCCGCCCGCGAGACCCGCGTGCAGGGCGATCCAGCCCGAGTGCCGCCCCATCACCTCGCACACCAGGACCCGTGTGTGTGATTCGGCGGTGGTGTGCAGCCGGTCCACGGCCTCCGTCGCGACACCCACGGCCGTGTCGAAGCCGAAGGTGTAATCGGTGCCGGACAGGTCGTTGTCGATGGTCTTGGGCACACCGACGCACGGGATGCCGTGCCGCGCGCCCAGTTCGGCGGCGACACCGAGCGTGTCCTCGCCGCCGACCACGATCAGCGCCTCGACCCCCGCCTCCGCCAGGTGCTCCCGGATCCGTGCCACGCCGTCCTCCGCGCTGAGCGGGTTGGTGCGTGAGGCGCCGATGATGGTGCCGCCGCGCGGCAGGATCCCCCGTACGTCCGGGATGTCGAGCGGGCGGCCGATGCCTTCGAGGGGGCCGCGCCAGCCGTCCCGGAACCCCGTGAAGGTGCAGCCGTACTCCTGCACGCCCTTGCGCACCACAGCGCGGATGACCGCGTTCAGCCCGGGGCAGTCGCCGCCTCCGGTCAGTAGTCCGACCCGCATGGGACTTCCCTCCGCCGGCGGTGGGGTGCGCCGGCTGCCCGGCGACCGTGGCTGACGTGACTCGGATCACTCTCTGCCACTGTCGCACGGGCTCCCGGGGACCGCCCCGTGGCGCCGGGAGGGCGAAGGACGCCCCCCGGGGGGCGGCGCTCAGTCGTCGTCGAGGCCGCGCTCGATCGCGTACCGCACCAGCTCGACCCGGTTGTGCAGCTGGAGCTTGCCGAGGGTGTTCTGCACGTGGTTCTGCACCGTGCGGTGGGAGATCACCAGCCGCTCGGCGATCTGCTTGTACGACAGGCCCTTGGCGACGAGGCGCAGCACCTCCGTCTCGCGGTCGGTCAGCTGCGGCACCCTCGGCTCGTCGGGCCTGCCGGGTCCCGGCCCGGCGGCCAGCCTGCGGTACTCGCCGAGGACGAGGCCCGCGAGGCCCGGGGTGAAGACCGCGTCGCCGACGGCCGTCCTGCGCACGGCCTCGATCAGCTCCGCGGTGGACGCGGACTTCACCAGGTAGCCCGTGGCACCGGACTTCACGGCCTCCAGTACGTCCGCGTGTTCACCGCTCGCCGACAGGACGAGGACGCGCAGCCCGGGCAGTGTGCCGACGAGTTCCTTGCACACCTGCACGCCCGGCAGTCCCGGCAGGTTCAGATCGAGGACGAGCACCTGGGGGCAGGCGGCACGCGCCCTGCGGACGGCCTGCGCGCCCTCGCCCGCCGTCGCGACCACGTCGTAGCCGGCCTCGGCGAGGTCGCGCGCCACCGCGTCCCGCCACATCGGGTGGTCGTCCACGACCATCACCGTGACCGGTGCCCCGCTGCCCTGCTCAGGTGCCGTCGCGTCCTGTGTGCTCATGTCCTTCTCCCCCGTGTGGACTTGTCCCCGGCCTGCCGTGGAACCTTCAACTCCACTTCCGTGCCCTGTCCTGGCACGGAGATCAGCTCCGCGGCGCCGCCGAGGTCCGCCAGCCGGCCGCGGATGGACTGGGCGACCCCGAGTCTGCCCTCGCCCTCGGCCTGCGCGAGACGTCCCTCGGGGATGCCGGGGCCGTCGTCCCGTACGGTCACGATGACCTGGCCCGGCTCGTCCTCGACGAGGATCCAGGCACCGGCGTCCGCGCCCGCGTGCCGCCTGACATTGTCCAGCGCCGCACCGACAGCGGCGGCCAGCTCGGCGGCGGCCGCCGCGGGCAGCAGCACGGGCGCGCCGGGCTCGGCGAGGCTCACGCGCGCCCCCGCGTACCGCGCGAGGAGCGCCCGCAGGTCGCTCCCGCCGCCGCCGTCCCGGTCCGGCCGCGGGTCCCGGCCGTCCCCGCGTACGGACCGCGCCCGCGGCGCCCCGCCGGCGCTCTCGGCCTGGCCGTCCGCAGGGGAGGCGGTACGGGTGGCCGGCCCGGCCGGATCCGGCGGGCCGGGGTCGCGCGGGGTCGCCCACGCACCTCCGGCGTCGGCTCCGTCCGGTGTCTCCGTCGCGCCCGGCGCCAGGGGCGCGGGGGGCAGCAGCCCGCTGGTGACCAGTGTCCGCAGGGCGATCTCCTGCTCGCCCGCCATCCTGCCCAGTTCGGCGGCCTCGCCGCCGAGCGCGGTGCCGCGCCGCTGCACCATCGCGAGCACCTGCAGGACGCTGTCGTGGATGTCCCGGGCGAGCCGCTCGCGCTCGCGCGTCGCCGCCTCGATCTCCAGGGCCCGGGCGAGCGTGCGCTCCGAGGCGCGCGCCACCTCGACCACGTAGCCGATGCCGATGGAGGCGATCCACACCAGCACCACGTTGTGCAGGGTGTCCTTGCTGGGATGCGCGCGCTCCACGATGTCGGCCACGGCGACCAGGGTGGAGGCCGCGAGGGCCGGCCGCCAGCCGCCCTTGAGCGCGAAGGCGAGGACGGCGCCCGCCGTCCATATCGACGGCAGGGTCGTCACGTCGGCCCCGCGGGCCTGCTGGTCCGCGAGCGGGGTGATGAGGATGCCGACGAGCGCGAGGGTCAGATCGCAGGCCAGGAACGGGCGGGTGCAGCGGGCCACACCGGAGACCCGGGGCAGCGTCGCCACCGTCCAGACGAGCAGGACGGCGAGGTAGGCGACACCGAGCCAGAGCCGCTCGTACCGGTGCCGCTCGTAGCCGAACAGGACGATCGTGTAGAGCGTCGTCAGCAGCCGGTAGGCGGCGAGCGCGCGCCACAGCGGCACCTCGACCGACATCCGCACGACGCGCTCGCGCCGGACCCGCTCCATCTCCCCCGGTCCCCCCGTCCCGCCGTCCCCGCGCTTCCCGCGCCGCTAGCGCTGCGGCTTCCCCGCCGCGCCCCGCTGCTCAGCGGCCTTGGCCGCCGAGCCCTTCTCCGCCTCCGCGATCCTCCGCTTCGCGGCCGTCGCGTAGATGTCCACGTACTCCTGCCCCGACAGCCTCATGATCTCGTACATCACCTGGTCCGTCACCGACCTGTGGATGAAGCGGTCGTTCTCCATGCCCAGGTACCGGGTGAAGTCCAGGGGCCTGCCGATCCTGATACCGGGGCGCATCAGCTTCGGGACGACCTTGCCCGGCGGCTGGATCTTCTCCGTGTCGATCATCGCCACGGGGATGACGGGTGCCCCGCTCAGCAGCGCGACGCGGGCGAGACCGCCGGGCTTGCCGCGGTAGAGGCGGCCGTCGGGCGAGCGCGTGCCCTCCGGGTAGATGCCGAACAGGTCGCCGCGATCCAGCACCTTCAGGGCGCTGTTGATCGCCGCCTCACCGGCACCGCGGGCGCCCGACCTGTCCACCGGCAGCTGGCCCATGCCCTTGAAGAAGGCCGCCGTCAGCTTGCCCTTGACCCCGGGCGAGGTGAAGTACTCGGCCTTCGCGATGAAGGTGACCTTGCGATCGAGCACCGCCGGGAGGAAGAACGAGTCGGAGAACGAGAGGTGGTTGCTGGCCAGGATCGCGGGGCCCTCGCACGGGATGTTCTCGATGCCCTCCACCCAGGGTCGGAAGGCGAGCTTCAGCGAGCCGCCGAGGGAGACCTTCATCGCGCCGTAGATCAACTCGGTGCCTCCTGTGTGCTGGGCGTCGACCATAACCCGCCGGCCCCGGGCAGGACGGCGGCTTCCCTGCGTGGAGGCACGAAGGGCCTGGTCGGTGTCAGTCCGGTCGCGTACGGTGAGATGACCCCAGCGCGTGCGTGTGTCCCCCTTCTTTCCCAGCCAAAGGAGACCCCGGTGCCGGTCCTTCCAGGAGCCGAGCCGTTTCGCCACGACGGCGGCGATGTCGGTGTCCTTCTCTGTCATGGGTTCACGGGTTCCCCGCAATCCCTGCGTCCATGGGGGGAGTATCTGGCCGACCGCGGGTTGACGGTCTCGCTTCCCCTGCTGCCCGGACACGGCACGCGGTGGCAGGACATGCAGCTGACCGGCTGGCAGGACTGGTACGCGTGCGTCGAACAGGCTCTCGGGGAACTGCGGGAGCGGTGCGAGCGGGTCTTCGTCTTCGGCCTCTCGATGGGAGGGGCGCTGTCGCTGCGGCTCGCGGCCAAGCACGGGGCGGAGATCAGCGGGCTGGTGCTGGTCAATCCCGCCGTGCGGGTACACGGCGCCGCGGCGCACGCGCTGCCGGTGCTGCGCCATGTCGTGCCGTCGACCAAGGGCCTGGTGAACGACATCGCCAAGGGCGGCGGCGACGAGATCGGCTACGACCGGGTGCCGCTGCACGCGGCGTACTCGCTGCGGCGGCTGTTCGCGCTCGTGGACGGGGCACTGCCGCAGGTCACCCAGCCGTTGCTGCTGCTGCGCAGCAAGCAGGACCATGTCGTGCCCGCCTGGGACGCGGAGCGGATCCTCAGCCGTGTCTCCTCGGCGGACGTCCGCGAGGTGATGCTGGAACAGAGCTACCACGTGGCGACGTTGGACCATGACGCGGAGCGCGTCTTCGCACAGAGCGCGGCGTTCGTCGCGCGGCTCGCTCCAGGTGTCGGACAGAAGGGGAGCACGGGTGGCTGAGAATGACGCGGAGCCCGAACCGCAGCCGCTCGACGAGGAGGCGGCCTGGGCCGCGATCGTCGCGGGCTACGGCGACGAGCCCGCGGACCCGCCGGGAGCGAAGCCGTTCAAGTCGGTGGACGACCTGGCGACGCTGGACAGCAAGAGCGGCGGGGTGACGCAGGACACGGCGAAGGACGAGACCGAGACCCCGACCGATCCGGGCGACCCCGGGCAGGTGCCGCCGCGCGCGCTCGGCGGCTCGGTGGTGTTCGCACCGGGCGTCGGCGTTCCGGTTCCGGCCGGCCCGCGCGACGCCGAGCCCGTGGAGGACCCGGACGAGGGCCACTTCGTGCCGCCGGAGCCGCCGCCGCTGCCCGAGTCGGACGCGACGGCGAAGTTCGCGTGGCTCGGCGCGATCGGCGGTCCGGTGCTCGCGCTGCTCGCGGTGGTGTTCCAGTGGGACATGACGTGGTGGCTGACGGCGGTGTGCGCGGGCGGGTTCCTGGGGGGCATCGCGACGCTGGTCGCGCGGATGCAGCACGACGACGAGGACGACGAAGGGGATCCGGGCCGGGGCGCGGTGGTCTGAGCGCGGCCGGCGCCCGGGGACGGCGCCGGCCGGGACGCCGGCACGGCCCGGGTACGGCACTTCGGCGCCGGGTCCGCCGCGGGTACGGCTCGGCAGCGGCGCCGGTACGGGCCGACGACGGCATTTCGACGGACGGGTACGGCGCCGGCGGCGGACGCACAGGCCGTCCCCGGCTCGCAGAGGTACCGGACGCCCGAACGGCAGCGCCGACCCGTGAGTCCGGCCGGCCGCCCCTCACCCGTCGGCCCGCGGCACGCTCGTGAGAGCCGGGCGGGCAGGCCGCATGAGCGGCCTGCCCGCGACGGGGGAGCCCCGCGTCAGGGGGCCGGGACCCGCAGCGTCGCCAGGACCGGGAGGTGGTCGCTCCCGCCGCGCAGGTCCGACTCGCTCAGGCCGGGCAGGCCCGTCGGTACCCCGCAGGTGAGGACCTCGATGCCGGGCGTCGCGAAGATCGCGTCGATCCGCTGCCGGGGTGTGGGTGCGCCGTGGGTGTGCTCACTGCCCCACGGCGCCACCGACCAGCCGTCCTGGAGCTGGTCCGCCAGCAGACGGAAGGCGCGCCCCGACGGGCGCTCGTTGATGTCGCCGGCCGCGATCGAGTGCGGCGCGTCGAGCGCCTTCAGCCGGTCGAGCAGCATGCCCGCCTGCTCCAGCCGCTCCCCCGCCCGCAGGCTGAGGTGGCAGCTCACCACGCCGAGGCGCGCCCGCCCGAACCGTACGACCGCCGTGGCGAAGCCCCGCCGGTGCAGGCCGGGGGTCAGCGGCAGCAGGACGTCCTCGGTCGATACGACCGTGGCGCGCAGCGAGCACAGGAGCAGCGGTCCCGCGGCGGGGGCGCCGCCACCGAGGACGACGAGGTCCGTCGCGCGGGCCAGCCGGGACGCGTACTTGCGCCAGCGGAAGAAGCGGGGAGCCTCCTGGATGCAGACCAGGTCGGGCTCGCAGGCCCTGATCACGCGTGCCAGGGCAGCACGGTCGTCGCGCATCGAGCGGATGTTGTAACTGAGCACTCGGATCACGGCCGAACCGTCCGGCTCGGTACGGGAGTCGGGCAGCGGGGGCATTGCCATGCGCACACCCTACGGGAGCCCCTCGACGCGGCTGCCCGCCGTACCCCCCTGGTGAGCGGGGGTACGGCGGGCAGTCGCGCGAACCGGGACGATCAGCCCTGACGGGCCAGGTCCGCGGCACCGACCAGGCCGGCGGAGCCGCCGAGCTGGGCCGCGAGGACCTGCGCGTGCGGGCGCCACTCGCCGCCGACCAGCCACCGCCTGAACGACTTGCGGATCGGGTCGAGGACCAGCTCGCCCTCGTCCGAGACGCCGCCGCCGATGATGAACGCCGACGGGTCGAACAGCGAGGCCAGGTCGGCGAGACCGCTGCCCACCCAGCGCGCCAGCTCGCGGAACGAGTCGACGGCGACCGGGTCGCCCTGCCGGGCCGCCTCGCTGACGTGCCGGCCCTGGATGCCCTCCGGGGTGCCGTCGCCCAGCGCGAGGAGCGCCTCCGCGTTCTCCGGCTGCGCGTTGGCCCGCTGACGCGCGTACCGCACGAGCGCGCGGCCCGACGCGTACTGCTCCCAGCAGCCCTGGCTGCCGCAGCCGCAGAGCAGCCCGTCCGGGACCACCCGGATGTGGCCGACCTCGGCCGCGACGCCGAACCGACCGCGCCGCAGCTTGTTGCCGATGATCACACCGCCGCCGAGGCCGGTGCCGAGCGTGATGCAGATGACGTCGTCGTGCCCCTGGCCCGCGCCGAACCTGTACTCGCCCCAGGCGGCGGCGTTCGCGTCGTTCTCGACGACCACCGGCAGGCCGACCCGCTGTTCGACCTTGTCCTTGAGCGGTTCGTGGCGCCAGTTGATGTTGGGCGCGAACAGGACCGTCGCGCGCTTGTCGTCCACGTAACCGGCGGCGCCGATGCCGACGGCCTCGATCTGGTGCCCCTTACCGGCCCCGGAGACTGCTGAGCAGATCGCGTCGACGATGCTCTCGGCGGTGTCCGGGGTGGGCACCTTGTGCACATCGCGAATGGTGCCCTCTTCGTCGACCACGCCGGCCGCGATCTTCGTGCCGCCGATGTCGACGCCGATGGTGAGTCCCATGTGTCCCTCAGATTTCGGTCGTGCCCCGCTTGGGCCAACGGTACCCGAGGGTGGGCTCGCCCCCGTCAGTCCAGGTCGATGTGACCGTCGGGACCGGGGCGTTCGTCGCGCGGGTCGGACGGGTCGAGCGACTGCCGGTCGTCCTTCGGGTCGAGCGTCTTGCCGCCGCCGCCACCGGAAAGGTCGGATGACCCGGCCCCTTCGGGCGTCGTGCCGTCGCCGCCCGCACTCCCGCCGTCCGGGCCCGGTCGGGTCGCCGCGTCGTCGGTGGCGGCGCCGCGCGTCCAGCGGCCCTCCTGGTCCTCGACGGCGGAGCGGTACGCGGCGAGCAGTTCGTTGCCCGCGGCGGCGAGGTGGTCGAAGAAGCCGGGGTTGCGTTCGATCACCGGCTCGACGGCGGCCTTGGCCTGGTTGAGGAACTGCTGGACGGCGCCCTGCGCGGCCATCCCGAAGAGCGGGTTGCCCACGGACGTCAGTTTGTCGGCGACCGCGTCGGCGAACTTGCGCAGTTCGTCGGCGGCGGAGGCGGGCGGCGGCCCGTACACCGCGCGGCGCCGTACCTTCTCCGCTGCCAGGTCCTCCCCGCACGCCGTCGCCCAGGCATCCGGGTCGCCGTCGGGCCGCTCGCTCGTGTCACTCATGGAGTACTCCCGCGTCCGGCACCTCTCCCCCGCCGCCGCGCGGCGGGAGATGTACACCTTCGACGGTACCCGAACGCCGGTGCCTCCTTCAGGCTCCCGCGGTCCCGTCCTTCGGCCACAGTCCGGGATCGGGCGTGAAGCGCACCCGCAGCATGCCGTCGGTGAGGGCCGCGCCGGAGACGGTGCAGCGGAGCAGCGCCGAGGACAGCGGCACGATCCGGCGGAACGCTCCGACGGTCAGCAGCAGTTCGTGCTCCCTGCGAACGAGTGTCAGTTCGCTCTTGACCGCTCCCGGCAGGGGCAGGCACCACACGAGGAGCCCGTCGGTGGCCCGCAGGTCCTCGACCCACCAGGGGTCGGCCGCCCGGGTCCCCGGCACTCCCGGTCCCCTCCCGGCCCAGGCCCCGGCGGCCCCGGCCGTCCCGGCAGCCGCGTCCGGTCCGGTCGGCCCGTCGCCCCGGGAGGCGCGCTCGGCAGCTTCCTCGTCGGGGGCCGGTACGTCCAGCGCCGCCAGATCGTCCCGTCCGTGCGGCTCGCGGCCCAGGTGCGGCAGCTCGTACACGGCCGGCCAGGCCGCGGGGTCGCCGTGCCACGCGTCGAGGCTCTTGCGCTGGCGTCCGGTCGCCGCCTGGAGCCAGGGGTGACCCTCGGCCGGCGGCAGGACCTTGTTGGCGATGAGCGCGTCGGCGGTCAGCCCGTGCAGGGCGAGCCCGGTCCGCGCGGTGCGCAGCGCCTCCTCGGCGGCGGGGCCGGGTTCCACGACGAGCCGCACCGAGGTCCCGGCGTCCGCGATCAGGAGCTGTGCGGCGGCGAGTTCGGTGTCCTTGCGCGCGGCGCTCTCGTACAGCCACGTGGACGGCATGGGGACGCCGGCGAGCTGCGCCATCATCGGGCGCAGCGCCCGAGCGGCCTGCCGCTCCGGGGGCAGCAACCGCCGCAGATAACGGCGGAGTTCCTCGGGGAGGCTGAGGGCGGCGAGCGCCTCGGGCAGGGGCGGCAGGTCGACGACGAGTGCGTCCCAGTCGCCGGACCCGGCCACGCGCAGCGCGTGCAGCAGGGCGAAGCGGTCACTGCCGGGCAGTTCGGTCAGCTCCTCGCCGCGCAGCCGGGGCGCGCCGAGCATGTCGAGCGCGGGCGCGATCCGCTGCTGGAGGTCGAGGAGCTCCGTACGGAAGTGCTCACCCGAGTCGATCCGGGCGGCCCACAGGCCGTCGGCGACGCGTGCCGGCTCCCCGGCGCCGGGGCCCGGGGCGGCGCCGAGCAGGACGGTGGCGGCCGCTGCGTCGGCGGTGAGCAGCAGGGTGCGGTCGCCGCGCCGGGTGGCCGCGAGGGCGGTGGCCGCCGCCACGGTCGTACGGCCCGCGCCGCCGGGGCCGGTGACGAGGACCGTGCGGGGGGCCATGGCGCTCAGGCCCCCGCGCCCTCGGCCGACTCGACGCGCTTCTTCAGCCCCGCGAGGGCGCGGTCGATGATGACCTTCTCGGCCTTGCGCTTGATCATACCCAGCAGCGGGATCTTGACGTCCACCGCGAGCTGGTAGGTGACCTCGGTGCGGCCGCCGCCGTCGACGGGGGCCAGCCGGTACGAGCCGTCCAGGGACCGCAGCATCTGGGACTTGACGAGGGTCCAGCTGACCTCGTCCTTCTTCCAGGTGTAGGCGAGGGTGTGGTCGTCCTTGATGGCGCCCGCGTCGAGGACGAGACGGACCTGCTCGGCCCGCCCGTCGGCGCCGGCGGAGAGCACCTCGGCCTCCTTGACCTCTCCGGTCCACTCCGGGTAGCGGGCGAAGTCGGCGATCACCGCCATGACGACGGCGGGGGCCGCCTCGATCGTGATGCTCGAAATCGTGTGTTCCGCCATCGCGGTGCTCCTCGCAGACTGGGTACGCCGCGTGCAGGTTATCGCGGTCGCCTCCGGCCCCCCGCCTCGGTCCCGCGCCTCACCACGGAACGACCGAGGGGCCTCACCACTGAAGGACCCAGGGCCGGCCGGTCGAGGCGAAGTGGCCGACGTTCACACACTCCGTCGCGCCGATCCGCATCCGCGCGGCGAGCGGCTGGTGGACGTGGCCGAACAGGGCGTAGCGGGGTTTCGTGCGGTGGATGGCGTCGAGCAGGGCCGCGCTGCCGCGTTCGAAGCGGCGCGCGACGACGTCGTAGGTCAGGTCGGGCACGTCCGGCGGGATGTGCGAGCACAGGACGTCGACGTCGCCGAGCGCCTCGACCTTGGCCGCGTACTCCTCGTCGGAGATCTCGTAGGGCGTGCGCATGGGGGTGCGCAGTCCGCCGCCGACGAAGCCGAAGACGAGACCGCCGATCTCGGCGCGCTCGCCGTCGAGGACGGTGGTACCGGGCCCCGCGAACTCGTCCCAGAGGGTCGGCATGTCGACGTTGCCGTAGGTGGCGTACGTCGGGTCCGGCATGGCGCCGAACAGTTCCGCGTACTGGCGGCGCACCGCCGCCTCGATCGCGGCGGCGGGCGTGGACGCGAGCCCCTGCCACAGCTCCGCGCCGAACACGCGCGCCTCCTCGAAGCGGCGGGCGGTGCGCAGTTCGACGAGCCGGTCGGCGTTCTCGACGCCGAAGAGGTCGGGGAAGATGCCCCGCGAGTGGTCCGCGTAGTCGAGGAAGAGAACAAGGTCGCCGAGGCAGACGAGGGCGTCGGCGCCCTCACCCGCCCCAGCGAGTCCCGCCGCGTTGCCGTGGACGTCACTCACCACATGAACCCTGGTCACAGGTCACCTCATCGCGTTCGCCCGGTCGCCCGCCGCCGCCCCGTGGCAATGTCGATCACCCAGGAGCCGCGCCTTGCACTACTGTGCACCGAGAGTCGCAGAAAACAGTGTGACGCGGGAAATATCTGGCCAGGGCGCCGGTCCGCACGTCCGTACCGGCAGGTAACGTCTGCGGGCGGTCCGTGTGCGACCGCAGCAGCCGGGGCGCGCGGACGGACGCCGCGCCCTCCGCCCGATGAGGAGCAGCAGTCTTGCGCGAGTTCAGTCTTCCGGCCCTGTACGAGGTCCCGTCGGACGGCACTCTGACGGATCTCGTCCGCCGCAATGCCGCGCAACACCCCGACACCCCCCTGTTCGGCCGCAAAGTCGACGGCGTCTGGAGCGATGTGACGGCGCGGGAGTTCCGCGACGACGTCAGCGCCGCGGCCAAGGGCCTGATCGCGGCGGGCATCGAGCCGGGCGACCGGGTCGCCGTGATGTCCCGTACACGCTACGAGTGGGTAAGGCTCGACTTCGCGATCTGGAGCGTCGGCGCGGTCACCGTGCCCGTGTACGACACCAGCTCCGCCGAGCAGGTGCGCTGGATGCTCGGCGACTCGGGCGCGGTCGCCGCCGTCGTCGAGACCAAGGACCACGCGACCGCGCTGGAGTCCGTGCGGCTGCGGCTGCCCGCCCTGCGGGAGGTCTGGTGCCTCGACGCGGGCGGCCTCGACACGCTCCTCGCGGCGGGCGCCGAGGTGAGCGAGACGACGGCGGAGGAACGCTCGGCGGGCGGCAAGGCCGACGATCCGGCGACGATCGTCTACACGTCGGGGACGACGGGCCGGCCCAAGGGCTGCGTGCTGACCCACCGCAGCTTCTTCGCGGAGTGCGGCAACATCGTGGAACGGCTCAAGCCCCTGTTCCGCACCGGGGACTCGTCCCTGCTGCTGTTCCTGCCCGCCGCCCACGTGTTCGGCCGGATCGTGCAGCTCGCCTGCGTGATGGCGCCGGTCAAGCTGGGATGCCTGGAGGACACGAAGAACCTGACCGAGGAGCTGGCGGCGTTCCGCCCCACGCTGATCCTGGGCGTGCCACGTGTGTTCGAGAAGGTCTACAACGCGGCCCGCATGAAGGCGTACGAGGAGGGCAAGGGCGCGATCTTCGACCGCGCGGCGCACACCGCCGTCGCGTACAGCCACGCCCTGGACACGCCCGCCGGGCCGTCCCTGAGCCTGCGCCTGCGCCACCGCCTCTTCGACCGGCTCGTCTACTCCAGACTGCGGGCGGTCCTCGGCGGACGCGGCGAGTACGCGATCTCCGGCGGCGCGCCCCTGGGCGAGCGGCTCGGCCACTTCTTCCGCGGCATCGGCTTCACCGTGCTGGAGGGCTACGGCCTGACGGAGTCGTGCGGCGCGACGACGTTCAACCCCTGGGACCGCCAGAAGATCGGCACGGTCGGGCAGCCGCTGCCGGGCTCCGTCATCCGCATCGACGACGACGGCGAGGTGCTGCTGCACGGCGAGCACCTGTTCACGGAGTACTGGAACAACCCGGAGGCGAGCGCCGAGGCCCTGGCCGACGGCTGGTTCCGCACGGGTGACCTGGGCACGCTCGACGGGGACGGCTACCTGACGATCACCGGCAGGAAGAAGGAGATCCTGGTCACCGCGGGCGGCAAGAACGTGGCGCCCGCCGTCCTGGAGGACCGGATCAGGGCGCACGCGCTGGTCGCCGAATGCATGGTGGTGGGTGACGGCCGCCCCTTCGTGGGCGCGCTGATCACCCTGGACGAGGAGTTCCTGGCCCGCTGGGCCCGGGAGCACGGCCGCCCCAGGGACACGACGGTGGCGGCGCTGCGGCTCGACCCGGAACTGCTGGCGGAGATCCAGCGGGCCGTGGACGAGGGCAACACCCAGGTGTCGAAGGCGGAGTCGGTACGCAAGTTCCGCATCCTGACGCACCAGTTCACCGAGGAGGACGGCCACCTGACGCCGTCGCTGAAACTGAAGCGCAACGTGGTGACGAAGGACTTCGCGGACGAGATCGAGGCCCTGTACACGACGTGAGGCGCGGCGGGCGGCCCGATCCGGGGCGCCCGGCCCCGGGCCGGACGAGGTGCCGGGCCGCCCCGCCCCGGGCCGCCCGTGGGGCCGGACCCCCGCCCCCGCGTTACAGCAGTTCCCGCAGCCTTTCCGCGAGCAGGTCCCAGCGCCAGCGTTCCTCGACCCAGCTCCTGCCGCGCTCGCCCATCCGCCGCCGCAGGTCCGGGTCGGCCAGCAGGCGGATGATCCGCGCGGCGGTCTCCTCGGTGTCGTGGACCACCCATCCGGTCTCGCCGTCGAGCACCGCGTCCGGCGCGCCGCCCGAGTCGCCCGCCACCACCGGCAGGCCCGTCGCGGACGCCTCCAGGTAGACGATGCCGAGGCCCTCGACGTCGAGACCGCCCCTGCGGGTGCGGCAGGGCATCGCGAAGACGTCACCGGCGCCGTGGTGGGCGGGCAGTTCCGCCCAGGGGACCGCGCCGGTGAAGCGCACCGAGGGGGCGACGCCGGCCCGCGACGCCCGTTCGCGCAGGGACTTCTCGTAGGGGCCGCCGCCCACGATCAGCAGCACCGCGTCGGGCACCGCCGACAGGATCGTCGGCATCGCGTCGATCAGCGTGTCCTGGCCCTTGCGCGGGACGAGCCGGGAGACGCACACGACGACCGGCCGCTCGCTGAGCCCGAGCCGCTCCCGCACGGCCGCCCCTCCCGAGTCCGGGTGGAACGTCTTCTCGTCGACACCCGGCGGCAGTCGCACCATCCGCTCGGCCGCGGCGGGCGTCAGCGCCGCCGCGATCCGCGAGCGGGTGTACTCACCGAGGTAGGTGAGGGTGTCCGTGCCCTCGCCGATACGGCGCAGCAGTTGCCGCGAGCCGGGCAGCTGGGCCCAGGCCGCCTCGTGGCCGTGGGTCGTGGCGACGAGGCGCCGCGCGCCCGCCGAGCGCAGCGCGGGCGCCATCAGGCCGAGCGGCGCCGCCGCCCCGAACCACACGGACTCGCAGCCGTGCTCGCGCAGCAGCCCGGCCGCGCGCCGCCTCACGCGCGGCGTCGGCAGCAGCATCGTCGCGGGGTCGCGGACCACGGTGAAGGGCTGTTCCGCGTCGAACGCCGCCGTCGCCTCCCTGCCCTCGGCGCTCCGCTTCCAGGTGGAGGCGTAGACGACGAGGCGGTCCGGGTCCAGGCGTAGCGCCATGTTGTGCAGGAACGACTGGATCCCGCCGGGCCTCGGCGGGAAGTCATTGGTCACGATCAGGGTCTTGCGCATCGCCGCAGACAGTACCGCCCCCGCTCCCCCGCCGCCGGGTGGCCGCCGCGTCCGGTGGCCCGCAGCCCACCCGGCCCGGCATCATGGCCCCGGCGCACGCGTACTCGACCGTGCGTACGGACGGCACGACGGGACGGTCAATGGCGGGCGTGTACGGCCACACGGCACGGGGCACGGGCGGCGCGATCGCCCTCTGGGTGCTCACCAGAGCGGTGCTCCTCCTGCTGGTGTTCAAGGTGGCCTGGTTCCCGCACCTGCCGGGGCCCGACGTGACGAGTGACGTCTCCGGGATCTACCACGGCTGGTTCGAGGTCCTGCGCACCGGCACGTACCCGATGTCCGACGTGACCTGGCAGTACCCGCCCGCCGCCGCCTTCGCCATCCTCTCCCCCGCCCTGTTGCCGTTCCTCGGCTACGCCTCGGCCTTCTACGTGCTGGCCTGCGTGTGCGACGCGGCCGGCTTCGCGTTGCTGCTGCGCGCGGGCGCGCGCCCTGGCCGCTCGATGCGGGGCGCCTGGGTGTGGATGGCGGGGGTCGCGCTGCTCGGCCCGACCGCGTACGCCCGGTACGACGTGATGGTGACCGCCGTCGCGGTGGCCGCGCTGCTCGCGGGGATCGGCGGTCCCCGCGGGGGCGGCCGGCGGCGCGCGGGCGGCTGGAGCGGCAGACCGGGCCTGATGGGCGCGCTGACCGGGCTCGGCGCGCTGCTGAAGGTCTGGCCGGTGCTGCTGCTCCTCGGCACGCCGCGCGGCCGGTGGACCCGCGTGTCGTGGCTGTGGGCCGTCCTCACGGGCGCGGCGGTGGTGCTGGTGTGCGCGCTGTACGGCCCCGGCGGCTTCGCCTTCCTCACCTTCCAGCGCGCCCGGGGCACCGAGGTGGAGTCGCTGGGGTCCCTGGTCTTCCACATCGCCCGGCACTACGGCTGGCAGGGCCAGGTGCTGCTGAACTACGGCTCGGTCGAGTTCGTCGGCCCCTACGTGTCGCTCGTCTCGGACATCGCGATGGGGCTGACGGCGCTCGGCTTGTGCTGGCTGCTGTGGTGGCGGGTGCGGGCCCGGGTCTTCACGGCGGCGACGCTGTGCGACGCGGCGTTCGTGGCGGTCCTGGTGTTCACGACGACGAGCCGGGTCATCAGCCCCCAGTACATGCTGTGGCTGGTGGGGCTCGCCGCGGTGTGCATGGTGGTGCGGGAGAGCGTCATGGCGCTGCCCGCGGCGTTCGTGCTGCTGGCGACGGCGGTGACCCTGCTGGAGTTCCCCGGCGGCTTCGGGCACGTGGTGGGCAGCGACGTCCAGGGAATCACCCTGATCGTGCTGCGCAACGGCCTGCTGGTGGCCGCGACCCTCACCGGCGCCCGGCTGCTGTGGAAGGGCACGGTGAGCGGCACGCCGACGGGCGGGGTCGCGGCGGCGGTCGACCGGGAGCCCGTCAGCCCAGACGCTTCGTCAGATACACCCGCCACAGCCGGGTGAAGGCGGCGGGCGACGTCGACAGGACGTCGCGCAGCGCGTCCGTCACCGCTCCCGGGCGCCCCGGGTGCGCGCCGACCGCGCGGTAGAAGGCGGCGAGCCGCTTCGGTCCCCACTGCGCGGCGATCAGCTCGCAGGCGAGCCAGCCCTCCTCGTACGCCCTGGCCAGTGCGTCAGGGTCATTGCCGAAGGAGAAGTCCTGGTCGGTCGGCAGCGCGTCCGGCGGCCCCTGTGCGCGCTCGGCCGTCCGCAGTTCGGGGGCGAGGGTGGCGGCCGGGCGGCCCGAGCCGCGGTAGGCGGACCAGTCGGCGAACCCCTCCGACAGCCAGGTGGGGGTGGCGGCGGAGGTGGCGCCGCGCGTCGCCACGTGGGTGATCTCGTGGGTGAGGACGACCTGCTGCCCGAAGTCGCTGAGCGTCCCGTACGCGTCGGGGTTCACGATGATCCGGTCGGCGGGCGCCGCGCCCGCGCCGCCCGTCTCCCCGGTCGTGACGGCGGCGATGTCCTCGTACGCGGCGGCCGGCCTGCCGAGCAGCTCCGCCATGGCCTGGAGCGACGCCGGCACGTAGACGACGACGCGCCGCTCCCAGGTGCCCGGCCAGGCCCTGTCCACCGCGGGAACGGCGCGGTCGGCCGCGGCGGCTACCAGCCGCAGCCGCGCCGGGTCCTGCCCCACCCCGAGCACCAGGCTGCGGGCACCTCGCACCGCCTCGACGCGGCCCTGCTGCCACAGTTGCCGGGCGCCCCCGTCGCCGGGCCGGTCGAGCGTCACGTACCAGTGGCCGGCCCGCAGGACGAACTGGAGGAAGCGGGGGGTGGAGACCGGCGCCGTGTCGTAGCCGGCGAGGCGGTAGCGCAACTGCGCGCGGACGGTCGCGGTGTCACCGGTCCTCGCCACGTCACTCACGTCGTACTGCCAGGAGCGCAGCGGTACGGCCGCCAGGTCGGCGAACTCGGTGCTCTCGGTGGCCCGCAGGGCCGTGGCGCGCGGGTCGAACGACGCGAGATAGGCCGCCCGGTCGCGGTGCAGCACGGCGGCGGCACGTCCGTCGAGCACGCCGCGGACCTGCTCTCCCGTGGTGTCGGGCGCGGCGGGCGGCGCGGTCGGCGCGCAGGCGGCCGCGCCCAGGCAGACGCACAGGCACAGGCAGATCAGGGCGAGCAGGCGCCGCAGCGCCGCGGGCCCGCCGTGCGCGGCACCGCGGCGTGCGCCGGGGGTGCCGTGCGGAACTGCCACGCTTGCGATCGTAGGGGGTGGCGGGGGCCCGCCAGGCCCGTATCGCGTTTCACGTGCCCCGGGCGGGCGCGGCCCCCTCAGACCCGGGTGACCGAGGAGACGGGCAGCATGCCGACCGGGTCGTAGCGCACCGGGGCGCCCGGGTAGGGCGCGTGGATGACCTGCCCGTGACCCATGTACATGGCGATGTGGCTCGCGTCGGAGCGGTAGGCGACGAGGTCGCCGGGGCGGGCCTCGGACAGCGGGATCTGCCGGCCCGCGTACCGCTGGGCCTGGGAGGTGCGGGGCAGCGCGACGCCCGCGTGGGCGTACGCCCACTGCATGAGGCCGGAGCAGTCGAAGCCGCCGGGGCCGTTCGCGCCCCACACGTAGGGCCGGCCGAGCGCGCTCTGTGCGGCGGCGACGGCCTCGGCGGCGCGGGCGGACGCCGGCCCCCCGGCTCCGGTGGGGATGCCCAGGTCGCCGCGTCCGGCGCCGCGCGTGGCCCGGCCGTAGGGGTTGCGGTCGGCGGCGGGGAGCGTGCCCAGCAGGCGGCGGGCCCGCGCGAGTTTGGTCTGGACGGTGCGTTTGTGCCGGTCGACGGCGGCGCGCCCGGCCCGCAGGTCGGCGAGGTCCCGTGCCGCGTCGGCGCGCTGCTGCTCCAGCCCCCGCTCGGCCTGCAGGAGGCGGTGCAGGGTGCCGGACTCCTGGGCGTCGATCCGGCTGAGCAGGGAGGCCCGTTCGAGGTACGTGCCGGGGTCGGAGGTCAGCAGCAGCGCGAGCGACGGGTCGATGCCGCCCGAGCGGTACTGCGCGCCGACGACCGAACTGAGCACGCCTCGCATGGTGTTGACCCGCTCCTGGCCGCGTGCCGTGTCGTCCTGCACGGCCCTGACCCGGGCGGCCAGCGCGCCGACGCGGGTGGTCGCGGCGTTGTACTGCTCGGTCGCGCGCTCGGCCTGCTCGTACAGGCCGTCGACGGTGGCCCGGCTGGTCTCGGGCGTGTCCCGCGGCTGGGCGTCGGCGGGCGGGGCCCCGAGGGCGGCGGCGGCACCGGCCGCGGCGGCGGAGATCACGACGACCGAACCGGCGCGGGCGCCCCGGCCAGGACCTGACACCGGTGAACGGCGATGGGACACCACAGGAGCCGCACTCCCTTCCGCTGTGAGCACGCGGTGCGTGCTCGCGCGGCCCGTGCCGCGTGGAAGCAGACAGTAGCGGCGTGATCACCGGGCGGCCTAGGACCGCCTCGCGTGAAACGCGAACGCCCCGCGGGAGACCGGGAGGTCACCAGCGGGGCGCGGCGTCAGCGGGGCGCCACCCGATATCGCCCGTTCGGGCGGTGTGACGCGGCGCGGAGTGGTCCCGGGCGGGCGTGTCAGCCGACGCGGACGCCGTAGTCGAAGGTCATGTCGGACACGGCCTCGTACTTGACGACGGTGCCCGTGTGCGGCGCGTGCAGCACCTGACCGTTGCCCGCCCACATGCCGACGTGGCTGCCGCCGTCCATGATGACGAGGTCGCCGATCTGGAGCTGGCTCATGGAGAGGTGGGGGCCGACGGTGCCCTGCGCCTGCGAGGTGCGCGGCAGGGAGACACCGGCCTGCGCGTACGACCACATCATCAGGCCCGAGCAGTCGAACGTGGTGGGGCCGGTTGAGCCGTAGACGTACAGATCGCCAAGTCTGGTCTGCGCGGCGCGGAAGGCGACGCCGGCCCGCTCCGAGGCGGGCACACCCTTGCCGAGCGCGACGCGGGAGCTGGAGCGGTCGGCCCGCTCCTGGTCCTCCTGCTGCATCTGCGCGCGCTGCTGCGCGGTGAGCGTGTTGAGCAGCTTGCTCGCGTCGGCGAGCTTGCCCTGGACCTGCTTCTTCTTGTCGCCGAGCTCCTTGCGGGCCGCGGCGAGGCCCGACATCTTGTCCTGGGCCTCCTTGCGCTCCTGCGCGAGCACCCGCTGCTTGGACTGGATCGCCCGGAGCTGGTCGGCCTGCTGGGCGGTCACCTGGTCCATGGTGGACGCCTTGTCCAGGTAGGTGTCCGGATCGGCGGAGAGGAACAGCTGCACGGACGGGTCTATGCCCCCGGTGCGGTACTGCGCCGTCGCCATCGAACCGAGCGCGTCACGCATCGCGTTGAGCTGCGCCTGGCCCCGCGCCACCTTGTCCTGCAGGTTGCCGACGTCCTTTTGGAGCTTCGACTCCTGGTCCTTCGCACCGTCGTACTTGTCCGTCGCCTGGTCGGCCTGCTTGTACAGGTCGTCGACCTTCGCCTTGACATCCTTGACGCTCGGCTTCGGGTCCGCGTGCGCGGCCTGCGAGGTGAGGGCGACGACTGCCGCGGCTGTGGCGGTGAGCACCGACACGCGGGCACGGTTCGGCTGCTTGGGACGACGGTGGGACGCCACGAAGGCGAGCTCCTTCTTCCTCAACCGCCTACCGGCTCCACGGTCTCCCTGCCTCTGTACGGCGGGCGACCCCTGGCCCGGCTCCGCTCGTCCCGCTCTCCCCGTGATGAGCTGAACTCTGCGAACTCGGCGGCGCCTTCGCTGTTCACCCCGGGTGGGCGATCAACCGCGCGAAGGTTCGATGCGACCTTAGTGACCTTCTTGTGATCAGATCAAATCCCAGCAGCAAAAATCTTCGTCAGGAGGGCATAAAATACGGACTTCGCACAGTCAGTAATGGGCGGTTGACGTTCCGCTGCGCCACGTAATCATTCAATTCGGGCATTGTGCGCATGAGTTGCTCAGGACCGCGAAAGCCGCTTCAGCAACAGAGCGGACGCTACCGGCCGCGCGCCGGCCGCGGCGACCCCGTCGGCCACCTCGCGGTCGGTCGAGACGACCACCACCGGCCGTCCCGACGGCTCCGCCCGTACCAGCTGACGGATCAACTCGTCCGCCGTCACACCCGGCTTGGAGAACAGCACCCGCACCCCGCGCGGCGGCGCGAGCAGCACCGGCGCGGCCAGCTCGGCCCCGTCGAAGACACACGTCACCTCCGCGCCGCTCTGCGCGGCCAGCAGCGAGAGCCCGCCGAGCAGTCGCAGCCGCTGCCGCTCCAGCGGCATCGTCGGATAGCCGGTCTTCGTCACGTTGTAGCCGTCCACCAGCAGATGCGTCTGCGGCAGGGCCAGCAACTGGTCGAGCAGCGCGGGGTCCGTGGCGGACAGCGCGCGCGCCGCGATGTCCTTCGGCGACATCCGCCCGGGCTCGACCGCCTCCACCGTGTCGGCGGGTCTGCCCGACGCGGGCGGCAACGCCAGCTCGCGCCGCAGCCCCTGCGCCGACTCCAGGAGGGTGTCGAGCAGCAGCCGCAGCCGCATGTCCTCAACGGAGCGGCCCTCCCGTGAGGCGCGCCGGCCGGCCTCCACGGCGGACTCGGCCTCCACCAGCCGCGCCCTGACCCGGCGGGTCTCGCTCTCCGCCGACGACACCGTCACGGCGGCCTCCGCCCGCAGGGCCTCCGTGTCGGCGGCGGCCCTGCGCAGCGCGGCCTCACCGCGCTTCACGTCGCTGAGCGCGCTGCGCAGCTTGCGGTGCAGCGCCTCGCCCTCCCTGCGGGCCGCCGTCAGTTCCTCGCGCAACCGCTCGGTCTCCGTGCGGGTGAGCGCCTTCGCGGCGGTCAGCTCCTCGCGCAGCCGCTCCAGCTCGCGCCGGGTCTCCTCGTCGGCCCGCTCGGCGTGCGCACGCTCGGCCTCCTCGCCGGCCGCGGTCACCAACTTCACCCATCCGGGCGGCCTCAGTACATACGCGGCGGCGGCCACTTCGACGGGATCGGCGGCGGCGGGCGGCGTGCCGCTGCCCACCGCGGCGGCCAGTTCGGGCTGCGCCTCGGCGAAGCGTTCACCGACGCGCTGCCGGAAGAGGGGGTCGCTCTCCAGGGCGGCGGCCATCGCGGTGCCGCCGAACTTGGCGCGGCGCACCGGCGTGAACCGGGCGTACTGGCGCAGCTGGCTCGGCAGTTCGGCGATGGTCAGCCCGCCGAAGACGTCGGAGACCAGCGCGACGACCTTGCGCCGCACCCCTTCGGGCAGCGGCCGGTCGAACGTCTCGGGCGGCTCGCCGCCGGCCTCGGCGGCTCCGTCGGCCGCGCCGGTCGGCTCAGCCCCGCCCACGGGCTGCTCCACGTCCGTCACCCCACTGCCTCATGCCCTTTCGGGCGGCCCCTTGTGGACCGTCTCCCGGGCGTCCCGCCTCGCCGTGGCGACGCGTTCGGTTCCGTAACCCTACGGCCTTCGCCCCCTGGGGAACCCGTCCATCCGGCGAGGCGGTCCGCGGAGATGTGCCCCGGTGCGTCATGCTCTGTCCGTGATCAAAAGGCGGACGGTGGACGGCCCCCTGGTGACGTACGGCCTGATCGGCCTGTGCTGCCTGGCCTTCCTGGTCAGTCCAGTGTCGGGCTTCGATCGCGCCTACGGGAAGGGCGAGGCGCTGCGAGCCGCCCAGAGCGCGTACTTCCGGCACTGGGGAATCGTGCCCGACCAGCTGGTCACGGGCGCGCCGCACGCCCTGATCACCCCGCTGACCGCGCTGTTCGTGCACGGGAACTGGCTGCACCTGCTCGGCAACATGCTGTTCCTCTACGTCTTCGGCACGATGGCCGAGGAGCATATGGGGCGAGCCCACTTCGCGGTCTTCTACCTGGTCGTCGGCGCGCTCGCGATGTCCGCGTACGCCGTGGCCAACGCGCACAGTGACGAAGCGCTCGTGGGCGCGTCGGGGGCGATCTCGGGGGTGCTCGGCGCGTTCCTCTTCCTCTTCCCGAAGGCGCGGGTCACGAGCCTCTTCCCTTTCCTCTTCTTCCTGCCGCTGCGCTTCCCCGCCTGGATCGTGCTGCTGTTCTGGTTCGCGCTGCAGTGGTTCGCGCAGCGCCAGGCGGCGGGTGGCGCCGGCGGCGGGGCGGGCCCCGAGGTCGCCTACCTGGCGCACCTCGTGGGGTTCGCGAGCGGCTTCCTCTACGCGGGGGCGCGCTACTGGCGGCCCGGTACAGTGAAGGGCCAAGCCGTGGCCACCGAGGGAGAACGACAGCCGTGATCACCGCGATCGTGCTCATCAAGACCAGCGTGGACCGGATCCCCGAGATCGCCGAGTCGATCGCGGCGCTGGACAGTGTCAGCGAGGTGTTCTCGGTGACTGGTACGTACGACCTGATCGCGATGGTCCGGGTGTCGCAGCACGAAGACCTGGCGGAGGTCATCCCCGGCCGGATCAGCAGGATCAGGGGCGTCGAGGCGACCGACACGCATGTCGCGTTCCGCACGTACTCGCAGCACGATCTGGAAGCGGCGTTCTCGATCGGCCTCGACGCCTGAGCCCGGGCCCGGCGGCCCGGGCGAGCGCCGTCAGGCGGTCAGTTCCCGGACGGCCGTGACGAACCGCTCCACGTGCTCCTCGGGGGTTCCCGCGCCGAAGCTGACCCGCACCGCGTTCAGCGGCCCCCCGCCGCAGACGGCGTCGTCATCGCCGCCGGTCAGCAACCGCACCAGCGGGTGCGCGCAGAACAGTCCGTCGCGCACACCGATGCCGTACCGGTCGGAGAGCTCCGCGGCGAAGGCCGCGCTGTCCCGGCCCTCCACGACGAACGAGAGCACGCCGACGCGGTGCGCCCCCTCGCCGAACAGACTCAGCACCCGCACGCGCGGCAGCTCGCCCAGCGCCGACGTCAGCCGGCCGAGCAGCGCCTGCTCCCGTGCGGCCAGGTTCTCGAAGCCGGCCTCGGTCAGCGCGCGGCAGGCGGAGGCGATGGCGTAGGCGCCGATCACATTCGGTGAGCCGGCCTCGTGGCGGGAGTCGTCCACGTTCCAGTCGACGTCCACACCGCCGTCGTCACTCCGCACGACCCGGCGGGTGGCGCCGCCGCCCGCGAGATAGGGGGCGGCATCGCGCAGCCAGTCGGCGCGGCCCGCGAGCACCCCCGCGCCGAACGGCGCGTACAGCTTGTGCCCGGAGAAGGCGACCCAGTCGACGTCCAGCGCGGCCACGTCGACCGGCAGGTGCGGCACGAGCTGCGCGGCGTCCAGCACGATCCGCGCGCCGTGCCGGTGCGCGGTGGCGGCCAGTTCGGGCACCGGCCACAGTTCGCCTGTCACGTTGGACGCGCCCGTCACACAGACCAGGGCGGGCCCCGCGGTGTCACGGCCGGCCAGCGCGGCCTCCAGTGTCGCCACGGCCGCCACCGGCGTCCGGGGCGCGTCGAGGACGGTCACCCCCGCCGTGCGCTGCCAGGGCAGCAGGGCCGCGTGGTGCTCCGTCTCGAAGACGAAGACCTCGCAGCCGGCGGGCAGCGAAGTCGCCAGCAGGTTCAGCGAGTCGGTGGTCGAGCGGGTGAAGACGACCTGATCGTCCTCACGGCAGCCGAGGAACTCGGCGACGGTGCGCCGGCTCGCCTCGAAGAGGTCGGTCGACAGCCGTGACAGGTAGCCGGCACCGCGGTGCACGCTGCCGTAGTACGGCGCGTACGCGGCGACGTCGTCCCACACGCGCTGCAGGGCGGGCGCGCTCGCCGCGTAGTCGAGCGCGGCGTACGGGACTTCGGTGCCGTCGGCGAGCGGCACGGCGACATCGGTGCCGAGGACGGCCAACGGGGCGGCGAGCGGCGGGGCGGCGGAGACGGCGGGAGCGGCGGGGGCATCCAGGTATGCGGACATGGCGAAGCCTTCGTGGTGGTACGGGTGGCGGGACACGGAGGGGCGCTCGGCGCCTATCGCATTCGCGTGTTCACGGACAGCTCCCCCTGAGGACCTGGACCCCAGCGGAAACACACAGGGCCCGCGCTTGCCGCAGACCTCGCTGCCTACGGCCTGGTCTTCACCCGGGGCACCCCGCCACGGACGGAGGGTTGCCGGACAGCGGGCCGGGGCCTTACCGCTGTCACTCATGACCTTGGGGGCGAGTATGCCACACCCGTACGAACCGCCCCGGGGTCCGGGCGAAGCTGCCGGGCACGGCAATCGCTGGATCGTCGCCGGCGTCCCGGCGCGAGGGGCGGACAGCGCTGCGGGCGGCGGTGGACCCGTCGCGCTCGGGGCGGGGCCGAACCGGACGACGCCGTCGGTCCGGCACATCGCAGGGCCGACTGGGCGCGGCGAATGATGATCAAGGGGCCCTCGGCGAGGGGACGGCCGCCGCGGGCGCGATTCAGCATTCCGCTTCAGGCCCCGGCCGATCCGGGACAAGCGTCCAGTTCCACCCCACCCCGCCGACCGTCACGGAACCCTCCTGAAAACCGGCGGGCCCACTCTCCGCAAAACCCGAGTCCCTTTCATCGGAACAAAACATCCAATAGAGAAAACGAAACGATGCAGGGCCGTGATCCACGTCACTTGTCAAGCTTTTCTCATATGTGCTTTTAGTTCACTTCATCCTCTTGCTGTATCGAAATCCGAACGCCAGGATCAGGGCGCACTTCACAATCATTCGACGGAGGAGAAAGAATGACATCGGTGAAGAAGAGAATTGCCGCGATGCTTGCCGCCGGCGCATCCATCACCGGCCTGGCCGTCGTGGCGGCGCCCAGCGCGAGTGCCGCCCCCGCCGCCGCTGCCTCCGCTGCCGCCACCTACAACGGCGCTTGCGGCAGCGGCTACACCGTGGTGAACTCCGCCGCGATCGGCACGTCGGGGACCATTTTCCTCACCTACAGCTCCGCGACCCGTGACAACTGCGTGGTGACGGTCAGGAATTCTCCCGGCGCGATCATCAACATGTATGCCGGCATCGCCGTCCACGGCGGCCTCATCAAGTACGACAACGGCGAGTACACGACGTACGCAGGACCCGTGTACATCAACGCGGCGGGCAAGTGCGTCGACTGGATCGGAGTGATCGGCAGCGACTCCGGCGAAAAGGACAACACGAACTGCGGCTGACGAATTCATCGCCCCGCCGTTCACGTGATCAGCGATCGCCGCTAGCCGCCGGGCCGAGGAATTACACCGGCAATCAGCCCGGACACGTGTTTTCCGACGGAATACATCGTGTCGAATTGACCGGCGTCAGGCGTTTTTCGCCGCGGCACGTCATGTGATGTCAGCGATGCCCGCGCCGGTCGGGGGAGTTCCCCGTTGCGGGTCCCCTCCGGCCGGCGCAAGGGTGTGCCGTTTCGTCGGCCTGCCGCATGGCGCGTGTGCGGGCCGGGTGTGCCCGCGCTCCCCCGTGAACGTCTGTCCGCGTCGTCCTGAGTGCGGTGCCGCGAAGGGAGCCCCTGCTCGATGAGCAGGGGCTCCTCATGCTCGGAGCATGATCACGGCGAGGACCGGCCCGGCGCGGAGCGGGGACGAGGTGACGTCGAACGGGACCCGTCCCACTCGGCGTCGGACAGATCCCTCGGTCCGCGACTACGGACGACTCGACCTGGTCGCCTTCACCCAGCGCTCCAGTACACGGCTCGCCGCCCCGGAGTCCACGGACTCCGCCGCGCGGGCGAGGCCCGCGGTGAGCTGCACCGGCAGCTCGTCGTCCGTCTGGTCCAGTGCGACCAGCGCCGCCGCCGCGTTCAGCAGGACGGTGTCGCGCACCGGGCCGGGCTCGCCCGCCAGGAGGCGGCGGGCGACGTCCGCGTTGTACGCCGCGTCCTGGCCGCGCAGGGCGGAGACGGGCACCAGGTCGAGGCCGACGGAACGCGGATCGAACGCCTCCTCGGTGACCTGGCCGTCGCGCACCCGCCACACCGTCGACGTGGCCGTCGTGGTCAGCTCGTCGAGGCCGTCGTCGCCCCGGAAGACCAGCGCCGAGTTGCCGCGCTCCGCCAGCACCCCCGCCACGATCGGCGCCATGCGCCGGTCCGCGACGCCGACGGCCTGGGCCCGTACCCGTGCCGGGTTGGTCAGCGGACCGAGGATGTTGAACGTCGTCTGCGCGCCGAGTTCGCGTCGCGCGGTCGCCGCGTGGCGCAGCGCCGGATGGAACTTGATCGCGAAGCAGAAGGTGATCCCCGCCTCCTCCGCGACCTCGACCACCCGCTCGGGGGTGAGTTCCAGGTTGACGCCGAGCTTCTCCAGCACGTCCGACGCGCCGCTCGCCGACGACGACGCGCGGCTGCCGTGCTTGACCACCTTCGCGCCCGTGCCGGCCACGACGATCGCCGCCATCGTCGAGATGTTGACGGTCTTCGCCAGGTCACCGCCCGTACCGACGATGTCGACGGTCCGGCCCGGCACCTCGATGGTGCGCGCGTGCCCGTACATCGCCCGGACCAGTCCCGAGACCTCCTCGACCGTCTCGCCCTTGGCGCGCAGCGCCACCGCGAACCCGGCGATCTGGACGTCCGTGGCCTCACCGCTCATGATGCGGTCCATCGCCCACGCCGTCTGATCGGTGCTCAGGTCCTCGCCCCGCAGCAGCGCGTTCAGGACGCCCGGCCAGGTGAGGACCGCCACGGTGTCGCCTCCGACGGGGGTCACAGCGCTCATGGTCGCTCCTGGGTGTGGGTGTCCGTCACCGGCGCACCGCGCCGGGTCGTCTGGGTCCGGCGGGCCGCCCCGCCGGACCGTACGCGCCGGGGGTCGCCGCCGGTCCGTAGCCTATCGGCGCGCGGCGCACGATCGGGCGCCGGTACGCGCAGGCGCCACGCGGCCGGGCCCCGGCCGGTCCCCGGGGGGACCGGGCCGGGGCCCGGTGCGTGGCGAATCCGTCCGGTCGCGGACGGAGATCAGTGGTGGCCGTGGCCGCTGGTGATCTCCTTGTAGTCCTCCGCGGTCGGCTTCGGGATCTGGTTCCCCTCGCCGTAGTAGCCCTTGCTGAGCTTCGCCCGCAGCTTCTCGCCGCGGCCGACCTTGCGCTCGACGCCGTTCTCGTCGACGGTCTCGCCGATGTCGAGCGCCTCGTACTGCTCGTGCGCCGTGAGGGTGTGCAGCGCGCTCTGGTCGAGTGGCGTGTGCACCTCCACGAACTCACCGTGCGGCAGGCGCTTGATGAGACCGGACTCGCGTCCGTGCAGCACCTTCTCGGCGTCGCGCCGCTGCAGGCCCATGCAGACCCGCTTGGTGACGATGAAGACGAGGACCGGGACGACGAAGAACGCGACCCGCACGAACCAGGTGATCGAGTTGATCGACAGGTGGAAGTGCGTGGCCCAGATGTCGTTGCCGCCACCGAGGAGCAGGATGAAGTACCAGGAGATCCAGGCCGCGCCGAAGCCCGTACGGGTCGGCACGTTGCGGGGACGGTCCGCGATGTGGTGCTCGCGCTTGTCCCCGGTGACCCAGCCCTCGATGAACGGGTACACCGCGATCGCGGTCAGCACCAGCGGGAAGATCACCAGCGGGATGAACACACCCAGGACGAGCGTGTGGCCCCCGAAGTTGATCTCCCAGCCCGGCATCACACGGATCAGGCCCTCGGAGAAGCCCATGTACCAGTCGGGCTGCGCGCCGGTCGACACCTGGTCGGGCCGGTAGGGTCCGATCGCCCAGATCGGGTTGATCGTGGCGATCCCCGCGACGATCGAGATCAGGCCGAAGACGAGGAAGAAGAAGCCGCCTGCCTTGGCCATGTAGATCGGCAGCAGGGGCATGCCGACGACGTTCTTCTCGCTGCGGCCGGGACCCGCGAACTGGGTGTGCTTGTGGTAGAAGACCAGGATCAGGTGGGCCGCCACCAGGCCCAGCATGATGCCGGGCAGCAACAGGATGTGGATCGAGTAGAACCGGGCGACGAAGTCGCCGCCGGGGAACTCGCCGCCGAAGAGGAACATCGACAGGTACGTGCCGACGATCGGCACGGACAGGATCGCGCCCTCCATGAAGCGGACACCGGTGCCGGAGAGCAGGTCGTCAGGGAGCGAGTAACCGGTGAAGCCGGTGAACATGCCCAGGACGAACAGCAGGAAGCCGAACATCCAGTTGACCTCACGCGGCTTGCGGAACGCGCCCGTGAAGAACACTCGCATCATGTGCACGAACATCGCCGCGAGGAAGATCAGCGCGGCCCAGTGGTGGATCTGCCGGATCAGCAGACCACCGCGGACGTCGAAGCTGATGTTCACCGTGGAGTTGAACGCCTCGGACATCCGGATGCCCTGGAGCGGGACGTAACTGCCGTGGTACACCACCTCGTTCATCGAGGGGTGGAAGAACAGCGTCAGGTACACACCCGTGAGGATGATGATGATGAAGCTGTAGAGCGAGACCTCACCCAGCATGAAGGACCAGTGGTCCGGGAAGATCTTGCGCATGTTGCTCTTGGCCAGGGAGTAGATCCCCAGCCGGCCGTCGGCCCAGTCCGCGAGGCGCTCGCCCGCGGGTGCCTGGCGGTTGTCGTCCGTCACAGTACTCATCCGCGCTCCCAGAAGGCAGGACCGACGGGCTCGTCGAAGTCGCCGAGCGCCTCAAGGTTGCCCTGGCCGTTCACGCCGATCCGCAGCTGCGGGAGGGCGTGGCCGGCCGGGCCGAAGATGACCTTGGCACCGTCGGAGAGGTCGAAGGTGGACTGGTGGCACGGGCACAGAACGTGGTGCGTCTGCTGCTCGTAGAGGCTGATGGGACAGCCGACGTGGGTGCAGATCTTCGAGAAGGCCACGATGCCCTGGTGGCCCCAGTCCAGCTCGCGCTTGTCCTTGATCTCGTCCGGCTCGATGCGGACGATCATCAGAGCCGCCTTGGCGATCTGCTCCTGGAAGTCCTCGTTGTCCTCCTTCAGCCCGTCGGGCATGGCGAAGGTCAGCGAACCGACAGCGACGTCCTCGGGACGAAGCGGCTGCATCGTGTTCATGTTGATGAGCTGCTTGCCCTTGGCCCACATCGTGGAGCGGAGCTTCTTCTCAGGCAGCGGACCCAGGTCGCGCAGCAGCATGACACCGGACAGCGGAACCAGCGCCATGGCGCCGAACAGCGTGTTCCGGACCAGCTTGCGGCGGCCGAAGCCGGACTCCGCGGCACCGTCGGCGAAGTCCTGCATCACCTTGGCGCGCACCTCCGGCGGCGCCTCGATGGCGTGCCGGTCGTCGGCGACCTCGCGGTCCGACATCAGCGTCCTGGCCCAGTGCACGGCGCCGGCGCCGATGCAGAACAGCGCCACGCCGAGCGTGATGCCGAGGGCGAAGTGCAGGATGCTGACGTGCCCGAACGGGAAGATGTAGACGATCTTGTCGACCGGGAACGCCACGTACGAGGCGATGAACGCCACGGTGGCCAGCATCGACAGGACGAACAGGAAGGCGACGGTGCGCTCGGACCGCCTGGCCGCGCGCTCGTCGATGTCCTGGATCCGCGGAAGGTGCGGGGGAAGCCCCGGGTCCGCGAACGGGTCGTCCCTGCGCACGACGGTGTCGCCGTGCGCGCCCTGCTCACTCGGCAGGTTCTCTTCTGGTGGAGTGTCTTGGCTGCTCATGACTTCTTGGCCTTAGCGGTGTGGGCCGCGATCCAGACGGCGACGGCGATGAGGGCACCCAGACCGAAGATCCAGGCGAAAAGCCCCTCACTGACGGGGCCGAGACCACCGAGATCCAGACCACCGGGCGACTCGGACTGCGAGCCGTTGACCGCCTGGACGTAAGCGATGATCTGCTGCTTCTGCTTCGTCGGCATCGTCGTGTCCGGGAAGTTCGGCATGCTCTGCGGGCCGGTCTGCATGGCCTCGTACATGTGCTTCGGCGTGACGCCTTCAAGACCGGGCGCGAACTTGCCGTTGGTCAGCGCGCCGCCCTCGCCGATGAAGTTGTGGCACTGCGTGCAGTTCGTACGGAACAGTTCGCCGCCCTTGGCGACGTCCGATCCGGCCGGGTCGTACTCCTGCGAGGTCGGAATGGAGGGACCGGCACCGAGGGAGGCGACGTACGCGGCGAGCTGTTTGATGTCTCCCTGCGAGTACTGGACCTTCTTCTGCTCGATCTGCGGGCCGGGCTGCTGGGCGGGCATACGGCCGGTGCCGACCTGGAAGTCGACGGCGGCAGCGCCCACGCCGACCAGGCTGGGCCCGTCGGAGCTGCCCTGACCACCGGTTCCGTGGCAGCTGGCACAACCGACGTCGTACAGCTTCTTGCCCTCGTCGATATTGAGGGACTGGGCGGAAGTGTCAGCTTGAGCCTTGTCCGCAGGCGCGAACGCGGCATACAGCCCCCCTGTGGCCGCCAGCGCGAGGAGTAGGACGACGACCGCCGCCAGCGGGTGGCGTCGTCGTGCGGAGAGCTTTTTCACGGATTACCCCGGTGTCAGGATCTTCTGCGTCGGTGCTTCTGGAGTGTGTGCGAGCGCGTCGGGCGCGAGGCCCCGCTACTTGATGAGGTAGATCGTGGCGAAAAGGCCGATCCAGACGACATCGACGAAGTGCCAGTAGTAGGACACGACGATGGCGGCCGTAGCCTGCTCGTGGGTGAATCTCTTGGCCACGTAGGTACGGCCGAGCACGAACAGGAAGGCGATGAGGCCGCCCGTCACGTGCATGCCGTGGAAGCCGGTGGTCAGGTAGAACACCGAACCGTACGGGTCGGAGGAGAGCGAGACGCCGTCCTCCCTCACCAGGTTCGTGTACTCGAAGATCTGGCCGCCGATGAAGATCGCACCCATCATGAACGTGACCACGAACCAGGCCCGGAGCTTCTTCACGTCACCGCGCTCGGCGGCGAACACGCCGAGCTGGCAGGTGAGGGAGGAGAGCACAAGGATCGTGGTGTTGCCCGCCGAGAACGGCACGTTCAGGTGCGAGGCCATGGACTTCCAGTGCGCCTCGCCGGTCACCGAACGCAGGGTGAAGTACATCGCGAAGAGGGCCGCGAAGAACATCAGCTCGGAACTCAACCAGATGATCGTTCCGACACTGGTGAGGTTCGGCCGATTGACCGTCGGGTGCGCGGGCCCGGTTTCTACTGTCGTTGCTGTCGCCACGACCGACATTATGTCGGTCGCTTATCCCGCCCTCACTCCCGGGGGTCCCGTTCGGTGTGTCTATGCCCTGTGTCCAGCTCGAACGGCTCAGTCAACAGCCGTCCTTACCGGTGCTGACAGGGCGTGGGACGGAGTAGCATCCGGGCCACTGGTCCCACGGCGGACGACGCCGCGGGAGCCTCGCAGACGCCTCAAGTCCTGGAGGAACCATGCGGCCGACCGCCACCGTGCTTGTCTATAGCGACGACGCCAACACCCGCGAGCAGGTACGGCTGGCCACCGGGCGCAGGCCCGCCGCCGACGTGCCGCAGGTCGAGTTCCTGGAGTGCGCCACCCTGCCCGCCGTACTGGACGCCCTGGACCGGGGCGGCGTCGACGTCTGCGTGCTGGACGGCGAGACCGTGCCGGCGGGCGGCATGGGCGTGTGCCGGCAGATCAAGGACGAGGTCTTCCGCTGCCCTCCGGTGCTGCTGCTGATCGGGCGCCCGCAGGACGCGTGGCTCGCGACCTGGAGTCGCGCCGACGCCGCCGTCACTCTTCCGGTGGAACCCGTGGACTTCGCGAACGCGCTGGCGTCCCTGCTGCGCGACCGGCTCGCCGTCGGCGCCTGACACGGATCCGTACCCGTAAGTGGTACGGGCGTGACGCCGCAGTGCCGCTCCTGACCCCCTCTCGGGGGCACGGGAGCGGCACTGCGGCGTTCCGGGGTCGTTCGGGTCGGGTTTTGCCGCGGGTCAGACCGCGGGGCGCAGGCGGGAGGCCTGGACCACGTTCTGGGCGGAGTTGTCAGCGCTCTTGCCGGTACCGGTGGACGAGCCACCGCCCTGTATCGCGCTGCCCTTGAGCCAGTCCTTCCAATCGAGGTTCCAGTCGCCGAAGCCGTTGCCGAAGTGCTCCATCTCGTCGCCGCCGCTGTTCTCGACCTTGACGACGTCGCCCGGCCGGACGGCGTTGAAGAACCACTCGGCGTCGTCGGTCGACATGCCGGTACAGCCGTGGCTGACGTTCGCGGAGCCCTGCGAGCCGACGGACCAGGGCGCGGCGTGCACGTACTCGCCGCTCCATGTCACCCGGGTGGCCCAGTGCACCGGCAGGTCGTACGAGTCGGAACTGCCCGCGGCGATGCCGACGGTGGCGCTGCGCATCTGCACGAACGCCTGCTTCTCCAGGACGACCTTGACGCCGTCGCGGGTCTCGAAGCCGGGCTTGCCCGTCGTGACGGGCAGGTCGTTGATCTCCTTGCCGTTGCGGTAGACCGTCATGCGGTGCGAGGAGGCGTCCGTGACGGCGATCAGCCGGTCGCCGGTGGTGATGCTGAGCGGCTTGGAGGCACCGCCGTAGAGCTTCCCGTCGACCTTCACACCGGCGAGGTTGCTCGACGCCTTCACGGAGGCGTGGGCCGGCCAGTAGGCCTCGGGCCGGTAGTGCAGGTGGGTGGAGTCGACCCAGTACCAGGAGCCCTGCGTCGCGGGCACCGAGGTGACCTTCAGGGACCGTTCCACGACGGCGCGGGCTGCCGGTGCCTTCACGGGGGCGCTGAGCTGGGCGGTGATGGGTTCGCCCACGCCGTACTCGCCGGCGTTGGGGCCGAAGGTGACCTTGAGTTGCTTCTTGGAGGGGGGCGGCGCGGTGTCGAAGGAGAGCCTGCGGGTGCCGGGCTTCCCGTCGTCGTCCTCCGTGGACACCCTGACCGTGTAGTGGGTGCCCGCGGTCAGGGGCGCTGTGGAGTGCCAGCGCTGACCATCGGCGGCGAGTTCGCCCGCGAGGTGGTGGCCCGCGGTGTCGACTGCGGTGACGTCCGTGATGCGTCCGTCGCCGTCGTTGGACGTGATCTCCAGGGGCTTGGTCAGCGGGACGGGCTTCTTGTGGTCCTTGGCGACGCCGAACGAGACCTGGTCGGCCGCGTCGTACGGGTGCGAGGAGAGCTTGCCGCTGTCTGTGCCGCCGCACGCCGCCGCGCCCGCCCCGAGGGACGCGAGCAGCAGGGCGCAGCCGGCAACGGTGCGGTAGCGAGGCATGTCGTTCATGGCCTCACGCTATGAAGGTTCGTCAGTCCCGGCACGACGGGTGTGGCAAAAGAGGGACCCGGACCCTCCGCGTCGGAGTGTCCGGGTCCCTGAGGTGTCGCCGTGTGCTACTGGTTCCGGTTTTCACCGTGGTAGTACTCGAAGACCCAGCCCCACAGGCCGAGCATGATCAGCGGCGCCGAGAAGTACAGCAGCCACCAGCCCATCGCGACGGCGAGGAAGGCGAGCGCGCCACCGGCGCCGAGCGAGACGGGGGCCCAGCTGTGCGGGGAGAAGAACCCCACCTCGCCGGCCTCGTCCGCGACGTCGGCCTCCTTGTTGTCCTGCGCCAGCTCGTCCATGCGGCGGGCCGTGAAGGACAGGTAGAAGCCGATCATCAGCGCCAGGCCGAAGGCGAGGAACAGCGCCACCGTACCGGCGACCTCGCGCGACCAGTAGCCGTAGACGACCGCGACGACCAGGACGAAGAGGCTCAGCCAGAGAAAGAGCCGTCCTTGGATCTTCACTTGCCGGCCTCCTTGCCGCTGCCGCTGCCGGCCAGGGCCTTGTCACCCTCGACATGGGCGAGCTGGTCCAGCGCGGCGATCTCCGGGTGGTGCAGGTCGAACGCCGGCGATTCGGAGCGGATGCGCGGCAGCGTGAGGAAGTTGTGCCGCGGCGGCGGGCACGACGTCGCCCATTCGAGCGAACGGCCGTAGCCCCAGGGGTCGTCGACCTCGACCTTCTTGCCGTACTTCGCCGTCTTCCAGACGTTGTAGAGGAACGGCAGGATCGACAGGCCGAGCAGGAAGGAGCTGATCGTCGAGATCGTGTTCAGCGTGGTGAAGCCGTCGCTGGCGAGGTAGTCCGCGTAACGCCGCGGCATGCCCTCGGCGCCCAGCCAGTGCTGCACCAGGAAGGTGCCGTGGAATCCGACGAACAGGGTCCAGAAGGTGATTTTGCCGAGACGCTCGTCCAGCATCTTGCCGGTGAACTTGGGCCACCAGAAATGGAATCCGGCGAACATCGCGAACACCACGGTCCCGAACACCACGTAGTGGAAGTGCGCCACCACGAAATACGAGTCGGAGACGTGGAAGTCCAGCGGCGGCGAAGCCAGGATGACGCCGGTGAGGCCGCCGAACGCGAAGGTGATCAGGAAGCCGATCGACCAGAGCATCGGGGTCTCGAAGGAGAGCGACCCCTTCCACATGGTGCCGATCCAGTTGAAGAACTTCACACCGGTCGGTACCGCGATCAGGAAGGTCATGAACGAGAAGAACGGCAGGAGCACGCCACCGGTCACGTACATGTGGTGGGCCCACACGGTCACGGACAGGCCGGCGATGGAGATCGTCGCGGCGACCAGGCCGATGTAGCCGAACATCGGCTTGCGGCTGAAGACCGGGATGACCTCGGAGATGATCCCGAAGAACGGGATCGCGATGATGTACACCTCTGGATGGCCGAAGAACCAGAAGAGGTGTTGCCATAGCAATGCCCCTCCGTTCGCGGCATCGAAGACATGCGCTCCGAACTTCCGGTCGGCCTCCAGCGCGAACAGCGCGGCGGCCAGCACCGGGAAGGCCAGCAGGACCAGCACACCGGTCAGCAGCACGTTCCAGGTGAAGATCGGCATCCGGAACATCGTCATGCCGGGCGCGCGCATGCAGATGATCGTCGTGATGAAGTTGACGGAGCCGAGGATCGTGCCGAAGCCGGAGAAGGCCAGACCCATGATCCACATGTCACCGCCGACACCCGGCGAGTTGACCGCGCTGGAGAGCGGCGAGTAGGCGAACCAGCCGAAGTCGGCCGCACCCTGCGGGGTGAGGAAGCCGCCGACGGCGATCAGCGAGCCGAAGAGGTACAGCCAGTACGCGAACGCGTTGAGGCGAGGGAACGCCACATCGGGCGCGCCGATCTGCAGCGGCATGATCCAGTTGGCGAACCCGGCGAACAGCGGCGTCGCGAACATCAGCAGCATGATCGTGCCGTGCATCGTGAACGCCTGGTTGAACTGCTCGTTCGACAGGATCTGCAGACCCGGCCTCGCCAGCTCCGCACGCATGATGAGAGCGAGCACACCGCCGATGCAGAAGAACGCGAACGACGTGATCAGGTACAGCGAGCCGATCGTCTTGTGGTCGGTGGTGGTCACCCACTTCACGGCCACGTTGCCGGGCTGCCGGCTCTGGACTGGCATCTCGTTCGCGTACGAGTCCTCGTCCTCGGCACCCTGTGATTGTTCGTTGAGGATGCTCACAGTGTCTTGTCCTCCGCGTTCCTGGCCGGACCCGTCTGGGCGATACCCGCCGGGACGTAGCCGTTCTGGCCCTTCTTCGCCAGGTCCTTCAAGTGCTGCTGGTAGCGCTCCGGAGAGACGATCTTGACGTTGAAGAGCATCCGCGAGTGGTCGACGCCGCACAGCTCGGCGCACTTGCCGCGGAAGGTGCCTTCCTGGGTCGGCGTGACCTCGAAGGAGTTGGTGTGGCCGGGCACGACGTCCATCTTCATGAGGAACGGCAGGACCCAGAAGTCATGGATGACGTCACGCGACGTCAGGATGAACCGCACCTTCTGGCCCTTCGGGAGCCAGAGCGTCGGACCGGGGTTACCGGTCTGGGGGTTGCGCTCAGCCGGGACACCGGCGTCGTAGACACCCTCGGCGCCCTTGGGGAAGGCCTTCGTGAACTTGTCCGGGATGGCCTTGAGCTCACTCGGGACCTTCGAACCCGTCGAGTCGTTGCCGTCCACGTTCTCGACGTAGTTGAAGGCCCAGCTCCACTGGTAGCCGACCACGTTGATGGTGTGGGCGGGCTTGGGAGACAGGTCGAGGAGCTTCGACTCATCGCGTGCGGTGAAGTAGAAGAACACCGAGACGATGATCAGCGGAACCACGGTGTACAACATCTCGATCGGGAGGTTGTACCGGGTCTGCGGAGGAACCTCGATCTTCGTACGGCTACGCCGGTGGAAGATGACGCTCCAGATGATCAGGCCCCACACGAGGACGCCGACCACCAGCGCAGCGGCCCACGATCCCTGCCAGAGGGAGAGGACGCGGGGTCCCTGCTCCGTGACCGGGGTCGGTAGACCAAGGCGTGGAAAATCCTTGTAAGAGCAACCGGTGGCGGTCACCATGATCAGGCCCGCGGTCAGCACCACCTGCGGCAGCTTCCGCCGCATCGGGCGCCGCGACGAGCGGTCGGAGCCGTTGGGACTCACGTAGCGCCTTCCCGAGAGTCTCGCCCGCGCGGGCGGCTGCGGCCGTCTCGGTCGTCGCCGGCCCTGTCACGGGCAGGGGTTTGATGTTTATGCGGACCAAACCCTACTGGACGCTATTTGGCGTCGCGCGGGGAGGGTGCCCAACGCGCCGTCCGACTCCCCGAAGGGATTCAACCCCTGGCCGGGCCCCGGTTCTGACACTCCCTCCGGCCTCGCGCGGCGGCTCGGGTTAGCCTCGCGACGTGTCCTACTTCGACTCGGCTTCCTCCGCTCCGCTGCACCCCGTCGCCCGTCAGGCGCTGCAGGCGTCCCTCGACGAGGGGTGGGCGGATCCGGCCCGGCTGTACCGGGAGGGGCGGCGGGCCGCGCTGCTCCTGGAGTCCGCCAGGGCGGCCGCCGCGGAGGCCGTGGGGTGTCGCGCGGACGAACTGGTTTTCACTCATTCGGGGACGCAGGCGGTCCACGCGGGGATGTCCGGGGCCCTTTTCGCGCGTCGGCGTGTCGGCGCCCATGTGGTGGTGTCGGCGGTCGAGCACTCGTCGGTGCTGCACGCGGCCGGGCACGCGGCGGACGCGGGCGGTTCGCTCACGGAGGTGCCCGTCGGCCGGGGCGGGGCGGTGTCGCCCGGCGGGTACGCCGACGCGCTGCGCGCGGACACGGCGCTCGCGTGTCTGCAGTCGGCGAACCACGAGGTGGGCACGGTGCAGCCGGTGGCCGAGGTGGCCGGGGCGTGCCGGGAGCGAGGGGTGCCGCTGCTGGTGGACGCGGCGCAGTCGCTGGGCTGGGGCCCGGTGGACGGCCCCTGGTCGCTGCTCACGGCGAGCGCGCACAAGTGGGGCGGCCCGGCGGGCGTGGGGCTGCTCGCGGTGCGCAAGGGGGTCCGGTTCGCGCCACAAGGCCCGGCGGACGAGCGGGAGTCGGGGCGCGTGCCGGGGTTCGTGAACATCCCGGCGGTGGTGGCGGCGGCGGCGTCGCTGCGCGCGGTGCGGGAGGAGGCCGCCGAGGAGGCCCGGCGGCTCGGCGCGCTGGTGGACCTGATCAGGGCGCGGGTGCCCGAACTGGTACCGGACGTGGAGGTCGTGGGCGATCCGGTGGCGAGGCTCCCCCACCTGGTCACGTTCTCGTGTCTCTATGTCGACGGCGAGACGCTGCTGCACGCACTGGACCGGGCGGGCTTCTCGGTGTCGTCGGGATCGTCCTGCACGAGCGACACACTGACGCCGAGCCATGTGCTGCGGGCGATGGGCGTGCTGTCGGAGGGGAACGTACGGGTGTCACTGCCGCGCGGGACGGAGCGCGCGGACGTCGAGCGGTTCCTCGCGGTGCTGCCGGGCGCCGTCGCGGCCGTACGGGCACAGCTCGACGCGCCCGCGTCCGCCCCGGTGCGGGCGGCGGCGCCGGAGCCCGCCGCGCCGGAGCGTGCGCCGGGCCCCCTGCCGGAGCAGGAGGAACCGATGGTCGTCGACGCGCTGGGCCGCCGGTGCCCCATCCCGGTGATCGAGCTGGCGAAGGTCTTCGGCCGGGTGCCGGTCGGGGGGACCGTGACGGTGCTGTCGGACGACGCGGCGGCGCGGCTCGACATCCCGGCGTGGTGCGAGATGCGCGGACAGCGGTACGTGGGAGAGCGGCCGGCGGACCGCGGTGTCGCGTACACGGTCCGCCGGCTGTCCTGAGCCGCGTGCCGCCGGGCGCAGGCCAGGCGCGCCGGGAGCCTTCAGCCGGGGTCAGGCGGGCAGGTGGCCCTGGACCTCGACCGCGGCGTCGTGGCCGTACGCCTTGGTGAAGCGCTCCATGAAGTGGTTGCGCGCCAGTGTGTACTCCTGGGTGCCGACCGTCTCGATGACCAGCGTCGCCAGCATGCAGCCGACCTGGGCGGCACGCTCCATGGAGACCCCCCAGGACAGGCCCGCGAGGAAGCCCGCGCGAAAGGCGTCGCCGACGCCGGTGGGGTCGGCCTTGGTCTGCTCCTGCGCGCAGCCGACCTCGATGGCGGGGTGGCCCATCTTCTCGACGCGGGCGCCGTTCTTGCCGAGGGTCGTGATGCGGTGGCCGACGCGGCTGAGGATCTCGGCGTCGGTCCAGCCGGTCTTGGCCTCGATGAGTCCCTTCTCGTACTCGTTCGAGAAGAGGTAGGTGGCGCCTTCGAGGAGAGCGCGGATGTCGTCGCCGTCCATGCGGGCGATCTGCTGGGAGAAGTCGGCGGCGAACGGGATGCCGCGCGAGCGGCACTCCTCGGTGTGCCGGAGCATCGCCTCGGGGTCGTCCGCGCCGATCAGCAGCAGGTCGAGCCCGCCGACACGGTCCGCGACGTGCTGGATCTCGATCAGCCGGGCCTCGCTCATGGCGCCGGTGTAGAAGGAACCGATCTGGTTGTGGTCGGTGTCCGTCGTGCACACGAAGCGCGCGGTGTGCAGATGGTCGGAGATGTGGACGGACCCGGTGTCGACGCCGTGCCGGTCCAGCCAGCCGCGGTACTCGTCGAAGTCCTCTCCCGCGGCGCCGACCAGGATCGGCCGAAGGCCCAGCTGGCCCATGCCGAAGCAGATGTTGGGAGCGACCCCGCCCCTGCGCACGTCGAGGTTGTCGACGAGGAAGGACAGGGAGACCGTGTGGAGCTGGTCCGCGACCAGCTGCTCCGAGAAGCGTCCAGGAAAGGTCATCAGGTGGTCGGTGGCGATGGAGCCGGAGACTGCGATTCGCACGGCGTGAACGCTCCTGGGGATACGAACGGTTGGCACTTCACGCTACCGCTACCCGCTGGGGCGGTGGCGGGGAGGACCCGGGCACATGGACGAGAAACCACCCGAAAGCAGAAGTTTGCCCACTGTGAGCGGGTGCGTACCGTGGGTGCATGACGAATCACGGAGACAGGTGCGTCAGGTCCGGCGGTGGCGTCGGCATCGAGCCGGGAACGGGCATGGCGGAGCTGCGCGGCGACTGTGCCCGCATGGCCGCGCGCTGGGGGGCCCGGCCGACGGGGCGAGTGGGCGGCCCGGTGCCGCCGATCGCCGGGGTACGGGTCGATCCCGGAGCGGTACGGCTGGTGGCCGGCATGTCCGAGTACGGGGACTGAGGCCGCGCGGCCGGGAACCGGTCCCCGCCGGGACTGAGGCCGCGCGGCCGGGAACCGGTCCCCGCCGGGACTGAGGCCCGCCGGACGACCGGCGCGCCCCCGTTCGGCCGCACCGGCCCCGATCACCCGCCGGCCCGTCACCTCCTCCCCCTCGCCCGCCCTGCCGCGCCGCAGTGCCGGAACCGGGCGGGGGGCCGCCACGTCCCACCGTTGACCGTGGACATACGAGTGGACAGACGAACGGATGACCGGCCGAAGGAGCGCAGCCGTGAGCAGCACGCAGGAGCCGGAAGAACCCCGGGACGGGATCGCCCACCGCGGCACGGAGTCCGGGACCGCCCGTCCGCCGGGCCGCCGGGGGCGGCGCACCCCGCTCGCGGTCGCCTCGGTGGCGGCGGCGGTCCTGGTCGTGGCGGGCGGCGGCGTCTACCTCGCGGCCGGATCGGGCGGGAGTGACACGCGGGGCGCGGAGGCAAGGCCGCCGCTGCGTATCGGTCCCGTGGACGACCCGGTGAACCCCGGCGGGCCCATGGCGTCGGTGTCCCCGTCGCCGCCGTCGGCGCACGGCATCGCCCCGGGCGAACCGGACCCGCGCGGACTGCTCTACCGGGTCGAGGGCGCGCTGCCCGGCGGGCCGGACTCGGCGCGGGTCTACGACGGCGGCGCCGACGTCGGCGCCGGACGGGTCACGGCGCTCGCCCGGGCGCTGGGAGTGCCCGGCACCCCGCGTACCTCAGGGCAGTTCTGGCAGGTCGGCAGCGGGGCGGCCGGTTCCGGGCCACTGCTTCGGGTGCAGAAGAAGGCACCCGGCACCTGGACGTTCTCCCGCGCCGTCCCGTCGTACGGGGACGACTGCGCGAAGGGCAAGGCCTGCCCGGGCACCGCCACCGGGCCCGATCCCGGCGGCATCGTGCGCCGGTCGGGCGGCGCGGTGAGCGAGGCGGTGGCCGAACGGGCCGCCGCGCCGGTGCTCAAGGCCGTGGGGCAGAGCGGCGCGCACCTCGACGCGCGGCAGCTGCTGGGGGCCGTGCGCGTGGTGAACGCCGACCCGGTGGTCGCGGGCCTTCCCACCTACGGCTGGACGACCGGTCTGCAGGTCGGCGCCGACGGGCGGATCGCGGACGGCGGCGGGCAGCTCGCCGTGCCGCAGGCGGGCGCGTCCTACCCGGTGACCGGCGCGGCCGAGGCCCTGAAGGCGCTCAACGCGGCGGCGTCGGGCACCACGTCGGGGACCGGCGGGTGCGCCACGGCCGAGCCGCTCACTGGCGGACCCGTCACGGGCGCGGAACCGGCGCCCACGAGCGGCTGTGCGTCCCGGCCGCCGACGGACGAGCGGACCGTGGCGGTGGAGTCCGTGGCGTTCGGGCTCGCGGCCCGCGCCGTGGACGGACGGCTCGCGCTCGTACCGTCGTGGCTGTTCACGGTGGATCCCGGAGGCGGCACGCCGGCCTACCGGGTGACGCAGCCGGCGGTGGCGCCCGCCTACCTGCGGCCGCCGCTGCCGCCGGGCGGGATGAGGCCGGGCGGCGGCACCGGATCCGGCACGGGCGCGCCGCCCCCCTCGGGCGCCTCGCCCTCCGGGACGGGCAGCGGGGCCGACCCGGGGACCCTCTCGTACAGCACGCACGGCCGCGATCTCACGGTGCGGTTCTGGGGCGGTGTCTGCGGGACGTACGGGATGACGGCGGACGAGTCGGGGTCCGCGGTGAAGGTGCGCCTGGTCAAGCCCCGTCCGAAGCCGGGCGAGAAGTGCGTGGCGCTGGCGAAGCGGCTGAGCAGGACCGTGACGCTGGAGCGACCGGTGGGTGACCGGGACGTGGTCAGCGCCACGACGGGCACGAACGTGCCGCACGCGGCGTCCTGACGCCAGGCGCGGCGGCCGGGCGGATCTCCCGCCGCCGCGCCGGAGCGAGTGCCGGCCCGGCGGACGCGGGCATGCGAAAGGCGGCGGTCCCCACAGGGGGCCGCCGCCTTTCGTGGTCGCGCGGGATGACTCAGTGGAAGGAGTCACCGCAGGCGCAGGAACCCGTCGCGTTCGGGTTGTCGATGGTGAAGCCCTGCTTCTCGATCGTGTCGACGAAGTCGATCGAGGCACCGCCCAGGTACGGGGCGCTCATGCGGTCGGTGACGACCTTGACGCCGCCGAAGTCCTTGACGATGTCGCCGTCGAGCGATCGCTCGTCGAAGAACAGCTGGTAACGCAGGCCGGAGCAGCCACCGGGCTGAACGGCGACGCGCAACGCGAGATCCTCGCGTCCCTCCTGGTCGAGCAGGGTCTTGACCTTGCTCGCGGCGGCGTCGGACAGGAGGATGCCGTCGCTCACGGTGGTGGTCTCGTCCGATACGGACATCTGCTTCTCTCCCGGGTTGTACGGACTGCTTGCCGAATGCGAAAACCGGCGTGGCCGCGGATTCATTCCACGGCTCGGTACTCATTCCCCACTTCATGCTCGCACATCGCACGCCGGTACGGGACGGGCCGCGGGGTCCGTTCGCCTCGGGGCGGGTGCCGCCGGGCCGCCGGGCACGCGCGGGTACCTGTTCCGCCGGTTCACCCGGCCGGGATCGCGTCACATCGACGGTATCCGCATCGTCAATATGACGCGAAGCGGATATGATAGATAGCGTCAATCCGACGAAAAGGCGTGACGCAGTACTCCGGTACGCAGAGAAGAAAGGGTGCGTGACGTGACCACGGCCCAACCCCTTACGGAACTCGACGTGCAGCCCACACCGCTGGCGCTGCTGCTGCTCGGCCGGGAGGCCGACCCGCGCAGCGAGCGGGGGGTCGAGTGTCCCGGCGACCTGCCCGCCCCCTCCGACCCCGACCTCGTGGCCCGCGCCCGCGCCGCCAAGGAGCGGCTCGGCGACCGGGTGTTCGTACTCGGCCACCACTACCAGCGCGACGAGGTCATCCAGTTCGCCGATGTGACGGGCGACTCCTTCAAGCTCGCGCGGGACGCCGCGGCCCGCCCCGGCGCCGAGTACATCGTCTTCTGCGGCGTGCACTTCATGGCGGAGTCGGCGGACATCCTGACCGCCCCCGAGCAGAAGGTCATCCTCCCCGACCTCGCGGCGGGCTGTTCCATGGCCGACATGGCCACCGCCGAGCAGGTCGCGGAGTGCTGGGACGTCCTGACGGACGCGGGCGTGGCGGACCGCGTGGTCCCCGTCTCGTACATGAACTCCTCGGCCGACATCAAGGCCTTCACCGGGCGGCACGGCGGCACGATCTGCACGTCGTCCAACGCGGAACGAGCCCTGAACTGGGCGTTCGAGCAGGGCGACAAGGTGCTGTTCCTGCCCGACCAGCACCTCGGCCGCAACACCGCGGTACGGGACCTCGGCATGTCCCTCCAGGACTGTGTCGTCTACAACCCGCACCGGCCGAACGGGGGCCTGACCACCCAGCAGCTGCGCGACGCGAAGATGATCCTGTGGCGCGGCCACTGCTCCGTGCACGGCCGCTTCTCGCTGGACTCGGTCAGGGAGGTCCGGGAGCGCATACCCGGCGTCAACGTCCTGGTGCACCCGGAGTGCCAGTACGAAGTCGTCTCCGCCGCCGACGAGGTGGGCTCGACCGAGTACATCATCAAGGCCCTGGAAGCGGCCCCCGCCGGGTCGAAGTGGGCCGTGGGCACCGAACTGAACCTCGTACGGCGGCTGGCGAACCGATTCGCCGCCGAGGACAAGGAGATCGTCTTCCTGGACCGCACGGTGTGCTTCTGCTCCACCATGAACCGCATCGACCTGCCCCACCTGGTGTGGACGCTGGAGTCGCTCGCGGACGGCAACGAGATCAACCAGATCCGGGTGGACGCCGACACCGCGCACTACGCGCAACTGGCCCTGGAGCAGATGCTCGCCCTGCCGTAACCGTATCCCGCGGCCCGCGCCCGCGGGATACCCACGGGGACCGGGAACCGGGCGAACCGGCCGGCCGGGAGCAGGGCTGCCACCCCCCAGCACGGCGACAGGGGCGGGACCGGGCTGCCACCGGCCACCGGCCACCGGCCATCACAGGGACACAAGGGGGTGCCCCCGGCGGAAACATCCGCCGGGGGCACCCCCTTCGCCACGGCCGCCCGCGTCAGGCGTGCGCGTCCTGCCGGACCCGCCCGCCCTGCGCGTCGGACCGCGGCTCCGCGTCGCCGCCGCTCCCGGCGGCCTTCTTCTTCGCGCGGCGCTCCTTGCGCAGCTCGACCATCGCATAGAGCGTCGGCACGAGCAGCAGGGTCAGCAGCGTCGAGGAGATCAGGCCGCCGATCACGACCACCGCCAGCGGCTGGGCGATGAAGCCGCCCTCGCCGGTGACCCCGAGCGCCATCGGAAGCAGCGCGAAGATCGTGGCGAGCGCCGTCATCAGGATCGGGCGCAGCCGGTGCCTGCCACCCTCGATGACCGCCTCGACCACACCGAACCCGCGCGATCTGTACTGGTTGATGAGGTCGATCAGCACGATCGCGTTGGTGACCACGATGCCGATCAGCATCAGCATGCCGATCATGGTGGGCACACCGAGCGGGGTGCCCGTCACCAGCAGCAGGCCGAGCGCGCCGGTCGCCGCGAACGGGATCGAGACCAGCAGGATCAGCGGCTGGACCAGGGACCTGAAGGTGCCGACCAGCAGCATGAACACGATCGCGACCGCGGCCAGCATGGCGAGGCCGAGCTTCTTGAACGCGTCGCTCTGGTCCGACGTCACACCGCCGATGGACGCGGTGGCGCCCGACGGCAGCTTCAGCGCCTTCACCTTGGACTGGAGCGCGCTGCTGACCGAGCCGGTGTTGTCACCGGTCGGACGGGCCGTGACGGTGGCGGCGCGGTTGCCGTCGATCCGCGTCATGGAGACCGGCCCCGGTACGACCTTCACATCGGCGATCTGACCCAGCTTCACCGGGCCGAGGGGCAGGTCCTTGAGCTGCGCGACGGTCGTCGCCGGCTGCTTCGAGGTGACCACCACGTCGCGCTCGGTGTCGTCCAGGATCGCGGTGCCGGACTTCGTGCCGCTGACGGCCTGCGCCACGGCGGCGCCCAGCGTCGCGTTGTTGTACCCGGCGTCCGCCGCCTTGTCGTTGGCGGTGACGGAGACGCGCGGAATGGACTGCGACAGGTCGCTCTGCACGTCGGTGACGTGGCTGAGCGTACCGACCGCGGCCGTCACCAGGTCGGACGCCTTCTTCAGCGTCGCCGAGTCGCCGGCCTTGACCGTGACGCTCAGGTCCGAGCTGCCGAAGCCGCCGCCCGCGGAGACCGTCGTGGCGCCGACACCCTTGAGGCCGCGCAGCTTGTCCTCGATGGCGCTCTGCGTCTTCTCGTACTGCGAGGCGTCCTTGACGGTCACCTGGTAGCTGGCCTGGTTGGTGCCCGCGGCGCCGCCGAGGGCGGCCTGGAAGCCGGAGGTGCCGACGGTGACCTGGTAGTCCTTGACCTGGTCCAGGTCCGCGAGGACCTTCTCGACCTTCTTCGCGGCTTCGTTCGTCGTCGCCAGGCTGGTGCCGGGCGCCAGCTTCTGGCTGATCGAGAGGACGTCCTGGTCGCTGTTGTCGAAGAAGTTGGTCTTCAGGAAGCTCGACATGCCGAGGGTGCCGACGAGGATCACCACGGCGATCAGCACGCTGGTGAGGCGCTTGCGGGTGGCCCAGCGGAGCACCGGCACATAGGCGCGCTGGAGCCTGCTGTTGCTCTCCTTCTCCTCGGCCAGGCGGCGGGCCTCGTCCTCGCTGATGCCCTTCGTGCCCTTGGGGGGCCGCAGGAACCAGTAGGACAGGACAGGCACGGCCGTCAGCGACACGAGCAGCGAGGCGAGCAGCGCGGCCGTCACGGTCAGGGAGAACGATCCGAACAGTTCGCCGACGATGCCGCCGACCAGGCCGATGGGCAGGAACACCGCGACGGTGGTCAGGGTGGAGGCGGTGACCGCGCCCGCGACCTCCTTGACGGCGTTGACGATCGCCGTGTGGCGCTCCTCGCCGTAGCCGAGGTGTCTCTTGATGTTCTCCAGGACCACGATCGAGTCGTCGACGACGCGGCCGATGGCGATGGTCAGACCGCCCAGGCTGAGGACGTTCAGCGTCTGGCCGTCGATCCACAGCACGATCAGCGCGATGACGACGGACAGCGGGATGGAGATCGCGGTGACCAGCGTCGACCTGAGCGACGCCAGGAACAGCAGGATCACGATCACCGCGAAGACCAGGCCGAGGGCGCCCTCGGTGGTCAGGCCGGAGATCGACTTGGAGACCGCGGGGCCCTGGTCGCTCGCGACGACGATCTTCGTGCCGGAGCCCAGCTGGTCGCGCAGGTGGGGCAGTTTGTCCTGGACCGCGTTGGAGATCGAGACGGCGCTGCCGTCCTGCGAGTCCATGGTGATGTTGACGGCGAGGCTGGGCCGGCCGTCCGTACGGGTCAGCGCGGTCTGCGCCGCCGGCCGCTGCGCGACGGTGGCGATGTCACCGAGACGTACGGGCTTGCCGGGCGCGGTGCCGGGGGCCGCCGCGGGCGAGACCTCAAGGTTCTGGATCTGCTTGAGCGAGGTGAAACCGGTGCCGACCTGCACGGTACGGCTCTTGCCGTCCTCGGCGAACGACCCTGCCGGCACGGGCACGCCGCCGGCCTTGAGCGCGTCGGAGACCGATCCCGCGGTCAGGCCCGCCTCGGCGAGCTTCTTCGGGTCGGGTGTGACGGCGACCTGCAGGTCGCGCACCCCGTCGACGTTGACCTGGCCGACGCCGTCGATGCCCTGGAGGTCGGGCACGACCGTACGGTCGAGCTGGTCGGCGAGCGCCTGCTGGTCCTTGGTCGAGGTGACGGCGAGCACCACCGTCGGCAGGTCGTCCGTGGATCCCGCGAGGACCTGCGGGTCGACGCTCTCCGGAAGCTGGTTGGAGGCGCGGTTGACGGCCTGCTGGATGTCGGCGACGAGCTGCTTGGTGCCGGACGAGCCGAAGCCGAAGCTCGCGACGACGGTGGCACTGCCCTCGCTGGAGGTGGAGGTGACACTGCTCACACCGTCGACCGCCTTGATGGCGTTCTCCAGCGGCTCGGCCACCTGCTTCTCGACCACGTCGGGAGACGCACCCTGGTAGGGAGCCACCACCGACACCAGCGGCAGGTCGATGGGCGGCAACAGCTGCTGCTTCAGCTGCGGTATCGCTATCGCGCCGAACACGAGGGCGATGATCGACATCAGGCCTATCAGGGCCCGTTGTCTGAGGCTGAACCTGGACAGCCAGGACATGGGGTCTCTCTTCTGTGTGCGTGCTGCGTCTGCGTGCTGCGTCTACGCGGCCGTGTGGAACGGCAGGTGGGCGGGCGGCGGTGACGGGTGGTGACGCGCCGGCCGGCCGTCGGGGGCCGAGCGGCGATCCGGCCCCTCTACACGATCAGGCATGGAAAGGGGCGTTTCCGTCCGCCGCAGGTCCATTTCCGGAGGTCGCCGCGTACCGCGCCTGCAGTACACGGCGGCGGAGTACTACTCCACCCTCGGACGCACCAGCCCTGATTCGTACGCGAATACCACCAATTGCGCCCTGTCGCGGGCGCCGAGTTTGGCCATGGCCCGGTTGACGTGCGTCTTCACGGTGAGGGGGCTGACCACGAGGCGCTCGGCGATCTCGTCGTTGGAGTGGCCGCCTGCCACCAGGCCCAGCACCTCCCGCTCGCGCACGGTCAGCGTGGCCAGCCGGTCCGCGTGCGCGGCCGACCCCTCGCGGCCGTCGTCCGGGCCGCGCTGCGCGAGGAAGGAAGCGATCAGGCCCTTGGTCGCGAGGGGCGACAGCAGCGCCTCGCCCGCCGCCGCGATGCGGATCGCGTTGAGCAGTTCCACCGGCTCCGCGCCCTTGCCGAGGAATCCCGACGCGCCGGCGCGCAGCGACTGCACCACGTACTCGTCCACCTCGAAGGTGGTCAGCATCACCACGTGCACCCCGGCGAGTTCGGGGTCCGCGCTGATCATCCGGGTCGCGGCGAGCCCGTCCGTGCCGGGCATGCGGATGTCCATGAGGACCACGTCGGCCTTCTCGGAACGGGCGAGCGCGACGGCCTGTGCGCCGTCGGCGGCCTCCGCCACGACCTCCATGTCCGGCTCCGAGTCGACCAGGACCCGAAAGGCGCTGCGGAGCAGCGCCTGGTCGTCCGCGAGCAGGACCCTGATCGTCACGCGCGCTCCCCTTCTCGTGGCTGCACCGGCAGTATCGCCTGCACCCGGAAGCCGCCCCCGTAGCGGGGTTCCGCGACGAGGGTGCCACCGAGCGCGGTGACACGTTCCCGCATGCCGAGCAGGCCGTGCCCGCCGCCCGGCGCGGGCTCGCGCGGACCCGCGCCGCCGTCGTCCAGGACGGTGACCTCGATGCCCGTCGGCGTGCGGACCACACTGACCTCGGCCCCGGCGCCCGTGCCCGCGTGTTTGCGGACGTTCGTCAGCGCCTCCTGGACCACGCGGTACGCGGCGAGGCCGACGGCCGCGGGCAGCCGGGGGGCTTCGTCCGCCACCAGGCACCTGACCGGCAGCCCGGCGGAGCGGAACGTGTCGACGAGCGCGTCGAGCTGCGCGAGGCCCGGTGCCGGTTCGGTGGGCGCCTCGGGGTCCCCGGACTGGCGCAGCAGGCCGACCGTCGCGCGCAGCTCGTCGATGGCGCTGCGGCTGGCTTCCCGTACGTGTGCCAGCGCCTCCTTGGCCTGGTCGGGACGCTTGTCCATGACGTGCGCCGCGACCCCGGCCTGGACGTTGACCAGGGCGATGTGGTGGGCGACCACGTCGTGCAGGTCGCGGGCGATGCGCAGCCGCTCCTCGGCGACGCGCCGCCCGGCCTCCTCCTCGCGGGTGCGTTCGGCGCGTTCGGCGCGCTCCCGCATCGCGTCTATGAACGCGCGGCGGCTGCGGACGGCGTCGCCCGCCGCTGCCCCCATCCCGGTCCACGCGAAGACGCCCAGGTTCTGCTGGGAGTACCAGGGCCCGGAACCGAAGGCCATGGCGGCGGCCGTCAGCACGCCCATCGTGAGCAGGCCGACCCGCCAGGTGGTGGGCCGGTCGGTGTGCGCCGCGAGGGTGAAGAGAGCGACGACGACGGTGAAGGCCACGGGCGCGTTCGGCCGGCCGACGGCAAGGTCGAGCACGGTGAGCCCGACGGTGACGAGGAGTACGGAGCGCGGGCGGCGCCGGCGCAGCACGAGCGCCGCCGCGGCGAGCGTCATCAGCACGATGCCGAGCGCGCCCGGCGGATGCACCTCGATGGGCGCGGTGAAGCCCCGGTGGCCGCGCGGGTGTGCGAAGGCCGTACCGAACATGCAGATCAGGACGGCGAGGGCGATTCCCACGTCGGGCCCGGTGGGATGGGCCCGGGACCAGCAGCGTGCGCGCAGCAGCGCGCCGGTCGCGGGGGCGGCGGACTCACGGCTCGCGGGCTCCCCCGTACCGTCCGCCGCGGCGCGCGGGCCGAGGGGGCGGGTGGCGGCTCGCGATGCGGCGGCCCCGGCACGCGGGGCGGGCGGCCGCGCCCCGGGAGCGTCGCCGGGCACGCGGACGCGGGCAGCGGGCCGCCCCGCGCCGTCAGGGCGCGGGGCGGTCACGTCGCTGGAGCGGGGAGTACGCACGGTGTGGTCGGTCAGCCGGCTCAGATGGACGAAGGGATCAGGCCCTCGTCGCTCAACAGGTCCCGCACCTGTTCGAGCGTGGCCTCACCTGCGGGCAGGATGAGATCCGACGGCTGGAGCGAGTCGTCGGGCAACGGTTCGCCGAGCTCCCGGACCCGGTCGAGCAGTGCGGTGAGCGTGCGGCGGAAGCCCGCCTCGTCACCGCCCTTGACCTCGGCCAGCAGCTGGTCGTCCAGCTCGTCCAGCTCCGCCAGGTGACTTTCCGCGATCCTGGCCTGACCTTCCCCCATGATCCGTACGATCATGACGCGCCTCAGCCCTTGTCGAAGTTCGGCCGCTGCGCGTCGCCCTGCTCCGCGCCGCCCTCAATGGCCTGCGGGGCGGACGAACCGCCCGCGAGCTCCGCCTTCATGCGCTGGAGCTCCAGCTCCACGTCCGAACCGCCGGAGATCCGGTCCAGCTCGGTCGCGATGTCGTCCTTCGCCAGGCCCGACTGGTCGTCGAGGGCGCCGGACGCCAGCAGCTCGTCGATCGCGCCGGCCCTCGCCTGGAGCTGCGCCGTCTTGTCCTCGGCGCGCTGGATCGCCAGGCCGACGTCGCCCATCTCCTCGGAGATGCCGGAGAACGACTCGGCGATCCGGGTCTGCGCCTGGGCCGCCGTGTACGTCGCCTTGATGGTCTCCTTCTTCGTACGGAAGGCGTCCACCTTGGACTGGAGGCGCTGCGCCGCGAGCGTCAGCTTCTCCTCCTCGCCCTGCAGCGTCTGGTGCTGCGTCTCCAGGTCGGAGACCTGCTGCTGCAGCGCCGCCTTGCGGGACAGCGCCTCGCGCGCGAGGTCCTCGCGTCCGAGGGCGAGCGCCTTGCGGCCCTGCTCCTCCAGCTTGGTCGACTGCCCCTGGAGCTGGCTCAGCTGCAATTCGAGGCGCTTGCGCGACGTGGCCACGTCCGCCACACCCCGGCGCACCTTCTGCAGCAGTTCCAGCTGCTTCTGGTAGGAGTAATCAAGTGTCTCCCGCGGGTCCTCGGCCCTGTCCAGGGCCTTGTTGGCCTTCGCGCGGAAGATCATCCCCATACGCTTCATCACACCGCTCATGGGCTTCGCGCGCCCCCTTCATGACGGACTCCGGAACCAGCACTCCAACAGAACCCACAGTACGGGTCCTGCCTCTATTACCGCACTGTTCGAGCGTGGATGCGGTCATCCCCAAGGACGACTGTCGGGGGAGCCCGCTCCGGCGGAGGGAGTACGGGTCCCCACCGGGACGGCGCATTCCGCCCACCGAGGGCCCGATCCCGCTCGCGACGGGCGTACGCGCGGTCTCGTCCCTCCCGCACACCCTGAAGACGAAGGCTGTTGCGCGATCGTTCCCGGCGCGATGTTGGGGCCCGCGCGGCCGAGCCCGTACCCTTGGCCCTTGTGTTCCGTAGCCGTTCGAACGAAGAGAAGGCGCCCGCCACCCAGGTGACGGCCGACCTGACCAAGCACTCACGCGACCCGCAGGCCCCCAAGGGCAGGCCGACGCCGAAGCGCAGCGACTCACAGTCGCAACGCCGCCGCGCCACGACGCCTCCGGCCGACCGCAAGACGGCGGTCAAGCGCCAGCGGGAGACGCGCAGGTCCGACATGGCGCGCCAGCGCGAGGCGCTGAACAACGGCGACGAGCGCTACCTGCCGGCGCGCGACAAGGGCCCTGTGCGCCGCTTCGCGCGCAACTATGTCGACGCGAGGTTCTGCGCCGCCGAGTTCTTCCTGCCGTCCGCCGTGGTGATCCTGGTCCTCACGATGGTGCGGGTGGGCGCGCTGCAGAACATCGCGCTGCTGCTGTGGCTGCTCGTGATCATCGCGATGGTCGTGGACTCGGTCTTCCTGGGCCTGCGCCTGAAGAAGCAGATCGCGGTCCGCTTCCCGAACGAGCCGTCGCGTGGCGTCGTCATGTACGGCCTGATGCGGACGCTGCAGATCCGCAAGCTCCGGCTGCCGAAGCCGCAGGTCAAGCGCGGGGCGAAACTCTGAGCAGCCATCCTGCGGACCTTTCCGCACCGGATGACGCGAGCCGGGACGACGGTGACGACGGTTCCGTCTCCCTCGGCTCGTCCGAGGACGAGAGGTCCGTCTTCCTCGGCGCACCACGGGAGGACAGGCCCGCCCCCCTCGGCACCCCTCAGGACGACAGGTCGGCCCCCCTCGGCCCGGCCCAGGACGACGGCGGCTTCCGCGACGGGTCCACCCCCTGGCTGAAGGGGCTGGGCGGACTGCGCAACGTCGTGCGCCAGGAACTGGTCTCCCGGCAGTTGGAGGAGCAGATATCCGGCCGCTTCCCGGTCGGGCAGCGGCTGCGCGTACTGGACGTCGGCATGGGCCAGGGCACCCAGGCGCTGCGCCTCGCCCGCGCGGGCCACGCCGTGACCGGGTTGGAGTCCGATCCGCGGATGGTGGCCGCTGCCCGTGCCGAACTGGCGCGGGAGCCGGAGGGCATCAGGGAGCGGGTCCGCCTGATTCAGGGCGAGGGCATGGACACGGGGGTGCACTTCAAACCGGGCGCCTTCGACGTCGTCCTGTGCCACGGCGTGCTGATGTACGTGCGCGAGCCGGACGCGCTGCTCGCCGGCCTCGCCAGGATGCTCGCGCCGGGCGGGCTGCTCTCGCTCCTCGTACGCAATGGTGACGCGCTCGCGCTGCGTTCCGGTTGTGAGGGCGACTGGCGCACGGCGCTCGCCGCCTTCGACGGGTCCTCGTACACGAACCGGCTCGGCCTTACGGTCCGCGCGGACCGGCTGGCGGACGTGACCCGGACGCTGGAGGGGATCGCCGCGCCACTGGGCGCCTGGTACGGGGTGCGGGTCTTCACGGACGCGGCCGACGACGAGGCGGAGCCGCCCTGCGGCGGGGAGCTCGACCTGCTGCTCGCGGCCGAGGAGCGGGCCGGGCGCACCGACCCCTACCGCTCGGTGGCGGCGCTGCTGCACCTGTGCGGCGTGCGGGGCTGACACACCGCTGTTCGCAGCCGGGCCCGCCTGCGCGGGTTCACCGCTTCCGCGCGGTCCTGAAGGACTCGTCGGCGCGCACGTCGGCCCGAGCGGGGGCCGGGTGCGTGGGAGCGGAGCCGTCCGCCGCGCGCCGCCCATTCGATAAATAGTGCAAAAGGGATACTCCGGTCATGGACCGATCCCTGTACCGCGGCCGCTCGCGCCGGCCGCTGCTGCCCCTGACCGCCGGCTTGTGTGCGGCCGCCCTGGTGTCGGGCTGCACCGCCGCCGCGAGAACGTCCGCGACGCCCGTC